>JAAZZG010000030.1 GCA_014237715.1 Acidimicrobiales bacterium
CGAGACCACTCAGACGCGAGAGCGGCCGCAGGGCAACCCCCGGTGGCGGCTCGACCTGGTCGTCCACAACCCATCCGGCCACCAGTCGGCCGTGCAGGATGATCCGGACCCGGCTTCCAATGCCGAGGCGCTCACCCCGACCATCCCTTGACCATGCTTCGGGAACCAGGTAATCGAAGGCCTTCGAGACCGCAGCGACGTCCGGTAGGACCCGGACCACACGTTTCGGCCCCTCCTCGGGTACCGCTGCCTCGTAGGGCGCGACATCCACTTCTGGTTCCCCCGCAGCCGGCTCGACCTCGTCGAACGCCAGTCGGCCCTGCTCCGGCCCGGTCTCTCCGGTCGACCCGACGCTCATCGGGTCAACGTCTTCCGGTTCAGCCCAGGCCCAGGAAGGAACGGACGTCGTCCACCCGGTCGGTGGCTTCCCAGGGGAGTCCGGGCCGGCCGAAGTGCCCGTAGGCCGCGGTCTGACCGTAGATCGGGCGTTTCAGGTCCAGGTCGCGGATGATGGCCGCCGGACGGAGGTCGAAGACCTCCTGCACGCAGGCCGAAACCCGCTCCGGGTCCACGTTGGCCGTGCCGAAGGTGTCGACCAGTACCGAAATCGGGCGGGCCATGCCAATGGCGTAGGCCACCTGGACCTCGCAACGGGTTGCCACTCCCGCCGCCACCAAGTTCTTGGCCACCCACCGGGTGGCGTAGGCCGCTGAGCGGTCGACCTTCGACGGATCCTTGCCCGAGAAGGCGCCACCACCGTGGCGGGCCATGCCGCCGTAGGTGTCCACGATGATCTTTCGACCGGTCAGGCCGGCGTCTCCCACCGGACCACCGATCACGAACCGGCCTGTCGGGTTGACGTGCACCTCGTAGTCGTCGTCGGCGAACTGCTCGGGGATCACCGGTCGGATGACCTGCTCGATCAGGTCCGGGCGGATCATCGAATCCCGGTCGATCCCGTCGTTGTGCTGGGTCGACACCAGGACCGTCCGGAGCCGCACCGGGGTGTTCCCCTCGTATTCGAAGGTGACCTGGGTCTTGGCGTCAGGTCGGAGGTACGGCACCGTTCCCGCCTTGCGGACCTCTGCGTGGCGTTCAGCCATCCGATGGGCCAGGTGGATGGGCAACGGCATGAGCACGTCGGTCTCGTCGCAGGCGAAGCCGAACATCATCCCCTGATCGCCGGCCCCCTGACGGTCCAGGTCATCGTCCTCGCCCGCCATGCCGGAGCGGACCTCCTCGGCGGCGTCCACACCCTGGGCAATGTCGACGGACTGGGCGTCGAGGGTGACCATCACACCACAGGTATGGCCGTCGAAACCAAAGTCCTCACGGTCGTAGCCGATCTCGCAGATCGTGTTCCGGACGGTCCGTGGGATGTCGACGTAGCCGCGGCAGGTGACCTCGCCGGCCACCACGACCAGGCCGGTGGTGATCAGCGTCTCGCACGCCACACGGCTCTCAGGGTCCACGGTCAGCATCGCGTCGAGCACGGCATCGGAGATCTGGTCGGCCATCTTGTCCGGATGGCCCTCGCTCACCGATTCGGAGGTGAAGGTCCAGTTGTTACTCACGTGTCGTCTCCGTTCGATGCCCGGTCGGCCCCGTCATCGTCCATCTGTTCACAGTTCGCCTGGTGGATGTCGCGGGCGGCATCGAGGACCACCCTCGCCACCTCCCGCTTGTCGCACAGGGGCACCTCGGTGATCCCGCCATCGATTCCGAGCAGGACTACGGCGTTGGTCTCGTGTTCGAACCCCACCTGGGGAGCTGACACGTCGTTCGCCACGATCAGATCGACGCCCTTGGCCTGCAGTTTCTGCGCGGCATTCTGTCGCAGATCGTCGGTTTCCGCTGCGAACCCCACCAGGACCTGCGAACCAGCCCGGGTCCGACCCAGTTGGGCGAGGATGTCGACGGTCGGCTCGAGACGGATCTCGGGCACGCCTCCGCCCTTCTTGATCTTGTGGTCGGCCACCTCGACAGGGCGAAAGTCGGCCACCGCTGCGGCCATGAGCACCACATCGACGAGCGGAAAGCGTTCCAGGACGGCGGAGGCCATCTCGGCGGCCGTCTCCACGGCGACAACCTCCGTACCCGGGTAATCGGGTGCCGACGCCGACTGGGTGGTGATGCACTGGACCTTCGCCCCACGGACTGCCGCCTCGGCAGCCAGAGCGTGGCCCTGCTTACCCGACGACCGGTTTCCGATGAAGCGAACCGGACAGATGGGCTCCCGGGTACCGCCGGCGGTCACCAGGACGGTCAGGCCGGCGAGGTCCCCTGCCGGTTCACTTCCATCCGTCGCCCCCAGCGCCTCGAAGGCGGCGGCCACGATGTCAGCCGGTTCGGCCATACGGCCGGCACCTACGTCCCCGCCGGCCAGACGGCCGTCCACTGGACCAACCATGGTCACCCCACGGTCGGCCAGCACGGCCACGTTCTCGGCCACCGAGGGCTGCTCCCACATCTCCGTGTGCATGGCCGGCGCCACGACAACCGGCGCCCTGGTGGCCAACAGGGTGGCGGTGAGTAGATCGTCGGACCGGCCGGTTCGGTAGTCCGACAACAGCCGGGCCGTGGCCGGGCACACCAGCACCAGATCGGCGCCCTGCCCTAGACGGGTGTGTGGAATGGGATGGAGTTCATCCCAGAGGCTGGTCTGTACGGGTTCGGAGCCCAGGGCATCGAAGGTGGCCCGGCCTACGAAGTGGAGTGCACCCTCGGTCATGACGGGCGCCACGTGTGCGCCGGCGTCGACCAATCGGCGGCAGACCTCGACGGCCTTGTAGGCAGCTATCCCACCCGTGACACCGAGGACGATGCGACGGCCGGCGAGGGGTCCCATGAGGGTCATCCGTCCGCGAGGACGACCGGAGTTCGGATCAGGCGCCCTCGGCGCCATCGGTGACCGTGACGTCACCCTCGGGAAGTTCATCGCCCTGGTGCTCGGCCATCTCGGCGTCGATGGCATCCAGCAGGGCATCGACATCCTCAGGCTCATCGGGCGGCTCGATGGCCTCGATCTTGCCCACCGAGAGCTCCTCAAAGGAGATGGAGAGCGGCTTGCGGGACGTGGAGGTGATCTGCGGCGGAATGGCGGCGCCAAGGCCCTCGCCCAACTGGCCGAAGTACGCGTTGATCTGACGGGCGCGCTTGGCGCTCACCGTGACCAGACGGAACTTGGAGTCGGCAGCCTCTAGGAGACCTTCGATAGGCGGGTTGACCATGCTGTCGTGACGCTGCACCGGGGGATCCTCTATCCGTTGTTCATCCAGGTCGATGCCCTGTTCCGAGAATGAAACGGGCGGTGAATCGGTCCCGCTACACGGGCCGATCGGCCCTCCACGGTACCACCGAGCCTGCATGAACCCTCGAGCGAGCCCGCCAACGGAGACGTTCCGAGGTCCGTTCCCGGGCCCGGCCAGGCCGCTCCGGAGCTCCGGTCAGGAACTGGACCGGGCGGCATCGATCAGATCACGGATCTCGACGATCGCCTCCTCCAGCACGTCGTTCACCACCCGTCGGTACCCGAGAGCATCGGCCTCGACGCGCTCCCGGGCCGCCTCGACGACGCGCTGTTCCGCTCGATCCGGTGCATCTCCCCGGCCCAGCAGTCGACGACGCAACTCGGCATCGTCCGGAGCATCCACGAAGAAACAGAGCGCCTCGGGCGTGTGTTCGAGTACCTGGCGGCCGCCCGCCACGTCGATCTCCAAGAGGAGATCTCGGGTGGCGTTGGCATCGGGGACCGGGGTCCCGTAGGCGCATCCCAGGAACTCGTTCCATTCCAAGAAGCCACCGGCCTCGAGTCGCCCGTCGAACTCTGGACGGGACACGAACACGTAGGCGTCCTCGGCGTCGTCGGACCGGCGTTCCCGGGTGGTCCACGAACAACTCAGGGACAATCGGGCATCACCGTCGACGAGTGCCCGGGCAATGGTCCCCTTCCCGGCACCGCCGGGGCCCGAGAGGACGACGACCAGCACGTCGACGTCGAGCGATCCGGAAGGCTTCGGTGAGCCGGCTCAGCCGAAGCGGGAGACCAGTTCGGCGCGCTGCTGGGTTCCGAGGCCTCGCAGGCGACGGCTGTCGCTGATGCCCACCTCGTCCATGGTCCGCCGGGCCTTGACCTTCCCCAACTTGGGCAGGGACTCCAGCACGGCCAGCACCTTCATCTTGGCCAGGATGATGTCGTCATCGGCCTGCTCCAGCAGTTCGGGTAACGAGAGCGACCCCATCTTGAGCCGGTTCTTGATCTCGGCACGGACCCTTCGAGCCTCGGCTGCCTTGGCCAGAGCGGCACGCCGCTGTTCGTCGGTGAGTTGGGGGAGTCCTGCCATGTGCCGGACCCTAGTGGCGTCAGCTCACCTTGGCCGACTCTCGATGGTCAAACGTCCGGGTTCGGCGTCTCAGGTCCCGCGACCAGCCAGGTGGGTTACCAGTTCGACCGCAGCCGCCACAGGATCAGGTGCAGCGGTCACCGCTCGGCCGACTACCAGGAGGTCGGCTCCGGCGGCCACGGCGTCGCTGGGCGTCGCCACTCGGGCCTGGTCGTGGACATCGCCACCGGGCATCCGTATGCCCGGCACGACCCGAACCAGACGATCAGCCCACGGATCGGTGACCGGCAGATCGGGAGCGGCGCAGACGATGCCCGCACAACCGGTCGACGCCGCCAGATCGCAACGCTGCTCGAGTACCTCTCGACCGGCCGTCTGATCGCTGGTCAACACGGTCACACCCAGCACCCCGGGGGCCTCGGCTCCGACCCGGGACGCGCCGTCGGCCATGGATTCCACCGCCGACCGGAGCATCGCCTCGCCGCCAGCGGTGTGCACTGTGACCCAGCGGGCCCCTGAGGAACCCAGTACCCGGGCCGCGCTGCCCACCGTGTTGGGAATGTCGTGCAGCTTCAGGTCGCAGAAAACTCGAAATCCGTCCTCTACGAAGCTCGTCACGGCATCCGGCCCGGCGGCCGAGAAGAGTTCGAGGCCCACCTTGACGGTGCCGAACCACGGAGCCAGCGCCGCTGCGGTCCGACGAGCGGCCACCAGGTCGTCGACGTCGAGCACCAGGCAGAGCAACTCACGGATGTACGGCGGAGCCGAATCCCCGAAACAGTTCGTCGTCGACTCCTCATCAGCCATGGGCTGCTCCGATCAGTTCATCGAGACGAGCCACCCCTTGGCGGTCGCACCATCGACCGAGGTCACGCAGGATCCGGGCCGGGGCCCGTGGGTCAGCGAACGTCGCCGTACCTACCTGGACCGCCGAGGCGCCGGCCAGCAGGAACTGGACGGCATCGTCAGCTGACGCCACCCCGCCGACACCGATGATCGGGACATCGCCCAACGCCTCTCTGGTGTCGAACACCGCACGCACGGCCACCGGTCGGATAGCCGGCCCCGACAATCCTCCCCGTCCGGCACCGAGGAGCGGACGCCGGGTCTCGGTGTCGATCACCATGCCCAGCACCGTGTTGGCCACCGTCACTGCCTCGGCACCCGCGGCCATCGCCGCGGCGGCCACGTCTGGAAGCTCAGGGGTGTTGGGGCTCAACTTCGCCCATCGGGGTCGACCAGCCGCACCGGCTGCATCGACGACCTCGGTGGTAGCCGACCTCGAGTGGGCGAAGAGGGCACGCCGATCTTCGAGGTTGGGACACGAGGCGTTGACCTCCACGGCCACCACCACGTCCGGAGCGTCGGCCAGAAGTTCGGCGGCACGGGCGAACTCCTCGACGGTCCGCCCCCAGATGCTGGCCACTACTCGGGCACCGGTGGCGGCCAGGCCCGGCAGGTCGTGCTCCAGCCAGGACTCGACACCTGGCCCCTGCAAACCCACGCTGTTGACCATGCCTGATGGGGTGGCGTGCACCCGGGGCGCTGGATTGCCGGCCCATGGCTCGGCGTGCAGCGACTTCACTACCACAGCACCCAACGCGGCCGGGTCCAGATGGTCGGCCAGTTCGTGACCATGGCCGGCGGTTCCCGATGCCGTGAGCACCGGATTGGAAAGCACGACCGAACCGAGGCGCGTCGTCAAGTCGACGGAAGTGGCCCGGCGACTCACGATCGGTTGGCTTCCGTGGAGCCGTCCACCTCGGGACGCAAGGTGATGCCGCGGTGGTACTCCTGGAGAGTGCGAACAGCCAGCGGGTAGGTCCGCCAGTCGGCAAGTCCCCGGGCCGCGGCCAGTGCCGCGTTCCCGGTGGTCAGAAGCGGAATGTCCTGAGCCCCCGCCGCAGCACGGATGTGTTCGCCATCGGCACGCGGGCCTCGCCCACGGGGGCTGTTGACCACCAGTTGGACGGCGCCGGACCGCACCAGCTCGACGGCATCGGTGCCCTCCTCACCCAGCTTGGCCACCACCGTCGAGACCGGCACGCCGTTGGCCTGGAGGTGTGCGGCGGTTCCACTGGTGGCAGCCAGGTCGAGACCCAGCTCGACAAACCCACGCGCCGCCTCCAGGCCCACCGCCTTGTCCCGGTCAGCCAGCGAGAGGAACACCGTGCCTCCATCGGGAAGTGCTCCTCCGGCGGCGATCTGGGACTTGGTGAAGGCCAGCCCGGCGGTCAGGTCAATGCCCATGACTTCACCGGTGGAGCGCATCTCCGGGCCCAGGACCGGGTCGGCCTCAGGGAACCGGTTGAACGGCAGGACTGCTTCCTTGACGGCCACGTGGCTACCGACCACCCGCTCGCACAGCAGGCCCTCTTCCCGCAGCTCGGCCAGCGTGGCCCCCAGCATTGCCCGGCTGGCCACCTTGGCCAGTGGCACACCGGTGGCCTTGGCCACGAACGGCACCGTCCTCGAGGCCCGCGGATTGGCCTCGATGACGTAGACGTCCGCCCCGTCCGGGCCCTCCTTGACTGCGAACTGCACGTTGAGCAGGCCCCGGACGTCCAGGGCCTCGGCGATGTCGCGTGTGTACCCCTCGATCCGGGCCACCACCTCGGGAGAAAGGTGCGGGGTCGACGAGGTTCGAGCCGCCCGTGAGGTTGCCGGGGTGTTCCCGAC
>JAAZZG010000031.1 GCA_014237715.1 Acidimicrobiales bacterium
CCTACGAGCGGGACGACCTCCCGATCCTGGTGGGCATCCAGACTGTGGACGGCTCAATCGTTCCAGAGGAGGCGGCCCAGATCGTGGACGGCAACGAGAACACGATCCTTGGTCGCATCACCTCGAGTCGGATGTCGCCGACGCTGGGCCGATCGATCTGCCTCGGGCAGGTCGATCCGTCACTGTCGGCCGCCGGAACCGAAATCACGGTGCTGCTGGCCGACGGTCGGCGCATCAAGGCGTTGGTGCAAGAGCACCACGCCCACTTCGATCACGAAGGAGCACGCCAGCGTGTCTGAGACCACGATGCATAGTCCAGTTGACGTCGGTCCGCTCACCTCCCCTGACGGGGGCGTGACCCTGGCCGATGCCTACGCCACCACCAAAATTCAGGTGCGAGCCGGCACCGCCACGGTTGCCGCGGCGACCCTGGGCGTGTCCTATGGGGCCAGCAACCGGACCGCCGACGGCGACCTGGTGTGCGGCAGCCGACCCGACGAGTGGACCATCTACGGAGCCCCGGGTCGGAGCGGCGCAATCGCGACATCGGTGCCGACCGAAGGCTTCGTCACGGTCATCGACATCACCCACGGTCGGGCGATGTTGAGGATCAGCGGGGTGAATGCCGCAGCATCGTTGTCCAAGATCTGCAACCTTGACCTGTCCGAGGAGCTCACCCCCAACGGCGCCGTGTTCAGCGGCTCGTTGGGCGCCGTGGGCTGTGACTGGGTACGCGACGACCAGAGTGGCCAGACATCGTTTCTGATCAGCTGCGAGCGGTCGTTTGGGAAGTTCTTGTTTATCGCCGTGGCCGACGCCTGTACCGAGTTCGGGCTGTCGGTCCCTCGCGGTTGGGAGCTGCACGGCCACTGACCTGATTTCGTATCCGCGATCGACGAGAGCTTCATCCACGAAGTGTCCTAGGGTTCGCCGGCGATGGACCTCGCCGCGTTGACCGCCACCGAGCAGAAGGCGCTCCTGGACACCGGCAAGGCATCGTGTCGGGAACTCTTGGCCGACTGCCGGACCCGGGCTGAGATGACCGAGCCGGTGGTCAACGCCATACCAACCGTCCATTGGGGTACAGCCGAGCACCTAGCCGGTCGGCTCGACAACGATCCGACCCTTCTTGCAGGCACCCCCCTGCGTGGCCTTGTCACTGCATTCAAGGATCTCAGCGATACTGCCGGGGTCCGCACCACTCGTGGATCCTTAGTTTTTAGTGACTACGTACCAACCGAGGACGCTCCCCTGGTCGCCCATGTCCGTCAAAGTGGTGTGGTGCCCGTGGGCAAGACCAATACGCCCGAGTTTGGGAAGGGCTCCCACACCTTCAATCCGGTCCTCGGGCTGACCCGTAACCCATGGGACCCGACGCGCAGCGCAGGTGGATCCAGTGGTGGTGCCGCCGTGGGCCTTGCCTGTGGGTCTCTTTCGATCGCGGACGGCTCCGACCTGGGTGGCTCGCTCCGGAACCCCGCGGCCTTCAACGCCGTGGTCGGCTTTCGTCCGACCACGGGATCCATTCCCCTCGACGTGAACCCCGATCCCCGTACCGACCAACCGATCGCCGGACCGATGGGTCGGACAGTGGCCGACATGGCACTCCTGTTGGGGGTCATGAGTAGTGCCGAGGTGTCGACACAGCCCGGGCCGACCGCTCCACGAGTGGCGTTTTCTCCCGACCTCCGGGACCTTCCGGTGGATCCAGGCGTCCGTGTAGCGACGGTCCGGGCTGTCGAGGCCCTGGCGGATGCCGGATGGGAGGTAGTGGAGGCCTGCCCCGACCTGACGGGCGCCGATCGCTGCTTTGAGGACCTTCGAGGCCTCTTCCAGACCTTCCACATGGCGGCTCTCGTCGACGATGAGCGGGTGAAGGCCACAGCCCGCTACGAGATTCGACTGGGCCTTTCTCTGGATGCCGATCGGATAGCAGGGGCGGTTGCCACCGAAGGGCGTATCAGATCCGACTGGGATCGGTTCTTGGTCGAGGGTCGGTTCGATGCGTTCCTATCCCCGACCACCCAGGTATCACCGTTTCCAGTCGGCTTGGAATGGGTTGACGAGATCGACGGTGTGTCCCTGGACCACTACACCCACTGGATGCGGTCCTGTTCGAGGATCACCGTGACGGGCGCACCATCGGCGTCCCTGCCGGCAGGCTTCACCGACGGTGGTCTTCCCGTGGGGCTCCAGTTTGCTGGACGACGTCATGACGACGCCGCCCTAGTCGCCCTTCTATCTGCCGCCGAAGAGGTGTTCGGCACGGCGCCCGCACCCGACATCGGGGCGTTGGCCACTCTTGATCCGAGGACTCTTCCTCCGGGCCCTCTGGGCTGACTGTAGAGACTGGAGCCTCTTGTGCCCCATGACCACCAGGGGTGATTGCTCCCGATCGCCAATGAGCCGTAGATTGCGCGCGTCCGCGCCGTCGCCGGGCGAAGTTCAACGTCGGAGGTCTCCCCATGGAGGCAGCAACCGAACACCTTCAGGTATGGCGCACCGTTGTGCCCCCCGAGTGGATCGACTACAACGGCCACCTGACCGAGGGCTTCTATGGCGTTGCGTTCGGTCATGCCACCGATGCCATCCTGACGACTCTGGGGTTCGGATCCGACTACCTGACGACCCATGGCAGCTTTTACACCGTGGAAACCCGCATCCGGTACCTACGGGAGGTCAAAGAAGGAGCGGGTATCTATACCGACTCGCTAGTCCTCGGCGCTGACGCCAAGCGGCTTCACGTCCACCATGATCTCTTTGCCGACGACGATTCCGACCCGGTGGCCACCCAGGAGTGCATGCTGCTACACGTAGTCCAGGGGTCAAGTGGCCCCATGGTGGCCCCGATGGTCGAACCGGTGGCCTCGGCCGCCCTAGCCGCCGCTGCGTCCCATGCTGAAGTGCCGTCACCCGACCACGTCGGGAAGGGTGTGAGGACGCTTCGTTGAGCGGCCCCACTGATATCCGGACGTCGGCCATCTCGTCATTGCTTGGCGTCTGGGCACTATTTCTGGGGTTCGCCCTTCTACAAGTCGGCACCGGGCTGCAGCGCATCCTGCTGCCAATTCGCGGAGAGTCGGAGGGCATTGGTGCGGGTGCTATGGGAGTAGTCATGGCCGTGCACTTCGCCGGCTACCTGGCGGGGGCCAAGGTCATTCCGATCGCCCTGACGTCCGTCGGACACATACGCGTCTTCGCCGCCTTGGCCTCTACGGGGTCCACTGCAGTCCTTGTCAACGCAGTACTCGTGACTACGCCCAGTTGGTCACTGGTGTACTTCGTGAGCGGCCTGTGTAACGCCGGTGTGTTCGTGATTCTTGAGAGTTGGTTGAACGACCGGGCAACCAACGAAACCCGTGGCAGCATCCTCGGCGTTTACATGATGGTCATGATGGGTGGCACGGCCGGGGGGCAGTTGCTGCTGAACCTGGGGTCAGCCGATGGTCTCGAGTTGTTCGTACTCTCGTCAGTACTCATCTCACTTGCAGTGGTCCCGGTGACGCTGTCGGCATCGACCGCTCCTCCTATGCCGAGTACCGAGAAGATGCCGCTGCGGGAGCTGTATCGGACGATTCCGTCAGCTGTGGTGGGCATTGTCTTCTGCTCGTTCAGCGCCGCGGCCGCTTCATCGATGGCGGCTGTGTTCGGTACCGCATCCGGCATGGGGACCGGCCGGATCACCTTGTTCACCTCTGCGGCGGTGGTCGGTGCGGTGCTGCTACAGGTGCCCCTTGGCTCGTTGTCCGATCGCTACCCGCGCCGGGCGGTAATTCTCGTGGTCAGCAGCATCTCTTGCGGTTTGGCTGTGGCCGGGGCGCTCACCCCTTCCTCCCACCTCGCCCTTATCGGTGTGAATCTGGTCTTCGGCGCCTTCGTGTTCCCGCTGTACGGCCAGTTCGTGGCTCTTGCTAATGACTGGGTACCGCCAGAGAAGCGTGTCGCTGCGGCATCGACGCTCGTGCTGGCATCGAGCTTGGGGGCGATGGCGGCGCCGATGATCATTGGTTTCACGATGGAGTCGTTTGGTCCCTCGGCTTACTTCTGGACGCTCGCCATCATCCTCGGCCTTCTATCCCTCTATCTGGCCTACCGGACACAAGTGCGCCAACCCATTCCGGTAGAACGCCAGACACGCTTTCAGCCGGTCCTGGCTCGATCTGGCGAACTCGCCCACTCTGTGGGCAAATGGGTTATGCACCCTCTGGCCGGGTGGCATGGCCGTCGCGACGACCACGAGTGCGAGACCGACGAGCGCCATCCCAGCCACTGGACGTGGCCCACCGACGGAACTGGTTGAGTCGCCACGTTTCCCCTGAGCCGTCTATCAGTGGATCCGTGACCATTCCTCGATCCGACAGCCATCGCCGGAGACCAGGCCTTCAATCGATATCTGGTCGGCGGCCGGGAACCACGTCACAAGACAGTCGGCCCCCTCGGCGTTGATCCAGGCAGGATTCTCGGCGACGAGGTCCAACGGCCCTGTGTCCTGTCGAAACCGATTCTCGCCCGGTGACCAACCGTCTGGCGTGTCGGCTGGTGCATCCCAACGTTCGAAGGCATCATCTCCGACCATCAGGGCCGCTGCAGCCTCATTGACAGGGGCGTAGTCCATCAGGGTTTGGAGTCGGGCCACCTCGGCGAGAAACCAAGAGTGATCGGCGTAGATCGTGCTGGCCAAGATGGCTCCCGTCCGGCCGATGGAATCGGTTCGTCGCCAGCCCGCCATATCGAGTCCTGTACGGGCGTCGATCCAGGCCAACTGGCGGACGAACGCGTCGAGACCGGCGTCCACCCGATCGGGATGGATCCACCGGCGGCGTTGAAAGAGTTGCACCTAGACGACCTCCTATCAGGGGTTGCCCTTGGACAAATCGCCTATACGAGGCGCCGCATGACGTTCGACTCGGCTAGCAGGGTGACGCCGGGAAGCGCCCCAGCGGCGCCGATGCGCTCCTGAAAACCAGGATCGGCCATGCCCCTCGCTGTCCCGTCAGACCAACTACCTAGAGAATCCCACCCCAGGATCAGTCGGACACTGGGGCCGGTACCCATAACGCTGGTGCACACGATGATCGGGGTATTCGTCACGTCGTGCAGTCGGTCGGCGACACCGATCGCTATTCCGGTGAGGGCGCCCATTTGGGGAAGCGGTGCCCGGTGGATGACGTTGGTGACGAAGGCCGGAGTCTCCGACCAGTCGCCGACCGTGTGGCTGACATCCCAGAAGGAATCCTCGGGCCGGCCGCTTACACAATCGTTCACGGCCGTTACCAGAGGGCCCATTGCCTCTAAGTCAGCATCGGCGTAGATCGACTCGCCTGAGTCGAAGGCGTCAATGTCGGTCACCAGAGCTGAGGCCCCGTATTCCCCCTGAGTACCCACCACCGTCTCCCAGAGGTTGTACCCGTAGCCCGACATCCCGTTGATCGCCTCGTGCGCAGCCACCAGGGCAGCCGAAGCCTCGCCCTGACGGCCCGGATCCATAAGAAACACTCGATTCCAAATTTTCATAATGTGGACCTCAGGTGATGCGCCGCATCACCCAGGACTGAATCGACAGATACATATTCCGACCTTTCGGATCAGTGCGTCTACTGATTGCGACGGCCGAGGCACCATTCCATGAGGGTGGGGATACGTCAAGCGGCAGGGTTTTCCTGATCCTCGAGCCTGTATTGGGTCACTTCAGGTTCAGGAGACTCAGAGCTCTGGCGACGGTGGGGTCCTTTGCTAAGTCATCAGCTCGCTGGACTTGGGCGAGCATGGTGCGTCGCCGCAGGAAGTCATCGGCTTCCACGATCCATTCGTGGTCGGCCATGACTCGCACCTCGGCCTCGGTCAGAGGCACCAGTGGACCCATTGGTTCTCCGAGGGACCGATCGGCAGACATGAGATCGAGGGCAGGGAACGCTCGCATCCCCTGCCGGCGCCACAGGTCGGCGGCCACCCCCGGATCCAGCTCAAGACCGGCGGCCCGGTCGTCATAACGGCGACGCGCCGTACTACCCGGCTCGCCATACCAACGCCGTACCGGTCTGCGACCCGGTAGACCACAGGCCGCGGCGGCCTCCACTACCTCTTCCCCCACATTGAGGCAATCCGAGAGCTTCCCTCCCAGTACCGACACCACGCCAAGGGTTGCGTCCACCTCGACGGCGTGTTCCCGTGACAGTTCGGTCCAATCTCGCCCCTCGCCAGAACCGCCCGGCGGCACCACAAGAGCCCGGACTCCACACCGCTCAGCGATCACGTCGGCTTCCCCTAATGGCGTCCCTCGATCGATACGGGCGTTGATCTGCTCCAGCAGGAACGTCCGGTCTTCGGCGGTAACGGCTACCAGCGGGTCGTCGACAGGGGTGTCGGTGGTACCGATGACCGAGCGCTCCCCCATGGGCAGGACGTAGAAGAGCCGTTCGTCGTCGTCATAGAAGGCCAGAATCCGACCGGAGTCGGTGATCCGGGGCACTACCAGGTGGATGCCCTTGGAGAACACCAGGCGGTGCTCGGTGATTGATCCCAGGAGCTCACCGACTACTGGCACATCCGGACCACCGGCGTTGACCACAATTCGGGCGGTGGCCTCCAGGTCACGACCAGCTACCCGGTCCCGCATGGCGACCTGCCAACCGCCTACGCCTTGTTCAGCGTCCAGCACCTCGACTCGGTTGGCGATGATGGCTCCGTGTCGCGTTGATCCGATTGCCAGTTCGGACACGAATCGGGCGTCATTGTCGACCAGGAGGTAGTCGGAGTACTCAATGCCACCTCGAACCATAGAGGTGTCGACTGATGGCTCAAGGCGTTCAATAGTGGCCGCCGAACGGTGGCGGGGTGGCTGGGTGGATAGGCGCCCTAGACCCCAGTAGGCCACCGCTCCAAGTGCAGCGAACCAGGGTGGAAAGGGTGCGCCACGGTCCAGGGCGGCCATGAACCGGGTCTCGG
>JAAZZG010000032.1 GCA_014237715.1 Acidimicrobiales bacterium
GAGACGCAGGCGGCGAAGGACTATGCGACCAACATTGGCCTGTTTGCCGATTCGGGTTGTGACGTGATTGTGACGGTCGGGTTCGCTTTGGGCGAGGCGACGGGGATTGCTGCCGGTGAGTATCCGGATGTCGACTTCATCGGTGTGGACCAGTGGCAGGGTGAGGCGATTGCCAATGTGGCTGGTTTGTTGTTCCCTGAGGATCAGGCCGGTTATCTGGCTGGTGCCTTGGCTGCTTCGTTGTCGACTTCGGGTGTGATCGCGGAGGTTCTGGGTACGGACCTGGTGCCGCCGGTGGTTGCGTTCGGTGAGGGCTTCGTGAATGGTGCGAAGCACATCGATCCGTCGATCACGGTGATCAAGACGTACCATCCGGGTGGTTTGGATGTGGCGTTCACGGACCCGGAGTGGGGTGCGACGACGGCTCGTCAGGCCCTCGACCAGGGTGCGGATGTGGTGTTCGGTGCTGGTGGCAAGACCGGCAACGGGGCGATCATCGAGGTGGCCGGTGAGGCTGGTGCGTTCTGCATCGGTGTCGACACCGACCAGTGGAACACCGTGCCTGAGGCGCATCCGTGTCTGGTGTCGTCGTCGATGAAGCTGATCGTCGATGGCGTCACGGACCTGATCGGCCAGTCGTTGGCTGGTTCGATGCCTGCGGGCAACTACTACGGCGGTGTGGCGTTGGCTCCGTTCCACGACCATGCCGACTCGGTGCCCGCCGAGGTCCAGGACATGCTCGTCGCCCTCAAGGCCGACCTCGAGTCCGGCGCCATCCCGACCTGCGTCTGGGTCACCGACGCACCAGGATGCGAAGTCGCACCAGAACCGGTTGTCGGAGGGACCCTGCGGGTCGGCCTTGAAGCCGAAACCGACGGGTTGAACCCGGCTGTGAACCGGTTTGCGATTTCCGCCTACCAGATGGGAACCGCCGTCTACGACTACCTGGCTGTTGTATCAGACGACCCGTGTGGGTGCATCTACGTACCGTCCCTCGCCGAGTCGTGGACGCATTCGGACGACTTCGCGACCTGGGACTTCAAGATCCGGGAAGGGATCACGTTCCACGACGGGACGCCGCTGACTGCCGAGGCAGTTCTGTATGCGTTGAAGATGCAACTCAACGACCCGACTGTCGGGATCGCTGTGAGGGCGTTCTTCGTGGCCGACGACCCGGAGACGGAAGCCTTCGAGCCGGCCGAACTGCTTGACGACATGACGATCCGCTACCACGCGAAGCGTCCGCACGTCGACTTCCCTGGTAATTTCACCGGTCAGTTGGGCATGGTTCCCTCGCTGGCATACATGATGGCCGCAACCGACGACCCGACATTGAACCAGGCTCCTGTCGGCACCGGTCCGTTCATGTTCGACAGCCGAGTGCAGGACTCCATGACCCGGTTCGTCAGAAACCCCGACTACTGGGGTGACGCCCCCCACCTTGACGCCATTGAGTTCTACATCTACACGGATGGCGAACTCGCTGCTGGCGCCATGGCAGCCGGAGACATCGACACCATGGGTACCTCCAACACGAATGCCATCCTGACGCTTCGTGCGCTCGACGGTGTCGAGTTGTATGAGACGGACGACTATGAAGAGACGTTCGCGATGGCGAACTCTTCTCGTCCTCCGTTCGACGACATCAGGGCCCGCAAGGCGCTCACCTACGCATTCCCCCGTGACGACTACGTCGAGTTCATCGGCGCAGGCGTTCTGCGGGCAGCGGAACAGGCATCCACTCCGGAGTCGATTTACTACAACCCGGACGTTGTCCAGGAGCACGACACGCCGGACCTGGCGACACCGTTGGTGGCTGAGTACTGCGCCGAGGTCCCGGAGATGTGCACCGACGGCAGGATCAATGCCGAGTTCCAGTATTCGGGTCCGTCGGTCATCCAGGATCAGGTCTTCGACGTCCTCACCGCGGGCTGGTCGGATCACTTCAACTTCACGAAGGATCTGCTGCCCCAGGATGATCACATCACGCACGCCATCCTCGGCATGTGGGACTTCCTCACCTGGCGACAGTTCGGAAGTGTCAACCCGGACGGTCACATCCTGTGGACGGAGTGCGGGTCGGTTGGCGCACTGTCGTTGAACTGGCCGAGGTACTGCGACGAGGAGCGGGATGCGTTGATGTTCGAGGCACGGGCCAGCGAGGACCGTGAGGCGAATGTCGAACTCTGGAAGGAGTGGGCCGCCAACATCCAGGACAGCTACACCTACCTGTTCCTGACCCACACCATGTGGACAAACGCGTACGACACGAAGGTGAAGAACGTGTGCGGCTTCCTCCTCCCGGACGGGACCGCGCCCTTCTGCCATCTCAACAGTGGCGTTCCGTCCTGGGCTCACATGTGGATCGAGGAGTAATCACGACAACAATCCTGTAACAAGCGTGTTGGGGGGCGGTCGGCTTAGCCGGCCGCCCCCCCCTCACTCTGGGGACGACTTCATCCGATGACATATCTAATGCGCCGGTTGGCCTTCATGCTCGGCGTACTGGTCGCTGTTACGTTCCTGGCCTTCTCGGCTACGAACGTCATCGGTGACCCCCTCTTCAACGTTGTCGGCTTCTACGCCTCCGTGGACTGCGACGCTGTCATCGCCGGGGAGATCGAAGATGTCATCGGGACCGTTGCAGGTACCGGTATCGGCGAATGCGAAAGAGTCATCGAGGCCCGCGAGGAATACCACCTGGACGACTCGTTGCCCGTCCGGTACGGGCACTGGATCGTCGGAATGGCCCAAGGAGACTTCGGGGATTCGTACGCGAATCAGATGCCGGTGAGTTCCATTCTTGCCGAACGGCTCCCCAAGTCGATGCTGCTCATGGGAGTGTCCATGGTCGTAGCCCTCGGGGTCTCCATCCCGTGGGGTGTGGCCGCCGCCTACCGGGCGAACCAACGGTTCGACCGTGCGTCGACTGCTGGTGCCTTCGGCCTGTTGTCCATCCCCGGCTTTGCCCTCGCCATTATCCTGTTCTACTTCTTCGTCGTCCGATGGCAGATCTTTCCGAGCCGGTATATGGACGACAATATTTTCTCCCGGCTCCGCTCTCTTGTCCTTCCCGCAGCCTCACTCGGCCTGCCGTTGGCCGTGGTCTACCAGCGTCTACTCCGCACCGACCTGATCACCACCCTCCAAGAGGACTTCGTCATCATGGCTAAGGCCAAGGGCCTGTCGGACCGCCGGATCATGTTTCGCCACGTCCTGAGGCCGTCGATGTTCGGGATGATCACCGTGGTGGGTCTGAACATGTCCGCCTTGATCGGCGGCACAATCATCATCGAGAGCATCTTCTCCATCCCGGGATTCGGACGAGAGCTCTACGTATCTGCGATCCGGGATGACATCACGGTGGTCCTCGCTGGAGTAACGGTCCTGGCAACCGCCTTCGTGGTCATAAACACCGTCGTCGACCTCCTCTACTCGTATCTCGACCCGAGGGTGAGACGTGCCGGCTGACACGAGCGAACACACGATTTCGAGTTCGCGGACGGCGAAGTACTGGCGAAAGCGGTCATCGGCCACCGTCGAACTCGCCGCCCGGCCAGTCGGTGCCGATGCCGAGCCAGATCCCGACCGGGCCCCTCAACGCCGACTCGGGATCACCTTCTGGGTGTCGATCGGTTGGGTCCTGCTGGTGACGGCCGCGGCAATCGCTGCCCCGCTGCTCCCCATCGCCGACCCGGACCAGATCGGAATAGGACCCCGGGCTTCGGGTCCGAATTGGGACCAGTGGTTCGGCACGGATACCGTCGGTCGGGACATGTTCTCCCGAACCATCTGGGGAGCCCGAGTCTCGCTGATGGTGGGGTTCTTTTCGATCGTGGCCGGATTCCTGGTTGGCGGAATGATGGGCGTAGTCAGCGGCTACCGTCGAGGTTGGACAGACCTGGCCCTGGGGTTCGTCACCTACATCATGCTGAGCTTTCCCACTCTGGTTCTGTTCTTGCTGGTCATCCTCCTCTTTGGCCAGGGCCTGTGGACCGTCACCGCCGCCCTGAGCATTGTGGTCATACCCTCGGTGTCCCGCTTGGCCCGGGCCATCACCATTGCATTCGCCGAGCGGGAGTTCGTGGCCGCAGCCCGACTGCTGGGTGCCACGAACCGACGGGTCATGGTGCGCGAGATCCTGCCCAATGTCCTCATCCCGATGTCCGCCCTGCTCCTGCTCGGCCTGGGCCTGACCATCGTCGCCGAAGGTGGCCTGGCCTTCCTGGGACTGTCGGTGGCCGACGGGTTCTCGTGGGGGAAGATGATCCAGTTGGGGGCGGGACTCCGAACGTTGCAGACCGCCCCCTGGGTGGCCTTTTTCCCGATCGGTGCCATGTTCCTGACCGTGCTGTCGCTGAACCTGGCCGGTGACCGACTCCGCCAGTACTTCGACGTCCGCGAACTCGGAATCGGGAGTCGCTGAAGTGGCCGGAGCCCTGTTGACCGTCCAGGACCTGAGCGTTGGGTTTCTCACCGAGCAGGGCCTCGTCCGGGCCGTCGAAGGTGTCTCGTTCGACCTCGAACCAGGCCAGACGCTCGGCGTCGTCGGCGAATCCGGTTCGGGCAAGTCGGTCACTGCCAAGGCCCTCATGAACCTGCTGCCCTCTTATGCCCAAGTTGGAGGGACGGTCAGCTTCGACGGCCGCGACGTTTTTGCCATGGCCGCAAGCAGGGAGAAGCACTTCTGGGGGGTGGAGATGACCATGGTGTTCCAGGACCCCATGACATCACTCAACCCGGTCAAGAAGATCGGCGAACAGATCGCCGAATCGTTACGGGTCCACCTGGGCCGGAGTCGACGCGACGCGCTGGTCGAAGCCGGTGACCTGCTCGAACAGGTCGGCATTCCTGAACCGGACAAGCGGCTCAGCCAGTACCCCCACGAACTCTCCGGTGGACTCCGCCAACGGGTCGTGATCGCCATGGCCCTGGCCTGCGGTCCCCGCCTCCTGATCGCCGACGAACCCACCACCGCACTAGACGTGACCGTCCAGAAGCACATCCTCGACCTCCTCGACTACCTCCGTCGGACCCGGAACATGGCCATGATCCTCATCACCCACGACCTGGGGGTGGTCAAGGGCCGAGCCGACGAGGTCATGGTCATGTATGCCGGTCACACCATGGAGGAAGCCCCGACAACCACCCTGTTCGACGAAATGCGCCACCCCTACACAGAGGCCCTGCTGGAGACCATCCCCCGCATCGACACCCCCAGTCACACCCGACTGGTGCCCATCCCCGGTCGGCCCCCCGAGGTAATCGAGGTGCTCGACGGTTGCCCCTTTGCCCCCCGGTGCCGCTACTCGATTGCCAGGTGTCTCACGGATCAACCGGGCCTCATCTCCCACGGCGCTGGCCACCTTTGCGCCTGCCACGCCCCGGTCGGCACACCGTCAGGCACCGAGGCGCGCGCAGCGAACGAGTCAGCCGGAACCACCGCCGCCGGCCTCGACATGGAACAGTTCACCCGAAAGGTACCTGTCGCCGACCTGGGGCAATCGGGAGCAGAAGGCTGATGGCGGGCAGCGGCACGGCCCACCTCCGCGGCCTCGACGACGTCGTTCTCCGAGTCGAGAACCTCGTCATGGAGTTCTCGGCAGGACGCCATCAGGTCGTCCACGCCGTGTCCGATGTCAGCTTCGACATCCGTCGGGGCGAGACACTTGGCATCGTCGGGGAGTCGGGCTGCGGCAAGTCCACCACTGCCCGGGCCATCGTCCAGTTGCCACCCCCCACCTCGGGCCGGGTGGTCCTCGACCCGGGAACCGATCAGGAAGCCGAGTTGACCACCCTCGAGGGCGAGGACCTACGGCAGGTGCGGCCCCGACTCCAGATGATCTTCCAGGACCCGATCTCGTCGCTCAACCCGCGCCGCCGGGTCCGCGACATCGTCGGAGAGGGCCTCCATATCTGGGCCGAGGAATTAGACGACGAACAGATCAGGGCCAGGGTCGACGAAGTTCTCGAAGCGGTCGGCATCGACCCGACGGTGGCCGCCAACCGTCGACCCCACGAGTTCTCCGGCGGCCAGTGCCAGAGGATCTCCATCGCCAGGGCGGTCGTCCTCGAACCCGAGATCCTCATCTGCGACGAGCCCGTCTCAGCTCTCGACGTCTCCGTACAGGCACAGATCCTGAACCTCCTCGAGGAGATGAAGCACCGCTACGGCCTGACGCTGGTGTTCATCGGCCACGACCTGTCGGTGGTCCGCAACGTCAGCGACCGGGTGATCGTCATGTACCTGGGCAAGGTGTGCGAGGTCGGTGGCGCCGATGCCCTCTACTCGGCCCCGGCCCACCCCTACACCCGGGTTCTGCTGGCGTCTGCCCCTGAACCGGCATCCACCGTTGATGAGTCGGAGGCGGCCATAGGAGACGAGATCCCGTCGCCCATGGACCCGCCGTCC
>JAAZZG010000033.1 GCA_014237715.1 Acidimicrobiales bacterium
CGGCGGCTCGTCGCTCGGCGAAGGCAACCTCGTCGTACCGGCAGCCAAGCCGCAGCACGGCGGCACGGTGGTCGTCGGCCTGGAGGCCGAGGCTGTTGGCCTGCGACCGTGGGAGGATGCGTGCGCATCGTCGTGTTACACGATGCTGGGCCAGATATTCGATCCGCTGCTACGCCAGGCCAAGTCGGGCGAATACCTGCCATGGCTCGCCGAGTCGGTCGTCGCTAACGACGACTTCACCGTTTGGACGGTGACCCTGCGATCCGGGGTGACCTTCCACAACGGCAAGGCGCTTTCTGCCCAGACGCTCGAGGACATGTGGCCGATCCAGCAGACCGGTTCTTCGGCTGCCGGCTCGATCGCCACCGCAGGTCTGATCAACGTCGAAGCCACGGGGGACCTCACGGTTGAGTACACGCTGGGAGCCACCAACGTGGCCTTCCCGTCGTTCCTCAACATCGCTACGATCGGCTACCCGTTCGACCCGGAGGCGGCGGCAGATTCCGACGCCTTCAACGCCAACCCGATCGGGACCGGCCCGTTCGTCATGGACAGCCGCGACATCGACAACGAGACGGTTCTGGTTCGTAACCCGAACTACTGGCTGTCGATCAACGGCAGGCAACTTCCGTACCTGGACAGCGTCTCCTACCGGCCGATCCCTGACGAGACGACCCGTCTAGCGGCGCTAGCTGCGGGTACGACCTCGGCGATGGAGTCTCGGCGTCAGGCCACAGTGCGTGATGCCCGGTCGCTGGAAGGTGTGACCCTGTACGAGTTCCAGGGCAACGATGCCGGTGGTGGACACTTCAACGCACAGGTACCGCCGTATGACGACGTTCGGGTTCGGCGTGGCCTGACCCTGGCCAACAACCAGGAAGCGGTCATCGAGGCACTGGGTGGAGCCGGGATTTCATCACCGGTCACACAGATGTTCTCGGTGGACAGCCCGTGGTGGTCGCAGGCGGTCGCCGACTCGTATCCGCATTTCGACTTCGACGCTGGAATCGCTCTGCTTCAGGAGTACGTGGACGATCCGTCCCGTTCCGACGGCAAGGCCGCCGGAGAGAAGATCCATGTGGACCTGGCATGCCCGATGGACCCGACGCTCGTTGCAGCGATGTCGGTTCTCGACCAGTTGTGGACAGCGACCGGGCTCGTCGACGTCGACGTCGACACGGGGAACGACCAGCAGACCCACATCAACGTCTCGTTGGGAATCGCCAACGGCTTCCTGGGTGACCATGGTGCCCACTGCTGGCGCTACGGCAGTGAGGCGGATCCGTCCGTGCCCATGGGCCAGGCCTTCAACAACTGGCAGGCCAATCCCCTGAACTTCTCCAACTACGACAACGCGGAGATCCAGGGTTACCTGGCAGACGCCCTCGTGACGAGCGACTTCGCGGAGCGTAAGGCGCTCTACGAGAAGATCGGCCTCATCGCCAACCAGGACGTGCCGCACTGGTTCTCAGGAGGTACGGCAACGGTTATCGCGGTTGATGATGCGATCACCGGGCTCGACACCTGGGTCCTGCCGGACGGAACATTGGGTATCGGCCACCCGAGTGCCGTTGGCAGGTGGGAACAGGTTTGGCGGACCGACAACTAGTTGGTAGCTACAAGTAGTTAGTTGGTGTTGTGGGGGTCGTGTCCAATGGGCACGGCCCCCACAACTGCCTTCCTGTCGGGCGTCGCGGGAGGGTGCAGGATTGTTGTTGTGACGGGCGCCGCATGGAACAGGGCATAACTGGGACCCAGGTGACCTGAGTTGATCCGGAAAGGACGTAGATGTCGAAGATGCTCGCGATTCGCCTGATGCGTCTCGTCGTGACGGTGATCGTGGTCTCCTTCGTCACTTTCGTCGGCACCAACGTCCTACCGGGCGACCCCGTCAACGCTCTGATCCCGATCGATGCTCAGCAAGATCGGGAGTTCGTCGAACAGATCCGGGAGGAATGGGGTCTGAACGACCCGATGGTCGTCCGCTACGGACGGTGGCTGGGCGACGCAGTGCAGGGAGACCTCGGCCGTTCCCTCGTTACCGGACAGCCGGTGACCGATGAGATCACCCACCGGTTGCCGATCACCTTCGAACTAATGGCCGTTGCCGTTGGCTTCTCACTCCTGATAGCGGTTCCCCTGGGCGCGTTCACCGGCTACCGGGAGGGGCGAAGATCAGATCGCTTGATCAGCGGGTTGGCCCAGGCTGGGCTCAGTCTGCCCGTATTCGTCACCGGGCTGATCCTCATCTACGTGTTTGCCCTAAGACTCCACTGGTTCCCCGCTGTCGGATGGAACAGGCTCAGTGACGGGCTAGGACCCAACCTCAAGAGCGTGGCCCTCCCTGCACTGTCGTTGGCCATCACAGAGATCGCTGTCTATACGCGGGTCCTTCGATCCGACATGATCGCCACCCTCAAGGAGAACTACATCCTTTCAGCGCGAGCGAAGGGGCTGACCGACCGGTTTATTCTCTTCCGGCACGGTCTCCGACCGAGCCTCCTCACGCTCGTCACGGTGGTCGGCCTGAACATCGGATTCTTGATCGGCGGGTCGCTCGTCATCGAGTACCTGTTCGCCATTCCGGGCCTCGGAAAGCGTCTATTTTCGGCGATCCAACAGCGTGACTTCATGATGGTCCAAGCCATCACAGTCCTCATTACCGTCTTCTACGTGATTGTTAACACGGCCACCGACCTCGTCTACATGGTCGTCGACCCCCGGATACGGAGGACGAACTAAGTGTCCAAGCTCGGCCTGCCACCGGTCATTACCCGGGCTCCGTCGAGGCTCCGGCGGGGGCCAAGGAACGCCGAGCAGATGTTCCCGGGTTCGTCCGGGAAAAGTCGGTTCGGGAACTTGTTCGGGAAGATGCCGTGGCTGACCAAGCTCTGCTTCCTGTGGCTGATTCTGGTGGTCCTCGCCGCAGCACTGGCTGACCTGATCCCCGGCCTAGCCGACCCCAACTACCAGGGTTTCGTCTTCGGCGACGGGAAGACCAACGAGGGCCCGACGGCCAGCCACTGGCTGGGCACCGACAACGTCAGCCGCGACATCCTCGCCCGGCTGATCTACGGAGCCAGGGTCTCGCTCATCTTTGCCTTCTCGCTAGCAGCAATAGGAATCATCGTCGGCGGCACACTCGGGTCGATCGCCGGCTATTTCCGGGGACTCCTCGAGACCTTTCTGATGGCCCTCGTGGATACCTGGCTGTCGTTCCCAGCTCTCATCGGTCTGGTTTTCATCACAACGATGCTTGGAATGCGCAACCTCGTAGTCCTAGTCCTGGTCGGTGCCGTCTTCATCTGGCCGTCGTACACACGAATTGCCCGTGCCACCGCCCTCTCGGTCAGCGGACAGGCCTTTGTCACCGCGGCAAGGGCCATTGGCACCAGCAGGAAACGGATCCTGGTTCGGGAAATTTTCCCCAACGTGTTGCCCGCGCTCCTCGCCTACTCGTTGGTCGGCCTCCCAATTCTGATCATCCTTGAGTCGACGCTGTCTTTCCTCGGTCTCGGGGTAGAGATCCCAACAGCCTCCTGGGGAGGGATGATCAACCAGGCCCGTCAGGACCTCCTTATCAACATCTGGCCTGCAGTGTGGCCTGCCGTGACGCTGTTCATGACGGTCTATTCGTTCAACAATCTCGCCGACTGGGTTCGGACACAAGCGGCCGCCCGGTCCGCTGCGATCTGAAATGGAATCGCTCTGATGGCCGTCTCAGAAGAACCCACATACACCTCGACATCGTCTGAGTCGATGGGGGGATCGGAGATCCTTCGCGTCGAGGATCTCCATACGAGCTTCTTCTTGCCGATCGGCGAATTGCAGGCTGTCCGCGGGGTCAGTTTCAGCCTTAAGCGCGGGCGGTCCCTGGGCATCGTCGGTGAGAGCGGTTCAGGCAAGTCGGTTCTCGCCCGGTCGATCATGTGCCTCAACCTGGGTTCCAACGTCAAGACCAGCGGATCGGCCTTCTTCGACGGCCGCGACCTCCTCTCGCTGTCCCGCCGGGAAATGCGACGCCTGTGGGGAACAGAGATCGCCATGATCTTCCAGGACCCCATGACCTCGCTGAACCCGATGGTCAAGATCGGACGTCAGGTCATCGAACACCTGAGGCAACACAAGAACGTCAACCGTCGGGAAGCAAAGCAGACCGCTCTCGACCTTCTCAACGAGGTACGGATTCCAGAAGCTGAATCCAGAATCGATCGGTTGCCCCACGAGCTCAGTGGCGGCATGCGCCAGAGGGTCTCCATCGCCAGCGCCCTGGCCTGCGAGCCGTCGCTGCTCTTTGCCGACGAGCCGACCACCGCCCTGGACGTAACCGTCCAGCACCAGATCCTCAACCTGTTGAGCCGCGAGCAACGCCAGCGCAACATGACCATGGTGATGGTGACCCACGACCTCGGGGTCATTGCCGGTCGAACCGACGACACCCTCGTCATGTACGCAGGCAAGGTCGTGGAACAGGCTTCAACGGACGAAATCTTCGAAAAGACCCAACATCCGTACACGGAAGCGCTTATGCGTTCGATTCCGCGAACAACCCACGCAAGCCATACGCCGTTGGCAGCGATCACCGGCCGCCCACCGGTGGCCACCCACCTTCCAGCTGGTTGTGCCTTCAGTCCCCGTTGCCCGTATGTGCAGCCGAAGTGCCACGAGGAGGACCCGCCACTGGTTTCGATTGGCACTTCAGGGCATAAGTCAGCCTGCTGGTATCCGGTGGGGTCTGATGCCAACCGTGAGGCGTTTGAACGGAACCTCTCCGACCGGTTACCGCAGACACTTGCCGTGGCCGAATCCCTAGACGCGGATCAGAGCTCGGGAATACCGGCAGGTCTTCCGGATGGAGGGATCGCCTAATGGCTGGATCAGGGAAGGCCCATCTTCGTCCCGCCGGCGAAGTGCTGGTTCAGGTTGAGGATCTGGTAGTCGAGTTTCCGGCGGCCAAAAAACGCACCGTGAAAGCAGTGAGTGGGATCAGTCTGGACGTCAAGGCCGGAGAGACACTCGGCCTTGTCGGTGAGTCGGGCTGTGGAAAGTCGACTGTTGCCCGTTCCCTTATCCAGCTTCCTCCGCCTAAGAGCGGGTCGGTGGTCCTGGACGGCGTCGAATTGACCGAGTTGTCCGAGAGGGAGCTAAGAACTCACCGGACCGGACTCCAGATGATTTTCCAGGACCCGATCAGCTCCTTGAATCCCCGCCGGCGGGTTGCCGACGTCATTGCTGAACCGCTGCGGGTCTGGGGCCCCCACGACGAAAACGAGCAGGCCGAGATCGTTGATCGGATGCTGCACGCCGTTGGTCTCGACCCGGAGGTGGCTCGGGACAAGCGACCCCACGAGTTCTCAGGTGGTCAGTGCCAACGGATTTCCATTGCTCGGAGCCTGGTCCTCGGACCCCGAGTTCTCATCTGCGATGAACCGGTCAGTGCGCTCGACGTCAGTGTCCAGGCACAGATCCTCAATCTGCTTCGTGACCTCAAGGCCGAATACGGCCTGACCCTGGTCTTCATTGCCCACGACCTGGCCGTCGTCAAGAACGTGAGCGACAGGGTGGCTGTCATGTACCTGGGGAAGCTTTGCGAAGTGGCCGAACCAGACAAGCTCTTTTCCGACGCCGCCCACCCGTACACGGCGCTTCTTCTCGAATCGATTCCGGAACCGGATCCTGCAGTTGCTATCGACGTATCGATGGACCAGGCAGGCGAGATCCCGTCATCGATCGATCCCCCTTCCGGGTGTCGGTTCCGGACGCGTTGTACTCAGGCATCAGAGCGCTGTGCCGATGAAGAACCACAGATGCGCGAAGTCTCAGCGGGCCACTACGTGGCCTGCCACCACCCGCTGGTCGCCGTAGCTGGCTAGCAGTTACGTCCACCATCCGCGCTGAAGAGCAGAAGTTTTCTGAGCAGGGCGCGTCCACCGGGCACGATGACCTCAGCGCCCAACCTTTGGTTTCTCTAGGTCTGTCGGTTTCTCAGGTTGTTTCGCGCACTGGCTTGCTATTCGCGTGCCATAGGGGGCATCGTTTTGGCAGACAGTGCAGGCACGACCTCGCTTCAGAGTTATTTCATTGAGGTGTTGGCCGTTACTGCTCAAAGCCTCTTGGGGGGAACCATGTTGAAGCGGATCATGCCACTACTCGCGATTTTCCTGACTTTCACGCTGCTGGCTGGTGCCTGTGGGTCTGATAGCGCGGACAGCGCTTCATCTG
>JAAZZG010000034.1 GCA_014237715.1 Acidimicrobiales bacterium
GGCGCCGCCCACGCCCATTGGTGGACTCACGTGGCCGCCCTGTTCGCCGGTAACTACCGCATCGCGGCGATCGACCTGTCCGGTCACGGCGACAGTGACCGGCGCGCCGTCTACTCCCTAAACGCCTGGACGGACGAGGTGGTAGCCGTCGCCGACGCCGCCGACATGGCCGGCCCACCAATCGTCATCGGCCACTCGATGGGCGGCTTCGTCACCCTGGCCACCGCGGCCCGCCACTCCGACTGCCTGGCCGGCGGCGTAGTCATCGACTCGCCCGTCGTGAAGGCCGACCCCGAGATGGACACCGGCCGCCGTGACAACTTCCGGAATCCCAAGGTGTACCCGGACGCCGCCTCGGCCATCGCCCGATTCCGCACCGTGCCCGAACAGGACCACTATGAGCCCTTCGTGATGGCCGACGTAGCCGCCCGATCCCTGCGCCCCTGCGACGGCGGCGTTACCTGGAAGTTCGACCCGCGGATCTTCCTGCCCGACCGGGCGGCCGCCGACGACCTGCTGCCCAGCATCACGTGCCGCATCGCCCTCTTCCGGGCCCAGCACGGTCTCGTCACCGCCGACATCGGCGCCTACATGTACGAACAGCTCGGACGGGTTGCCCCGGTCGTCGAAATTCCGCTGGCCGGCCATCACGTCATGCTCGACCAGCCCCTGCTGTTGGTCACTGCCCTTCGCACCCTGCTGGCCGACTGGGAGCACTCCGTCCCGTTCGAGCGGGATTGACCCGGGGGTCCACTGGTCCGCTTCTCCCGGTGGATCCCGCATCGGCCTCCCACGACCACTACCGTCGCCGACCATGGGAATGCGCCTGCACGACACCGCCAGAGGCGAGGTCGTCCCCTTCGAACCCGGCCCCAGGGTGACCATGTACGTCTGCGGCATCACGCCCTACGACGCCACCCACCTCGGACACGCCTTCACCTACCTGACATTCGATCTCGTCGTCCGTCGACTCGAGGACCTAGGCCACGAGGTCCGCATGGTCCGCAACGTCACCGACGTCGACGACTCGATTCTCCCCAAGGCCCGCGAACTCGGCATCGACTATCTCGAGCTGGCCGCCCGAGAGATGGACCACTTTCACGCCGATCTGGCCGCACTAGACCTGCGACCCGCCACGTCTGAACCCACGGCCACCGGTTCGATCGACGCCATGCTCGACCTCATCGGCCGCCTCGAAGCCAACGGCCACACCTACACCGTCGAGGGCACGACCTTCTTCGACGTCTCCACGTGGGACTCCTTCGGTTCGATGACCGGCTACGACGAAGCCACCATGCGGGCGTTCGCCGCCGAACGAGGTGGCAACCCCGACGACCCCCGCCTGCGAAACCCCTTGGATTTCGTACTCTGGCAGGCCAGCGCCGACGACGAACCCTCGTGGGACTCGCCGTTCGGACCGGGGCGACCGGGCTGGCACATCGAGTGCTCGGCCATGGCCATGGCCGACCTCGGCGAAACCATCGACCTCCACGGCGGAGGTAACGACCTGACCTTCCCCCACCACGAGTGCGAAGCCGCCCAGAGCGAAGCAGCCACCGGCCAACCGTTCGCCCGCCACTGGATGCACGTCGGGATGGTCGCCTACGAGGGCACGAAGATGTCCAAGTCGCTGGGCAACCTCGTCTTCGTACGCAACCTGCGACACATGCACGACCCAAGGGCCATCCGCCTGGCCCTCATGGCCCATCACTACCGGGCCGGCTTCGAATGGTTCGACTACGACATCGACGACGCCATCACCCGCCTCGACCGCCTCGTCACCGCAGCCCGACGCCCCAAGGGGCCGAATCCGGCACCCACGCTGGCTGCCGTCAGGGCCGCCCTCGACGACGACCTCGACACGGCCACCGGCTGCGAAGCCCTGGACATGCTGGCCGGAGGGATCCTCTCGGGCACCGGCGACGACCCAACAGCCGCCTCCGGTCTGGCCACCGCGGCAGCCCTCCTGGGCATCCGCCTCGACGCCACCCTCCCCGAATCCTGGTCACGAACTACGTGATTCCCGGTCCACCCTCGGTGGCCGGACCACCCCAGACCTGAATCGGGCTGGTCATCACGGGCGGGCTGGTCGCAAGCGGACCGTATCCTGATCCGGTGCTGCGATTCACTGACAGCCTGACTGGCGAAAAAACCGACTTCGTCCCACGAGAAGAGGGCAAGGCGTCCATCTACTGGTGCGGTCCCACCGTCTACGACGTCCCCCATCTCGGGCACGCCCGCAGCACGCTGGCCTTCGACCTGCTCGTCCGCTATCTGCGCTGGACGGGACTGGACGTCACAGCGGTGTCCAACATCACCGACATCGACGACAAGATCATCAACCGGGCGGCCGACGAGGGCTCGACCGAACCCGAGGTGGCCAGCCGCTACGAGGCCACGTTCATCGAGCAGATGGACCGCCTCAACGTCGCCCACCCCGATCTACGACCCCGGGCCACCGAGTACGTCGACCGCATGGTCGAAGTCATTGGAGAGTTGGTCGAACGGGAGATGGCCTACACCACCGATTCGGGCGTCTATTTCGACGTCGATCGACTCGGCGAGTACGGCGCTTTGGTGGGCCGCTCGGTCGACGACCTCCGCGAGGGAGCAGGGGCCCGGGTCGACGTCGACGACGACAAGGCCGACCCACTGGACTTCGCCCTCTGGAAGGCCGCCAAGCCCGGCGAACCCACCTGGGACTCGCCGTGGGGTCCGGGCCGCCCCGGCTGGCACATCGAGTGCGTGGCCATGTCACTGCACCTCCTAGGTGACAGTTTTGACATCCACGGCGGCGGCGATGACCTCGTCTTCCCCCACCACGAGAACGAACGGGCCGAGGCGCTGGGCTGTGGCCGGCCCTTCGCCCGCCACTGGATCCACAACGGGATGGTCCAGGTCGACGGCGAGAAGATGTCCAAGTCGCTGGGCAACTTCACCACGCTGGCTGGCCTGCTCGACACGTGGGACCCACGGGCGTTGCGCCTGCTGGTACTCCAGACGCACTACCGACGCACCATGGAGATCGGATCGACCACACTCGACCAGTCGGCCGCCGCACTGGCCCGACTCGACAAGTTCTCCGATCGAATGGCCAACGCCGACCTGCCCGAGGCCGAACCCGACGCCGACGTAGTGGCCCGGTTCCGGGCCGCCATGGACGATGACCTCGGCTCGCCGCAGGCCCTGGCCGTGATCTTCGACGCCGTCCGTGACGCCAACCGGGCGTTGGACGCCGAAGACGACAATGCCGCTGCCGCTCTATCAACCGCCGCCCTAGAACTGGCCGACGTTCTCGGCCTGGTGCTGGGGCGAGTCGCTGCTCCTGCCGATGCCAGTGGTGCCTCCGACGACGACGAGATCGACGCACTGGTCGACCGGCGCCTTGACGCCAAGGCGAAGAAAAACTTCGGCGAGGCCGACCGCATACGCGATGAGTTGACAGCCCGTGGCGTGGTGCTCGAAGACACGCCACGCGGCACCGCCTGGCGACGGGGCTGAGGGGCTCGTTCTCCGAAGGCACTGTTCTCTAGAAGCGCTGGCACACCCCATCGTCCTGACGGTTCAACGGAGACGACGGCCACCCATGCGACGCCCGAGGACCTGACCAAGTCCGTCGCCGCTGACGCCCTCGCCAATGGCTAGGTCACCCTCGCTGAGGCCGCAGCCACAGGGACACTGGAAGCCGGTGACGACCCTGATCGGGTCGACCGGATCCTGGCCTGCTTCGAGATGCCGTCGCTAGCAGGCTGACCCAGCGATTCGTCAGTCGGAGCAGGCAGCGTAAAGGCGGTCCTTGAAGGCATCTTCGTCGACTTGCCATACCACCCGGAGGTTGGGCAGGTCGGCCAGAAACCGGCGATCGGGGAGAGCCGCGCCACGGGTGGGCTCATCGAGCCCGACGACAAGTCGTTCTTCTGTGGATTCTGCGACGATCGACTCGTCGAGGGCGACGGCCATAGCAACTGGATCCGGTAAATCCATACCAACCAAACCTCTGCCACGACAGAACCGGTCGACCTCTGCATTGATGTCCACCGCGAACTCACCGAGCCGGCCACACGACCGGAGTCGAGCCGACTCCTCAGGTGCCATGACCGCGTAGGTGCGGCTGATATTCCAGCCAATCATCGTCTTGGCCCCATTGGCCTCGAACACAATGGAGGCAGCTTCCGGGTCAGCCCACACGTTGTATTCGCCGAGGGCGTTCATATTGCCCACACCGTCAGGAGAGCCAGCCATCAGGTAGGTGCGGGTGAAGCGAGTGAGTAATTCGGGATTCTCGTTGAGGGCCATGGCGATGTTGGTGAGTGGTCCAAGCGTTACCAGACCATGTTGGCCAGGTTCGTCTGCGGCTACCCGAAGCAGTGCTTCGACGGCACCCTCGGCGCTAGGCCCACGGGAGGGGGCGGGCAGGTCTGCGCCTCCCATCCCGTCCTCACCGTGTACCGACTGTGCCGTTTCCAGCGGCCGTTGCAGGGGCCGATCAGCTCCTGCATGGACTGGTACCGAGGAGTGGTCGACGAGGTCAAGGGTGACGATTGCGTTTCTTACAGCCAGATCCAGCGGGACGTTGCCGGCAACGACCGTGACCATGCGGATTTCTACCTCTGGATCGCGTGCCGCGAGCACTATGGCTACAGCATCATCGGAGGCGGTGTCAGTATCGATGACAAGGCTTCGGTCCGTCACGTTGTTGCTCCGTTGAGGTCGGTGACCGGCCACTGGTCCTGCGGAGTCACACCAGCACCGTGCTGGCCCCACGCCTCGGCCTCGCCACAGTCAGAGCAGACGTAGACAGGGGTATCGGTAACCTCACGAGTCGTGCGGCTCAGGGCGTTGAGCGTGTTGGGCACTTGAAGGCTCTGGGTCTCGCACCGGGGGCACAGCACGCTGTCCTCAGCCCGTTGTGACGCGCGTTCCTCGAGATACTCCTTGTGGTCCTGGTAGTTCCCGTCGATGACGAAGCCCCAGCCGCGGCCGTGTGGCTTGCCGGCAGCGAAGATCGTCCATACCGGCCGGTCGCCCAAGGTGCTGACAATGCGGTGGATGGTGTCGGCGTCGATCCGGTTGACCTGCCCTGGGCGGTACCTGCGTACGTCGTCGCCAGACGGACCACGTTCTTCGATGTAGCTGCCCTTCACGATAAGGCTGCGTGACCACGAGAACGGATGGGTATGGGGGTAGGGGTCGCGGTCGGGAAGATTGATGGAATGCAGGAAGATCGAAACGAACGGTGTGTCGAATCGCCACCGCTTCAGATAAACCCGCTCCGGTTCGACAACGTCGTAGATGAGTTGTCGTCGGGCAAACGACCAACGCCATTCGCCATCGACCAGATTTTCTCTACGACGCCAACTCCATTTCATTACGGCTCAGGGTACCGAATCTCTTCCTGCAGATCAGAAGGTTGGAGGGTCGAGCCCTCCCCGAACAGCGAGTCACGCCTGCCCTGATGGCTGCTGATGCCCGGAAGACTGGTTGGATGATCCACCGTCAACAATTGAAGCGACCCGAAGGACCCATCCATGACCCGTCTCGGCTATCAGATTCCGAATTTCACCTACCCCGGTACTTCGGAAGCGGGCATTTTCGATTCAGTCGTAGCCCAGGCCAAGGCGGCAGAAGCTGCCGGGTTTGACAGGGTCTTCGTCATGGACCACTTCTACCAACTTCCGGGAATTGGAAACCCGGAAGAGCCAATGCTCGAGTGCTACTCGGTCCTGTCAGCACTCGCCCAGCACACGAAGACAGTTCGTCTCGCGGCGTTGGTGACCGGTAACACCTACCGGCATCCCACCCTCTTGGCTAAGGCGGTAACCGCTCTTGATCACGTTTCGTCGGGCAGGGCAACTCTGGGGATCGGTGCCGGTTGGTTCCAACTCGAACACGACTCCCTCGGCTTTGA
>JAAZZG010000035.1 GCA_014237715.1 Acidimicrobiales bacterium
GATGGGGGGTGATGACGATGTCGTTGCCGGCGCAACCCATGACGTCGGCGCGGTGCTGGTCGGCGTAGATGAACAGCAGGTTGGGCTGTCGGTCGCTCATAGATTCACGCCTCCTCAGGAGGTGGTGTCGGCCCGGAGGAGTCGGTGGTAGGGCCGGGTGAGATTATACAGTATTTTCATAGAGTATGAAATCGTCTTGCTAAGGTCAGTCCATTAAGAAATCTTCTCGACTCGACCGCTTATTTCGTCACCCGCAAGCCCACGGACAACAGGACGCACACGACTGATGGAAATCGTCTTGACCGGAACAGGATCGCCGCTGCCGGACCCCAAACGTGCAGGCCCCTCGACCCTCGTGAAGGCGGGTGACACACACGTCCTCGTCGACGCCGGTCGAGGTGTCGTGATGCGGATGGCGGCCGCCGGATCGCTGCCTGACTTACTTGGCGGTGTGCTGATCACCCACCTTCACAGCGACCACATCTGTGCCCTCAACGACGTGATCACCACCCACTGGATCAGAACCCGAGAGGACAAGGTCCTGCAGATCTACGGGCCAATCGGTACGGCGCGATTCGTTGATCGCCAGATCCACGCTCTGGAGGACGACATTGGCTACCGCATCGACCACCACGACCCGCTTAAGAAAGGCCCGCAGGTTGAGGTCACCGAGCTGGAGCCCGGTGATGCGTTCAGCATCGGCAATGTGAACGTCACCACTGCAGCGACGATGCACGCACCGGTCCGTCCGACCATCGGGTTCCGCCTAGAACACGATGGGCTATCGGCGGCACTGGTCGGCGACACGATTCCGTGCGACGGTGTCGACGAGCTTGCCGCAGGTGCTGATGTGTACGTGCAGACCGTCCTGCGCCGCGACATCATCGAGTTGCTCCCTGGCGAAATGGCGCAGGACATCCTCGAGTACCACTCAGGAGTCGTCGAGGCCGCACAGACCGCATCCCGGGTGGGAGCCAAGCGGCTGGCCTTGACCCACATGGTTCCCGCTCCGACGCCTGAGCAGTACCCGGAGTGGATAGCTATCGCTGCCGAGCACTACTCCGGAGAAGTCATCATCGGCGACGACCTGACCACCATCACTATTTGAGATCCAGGAGCAGACATGACGGACTTCAAAGGAACGATCGGGCGCACGCTCGCCGATTCCGAGCCACATTTCGAGGAGCGCCCGCATCCTGGTGACGGTGCACCGAACGTCGTGTTCGTGTTGCTCGACGACACCGGGTTCGCTCAGTTTGGTTGCTACGGGTCCGATATCGACACTCCGAACATCGATGCGCTGGCCGCCGGTGGAGTCCAGTTCACCAATTTCCACGTGACGCCGGTGTGTTCGCCGACCCGTGCGTCGCTGCTGACCGGGCGGTCTCAGCATGCGGTCGGAATGCGGGGCCTGTCGGGCTGGGTGACAGGTTTCCCACATTCAATCGGCCAGATCTCAAATGCTGCAGCCACGGTCGCTGAGGTTCTGCGCGACGAGGGGTATGCCACGTTGTGTGCAGGCAAGTGGCACCTGATGCCGGGCAATGCCATTTCCGCGGCTGGTCCGTTCGACCAATGGCCGCTGGGTCGGGGTTTCGAACGCTTCTACGGGTTCCTGCCCGGGGAGACCGATCAGTTCCACCCGGAGTTGGTGCGCGACAACACGCACATCGACCCGCCGACGACGCCCGAGGAGGGTTATCACCTCAGCGAAGACCTCGTCGACCAGTTGCTTCAGATGATCAACGACAACAAGGGGCTCCGCCGCGATCGCCCCTTCTTCGCTTACCTGCCTTTCGGCGCGACGCACGCGCCGCACCAAGCACCGCAGAAGTACCTCGACAAGTACCGCGGGCACTACGACGAGGGCTGGGACGTGGTGCGTCAGCGCTGGTTCGACCGCCAGGTCGAGCTCGGCGTGATCGACCCCGACACTGCCCTTGCGCCCCGCAACCCCGGGGTCCAGCCGTGGGATGAGCTGTCAGACAACGAGCAACGCCTCGCCGCTCGACTGCAAGAGGCGTTCGCCGCCTTCCTTGATCACACTGACGATCAGATCGGCCGGTTCGTCGATGGGCTCCGGGACATGGGGGAACTAGACAACACGATTCTGGTGCTCCTGTCCGACAACGGCGCCTCCCAGGAGGGAGGGGCGTCCGGCACGATGCACGAGATAAAACACTTCCAGGGCATCAAGGAGTCGCCCGACGAAGCAATCGAGCGGATCGACGACATAGGCGGGCCGCACAGCCACACGAACTATCCGTGGGGGTGGGCCCAGTGCGGCAACTCGCCGTTCCGTTGGTACAAGACGCTCACCCACGAGGGCGGCGTGCATGTGCCGATGGTCGTTCACTGGCCGGCTGGCCTCGGCGACGCTGCCGGAACCAAGCGGAATCAGTTCGCCTACGTGGCCGACATCGTGCCGACCGTCTACGAGATCCTCGGCATCACGGCTCCCGACACGCATCGCGGGATCCAGCAGATGCCGGTGACCGGGCACTCGTTCGCCTCGGTGCTCGACGATGCCGACGCTCCGGCGACGAACAGGTTGCAGTACTTCGAGTTCGGTGGCAACCGGGCATTGATCGTCGAGCGCGACGGAGTGTGGTGGAAGGCGGTCACGAGGCACCTGCCCGGTGCCGACTTCGACACCGAACCGTGGGAGTTGTTCGACCTCACGGCCGACCCGTCCGAATGCCATGACCTCGCCGACACTCAGCCCGACCGGCTGGCCGAGCTGATCGACCTGTGGTGGCAAGAGGCAGAAACCCACGGCGTGCTCCCCCTCGACGAGCGCCGACTCGAGCTGTTCATTCCCCGCCTTGACGATCATTCGGTTCATCGGTCGGACCGCCGCTACATCTATCGGCCGCCCATGACACCGATCCCCACGAGAACGGCGGCGTCGCTGACCGACAGCGTGGTCGACATCACCGCACGGATCAGCGCTGTAGCTGGCAATGAAGGGGCCCTGCTGGCGACCGGCAACGAGAACTCCGGCTGTTCGCTGTTCGTGCAGAACCAGCGGCTCGTCTTCGACTACAACGCTTTCGGCGATCACACCGTCATCGAGTCGAGTATCGAGGTCCCCACCGGTGATTGCACCCTCTCGGTCCATCTCGAACGTGACGGCAGTGGCGGCTGGGCCGAGGTGTCGATCGACGGGCAGGCGTGTGGCCGGGAGACGATTCCGCTGTACTTGATGACCTTCTCCTCGACGGGCGCCAGCGTCGGGATGGATCACGGATCGGCCGTCTCGGCCCGGTACCTGGCACCCTTCGCCTTCACCGGAACCCTCCACGACGTCACCATCCAACTCCCTGACGGTCGCGATCCAAGCCAGGACGATGTCACGGCAAAACGCGAGTGGTCGCGCCAGTAGTCCTGACCACCGGCAGTTGGACTTCGTGTTCGTCTCAGAATCGATAGCCGACTCACTGACGGTTCGGGCGTTGAACGGACGGGACGAATGGGGCCCCAGCGACCACTGCCGTATCGCCCTCGACCTTTCCGACTAAGCGCGTTCCTGATTCGCCCAAAACGCGTTCCCAAGGCCATCGGAGGATCCCCAGAAACCCTGCCGTCGTAGGGCTCTGGCGGTTTCGCGCCACCCTCTACGAGGGCGAGGGCGGCGCGTTATGTGGCGCGTTACTGCCGATAACGGTCTTCCTCGCTGTCAAGTTTACTGGTGCGGGTTTGTGGCCCGAAGCCTCCCCGGTCAGGCTTGCCGACATGGCAGACATCCATGGGACCTGTCACGAGGCTTTCGAGACGGTCCGCGCGGCGTTCGAGAAAAACTTTACCGAGGGCGATCTCGGGGCATCTTGTGCCGTAACGGTTGATGGTGAAACGGTTGTCGACCTGTGGGGTGGGACCGCTGATGTGGCAGGCGAACATCCGTGGGAGAGAGACACCATCGTCAACGTCTGGTCGACGACAAAGACCATGGCTGCCCTCTGTGTGCTCATGCTCCAAGACCGAAATGCCCTCGACGTCGACCAGCCGGTGGCCAACTACTGGCCTGAGTTCGCGGCCAACGGCAAGGAAGCAGTTTTGGTTCGTCACCTGCTGTCCCACTCGGCCGGGCTTCCCGGGTTCGACGCTCCGATTAGCGAAGACCAACTCTTCGATTGGGATTACGTGTGCGATCGGCTGACTTCTCAGGCTCCTTGGTGGGAACCCGGAACGATGTCCGCCTACCACTCATTGACTCAGGGGTGGCTGCTCGGCGAGGTTGTTCGCAGGGTCGACGGCCGCACGCTTGGGAGGTTCTTTGCCGAGGAGGTGGCCGGTCCGACTGACGCCGACTTCCATATCGGCCTTGCAGACGATCACTTCGGTCGAGTGGCCGAGCTTGACGTCAGTGGGGTCGGAGCTCCCAGGTTGGACCGGCAGGGCCAGTCGGAGATTCTTGACCGGGTCGATAAGCACGGTCCGGGGGTGACCGCCAAGCTTGGCAACACAGATCGTTGGCGTCGCGCCGAGTTCGCTGCCGCCAATGGTCACGGGAATGCTCGCTCAGTTGCTGAGATCCACAGTGTTATTGCCTGCGAGGGCACGGCCCGTGGCGTGACTTTGCTCTCGCCGGCGACAGTAGAAAAGATTTTCGAAGTTCAAACCGATGGTTATGACCCGATCCTCGGCGGGCCGATCCGGTACGGCCTCGGCTTCGGCCTACGAAATGACACCACACCGATTAGTCCGAACGACCGGGCCTGCTTCTGGGGTGGGTGGGGCGGATCGTTGGCCGTCGTCGACGTGGAGGCTCGCATGTCAGTGGCCTATGCGATGAACCAAATGTCACCCACTACGGTCGGCGACGGTCGGGCTGGCCGGATCCTGATGGCTGCTCACGCGGCCCACCGGCCCTCCTGAACTGGTTTGGCCGAACCGGCGCTTATGAGCGTGGGTACGGTGGTCGCCCTGCTGACCGTTTCCACCACCCCACTAGTCCTGTGAGGCCAGCGATTAGAGCCCTGCGCCGGAACAGGAGTCGAGCCAGTCGGAAGAGCCACATAGCCCGACGGTAATGCTCGATGGCCCACGC
>JAAZZG010000036.1 GCA_014237715.1 Acidimicrobiales bacterium
CTGGACGCCGGGGCCGACGACCTGGTGGACGACGACGGCATTTGGCGCCTGACTTGTGAGGCCACCGACCTCCCGTCTGTCCGTGACGCCCTCGAGGCGGCCGAGGTGCCGTTCCTGAACGCCGACGTGGCGATGTTGGCCACCACGTCAGTGGCCCTGGATTCCGTGGACCAGGCCAGGGCTGTGCTCCGGGTCATGGATCTTCTGGATGACAACGACGACGTCCAGGACGTGCACGCCAACTTCGACATCTCCGCCGAGATCCTCGAGGAACTCGACGACTGATCGGCCGGCGGAAGGGATGCACCGGTCGTCGGGGCGGCCACCGCTAGAGTCGTACACATGTTCGTTCTGGGGGTTGACCCGGGTCTGACCCGTTGTGGCTACGGCGTCGTGTCGCGCACCGGGCGTCGCCTCGAAGCCGTGGCCGCCGGAGTGATCCGGACCGACCCGGGGGCCGACACGGCAATTCGTCTGGCCGAGCTTCATCGCGAGGTGGCGGCGCTGATCGACGAGTACCGACCCGACGAGGTGGCCGTCGAGCGGGTCCTCTTCCAAGTCAACATCCGTACCGCCATGCAGACGGGACAGGCCTCGGGAGTTGCCATGGCCGCCGCAGCGACCGCCGGTTGCCCGGTGACGCTCTATTCGCCGAACGAGGTGAAGAACGCAGTGGCCGGCTGGGGCGACGCCGACAAAGACCAGGTGGAACAGATGGTCCGAGGTCAACTCGGCTTGACCACACCGTTGCGCCCGGTCGACGCCGCCGATGCCGTGGCCGTGGCCCTCTGCCACCTGGCCATGGTGCCGCCCAGTCGTCGGGTGACGGTCGCCGGTGCTGGTCGATGATCGGGTCGCTGAGGGGTCGACTGCTGGAACGCTTCGGAGAGGGCGAGGTCCTCATCGAGGTGGCAGGTGTCGGCTACCGGGTTGTCGTCACCCCAACCACCGCAGTCCGGTTGGGCGACGTGGGCGGCGAGGTGTTCGTCCACGTCCACCATCACTTTCGGGAGGCCGACCAGACGCTGTACGGCTTCCTCGAGCGTGACGAACGGGCCTGCTTCGAGGCGCTCCTCTCGGCTCACGGAGTCGGGCCGTCGCTGGCCCTCGCGGTGCTAGGCGTACACGGGCCCGGCGAGTTGGCCCGTCTCTTGGCCGATGACGACGTGGCTGCCCTCTGTCTCGTTCCCGGTGTCGGAAAGAAGACCGCCACCCGGCTGCTGGTCGAACTCAAGGATTCGCTCGACCTGCCGTTGGATGGGGTTTTGGACGGCGGTGGGGGGCCGGGCGTACCCCGATCCGCAGTGGCCGAGGTCCAGGATGCCCTCGGTGGTCTTGGATACACCCCGGACGAGGTCCGGTCGGTGCTGGCCGACCTGGGTGGCGACGATCCGGCGGTCCTGTTGCGCGAGGCCCTCCAGCGCCTCGCCCGGGCCTAGGTCCGGACACGGGTCGGGGCAGGTCGGTCGTGCGCGAGGAGCTTCTCTCGGCGCAGCGTGATCCGGAGATCGACGAGGAGTCGGTCGAAGGTGGCCTGCGGCCCCGCAGCCTCCAGGAGTTCGTTGGCCAGTCCGAGCTGAAGGGCCACCTGCGGGTGATGCTCGAGGCGGCACGACGGCGGGGTCAGGCTGCCGACCACTTCCTGTTCGCCGGGCCGCCCGGACTGGGCAAGACGACGCTGGCTCACATCGTGGCCACCGAGATGCAGGCCGAACTCCACGTGACCTCTGGTCCTGCCCTCGACCGTGCGGGCGATCTGGCGGCCATCCTCACCAAGCTGGAGCCGGGCGACGTCCTGTTCATCGATGAGATACATCGGCTGGCCCGGGCCGTCGAAGAGGTCCTGTATCCGGCGATGGAGGACTTCGAGCTGGACATCGTGTTGGGCAAGGGTCCAGCCGCCCGCTCCATCCGTCTGGAGCTGCCCCGGTTCACGCTGGTCGGGGCCACAACCCGGACGGGACTCATCACCGGGCCGTTGCGTGACCGCTTCGGCCTCACGGCCCGTCTCGACTACTACGAGGCCGACGACCTGCAGTCCATTGTGACCCGGGCCGCGGGAATCCTGGAGGTCGAGCTTGACACCGAGGGCGCGGGCGAGATTGCCCGTCGGTCGCGGGGCACGCCACGGATCGGCAACCGGTTGCTGCGTCAGGTACGCGACTTCGCCCAGGTCGAGCGGTCGGGAGTGGTCGACGGTGACGTGGCACGTGACGGTCTGGCCTTCTTCGGCGTGGACGGTCTGGGCCTGGACAAGCCTTCACGGGAGATCCTCTCGGCGCTCTGTCATCGCTTCAGTGGCGGACCGGTGGGACTCAAGACGTTGTCGATCAGCGTGAGCGAACCCGAGGACACGGTGGAGGACGTCTACGAGCCGTTCCTCATCCAGCAGGGCCTGCTGCTCCGGACCCCGAAGGGACGAGTGGCCACACCGGCGGCCTACGCCCACCTGGGGACCGGTCCGCCGCCTTCCGGTGGGCCGACCTCCCTGTTCGACGAGGACTCGACGGACTGAACTGACGTTCGGGGGTCGGGACTCCCCGGGCCGGGCCTCCCTAGGCTTGCCGACCCATGGGGCCCGACGATTTCGACTACGACCTCCCGGCGTCGGCCATTGCCCAGGAGCCGCTGGCCGATCGCTCAGCGGCCCGACTGCTGGACGCCACCGGCCCCTCGGTCGTTCATCGAACGGTGCGGGACCTGCCCTCGCTCCTCGGGCCCGGAGACATCTTGGTTCTCAACAACACGAGGGTCCTGCCGGCACGACTGCGCCTCAGGCGACCCACCGGCGGTACCGCCGAGGTCCTGCTGTTGCATCCGGTCGACGACCATCGTGCCCAGCAGCCGGATCTCCAGCACCCGGCCCACCTTCGTCAGGATGGCCATCTCTGGGAGGCACTGGTTCGGCCCAGTCGTCGACTACCCGACGGTGTCGTCCTGACCCCCGATGGGCCCGACGTCGAGGGATTAGTCGGACTAGCCGTCGAGGTGGGCGTTGATCTGGGCGAGGGGCGCCGTCATGTCCGGATCCGGACCGGCGACGGTGATCTTGAGGCTGCCCTGGATCGCTACGGCGAGATGCCGCTCCCACCGTATCTCACCACCGTGCTGGCGGACCCGGAGCGTTACCAGACGGTGTTCAGTGACCGGCCGGCGTCGGCCGCCGCACCGACCGCCGGCCTGCATCTGACCGAGGACGTCCTGGAGCGCTGCCGATCGGCAGGAGCACGCGTCGAGCACCTCGAACTGGTGGTGGGCCTGGACACGTTCCGACCGGTGACCGTGGGCGACTTCGACGACCACCGGATGCACCACGAGCGTTACCAGGTGGCCCCGGAGGTGATCGAGGCCTGTCTGGCGGCCCGTCGAAACGGCGGACGGGTGGTGGCGACGGGCACCACCACGGTCCGGGCCCTTGAATCCGCGGCCCGGTTCGGTCCCACCGGATCGACGGACCTGTTCATCCGGCCCCCCTTCGAGTTCCAGATGGTGGATGCCCTGATGACGAACTTCCACCTTCCACGGTCCACGCTTCTGGTCATGCTCGAAGCGTTCGCAGGGACAAGGTGGCGTGACCTCTATCGGGGAGCCCTTGACGACGGGTACCGCTTCCTCTCGTTCGGGGACGCCATGTTGGTGGCCGGCATCGCGACGGATCCGCAGAGGGAGACGGACCGGTGAGGGCCGAGTTCACCGCGTCGGCGATCGACGGAGGCGCACGTTCCGGCACGGTTCGGGTGCCCGGGGGAACGTTTCGGACCCCATGCTTCATGCCGGTCGGAACGAGGGGAGCGGTACGGCACCTCTCGTCGGTCGATCTGGCCGAACTGGGAGCCGAGGTGGTCCTCGGCAACACGTACCACCTGATGCTTCGACCGGGTGCCGAGGTGATCCGGGCACACGGGGGACTGGGTGCCTTCGCCGGTTGGGAGGGGCTCACCCTCACCGACTCGGGTGGCTACCAGATCTTCTCGCTGAAGCCGAAGGTCGATGACCAGGGTGCCACCTTTCGATCGACCTATGACGGGTCCACCCACGTGCTCACCCCGGAGGGGGCAGCCGAGGTACAGGCCGACCTGGGAGCTGACGTCCAGATGGTTCTGGACGTGTGTCCGGCCCTGCCGGCAACGGAGAAGGTCCTCCGGGCCGCGGTGGTCCGCACCGCGACGTGGGCCGACCGGGGCCGTCGGGCCTTCCTGGAACACCCGGACGCCGCTGGTCGGCAGAGCCAGTTCGGCATCGTGCAGGGAGGTACCGACACCGGCCTGCGGATCGAGAGCGCCGAGCGGACCCTCGAGGTGGGTTTCGACGGCTACGCGGTGGGTGGTCTCAGCGTGGGTGAGACCCGTGACCAGAT
>JAAZZG010000037.1 GCA_014237715.1 Acidimicrobiales bacterium
CCTTCCGGTTTCGTTCGTCCCGACCCTCACCCTGCGGCTTGCGCTCCGAGCGGCCACGCCCCTTCCGGTTTCGTTCGTCCCGACCCTCACCCTGCGGCTTGCGCTCCGAGCGGCCCCGGGCATCCCGGTTTCGTTCGTCCCGACCCTCACCCTGCGGCTTGCGCTCCGAGCGGCCCCGGGCATCCCGGGAACGGCCACCCTTCCGGGGCTTGCGTTCGCCGCCACTGGCCTCGTGGTCGCGACGGCGCTTTCCGCCCACCAGGCGTGTCGTCACATCCGGCTCCTCGCCGGCATTGTCGAGGAGTTCGAGCAGAACCGGACTACTGCGCTTGTCGCGGGGCGGCAGTATGGCCGTGACCGTCATACCGTCGAGAAACTGGTCGGTTTCCACACGCAGGACGTCTCCCACAGCGGCGGGCTCGGCGAGGAGTGCCCCGTCGAGCGAACCGCGGGGTTCCCGTGCGCCGAGGGCACGCCAGGTCCAGGATCCGTCCTCCTTGGAGGAGGTGAGCTCGATCTCGATGCGTGGCATGGGTGGCAACGCTAGCCGGGACGACCACGATCCCGTCCGTAACCCCTATTCGTGGATTTTCTGAGAATTCGGCATTTTTGTGCTTAACTCTGGACAATTGATCCGAAGGACGGATCGAACCTGTGAGGGGAATGACACACATGCGACGATCTCGCACGCTTTTTGCCGTACTGCTTTCGTTCTCGTTGCTGGCCGCGGCCTGCGGTGGCGACGGCGACAGCTCAACGCCGACGACTACGACTGCGGCTCCGGCTACGACTGCGGCTCCGGCTACGACTGCGGCTCCGAGTGGGCTTGATGAGTTGAATGTGGCGTATTTCCTGGAGTGGCCGACGGCCAATCAGGTGGCGCAGGTAGAGCAGACCTATGACTCCGTGTTGGGTCTGACGGTGAACTGGATTGCGTTCCCGTCGGGTAATGACATGGCGTTGGCGATGGAGTCGGGCGACATCGACATTTCGTATTCGCAGGGTTTGACGCCGTTCGCGAATTATGTGACGAGTGGTGCTGATCATGTGATCGTGGGTGTTGCGGTGTCGTATGCGGATGCCGACAACTGTGTGGCGCATCCCGACTACGCCGTGTCGCAGGACAATGCTGCGTCATCGTTGGCGGGTCAGGCCATCTACACGCCGATCGGCAATGTGACCCATTTCAAGTTGCTCAAGATGCTCGAGCATCTCGGTGTGAGTCTCGATGACGTGTCGTTGATCCCGTCGGAGGGTGGTCCGGCTGCGGTTGCGGCGTTCGAGAACGGTGACGTCGCCATGGCGTGTGCGTTCGGTGGTGCCATCAACACGATGCTGGCTTCCGGCGGCAACCTAGTGATGACCGGTTCGGAGCAGGAGGCTCTGGGGATCCGGGTATTCGACATCATCTCGGCACCACGTTCGTTCGCTGAGGAGCACGGTGATGTGGTGACCGCGTTCCTGCAGGTCACCGAGGACGCCAATGCTGCGTATGCGGCGGATCGTGCGTCGTTGGAGACGACGATCGCCGATGCGGCGGGCATGGACCTTGCCGGTTCGAACTCGTTGCTGGATGCGTTCACGTTCCTCGACAGCGACTCGCAACTTTCGGAGGCGTGGCTGGGTGGAACCGTCCAGGCTGCGATGAAGGAGCAGATGGACTTCTTCGTCGCCCAGGGCGAGATCGACACCGCTCTCGACTCCTACGACGGTGTCGTGGACACTTCGTACCTTGAAGCCGTCGTTGGTCGCGGGTTCGGTGCCGCCAACCCCAAGGCTCCGTCTGGTTTGGGTGATGGTTCGTTGGGCACTGTCGAGGTTGGTGCTGGTGAGGCGATCCAGATTCGTTCGTTGAATGCCATTTCGGGCGATGTGGCGTTCTTGGGTATTCCGAATGAGAACGGGATCCGTATGGCTGTTGAGGACTATGGCCAGATCCATGGTCATGACGTTGAGGTCGGGACGGGTCTTGACGACTTGTGTTCGTCTGATGGTGGTCAGGCTGCTGCCCAGACGATCGTGGCTGACGAGGACGTGATCGGTGTGATCGGTACGTCGTGTTCGGGTGCTGCGACGGCTGCTTCGCCGTTGATCTCGGCTGCCGGCATGGTGATGATCTCCGGTTCGAACACGTCTCCGGCGTTGACGTCGGATCTGGCTGGTACGGCTGGTCCGAACTACCACGTGGGGTATTACCGCACGGCGCACAATGACTTGTACCAGGGTCAGGCTGCGGCCAACTTCGCACTCGAGGTGTTGGGTGTGTCGTCAGCTGCTGCGATCCATGATGGTGATCCGTACACGGAGGGCCTGGCGCGTGCGTTCGCGGATGCGTTCGAGGCTGGTGGCGGAACGTTGACGGGGTTCACGGCGGTGAACAAGGGCGACACGGACATGGTTCCGGTGTTGACCGAGATCGCTGCCGGTTCGCCGGACATGTTGTTCTTCCCGATCTTCCAGCCTGAGGGTGACTTCATCATCCAGCAGTCGGCGACCGTTTCGGGTCTCGAAGGCACAATCATGATGGCTGCCGATGGTTTGTTGAACTCGAACTACCTGGCGGTTTCGGAGACCGAGGGCATGTACTTCTCGGGTCCGGACGTGCGCTACGGGGCGAACTTCAACCAGTCGACGGGTGCGACGGCTGCCGACGTGCTGGCCGACTATGAGGCCGAGTTCGGTGAGGCTCCGGCTGCTCCGTTCTGGGCGCATTCGTATGACGCTGCGGTGTTGTTGATGGACGCCATTTCTGCTGCATCGCATGACGACGGCGGCACCCTGGTCATCGACCGGGCCGGTGTACGCGAGGCCCTCAACGGTGTCAGCAACTATTCGGGCCTGATCGGTTCGATGTCGTGTGATGCGTTCGGCGACTGCTCGTCGGCGAAGATCACCGTGATCCAAAACACCGACATCGCCGACTACGCGGCGTCGACCGCCAACGTGGTCTACGAATACGCCCCACTCGGTGGTGCACAGGTCGGCGAAGTCGCCGCTGGCGCTCCGGCTGGTGAGGATTCGACGGATCCGATCAGGATGCCGATTCACAACTGGTCGTCGCAGATTGCTGGTGCTTACATCATGGCTGCGATCCTGGAGTCGGCTGGTGCAAACACGGAGTTGATTCCGTCGGATTCGACGTTGGTGTACACGGCGATGTGTGAAGGCGACATGGAGCTCGTCCACGAGGTTTGGGAGTCTTCGTTTGGTCCCGCCTTTGAGGAAAGGGTCGCTGAAGGATGCGTGATCGACGCTGTCACCCATGACACCAAGACTCGTGAGGAATGGTGGTATCCGGCTCATACTGCGGACCACTGCCCGGGTCTGCCCGATTGGGAGGCGCTCAACGCTTGCGCTGCACTGTTCGCGACGCCCGAGTCGGGCGACAAGGGCAGTTACCTGGCTGGTCCGGTGGACTGGATGAAGGCCGATCAGGAGCGTGTCGACGGTCTGAACCTGGACTTCGTTGTCAACAACGCCGGTACTGCCGGTGCCCTGTGGGCGGCTTTGGACGCGTCGATCGCCAATGATGAGCCGATCGTGATGTTCAACTGGACTCCGAACTTCACTGAGGTCCTTTACGAGGGCGCCTTCGTGGAGTTCCCGGCATTCGAACCGGAGTGCAACACCGATCCTTCGTGGGGCGTCAACCCTGATGCCTTGTACGACTGTGGGAACCCAGCGGGTGCCTACCTGAAGATCGGCGTGAACTCAGAGTTCCCGGCGAAGTGGCCGAACGCCTACGGGGTCGTTCAGAACATCAACTTCCAGAACTCGGACCTCGCCGAGATGGCGTTGTACGTCGACCTCGACGGCATGGAGCCTGAAGACGCCGCCAACGCATGGCTGGCCGATCACTGCGACCGTTGGACCGGCTGGTCCGGCGCCGACGCCAGTTCCTGCCCGGCTGCTCCCGTGGCTGCTGAGGATTCGACGGATCCGATCAGGATGCCGATTCACAACTGGTCGTCGCAGATT
>JAAZZG010000038.1 GCA_014237715.1 Acidimicrobiales bacterium
CCACTGCCGCACCCACTACGACTGCTGCACCAACCACCACTGCGGCCGCAACTACGACTGCTGCACCCACTACGACTCCGACCAGCCATACCAGTACTCGTCGCCGTCATACTGAGGGTGGTACGTACCTTCGGTGGACGGCTTCCAGTCCTGACTCAACTCGTGGCGAGATCGGTCCGTCGTGCAGTCGTCCCAGTTTTCATTGGAGTTGCAGTCGCCCTCCCGTACCTCGAACCTGAGAGCATGCTCACCTGATCTCGTCGGATAGCCGTCGGCGGCCGAGACAACAAGACATCCATGTTCTGCGAACCCAATCGGCTGTTTGTGGACAAATCCCCATCCCTGAACAAGGTCTCCACCAAGTGTCGACCCATCGATCGTCGGTTCCATGTGCTCGCCACACGGAGTTCCGAGAGTCGGATTCAGCTCCACGAAACGCAGTGCCGTGGTGGTCGTTGGTGTCGCAGTTGTCGTTGGTGCAGCGGTGGTCGTTGTTGGTGCCGTCGTAGTGGTAGTCGGTGCCACAGTGGTGGTAGGCACGTATCCGCCGTAGAGGACGCGGTCTAGGAACTCGTACATCAGATCGTCGATCTTCCGACCGTCGGCGGCTGTCTGCCCGAACATGCCCAAGAGCCAACTGTGGCCCACGCCTTCCAGGGGGTGGAACTCGTAGGTGATCCCGGCGGCTGTGGCCCCGGCCACGATGTTCTCGGCTCGGGAGAACGCTGTCTCCCCAACTTCCTCGGTGCCGTGGGCGACGAATAAGGCAGCCTCACTGGGATCGATTGCAGCGCCTTCACCGCAGGTCCGTGCAATCGCCCCAGAGAAGTCGACTACGGCGGCAATCGTCGGGTGATCGATCCCGAACTCGTCGGCGCAGTAGGCGACATGAAGGGCGGTGAAGGCTCCGGCCGACTCTCCTTTCAGGACGATCCGGTCCGTGTCGATGCGCAACTCGTCGGCTCGACCCAGCAGATAGTCGAGGGCCACCAGGGTGTCCTCCACGGCAGCAACCACAGACCGGTGGACCGCCGTAGCCGACTTTCCGCCAACTGCGTCGAAGAACCCCTGGACCCTCGGGCCAGGTAGCGGATCATCGCCGGCGAGGCGGGAGTCGATGGAAGCCGCCACCCATCCCCTTTTCGCCCAGTCCCATTGGGGCCAGCGGCTGCCTTCGGTGAAACCGCCACCGTGAATATGAACCAACAGCGGCCGTAGGCCATCAGTTTCGGTGTCGGGAACGGCCAGGTCCAACAGGAGATCCACGCGGCCGCCATCAAGGGTTCCCCCGGTGCCGTAAACGACAGCCTCTTCCACACTCACCTCGTAGCGCTTTTCCAGCGACGGCTTGAACACTGCAGCCGGGGCGAGGGTGGTTGTCGTGGTAGTCGGTGTGGTCGGCGCCGCCAGTGGGGGCCAGTCGAAGAAGACGTCTTCGCTGTAGGCGTAGCCGTCAGAGAAGAAGATCGCCACGTTGAGCCTGTAACTGGTGCCTTCCAGCAACGGGACGTCTTGCAGCAGCCCCGAGGTGGCGTTCCAGTCGAACACCTGTGAAATGGGCACATCGGGGGAATTCACGACCGGCCAGATAAGGACCTTGTAGTGCATTCCACTCGCTGCTTCAGGGGGTGGAATCCAGTCGACAACGATGTCTTGACCCGACCGTTTCCATCCGACCCCGGCCGGGTAGGAGATCACTCCGGAGTCGTATGGGACCTCCTGCTCGTAGACGAGATCGCTGCCACGCCAATAACTGAACGTGTAGTCGCCCGGTTCGGGAAGGTTGCCGTCTTTCGGTCCGTAACGAACCCACCGACGGGTTACCTCTCCTGAGAAATCGTTGATGTTGAAATCTTTTTCGAGTTCGATCCTCTCTCCGGCCGGGGTGGTGACAACCACGGAAGTCAGGTCGGAAAGGAAGCACTCCATTCCGGACCCTGAACCCTCATTGCAGTTGACCTTGTATTCCCAACTCTGAACTCCCGGGCCGTGTTGTGACCAAACCTGGGGCCAGATCTGATGGGTGCGGGAGCCGTGCCGCCGATTCGGGACGACTACCTGTTCCGTCGTGGTGGTGTTCACGGTGGTGGTGGTGTCCACGGTGGTGGTCGGCGATTGTTGTTCTAAAGGTGTTGTCGTGGTGGCTTCGCAGCCGAACGGGTAGGCCAGCACACCGGGTTGGAACACGGCATCGGGTTCGAAGCACTGCCAGTAGAAGAACACAGATGGTTGCACCCAGTGCAGGTAGGGGTCGCCGGCGGTGGTCAGGGGGTTCTGGTCTAGGGAGCGGACCTTGAACTTGAAGCCTGAATGCGGGTTGTTTCCAACTTGGCCGGAGTAGCCGATGACACCGCCCCTGTCGATGACGGAGCCAAGAAGCGGTTGGCACGACTCGGGGTCTCTCCGTGAGGTTTCTGTTGAGTTGTTCAGGTAGTAGATCCGACCCGCCTCTGCACCCCCGCCGTCCCATCTCTCCTGGATCCCACAGGCCTCATTGTCGAGGTGTGCCTGGAGAAGCTGGGTTGTATAGAGGTGGTAGACGCACAGCACCAGTCCCGGCCAGTCGCCGCTGACCGACTCGAAACAGAGTTCGAGATCGTCAAAGGGCGCCTGATAGGAGTCTTCGGGGGTGTCTTGTCGGTACTCGGCGCTGCGGTTTTTGAACCCGATGAATCTCAAATCGAGGGGTGCGAGGATCGGTGTCTCCTTCGGCATCTTGATGTTCAGGCTGTGTTTGGTCTCATAGGCCGGCCACGAGGGGACGCCGCCATCCGTCGGACCCAGTGTCACAGTGGCCGGGTCGGCCTGGGTGCCGAATCGGATGCTGCTGTCCTCGGTTCGGAGTAGATCGTGCATGCTGTTGACGCCAGTCATGTCTGCTGGCGGGCCGGTGACAGCCGAGGCCGTGCCAGCCGGGATCTCCAAAGGCCCCTTCATGGCCGTCGGCAAGTCGGTCACGGATGGCAACACCGTGTCGGTCGTCGTCCCTCCGCACGCAGCCAGAAGACCTCCAGCAACGATGACCGCCACGAACCTCTTCATCTGAACATGCTTGCAGATCGGGATGATCACGTTCTCCGCTCATCTGCAGGCCGCGTACAGGCCGCGAGACGTCGCGAAACAACGCGAAACGACGCGAACCAGTGATCAACCAGAACTGCAGGTCAGAGGAGGTTTCAGGACGTTTCCGCAGGTCGGC
>JAAZZG010000039.1 GCA_014237715.1 Acidimicrobiales bacterium
CTAGATCATGGGACGCGTTCCCAAGTTGTCTCAATCGCGTCATTGGGGCGGGGGCTGCCTGGATTTCCAACGTTGCAGGAATCTGGATTTCCAACGTTGCAGGAATCGAGACTCTCGACCCCTCGTCTTGCCCTTGTTGGCCCGATCCCGCTCGCGCCGAGCCTTACTCCTCCTAGCGTTCGCTACCGCTTCCTGGCGTTGGAGCTCGAACCATTCCGTAGTCAGAGGGAACGGTTTCTCGTCGTCGGAGTCCACTGGAGAAATGCCTTCTGTTGGCTCGTCTAGGTACCGGGGGAGAACGCGGCGAATGAGCCGTGACGCCCTTCACCATCGGCAAAGCGGGAGGCACCCTCCTGGGTCTCGCCGCTACGAATGGTCGCCATGCCCCGGCGGACCTCGTTAGCGAGCGCAGGTCCTAGATCCAGCCCCCACTGCTCGATAGCCGAGAGGCGGTCGGATCGCAGGCATCGTTGCGGAAACGTCGCCAACTCCCTAGCGACCTCGACGGCCGTAGCCAGCGCAGCACCGGATTCGCACAGCCGGTTGGCCAGACCCATCTGGAGTGCCTCGTCGCCACCCACCGCTCGTCCGGTAAGGATCAGGTCCATGGCGCGGCTATGTCCGATCAGACGGGGGAGGCGAACCGTTCCACCGTCTACCAGCGGGACCCCCCAGCGTCGGCAATAGACACCGAAGACAGCGTCGGTGGCAGCAATTCGCAGGTCGCACCACAGCGCCAACTCCAGGCCGCCGGCGACGGCATGGCCCTCGATGGCGGCGATCACCGGCTTGGACAGCGCCCGGCGCGTCGGCCCCATCGGGCCCAGCGAGTCGACGATCCCGGCTACATCGGGCTCGGTCACCCGGTTACCGCGACCGTCTGAGAGGGCCTTGAGATCGGCCCCGGCGCAGAAGGTGCCACTTGAACCGGTGAGCACGATGACCGAGGTGTCTTCGTCGGCATCCGCTGCGTCAAATGCCGAGCCCAAGGCTTCGGCGGTGTCTCGGTCGACGGCGTTGCGAACCTCGGGGCGGTCGATGGTGATGACAGCCACCGGTCCGTCGGAGTTGGTGTGGACGGTCATGATCGGCACGGTATACGGCTCGACCTGTAGCCGACCTGATGCTGGTTCCAGGCTGGAATTCGTCAGTACTGTTACGGGAGTCGGAAGGGGTAGGGCGGGCTATAGGTCAAGTCGCATTGCGTGAACCCCAGGCGCCTTGACGGTGTCTTAAGGCTGCATTCCTGATCATGTCAATCGGCCCGAAGGTCGCTCTGTATCGCGTAGGTACGCTTTTCTTGGGGAGGAGAAGGATCGATGTCACCGGCACTGACCAGACTTTCGGCTGACGGCTCGCTCGCGTCGGCCCTTGAGGTCTTCGACACCGATGGCGGCATGGTCGTCGAGGGCATGGTCGGCGGGAGCGTGATAGATGAACTGCTCCGTGCAACCACAGCGTTCGCGAAGGGCGTTCAACCGGGTGCCGCTAATCAGGGCATGGGCGAAGCGGGAAAGTTTTTCGTTGGCGCGAATACTGTTCGCTTCTCAAGCCTCGGCAGGATCACTCCCGCCTACTTCGATCTGCTCGACAACGAGGTCTACGCCGCCCTTGCGGACGCCGTTCTCCTGCCCAACTGCGGCTCGTACTGGGTTAACACGGCACAGGTCATGTTCATCGGACCCGGCGAGCCGGCTCAGGTGCTACACCGCGACGCCGACAATTGGTTCCAACACGTGGAACCCACCTGGCCTGACACGCCGGAGGTGACCATCAGCGCCATGATTGCCCTCGAAGAAGTGACCGAAGAGCTCGGTGCGACCCGGGCGGTCCCTGGAAGCCACCGGTGGCCCGAGTTGGAGGTGTACGACTTTGAGGCAGAGTCCGTTCCAGCCGAACTCGCCCCCGGCGATGCGTTCGTCTACTCCGGGAAGATCCTCCATGGGGGAGGGGCCAACCTCACTGTCGACCGGTGGCGACGTGCACTACACCTCAGCTTCGTGGTTGGCTGGCTCACCCCCGAGGAGGCCAACGCGCTCGACTACGCCCCCGGCGAGCTCGATGACCGGTCACCACGGGCGCAAAGACTGCTTGGACATCGCTCCTACGACCCGCGCCCCCACACCGGCGGTGGGCTGTGGCTCCGGCACGTTCGACCCATCGAGGACCAGGCTTGACCGGCTAGCCCTTCCTGGTTCCATGTCGGAGAGCGCAGCACGCACCAGCCATCTACGTCTGTCGCTCGGTGCTCGAGGAACGTGAGGGCTTGGAACCGGGTTCTGCTACCTACAGGTGCGTGTGCCAGTCGGCCAGCGCTGTTCCTATCTCATTAGCGGAGTCCTCCTGGATGAAGTGTTTTCCGGCGACTGTGAGCTCTGTCTGGTTGAGCCAGGTACGACAGAACTGGCGCTGGGCGCCGGTCAGGATGGCGCCGGGTTCTGCGTTCACGAACAACTTCGGGAACGGGGCTGACGCCATGAAGTTCGCGTATGCCGAGGCGATCGACACCACGTCGGCCGGCTCGTCCGCTATTGGGATCTCACGGGGCCAGGTGAGGGTGGGGCGCCGCCCTTCACCCGGTTCGGCGAACGGTCGTCGGTACTCGTCGTGGTCCTCTGGTGCCAGGTCGCAGATCATCGCCCCGGGGAGGACCGCCTCAACGAACAGGTTCTTCTCCAGCACCATGTCCTCGCCCGCCGGCGACCGGAAGGCCTGGAAGA
>JAAZZG010000003.1:0-195190 GCA_014237715.1 Acidimicrobiales bacterium
GATCTCGGCCTGGATGTAACCAGACGCCCAGTTCGCACGACACATCGTCAACGACACACCATCACCAGGCAGCGCCGCTGCGTCCTCGGCGTAGGCACCGTCACCGATGTCGTCGTAGGTGACCGTGAATGCGGTACCGAAGTACTTGCCGTTCAGCGCTGCGAGAGTGCCGTCGTCCTTCATGGACTGGATGGCCTCGTTAAACGGACCCACGAGGTCACTGCCTTCGGTGAAGGCCCAGCCCAGCGGATCCGACTGCAGGGACTCGGCGAGCATGTCCACAGCATCTGCGTTCTCACCCTGGTAGCCCTGACCGGCCACGTCGTCCATGATCACGGCGCACACGTCACCGGTGATCAGGGCCTGCACGGCAAAGGCGAATGACTCGAATGCCACGATCCGGTTCTCACCGACCACGTCCACTGAAAGGTCGTAGTTGGTGGTTCCGGTCTGTGAACCGACGTTGCAGCTCGCAGCCTCGAGGTCGCCACGAGAGCCGATCTCCGAGTTGCCCTTGGCCACAAGGATCTTCTGGTCAGTGCTGATGAAGCTGATCGAGAAGTCCACGACCTTGTCACGCTCTTCGGTGATCGTGATGCCGCCACCGGCCATGTCGAACTGGCCCTCGCCTGTAGCGATGATCGTGGCGTCCCAGCCAAACTCCTGGAAGCTCGGAACGCAGTTCAGTCGTGCACAGACCTCGTCCATGGCGTCGTAGTCCCAACCCATAGCTACACCGGTGTCAGCCGGGATGTAGGCAAATGGCAGGTAGGCGTTGTCCACTGCGATCGTGACGACGCGGCCACCCAGGTCGGGTAGGACCACGGCACGCTCGCCTGGCACCGTCGGCACGCTGATGGCGCCGCTGATGATCTTGGCCTTGTAGGCATCGAGGTCACCGGCAATGTCGTCGATGAATCCGCCGGTGGTTGAGTAGGCGACGCCGTCGTTGGACAGGTCAAAGGTGACTGGACCACCAGTGAAAGTGCCGTTATTGACGGCCTTGATCGTCTCGAAGACCGACACGTTCATACGCTTGATCATTGACGTCATGATGTGGTCGCGCAGCGACTCGTCGACCAGTAGCCACTGGTCGGAGTCGACGCCCATGGCCCACACCTTGGATCCCGATTCGTCGGAGAACGTCTTGGCCGCTTCGAAGAGTCCGAGTCCGGTTCCACCGGCAGCGTGGTAAATGATGTCGGCGCCCTTCTCGTACATCGACTGGGCGATCTCACGACCCCGGTCGGGGGCGTTGAAGCCCGAGAAGTCCGGCATCTCCGATGCGTACTCGACCATGACCACGGCATCCGGGTTGGCTGCCGCCACCCCGGCCACGAAGCCGGCCTCGAACTTACCGATGAGGTCCATGTTCACGCCGCCAATGAAGCCGACCAAGTCGGTCGTGGTCTTCATGCCGGCCGCCGCACCAACGAGGAAAGAGCCCTCATGCTCGGCGAAGCCCAGCGAGGCGACGTTGTCGGCCTCAACCCAGCCGTCGACGATCCCGAAGGCAGTATCCGGGTACTCGGCAGCCACCTCGGTCATGTCTTCAGCGAAGAGGAAGCCGACGCCGATCACGACGTCGTTGCCGTCAGCCATCAGGCGTAGCAGCTCGCCCCGGTTCGAACCGTCGGAGTTAGGGGAGACATCGGAGATGATCGCTCCGAGTTCGTTCTGTGCTTGTTCGAGACCTTCATAGGCGGAGTCGTTGAACGACTGGTCGCCGCGGCCACCAATGTCGAACACCATGCCGGCCGTTACCGGATCCGCTGGAGCCTCGGTTGTTTCGGTTTCGGTTGCCGCTGGAGCGGCGGTCGTCGCCGCCGGTGCCGCATCCTCGCTGTCGCTACCGCAAGCCGAGACGACTAGGGCAAACCCCAGCATCACAGCGAGCAGGCTAGTAAATCGCTTACTCATGAACCCCTCCGGTCCCTTGTCGCATCGTTGCGCTGCGCGACGACCCGTGGTCGCCCGCAGGACAGATGACGGTACTCCGTCCTGTGACCGAACGCACATGAAACCAATCGGGCCGGCGAGGCACGGACGATTCCAGCCAGCGGGAATGGTTCAGGAGGCCGAGTTCGAAAGGAGCGCCGGCGACCGTCACGGTGGTGACGATGCCGCCGCTGACCTGCTGGGCCAGGGCGACGGTGACCGGGCACACTGCGGTGAGCTCCGAGGAGTCGAAGTGCACCAGATCCAGTGAGCCTCTGGCTCTATCCCTCGGTCGGGAAGGTGTCGACCGGACTGCTGGGAACGGCATCGGGACGGCCGAGAACCGGCTCGCCGAGGGACGCCATGACGGGGTTTGTCAGCTGTTGCGGCCCAGATTGGGCTTGCGACCGTGGTTGGCCTTCTTGCGGCGGACGTTGGCCTTCGCCCGGCTGGTGCGCTTTGACATGTCGGTCAGGGTAGCGGCGGCCATCGCCGGATCCGCAGGGCTGATCGAGCTGGACCGCCGGACCTCGGTCACACAGCCGTTGGCCGTCCGGCAGTCGGACCTAGCCTGATTCGACCAGAGGACACGTCGGAGCCGGAGGCCCCAGGTGGAACGGTTCGGATTCGTGGGGCTACCCAACGCGGGCAAGTCATCGCTGTACAACGCACTGGCCGGAGGCGGCGCGCTGGCCGCCCCTTACGCCTTCGCCACCACCGACCCGAATATCGGTGTGGCCAAGGTCCCCGACGTTCGTCTTGACCGTCTGGCCGAGATGAGTTCCTCGAAGAAGGTCGTCCCAACCAGCGTGGAGTTCGCCGACATTGGCGGTCTGGTCGAGGGGGCATCCCAGGGCGAGGGCCTGGGCAACAAGTTCCTGGCTGGCATTCGTGAGGTCGACGCCATCGTGTTCGTCCTGCGGGCCTTCCGCGATATCGACGTGCCGGGCCCGAGCGACCCGTTGGAACACCTCCGCGTCGTCGAGGTGGAGCTGGCTCTCGCCGACCTCGACACCACCGAGAAGCAACTCGACAAGGTGCGCCGTGCCGCTAAGGGCGACATGTCCCTCGGTCCGGCCCTGGCCGCCCTCGGCAAGGCCGTGGACCAACTCGGTGAGGGCGTGCCCCTGTACCGCAGCGACCTCTCGGCCGATGACCGGACGGCGCTACGGCCGTTCTTTCTGCTCACTGACAAGCCGGTCCTGGCCGTGGTGAACCTCGATGAGGAGCAGGTCATGGATCCCGACCCGGTGCTGGCGCCGGTCTGCGCCGAGCTCGAGGGTGCGTCGAGCACCGCTGGTCCCGGAGGAGCGGTAGCCGGCGCACAGGTCGTCGGAATGTGCGTGCAACTCGAGGCCGAGGCTGCCCTCTTACCTGAGGTCGACCGGGTCGAGATGCTCGAGGGACTGGGACTGGGCGAAGGTGCCCTGCCCGTGTTCGTCCGGGCCGCCTACCACCTGCTCGGTCTGCGGACGTACTTCACGACCGGTGAGAAGGAGAGCCGGGCATGGACCTTCCGGGCCGGCTCGTCAGCCCCCGAATGCGCCGGTCGCATCCACACCGACTTCCAGCGAGGTTTCATCCGGGCCGAGACCATCCGGTGGGACACGCTGCTCGACAAGGGTTCGTGGTCCGGGGCCCGGGACTCCGGGCTGGTTCGTAGCGAGGGCAAGGACTACTTCCCGGAGGACGGCGACGTGATGGAGTTCCGCTTCAACGTCTGATCGGAGCGGGGCCCTCCCTCAGTCGTCGGCCGGGACGTACGCTCAGCGTCATGCCATGGTTGGTTCGAGGTGATCGGGTGCTGGCCAGCCTCGCGGTGGCCGACTCTCCTGCCAGTCGCATTCGCGGCCTGCTCGGTCGCTCGTTGCACGACGGAGCGCTGCTCATCCGGCCCGCCCGGTCTGCGCACACACTCGGGATGCGAGTTCCCATCGACGTGGCTCATCTAGATGCCGAACTCCGGGTCGTGCGAACCGTCCGGATGGACCGTCACCGCCTCGGTCTGCCGATCCGGGGGAGCCGGGCGGTACTGGAGGCGGAGGCGGGATCCTTTCAGCGATGGGACCTGCAGGTGGGTGACGAGTTGACGGTTCGATGCGATGGTGATCCCGTGGATCAGGGGTTGAATCGATGACTGGTCGGTTGGTACCGGGCCGTCTGATGCTGGTGGCCACTCCGATCGGCAACCTCGGCGACCTGTCTCCACGGGCCGTCGAAGCGTTGGCCGGCGCCGACCTGGTGGCCTGCGAAGACACCCGGCGGACCGGTCGACTGCTCCAGCACGCCGGAATTACCGGAAGTGACCTGCTTCGCCTTGATGATCACACCGAGGAACGTTCCGCAGTCGTGGTGGTACGCCGCATCGGCGAGGGAGCCACCGTGGCCCTCGTGTCCGACGCCGGTATGCCCGGGATCTCGGACCCCGGAGAACGGGTGGTGCGTCGGGTCGTCGATGCCGGCCACTCCGTGGTCGTAGTGCCGGGGCCCTCTGCTCCGGTGGCGGCCGTGGCGGCCAGCGGGCTGGCCACTGACCGGTGGTGCATGGAGGGGTTCCTGCCCCGCAAGGGCTCGGCCCGCTCCGATCGGCTGGCCGAGTTGGCCGTTGAGGAACGGACCATGGTGCTGTTCGAATCGCCGCATCGTCTGGCGGCCACCCTGGGAGAGATGGTCGGGGTCGTGGGTCCAGACCGACGGGCCGTGGTGGCCCGCGAGCTCACCAAGCTCCACGAGGAGTTCGTCCGGGGCACGGTGGCCGAGTTGGCCGAGCGGTTCGCTGAACCGCCAAAGGGCGAGATCGTGCTGGTGCTCGAGGGGGCACCGCCGCCGTCCGAGGTCGGCGACGAACGGATCCGGGCGGTGCTCGCGGAGGCACGGGCCGGCGGGGCATCGACCCGTGACGCAGCCGACGAGGCGGCCCGCCGTCTTGGGGTGTCGCGGCGCCGGGCCTACCGCCTAGGCCTCGAGAGCTGACGGAGCGGGATTGCTGCTGGTTGGATTCCCGAGGGCCGGTATCGGGCACCGTCCGATCGCGGGCCCACCGGTAGCCTCCGGGTAATGGTTGATGCACCCCTGACCGACCGGCGCGCCGAGATACCTGTTGCTGGTACGCCGGCTGGTACGCCGGTGCTGGTGGCCGTGGCTTGGCCGTACGCCTCCGGATCGCGTCACCTTGGACACCTGGCTGGCGCCTACCTGCCAGCCGACGTCTACGCCCGCCACCAGCGCCTGGTCGGCAACCGGGTGATCATGGTGAGCGGATCGGATGTCCACGGCACCCCGATCACCGTTCGGGCCGATGCCGAGGGGGTCACCCCGGCCGACATCGTGGGTCGCTACCACGCCGAGTTCGTCGCCGACTGGGATCGGCTCGGCATCAGCTGGGATTGCTACACCTCCACTGGCACCGCCAACCACGCCGAGGTCACTCAGGACGTCTTCATGCGCCTCCTGGATAATGGCCACATCGATCGTCGGATCAGCGACCAGTACTACGACGCCGAGGTCGACCGGTTCCTGCCCGATCGCTACATCGAGGGCACTTGCCCTCACTGCGAGTACACGGAGGCTCGCGGTGACCAGTGTGAAGACTGTGGCCGCACGCTGGACCCCGAAGAACTGGTCGACCCCCGATCCAAGATCACCGGCTCGACGCCCGAACTGCGTTCCACCGAACACTTCTACCTGCGGCTCTCGGATTTCACCGAGCGGTTGGGGGAGTGGTTGGGCACCCGCGAGGGTTGGCGCCGGCACGTACTCAACTTCTCCAAGGGTTGGGTCGACGAGGGTCTTCAGGATCGTGCCATCACCCGGGACCTCGATTGGGGCATCGAGTTGCCGGTCGACGATCTGGGTCCCGGTAAGCGGATCTACGTCTGGTTCGAGGCCGTCATCGGCTACCTCTCGGCGGCAAAGGAATGGGCTAGGGCCAGCGGCGACCCCGAGGCCTGGCGCGATTGGTGGGAGGGCGACGACGCCCGCTCCGTCTACTTCATCGGCAAGGACAACATCCCGTTCCACACCATCATCTGGCCAGCGATGCTTATCGGATACGGCGGGTTGAACCTGCCCACCGACGTGCCCGCCAACCAGTACGTGACCTTCAAGGGCGGGAAGGCCTCGGCTAGTCGTGGCGTAGGCCTGACTATCGGCGAGGGGCTCGAACTCTTCGAGGCCGATGCGCTGCGGTATGCGCTGGCCGCCTCGTTGCCCGAGCAAAGCGATACCGACCTTTCCGTCGAGGAGATCGGCCGCCGCATCAACGAGGAACTGGTCGCCACCTGGGGAAATCTGGTCAACCGGGTGTTGTCGATGGTCCACAAGACGTGTGAGGGGGAGGTGCCCGAGGCGGACGGACGGAACGCCGAGGACCTCGCGGTGCTGGCTACCGTGGACGCTGCGTTGGCCACCGTGACCGGCCAGATCGAGCAGGTCGAGTTGCGGGCAGCGCTGAGGACCGGCATGGATGCCGCGGCGTCCGTCAACGCCTATCTGAACGCCACCGAACCGTGGAAGTTGGCCAAGACCGACCCCGACCGCGCCCGGGTGGTGCTGGGCACTGCTCTGGCCGCGGTGGCCGGCGTCCGGGTCTCGTTGTCTCCCTACCTGCCGTTCACCACGCTGGCTCTCGAGGACGTGTTCGGACCTGTCCTCGCTTGGAAGCGGGTGGAGCCGGCACCTGGCACGCCGGTGTCCAAGCCCACTCCGCTCTTTGCCAAGATCGACATCGACGAACTGCTCGACGGCCAGTCACCGACCGAACAGCCCCCGGCTGAGTAGCCAACGGACCGAGGTAACCATGTCAACCTGGTTCGACAACCACTGCCACCTGGGTGCTGATGCAGGCGAGGTGGTGGCCCGGGCTCGGGCTGGTGGTGTGGTCGGCATGGTTACCGTGGGATGCGACCTCGACGACAGCCGAGCCGCCATCGTGACGGCGTCAGCCCATGACGACGTATGGGCCACGGCCGGCGTCCATCCCCATGAGGCCAGCCACGGCGTCGAAGGTCTGGCCGACCTGTTGTCGGAATCGAAAGTGGTGGCGGTCGGTGAGGCGGGGTTGGACTTCCACTACGACCACTCGCCACGCGATGCCCAGAGAGAAGTGTTCGCTGCCCAGGTCGGGTTGGCCAACGCCCACGACCTCCCGCTGGTCATCCACACCCGCGAGGCGTGGGAGGAGACCTTCGCCCTGTTGGACGCCGAGGGGGTTCCGAACCGGACGGTGTTCCACTGCTTCACCGGTGGTCCCGACGAGGCCCGCGAGGGCCTGGAGAGAGGTGCCCTGCTGTCGTTTAGCGGGATCATCACCTTCCGGGCCGCCGATGACCTCCGGTCTGCGGCGTCCATCTGCCCACTGGATCGGGTCATGGTCGAGACCGACTCGCCCTTCCTCGCGCCCGTGCCCCACCGCGGGAAGGCCAACGAGCCGGCCCATGTGGCGCTGGTGGGAGCCGCGGTGGCCGAGGCCATGGGGCGACCGGTCGACGAGGTGGCCGAGGCCACCACGGCCACCGCCCGGGTTTTTTACGCACTAGCGGGCCACGGCCAGGCCTGAGGCGTCGTGTATTCCGGGATCCCTCCTCGGGGCGGTGACCGACGACCGGCTGGTTGATCCGTCCCCGATCTTGCGCTGACCGGCTGTCGTCCCTATCGTCGCGCCGGCGATCCGGCTGTGGCCGGTCGTGTCCGGAGGGGAAGGGGACGGAGCTCTGGACGTTGAACCCACCGTCGAACGGTGGCGTGTGGTCGTCGTGGCCCTGGCCACGATCGCTGCGTTGCCGCTATTCGTACTCGAGAAGCCGTCGTCGCCCGGTGCACTCACCGGGACGGCTGGCGCGGCCACACGAGCCCTCGTCGACGCGCCCCAGATCGAGACCATCGAACTCGTCGTCGCCACGCCGGACCGTTCCCCGTCGGCCGCATCGCCCGACCCCTCAGTTTCGGACCTGAGCTCGCGGGCCCGGGACTGGCATCAGGCCCGGTCGACCCGGGAGGTGCAGGACCAGATGGCGGTCGTGGCCCACGAACACGAGGCCGAGGCTCTGGCCGTCGCCCGCCTGGTGGCCGCCGACGAGTTCGCCGAGAGGGCCAAGCTGGAATCCCTGCTGGCCAGCCGACAGGTGGAGGCCGATCGCCAGGCCGAGCGGGCCCGCCTCCGGGCTGAGGAGCTCAAGCGCCGCGAGGAGGCCATGGTCACCCCGGGCCCGACGACCACCATCCCGTGGGACAGTGAACCCCATCCGCATGGCCCGTCGGACATTCAGTGGGAGGCACTGCGGTTCTGCGAAGCCACCGGCAACTACTCGGCGGTGAACCCGACCGGTACCTACCGGGGCGCCTACCAGTTCAGCCGCCAGACTTGGGATTGGATAGCCGGACTGAACTTCGAGCATCTCGTCGGCGTGGACCCGGCTGCCGCAATGCCTGCCGACCAGGACCGTATGGCCCAGGCCCTCTACGACCTACGAGGTCGGGGCCAGTGGCCGGTGTGCGGCCGCTACCTGCCCTGAGCGACCTTCGGGTCCGGCCCGCCACCGTGTCGACCGCCAGATCGTGACCCTCACCCGGACGCAGGTCCGAGAACTGCTGGACCGTCACGGCATCCACCCAAAGCGGTCGCTCGGGCAGAACTTCGTGGTCGAGCCCAACACGGTGCGACGCATCGCCGAACTGGCTGGTGTCGGGCCCGGAGACCGGGTGGTCGAGATCGGGCCGGGTGTGGGCTCGTTGACCCTTGCCCTGGCCGACACCGGAGCCTCGGTCACCGCCGTGGAGATCGACGAAGCGCTGGTCGGTGTGTTGGCCGAGGTGATGGCCGGACCAGGGGCCGGTCGCGACGTCCGGATCGTCCACGCCGACGCCATGGAGGTCGACTGGGATTCGGTGCTCTACGCCGGCCCGGGTGGCGGCGATTTAGGAGATGGAAACTGGACGCTGGTGGCCAACCTCCCGTACAACGTGTCGGTCCCGCTTGTCTGCGATCTACTGGACGACGTGCCGGCCATCGGCAAGATGGTGGTGATGGTCCAGAAGGAGGTGGCCGAACGTCTGGTGGCTGGTCCGGGTGACGACGCCTACGGGCTGCCCAGCGTGAAGGTGGCGTACCACGCCGTCGGACGCCTGGTCGGCCGGGTGCCGCCCTCTGTCTTCCTGCCCCGCCCCAACGTCGACTCGGCGCTCGTCGAGGTGGTGCGAAGGCCCGTACCGGCCGTTGACGCCGACCCCGGTCGGTTGTTCGCCCTGGTGCGGGCAGGGTTCGGTCAGCGCCGCAAGATGCTACGCCGGTCTCTGGCCGGGCTGGTCGACGAAGCGGCCATCGTGGCCGCCGGTGTGGACCCGACCGAGCGGGCCGAACAACTGGGTCTCGCGCAGTGGGCGGCGCTGGCCGAAGCGCCCGGCCCGGTGGGTGCCACTTCATGACGACCGAGGTGCTGGTTGCTCCGGCCAAGCTCACCCTGTCGCTGCGGCTGGTCGGCCTCCGAGCAGACGGCTACCACCTGATCGATGCCGAGATGGTGGCCCTGGACCTGGCTGACGAACTGGTGGTCGGCCCGCCGACGGGCGGCGGCACACTGACGATCGAGGACCTCACCGGTGGCGGCGGCCTGACGGTGCCCGGAGGCCCTGACAATCTCGTGGCCCAAGCGTTACGTCTGGTCGACCGGACGGCCGATGTGGTGGTCCACAAGGTGATCCCGGCGGGTTCGGGCCTCGGTGGCGGATCGGCCGATGCGGCAGCGGTGCTGCGCTGGGCGGGCCTCACCGATCTGGTCGCCGCGGCGCGCATCGGCGCCGACGTGGCGTTCTGCCTGATGGGTGGACGGGCCCGGGTGACCGGCATCGGCGAGATCGTCGAGCCCCTTCCGTTCGAGGAGCAGGTGTTCACCCTGCTGACGCCGCCTGTCGGCTGCCCGACGCCCGCTGTCTACCGTCGGTGGGACGAGATGGGCGGCCCGACCGGCGAACACGGCAATGACCTCGAGCCGGCGGCCGTGGACCTCGTGCCAGAGTTGGCGCGCTGGCGGGACGTGCTCGGGGACGCGACGGGGCGGCGCCCAAGGCTGGCCGGCAGCGGGAGTACGTGGTTCGTGGAGGGGGAGTATCCGGGAGGCGGTCGCCGGGTCGTGCGGACGATTCCGCAGACGGCGATGGCCTGAGATTAGGACTACTTGCCCCGCTGCCGCTGAGCGCGGGTGCGCTTGAGCATCTTGCGATGCTTCTTCTTGCGCATGCGCTTACGGCGCTTCTTGATCAGGGATCCCATGACGGGCCGCAGACTAACGGCGCCGTCGGGGATTGCGACGGCCGGCGTGGTGGGAACCGATCATTCGAACATTTAGGTGACGCAGTCCCTCTTCGGCCCCGTTCCTCCTCGACCGCTTGGCGATGGGAGGCTATGAAGATGGATGCTTCGAGGACCGAGGATGAATCTCTCCTGGGTCTGGCCATTGCCGAGGCCCGTGTCGGGCTTGCCGAGGGTGGCATCCCGATCGGAGCGGTGCTGGTGGTCGACGGCGAGGTGCTGGGCGCTGGCCACAACCGACGGGTCCAGCAGGGCTCGGCCACCCTCCACGGCGAGACCGATGCCCTCGAGGCGGCCGGTCGGCTACCGGCGTCCACCTACGCCCGGGCGACAATGGTCACCACACTTTCGCCGTGCCATATGTGTACCGGCGCGGTCCTTCTGTACGGGATCAGGCGGGTGGTGATCGGCGAGAACCGCACGTTCTTGGGTGCCGAGGACCTGCTGCGGTCCCACGGCGTCGAGGTGGTGGTCCTGGATTCTGAGGAATGCATCGAGATGATGACGGACTTCATCGCGGCGAATCCGATGCTCTGGAACGAGGACATCGGCGAGGTCGACCGATCGGAGGCCTGAGTCGACCGGTTGCCTCCGGTGCGCTGATCGGGGCGGCCATTATCATCGGGCGTGCGCAGTGTCCGGTAGTTCAACTGGCAGAACGCCTGACTTTGGATCAGGAGGTTGGAGGTTCGAGCCCTCCCCGGACAGCCACTACCGTGCCAGACGCAGTCGTACCGCCACGACTGCCGCACCGGGGGGTGCGCCATCAGTGGGAGGTTGGGCGATGACGCCGGACGAATTGAAGTCCCGAATCGCTGACGATGGGGTGGAGTTCATCTACGCCATGTTCGTCGAGATGCACGGCAAGCCGTGCGCCAAGCTGGTGCCCGTCACCGCCATCGACGACCTGTTGGAGGTGGGTGCCGGATTCGCCGGGTTCGCCGCCGGGCCGCTCAGCCAGAATCCGGCCGACCCCGACATTCTGGCCATCCCCGATCCGGATTCGTACGTCCAGTTCCCTTGGCAGCCCAACGTGGCCGCCATGCAGTGCGACGCCACCGTGGAGGGTGAGCTTTGGCCCTACGCGCCGCGGGTCATCCTGCAGCAGGTGCTTGCCCGGGCCGCCGAGCAGAACCTGGTACTCAAGGCGGGAGCCGAAGTGGAGTACTCGCTGCTGCGGCGTCACGAGGACGGCTCGCTGAGCGTGGCCGACGAGCGGGACGTGTCGACGGCGCCCTGCTACGACGCCCGGGGCTTGACGGCGGTGCTTGACCACCTGAGCACGGTGTCGCGACACATGGATGCCATGGGGTGGGGCAACTACGCCAACGACCATGAGGACGCCAACGGCCAGTTCGAGCAGAACTTCAAGTACGCCGACGCCCTTACCACCGCCGATCGCCTGATCGTGCTTCGGCTGATGTTGCACACGCTGGCCCGACGGGATGGTCGGTACGTAACGTTCATGCCCAAGCCGTTCGCTGACAAGACGGGCAATGGGTTGCACACCCACCTCAGCCTGTGGACTGCCGACTCCGACGAGCCGCTGTTCCACGACGACGACGATCCGAGGGGACTGGGCCTCAGTGAGATGGCCTACCAGTTCACCGGCGGGATCCTGGACCACGCCCAGGGTCTGACCGGGGTCGTCTGCCCGACGGTCAACTCGTTCAAGCGCATTGGTGTTGGTCCGCCTGACTCGGGGGCCACCTGGGCGCCTTCGTACGTGGCCTATGGAGGGAACAACAGGACACAGATGATCCGCATCCCCGAGGGTGGCCGCCTCGAGGTCCGGGTGCCCGACGGGTCGGCTAACCCCTACCTGGCCCTGGCTGCCCTGTTGGCCAGCGGCCTGGACGGGATCGAACGTGCTGTGGATCCGGGCGAGCCCAACACCGACAACCTGTTCACGCTGTCACTTGACGAGATCGCCGCCCGGGGCATCGCCGCGCTGCCGCCCACCCTGCTGCACGCCATGGATGCCCTGGTGGCCGACGACGCCCTCCGATCAGCGATGGGGTCGGGTCGCGATGGCGACTACGTGGACTACTTCGCCGAGGTGAAGCGGGCCGAGTTCCGTGCCGTCAACGACCAGGTCTCTCCGGCCGAGATCGACCGGTACCTCACGCTGATGTAGGGCAGCCGGTCGCTCCTGATCGGTTGCCCTCGGTGGCCTATTGCCATTCCCGCGGCGGGATCAGGCCATCTCCGTCCACTGGCCGTCCACCCACTGGTCGCGGAGCACGAACTTCTGGATCTTGCCGCTACCCGTGAGTGGGTACTCCTCTACTTCGAACCAGTGGCGGGGCGTCTTGTGGGGCGCCAGGTGCTCCCGAAGGTAGGTGAACAGCTCGTTGCGGTCGATGGCCTGGCCGGGGGTCGGCCGCACGAAGGCCGATACCACCTCACCCCACTTGTCGTCGGGCAGGCCCACCACGGCCACCTCGGCGACCGTGGGGTGGGCGAACAGCAACTCCTCGAGCTCCCTGGGATAGATGTTCTCGCCGCCCCGGATGATCATGTCCTTGAGGCGACCCTCGATGGTCAGGTAGCCCCGCTCGTCCATGGCCGCCAGGTCGCCGGTGTGCAGCCACCCGTCGGCGTCGATCGTCTCGGCGGTGGCATCGGGCATCTCGTAGTAGCCGTGCATGACCAGATAACCGCGAGCGCAGTACTCGCCGACCGTGCCTGGCGGCACCGTCTCGCCGGTCTCCGGGTCGATGATCTTGACCTCCACGTGGGGCATGGCGTTGCCGATGGTCGACGCCTTGTCCTCGATGGTGTCCGTGGTGTGGGTCATCGACGACACCGGCGACAACTCGGTCTGGCCGAACACGATGGTGAACGGAGCCTTCAGTTCCCGCTCGAGGCGTTCCACGAGCGCCGCGGGCACCGTGGAGCCGCCGGAGCAGATGGCCTCGATGGCCGACAGGTCACGGATGGCGAAGTCCGGGTGTTCGAGCATCGCCACGAGCATGGTGGGTACGCCCAGCATGGCCGCCCCGTCGTAGGCCTCGATGAGTTCCAGCACGAGGCCCGGGTCGAAGGCCTCGACCAGAACCATGGTCATCTTCATCGACACCGCGGTGAGGACCCCGAGCACGCACCCGCCGGTATGGAACAGCGGCATGGTCAGGACGTAGACGGCGCCCTCGGTGACCCCGACCCGGTCGCCGGTATGGGCACCGTTGTTGACCAGGCCCCGGTGGTGCAGCAGGGCACCCTTGGGGAAGCCGGTGGTGCCCGACGTGTACTGGATCATGCAGGGGTCCATCGGGTCGGGGTCGGGCAGCTCGCCGTCCCAGACATCGCCCGAAGCCAGGAAGTCCTTCCACTCGTCTAGGCGGATGACCTCGCGCAGTTCGGGGCACTCCGACTGCACGTCGAGGGCTGTGCCCAGCATCGGGTTGCCCCGGAACTCGGGGAGCAAGATCAGCCCTGCCGCCCGGGACTGGGTCAGGACGTACTGCAGTTCCCGGGCCTGGTAGGCCGGGTTGATGGTTACCAGGATCACCCCTGCCATGCCGCAGGCAAACTCCAACACCACCCACTGGGGCACGTTGGGAGCCCAAAGTGCCACTCGCTCCCCAGACTCGAAGCGGACCCGCAGAGCACGGGCCGCCCGTTCGGCGTCAGCCAACAAATCGGCGTAGGTCCACTCGCGGCGGCCGGCGGGATCGGGCACGCCGGCCACCAGGGCCCGCCGGTCGGGGACCTGGGCGGCCACCTCGCGAAGCAACCCGCCGATAGTCAAGTCGCGTAACGGCGGTTCGGAGGGGCCGCGGGTCTCGGAGAGGGTGAGGGTGCTGGCATCGGTCATGAACGGTGACCGTACTGTGGAGGCCGCGGCTGGTTCGTGGGCGGGGCTACATTCCGCGGAGTTGCAGCACTGAGACAGGGGGAATGCCTGTGGGGGCACTGGACGGAAAGTCGATCGTGGTCACAGGGGCCAGCAGCGGCATCGGCGAGGCCATCGCCCGTCGCATGGTCGCGGAGGGCGCCCGGGTGGTGGTGGGCAGTCGGTCGGAACCGTCGGTGGACGGTGCGGTCTGGGTGCCGACAGACGTCACCGATCCGGTGGCCGTCGATGCACTGGTCGCCGCGGCGGTAGACGCCCACGGGGGCCTCGACGTGATGGTGGCCAATGCCGGGGTCCAGGTCGAGAAGACGGTGGCTGACACCACCGATGCCGACTTCGACCTCGTGATGGACGTCAACGTGCGGGGTGTCTTCCACTGCTGTCGGGCTGCCGTGCGCCACATGCGCGACCACGGAGGGGGATCCATTGTCAACATTGGATCGGTGGCTGGCGACACGGCCGACCACGGGATGGCGGTGTACAACGCCTCCAAGGGAGCGGTGCACTCGCTGACCCGTTCGGTGGCCGTCGACCACGGGCGTGACGGGGTGCGGTGCAACGCCGTCCGCCCCGGGTGGATCGCGACCGAGATGGCCGAGGTGGTCTTTGACGGGGCTGATGATCCGGCGGCCATGCGGGCTGACGCGGTGGGCGCCCATCCGGTGGGTCGTCTCGGGTCGCCTGGCGACGTCGCGGCGTTGGCCGTGTGGCTGGCGTCTGATGAGTCGACGTTCGTGTCGGGGAGCCTGTTCACCATCGACGGGGGCCTCACTGCCCAGAGTCCCATCGGGGGCTGAGCCGGGGGCGGCTCGCCCACTCATCCGAGGGAACTGGATGTTCGTTCAGTCCATCGGTACCGTGCACCCATGGCCGGATCACCCACCACCGGGCCACCTTTTGCCGGGTCGCTGGCCGCGACACAGGTAGCGATCTATCGGGACGAGGGGTACCTCTTCCCGGTCCCGGTGTTCACCGCTGACGAGGCGGCCGAACTACGGGCCGCCTTCGAGGCCTTTGAAGCTCGCTGGAGCGACGACACCAACCTGCCCCGCCCCTTCGCCCAGTACCTGCGCGACGGAATGCAGGTCATCAGCCCGGCGGCCGACTGCATCGCCCGTCACCCGGCGGTCCTCGACGTCATCGAGTCGATCCTCGGCCCGGATCTCATGGTCTGGACGTGCGAACTGTTGGCCAAGGAACCCCACAGCCCGAAGATGTTGACCATGCACCAGGATCTCAACTACTGGGGCTTCGACGCAGTCGGCCAGCACGTCACGGCATGGATCGCCCTGTCGGAGGTGACCGACGAGAACGGCGCCATGCACTTCGTCCGGGGAAGCCACCGGTGGGGCAATGTCGACCACCACGACACGTTCGGCGCCGACAACATCCTGAGTCGCGGCCAGGAGGTGACGGTGGCCCACGACCCGGCCGACGAGGTGGTGGTGGCCCTTAGCCCCGGCGAGATGTCGCTGCACGACGGCCTGATGGTCCACGGATCGGGACCCAATGTGTCCGACGGGCGGCGGGTCGGTGTGGCCATCAGGTACCTGACGCCGTCGGTTCGCATGCATGACGGGAGGGATGACTACGCCACACCGGTCCGTGGGGACTGCTCAGGAGCCGAACTGCTCATGCTTCCGGTGCCTGCCGTCGACTTCGACCCCGAGACGGTGCCGTTCCACGAACGGATGCTGGTGGCCCACGATGAGACGCTGGGGGCCGGGGCCGCCCAACCCATGGTCTACGACGGGGTCAGAACGGTCGAATCGCCCTGACGCCACTCGGCATCAGGAGCCGGTCGTCAGGAGCCGGCGGGGTAGCCGGGGTAGGAGTCCTTGAACACACCCTGGTGGAGCAGTACCTCGGCGGTCGGCCCGTCATCCTCGGTGTCGGTCAGCACGGTCCGGGTCCAGTAGGACTCGGTACGACGGCTGGCACCCAAGGCCACGATTTCCCGGTCGACCCGGTACGTGTGTCCGACCAGCACCGGTCGGCCCAGCAAGCACACCTCCAGGTCGATGAAGAGGCCGATGGATGGCTGGCGGGCCGCGAACCCCGAGTGCTTTGACGCCGAATTGGTCAACACGCTGAGCATCTCGATGGGCACGATTGGGCCGCCCCAGATCGTTTCGGCTCCCGGCAGATACCACGGCGACGGTTCGGTGATCCGGTCCAGTTTGTGGGCCAGCGAGAACGGGTAGAGGTCGCCGAAGTCCTCGTCGAAGGTCACGGTGACCGACTCGTCGCCCGGTCCGGTCATGCCGACGGAGAGAATGTCGATGACGTGGAGGTCGCCCGGTGACTCAGCTGTCGCTCGGGCCAGCCGGGGAGCCAGTGCGGTGTCCGGATGGTGGGGGCCGACCGAAGCCGTCCCAGTCAGCACCGGCGTGCCGTCGGCCTTGGCCGCATCGATGGTGGCCCGGTTGGCGTCGGATCTGTCAGCCGTCACACTGGCCCGGACCTGCTCGCCCTCAACGACCATGGTCTGGAAGTGGGCGCTCAGGCATCCGTGGGAGAACCACCGGTCCCCCCACCGGTCGACCAGCAGTGGATCGAACTGGCTGAAGTGGGTCGGCCCCTCGATGGGTCCGGCGGTCAGGCCGAGGGAGGCAGCGGTAGCGTCGTCATGCACACTGGCGTGCCCGCCATAGGACTGGCCGGCCAGCATCTGGGCGGGCGCTCGCAGCGGCCCGGAGACCGTGTCGTCGACGCGGCGGTCCAGTTCAGTGTCGAACGGCTGCGGGGTGTAGTGGAGATCGTCGGTCATGGGCGGACGGTATCGGTAGGCCGGTGTTTGCGCCGGGTTGGCGACAGCAGGAAGGATGCGCGTCATGAAGACCCTCACAACCGTGGACCGCGACGAACCGATCGATGAGTTGCTGGCCCATTTGCACCGTGACGGCGGGGTGATCGTCCGGGACCTGCTGTCCGACGAGGACCGTCTGGCCATCATCGAGGATCTGGCAGGAGCCATGGAGGTCATAGATCCGGGGTCCCGGAGCGGTCTGGAGCAATGGGAGCTCTTCCACGGTCGGGAGACCATCCGGTTCTGTGGGCTGGCCGCCCGAAGTCGGGCCTTCGTCGACCACGCCCTTCTGGAACCGGTGTTCGGGGCGGTCACCGACCACGAGCTGCTCGGCGGGTGCACCTCCTACTGGTTGAACACCGGCCAGGTCATGGCTGTCGGGCCGGGGGAGAAGGCCCAGTACCTCCACCGCGACGAGAACAACTGGCCCGAGGCCATCACTGCCGAACGGGAGGTCACCGTTAGTTGCATGTTTGCCCTCTCGGAGTTCACCCGGGCCAACGGGGCCACTGTCGTGGTGCCCGGGACGCAGACCTTGCCGCCCGGGCTGGTGCGCGGTCACGAGGTCACCGAGGACGATCTGGCCTACGCCGAGATGCCGGCCGGTGCCGGTCTCATCTATTCGGGCAAGGTCATCCACGGCGCGGGCGCCAACACCACCGACGTAATGCGGTACGGCATGCACGTGAGTTTCGTGGCCGGGTGGCTGCGACCTGAGGAGGCCAGCCCGCTCCACGTCGATCGGGCCCGGGCCGCCGGACTACCCGAGGAGGCCCGAAGGCTGCTGGGTTGGTCGTCGTACCACTCCGAGGGTGGCGGTCGGACGTGGCTGGTCGACTTCGAGGACGCCGCCGACCTGTTCGCCTGATCAGGGCACGAGTTTCGCGGTTATTCCAGGGTCGAGTAGGCGCCGGACTCCGGTTCGGAGCAGTGGTCGCCGGTTGACCGCACCTCGTCGACGGCGTCGGCCAGGTCGGCCAACCACTCGTCCACGATCGGTGCGTTACCGGCGCTCACCGTCAGGTGCAGGTTGTCCGGTGGTCTCTGCCGATCGTGGTGCCAACCCCGGGAGGCCATGGCATCGCCCACCGCATACGGATCGAGCGGTCGATCAGCCACGACATCGGCGGTGATGGAGAGCAGGTGGTGGCGAGGGTCGCCGAGCACCATCAGTCCGTCCGTGGCCCGAACGCCGGCCCGGATCCGGTCGGCGGCCTCTAGCGCGGTGCGAACCAGGCGCCGGTAGCCGTCGACGCCGAGGAACCGCACCACGGCCCATGCAGCGGCCATGGGTAGGCCCGACCGGGTGCCCTGCAGGTTCGGTGTGACGTACCGCCCACCCAACCAGCCGTCGAAGTCGAACGTCTGGTGACGCCGCAGCGCCCGGGACCGGTGGAGCAGCACCGACACCCCCTTGGGGGCGTAGCCCAGTTTGTGGAGGTCCGCCGAGATGCTGGTCACGCCTTCGACGGCTAGATCCCATGGCGGAGCCGACCACGCCTGTGGCTGCTCCAAGGCGGCGAACGGGAGGACGAAGCCGCCCATGCAGGCGTCGACGTGGCACGACGCCCCGGCCTTGGCAGCCATTGCCGCGATCTCGGTCACCGGGTCGACCACCCCCTGCGGGTACTGGGGTGCCGAGGCCACTACCAGGGCCGTGCGATGGGAGATCGCGTCGGCCATTGCATCGAGGTCGGGCGTCCAGTCCCCGGTCACGTCCACGACACGGGTTCGCAGCCCGAACAGGTGGGCCCCTTTGTGGAAGGCCGCATGGGCGCTGGTCGCCAGCACGATCTCCGGCTCGTTGACGCCGCGCTCGGCCCGGGCCCGCTCCCGCGCCGCCTCTACCGCACACAGGATGCTCTCGGTCCCACCGCTGGTCACGAATCCCGCCGTGCCCTCCGGGCCGTGGAGCAGGTCAGCTGTCCAAGCGCAGAGTTCGGACTGAATGGCGCCCAGTGACGGGAAGGCGGCGGTGCTGAGCGCGTTCTCATGCAGGAACGCCCGGGCCGCCCGTTCGGCCACGTCACGGACCTCGTCGCCACCGTCGAAGACCAGGCCGAAGGTACGACCTTCGCCCCAACGGACGTCGTCGTGGCGTTTGGCCTCCAATTCGGCCAGCACCTGATCGGCCGGCGTTGGACCTATGGGGAAGCGCTTCGAGTCGGGAGGAGGCGTGGGAGTAGAGATGGGAACGACAATAGGGTCGAACCCGTGGATGGTGCCGGGCTCTTCTCGTTTCCCCATCCGGTCGACGAGGTGTCGGCCCGGTTGGTGGCCACCGGGGTAGTCGCGCAGTGCGCGGGGATCCTGGCCACCGGGTGGACGCCGCTGCTAGTCGTGCTGGCGTGGGGGTTCGTGGCTCGGGTGGCCACCGGGCCGACGCTCAGTCCTCTGGGCACGTTGGTCACCCGGGTGGTCCGACCCCGCCTGTCGTGGGCCGTCCGTGAGGTGCCGGGGCCGCCTAAGCGGTTCGCCCAGGGGATCGGGGCAGCGTTGTCGGCGGGTGCGTTGATCGCGGTGGCTGTCGGTGCCGGCGGCACGGCCATGGTGCTGGTGGCCGTCGTGCTGGCCGCCGCTTCGCTGGAGGCGTTTCTCGGTCTCTGCCTCGGATGCCACCTGTTCCGCCTGCTGATCCGGTTGGGGCTGGTGCCACCCGAGACATGCGAGGTATGCGTCGACCTCTGGGGGACGCGCTGAGCAATCTTGGGTGATCCGCCGGGTCGGGGCCTGCTGAGGTACCCGGGGCCGGTGAACTTCCCGGCATGGTCCCTTCGAGACTGGTCTATATCGGCTGATCCGCGCCACCAGTCGTCCCGTATGATCGGAAGTAGAATCGCCCCCGACGAGGATCTCGCCGCAGCCCATGGAACTGGTCACGCACAAGAAGTTGTACCTCGTCTCCGGTCGGGCTAGCCGCCCGTTGGCCGAGGCCATCGCCACCGAACTTGGTGAGTCCCTCGGGGAGCCCAACATTGCCGAGTTCGCCAACGGGGAGATCCACTGCAGGTTCTCCGAGTCGATCCGAGGCTGCGACGCCTTCATCATTCAGACCCACTGCCATTCCGGGGGCATGTCGATCAACGACACCCTGATGGAGCAGCTGATCATGGTCGACGCGGCCCGTCGGGCCTCGGCCAAGCGGATCACCGTGGTCTGCCCGCACTACGGCTACGCCCGTCAGGACCGAAAGGCATCGGGCCGCGAGCCCATCACCGCCAAGCTGGTGGCCAACCTGTTCAAGGAGGCCGGAGCCAGCCGCCTGGTGGGGATCGACCTTCACTCGGGTCAGATTCAGGGCTTCTTTGACGGGCCAGTCGACCACCTCACTGCCATGCCGGTCCTCGTCGACCGTCTTCGGTTGCTCGAGGGAGACCTGGCCATCGTGTCGCCTGATGCCGGCCGGGTAAAGGTGGCCGAGCGTTATGCAAATCAGCTGGACGCCGACCTGGCCATTGTTCACAAGCGCCGCAGCCATACGGCGTTCAACACCGTGGAGGCCAAGGAGGTCGTTGGTGAAGTGGAGGGCAAGGTCTGCGTCATCGTCGACGACATGATCGACACGGCGGGCACCATCTGCGCCGCGGCCGAGCAGTTGGCCGAACGGGGCGCCTCGCGGGTCATCGCGGCGACCACCCATGGCGTGTTCTCAGGACCGGCACTGGAGCGACTGTCTGCGTCGCCCATCGAGAAGGTCATCGTCACCGATACGGTGCCGCTGCCCGACGGCGCCGATCTCGACCTGATCGAGGTGCTGTCCGTGGCCCCGATCATCGCCCGAGCCATCGACGCCGTCTTTGAGGACGCGTCGGTCAGCGAGATCTTCGGCGGCGACAACCTGTCCTGACGCCCCGGGGCCGTGCGCCGGTAGGCTTTTCCGCCGGTCCCCACAAGACCACCTGTCCGAACCTGCCGACCCGCGCAGGCCGGTTGAACGCACCTCCAGAAAGCACTTCCATGAGCGAGATCGTCCTCTCCGCAGAGACCACCCGGGAAACCGGAACCCGGTCCAGCCGCCGCCTCCGTCGCGAGGCTCGTGTCCCCGCTGTCGTCTATGGCCTCAGCCAGGACCCGGTCAGCATCGACGTCGACTGGCCGGACCTGCGTCGTGCGTTGACCACCGATGCCGGCGTGAACGCGGTGATCCACCTTGAGTTTGGCGGAGCCAAGCAGATGTCGATCGTCAAGGACATCCAGCGTCACCCGGTACGCCGTGACGTGATCCACGTCGACTTCCTGCGTATCGACCCCAAGCAGGACGTGACCGTCGACGTGCCCATCGTCATGGTCGGGGAGGCCAAGGAGGTCTCCGATGCCGACGGCATGGTCGACCAGAACCTGTTCAGCCTGACTGTGAATGCCGCGCCGGACAGCATCCCCAACGAGCTCGAGATCGATATCTCGGACCTTGTCATCGGCGATTCCAAGCGTGTTGGCGATATCGCCCTCCCGGCCGGCGTCACTACCGACGTCGACGTCGAGGAGACGGTGGCCGTCGGCATGATCACCCGCTCTACGTTGGAGGCCATGGCCGCCGACGAGGCCGCTGAGGAAGAGGCCGCCGAGCTGGAGGAAGGCGCCGAGGCTTCGGACGGTGAGGACGGCGAAGGTGGCGAGGGCGGCGACGCCGACGAGGCCGCCGACTCCGAGTAGCGACTAGGACCGACACGACACGTGCTGCGTCGGTCCCGCACCGAACGGACCGGGGAACCGGCGGCCCTACTGGTCGTAGGCCTCGGAAATCCCGGAGACGACTACGACGGCACGCGCCACAACGTGGGTGCCGACGTCATCGCCGTCCTGGCGGACCGCCACGGCGGTTCGCTTCGTCGGTCCAAGGAACTTGCTCTGTCGTGCGAGGTCCGCATCGGTGGTCAGCGAGTGGCGTTGGCTTTTCCGCAGACCTTCATGAATGAGTCGGGTCAGTCGGTTCGCAAACTGACGCACCGGCATGGGGTGGACGATCCGGCCCGGATCGTCGTTGTCCATGACGAACTCGACCTGCCGGTCGGCAGCCTGCGGGTCAAAGTCGGCGGTGGCATGGCCGGCCACAACGGCCTGAAGTCGGTCACCGCTCACCTGAAGACGCAGGACTACCTGCGGATCCGCATCGGGGTGGGCCGGCCCCCCGGTCGCCAGTCGGGCGCCGATTATGTGCTGCGGCGTCCCGGGAAGACTGAGGCGGCTGAACTCGGTGTGATCGTGCAGGAAGCAGCCGACGCGGTGGAGGCGATCCTGGCAGAGGGTGTCGACGCCACCATGGGCAGCGTCAACGCCCGCTCCTGAGAAATCCTTCCTTGAGAGACCTCCGCTGAGAAACCTTCGCTGAGAAACATGCCGATCCTTCTGGAGCACCTCCCCGCGTTGCTCGACGATGACCCGTCGGTGGCCGCCGTGTTGGGTCGCCGAACCGCCTCGCTAGCCGTTGCCGAACCGGCCCGGGCCGTGGTTTTGGCCTCCCTCGTGCGCCGGACGGGACGGACGCCACTGGTAGTGGCCGTCCCCACTGGGACCGAGGCCGAGCGCCTGGCCAACGACCTCCGGCTCTTTCTGGGGGATCGGGCCGTCGAGCTGTTTCTGGCATGGGAGACGTTGCCCTTCGAACGCATTAGTCCCGGGGTGGAGACCATGGGTCGCCGGCTCCGTGCCCTCCACCGTCTGGCTTCACTAGACGACCGCCCGTTGGTCGTCGTGGCATCAGGACGGGCGCTCGTCCAGCGACTCGGCCCGGGTGCCGGGCGGATCGATCCGGTTCACATCGGACCCGGTGACACCGTCGACCAGCGGTCGCTCGTCGCGGACCTGATAGCCGTCGGCTACCGACGCGAATACCAGGTCGAGCATCGAGGTGAGCTGGCAGTACGTGGTTCGATCATCGACATCTGGCCGTCCACCGACGATGCGCCGGTCCGGATCGACCTGTGGGGCGATGAGGTGGAACGCCTGACCGAGTTCGGGGTGGCCGACCAGCGGGCCACTGTGCCCCGCTCCGAGGTCGAACTGCATCCCTGCCGAGAACTGCTTCCTGACGAGGAGGTCCGGGCTCGGGCCGCCCAACTGGTGGCCTCCGAACCTTGGGGTCGGGAACAGTGGGACCGGTTGGCTGACGGCGAGCTGTTCGACGGGATGGAGTCATGGCTGCCGTGGTTGTCCGGCGACGAGCGGGTCCTGTTCGACCTCGTCGACGATGACGCACTGGTGGTGGCCGTCGAACCTCGGCGGCTAAGAGATCGGATTGCTGACCTGCAGGCTGAGGAGGCGGAGTTGGCCGCCACGTTGGCCACCACGTGGGGTGCCGACGACACGGTCTTCCCCCGGCTGCATACCGACTGGGAGCGTCTACTAGTCCACACCGGTGCCCCGGTCTGGACCATGGACGCCGTACCGGACGGACCCGGCGTGGAGACCGTTCAGGCTTCCGGTTGGGGCCGTGATGTCGCAGTGGCCGTGATTGCCGAAGACCCAGAGGGGCCGGCTGGACGGCTTCGACGCCTGCTAGCCGACGGTTACCGGGTGGTGGTGGCTGCCGACGGGGAGGGGAGCGCCGACCAGCTGACGCGCCGGCTCCTCGAGGCCGAGATCGAGCTCTTTCGTCCGGGTGCCCAACTGGAGGGGGAAGATCTCCGGTTCCCGACCGGTGCATCGCTGGTCGTGGCACCCGTCGAGCGGGGCTTCGTCCTGCCCGGCTCCCGGCTGGCACTCGTCACCGAGGGTGAGCTCACCGGTCGCCGACGGACCAGGCGACGGACCAGACCCCGCCGACGGTCGGCCATCCGGGTGTTCGAGGATCTGGCGCCCGGCGACTACGTCGTCCATGAGCACCATGGGGTGGCCCGCTTCGGCGGCCTCACTACCCGGTCGATGGGCGGCGTCGAACGCGACTACCTGCTGCTCGAGTACCGGGGCGACGACCGGCTCTATCTCCCAACCGACCAGATCGACGCCATCCGCCCCCACACGGGCGGAGAGGTCCCGACCCTCAGCCGCATGGGTGGGTCGGACTGGCAGAAGACCCGGGCCCGGGTGCGGTCCGAGGTGGCCGAGATCGCCCAGGAACTGGTGGTGCTCTACCAGCAGCGGGTGACCGCCGAGGGCCACGCCTTCGCTGAGGACACCCCGTGGCAGCGAGAGCTCGAACAGGCCTTCCCATTCCAGGAGACGCCCGACCAGTTGCGGGCCATCGAGGAGGTCAAGGCCGATATGGAGCGGCCGGTACCCATGGATCGTCTGGTGTGCGGTGACGTCGGCTTCGGAAAGACCGAGGTGGCGGTGCGCGCCGTGTTCAAGGCCGTGCAGGACGGTCGCCAGGCCGCCGTGCTGGTCCCGACCACCTTGTTGGCCCAGCAGCACGGCCAGACGTTCCGGGACCGCTTCGCCCCGTACCCGGTACGCGTCGAGGTGTTGAGCCGCTTCCTGACCGCCGCTGAAGCCAGGGTGGTATCGGAGGGGTTGGCCGACGGATCGATCGACGTGGTGATCGGCACCCACCGCCTGTTGTCGGCCGACGTCCGGTTCGCCCGCCTCGGCCTGCTCGTCGTTGATGAGGAGCAGCGGTTTGGCGTCAGCCACAAGGAGGCGATCAAGACGTTCCGGGCCGACGTCGACGTCCTGACTCTGACCGCCACCCCGATTCCCCGAACGTTGGAGATGTCACTTACCGGCATCCGCGACCTCAGCCTGCTCGACACCCCGCCCGCGGATCGCCAGCCCATCCTCACCTACGTGGGCGACTACGACGAGCGCCCGGTCGCGGAGGCGATTAGGCGCGAGTTGTTGCGTGAGGGGCAGGTGTTCTTCGTTCACAACCGGGTGCACGACATCGACCAGGTGGCCGGCGGGGTGCGCGATCTGGTGCCCGAGGCGCGGGTCGCCGTAGCCCACGGACAGATGGACGAGACCAGCCTGGAATCGGTGGTACTCGACTTCTGGGAGGGCCGCTACGACGTTCTGGTGTGCACCACCATCATCGAGTCGGGCATCGACATGCCGACGGTCAACACCCTGGTCGTGGACCGGGCCGACCTTCTGGGTCTGGGCCAGCTCCACCAGCTGCGGGGTCGGGTCGGCCGTGCCGGGCAACGGGCCTACGCCTACCTCTTCACTCCGCCGGACAGGTTGCTCAGCGAACAGGCCCACGAACGGCTTCGCACCATCGGCGAGACCACTGAGCTGGGTTCGGGCTTCCGGATCGCCATGCGCGACCTCGAGATCCGGGGGGCCGGCAACCTGCTGGGCACCGGACAGACCGGGCACATTGCGGCGGTTGGCTATGACCTCTACTGCCAGATGGTCACCGAGGCGGTGGCTGAGCTGGCTGGGACAGCATCGGTGCCGCAGGCCGAGATCCGCGTGGAGTTACCGGTCGATGCCCACCTACCCGAGGACTACGTGTCCAGAAGCGACCTACGACTTGAGGCCTACCGCAAGCTGGCCAACGCCGGGACCGAGCCCGATCCGGCTGCCGTCGACGCAGTGCAGGCCGAGTGGGAGGACCGCTATGGGCCGATTCCTCCGCCGGTGAAGGCGCTCCTGGCGGTGGCCCGTCTCCGTACGGCATGCGTGGCCCGTGGCATCACCGAAGTCACGGTTGGCAAGGGCCCCGGTCTGGGCGGGCCCGAACACATTGCCCGCTGTGCCCCGGTGGTCCTGCCCTTGAGCCGCCAGACCCGCCTGGCCCGCCTGTATCGCGGCGCCCGGTACAAGGAGGAGCAGCAGCAGGTCTTCCTGCCGCTGAAGAAGCCCCGCTCCGGCGACCTTGCGTCGGTGCTAACCGAGATCCTGGAAGACGTCGTGCCCCTGTCAGAGGTCGGCGTGGCGGCGGGTATCGGCGCCGCCACGACCTGAGGGTCGCGTAGCCTGCACGACCTGTGCCCCCCGTGAACGAGTTCCCCGCGAAGAGGCGAGTCCGCTCGACCGCCAGTGCGCTGGTCGCCCTGACCCTGCCCGTCGTGCTGCTGGTCGCAGCCTGTGGTTCCTCGGTCGAGGCGGTCCGGGTTGGCGAGACCACATTGGATCGGGAGGGAGTGGCCGCCCTGGTGGCCGAGGCGACCGGAGGCCCGGTGGATGCCGAAGCCGTCAATGCCGAGGCGGCGGCCAACGTTGTCGACCGGTACGTGCGTTACGAGGCGTTGTCCGATCTTCTGGCCGAATACGACGTGGCGGTCGATGCCGAGGCGCGCACCGCGGCCCGGGATCGCCTGATAGCTGCCGGGGTGGATGCCGGAGACCCGTCGTTGCCGCGCTTCATCGGGTGGCAGTCCGCCCTCGACATGGTGGAGGAGGCCGGAGACGGCATCCGGGCCGCCTACGAGGCCAACGCCCACCTGCTGGGCCACGACCTGTGCACCAGTCACATTCTCGTCTCTTACGAGGACGATGCCCGGGCCGTCATGCATCTCCTTGAGTCAGGGGAGGACTTCGCGGCGTTGGCCGGATCGGTCTCCCAGGATCCGGGATCGGGGCAGGCCGGCGGATCGCTGAGTTGCGTCGGCCTCGGTCGTTTCGTTCCCACGTTTGAACGGGCCGCCCTCGGGGCCCTGGCTGCCGGTGAGACTCTGGTGGGTCCGGTGCCCAGCGAGTTCGGTTTCCACGTGATCCGCATCGACGAGGTGCGTCCCGTCGAGCCTGTGGCATTCGACGACCTCGGGGTCCGCCTGTCCGCCGCGCTGCTCCAGATCGCCGGGCTGACCCGTACCGTCGAGGTGGACGCCCGCTTCGGTGATTGGGACCCTGTGGTGGGACGGGTCGCTCCGCCTGCCGGACCGCTGGCTCCGGCGCTCGCCCGACTGGGTTCGTGATCCGACGAGGTTCGTGAGGTCCGGTGAGCGGTCAGCACGTCTCCGCCATTAACGAGCGCCCCCGGGTGACGGTGGTCGGCCTCGGGCCGGCCGGACCCGATCTGTGCACGACGGCCACGTTGGTCGCCATTGACGAGCATCCCCATCGACTTGTCCGGACCGTCCGCCATCCGGCGGTCTCCGTGCTCGGTGACGCGGTGGTGGCCCTTGACCACCACTACGAGTCGGCTGCCTCGTTCACCGCGGTCTACGCCGGGATGGTCGAGGAGGTGGTGGCCGCCGCCGAGGTTCACAGCCAGATCCTGTATGCCGTGCCCGGTTCGCCGATGGTGGCCGAACACACCGTCGAACTTCTGTTGGCCGACGATCGGGTCGACGTGACCCTCGTACCGGCTCTGTCATTCTTGGACCTCGCCTGGGTACGACTGGGCGTGGATCCGTTAGATGACGGCGTCCGTATCGTCGACGCTCACCGCTTTCCGGTCGAGGCGGCCGGCGAACGGGGGCCGTTGCTGGTCGCCCAGGTCGACACTCCGGCTGTGCTGGCCGACGTCGTGGCTGCCGTTGTCGATCCGCCGGACGAGCTGGTGACCGTGTTGCAGGGGCTGGGTACCGCCGACGAACGGATCGTGCAGGCCCTCTGGGATGACCTGCCCGATGTGGTCGACCCCGATCACCTGACGTCGTTGTTCGTGCCCCGTCTGGCTGCGCCCATTGCCGCCGAGGTGCAGCGGTTTGTGGATCTGGTGGCCGTGCTGCGGCGCGAATGCCCCTGGGATTCAGAGCAGACGCACACCACCCTGCGGCCGCACCTCCTCGAGGAGGCCCATGAGGTCCTCGAGGCCCTCGACGAGTTCGACGAGGTCAGCGGTGAGGGCTCGGGGGCCCTTGAGGAGGAGCTCGGCGACTTGCTCTTCCAGGTGGTCTTCCACGCTCGGATCGCGGCTGATGACGGGCGCTTCGACCTGGCCGACGTGACCCGGGGGATCCACGACAAGCTCCGCCACCGGCACCCCCACGTGTTCGGGCCTGAATCCGGTGGAGGCCCGGTGGGCGTCGATGGTTCGGCCGACGTGGTGGCCAACTGGGACCGGATCAAGCAGGTCGAGAAGGGGAGGGAATCGGTGTTGGACGGCATTCCGCCGACACTGCCCGCCCTGGCTGTCGCCCAGAAGGTCGTCCGCCGGGCCGCCGGCATCGACGTCGAACCCGACTCAGGCGACCTTTCGCTCTACGGGCTACTGGATGACGATGCGTTGGACGACGAGGCGTTGGGGGACCTCCTGCTGGCCGTGGCGGTGTCCGCCTGGTCCGCCGGCCTAGATGCTGAGGACGCGCTACGCGGAGCGGTCGGTCGATTTTCGACGGTCGTCCGGGCCACTGAGTTGGAGCGCCTCTACGGTGGGGACCACCCCCGGTAGCGTTCAGGCCATGAGCAGCATCGCCGTGGTCGCCGGTCGTCAGGTGATCGACAGTCGGGGAAACCCGACGGTGGAGGTTGACGTCGTCCTGGAATCTGGTGCGTCCGGCCGGGCCATGGTGCCCAGCGGCGCTTCGACCGGCATGTTCGAGGCCGTGGAACTCCGCGATGGTGGTGACCGGTGGGCCGGCAGGGGCGTGGGCGCCGCGGTGGCCAACGTGAACGGGGAGTTGGCGGCTGCCGTCCGGGGGTTGGATGCCTACGACCAGCGGTCCGTCGATTGGGCCCTGTGCGACTGCGACGGTACCGAAGACAAGGGTCGTCTGGGTGCCAACGCCATTCTCGGCGTGTCGCTCGCTGTGGCCCGTGCTGCGGCCGCTGATGCCGAAGCGCCGCTGTTCCGCTACATCGGCGGCGCCAACGCCCACGTGCTCCCCGTGCCCATGCTCAATGTTTTGAATGGTGGCGAGCATGCCGACAACAACGTCGACCTGCAGGAATTCATGCTCATGCCGGTGGGCGCCGCCTCGTTTTCCGAGGGCCTGCGGTGGGGCGTCGAGTGTTACCACGTGCTCAAGAAGGTGTTGTCCGAGCGGGGCATGGCCACGGCCATCGGCGACGAGGGAGGGTTCGCCCCGAATCTGGGTTCCAATGAGGAGGCCGTCACCCTGCTGATGGAGGCCGTCGAAAGGGCCGGGCTCACCCCGGGCGACGACATGGGTATCGCGCTGGACGCTGCCTCCACCGAGTTCTTCCACGACGGTGCCTACCGCCTGGCCGGCGAAGGTCGGACTCTGTCGCCCGATGAGATGGCCGGCTACCTGGCCGACCTCTCGGACCGGTACCCGATCGTGTCCATTGAGGACGGCATGGCCGAAGAGGACTGGGATGGCTGGGCCACCCTGCACGGACTGGTCGGTGACCGGGTCCAACTAGTGGGCGATGACCTGTTCGTCACCAACGTCACTCGTCTCCAGCGGGGCATCGACGCCGACGTGGCTAACTCGATCCTTGTGAAGGTCAACCAGATCGGCACGCTTACCGAGACCCTCGAAGCCGTCGAGATGGCTACCGCCAACGGATGGACGGCCGTCATGTCGCATCGGTCCGGGGAAACCGAGGACACCACGATCGCCGACCTAGCCGTGGCCACCAACTGTGGCCAGATCAAGACCGGTGCGCCGGCCCGTAGTGACCGGGTGGCCAAGTACAACCAGTTGCTTCGCATCGAGGAGATGCTGGGTGAAGCGGCCGCCTTCCGTGGGCGGGCTGCGCTGGCCGGCGGCTGAACCTTGCGACCGGCCGCTACTCGACGGCTGATCCTGATGATGGTGGTCGTCACCGCGGCCGCTGCTGCACTGCCGCTCGGGGTGGTGCCGTTCCGCGACTGGTTGGAGCAGCGGGACCGCACTGCGGCGCTGCGGGTCGAGGTGGAAGCCGTCGAGGACGTCAACCGGGGCTACGACGAACGGATCGACGCTCTGGGCACCGATGAAGAGATCGAGCGGCGGGCCCGTGAGGACTACGGCCTGATCCGGCCCGATGAGGAGGCCTACGTTATCCCACCGTCACCCCGTACCGAACGCGAGATCCCGGGCGTCTGGCCTTTCGACGACTGACGGGTTGCCTGCCCCGTGTTCCCGAGGAACGGGTGCTTCAGCCGGTATTACGCATCCCCGCGGCGATGCCGTTGATGGTCAGCAGCAGTCCCCGCTGGAGCTCTTCGTCGGCTGGCTGACCTTCGGTCGAGCCGGACCGGGAACGGTGCAGCATCTCCACCTGGAGGACGTTGAGCGGGTCGAGGTAGGCGTCGCGGACGGCCAGGGTGCGACGCAGTGTCGGCTTCTCGGCCAGCAGGGCGGCACCGGTGATGGCCCGGATCTCGTCAGCCGTCCGGTGGTACTCGTCGACCACCGTGTCGAAGAGGTGGTGGAGCGACGGATCCACCAGGCGTTCCACGTAGTGGCGGGCAATGGCCAGGTCGGTTTTAGTCAGTGTCATCTCGACGTTGGAGACGTAGGTCCGGAAGAAGTGCCAGTTCTCGTACATGGCGCGCAGTTCGTCGCCATGGCCGGCCGCCCGACACGCAGCCAGGCCGCTGCCGGCGCCGAACCAGCCTGGGATGATCTGACGGGACTGCGTCCACCCGAATACCCAGGGGATGGCCCGTAGGTCGGCGATCCCGGTGGTGGCCCCCCGGCGTCGAGCCGGGCGCGAACCGATGTTCATCTCACCCAACTCCTCGACCGGCGTCGAGGTGGTGAAGTACTCCACCAATCCTGGGGTCTCGACGAAGCCCCGGTAGGCGGCGTAGGCGTCGTCGGCCATGTCGTCCATGATCGAGTACCACCGGGTGATGGTGGTCTCGTCGTGGCGTGGGGCCTTGTGGGCCAGTGACGCTTCGAGCACCGCGGTGAACGCCAGGTCAAGATTTCGGCGGGCGATCTCGGGGTGCCCGTACTTGTCGGCGATGACTTCGCCCTGTTCGGTGAACTTCACTTCGCCGTCCAGTACGCCATTTGGTTGTCCGAGGATCGAGGCATGGGTGGGGCCGCCACCCCGGCCAATCGTCCCGCCCCGGCCGTGAAAGACGCGAATGGGGATTCCCGTCTCGTCGGAGACCTCCCGGATAACCCGTAGGGCCTTGTGGATCTCCCACTGTGAGGTGGTGATGCCGCCGTCCTTGTTGGAATCCGAGTAGCCGACCATGACCTCCTGGTTGCCGCCGCGGAGTTCCACGATGCGCCGGTAGGGGGCCACGGCGAACAGGGCCCGGAGGGTGGGCCCGATCGAGCGGAGGTCGTCGATGGTCTCGAAGAGGGGCACGAACCCGATCCGGGCCGTGTCGTGCGCCGGGTCGATGAGCCCCACTTCGCGGGCCAGCACCACCGGGGCCAGGACGTCTTGGACGCCCTGGGTCATGGAGATGACGTAGCTCTCGATCACGTCGTCACCGTCGCGGTCCATGATCTGACGCAGGGTTCGGAACAGTGCCAGTGCACCGGCGTCGTCGGGCGTGGCGGGCGGCGCCAGCGGCCGCCGGCTCTCCATCTCGGCGGCTAGCAGAGTGCAGCGTTCGACCGGGGTGAGTACGCCGTAGTCGACGTCGTTGGCGGCGAATAGCGTGGTCAGGGCATCGTGGTGACGATCGGAGTGTTCGCGGACGTCGAGGGTGGCGAAGTGGAAGCCGATCACCTGGAGGATCCGTCGCACCCGGGCTACGGCTCCGTCGGCCAACAGGCTGCCACCGTTGGCTCGTAGGGAACGGTCGATGACCTGAAGGTCAGCGTGGAGTTCGGACGGCGACTCGTATCCACGTATCCCGGCGGTTGCGGTTTGGAACCCGGCGGTGGCCCGGAGTCGACGCCTGATGGCTTCGCACCGGATCCGGTAGGGCTCCGAGTGGTCGACCCGGTTGCCCAGGTCGGACAGCATTGAACGGTCGGCCTCGGTGGCCGTGGCAAGTTCATCGGACACGCCGTGGACCCTCGTGCTGATGCTCAACTCATGGCCTAGATCACTGATCTCCTCGGTGAGGACCTCGAGGGCGCGGCGGCGTTGCAGGCCGAGCACCTCGTCGGTGGTGGCCGGTAGCACGTTGGGGTTGCCGTCCCGATCGCCACCCACCCATGACCCGAACCGGATGGGTACCCGATCGGCGGGCAGCGACTGGCCTATGGAGGCCAGGGCGGCCTGCATTTCGTCGAACAGGTCTGGGATGGCCTCCCGAACGGTCAGGCCGATGTAGTAGAGGACTGAACGCGCCTCGTCCATCGGCTCGGGACGCACATGCCGAAGTTCGTCGGTCTGCCAGACGGCGTCGATGATCTCTTCGATCCGGCGGTCGATCCGTCGTTGGTCGGCCTCGGTGCGACGCTGCTCGGACCGCTGCTCGAGCAGTTGGCTCACCGTGGCCAACTTGTCGAGGATGGCCCGACGCGACGCCTCGGTCGGGTGCGCGGTGAAGACCGGTCGGACTTCGGCCCGTCCGATGAGGGTGGCGATCTCGTTGGGGGTGATGCCCGTCGCCACCAACGAGTGGATGGTTTCCTCGAACTGGTTGGTGGCGTTGGGTGATCCCGAGTTGAGGTCCTCGATGCGGTGGACCTGTTCGGCCACGTTGGCCAGGTGGAAGTAGACGGTGAAGGCCCGGACTAGGAGGATGGCGTGGGCCACATCGGTGTCGTCGAACAACTCGTGGAGTTCGGTGGCCACCCACCCTTCGGCCAAGGAGCCGGCGACGGCCGGCTCGTCGACGACCTGGCCATCGGGTGGGGTTTCCTGGGCGCCTTGCTCTCGGAGGTGACGGGTTAGGGCGCGGACCCGCTCCACGGCCTCCAGTAGATCTTCGCCGTGTTGGCGCACCAGCGTGTTGCCCAACTGGGTCCCGAGGCGTCGGATGTCGGCCCGGAGGGCAGCGTCGGTGGGCTCAGGACCGCGCTCAGGTGTAACTGATGTCAACTGCGACATGGTGGAAACCTAGTTGTTGCGAGGAACCGAATCGCCCCTGTGGTTCCATCTACTTGAACACGAGGAAACATTCGTGCAGAATACGTAGTAGTTTCTTCTGTCTCGTCAAGCATATGGGGCACTTCTTACCGGAGCATTATGAGCCACACCCGATACGCCCCCGCCCGCCAGCGACTCCAACGGAGTGAGCTCGCCGTGCCTGGATCCAACCCGGCAATGTTCGAAAAGGCCGCAGCCAGTGACGTGGACTACGTGTTCCTGGACCTGGAGGACGCGGTCGCTCCCGGCGACAAGGAGCAGGCACGCCGTAACGTCATCGAGGGTCTCCGGGACATCGACTGGCGAGGACTGGGCAAGACCATCTCGGTCCGGATCAACGGCATCGACACCCATTACATGTACCGGGACGTCGTCGACGTGGTCGAGCAGGCCGGCGAGCACCTCGACACCATCCTCATTCCCAAGGTGGGCGTGGCTGCCGACGTCTACATGGTCGACGCCATGGTCACCCAGATCGAGGAGGCCACCGGACTCGACATCTCTGATGGCGGGATCGGCATCGAGGTTCTCGTCGAGACCACGCTCGGCATGGCCAACGTGGAGTCCATCGCCACCTCCAGCCGTCGGCTCGAGGCGATGCACTTCGGTGTGGCCGACTACGCGGCGAGCTGTCGAGCCCGCACCACCAACATCGGTGGCCTCAACCCGGACTACCCGGGCGACCAGTGGCACCAGGCTCTCTCGCGGATGCTGGTGGCCTGTCGGGCCTACGGCATCCGACCTATTGACGGTCCGTTTGGCGACTTCAACGACCCCGACGGCTACCTGGATGGTGCCCGTCGGGCCGCCGCGCTGGGCTACGAGGGCAAGTGGGCCATCCATCCCTCCCAGATCGAGTTGGCCAACCAGGTGTTTTCGCCGCCCGCTGACGAGGTTGACCGGGCCCACCGGATCCTGGCGGCCCTCGAAGAGGCGGCTGTAGAGGGTCGGGGAGCGGCTCAACTGGAGGGCCGGATGATCGACGCAGCGTCGGCCCGCATGGCCGCCAACGTGGTGGCCCAGGCCGCAGCCATCGACGGCAAGTAGCCGAACCAGTAGATCAACACCCGAAACACGCTCGAGAAAACGGGACGGAGACCAGTCCATGGACATCCACGAGTATCAGGCCAAGGCCCTGCTCTCGGAATTTGGCGTGCCGATCGCCACCGGCGGCCTGGCCTACAGCCCGGAGCAGGCGGCCTATCGCGCCAAGGAGATCGGTGGCGAGAAGTGGGTCGTCAAGGCCCAGATCCATTCCGGAGCGCGAGGCAAGGCCGGCGGCATCCGCATGTGCGCTGACGAGAACGAGGTCTGGGAGGCCGCCGACGACTTGCTCGGTCGTCGACTAGTGACCAACCAGACCGGTCCGGCCGGCAAGGGCGTCTATCGCCTCTACATCGAGCCCGTGGTGCCCTTCGAACGCGAGCTCTACCTCTCCATGGTGCTGGACCGCCAAACCGAGCGGATTGTTCTTGTCATGTCCGGGTCGGGCGGTCTGGAGATAGAGGAACTGGCCGAGACCAACCCCGGGGCCATCCACCGCACCCACATCGAGCCGGCGGTCGGACTCCAGGGCTTCCAAGCTCGGGAGGCCGCCTTCGCCTGTGGCCTGGACGCCGGGCTGATCTCCCAAGCCGAGACCCTGCTTCTGGGGGCCTACCGGTCCTTCCGGAGCCTTGACGCCACCCTGCTTGAGATCAACCCGCTGGTAGTCACCGAGGAGGGTCGTCTACTGGCGCTGGACGCCAAGATGAGCTTCGACGACAACGCCCTGTTCCGTCACCAGAACGTGTCCGAACTCAGGGACAAGTCACAGGAGAATCCCCGTGAGATGAACGCCGCTGATCGTGGTCTCAGCTACGTGGGTCTCGACGGCAACATCGGCTGCATCATCAACGGGGCCGGTCTGGCCATGGCCACCATGGACATGATCAAGCACGCTGGCGGAGAGCCGGCCAACTTCCTGGACATCGGCGGTGGGGCCTCGCCCGACCGGGTGGCCAAGGCATTCAAGCTGGTCCTGTCCGACGACCGGGTTGAGGCAATCCTCGTGAACATCTTCGCCGGCATCAACCGCTGCGACTGGGTCGCCGAGGGCGTCGTGAAGGCCATGACCGAACTGGACGTGAAGGTCCCGGTGGTCGTACGGCTGTCGGGCACCAACGTCGAGGAGGGTCGTCGCATCCTCGACGCAAGTGACGTCGATCTGATCACCGCAGAGACGCTGGCCGAGGCCGGCGAGAAGTCCGTGGCAGCCGTGTCCTGGGAGGCGAACTAGTCATGAGCATCATCGTGAACGAGAAGACCCCCGTCATCGTCCAGGGGTTTACCGGACGCATGGGCACGTTTCATGCCGAGGAGATGATCAAGTACGGGACGAACCTGGTCGGGGGGATCGCGCCCGGCAAGAGCGGGTCGGACCATCTGGGACTACCGGTGTTCGATACCGTCAAGGACGCCGTCAACGAAACGGGCGCCGAGGCGAGCATCGTGTTCGTCCCGCCGCCCTTCGCTGCTGACGCCATCATGGAGGCTGCCGACGCCGGCATTGCCCACTGTGTGTGCATCACCGACGGCATCCCGGCCCAGGACATGATGAAGGTCAAGCGCTACATGCGGACCAAGCGGGTCGAGAAGCGGATGACCCTCATGGGCCCGAACTGCGCCGGCGTGATCAGTCCCGGCAAGGCCTTGCTCGGGATCATGCCCGGCCACATCTACGCCCAGGGCCCGGTGGGCATCATCGGACGCTCCGGAACGCTGGGTTATGAGGCCGCCTCGCAGCTCAAGTCGTTGGGTATCGGGGTGAGCACCAGTGTGGGAATCGGCGGTGACCCCATCAACGGGAGTTCGTTCACCGACCACCTCAAGGCTTTCGAGCAGGATCCCGAGACCAGCGTGGTCTGCGTCATCGGCGAAATCGGTGGCCCGCAGGAGGCTCAGGCAGCGGCGTTCGCCAAGGAACACATGCATAAGAAGGTGGTGGCCTACATCGCCGGCCTGTCGGCCCCCAAGGGTCGGACCATGGGCCATGCCGGAGCCATCGTCACCGGTCCCGGTGAGTCGGCGGCCGAGAAGGTCGAGATTATGAAGGAGCACGGGGTGACGGTGGTCGAGCGACCGTCGGACTTCGGAGGCGTCATCTCCAAGCTCCTCTGACGTGTCGGCCCCGGGTTGCTCCCAGAAGTCGGCGGCGGCACGACGATGGGCCATAGCCTGCGGGCGTGCGAGAGCTGATCAACGACATCCAGCGATGGCGCCGTCAGGGCCATCGGATCGCACTGGCTCGCGTCGTCGACGTGGAGGGCTCCGGGCCACGTCTGCCGGGCGCGGCGATGGCCGTTACCGAGGGTGGCGAGGTCGCCGGATCGGTCTCGGGAGGCTGCGTCGAGGGTGCCGTGGTGTCCGAGGCGCTCGACGTGTTGGCCACCGGTGATCGCCGCATGGTTTCCTTCGGGTACAGCGACGACGAAGCGTTCGCCGTCGGATTGACGTGTGGTGGCACCGTCCACCTCTTCGTCGAACCCCTGGACTGGTAACCGGTGTCTGAATCGACAGGGGGACGGACCGTTAAGGCTGGCGGGATGGATCAGATCTTCGACCGACTGGCCGAACTTCTGGCCGACGAAGTGCCCGTGGTGTTAGCCACCGTCATCGATGAGACCGACGAGTCAGTACCAGGGGCGGGGGAGTCAGCGGTAGGTCGCCACCTGCTGGTACGGCGCACGACTGGAGATGGCGTCGAGGTTCTGGGGTCACTTGGCGACGAGGGGCTGGACCGGGTCGTCACCCGTGACGCGCTCGGCGAACTGTCGGCCGGCCGTAGCGGTGTCCGCCACTACGGCGAGCACGGCGAGGCTCGCGAGGAGGCCATCACGGTCTTCGTGGAGTCGTTCGCCGCTCCGCCTCGAATGCTGGTGTTTGGAGCGGTGGACTTCACCGCGGCGCTCGTGCGGGTGGCCAAGGTGCTCGGTTACCGGGTCACGGTGTGTGACGCCCGCGAGGTATTCGCCACTACGCAGCGGTTCCCGCTGGCTGACGAGGTCGTCGTGGACTGGCCCGACAGGCTCCTGGCCGAGGTCGGCCCCGAACTCCGTCGCCGCGATGTGGTGTGCGTGCTGACCCACGACGTGAAGTTCGATGTGCCGGCCATCATCGGGGCGCTGGCTACCTCGGTCGGCTACATCGGGGTCATGGGGTCCAGACGAACACATGACGACCGCCTGGAGCGGCTCCGGGAGGCCGGCGTAACCGACGAGGAGTTGGCTCGGCTGCGGTCACCCATCGGGCTGGACATCGGTGCCCGGACACCCGAGGAGACGGCCATCTCCATCGTGTCGGAGATCATCGCCCTGCGGACCGGACGTTCAGCTCGGGGGCTCTCGGCCACCGACGGCCCGATCCACGACTGAAGACGGGACCGTGGCATCTCTGGGCCATAGGGCGACCCGTGCCGCCGTGGTGCTGGCCGCCGGAGGCGGCACCCGATGGGAGGGCGACGGTCACAAGCTGCTGGCCGAACTGGACGGACGACCCGTGGTCGCCCACGCGTTGGCCGCCGCCGCCGAAGCTGGCCTGGATGAACTTGTCGTGGTGACAGGGGCCGTTGACCTTTCTGCGGTGATCCCGGCTGGGGCGACAGTGCTCCACAACACCCGGTGGGCTGAGGGTCAGGCAGTTTCCCTTCACTTGGCCCTGACCCATGCGGCGGTCGCTGGCCACGACGCCGTGGTGGTGGGTCTGGCCGACAGTCCGGGTGTGCCAGCCGAGGCGTGGCGGGCGGTGGCCTCGGTCGACGCCGTTCTGGCCGTGGCTACCTTCGGTGGCAACCGCCGTCCGCCGACGCTGATCGGACGGAGCCTCTGGGGCGACCTCCCCGAGACCGGCGATGAGGGCGCGCGGGTGCTTCTGGCCGATCGATCGGACCTCGTGGTGGAAGTACCTTGTCCGGGCGATCCCGCTGACGTGGACACCATGGAGGACCTGCAGCGATGGAGATGAGCCGCGGTCATACGACCGAGGGGCACGACGACCGTCCGACCGAGGGGCCGGTCGTAGAAGAACTTCTGGGTCGGCGACCCGAGGGGGCGTTTGTCGTCGTCGTCCGCGATGACGACGGCACGCCGGTGGTCATTCGCAACCATCCGCTGCTGGACGACGGGCGACCTATGCCCACCCGGTACTGGCTGGTTGGCAGCGCCCTCCGGTCGCGCATCGGCACGTTGGAGTCGACCGGCGGGGTCCGCGACGCCGAGGCGGCCTGTGATCCCACCGAGTTGGCCGAGGCCCATGGCCGGTACGCCGCCGAGCGGGATGCGGCCATTCCGACCGACCACGAGGGACATCGCCCGTCAGGCGGTGTCGGTGGCACCCGCCAGGGAGTCAAGTGCCTGCATGCCCACTATGCGTGGTTCCTGGCCGGCGGCGACGACCCGGTGGGCCGCTGGATCCACGGCCGACTCGCTTCCGAGAGCACTACTGACGGGAGGCCGGAGGTGGGAGCGGTGGCCGCCATTGACTGCGGGACGAACTCCACGCGTCTCCTGATCGGGCGGGCCTCCGCTGGTTCGAGTCTGGCGGGATTCGAGACCCTCGACCGGCAGATGCACATCACCCGGATGGGGGAGGGGGTCGACGCCACGGGTCGACTGGCACCGCAGGCCGTCGACCGGGTGTTGGCCGTCCTCGGTCGCTACCGCGAGGCCATGGATGCCCATGGGGTGGCCCGTTGTCGGATCACCGCTACCTCGGCGGCCCGGGACGCGGCCAATCGCGACGAGTTCTTCGACGCGGCCGAAGCCATCGTGGGATTCCGGCCCGAGTTGTTGTCTGGTCTGGACGAGGGGCGGCTGTCGTTCGCCGGAGCTACCGCGGACCTCGACGCCGACGATGGGCCGTTCCTGATCGTCGACATCGGCGGTGGATCGACGGAGTTCGTAGTCGGCACCACCGACGCCGAGGCGGCCTGGTCGTGCGATATCGGATGCGTCCGACTCACCGAACAGTGGATCGACCACGACCCGGCCCGACCAGAAGAGCTGGTGGCCTGCTTGTCGGTCACCGAGGCCCACCTCGATGAGGTGCTGCTCGAGGTTCCGGGAGCGGCCGACGCCCGCACGCTGGTCGGATTGGCTGGCACCGTGTCATGTGCGGCGGCCGTCGAGATAGGCCTGGCTGCCTACGACCGGGAACGAATCCACCATTTCCGACTCTCCAAGGAGGCGGTGGAGGACGTGTACCGAACGCTGGCCACCGAGGATCGTGACGAACGCATGGCCAATCCGGGAATGGAGGAAGGGCGGGCTGACGTCATCGTGGGTGGCCTCTCGATCCTCGTGAAGGTGATGCGCCAGTTCGGCTTCGACGAGTGCCTGGTGTCGGAATCCGACATCCTCGACGGCCTGGTGGCCTCGCAGGTCTGACCGTTCCACGAAGACGGATGCCCTGAGGAAGTGTTTACTGAGGGGAGATAACTTTCCCACCAGTAGTGATTTATCAACTAGCCTGCGCTCCATGTCGCACGCAGACCGCATCCTCATGGGCCCCGGCCCCGGGAACCCGTACCCAGAGGTCATGGAGGCCTTCAGTCGCCCGGTCATCGGCCACCTGGACCCGGACTTCATCGCACTTCTGGACGAGACCAACGACCGCCTCCGGCAGGTCTTCCGCACCGCTAACCCGCTGACCTTTCCTGTCTCGGCGACCGGCTCGGCGGGCATGGAAGCCACCTTCGTCAACGTGCTGGGCCCCGGCGACGTGGTCGTCATCGGCGTCAATGGCGTGTTCGGCGAGCGCATGTGCGACGTGGCGTCGCGCTGCGGCGCCGAGGTCGTCCGAGTCGACGCCGAGTGGGGCACGGCCATCGACCCCCAGACCCTGCTCGACGCCCATCCGTCGCCCAAGGTCATCGCCGTGGTGCATGCCGAGACTTCGACCGGCGTTCGCAACGACATCGCTCCCATCGGGGCCGGAAAGGGTGACGCTCTGCTTCTCGTGGACTGTGTGACCTCCCTCGGCGGCATCCCCCTAGAGATCGACGCCTGGGGCGTCGATCTGGCCTACAGCGGAACCCAGAAGTGCCTCGGGGTACCGCCCGGCCTCTCGCCGGTGACCGTGTCGCAGGCCGCCATTGACGGCTTCGTCGAGAAGTCACAGTCCTGGTACCTCGACTTCGCCATGATCGCCAACTACGTGACCGGTGGCGGCGCTCGCGCCTACCACCACACCGCTCCCATTTCCATGCTCTACGCGCTCCACGCCGGTCTGGGCGTGGTGCTCGACGAGGGCCTAGAGAACGTCCAGGCCCGACACCAGGCATGTGGTGACCGGCTGCAGGAAGGCCTCGTCAAGCGGGGCTTCGAACTCTTCGCCCAGGAGGGCCACCGGCTGCCGGAACTCACCTCTGTGATCGTCCCGGTGGACCGACTGCCCTCCGGCGTCGACGAAGCGGGCGTACGCAAGCGCCTCCTGGTCGACTACGGGATCGAGGTCGGCGGCGGCCTCGGGCCAGTGGCCGGCCAGGTCTGGCGAATCGGCTGCATGGGCCACACCGCCCGCCAACGCAATGTGACCCTCTTGCTGGGTGCCCTGGACGAGATCCTGAGCTGACCCGCCGGAGCCCGCGGGTGGGTCCCGGGTTGTCCAGAGACCCGGGTTGCCGGGGAAGATGCATCGTGGCTACCGAGGAGATCGTCGACAGCCCGGTCGTCCAGGGCCGACGACTCGTCCTGCGACCCCTGGAGTCTGAGGACTTCCACGACTGGCGCGACGTTCGGAGACGTAACGCCGACCGGCTGGCCAGTTGGGAGCCCCGCCGGGGATTCGGCCAGCCCGACCCAGTGGAAGATCAGCAGGCGTTCGCCATGCGGTGCGCTACCCGGCGGCGGGAACGCCAACTGGGCACAGGCTGGGGATTCGGCGTGTTCGTCATCGATGACGTCGCGCCGCCCGCCTTCGCCGGTGAACTGAACCTTGCCAACGTGGTCCGTGGCGCCTTTCGCAGCGCCCACGTGGGGTACTGGATGGACGAAGACCGAGCCGGCAACGGCTACATCCCCGAAGCCCTGGTTGCACTCTGCAGATTCGCCTTTGAAGAGGTCGATCTGCACCGAGTCCAGGTGTCGATCGTGCCCCGCAACACGAGGTCCCGCCGGGTGGTCGAGAAGTTGGAGTTCCGCTGCGAAGGACTCGCTGAGCGCTACCTGGAGATCGCCGGGGTGTGGGAGGACCACCTCCGCTATGCCATGACCGCCGAGGAGTGGTGTGTGCGACGAGCCGAACTGGTCGGCTCGTGGCTGGAGGACGCAGGCTAGTTCTCGACGATCTTCACTTGTTTCCGGCGATCTTCGCCTGGAGCTTGGCCACCATCTCGGCGAAGGCCGGCTGACGCATCGACCAGACCTGCGGTTCGATCTCCAACTGCACCGACGGGACCGACTCGGTCACCGCAGCGGTGTCGTGAAGGGTCTGCTTGGTGACGGCCACCAGTTCGCGTGGGTGCTTGGCCGCCTTGGCTGCGTACTCCACCGCCCGGTTCAGGAGGTCGTCGTCGTCCACGCAGTCCCAGGCCACGCCGTGCCGGACCGCTTCTTCGCCGTTCAGGATCTGCTCGAACAACACCATGGCTTTGGCCGTCTGGAGGTCGGTGATGTTGCGGAGGCGCCACGTGTGGCCGCCGCCGGGGTGGATGCCGATGGTCAGGAACCGGGAGTCGAACCGGGCTGACCGGCCGGCGATGACCAGGTCGCAGGCCAGGATCATGTTCATGCCGGCGCCTACCGCTGCACCGTTGACGGCCGCCACCGTGGGAAGCGGGGTGTGGGCCACACGGAGAAAGCCCCGGTAGATGTCGGGGAGCGAACCGTCGGCTTCGCCCTTGCCGGCATCCAACAGGTCGTCCAGCACGGCTCCGGCGCAGAATGCCCGCCCCTCGCCGGTGAGGACGACCGCTCCGACGCCCTCGTCGGCCTCCAAATCGTCGAAGGCCGTGAGCAGCTCGTCGTTCAACTCGTTGCTGATCACGTTGCGACGATCGGGATCGTCGAAGGTCAGGATGGCCACACGGTCGCGTCGTTCGATCTTCAGCATGCTCATGGGCGGAGTCTCGCACGGGTCCGATCGGAGCTGACAATCAGAGTCCTGGCCATCAGGGTCCTGGCCATCAGGGTGCCGGCAGATCCAGATGTCCGCTAGCCGGTGTGGACGGGGCCCCATCTAGGGTCGAAATCATGCCGACCGGAGCTCCAGTCTCGCCCGGTCGGCGGTATCCGGCGATGGCCTTCCGCAACTACCGACTCTTCTGGATCGGTGGGGCGCTCACCAACAACGGCCGGTGGACCCAGTACGTGGCCACCTACTGGATCGTGTACCAGATCACCGAGTCCGCTGCCTGGGTGGGGACTGCCGCCTTCGCGTCGTTCATCCCGATGCTGATCACCAATCCGGTGGCCGGCCACGTGTCGGACCGCTTCGACCGCCGCAAGGTGCTGCTGTGCACGAACACGGCCTGCTCCCTGCTGGCTGCACTGATGGCCATCACCTGGGGTTTGGGCGTTCGTAGCGTGGCGGCCTGGATCGGCCTTTTGTTGGCCGGTGGGTTCATCTACGGGATCCAGCTGCCCACCTGGCAGTCATTCGTGGCCGAATGCGTCCCCCGCGAGCACCTCCGCAACGCCATCACCTTGAACTCAACCCAGTTCAACGCGGCCCGGACGTTTGGCCCGGCGCTCGGCGGTGTGCTCATCGGCACGGTCGGACCCGGGTGGGCGTTGTTCGTGGCGGCCGCCTTCTACGGCCCGGTCCTCACCGCGTTGTACCTGATCCGGGCCTCCGACCTATTCCGGCCCGAACGGGTGCCCGACGGGAATCCGACCGATCATGCGCCGTCGATCCTCGGCGACTATCGGGAGTCGATCCGGTACGTCCTGGGCTCGCCGGGCATCAGGGTGGCCATCGGGACCACCGCCCTCGTGTCGACCATGGGTCAGCCGGTGGTCCAGCAGATCGTGGTGTTCGCCGAGGAGGTGTTCGAGGTCTCGCCGTTCTGGTTCGGCATGCTCGGTTCGGCGCAGGGCCTGGGTGCACTGCTGGCCGCTCCGCTAGTCGTCGGAGAACTCGGGCATATGAAGCGCTCCAGGATCCAGGTGTTCGCCACCTGCGGGTACGGCATCGCCCTCATGTTGTTCGCGGCCGCTCCAGTCCTCTGGATGGGGTTCGTCGGGCTGGGCCTGATCGGATGCATGCACCTCGGGTCGGCTTCCAACCTGAACGCCACCGTGCAACTCCAGGTGGACGACACCATCCGTGGGCGGGTGATGGCCCTGTACCTGATGGGGGTGCTGGGGGTGTCGCCGTTCGCCAACCTGGCCATGGGGGCGGCCATCGCCGTGTTCGGCCCTCGCCCGGTCGTGGCCTTCGCCGGGCTCGTGGTGCTCGGCGGGGGAGTGTTCCTCCACTTCACGGGCCGGTTCCGACTCCTCGACGTCGGTTGAGGAACGACCCGAGTGGCCGGCCGGCTGATCGTCAGTCGTCGTCGAACTCGGCTCGATGGGCCTGACCGACGTCGCAGTCGTCGTAGGCTGGACACCACCGGCAGGGTGGTCCCGGTATCCGGTTCGGCGTCCGGCCACCATGGCGGAGCTCGACCAGTCGCCCGACGCCGTCGGCCACCCGGGCAATGGTGGTTCGGAGGGTTTCGATGGTCACTGCCTCGGGGACGAAGTGGGCCCGATCCAGATAGTAGGACGCCAACATCCGCGGTGGAACGCCGATCCGGAGTGCATCGATCAGGGCGTAGAAGCGGAGGTCCTCGCGGTGGAGGGGAAGAGACGTGCCGGTCTTGAAGTCCACGATGACCTTGCCGGCCTGGAGCCCGCGGGCCGTGCCCAGGGAGAGGTCGACCTTGCCGTCGAGGATTACCCGACCGTCACACAACTCGGCCCGGAGTCGGGACTCGGTGACCGGTCGCCAGGCCGGTTGGAGGCGAGGCCAGCACTCCACGAACTTCGTGAAGGAGTCCACGGCGAGGGAACGCAGTTCGGCCCGTTCGGCCTCGGACACCCCCTGGAGCCAGTAGCCGAGGCCCCGGTCCTCAGCTTCGAGGCGGGCCAAGGCCTCGTCGACCAGGGACGGAGGTTCGAAGTCCCGTCGCCAGTGGACGGCCAGTTCCACGGCTTTGTGCACCACTGATCCGCGGGCGATGGGAACCCGCCACTCAAAATCCTCGGCCTCCTCGGCGAGGTACTTGGCCTCGCACCCGTGGACCTGACCGAGTCGGTGCTTGGAGAGGTAGACGTCCTCGTTCGGCGGGAGGGCGTCGAGGTGCGGCTCGATGGCCGTCTCGAGGGCCGCTCGGAGGTGCGGGCGGAGGTCCTCGTCGAATTCCGGGCGATCACCGGCCTTGGCGCCCAACTCGTCGAGCACCGCCTGCTGGGCGGGGTTCAGCTCCTCACGTTGGGTGGTGGGGTCATCGGCCCCTCGGATTTCCGACATGAGACGAGTATGACCCGAGAGGGCTGTCACAGGCGGGCGCGAAGATCGTCGGCATGGAGCGGAGAGATGACAGATCACGAAGAGCGGACACTGGGCGCAGCGAGGGCCCGGGGGCCATCCGGTTCGCCGAGGCGGCCCGGTCGATCGGGCGGGCCGCCCGGTTGCGGGGCCTCGAGGTGCCGACCTTCCGGAGCCCACCCGGCCTAGAGGGAGTGCAGCGAACCATCCGGCGACGCGGAGCGTCGGCCACCGTCTCGGTGGTGGTCCGGGGTCGCCCCTGGGGTGCCGTGCTGGCCGACATGGTCGAAGGCGTGGCGGTGGCCAACCAGTTGGACAGTCGACGGGCCGACACCGTGCGAGCCGCGTTGTGGCTAGCCGTCGACGACGAGCCGGCGCTCGCAGCCTGAGGCCTGCGGGCTGGCTACCGTGGCCGGTACGCCCGGGTGGCGGAACTGGTAGACGCAGCGGGCTTAAACCCCGCGGCCCCTCCGGGGGCGTACAGGTTCGAATCCTGTCCCGGGCACGGCGATTCCGATCACGGACCGCTGCGGTTCCGGACGAGGGGGAGCGCGGGGGAGAATGGCCCCATGTCAGAATCTCCCGAAGCCCAGATGGGCGAATCGCCCTACCGGCATCCCTATCCGTCGCCTGACCTGGCTGCCCGACATCCCTTCGTGGTCCATGACCATCAGCGGGTCGATGACGACACCATGCGAAGCCGGGCCGAGGCGTTTCGCTCCTCGGTCGACCGTCGACGCAGTATTCGGATGTTCAGCCCCGACCCGGTACCCCGGGACCTCATCGAGTCGGCAGTGGCCGCTGCCTCGACCGCCCCCTCGGGTGCCCACAAACAGCCGTGGACCTTCGTAGCAGTCTCCGACCCGGCGACCAAGGAACGGATCCGACTGGCCGCGGAGACCGAGGAGAAGGCCAACTATCTCGAAAACCGGATGAACGCCGAGTGGCAGGAGGCCCTGGCCCCGCTGGGGACCGATCATCACAAGGAGTTTCTGGAGGTGGCTCCCTGGTTGGTCGTCCTGTTCGAGCAGCGATACGAGTGTCGTCCGGACGGGTCGAAACGAAAGAACTACTACGTCAAGGAGAGCACGGGCATCGCCGCTGGATTGTTCGTGGCAGCCATCCACGAGATCGGCCTGGCCACCCTTCCCCACACGCCGTCACCCATGGCCTTCCTGCGGACCGTGCTCGGCCGTCCCGACAACGAGCGCCCGTTCGTGATGTTTCCCGTTGGGCACCCACTTCCTGGTGCCTGTGTGCCTGACCTGGCCCGCAAGGCCCTCGACGAGGTACTGGTCGTCATCGACGAATGAACGCCGTTCTCCCGACCAGGGGGACCGGCAGGGTGCCTCGCCGGAAGGTGGGACTCGTCAGAGTAGGAGCGCGGTGCCCACCACCGTGAGGGCGGCACCCGCCCAGGCGCCGACGGTCGGAACTTGGCGCATCCGTACCCACAGGAGGGGAAGCAGGATGACCGGCGTGGTGGCCGAGAGGATGGTGGCCACACCGGTATCGCCGTGTCCGAGCGACCACAGCAGGAGTGACATGCCCACCACCATGGCCACGAAGCCACTCCCGGCCAGCCGAAGATGGTCCAATGGCAGTAATGCGCCGCGCCGCGCCGGGCGAGCCAGCCGGTCGCCGGGTCGGGCGAAGACCCAGAGGGCGATCGTGGCCATCACCACCCGGGCGGCGGCCACGGCCAGCGTGTCGGCTCCACCGTCCAGGATCGGCTTGACGGCCAGTGCCCCGAGGGCCTGACCGAGCGCGCCGATCCCGGCCCATGTCGCCCCGACCAGCAGTGATCCTTCGACCCGTTCGAAGACGTCGGTGTGGGTTCCGCTGCGTGAGCCGAAGTTCACGGCCAGAGTGATCCCGGCCACCGTCAGGACGGCGCCGACAAGAGCCCATGGGGCGAAGGACTCGTCGAACAGCAGCACGCCACCCACCGCGGCCAACGGGGCATTGCAGGTGAAAAGCACCGATGTTCGACGGGGGCCGATCCGTGCCATGGCGGTGAACAACGCCAGGTCGCCCACCAGGATCCCAACCAACCCCGACACGGCCAACAGGCCCAGATCGGACGCGTCCAGGGTAGACCACCCTCCGGTGGCGGTGGCTAGGACGAGCAGCATGGCACTGACGTACAGCATCCGGATGCGGCAGAACCGGGGACCGCCGAGGCGGCGCACCGGTTCGGCGGCGATGAGGCTGCTGCACGCCCAGGACGTGGCAGCCAGAAGAGCGGCGATCTGATACGGCAGATCGGCAGTCCACCACCGGCAACCCGGTTCGGCACCATCGGATATGGGGCATCGGGTGTGGGTTCCGAGGTGCGGTCTCGTGCGAGGATGCGCGCATGGGTTCTGAACTACGGGCTTCCGAAGGCGAGGGCGCCGCCGAGGAGCGAGCGACCGGAGGTTGTGCCTGCGGTCGGGTCCGCTACCGGGTCACCGGCGGGCTCCGCGACGTCGTCCACTGCCACTGCGAACCGTGCCGGCGGATAACCGGCCACCACATGGCGGCCACCGCGGCGCGAGCTGAGGACCTCCACCTGGAGTCCGACGAAACGCTCCAGTGGTACCAGCGAACCGAGACCGTCCGGTACGGGTTCTGTTCGGCGTGTGGCGGCACCCTGTTCTGGGAGGCCACCGACAAGGCGAACCGTGTGTCGATCGCCGCCGGCACCCTTGACCAGCCGTCCGGCCTGCGAACGGGGGTGGCCATCTACGCTGGCGATGCCGGCGACTACCACCACCTCGACCCAACGATCGAGACCTTTGATGGCGACCAGACCGTCGACTAACCATCCATCATCGAGCCCGGGGTGAGCGAGGTCTGACCGCCTTTCGGACTCCACGGGGGTACCCGGTGGGGCGGGGTGCCGGACCTATGCTCCGACCATGCGCAGGCTCGCCTTTTCTCTGACCGTCCTTGCCCTGGTTGCCACCGCCTGTGGCGGCTCCGACGACGATCCTGTCGTCGTCCCGGCCACCACCACGGCCATCTTCGCCACCACCACGGTTGATGTATCGACCGGCGACGCCTCGACCGCCGCCACCACGACTGAGGCCGTATACGAGGCACCCACGACCACGACTACGACCACGATCACAGCGGCACCGGCCACCACCACGGAGGCACCTCCGGAGGTCGCCGAGTCGGTGACCGTCGAGGCTGGCGATTCGCTGTCCAAGATCGCCAAGCGGTTCGGCACCAACGTCGACACGCTGGTTCGCATCAACGAACTGTGCGACGCCAATCAGATCTTCGTCGGCCAGGTCATCTTGCTCACCGATCCGGACGCCGACGAACCCGCCGAGGAAGGCGACGTTCTCATCGTGACCGTCATGGCCGGGGATTCGTTGACCAAGATCGCCAAGCGCCACGACACCACGGTCGAGGAGATCATGGAACGCAACGCCATCGACGACGCCAACCTCCTCTTCGTGGGTCAGGAACTGGTCATCGACGGGGACGTCCCGGCTCCTGACGAGCCTGAGGTCAACCCCAACTGTTGACGCTCCGCCTCGACGAGCGCGACGCCGCACGTCTGGCGGGAGACGAGGGTCCGGCAGTCGCCCTGGCCATGCGGGTGGTGACCCGGGTCGCCGAGGCCATGGAGGCCGACCGCCTGTTGGACATCGTCGGGGCCCACATCGACTCCTGCCTGTTCACGGGCATGGCCGCACTCGACTTTGCCGATCGCCTGGCTGGGGGTGGCGCCCGGGTTTCGGTGCCGACCACCCTGAACGTCTCCTCCCTCGACCTTCTCCACCCCGAACTCTCCCGGGGCGATCCGGAGGAGGCCCGACTGTCGCGCCTCCTCATGGAGCGGTTCGAGGAAATGGGCTGTCGGCCCACCTGGACCTGTGCGCCCTACCAACTCGAAGATCGCCCGGCCTTCGGCGAGCACGTGGCGTGGGCCGAGTCCAACGCCATCGTGTTCGCCAACTCGGTTCTCGGAGCCCGCACCCACCGGTGGGGGGACTTCATCGACCTCTGCTGTGCGATCACCGGCCGTGCGCCGGCTGCCGGCCTGCACCTCGACGCCAACCGGGTGGCCACCGTGGTAGTTCGAGTTGGCGAGGTGTCTGACGATCTCCTGGATCGTGACGTCCTCTATCCGGTACTCGGCGGCCTGCTCGGACCGCTGGTCGGCAAGGCAGTCCCGGTCATCGTGGGCCTGCCGTCAGGGGTCTCCGAGGATCGGCTGAAGGCCGTCGGTGCCGCCGCGGCCTCGACGGGCAGCGTGGGCCTGTTCCACGTCGTGGGTAGCACGCCCGAAGCTCCCACGCTCGAGGCCGCGCTCGGAGGCCGTCCCCCGGTGGCCGAATTCCAGGTCGGCCCAGCGGAACTCCGGGTCGCTCGGGACCGACTCAGCACGACCACCGATGATCACCTTCGCACGGTCAGCCTCGGCACGCCGCACTATTCGGTGGGGCAGTTCGGTCGTCTCGTCGAGGTTCTGGGTGACCGTCGCATCCACGACGGGGTTGCCGTCTACGCCTCGACGGGCCGTGACGTGCTCCACGAGGTCGAGTTGCGTGGCTGGGCCGACCGCCTGGTCCGTGCCGGCGTCCAGGTGGTGGTCGATACCTGCACCTACTTCACGTCCATCATCGAGGACACGTCGGGTACTTCGATGACCGACTCGGCCAAGTGGGCCTACTACGCGCCGGGGAACCTCGGCGTCGAAGTGGTGTTCGGCAGCGTCGAGGACTGTGTCGAATCGGCGATCGCCGGCCGGGTGGTCCGTGACGAAGGGTTGTGGGCTCGTGCCTGAGCAGGTGCCCACTCAGGTGTTTGAGGGCCGGGCCATGGTGGCCGGCGAGGCAGCGGGCCAGGTCCTCCGTCTGGACGAGCCTCTGAGTTTCTGGGGTGGCCTCGATCCGGCGACCGGCCGGATCATCGACCGGCGTCACCCCCAGGTCGGACAGTCGGTGACCAACCAGGTGCTGGTCATGCCCTCAGGCCGGGGCTCCAGTTCTGGAAGCAGCACCCTGTGCGAGGCGGTCCGTGCCGGGACGGGCCCGGCCGCCATCCTGATGGTCGAACCAGACGAGATCATCGCCCTCGGTGCTGTAGTGGCCGACGAGATCTACGGTCGACTGATCCCGGTGGTAGTTCTTCCAGCCGATCGGTTCGACGACCTGTCCACCGGTATCCGAGTCGAGGTGTCCGGGGCGGTCTGTCGGGTCGGGGCGTCCGGTCAGACGGCGAGCGCGTAGGCCACGAGTCGCTCGTAGAGACTCCGGGCCTCGGCGACCACCGGCCGGAGGTAGGTCGGAACGGGTTCGGTGCTGGGTACCCCGGCCTCAAAACCCGTGGACCGGTGGGTGCTGGCGTACCAGTGCTTGGCCCACACACCGTCGGCGGGCTTGGGCCCGGCCGGCCATGAGAGCATCGCCGGGTCGAAGGGCAGGCCGAGGCGACCACACAACAGCCTCAGCATCGGCTCGGGTGAGGCCAGCAGTGCGGCTGAGTCGACCACGAGCGGTTCCTCGCCGGCGGCCAGCATGGCCTCCAGTAGCTCAACCTGGATGGATAGCCCGGTGTCGGCCACCCCCACATCGGGGACGTTCTTCGCGAACGACGTCACCACCCGTTCCGGGTCCCGGATCAGGAGCATGTTTCGGCACGATTTGAGGAAGTCCAGATCGAGGTCGACTGCGTGCTGGGCCATCTGCTTGAAGAAGACCACCGTCGTCGGATGGTCGCCGAGGATCACGTCGCGTACTACGGCTTCGCCGTCGGGATCCTGGCTGGCTAGCACCTCGGCCCTCCCGGGGTGCTGGCGCCCGGTCACCCGCAGGTAGTGGGCGTAGATCGGTTCGTCGAACACCTTGGTGTCGGCCCGTTGCCCGAAGGCGTACATGAACGACGTCGAGATGTTGCGTGGTCCCGACCAGCAGTTGATGCGAAGGGTCATCAGGAAAGTAGCCCTGGTCAGCGGGACACGTCAGCTTCGACGGCTGCCTGGTACAGGTCACGGAGTCGGGCCGTCATGGTCCCCGGGCCACCGTCGCCGATGGTTCGCCCGTCGACGGCGATCACGGGAGTGAGGCCGGCGAACGTGCCAGTCACGAACGCCTCGTCAGCCGAGTAGACGTCGGTCAACGAGAACGGCTTCTCGTGGGCGGTCAGCCCGGCCTGCGGTGCGATCTCCAGCACCAATTGACGGGTGATGCCGTTCAAGTTGTAGTGCCCGGTCGACGTCCACACGCCGCCGTCTCGGACTACGAAGAAGTTGGTGGCGTTGCAGGTAGCTACCGCACCGGTCGGATCCAGCATGAGGGCCTCGTCGGCACCGGCCTCCACAGCCTGGATGAGCGCGATCACCTCGTGCAGCTTGGAGTGGCAGTTGAGACGCTGGTCAAGCGTGTCGGGCGGCGGGCGTCGCACGGTCGCCGTGAACAACGAGATGCCCGACTCCAGCACCGCCGGATCAGCCGCCTTGTACTCGGCAATGATGACCACGTTGGGCCCACCCACACAGTTCGACGGGTGCTGGGAGGGGGTCTTCTTGTCGCCCCGGGTGACCATGAGTCGTACGTGCACATCGTCGTGCATTTCGTTGTGGTCCACGGTTGCCTGCAGGGCATCGGCCACTCCGTCCCGGGTCATCTCGATATCGATGCCGGTGGCGGCCAACCCGGCGAACAGGCGATCCAGGTGGCGGTCCAGGAAGGCGAACCGGCCGTGGTGGAGGCGAAGCCCCTCCCAGACGCCGTCGCCCACCAGGAAGCCGCTGTCGAACACCGACACCTTGGCCTCGTGACGGGGAAAGAACTCGCCGTTAATGAAGATCTCGACGGTGGTGTTGCGTTCGTCGGCCAGGGCCTGATGGGTGCTGCGGGACATAGCGGGAGCGTACCGAGGGCCACCACCAGGTGGCCGGCCAGGTATCAGCGGGCCGTTGACATGCCAACGGTGATGGAGGACACACGACCACACCGCCTGGCAGATACTCTTCCGTCTGCCCTTTGCTAGTGACGTCAGACGGAGCATCTGTGCCAACCCACGCCATTACGACAAAGTCAGCGCGACGACTCGTGTCCGTCGACCGCTTCCTCACCTTCATCAGGGTCTTCCTGGTCTCCGTGATCGTGATCGGGTTGCTGGCCTTCATCTGGCAGCAGTTCGACGCCGACAACCCGTTCGCCCAGTGGCGTAATCCCGGCGCCCGAGGTCTAACCGGCGACCAGTTCAAGGGCCTGCTCATCTCCGGCCTCTCCCAGGGTTCGATGTACGGCCTGATCGCGCTGGGCTACTCGATGGTCTACGGCGTGCTGGGCTTCATCAACTTCGCCCACGGTGAGGTGTTCATGGTGGGCGCCATGACCGGCTTCATCGCCTCGGACAAGTTCCAGGCCAACGGGATGTGGGAGTCCAACTTCCTACTCTGCCTGGTCTTGATCATCGTGATGGCCGTGTTTTTCTCAACGTTCACCGCGGTGGTCATGGAGAGGGTGGCCTACCGGCCGCTTCGCAACTCGCCCCGTCTCATCCCGCTGATCACGTCGATCGGTGTGTCGTTCTTCATCCAGAACTTCGTACTCGGTCTGTTCGGTCCGTCCACCAAGAGCTATCCTCGCCTCCCGGAGTGGTTGGCCAAGCAGCGGTCGATCCTGACGTTCGAGATCGCCGGAACCCGCCTGCTGGTGTTGGTGGTGGCTGCCGCCTCGATGGCCGGACTCTGGTACATCGTCGAACGCACCAAGACCGGCAAGGCCATGCGAGCCGTCGCCGAGGACAAGGAGATCGCGTCCCTCATGGGGATTGACGTGAACCGCACCATCGTCACCACGTTCGCCGTGGGCGGCGCCATGGCCGGCGTGGGAGGGATCCTGTGGGGGCTCATGTTCCGGTCGGTGACCCATATGACCGGCTTCCTGCCCGGCGTCAAGGCTTTCACTGCAGCGGTGGTCGGCGGCATCGGCAACCTGGGTGGCGCTATGGCCGGCGGCATCTCGCTGGGCTCAGCGGAGTCCATCGCTCCGCTGGTCATCCTCGAACCGCTCGGCGTGCCGGGCGTGTCCCAGCTCAAAGACGCGGTGGCCTTCACCGTGCTGGTCCTCGTGCTCCTGTTCAAGCCCTCCGGGCTCTTCGGAGAGCGGCTCTCATCGGAGGACCGGGCATGAGCACCCTGGCTGCACCCATGCCGTCCTCGGCTCTGGATCAGGACTGGCGAAAAGTCCTCCGATGGGGATTCATCTGTGGCGGCACCCTGATCGCCCTCTGCCTTGTCGGCATGCCCGTCGAGTTGGACCGGCGAGAAATCATCGAGCGGTACCTGAGTCTCGGCTACCTCTCAGTGGTGCTGGTCCCCATCGTCATCGGCTGGGTGTCCGCCAGCCAGATCGTCCTGGAGGGCTTCGAGTCCCGCAAGCAGGGACTGTTTGACCTCGTCACCGGTCTGGTGGTCGGCGTGATCGGCGGCGGGCTCCTGTCGTTGCTCATGGTGGCGCTCGACTCGTGGAACCTGCGGGACCCGCTGGTCAACTGGAGTCCCAAGCTCTTCCGATTCCTTACCTACGAGAACGGCATGGGCTTCGGAGCCGGCGCATGGATCGTGACCTGTGGGGTACTGGGCCTGGTTGGGGCGTCGTTGCACGTGGTGCCCCGCATCGCCCGTCGCATCGTGGCCATCGTCATAATCGGGTTGTTGTCCCTGTCGGTGCTGGAGGCCGCGGTTTCCGACGTCTCGGAGGGCTTCGGCCTGGAATGGCTGACCGACCTGATCTACGCCAAGAAGGGTGGCCTGACCCTGACGTCGACCTTCGTGGTCGGTGCCGTGATGGCCGTCGTGGCGGCGGTCACCGACGGCCGAGTCAAGGCGGCGACAAACCGGTACCGCGACATGGAGGGCGTCGAACGGCAGAAGGCCTCCATGATCCTGTTTGCCGTGGTGGCCGTCCTGTGCATTGTCCTGCCGATGTTCCTCGGCAAGATCATGAACGAGCTGCTGGCCAACGTCGGACTCTTCCTGCTGCTGGCCCTCGGTCTGAACATCGTGGTCGGCCTGGCCGGCCTCCTCGATCTGGGCTACGTGGCCTTCTTCGCCGTCGGCGGCTACACGACCGCGGTGCTCACCTCACCAAACAGCCCGTGGTTCGCCCCCGAGCTGCACTTCGGCTTCAGCCTCGTCTTCGTGGTGATCTTCGCCATCATCGTCGGCCTGGTAATTGGGGCGCCCGTCATCAGGATGCGTGGCGACTATCTGGCCATCGTGACCCTCGGCTTCGGCGAGATCATCCGCCTGCTGTTCCTGTCGGACTGGCTGGGCCCGTACTTCGGTGGCGCCCAGGGCATCACCAACGTGCCGGGCGTCGACCTGGGCTTCGCCACGGTGAAGGGCACCGACCCGAGGTCGGTCTTCTACCTGGTGTTGTTCTTCTCTGTGATCGCCATCTACGTGTCGTGGCGGCTGCAGGCGTCCCGCCTGGGTCGGGCCTGGATGGCCATCCGGGAGGACGAGCAGGTGGCCGAGGCCATGGGCATCAACACGGTGAGTGCCAAGTTGATGGCCTTCGTGGTGGGTGCCGTGCTGGCGGCCTTCAGCGGTGCGGTACTGGTGGCCAAGGTCGGCTCCGTGTTCCCGACCAGCTTCATGATCCTGATCTCGATCATCATCCTCGTGGTGGTGATCGTCGGCGGAATGGGCAACATCGCCGGCGTGATGGTCGGCTCGTTCGTCCTCATCGGCGTCCTTGGTGGGCCCAAGCAGCCCGGCCTGCTCCAGGAGTTCCAGAACTTCAAGCTGCTCATCTACGGGATGCTGCTCGTCTTCATGATGCTGAAGCGCCCGGAGGGCCTCGTGCCGAGCGCCCGCCGTAGTCGCGAGCTCCACCAGGAAGAGTTCCTGCAGGACGCCTGGCTAAGGGGAGACAAACCCGGTATCGACGATGACGAGGACGCGGCGCCCCTGCTAGTGGGCGACGGGGGAGGGGAGGAGGAATGAGCCTTCTCGAGATCAAGGACCTAAAGATCACCTTCGGTGGACTCGATGCCCTGTCGGGACTGAACTTCCACATCGACGAGGGCGAGATCGTCAGCGTGATCGGCCCCAACGGCGCCGGCAAGACGACCTTCTTTAACGCCATCTCCGGCCTGGTGACTCCCACTGAGGGCGACATCCTTTTCGAGAACGAGTCGATCGTGGGACTCGATCCCAGCACGGTGACATCACTCGGGATCGCCCGGACGTTCCAGAACGTTCGGTTGTTCCCCAACATGACCATCCTCGAAAACGTGATGGTGGCCCAGCACTGCCGGACCAGCCAACTGATCTACGGGGCGCTGCTCCAGACGAAGGCCTTCAAGCGCGAGGAGCGGGAGATCCGGGAGCGGGCCATCGAGGTCCTCGAGTTCTTCGGGCACCGCCTCGTCGGCTACCGGATGGACCAGCCGGCTTTCGCGCTGTCGTACGCCAACCGGCGCCGCCTCGAGATCGCACGTGCCATGGCCACCCAGCCTCGCCTACTACTGCTCGACGAACCGGTGGCCGGAATGAACCCGATAGAGACCGCGGAGTTGACCGCCCTGGTCGGCCGGCTCCGTACCGAGTGGGGCTTCACGATCATCATGATCGAACACGACATGAAGGTGGTACGTGACGTCTCGGACCGGGTCGTGGTTCTCGACCACGGGGTGCCCATTGCCCAGGGGTCCTACGACGAGGTGTCGACCAACCCGGACGTGGTGGAGGCCTATCTGGGCCGTCCCGTGGAGGCCAACTGATGAGCGAGACCGCTTCCACCAACGGCGCCACGGCACTCCTCGAGTTCCGCCAGGTCAACACCCACTACGGCGCGGTCCACATCCTCAAGGACGTCGACCTGGCCATCTACCCGGGTGAGCTGGTCTGCCTGCTGGGCGGCAATGCCTCGGGCAAGTCCACGACGCTCAAGACCCTGCTGGGTATGGTCACGCCGACGTCGGGCGAGGTGGTGCTGGACGGCGAGGTCGTCAACGACAAGCCGACTAGCTACCGGGTCATCAACGGCATCACGATGGTTCCCGAGAACCGCCGGCTCTTCAAACGCCTGTCAGTCAAGGAGAACCTTGAGTTGGGGGCCTACCTCCGCAACGACAAGGACGGCATTGCCGAGGACCTCGAGAAGATCTACGACCTGTTCCCACGGGTCAAGGAGCGCCTCTCGCAGAAGTCCGGCACGTTGTCTGGCGGCGAGCAGCAGATGGTGGCCATCGGGCGTGCGCTCATGTCGCGCCCGCGGGTCCTACTCATGGATGAGCCGTCGATGGGTCTGGCCCCGGCACTCGTCCAGCAGAACTTCGAGCTGATCCAACAGATCCACGCCGACGGTACGGCCATCTTCATGGTGGAGCAGAACGCCAACATGGCGCTGTCAATCGCTGATCGGGGCTGGGTCCTCCAGACCGGCCGGGTGGTGCTCGATGACACTGCCGAGGCCCTGCTGGCCAACCCGGAACTGCGGGCCTCCTACCTCGGTGAAGGCTGAGATTCAGCTCCGTTGACCCCCGTGCCCCACAGAGACCGTTAGAGGAATGCTTGATCAAGGCGGCTCTTGTGGACGGCTGGATCCGATGCCTACCCGAAAGCCACTGCTGTGAGTTCTGTTGTGACCGGCCTGGCCCGGCGACCTCTTACCGTGATTGCCGAACAGGCTTCGACTGTCGAAGCCGTCTGGGACGACGAGCGACCCATCGTGAGTCCCGAGGCACTTGGTGAACTGCTCGGCTGGGAGTGGCATGCAGAAGGCCTATGCCGTGAGACGGTTTGTGTCCCTGTCGCCGATCGTTCCCAGGTTGAACACGATGAAGGTATCGACATTTTGGCTGTCGCCAAGATCTTGAATCGGCCGGCTGTAATAGACGCGGACGCCGGGTTACTGGTTGTCGGACAGCCCGCAGGTGACCGATTCGAAGCCCTTCACGGCCGCAGGGCCCCCGACTTCACACTCCCTGACCTGAACGGGTCACCGAAATCCTTTTCCGACTGGGCAGGCCGTAAACGGCTCTTGGTGGCCTTCGCCAGCTGGTGAGGGTGCGCTTTTGACCTGCCCGGGTGGCAGGCGCTGCAAGACGAACTAGGCGACACAGGTTTTACTGTTATTGCGGTAGCTATTGACGAAAATGTCGACGCCCTCCAAGAATTTGCTAAAGAGGTTTCCTACCCGGTGCTGGTCGACGCCGATCATCACCTCACCGAGTTGTACGCAATCAGCAACGTGCCAACTGTCATCTGGGTGGACGAAGAGGATCGAATCGTCAGGCCCAACGCGGCAGAGGTCGGTACCGACACCTTCTCTGAGTTCACCGGTGTGCACTGTGAGGGCCATCTCGAACTCGTACGAGCCTGGGTCGGTGACGGCCAGGTTCCCGAAGATGCGAGCCATACCGTGGCCGATCTGACCGTCGACGAGGTGGAAGCCCGACTCCACTTCAGGCTCGCCGCGCACGCACGCCGAGCCGGCCTATCCGATGTTGCTGACTCCCACTTTGATCAGGCAGCCGAACTAACCCCTCTTGATTTCACGGTGGTGCGAGCAGCCATGCCTCTTCGCGGCGAAAACCCGTTCGGTCAAGAGTTCTTCGATCTCTACGGCGCGTACCGGGAAGCCGGATCGCCGTACCACGGAATCCCCCGAACCTCCGGCTGAGGTCAGTTGTGGCGCTCAAGGTGGTGGTGTGGGGTACCGGAAATGTGGGCCGGCCAGCGATTCGGGCCGTGGTCGCACACCACGGGTTGGAACTGGTCGGCGTGATCGTTGCCGACCCTGACAAGGTTGGTGTCGACGCCGGTGTCCTAGCTGGGATCGGGACCTTGGGGATCCAGGCAACCGACGAGGTTTGGATTGCTGAGGCTGACGACGTTGACGCAGTGGTCTACGCCGTGAACGCCGACTTTCGCCCCGAAGCGTCCCTGGAGGAGGTGGAACGGGTGCTTGCCTCCGGCACCGACGTCGTCTCGACGGCATTCCATGGTTTGCTCCATCCACCGTCGGCGCCGGAACCACTCCGGTCTCGTGTGGTCAGGGCCTGCATTGAAGGCGACAGCTCGATCTTGGTGTCGGGCATCGACCCTGGCTGGGTTCTTGACATCCTGCCGCTACTCCTGACCGGGGTTTGTGCCGACATCACGGAAGTACGGGCCCAAGAGGTCGCCAACTACACCGGTTATGACCAGCCTCAGGCGGTTCGGGACCTCTGCGGCTTCGGCCACCCGCTCGACTACCCAACTCCCATATTGAGCGAATACGGGCTAATGACAGTCTGGGCCCCAATGATCCGGGTATTGGCCGATGGCCTAGACCTGAAGCTGGACTCGATAACCACTGACACCGACCGTCGAGCACTCGAACGAACCGTGCACGTGGACGGAATGGGTGAGTTTGAAGCTGGGACACAGGGCGCTTTTCGGTTCGAGGTGAACGGAGTCATAGGCGGACGGCCGGTTCTAGTAGCGGAGCACGTAACCAGGATCGACGACAGTTGTGCACCTGACTGGCCTCAGTCCAGTGTCGATGGTGGACTTCACCGAGTCGTGATCACCGGTAGGCCGAATCTCGCCGTCTCGGTCCACGGTGAAGATGCGTCAGATCCGGGTGCAGCAGCCGGAGGCAACACTCTGGCTGCCAACCGAATCGTCAACGCGATTCCGGCAGTATGCGAAGGGGAGCCGGGGCCGATCCATCCCCTTGCTCTTCCGTCAATCGTCGGCTCCAGCCAACTTCGCCTGTCTTGACCGGCCGGTTTGACTGACGGCCTAAGACAGCGACCCGTCGATGTCGGCTGGCTTGGTTGATGTAGCCAAGTTGGCAAAAGAGATCTCGATGCTGCGTCGCACGGCTTCTGATTCAGTCGTCTGGTCGCGGCGGAGGAACTAAATTTTGAAGCGATCGTCATCGAGTCGTCTGTTGCTGCGGCTTCAACGAATAGGGGATCGTTGAGCACGCGATCTCATTCGTATTCCATGAGATTGAAGACAAGATGGGATTTGCCAGTGCCCTCGACCTCAACAGGGTTGCATCGGGTGGTCTAGTCCGGCTGCAGTCGGGCTTAGATGATGGCTTTTTCTAGAAAGGGTTTTCCGGCCACGATGCGGTCGTGGCCCATCTGCGACAGGTCGATGGTGCGGTACTCGTTGTAGGTAATGAGTTCGTTGAGTGCCCGGCCCACCCCGGCGCTCTGCTGAAGGCCGTGGCCGCTGAACCCGTTGCAGAAGTAGAAGTTGGGCACCGCTCCGGCTGGACCGACCACGGCGTTGTGGTCCAGCGTGTTGTAGGCGTAGTGCCCGACCCACCGGTGGGTCACCCCAATGCGCTCAAAGGCCGGGATCCGGTGCACCAGGGCCGGCCAGATATGGTCCTCCCATTCAGCCTCGCGGACGGCGAAGTCCTCCGGGTCCACCGCGATGTCGTCGACGGGTGGCATGCCGGCCAGGTAGTGGGGCGGCTCGGTCCGTACGTGCATCCCGGTGGTGTCGATGGTCAACGGCAGGGTGGGGCCGTCCAGTGGGGTTCGGCAGTCGAACACCCAGGCACCCCGGATCCGGGGCTCGACGGGTAGAGGAAGGTCGACCAGGTCGGCCATCCAACGGGCCCTCGGGCCGGTGCAGTTGACCACGCGGTCGCAGGCCACCACGGCTCCCGAGGCCATCTCCACGTGGGTTACCCGGTCGCGGGCCGGGGTGGTACGTAGTCCAATGACCCGGTCGGTGGCGTACTCCACGCCATTGTGTCGGGCTCGCTGCTGGAAGCCCCGCATCAACGAGTAGGCGTCTAGCGTGCCCTCGTTGCGGAGGCCGAGGCTGGCACCGGCCAGATCGTCGATGTGCATGTATCCAAACCGGTCGGCCAACTCCCCGGGTGACAGCAGGGCCACTTCGGCTCCGCATGAACGTTGTGCCTCATGGTTCTCTCGCAGCACGTCCATGCCGTCGTCGGTGGCCAAAAACAGGTATCCGGTGTCCCGGAACCCGAGGTCCGGGGACTCGCCGTCCACCTGGACGTGTTGGTGGAACTCGGCGATGAACTCGGTAGCGAACATCGATAGGCGAATGTTGACTGGCTCGGAGAACTGGTGTCGGACGCTGGCCTCCGACAGCGTGGTGGAGGCCCGTTCGTAGGTGGAGTCCATCTCTACGACCAGCACAGTCCCGTCGTAGTCGGGATTCTCCGAGAGCCAATAGGCCAGTGAGCTACCCATGACGGCACCGCCCACGATCACCGTGTCGTAGGCGGTTTCACGTGGTCCTCCGCCGCGACCGGTCCCGGTCACGTCACGTAGCCCTGCATCCGGTCGTCGTCGATGGCGTCGGGATCGCGTTCGGATGGGTCGCCGAGGCCGCCGCCTCCCGGCAGTTCCAGCACCAGCGTTCGGCCTGGTGGCACAGGCTGCTTACCCTTGGCGTCAAACGGTGTGTCGTCGTCGAGGTGTACGCCACCCGGTGCCCCATCGGAGCCGCCGCGGCGACCCCGAGCCGGGTTGGCGACCCGGTCGAACATGCATGACACGGAGATGTCGTAGCCGGCGGCCGGCCCGATCTCGATGACCTGCCCCAGGCCGCCCCGTTGGCGACCCTCGCCTCCGGAGTTGGGTCGCAGCTCCTTGCGCCATACCACGACCGGACCGGACTGTTCGGTGGCTTCGGCGGGCATGGTCCGCACTCCACTGGGAAACGCCGTGGCGCTGATGCCGTCCAGCGTGGGTCGAGCCCCCGTGCCGCCGCTGTTGAACATCAGCACCTCTCGGGGCGGTAGGCCCGACGACGGGTCCGAAGCCCGGGCACTCACCTGGAAGTTCCAGAGGGCTCCGGCGCCCTCGGCGGGGACCACGTCGGGCAGGGCACTGGAAATTGCCCCCAGGCAGAGGTCGGTGACGAAGTGCCCGATGACGTGGCGCACCGCCACCGGTTCGGGATGCTTGGCGTTCAGGATGCAGCCCTCGGGGGCACTCACGGTGAAGGCGGCCAGCGATGCCCAGTTGGATGGCATCTCGGGGGCGAGGGCAACCAGCATGGCGTAGGAGAAGTAGGCGTGGGCGTACGTCAACGGCACGTTCACGCCGTGGGCACAGGTTGGCGACGTTCCCGCGAAGTCGGCGTGCACTTCGCTGCCCTCCGCCGTCAACGTCACCGCCAGGTCGATCGAGTCGTTGTAGCCGTCGACCCGCATCACATTGGTGTACGTCCCGGCTGGGAGGTCGGCGAGCCGTTCCCGGGTGGCCGTGGCTGTGCGGTCAAAGACGAAGGACGCCAGCTCCTCGAGGTCGTCAATGGCGAATTCGTCGAGCATGGCGTGTAGTCGTCGGGCTCCCGTGTCGTTGCAGCCGGACAGCGAGTACAGGTCGCCGACCACCTGCCCGGCCTCGCGCACGTTGTGGCGCACGATGTTCAACAGGTCCTCGTTGACCACGCCTCGCTCGGCGAACTTCATGATGGGGACGAACAGTCCCTCCTCGTAGACCTCGGTGGCGTCGGGGCCGTAGCCCCTGCCCCCCACATCGACCACGTGGGCCGTGCAGGCGAAGTAGCCGATGAGGGCGCCGGCCCGGAACACCGGGTCCACGACGGTGAAGTCATGGAGGTGGCCGGTGCCCTTCCACGGGTCGTTGGTGACGTACGAGTCGCCCTCGTAGATGCGATGCGGGCCGATGTCCTCGATGAAGTTGGCCACTGCGGCGGCCATCGTGTTGACGTGGCCGGGCGTGCCGGTCACCGCCTGGGCGATCATCCGGCCCTGCACGTCGTAGACGCCGGCTGACAGGTCGCCCGCCTCTCGCACGCTGGTCGAAAACGCGGTCCGCACCAGCGCTAGGGCCTGTTCTTCGACAATGGAGATGAGGCGGTTCCACATGACCTGATGGCGAAGCTCACTCATGGCGTGACCTCCCCGCTCCGAGGAGTCGTCCGTGTCACCAGCAGGCAGCCGTCCGGCTGCATGACGGCCTGCTGGCGCGATGACAGCAGCGTCGTGGTCTGGGTTTCGACGATGACGGCCGGACCGACCAGCCGATCGCCAGCGGCCAGGGCGTCGCGTTCGACGACGCCTGCCTGCTGGGTGGTGCCGGTGGCCGTGTCGTGGATGGGTCGGGTGCGGTCCGGGGTGATCTCCCGGACTGCGCCCATCCGCTCAACATGGTTGACCTGGGGTCGCGGGGTGGACACCCGGACCGACCAGCCGATGGCTTCGACGGCCAGGCCGGCAATGGCCCGACCGAAGAACTCCTCGTAGGCCTTCTCGAACCGATTGGCCAGTAGTTCGCCGCCCACTGCGTCGAATGGGGCGGCGTCGACGGGCACGGGGATCTCCCATCCCTGCCCTGCGTAGCGCATGTAGGCCCACCGCTCGGTTTCAAGCGTCACGTCGGCGACCGAGGCTCCGGTCGAGGCCAGCGCCTCGGACACGAAGGCGGTGGCCTCGTCGGCCAGGTCCACCAACATGGCGTTGACGGCTGCCGGATCGAACTGATCGATGGTGGCGTGATGGCTGCGTAGGGCCTCGTAGGCGAACGGGGCTCGTAGGAAGCCGATGGCCGACCCCACGCTGGCGCCCGGCGGCACCAGTAGTTCGTCCACGTCGAGCTTTTCGCAGAGCCGTCCGGCGTGCAGGGGAGCCCCGCCGCCGAAGGCGATCACGGTGAAGGCGGCAACGTCCTTGCCGTTTTCGACGGCGTGCACGCGGGCTGCGTTGGCCATGTTCTCGTCGACGACCTCGGCCACGCCGGCGGCCGCCGTTTCGGCGTCCATGGCCAGTGCGGAGCCGACCGTGCGATTCAGCGCGTCACGGGCTGCCTCGTCGTCCAGGTCGATGCCGGGAGCCCCGAACGTGTCGGCCGACAGGCGACCTAGCACCAGGTTGGCATCGCTGACCGTAGGTTCCACGCCGCCCAGCCCGTAGGCCGCCGGCCCGGGCTCCGATCCCGCGCTGAGTGGCCCCACCCGGATCTGGCCCAGTGCGTCGACCGTGGCGATCGACCCGCCGCCGGCCCCGATCTCGATCATCTCGATGACGGGGATGGAGATGGGCATGCCACTGCCCTTGGTGAAGCGGTGGGTACGGGCCACTTCGAACGTCTTGGCTGTGCGGGGCATCTGGCTTTCGATCAGGCAGATCTTTGCTGTGGTCCCACCCATGTCGTACGACAGCACCCGATCGAGGCCGTGTCGGGCTGCGATGTCCGCTGCGAAGATCGCTCCACCGGCCGGGCCGGATTCCACGAGCCGGACAGGGAATCGGGCTGCCCCGTCCACGTTGATGAGTCCGCCGCCCGAGTGGATGAGGTACACGGGGCACGTGGCGCCTGTCTCGAGCAGTTGGGCTTCGAGGTTTCGCAGGTAGGTGGCGATGAGTGGCTGCACGTAGGCGTTGGCGCACACCGTGTTGAACCGCTCGAACTCCCGCATCTGGGGGGCAACCTCCGACGAGATCGACACCGGCACGTCGGGGAGGCGTTCCGTCAGAAGGTCGCGGAAGCGGCGCTCATGGCTGCCGTCCACGTAGGCGTGGATGAAGCCGACGGCGATGGCCTCGTAGGCCTCGTCGTCGGGACGGTCGGCCAGCACTTCGATCAGCGCCCGCGCCTCGTCCTCGTCGAATGGGCGGAGCACCGTCCCGTCTGCTGCGATGCGTTCCCGTAGGACATGGCGGTCCCGGCGCTCGATGAGTGCGGCGGGTAGCACGAGGTTCAGGTCGTACTGCTCGAATCGACTCTCGGTGCGCATTTCGATGGTGTCGCGGAAGCCGTCGGTGGTGACCAGCGCCGTGCGGGCCCCGGTGCGGCCGATCAGGGCGTTGGTGGCAAGTGTCGTCCCGTGGATGAAGGTGTCCAGGTCGGCGAGGTCGGCGCCCGCTTCGGCCACCACAGTGGCCACGCCGTCGAGGATGCCCCGCTCCGGGGCGTCATAGGTGGTGAGGACCTTGGTGGAGAACATCCGTCCCTCGGACCCGCCGCCCTGTTCCTCCTCCCGGTCCAGTTCAAGTACGACGTCGGTAAACGTTCCCCCGACGTCGGCGCCGATCCGCATGCTTCCCATCAGTGCTGCCTCATCTGGGTCGCTCAGTCTCCGCCGAGGACCTGTTCGAGCGACGGGAAATCGGTGGGCGGCATGATGTCGACGGTGGCTGAGCGCTGCTGGGAGAGCATCCCGCCGTCCACCTTGATGACGTCGCCGGTGATGTAGCAGGCATCGTCGGATGCCAGGAACAGGGCCGGCCCGGCCATGTCGTCCGGGTCGCCGGGCCGTCCCAGGGGAATGTTCTCGCCCCTCAGGTTTCGGGCCGCCTCGTCCATGCCCTCGGTGTCGATCGAGCCGGGCATGAGGGCGCACACCCGGATGCCGTAGGGCCCGAGGTCGAGTGCCATGGCCCGGGTGAGGGCCTCGATGCCCCCCTTGGAGGCGTCGTAGGCGGTGAACGCCCGGTGGGCCCGGGTGGCTCCGCCCGACGACATGTTGATGATGACGCCGTGGCCGGACGCCGCCATGATGCGGGCCGCCCGGTGCGAGCACAGGAAGTGGCCGGTCAGGTTGACGTCGATGATGCGTCGCCACCATGCCTCGTCGGCCTCGAAGAAGTGGAGCATCGGGCTGATGATGCCGGCGTTGTTGACCAGCACGTCGACGGTGCCGTAGGCCTCGACAGCCGAGTCGAACATGGCTGCCACCTGGGTTGAGTCCGATACGTCGGCCGGTGTCCCGATGGCTGAGCCACCAGCGGCGGTGATTCCGTCGACGACGGTGGCGACCCGTTCGGCGTCAATGTCGTTGACCACCACGTGGGCGCCCGCTCCGGCGAACCGGTCGGCAATGGCCTGGCCGATGCCCTTCCCGGCACCGGTGACGACGACGACTCGTCCCTCGTGTGATTGAGCCATGTCTTGCACCCTCCGGCGATCGATCGGGATGGAACCGCCAATGCGCGGAGACTACCCGTGACCTCGTTTCGGGGTCGCCTCAGGCCTGTGTCAGGCGGCCTGTGCGAAGAAGCGGGCAAACGAGTCGATGACGTGGTCGGCCTGTTCGTCGTCGACGTCAAGGTGGGTCACGAACCGCATGGTGGGTGCCCAGTAGGTAGCCAGGATTCCGTCGGCTTTGAGGTGGTCGACCAGCGCGCCGTGTACTGCGGCCGGCGGAGTGATCCACAGCATGTTGGTGGTGTGCACTACGTCTAGGCCGTGGTCTGCGAGGGGTGCCAGCCCGGCACCGATACGACCGGCCCGGACGTGGTCGTCGGCCAATCGGTCGACGTGGTGGTCAACGGCGAAGAGCGCTGCGGCCGCCAGGTGGCCGACCTGGCGCATCCCGCCGCCCAGAACCTTTCGAAGCCTGTGGGCCCGGGCGATCGATGCCTGGTCGCCGACCAGGACGGTGCCGACCGGAGCGCCCAATCCCTTGGAGAGGCACAGCGACACGGTGTCGGTGTGGGTGGCGTAGGCATCGATGCCGACACCTTGGGCGACCGCGGCGTTGAACAGGCGGGCCCCGTCGAGGTGGACGGCCAGGCCGCATTCGCGGGCCGTCGAAGCCAGCGATGCCACGTGCTCGACCGTCTGTACGTGGCCGTTCACCGTGTTCTCGAGGCTCAACAGGGTGGTGACAGGGTGGTGCTGGTCGGGTTCCTTCACGGCGGCCCGCACGTCCTCGGGTAAGAAGTGGCCGGTCTCGTCGACCTCGATGGGCCACGGGACAGCACTGCCCAGCATTGCCGTGCCGCCGGCTTCGTTGATGAGCACGTGCGAGGTGCGCCCGATCAGGTACTCGTCGCCCCGTCCACAGTGGCTGAGCACGGCAGCCAGGTTGGACTGGGTACCCGACGAGAAGAAGAGGCCGGCTTCCTTGCCGGCCATGGCGGCGAGCCGGTCCTGGAGGGCGTTGACCGTGGGGTCCTCGTCGTAGACGTCGTCGCCCACCTCGGCATTCGCCATGGCGTCACGCATGGCGGCCGATGCCTGGGTGACGGTGTCGCTTCGCAGGTCGGCACGGACGCTGCTGGCCATCGACAGGTCTGGGGAGGTGGGCGAGAGGTCCATCAGCGCAGGATACGCGGCACCTGTGCCACGATCTGCGTTCGCCAGCTAAACGGCAGGCCAGCTGACCGGCCCGCCAACCAATGAAACGGGGAGACGATGGGGGATACACGAGAGGCACTGCTGCCCGATGGGGTGGTGGCGCCCATCCTGACCCCGTTCGAGGCTGATCTTTCGGTATCGCACCGCCGGATGCTGGCCCATGCGCAGAGCACCCTCGACGCCGGGTGCGTGGGCCTGGCCGTCTTCGGCACCACCGGTGAGGCCCTGTCGGTGGCCTCTAGGGAGCGTGAGGCCGCTCTCGAGATGCTGGTTGACGGTGGGATCGACCCCGGGGTGGTGGTGGTGGGCACCGGCCTACCCGATCTCCCGGGCACTGTTCGCCTGACCAGGCACGCCGTCGACCTCGGATGCCGGGCATGCATGGTGCTGCCGCCCTTCTACTTCAAGGATCCGTCCGATGAGGGCCTGTACAGGCATTTCGCCGGGCTGATCGAGCGGGTCGACGACCACCGCCTGCGAGTCGTGCTGTACCACATCCCCCAGGTGGCCGGCGTGGGCATCCCGGCGGCCGTGGCGGCCCGACTCCGAACCGAGTTTCCCGAACAGGTGGTCGGCCTGAAGGACTCGTCGGGTGACTGGGCGACCACCGAGGCCTTCCTCGACATCGACGGCCTGATCGTCTGGCCGGGCGCCGAGCTGCCCCTACTGGATGCGCTGGACCGGGGGAGCCCGGGTTGCATCACGGCCACGGCCAACGTGAACCCCGGCCCAGTGGTCGAGGTCGTCCGGCGGTACGGGGCAGGGGGCCGCGAGGCGGCCGCCGACGCCATGGAACGGGCCCGCGCCTACCGCCTGGCCCTCCAGGGTCAGCCGGCCATCCCGACCATGAAGCGCCTCTTGGCGCTGGCCCACGACGATCCGACGTGGGCCAACGTTCGACCGCCGTTCGTCGAGATGGACGAGGCTGAAGGTCGGATACTCATGGACCGTCTCGCAGCGATCTGACCGACTAGCGAGGATCAGGCGCCTCGACCTGTGATGCTGTCGGCATGAGACCAGACGAGAACGAGGAACGCATAGCGGTCTTCGTCGACTACGAGAACCTCGCCATCGGTGCCCGCCAGGACCTCGGCATCGCCCGTTTTGACTTCGGACCGATCGCCAGGGCGATGGCCGAACGCGGCCGGGTCGTCTATCGGCGGGCCTATGCCGACTGGTCGGGCTTCGACGATGACCGCCGGCACCTGACCCGCCACCAGGTCGAACTGATCGAGATCCCCCAACGCATGGGGACCAGCCGTAAGAACTCGGCCGACATCAAGATGGTGGTCGATGCCCTCGAGCTGGCCTTCGAGCGCGACTTCGTGACGACCATCGTGATCTGCACCGGAGACAGCGACTTCACGCCTCTCGTCCAGAAGCTACGTGAGCTGGACCGCAGGGTCATCGGGATCGGTGTGAGGAATTCGACCTCCAAGTTGCTGCCGCCGGCGTGCGACGAGTTCCTCTACTACGACAGCCTCGAGGGCGTGGAGGCGGTCATCGCGGCCAGCAAGGCCCCGAAGAGGAAGGCGTCCACCGGTGGCCGTTCTTCGGTCGAGTCCGACGATGAGCCGATGGTCGAGGCCCCGCCGCTCGAGGAACTGGTCGTCTCGACGCTGGCCGGCATGCAGGGCTCCACCGAGGACGTACGGGCCTCGACGCTGAAGCGGGCCATCACCCGCATCGACCCGACGTTCAACGAGGCCGACCACGGGTTCCGGGGCTTCACCGAACTGCTGCGACACCTGGCTGGGCGAAAGCGGGTGGAGCTGTCCGGTGAGAAGCGCGATCCCGAGGTCGACCTGGTGACCGGTGACGGGCCAGCCCAGGTCGGATTCGACCTGCTGGTCGACGTCGTGACCGCCAAGTCGAAGAAGGGCGGAGCGGTGCTGTCCGGCCTCAAGACCGAGATGAACCGACGGGACGAGACCTTCAACGAACGGGCACTCGGCTACGGCGGTTTCCTGCAGTTCTGCAAGGCCGCAGCGGCCCGCGATCTTGTGGTCATGGCCTGGGACGACGACCGGGGCGACTACCTACTCACCCCTGCTGGTTGAGGGTCGGGTCCGGCGACCCCGAGGCTGGGGTCAGGCCGAGCGAAAGCTGAGGTTGAGCGGACGCCGCACGTAGTTGCCGGTGGCGTACGCCATGTCGTCGACGTCGACCACGTAGTCCGGGAAGCGGGCCAACAGTTCCTCGAGGGCCACCCGTCCCTGTAAGCGGGCGGCGGCAGCCCCCAGGCAGTGGTGGGCCCCGTAGCTGAACGTCAGGATCCTCGCCGGGTTGCGACCCACGTCGAGGAATTCGGCGTCGTCGCCGAACTCGCGCTCGTCCCGGTTGGCTGCCCCGTAGCTGAGCAACACCTTGGATCCCTCGGGGATAAGCCGTCCATGGAGCTCGACGTCCCGGGTGGTGGTACGGGCCAGGTTCTGGACGGGGCTGGTCAGGCGCAGCAACTCCTCGACAGCGGCCGGGATCATCGATGGATCGTCCACGAGCCGCCGTCGCTGGTCTGGGTGCTGGTGGAGCAGCACTGTCGATCCGCCCAGCAGCCCGGTCGTGGTGTCGTTGCCGCCGGTGACCATGGTGAAGGCGAAACCGAGGATCCACAGGATCGACACGGCGTCCTCGCCCATGGCGATCAGCTGGCTGACTATGTCGTCGCCTGGTTCGAGCCGGCGACGCTCGATGAGGTCGGTGAAGTAGGCGAGCAGGTCGCCGATGCCTGAATCCGGCTCGTCGGTCCGGCCCTGGGCTGCGGCGGCCACGATCTGGTCGGTCCATTCGTCGAAGTGGAAGCGGTCCTCGACCGGCACGCCGAGGTAGTGGGCCACCACGAAGCTGGGTAGCGGCTTGAACAGCTCGGCCACGATGTCGCCGCCACCGCCCGCAGCTATTTGATCCAGGCGCTCGATGACGAATGCCCGCACGTCGTCCTCGATGGCTGAGACCTGGCGGGGGGTGAAGCCCGACCCGACCAGTCGTCGGAAGGCCGTGTGGTCGGGCGGGTCGAGGAACACGATCGGGGTGGCCTCACCCATGTCGACACCGGCACCTCGTTCGACGGTCAAGCCGCTCGCCGAAGAGAAGGTGGCGGTGTCCCGGGCGGCATCGAACACGTCACCAAACCTGGACAGGACCCAGAATTCGTCCCGATGCTCGGCGCCCTCCACGCGGTGGACCGGGTCGTTGTCTCGCAGCGCCCGGTACATGGCGAACGGGTCGCGCCACGACTCGCCGGATCGCAGGTCGAATCGGGCTATTTGCTGGGCGATGGGGTCAGCCCGCTTTGGGGAGCACGATGAAGGCGATGGCTACGTAGTGCAACGCTGCGGCGGTGACCGTGCAGGCGTGGAACACCTCGTGGAACCCGAAGGTCGTCGGCCACGGATCCGGCGACTGGAAGGCGTAGACCATGGCACCGGCGGTGTAGAGCAACCCGCCGATCAGCAGGAGTACGAAGCCGGCCACCCCGAGTTGCTGCCAGGCGTCGACCGCCACCGGGAGGAGGCACCACCCGACGACCAGGTAGGGGATGGCCACCACGGGAGTGGGCGCCTGGGTGTACCGCAGTCGCAGCCAGATGCCGATTGCCGCACCTCCCCAGACGAGTGGCAGCACAAGTTTGGCTGCCCACGGGGATAGTGCGAAGGCGGCGATCGGCGTGTAGCTCGCGGCAATGGCGATGAAGATCGTGGAGTGATCGAACCGTTGCATGATCCGGTCGCCCCGTTCGCTCCATGGGATGCGGTGGTAGAGGGCCGAGACGCCGAACAACGCCACGACGGCCAGCGAATAGAGGGCGATGACGAACCGGGGCCATACGTCGGGCGCCCGCACGACCATGATCGGGGTCAGGGTCAGGGCGGCAACGAACGCCATCCGGTGCGACACCCCCCGGTATCGGGGCTTGGGTGGCCTCGGGTCCGTCATCTCGGTGACCGCTGACATGGGCATCACACTACGGGTGAGCACTGACCGACCAGGTTCGGGCAGAATCGGGGAATCGTCGGGCCTGACCAGAGGGTCACCCGGCCGGAAGGGGCCAGGTGTCGGATCGCTACGACTTCGTGATCATCGGGGGTGGTTCGGCGGGCTGTGCGCTGGCCAACCGCCTAAGTGCCGATCCGGCCAACCGGGTGCTCCTGATCGAGGCCGGTCGGCGCGACTGGCGGGCCGACGTGGTCATCCACATGCCGGCCGCCCTGTCGATGGGCATCGGCAACCGCTTCTACGACTGGATGTACGAGTCCGAACCTGAGCCCGAGATGGGTGGCCGCCGGGTGTACCACGCCCGCGGCAAGGTTCTGGGCGGCTCGTCGTCCATCAACGGGATGATCTTCCAGCGGGGCAACCCGATGGACTTCGACCGCTGGGCGGCAACACCAGGCTGCGAGGAGTGGGACTGGGCGCACTGCCTCCCGTACTTCAAGCGCATGGAAACCTGCCTGGCCGGCGAGGACGACTGGCGGGGCGGCGAGGGCCCCCTCAAGCTGGAGCGGGGTCCGGCCACCAGCCCACTGTTCCAGGCGTTCTTCGAGGCCGTCCAGCAGGCTGGACATCCAATGACGCCTGACGTCAACGGCTACCGCCAGGAGGGCTTCAACGCCTTCGACCGCAACGTCTACCGGGGTCGACGCCTGTCTGCCGCCCGGGCCTACCTGCATCCGGTCCTCCACCGCAAGAACCTGGACCTCTGGACAAAGGCGCACGCCACCCGTCTCCTGATGGATGGCACACGAGTCACAGGGGTGGAGGTGAGCCACCGGGGCCGCAACCGGACCGTCGAGGCCGCCGAGGTCATCTCGTCCAGCGGGGCCATCAACACACCGCAACTGCTGCAGTTGTCAGGCATCGGACCGGCCGGCGTACTACGCGACGCCGGGGTCACGCCGGTGGTGGACCTGCCGGGCGTCGGAGAGAACCTTCAGGACCACCTCGAGGTGTACGTGCAGTACGCCTGCAACGAGCCGGTATCGCTGGCGCCGCAGCTGGCCCAGTGGCGCAAGCCATGGATCGGCCTCCAGTGGTTGTTCCGGAGGGGCCCTGGGGCGTCGAACCACTTCGAGGCCGGCGGCTTCCTGCGCAGCAATGACGACGTGCCATGGCCGAACCTGATGTTCCACTTCCTACCCATCGCCATCCGCTACGACGGCTCGGTATCCACCGAAGGGCACGGCTACCAGTTCCACATCGGGCCGATGTTCTCCAACAGCACCGGATGGGTGCGGATCCAGAGCGACGACCCGTTCCAGAAGCCGAAGATGCTCTTCAACTACCTGTCGACACCGGAGGACCGCCGGGAGTGGACCGAGGCCATCGAGGTGGCCCGCAACATCATGGGACAACCGGCTTTTGCTCCGTTCAACGGTGGCGAGATCTCGCCCGGTCCTCACGTGGCCAGCGACGAGGCGGTCCTCGACTGGGTCCGTGCCGACGCCGAGACGGCTCTGCACCCGTCGTGCACAGCGCGCATGGGCACCGACGAGATGGGTGTCGTCAACCCGGCGTCGATGCGGGTCCACGGCGTAGACGGGCTGCGGGTGGTGGACGCCTCGGTGATGCCGACGCTCACCAACGGCAACATCTACGCGCCGGTGATGATGACCGCCGAGAAGTCCGCCGACCTGATCCTGGGCAACACGCCGTTGCCGGCCAGCGACGCTCCGCACTATCGACACGGCGTATCTGAACCGGACTGGTAGTCGACCACCAATGGGGGGGAGACTCAGGCCATGAGGACCGTGACCTGCGACGCCGCCGTGCTGGCTGCCTTGGTGCAGGGTGGCCAGGTCGTCCTCGACCGGCTTGGATGAGGTGGGTTCGATGACGTTGCAGATCGGGCTGGGGTCGAGGATCCGGAAGTCGCCGTTCCACGACGCCCTGATGCGTCACGGCCTGACCCACGTGACCGTCTACAACCACATGTACATGCCGGGGTCGTTCGGCGACCCGAACGAGGAGTATCGGGCGCTCGTCGAGCGGGTGTCGTTGTGGGACGTGTCGTGTGAGCGCCAAGTCGAGGTGGTCGGGCCGGATGCTGGGGCCTTGTGCCAGTACGTGTCGGCGCGGGACCTGCGGGGGATGAAGGTCGGCCGGGTGCGGTACGCGCCGATGTGTGACCACGACGGGGTACTGATCAACGATCCGATGGCGCTGAAGTTGGCCGACGACCGCTGGTGGCTGTCGATCGCCGACAGCGACGTGCTGCTGTGGTGCCAGGCGGTGGCTGCCGAGCGCGGAATGGACTGCCGAGTGTTCGAACCGGACGTGTCGCCGTTGGGCGTGCAGGGGCCGCGGGCTGACGACACGATGGCCGACCTGTTGGGGGAGTGGGTGCGGGACCTGCCGTTCTTCGCCTTCGAAGAGGTCGTCCACGAAGGCATCCCGTTCGTGCTGTGCCGGTCCGGGTGGAGCGGCCAGGGCGGTTTCGAATTGTTCCTCCAGGACGGGTCCCTGGGTATGGACCTGTGGGACGCCGTGTGGGTGGTCGGTGAGAAGTACGGAATCCACCCGGGTGGACCGACGCTCAACGAACGGATCGAGTCGGACCTGTTCTCCTACCGGGCCGACTGCGGGGCTGCAGCGACGCCGCTGGAGGTGGGGCTGGAGAAGTTCCTGTCGCTGGATCGTGACGATGACTTCATCGGAAAGGTGGCGATTCTGGCCGAACGTGAGCGCGGCCCAGCGAGGCGCCTAGTCAAGGCGTTGTTGTCGGGGGAGCGGTTCGCCTCGACGAGCGAGTCCCCGTGGCCGGCGGTCGGGCCGGACGGTCAGCCGTGCGGAGAGGTCCGGGTGGCCGTGTGGTCCCCGAAGCACGAGTCGAACCTGTGCCTGGCGTTGGTGTCGTCGGACGTGGCCGGCGGCCCGTTCACAACGACGACTCCGTCGGGAGGGACGCTTCAGGCTACGCACGTTGCCTATTTCGCTGAGTGAGTCCGGGTAGCCCTATCGCCACATGCTCCTTGTGGGGCGACAGGTATCGGCCTGCCGGCTAGTGCTCGTGTCGCAGCACCGCTCGGACGGCGTCCTCGTCGCCGTCCCGGTGCAGTAATGCCATCGCCCGGTCGATCTCGTCTAGGCCCACCACGGCACCTAGCAGGGGATCAGTCGGGAACCCACCTTCGTTCAAGATCCGGGCCGCCTCGTCGACAGAACCGGCATCGCCGCCGGCCCCACCGAGGACCCGTAGACCCTTCATCACGACCTTGTCGGTCACCACCGGCACGGCCTGACGATCCTTCAACCCCGCCCAGATCACCGTGGCCCGGTGGTGCACCAGGTCGAAGCACAAGCTCGGGGTGCCCGGTGCACTGGCCAGGTCCACGGCCAGTGACGCACCGAACCCACCGGTCAGGTCCATCACCGCATCCACCGGATCGTCGACCATCACGTCGATTACATGGTCGGCGCCTACCTTGAGCGCTACATCCAGGCGCAACGCGTCGTCCGACGTTCCCGTCACGATCACCTTGTCGGCACCCAGCGACTTCGCGTACGCCGCGCAGGTCAGACCCATGTGCCCCGGCCCCTGTATGACGACGGTCTGGCCGGCCTGGAAGCCTGCCTGGCCCAGCCACGCCACCATGTTCGACAGCGGTTCGAACAGCGTGAGTTCTTCGGCTGACAGGTCATTGGTCAGCTTCGCTAGGTGCGTGCCAGCCAGCACGGCCATGTATTCGCCGTAGCCACCCCACAGGCCCGCCCCCTCGTCGAGGCCGAACGAGTACCCGTAGCACCGCACCCCGAACGGGTTGTCCTCGCTCGGAGGCCCGTACCAGACAATGTCGACGGCCACCCGGTCGCCGACCGCCACACCCAGGTCGGCGTCGTCGGCCAGCGCATGCACCCTCCCGACGATCTCGTGGCCCGGTACCACCGGGGACACCTCACCCGGCACGTGCTTGTGGCCAGCCAACTGGGCGACGTCGCTGTGGCACAGCCCGACGGCCTCCACGGCCAGCACCGCTCCACCCGGCGGGGGAGTGGGCACCGAGAAGTCGTCACGCAACTCCCACGTACCGTCACCACCGAACACCACTGCCCGGCACGTGTCAGTCATCTGTCTGCAGCCTCCCAGAGATCCCGTAACCGCTCAGAGGCGCTGGATGAGCGTGCCGGTGCCCAGACCGCCACCACAGCACATCGTCACCACGGCGTACTCACCGTCCACCCGGTGCAGTTCGTGCACGGCTTTGGTGGTCAGGATGGCGCCCGTCCCACCCAGTGGGTGCCCCAGGGCGATGGCGCCACCATTCGGGTTGACGACCTCCATGTCCGGGGAGAGTTCCTTCTCCCACGCCAGCACCACCGAGGCGAACGCCTCGTTGATCTCGACCACGTCGATGTCGTCGATTGTCAGTTCGTTGTCGGCCAGCAGCTTCTGGGTGGCGCCGATCGGACCAGTCAACATGAGCTCCGGATCCGACCCCACAAGGCACGAGTCCACGATACGGGCCAGCGGCTTGACGCCTAGTTCGGCGGCCTTCTCGGCCGTCATCAACAAGATGGCGCCCGCACCATCCGAGATCTGCGACGACGTCCCCGCCGTGTGCACGCCATCTTCACGGCCCGATGGCTTGAGGTTGCTGAGCGATTCCATGGTTGTTTCCCGAAGGCCCTCATCGCGGGTGATGGTCGTCATCTCACCGGTCGCCTTGCCGTCCTCGCCCAGCACCGGCGCGTCGACGGGCACGATCTGGGTGGCGAAGCGGTCCTCGTCCCACGCCCGGGCCGCCCGGGCCTGGGACTGCACGCCGAACGCGTCGGTATCGAGCCGGGTGATGCCCCACTGGTCGGCGATCCGTTCCGACCCCTCGAACTGCGACGTGAACTCGAAGTGCTCGAAGTAGTTGCGGTTGACGGGCAGACCCGAGTTCGGTTCCTTCGGCGACGTCGCTCCGAAGCCAACCTGGCTCATGAGTTCCACGCCGCAACCCACCGCGGCGTCCACTACGCCGCCGGCGACCAGGGCGTACGCCAGGTTGGTGGCCTGCTGGCTCGAACCGCACTGGGTGTCAACCGTCGTGGCCGGTACCTCCAACGGCAACCCGGCGGTCAGCCACGCCGTGCGGGTCACGTTCATCGACTGCATGCCCACCTGGCCGACACAACCGCCGACCACCTGGCCGACCTCCAACGGGTCTACGCCCGTTCGCTCGAACAGGGCCTTCTGGACGGTACCCAGCACGTCCACGCTGTGGCATGTCGACAGGCCGCCCTTTCGACGACCCACCGGGGTCCGTACGGCATCCACGATCACGACTTCACGCATGTTGTTGCTCCTGTTTCCTTGACTGACGGCCACCTCGCTGGCGGCACGAGTATTTGAGATTCGCCTGTCCGGGTCGGCCTGTTCTAGATCGGTAGGTCGCCGGTGGCCCGGGCCGTGGAACCGGTGTCGGTCCATGCGGCGATCGAACGTTGGGCGATCCGCATCTGGTGGACCTCGTCGGCCCCGTCGGCGAATCGTGCCCACCGGGCTTGCTGGAACATGTGGGCCAGCGGCGTGTCGGTCGAATACCCCAATGCCCCGTGCACCTGGATGGCCCGGTCGATGATCCGGTTCAGGCTGTTGGCCACGAAATGCTTGGCCATCGACACCTCGGACTTGAAGTCGTCGCCCCGGTCGATCTTGTAGGCGGCGTGCAGCACCATGAGCTTCGACTGGTACAACTCCATTGTCGAATCAGCGATCATCCACTGGATGCCCTGCTTTTCGGCTAGCAGCGACCCGTGGCTGAAGCGCTCTAGTGACCGTTCCACCATCATGTCCAGCGCCGTCTCGGCTTGGGCGATCCACCGCATGCAGTGGGCGAGCCGGGCCGGTCCGAGCCGGTACTGGCCCAGTAGGTGGCCCTGGCCTCGGCCGCCCAGCATCTGGTCCTCGTGGAGCCGTAGGTCCTCGATGAGGATCTCTGAGTGCCCGGTCGAGCCGTGCATTGTCTCGATCTGGCGTACCTCGGTCCAACCATCGGACGGGATGTCCACCAGGAACGCCGTGTTGGCGGCCTGCGGAAGGTCTGGATCCTCCTCGGTGCGGCACACCAGGATGGCGAACTTGGCCCGGTGGGCATTGGAGATGAACCACTTGTGGCCGTTCACCACCCACTCGTCGCCGTCCTGGTACGCGTTGGTGCGGATCAGCGTCGGATCCGACCCAGCTACCTCGGGTTCGGTCATGGCGAAGCACGACCATGTGGTGCCCTCGCACAACGGCTTCAGGTACTTCTCCTTCTGGGCGTCGGTTGCCCAGTGGAGCAGCGTGTGCATGTTGCCTTCGTCGGGCGCCTGACAGTTCAGCACCCACGGTCCGTAGTACGAGCGGGCCGCCTCGGCCTGCACCATGGCCAACTCGACGTGGCCGAGCCCCATCCCGCCCCATTCTGTGGGCATGTGGGGCAGCCACAGGCCCTCCTCTCGGGCCTGCTTGCGCATCCCTATCAACGCCCGGATGCGGTCCTCGCCGTCGAGGGCTGGCGTATCGCCCTGGCCGTCGATGGCCGCCCCACCGGGACGGATCACGTCGTCAACGAACGTTCGAATACGGGTCCGGATCGCCTCCAGTTCGGGCGTCAGGCTGAAGTCGATGGACACGGGGTGCTCCGTCAGTTGGTTGGGAAACCCGGCTAGATGGTCTTGCCCGGGCGTCCCGGGCCCTCGGCCGGGTTGCCACCCATGTCCGAGTTGAGTTGTGCCTCGGCCATCAGCCCGGCAATCACATCGGTCATGTCGGCCGGTTCGTCGGTCTGCATGGCCGTCGGGCCCAGATGCCACTGCTCGGCGATGCCGACCCGTTGGCCCACGATGTCGAAGACGCGGCCTGTCACGTTCTGGGCGGCTTCGCTGCACAGCCACGTCGTGGTCACGGCGATCCAACGCGGACCCATCTTCTCCTGGGTTTCCTCGTCCATACCGGCAAACCCCGGTAGGTCCTTGGTCATCCGGGTGTAGGCACCGGGGGCCAGACAGTTGCAGGTCACGCCGTACTTGGTGAGTTCCATGGCTGTGATCAGGGTGAACGCCGCGATGCCCGCCTTGGCCGCCCCGTAGTTGGACTGTCCGACATTGCCGTAGATGCCCGACGGCGACGCCGTGTTCACGATCCGTCCGAATGCCTCACCGCCCGCCTTGACCTTCTCGCGCCAGTAGACGGCAGCGTGGTGGCTGGGGGCGAAGGTGCCTTTCAGGTGGACATTGATCACCGCGTCCCAGTCGGACTCGGTCATCGAGAACATCATGCGGTCACGGAGGATCCCGGCGTTGTTGATGAGGATGTCGCAGCTGCCGAACGTGTCGATGGCCTGCTGGACCATCTCGCCGGCAGCGTCGAAGTCGGCCACGTTGGCGCCGTTGACAACCGCCTCGCCGCCCATAGCCACGATTTCATCGACCACCGACTGGGCTGGGGTGACATCGGCACCCTCGCCGGTGGCATCGCCACCCAGGTCGTTGACCACCACCTTGGCGCCATTCTCAGCGAGCATGAGGGCGTGCTCTCGCCCGATGCCTCGGCCGGCGCCGGTCACGATGGCCACGCGGCCTTCAACGATGTTGCCCATGGGGAAGTGCTCCTGTATCTGGTGCGGATCTTTGGTCTCTGGAGATGAAGTCTGAGCCTGCCACCGAGGTGGGGTCGGTGCCCACGCGGGGATGACCCGGGGACCACTGTCACATCCGTTGTGAATGGGTGCTCCTTGGATGCGACGAACATCCTCACTACGCAAAAGGAACTGACCCGGTCTGTCGCCGTCCTGCTTGTCGGGCTCGACGCCGGTGATCGTGACCGGTCCGACGGCGGCCCCAAACGGGTGTTCCGATCGTCGGTCGGTCAGGAGTACCCGGTCGGCGGCACCTAGGGTCGGCCTGTGGCAGCGGACGGAAGACTGGCAAGCGGAAGAACCGCCGACATTCCCTACGAGACCGGCCTCCATGAGGTGGCTGACGGCGTCTTCGCATATCTACAGCCTGACGGGGGATGGGGTTGGTCCAATGCCGGCCTGCTGGCCACCGCCGACGGCTCGGTTCTCGTCGACACCCTCTTCGATCAGGTCCTGACCCGGAAGATGCTCGACGCCATGGCCCCGATCACCGGCTCCCACCCCATTGGCACGGTGGTCAACACTCACGCCAACGGTGACCACTGCTATGGAAACGGCCTGCTTCCTGAGGCTGAGATCGTCACGACCGAGGCTGCCGCCCGCGAGATGGGTGCCGTGCCTCCGTCGGCCCTGGTTGCCCTGCTGGCCGCCGACATGGGCGAGGTCACCAACGACTACGTCCAGCGGGCCTTTGGCGGGTTCACCTTCGAGGGCATCGAGGTTCCCGAGCCCACCCGTACCTTCACCGGCATGCTGGATCTCGAGGTCGGCGGCCGTCGTGTCGCCCTGCAGCAGGTAGGTCCCGCGCACACCGCTGGCGACTTGCTGGTCCATTTGCCCGACGCTGGCGTGGTGTTCGCCGGCGACATCCTGTTCGTGAACGGCACCCCGATCGTTTGGGACGGGCCCATTTCCAACTGGGTCGCCGCGTGCGACCGGATCCTGGAACTGGATGCGGACGTCGCCAACGGCGCAGCGGTCATCATCCCCGGGCATGGGCCGCTTACCGACGCCGCTGGTGTCCAAGCAGTCCGTGACTACCTCACCTGGCTTGAGGGCGCCTGTCGGGAGACCCACGCTGCCGGCCTCACCGCAGCGGACGCAGTGGCGGAGTTGGCTTCCAGCGAAACGTTCCAGCCCTACCGCGAATGGGGCGAGTGGGAACGTCTCGCGGTGAACGTCCGGGCCGCCTACCGTGAGATCGACGGCGGCGACGAGAGCATTCCCAACCTGTTCGAGGCAATGGCAAACCTGGCGGCGGGCCACTAAGGCCGTCCAAGGTTCACAACCCGGAAGCCGAACTCGAAACCCGAGAAGGAGATCACCACCATGCCGAACTGTGCATTCATCGGCCTCGGAGTCATGGGGTATCCCATGGCTGGCCACCTCAAGGCCGCCGGGTACGCCACCACCGTCTACAACCGCACCGCCACCAAGGCTGACGACTGGGTCGCTGAGCATGACGGCATATCGGCGCCCACACCCCGAGAGGCCGTGGCGGGCGCGGAGTTCGTGATGGTTTGCGTTGGGAACGACGACGACCTCCGGTCCGTGGTGTTTGGTGACGACGGAGCGCTGGCCGGTATGGCGTCCGGGGCCACACTGGTTGACCACACCACGGCGTCTGCTGAAGTGGCCCGTGAGATCCGAGCGGCCGCCGACGAACTCGGGGTCGGCTTCATCGACGCGCCGGTCTCGGGCGGGCAGGCCGGCGCCCAGAATGGTCAGCTCTCCGTCATGTGCGGCGGTGACGCCGACGTGTTCGCCGGCGTAGAGCCGGTCATCGACGTCTACGCAAAGGCGACGGTCCTCATTGGCGACACGGGTTCCGGGCAGCTCACCAAGATGGTCAACCAGGTTTGCATCGCCGGTCTCATTCAGGGCTTATCCGAGGCTCTGGACTTCGGGCGCCGCTCCGGCCTCGACGAGGAGAAGGTGCTGTCAGCCATCAGCGCCGGAGCATCCGGGTCATGGCAGATGGACAACCGGGCCCGAACCATGCTCGATCGGCACTTCGACCACGGATTCGCCTTGGACTGGATGCGAAAGGACCTCGGCATCGTGTTCGACGAGGCTCAACGCATCGGCGCCACCCTGCCCGTCACCGCCATGGTCGACCAGTTCTACGCCCGGCTCCAGCGTGAAGGCCACGGTCGCTGGGACACCAGCGCCCTGATCGAGCTCCTTCGAGACGATTGATTCCGGTTCTCCCATCGAACTGGTGGGGGCGCCTCCGATTCTTACAGCGAACAGGAATGGGGCCGAGCGCCGGGTCAGGTGGGACCGTCAGGTGGCTGGTTCTGACCCCGCCACCGTGGTGCGGTGCAACTCGCGCCGCTGGCCGGCGTAGTCGTTGAGTGCCACGTGCTGTGTGGACCGGTTGTCCCACAGCACCACGTCGCCGTCGGACCAGCGGTGCCGCATTGTGAATCGCACATGGGTCGTGAACTCGTGCAGCCACTTGAGTAGATGGGATTCCTCGCGGGAACCTGCCTCGGTTCCATCACCCACGCCTGGACCACGGAGCGCCCGAACATAGGTGCCGTTGAAGAACAGGCTTCGCTTCCCCGTCTCAGGATGCGTGCACAGCAGCGGATGTTCCCGGGTCTCCTCGGCCGACTCCGATGTCCGGATGTCCATGCCCGACAGCCCCGAATGGAGCTCCTGCTGGGCGGGAGAGTAGCTGGCGCTCGCCGAGTGAACGCACGTGACCTCCTCGAACTGCTCGCGCATGTCGGCAGGTAGTTGGTCATGGGCCGCCGTCATCGACGCCCACACCGTGTCGCCCCCCACGTCAGGCACATCTAGAGCGTGAAGCACCGTGAACGCCGGCGGAGCATCCAGGAAGGAGAAGTCGCTGTGCCACACTCCGCCAAAATTGAACACCTCGGTCTCGTTGGCCTCCTTGACGACCTTGATCACCTCGGGATGCTCGGGCACCGGTTGCACGAACGGCACCGGCGAGTAGTCGCCCAGCAGATGGCTGAACCCGGCCTGTTCTTCTGGAGACAAGGCCTGACCCGGCACCACCAGCACCTCGTAGTCCACCAGCGCTGACCGGAGGACTGCCACATCGTCCGGATCCATGTCCGGAGACAGCGTGACCCCGTCGAGCCGGGCGCCCAGCACTCCCGTCAGTCGAGAAATCCGAACTCCACTGGTTGCGGCCATGAGCCGGACCCTACGACGCCTCGCCCCCTGGCTCTAATCTCTAGCCATGTCACGACTGATCCTCCGCAACGGCCACGTGTTCGACGGAATCTCGGCCGGCTCACCCGTAGCAGGCCCACTCGAAGCAGACATCGTGGTTGAGGACCACCGCATCGTCGACGTCGGCCCCGGACTCGACGGCGACGAAGAGATCGACTGCACCGGTCGCCTGATCACCCCCGGCTTGTTTGACTGCCACGTTCACTTCATGGCCGACGGGGACTTTTCCGCCCAGACTCACCTTCAGTCGCCGTTCTCACTCCAGTTCTTCCAGGCCGCCGAACGTATGGAACGCACCCTCGCCGTGGGCGTGACCAGCGTCCGTGAGGCCGGCGGTGCCGACGCAGGCGTCCGAGAGGCCCGCGATCGGGGCCTCATTGCCGGCCCACGCATGCAGATCTCGCTCACCATGCTCTCTCAGACCGGCGGCCACGGCGACTCGTGGGAGATCTGCGGAGGCTTCATGCCGGGGATGGGCGATGCCCACCCTGGGCGCCCCCACAACATCGTCGACGGCCCCGACGAGATGCGTCGAAAGGTCCGCGAACTCGTCCGGGCCGACGCCGACGTCATCAAGGTGGCCACCACCGGTGGCGTCATGTCGTCCCGGTCTCGACCTCAGCAGGCGCAGTTCCACCCCGACGAGTTGGAGGTGCTCGTCGCCGAGGCCTCAGCGGCTGAACGGTTCGTCATGGCCCACGCCCAGGGCACCCGGGGCATCCGCAATGCCATCACCGCAGGGATCCGTTCCATCGAGCATGGGATCTACCTCGACGACGAGACCATCGAGATGATGTTGGCCGCCGGAACCTGGCTCGTGCCGACGCTGATTGCTCCGATGGGAGTCCTGGAAGCCGCCGATCGGGGTGTCGAGCTGGCGCCCCAGGTCATCGCCAAGGCCACGGAGACCATCGAGGCCCACCGGAGTTCGGTGGCCCGGGCCATGGCGGCCGGCGTGAAGATCGCCATGGGCACCGACTCCGGGGTGACCCCCCACGGACAGAACCTCCGAGAACTGGCCGAGATGTCCAAGCTCGGCATGTCTGACGACCAGGTGCTCCGGTCGTCGACGTCGGTGGCCGCCGACCTGTTGGGCGTCTCCGAGGATCTTGGCAGCATCGAGACAGGCAAACTGGCCGACCTGGTCATCTGGGAAGGGTCCGGGCTCGACGTGAGAGATATGCGGTCCCGCATCCGCACCATCATTCAGAACGGCATCGTCGTGGCCGGCCGAGCCGGCGACTGAGACGGGTATCTCGGGGCTCCGTATCCGAGGTACGGAGCGGCGAAGCGGACCCCGGAAACTAGAGAATCTGAGACAGGAACAGCTTCGTGCGGTCCTCGGTCGGGTTCGAGAAGAACAGGTCCGTCGTGTTCTGTTCGACGATCTGCCCACCCTCCATGAAGAAGAGCCGGTCAGCCACCTCCTTGGCGAAACCCATCTCGTGGGTCACGACCATCATGGTCATCCCAGAGAGGGCCAGTGACTTCATGACGTCCAGCACCTCTTTGATCATCTCCGGGTCAAGAGCCGAAGTTGGCTCGTCGAACAGCATGATCCGCGGCTCCATAGCCAGAGCCCTGGCGATCGCCACCCGCTGTTGCTGACCACCCGACAGTTGACCCGGGTACTTGCTGGCCTGTTCGGGGATACCGACGCGCTCCAGCAGGGCCATGCCCTGGGCCTCGGCCTCGGCCCGCGGCTTCTTGCGCACCCAGATGGGTGCCAGGGTCACGTTGTCCAGGATGTTCAGGTGGGGGAACAGGTTGAACTGCTGGAACACCATCCCGACCTCGGACCGCACCTTCTCGATGTTCCGCATGTCATTGGTGAGCTCGACGTCGTCAACGACGATCCGACCCTCCTGATGGATCTCAAGGCGGTTGATGCATCGGATCCATGTCGACTTCCCGGAGCCCGAGGGTCCGAGCACCACGACGACTTCCTGTTCCTTGATGGTGGCTGACACCTTGTCGAGAGCCTGGAAGTCGCCGTACCACTTCGATACGTCCTCGCACACGATCATGTCGCGGGCTCCGGACAGGTCCCGGGTCTGGCCACCGGTCGGTTCGGCTGCTGTTGTATCGGTCATGACATCACCTCAAAGGCCTCTGGGAGACCGTTAGCGCTCGCCCAGCCCGGTGCGCCGTTCGAGACGCTGGCTGGCCTTGGACATTTGGTAGGCGAAGATCCAGTAGATCACCGACACGAAGAAGAGGTTTTCTCTGGTGCTGCCCATGAACTCGGTCTGTCCGGGAATGACGATCCGTCCAATGTAGAGCAGGTCGAACACTCCGATGATGGCCAGCAGCGAGGTCTCCTTGAACACTCCGATGCAGTGTCCCACCAACGGTGGGATGGAAACTCGTAGCGCCTGAGGGAGGACGATGAACACCGTCTTTTGGGCGGTGGTCATGCCGACTGCCTCGGCCGCCTCGTGCTGTCCCCGGGTTATCGACTGCAGGCCACCCCGCACGTTCTCGGCCAGGTAGGCCGAAGAAAACAGGACGTAGCCGATGGCCACAGCGGCGACTTCGCCTAGGTGCATCCCTCTGGGAAGGAAGAGAGGCACCATGATCGAGAAGAAGATCAGGACCGTGATCAACGGTATGCCTCGCACAACCTCGATGAACCCGGTCGCCAACTGCCGGAAGATGGGCATGGTCGACGTGCGAGCCAGCGCCAGAGCAATTCCGAGGGGGAACGAGATTACGAGGGCGATGAACGCGATGAACAGGGTGATCGAGAAGCCACCGATGAAGAAACCCCCCGGGACCGTGACGGTCGACGGGGTGTTGATCGAGGTGATCAGCCACGACATCACGCCCAGGATGCCCAACCAGCCGAAGATGTAGCGCCTCCGGGCCTGGGGTCCGCCTGCGAATGTTGGTGCCGCCAGAGCGAAGGCGGCCAGCAAGAGCATGTCGAGTCGTACGACCTGTCGCATCGGTGTCAGGAACGTGCAGAAGCCGGCCACCAGGATCAGCACGGCGACGATTCGACCGGTTTCGCCGGTCGACGGGCGGGTGAGCCACGAGAGTAGGGCCGCGCCGCCGACTGCGTAGACGAGGAAGATTGGCAGGTCGGTGCTGAACACGTGGCCCATATCGAAATCTGGGTCCCGCAGAACCAGGTAGGTGAGGAAGAATGGCGCTAGGAGCCAAAGCACCAGGAGGGTGGCCCGGGTCGGATTGGTCGGGAGGCGCTCTCGCATCAGGCGTCCCGCGAAGTACGCCGCCACGACGATGAGCAGCATGATCGTCCACGGCAACTTGGTGGTCATTGCCACTGTGCCCGGTTCGGCCAACACCCTCGGTACGCGCTTCGCTATGTAGGTGTGGTGGCCGTAGGGGACCACCCACAACGAGCTCACCAACCCGGTCAGGGTGACCACCAGCACTGTCAGCGAACTGACCGTTCGTTCGTTTTCGCCTCTAACGGCGAAGCGACGGATGGTCTCGCCGACGGCGGCCACGGCCAGAGCGGCGGCCAGCCACTGGACGGTGGCCGAGGCGCTGAACGGAGCGAGGAGGGCGAGGAGAGCGAGAAGGGCGCCGATGGCCAGGAGCTTGCGTCCGAGCACCGCCACCGGCACCGTCGAGCCGGCCTGCCATACAGCCAGCGACAGGCCTGTGAGGATGAGGAGGACGGCGACGCAAAACCAGACTCGGATGTACTGCTCATCGGGATAGGCCCGCGTCATGAACAGCTGCATGTTGGTGGCCGTGCTGTCCCACTGGCGGACCGGATTGAAAATGAACGACAGGAAGCCACGGAAGATTGCCAACAGGATGATTGTGGTGACAACGGTCAGGACGGAGTTGAAGGGGCTCGAGAAGAGGTTCTCCTTCACCCACTCACGCGGTGCCAATTTTGGCATTTCGGGCGGCGCGGACAGAGGCACACTCGCCATCGCTTCGACCATGGAAGGCGTCGAGCCTTGATCCGAGAGCGACATCTACCGCTCCACCAGTTTCATGCGGACGTTGAACCAGTTGACGACCACCGAGATGGTTAGCGAACAGCTCAGGTAGAAGAGCATCCAGATGGCCACCACGGGCAGTGTCCGGCCGGTCTGGTTGAACACCGTGGTACCGACCTGGACCATGTCGCTCATGCCGACGGCGACGGCCAGCGAGGTGTTCTTGGTCAGGTTCAGGTACTGGTTGCCGGTCGGGGGCAGGATGACCCGGAGAGCCTGAGGGAGTACCACGTGGCGGAGGATCTGTCCCCGGCGGAGACCGACAGCCTTGGCCGCCTCGGTCTGACCCTTGGGCACGGCCAGGATGCCGCCTCGGACGTTTTCGCCGATGAAGGCAGACGTGTAGAACACGACAGCGAAGAACACCGAGGCGAAGCCAATCGACATCGTCAGACCGTTCTTCCCGTAGTTGGGGAATTTGCCCTTCTGGACGATGTCGGGGCGCATGGCGTCGAATGGGCGGGCTGAACCGTCGACGTTGAACTTGTCGGCTAGGACCTCGAACAAGTCGCGGCCGCTGTTGAGGGTCCACGCCGAGAGGCCGGACCAGCGAACCACCAGGAAGACGACGGCCAGTGAGGCCACAGCGGTAAAGGCAATCCGGAACCAGTCGTCGTCGGTGAGCGAGAGGTGTCCGCGGGCACTGCGGTGGTCGGAAACGAAACGGCGGATCCAAACGGTGGCACTGCCGACAGCGATGGCGGAGAACAGCAACTGTGGGACGGCGACGGGAAACGAGTCGAGCAGGTCAGCGACGGCACTGAAGACGGAGCCCAGCCAGGAGAACACAGGGTGGACGAACAGGCCGATTAGCCCGAACAGGGCGATCGTTCCGAGCGCCCACAGGATCGGCGAGGTGTTGGCGCCGGTCTCGTCCTGAATTCGTTGACGGTGACGGCGGACGAAGTGAGCGGCCACCACACCGACGAGCATCACGACCGCCCACTGGTAGAAACCATCGGCTATGTGAACTCGTGGCATCGAGATGCCCTTGTTGGACACATGCAGCCAGCCGTTGATGGGTCCGGTTTCGAGGCCGAGCTTGGGAAAAGCGGCTGTCATAACCGAGTAGTAGATGATCATCTGCACCAGCAGCGGAATGTTCCGCAATATCTCGACCCACGAGGTGGCAATGCGGCGCACCAGCCAGTTATCAGACAGCCGGGCCAGGCCGACAATCACGCCCAGGATCGTGGCGAAGAAGATGCCTGCAATGGATAGCCGCAGGGTGTTGACCATGGCGGCCCATAGAGCCCGCCCGCCCGTGTCCGGGTGAGTGTCGATTCCCTCACTGATCTGGATGTCGACGGGGCGTTCGAGGAAGTCGAAGTCGGTATTGATGTTTCGTGCCCGAAGGTTGTCCCCGGCTTGACTGGCAAGGAACCACATCGTTCCGAGCACCACGAACAGCAGCACAACCTGTGTCACCCACTTGAGAACGACGACGTCGCGCCACAGCGGTACTCGCTGAGAAACCCGCTCTTGGGTGGTGGTGGCCGTCATGGTCGACGTGGGCTCAGATCGTGGGGCTGGGGATCAGTCAAAGGCTTCTCTGGAAGGGTTCCAGAAGATGGACAGTATCCGCGTGCTCAAGTGTCGTTAACGCGAATGATCCCGGGGTCTGGGAGCTGGCGCCCCCAGACCCCGGGATCATCAATAGCGTTGGTTCGCCTACCTAGCGGGCCGGCGGGGAGTAGATGAGGCCCCCGTCGAGCCATCCGGCGTTGGCGCTGCCCTCGCGGTACAGGCCCACCGGGTTCAGGTTGCGGTCATAGACCTCGCCGTAGCTTCCAACCTGCCTGATCACCTGGTGGAAGGCGTCGGCGGACAGACCCATAGCAGTCTGGAGCTCACCATCGCCGCCGCACAGACGTGCCACCTCGGCCTCGGCCGTGGCGCACGTGGCATCCACGTTGGCGGAGGTGACGCCGTACTCATCCATGATGATCATGGCGTACACGGTCCAGTTGACGGCATCGGCCCAGGCCGAGTCGTTCTGACCGTATGTCGGACCGAGCGGCTCCTTGGAGATCGGCGTGGCCGGGAAGATCACCCACTCCTGATCGGCGGGCTGCTGCTTGGCCTTGCGGCCCACGAGGGCCGAACCGTCGGTGGTGGTGATGTCACACCCACCGGCGATGAAGGTCTCGTAGACCTCATCACTCGTCTCGAAGCCGAGCAACGTGATTTCGGCACCAGCCAACAGGGCGGCCTCGGCGATGTTCTTCTCCGTGGTCGTACCGACGTTGGTGCACACGATGGAGCCGTCGATGTCGGCAACCGAGCTGGAGCCCGAGAAGCCGTCGCTGACACGGGCCATCAACTGCTGGCCGTCGTAGTAGGTGGTGGGACCGAAGTCCATGCCCACCGAACTGTCACGGCTCTGAGTCCAGGTGGTGTTACGCATGAGCACGTCCACGTCGCCCGTCTGGACGGCGGTGAAGCGCTCCGACGCGGTCAGAGCCACGAAGTTCACGGCACCAGCGTCACCAACGACGGCGGCGGCCACTGCACGGCAGAAGTCGGCGTCGATACCGGTGACCGAACCATCAGCCTGAGTCTCGGAGAACGCGACGGCAGAGCCACTGACACCACAGTTCAGAGTGCCTCGGGCCTGCACGACGTCCAGGAGACTGCCGTCGGCGACGACCTCGACCTGAGCGGTCGTGGTTGCCGCTGCTGCGGTCGTTGCCGGTGCTGCGGTCGTTGCCGGTGCGGCGTCCTCGCTGTCGCTACCGCATGCAGCGGCGACGACACCGATCGACAGGAATATGGCAAGAAACTTGAGGAACTTGCTCTTCATAAAAGTTAACCCCCTCCGGGTCATTGGTTCCCGAGGGGCATCACACGCCGCCTACAGGTGCCACCCATCGTTGGATGACGTGTTGAGGCTAGGTGCCGGCGGTCACACGAGCAACCTCGGTTATACGTTGATTGCATAACTGGATCCGCTGAACCTGTGAACCATCACACCCGCGGACCCATTCCTGAGCGACGTTGTCAGCTTCCAGCGGATTGGAGTACCGAGCCGGTTCTGCGTGTTGGGCCTGGGTGTCGGGTCGGCGGATCGGATCAGCGGACCGAATGGACCTCTTCAAGAAGGCCGGTGGTCACGCAGTACACGAAGCCCCGGATGTGGTCCTTGTGTCGCACGAAAGGTGACAGGTGCAGTCGCTGCATGGACTGTCGGACGCTGGCGTGGGGATCGGTGAATGCTTCGAGCACCCAGACTGGTGCCACGCCGATCTCGTCGACCAGGTCCGCTCGGAAATCGTCCTCGTTGACCTGCTCGAGACCGCAGTTGGTGTGGTGCACGAGCACGATCTCGCGGGTCTTGAGGAACCGCTGGGAAATACACAGCGAGCGGATCACGTCGTCGGTGATGACCCCGCCGGCGTTGCGGATGACGTGCGCTTCGCCATGGCCCAGGCCTAGTAGCTGGAACATGTCCATCCGGGAGTCCATGCAGGCCACGACGGCCACGTGGCGTGTCGGTTCGACCTGGAGTTTGGCGTCGGGGAACTCCACGGCGAATGCCTGATTGGCAGCCACGAACTCGTCGGCGATAGGCCGGTGATCTGAGTCTGAATCTGAGTCCTGGTTCATGGGCTTAGTTGACCTGCTTGGCCATGCCTTCCCAGTAGGGGGCACGAAGCTTGAACTTCTGGAGCTTGCCGGTGGCCGTCCGGGCCAGTTCGTCACGGAACTCCACTGACGTGGGGCACTTGAAGTGGGCCAGCTTCTCCCGGCAGTGGTCGATCAGCGCCTGCTCGTCGGGCTGACTTTCAGTATCCACATCAGTGCCGGAACCAGGCGCCAGGACCACCAGGGCCTTGATGGTTTCTCCCCACTTCTCGTCGGGCACGCCAATGACGGCTACCTCGGCCACCGCGGGATGCGAGAAGAGGGTGTCCTCCACCTCGATGGACGACACGTTCTCGCCCCCCGAGATGATCACATCCTTCTTGCGGTCGGTGATGGTGGCGAAGTTGTCGTCGGCAATTGTCGCCCCGTCGCCCGTGTGGAACCAGTCGTTGGCCATGGCATCAGCGGTGGCTTCGGGCTGCGCCCAGTAGCTCTTGAGCACATGGTTGGACCGGGCCAGCAATTCGCCGTCGGGAGCGGTGTCCAGTGTGACGCCCAGCGCGGGAGCGCCGGCCCGCGACAGCCGGGCGGCTCGCTCAGCCGGGGTGTCGTCATCCCATTCGGAGCGGTTCCGGTTCATGGTGAGCAGCGGAGCCGTCTCGGTCAGTCCGTAGATCTGGATGAACTCCCATCCCAGTTCGGTCTCGACCCGTTCGATGGTGCGGGTGGGCGGGGGAGCGCCGGCCACCACGCAACGCATGGTGCCCCGCCCGGGGATCTCGCCGCCCCAGTCGGCCGCAGCGTCCAGCACGGCGGACAGCACGGCGGGGGCACCGCACAGGAGGGTCACCCCGTGCTCGGCGATACGTCGCAGGATCTCGTGGCCGTCGACCTTGCGGAGCACGATGTGCTTCCCGCCCATGCCGGTCATGGCGTAGGGCATGCCCCAGCCGTTGCAGTGGAACATGGGCAGCGTGTGGAGGTACACGTCCCGGTCGTTCACCCCGGTCTGCCAGCCGAATACCGCAGCGTTCAGCCACAGGTTGCGGTGGGTCATCTCGACGCCCTTGGGTCGGGCCGTGGTACCGCTCGTGTAGTTGATGGTCGCCGTGGCATTCTCGTCGGGCGCCCAGGGGAGCGGCTCGACGCCTTCCAGGAACAGCGAGTCGGACTCCTCGCCGGCCAGCAGACGGGTACCGACCTTCACGTCACCCAGATCGGCCTCCAACTCGGGGTCCATGATCAGGACCTCAGCGCCGGAGTGGTCGACGATGTACTGCACCTCCTCGGCATTGAGGCGGAAGTTGATGGGCACGCCGACCCGACCGAAGGCACTGGTGCCGAACAGGAAGACCAGCAGGCGAGAAGCGTTATGGCTCACCATGGCCACCCGGGCCCCCAGGTCCAGCCCCAGCTGGTCCAGGCCGGCGGCCATGGCCCGGGAGAGTTCGCCTACCCGGCGATATGTCAGGTCGGGCAGTGGGGCGGCCACCTGGTCCGGCTCGTCAACGAAGGCGACCCGGTCTCCGTAGACGAGTTCTGCTCGGCGGAGGTGGTCGGCGATGGTCAGCGGGATCTGCATGCAGGGTTCCTCCGGCGAAATGGTGGAGCGGGTCGTCGACCCTTGGCGTGACCCGAGAGTATGCGCGGGTGGGCCGCGGTCCGTCCCCGGGACTGGGCCCGGTCACGGGAAACAGGTCACCGGCTGCCCTGTCGGAGGCCCTACGATCCGGTGGGTGGGACAGGCCGAACGAGACGAGACGCTGGACGAGTACCGATCGAGCATCGACAACATCGATGCCGCTCTCATCCACCTGTTGGCCGAACGCTTCAAGGTGACCCGGAAGGTTGGCGCCCACAAGGCTGCCGTTGACATGCCGCCCGCTGATCTTGAGCGTGAAGCGTCCCAGGTGCAGCGAATGCGCGAGCTGGCCGAGTCAACTGGTCTTGATCCGGTGTTCAGCGAGAAGTTCCTGCGGTTCGTTATCGACGAGGTGATCCGTCACCACGAGAACGCCAGCAACGGGGACTAGCCCTCAGCCATCTCCCGGTCCTTGGACACCTCGTCAAGGTCGGCGAACTCTTCGCTGGTGTCGACCCAGTTCTCGAACTCGATTACCCCGATGTCGGTGAACCGGTCGCGCAACCATCCGTCGCCGGCATCCAGAAGCCCCAACTTCTTGCAGTTGGGGACGATCTTGGAGAACAACATCTTCTGGAACAGTCGCAGCTCATCGGGCATCTCGAGGCTGAACTTGACCATGTCCTTGACGGGTACGCCCATGCGTTCCCAGACCTCCTGGCGCATGAACCGGTCCCGCATGCGCAGCGCCGCCTCGAAGGTGAACTCCTGTCGGTCGCGCAACTCGGCCACCGTGAGCTCCTGGTAGACCTCCTGGAGGCTAAGTACTCCGAAGGCCACGTGCCGGGCCTCGTCGGACATCACGTAGCGAAGCAGCTTCTTGAGTAGCGGCTCCTCGGTGGTCTGGTGCATGAATCCGAAGGCAGCTAGTGCCAGGCCCTCCACCATGATCTGCATGCCCAGGTAGGTCATGTCCCAGCGGCTGTCCTCGAGAATGTCGTCCAGCAGGGCGCCGAGGTGGGTGTTGACCGGGTACTTGATGCCCCCGAGCTTCTGGTCGAGGTACTGGGCGAACACCTCGACGTGGCGAGCCTCGTCGACCACCTGGGTGGCCGCGTAGTACTTGGCGTCGATCCACGGAACGGTCTCGACGATCTTGGCCGTGCACAACAGGGCACCCTGCTCGCCGTGCATGAACTGGCTGAGGCTCCAGTTCATGGACTCCACACCCACCTCGAGCCACTCGTCCTCGTTGAGCTTGTGGAGCGGTGAATCGGGATTGTCGGCAAAGTAGGCCACCTCGGCGGGGTCGGCCGGAGCCAGCACGGCGTAAGGATCAACGTCGATCGACCAGTCCAGGTCGGTCTGACCGTTCCACTGGGAGGTTTTGGCCTTCTCGTAGAGCTTGTCGAGGGCGGCCCGCTCTCCCTTGTCGTAGCGCCACGTGAAGATGGCGTCAGAGTTGTCCTCGACCACGCTGATCAGCGAATTGACGTCGTCGTTACTGCGGGAGAAGTCGGTGATCCGGTCCGGGTCGTTGGCATACGCCCGAAAGTCGAATGCCGCGTCGCTGATGTTCTCCGTGTCCATCTCAGTCATGGCTGCGGCTTCGGGAGAGGGGTTCTCGGTGGTGGTCATGGTTACTCCTGCTTTCTGGTGCGGGCTGTCTGGGACCGGTCAGTGGGTTGGGGTGTCGATGACCTCGACGCCCTGCAGGGCATCCGGGTCGAATGAGGCTCGGTTGGCGGCGTCGTCGAGTTCCCGGTCGGCTACCGGTCCGTCGAGGTCGAGAGCTTCGGCGGTGTTCTCCCAGTCCTCGAATTGGATGATGTTCATCTCCTGGAAGCGCTCGCGCAGCCAGCCGTCCCGATGGTCGAGCAGGCCCAGCTTCTTGCAGTTGGGGACGATCTTGGAGAACAGCAGCTGCTGGAACTTCTGTTGGGAGTTCTGGTCGGGCAGCAGGGCCTCGATCTCCTCGTTGGAGATGCCGTAGCTGGGCCACAACTCGGCGTTCAGTGTGCGACGCCGCATCTGGTTGCAGGCCTCGAAGGCAAATTCCTGACGGAGCCGGAAATCGTCGGCCGAGAGGTCGGCGTAGATCTCCTGCAACGAGAGGATCCCGAAGGCCACGTGGCGGGCCTCGTCGGACATCACGTAGCGCAGAAGATTCTTGAGTAGGGGCTCCTGGGTGGTGCCCAGCATCATGCCGAAGGCGGCTAGGGCCAGGCCTTCGATCACCACCTGCATGCCGAGGTAGACGAGGTCCCATCGTTCATCGCTCAGCACCGAGTCCAGCAGCGACTTCAGGTTTTCGTTGATCGGGTAGGAGGTGGGCATCTTCTCGTCGAGATACCGGGCGAACGCCTCAACGTGGCGGGCCTCGTCGACCACCTGGGTGGAGCCGTAGTACTTGGCCTCGATCCACGGGACCGATTCGACGAGACGGGCCGTGCAGAGCAGGGCGCCCTGCTCCCCGTGCAGGAACTGGCTGAGCGACGCGCACTGGGAGTTGACCGCGAAGTCGACCCACTGGTCGTCGTTCCATGAGGCGACGGGGGAGCCCTTGACGTCGAGAAGGCTGCGGGCCGGGAACCCGGCCGGAATTCCGGTGGCTTCGGCCTGGAGGCGGACCATCCTCTCCGGGTCGACGTCGATCGACCAGTCCAGGTCGTCGCTGACGTTCCACTGGGACCGCTTGGCCTTTTCGTAGAGGCGGTTGAGGCCGTCCCGGCCGCGTTCGTAGTCCCATGTGAACTGGGTGTCGAACTCGGCCCGGACCTTGTCGATGAGCTGATCGAAAGCGGTAGCGCCGTCGGAAGGTTCCTCAACTGGGGACCTGTCACTCGAGGTAGTGGCATCGCCCTGGATGATCGTCATGTCTGGTCTCCGGTCAGGGAATCGTCGGTGGGAAAGTTCTCGGCGGGGAGCGCCAGTCCGGTCAGGACCCGGTCGATGACGGCGTGCCAGTTGTCGGGCTCGGGGAGGTCCAGGCCCATCGAACGGGTCAGCAGCATCCCGAAGCCGATGGCGTGGGCCAGCCGGACCACCGCCTGCTCGTCGAGGCCCGGGTCCAGGAGTCCGTCGCTGGTGCCCTCGCTGACGATCTTGCCGAGCCGGCGGTCCTCGTCGGTCACCCGACACCGGAGGCGGTCAGCCAACTCGGGATCGCGACGGGCGGCCACCACGGCTTCGAGGAACAGTCCGTGGCCGCCGTCCAGGTCGTCGAGCAGGTGGTCGCCGAGCCGGGATAGCACCTCGGTTGCCGAGCCGCTCCCGCTACTGTTGAGCACGGTGTCGAGCGAGTCGGGCATGTGGTGGTCGGCGGCTTCGAGGAGGAGTTCGGCCTTGCCGCCGAAGCGGTTGTAGATGGCGCCGGTGGTTACGCCGGCTCGGCGGGCGATCTCGGCGACGCCGGCCTTCTCGTAGCCCTTTTCGGCAAACACCTCAGCCGCCGCTTGCAGCAGACGGTCCGTGAGTTCGCTCCCGGTGTTCCCGGTGTGGGAGCTGGGTAGGTCGGCCATCACACGATAATAACCATTGTTATCAGAGAATCAAGTGAGGCACTCTCCGCGGTGGTTCCCAAGTGGCTTACGGGCGGGCCAACGATCACCGTCGCCAGTGATCGGGGGACCTAGGTTTCCGCAACATGTACTTCGGAGCCTGTTTCTTTCCCACCGAGTACGCCATCAGTCCCGTCGAACTGGGCGTCGCCCTGGAGGACCGTGGCTTCGAGTCGGTCTGGCTGGCCGAGCACAGCCACATTCCGGCATCCCGGGAGTCGCCGTGGCCAGGCGGATCGGACCTCCCACAGATGTACTACGACACTCTCGATCCGTTCGTGACGCTCGGTGCCATGGCAGCCACCACCACGACGCTGAAGCTGGGCACCGGCATCGCACTCGTCGTCCAGCGCGATCTGATCCACACAGCTAAGGAGGTGGCCAGCCTCGACGTGCTCTCCGATGGTCGCGTGCTGTTCGGGGTGGGCGCCGGTTGGAACCTCGAAGAGATGGCCGACCACGGGACCGACCCGGACCGCCGATTCGGACTGATGCGTGAACGGGTCGAGGCCATGAAAGCCCTGTGGGCCGGAGATCCAGCCGAATACCACGGAGATCAGGTCGATTTTGACGCCACGTACCAGAATCCCAAGCCGGTCCAGCAACCCCACCCGCCGATCCACGTCGGCGGGGTGGCCCCGGGCGGACTCCGTCGAGCCGTGGCCTATGGCGACGGCTGGATTCCCATCGGCGGACGGACCGCTGTGGACGGCGGCCAACTCTCCGCGCTGCGGGCCGAGGCATGTGCCGAGGCGGGGAGGGACCCCGCCGAGTTGGAGATTTCGATCTACTACGCGCCCGCTGATGCCGGCGTGCTGGCTGATCTAGCCGAACACGGCATTGAGCGAGCGGCGTTCGCCGTGCCGTCCGCTCCTCGTGACGAAGTGCTGCCCCTGCTGGATACCTACGCTGAGGTCATGGCCAGCCTGTAGCAGGAACCCCGATCAGAAACTCCTGTACGGGCACTCTCGGCCGGCAGTTCCCTCAGGGGCGGGTGGCCGCCAAATCGGCGGCGAGAGCGGCCCGCTGGGCCTCGGTGAGGTCAACCGTCAATTCGAGCGCCGCAAAGTCGCTGCCCAACCGAACCGGTCCGCTCTCGAGCGAGAAGCTCAGGTACTGCACCGCGGACAGTCGGCCACGACCCACCTGGGTCGGGTCGAACTCGGCGTAGACGCGAGAGCCATCGGCGGTCTCGGCATACAGGCACTCCTGGAGGCCCAGCCAGGCTTCGAGTAGCGGCCGGCGTTCGGCCTCGTCCTCGATCTCAATGAGCAGGGCGCACCCCAGCTGGCCGGGGCCGCCGAGCATCCCGTTGTAGGTCTCGAGTTCCTCGTGGATGCTGGTCTCGCGCACGATCCGTTCGGCTCGCATGATCTCGTGGACCTGGTAGCGCATCGTGTCGTGGTTCTCGAACAGGAACGTGAGGTGTTCGCCGAGGTGGATCCGGCGAACCGCCTTGACGGGCATCACCTGGGCGCGGACGGCATCCCGATCGTCGGCGTAGGTCTGCCAGTCGAGGATCTCGTCACGCCGGACATGGTGGGGGGCTGGGGCCGGGCTGTCCGTCATGGCGCGCCTGTCTCGTCGGTAACTGGTTCCGCGGGTGGAGCCACGGGCGTGGGGAATCCGTCCGGCTCATAGGCCCGGGCCAGGACCGACATCGGGTGCATGGGTCGCTTTCCTGCGTGTTGGCTGAACTGGAGGGCGGCCAGCGGGCAGTCGGTGGCCCAGACCTCGGCATCCGGTGCAGCGAGCCCGTCGAAGGCCTTCTTTCCGATCCGGACCGAGGCTTCGAAACCCTCCACCTTCATGGCGTACGTACCGTCGTGGCCGCAGCACTCCATGGTCGTGGACGGTTTCACGCCCGGGATCTTCCGGAGCAGGTCCCGACCCTTGAAGCCCACGGCCTGGGTTCGGAGGTGGCACGGGGCGTGGTAGGCGACGCTGCCCGGTGTCGAGGCGAACCGGTCGTCGAAACGGTCCTCGTCGCGGATCGACCATAGGAACTCCGATGGGTCCGACACCGCGTCGGCCAGCCGTTGGGCCCGTTCCCGGTCCTCGGGGGCCACCAGTTCGGGGTACTCGCGGCGAAGCATCATCGAACACGTCGGATTGATGGCCAGGACCTTCTTGCCGGCGTCGACGTGTGGCCCGAGCCGGTCGAGGTTCGTGGTGGCCCGTTCCCGAAGGGTGTCGAGATCGCCCGACTCCCAGGCAGGCATGCCGCAGCAGGCCAGGCCTTTCTCACATGTCAGGTCCACGCTGTTGCGTTCCAGCACAGCGACCGTGTCGTGCCCGACCTCGGGTTCGTTGTGCTCCACGTAACAGGTCGGGAAGAGGACGGCTTCGCCTTCGGTCGGATCGTCGCTGACGAGGCCGCGTCGAGTGGCCCAGGCGGTGAAGGTGGTTCGGGCGAAGCGGGGGAGGTCCTTGTCGCGGTGGACGCCCAGCACCTTCTCCAGGAAGATCCGGTGGATCCGACTGCGTGTGTTGGCCACGTTGGCCAGACCACCTGATGCACGGGCAAGGGTCGCCGTCCGGTCCGGATCGCCCAGCACCCGGTCCCGTAGCCCGAGCCCCTCGGCTCTGGCACGTTGGGCCTTGTAGCGATGGACCAGCTTGGGGAAGTCCAACTGGAATTCGTGGCCGTCGCGCACCGTGTACGGGCACTGCACCTCGCAGAGCTTGCACTGGAAGCACTGATCCATGACTTGGGCCGTCTCGGCATCGGTGACGGCCCGAACGTCGCCGTCGTGCCGGTCGTCCAGAAACGAGAACAGCGACGGAAACGAGTCGCAGTACTTGAAGCACATCCGGCATCCGTGGCAGATCTCGAACGTCCGATCGACCTCGCCCTGCAACGCATCAGCGTCCCAGTACAGGGGGTCGGAGGGGTCGTAGGTCAGCCCTGTAGTGGGGGCGTATGGAATGTGGTCGGCCACGGTCGTGCTTCCTGAAAGGGTTACGTCAGGTCGGTCCAGACCTGGTCAGACGCGACGCACCGGCCGCCCCGAGGGGAACGGCCGGTGCGACACGTACAGGATCTGGACAGTGGGGCTGGGCTCAGCTGACTCCGTCGAGCAGCGACTGGAAGCGACCGGCGTGGGCCTTCTCGGCCTTGGCGAGGGTCTCGAACCAGTCGGCGATGTCGCCGTGTCCCTCTTCGCGGGCCGTCTTGGCCATGCCGGGGTACATCTCGGTGTACTCGTGGGTCTCGCCGGCCACCGCGGCGGCCAGGTTCTCCATGGTGTCGCCGATGGGCAGGCCGGTGGCTGGATCGCCGACGACCTTGATGTAGTCGAGGTGGCCGTGGGCGTGTCCGGTCTCGCCTTCCGCCGTGTCGCGGAAGTTGCCGGCGATGTCGGGATAGCCCTCGATGTCGGCCACCTTGGCGAAGTAGAGGTAGCGGCGGTTGGCCTGAGACTCGCCGGCGAAGGCGGCCTTCAGGTTCTCGAGCGTCTGGCTGCCGTCAAGGCTCACGATGGAACTCCTGATTCTCTGGTTGCTGGGCGGATTCGTCCCCGGGGGGGAACGCGTGTCGACAATCTAGACCGACGCCATCCAGATCGGGGCCTCCGGAACGGGTTTCGGGCAGCGGCGTCGAGCGAACAGCGTTGGGCTACCAGCGGCGGCCGCTACTCCTGGTCGTAGCGGGGAACGTCCGGCCCGACGTGGGCTGTGAACAGGTCGAGTATCTCGCCGGGTTCGGCGTGACGGCCCGTCTCGGCCTTCGAGTAGATGATGGTGTCGTCGACGACCACGTCGAACACCGCGTTCTCACCGGTCACGAGAACCAGATCGTCGACGACGTTTTGGTAGGTGGCCAGCAGGTCTCCAGCCGCGCCCACGGCGCGGGAGGAATAATCTCAGGGGACGCAGTAGGTGATTCGGATGCGGTGGCTCATGACTCGGACCCTAGGCGCGGATGCCGGAAGCGAGCCGGAGCGCGGCCGGGGGGATGGCAGTCGGCTCCTGCCACCAGCAGGGAACCGGGACGCACCGTGACGGTGAGAGGAAGCCGGGTGAACGGTTCACCATCGGCTCGAACGGTCGGGTCAGCGGTGTCCGTCTCGAGGTGCACCTCGGAGGCCCGGTGGATCGTGACGTCGGAATGGTCGAGGTGGGCGCCTGTTCGGACCTTTGGGAAAGCCCGGAGGAGGGCCAGGCGACCCACGTCACCCACCAGGCACACGTCCAGCAGGCCATCGTCGGGACTGGCATCGGGACAGATCCGCATCCCACCCCCGAACAGCCCCAGGTTGGCCACCACCACGACGGCTGCCCGTTGATCGAGAACCACCCCATCATCAGGACCACCGGAAAAGGTGAGCCGGAACCTGCCCGGTTGCATTCCTGGAATAGCACCCAACGTGGCCAATGTGTAGCGCGATGGGCCTCGCGGAAACCCCATCGCCTCGGCCCGGGCGTTGACGAGTGCGGGAAAGCCGGCGATGCAGCTCGTGACGGCATAGAGCGGGTCGGATCTCCCGGCGTCCCGACCGGAACGACAGGCCAGCAGGTCGACGGGGATGGGATCAGCGAGCGCACGATCCACTCGGGCGTCGAGGTCCTGTTTGCTCGGGCCTCCGATCAGACCCAGGGACTCGGCGGCGTCGTTGCCCGTGCCGGCGGCCACGATGCCTACCACGGTGGGCGATCCGGCAGCCGCGTTGGCTGCCATGTGGACGATTCCGTCGCCCCCGACCACGACCAGCCTCGGGATGCCGGTCGCCACGGCATGGTGGGCGGCGGTCAGAGCCTCGTCAGCAGACGCGGAGTCCAGGACCAGCGGCTCAATTCCCCGGAACCTGAGGCGTTCAAGCACCCGGGCCATGTCGGCGGCGGCCCGACCCCGCCGGGCCGCGGGATTGGCCAGGAGGGCGACCTGGGAACCCTTGCGCGGGATGGAAGAACTCAACATCGGCCCATCATCGCCCATCGGTAGCCTCCGGCCTATGGATTCATCTCGCGAATCGAGCAGTGCGCGTTCTCTGACCCGTATCGCGCCGGCTACCGGCCGATTGGCGGCTGGCATGCTGGTGGCCGGCTTTTTGAGTACCTGCCTTCTGGCTTCGGGCTGCGGTGGAGGCGATGACGGCTCCACCGCTGACAAGTCGGCTGACGGCGTTCTTCGAGTGGTTGGGCTCGACACGCAGGACTTCCATGCCGACAGTTACATGGCCACCGCTGGCGAGGTCACCGTTGAGTTCTCGCTGGCCGGCTTCCAGGCGCACACGCTGGTCATCGAGGGCCGTGAGGGCGAGTTGCGTCTCGTCGTAGAGAACGGTGGCACGGACACCGGGACCATCACGCTGGAGCCGGGCCGCTACATCCTCTACTGCGACATCGCCGGCCACCGCCAGAGCGGGATGGAAGCCCGCTTGCTCGTGGAGTAACGAGGCGGTCTGAAAAGCACGAACGACCCGCCCCTGAGGGCGGGTCGTTTCGCGTCAGCGAACTTGGTTCAGCGGCCGGTGGCCAGAGGTAGTGCTCAGGCGAGGATCTCGAAGAGCAGGTAAAGGAGGACGGTGATGGCCAGGCCGTACTTGATCGTGTCCTGATGCTTGTCGAGCACGATCTTGTTGATCGCGCTGTCGTAGCCGCCGATCTTGCCGACGGCTGAGAGTTCCATCACGATCCAGATCACTGCGAAGACGATCCAGATGACGATGCGGGCACCGGAGTCCACCGCCAGAGAGTTCGTGACATCTCCGAAGTGCGGAGCGAAGTGGCTCGGGAACATCATGAAGAAGATGAGCGGAATTGAGAACAGCGTGTTGACCCGGCTTGCCCGACCGGCTCGCTTGGCCGCTGCTGGCGCAGCGGGGTCGGCCTCGCCGCCCTCGGAGACGGCCACCGATGAACCGATGGCGATCTGCTGAGCTGGCCAGATGACCATCCACACGTTGGCGGCCATGGTCGTGCCGAGCAGGAAGCCGAACGAGATCCCCATGCCGGCGGCCGAGCGGAAGTAGTCGCCGCGGACCTCCTGGGCGATCAGGATCCAGATGCCCGAGAGCCAGGTGCCGAGCGCTGCCCAGCGGAACCACCACAGGGTGCGCCACGTGATCTTGCGGAGCGCCTCGCCGCGTGCGGCATCGCCCATCTCGGCGAAGGCTGAACCCTGGATGAAGTTGAAAAAGTAGAGCAGGCCGATCCAGGTGATGCCGGCCAAATAGTGGGCATACCGACCGAGGGCCTGACCGCCTCCGGTCATTCCCATGAAGTCACTGAACAATTCCACGAAGGTCTCCCTCGATTCGGTGTGGGCGGACGGGCACGATCATGCCATGAGACGCGCGTGTCGACAACGACCCGCCGGGTTGGTCCGGAGCCCGCCGGACTGGATCAACCGGGCCCGATCAGTCGACCGTCACGTCGGCAAAGCGGTCACGCAGGGTCTTCTTGGAGAACTTCCCGACCGAGGTCTTGGGCACCTCGTCGATGAACTCCACGCGGTCGGGCATCCACCACTTCACGACCCGCCCGTCCAGCCAGGCCAGCACGTCGTCGGCCGACAGGTCGGCCCCCTCAGTGGTCACTACGCAGGCCATGGCCCGCTCGCCCCACTTGGCTGACGTCACCCCGATGACAGCGGCCTCGGCCACTTCGGGATGGGCCATGATCTCGTTCTCCAGTTCGACCGAACTGATCCACTCGCCGCCCGACTTGATGAGGTCCTTGGTGCGGTCCACGAGCCGGATGTAACCCTCGGCGTCGGCGGTGGCCACGTCGCCCGTCTTGAGCCAACCGTCGTCGGTGAACGACTCCGGTGAGCGCTCGTCGTCGTAGTAGCTGCCTGCCACCCATGGTCCCCGGACCTGCAGCTCGCCGCTCGTCTGGCCGTCCCACGGCAGCTCCTCGCCGGTCTCGGGTTCGGCGATGCGGAAGTCCACGCCGGCGGTGACCAGGCCGACCGCGGTCCGAAGGTCGGCCTTGGCGTCGTCGTCGAGGTGGTCGAGCGTCGACTTGATGTTGCAGGTGGCCGCGAGGGGACTGGTCTCAGTCATGCCCCACGCCTGGAGGATGGGAAGGCCGGTGGTTTCCCGGAATCCTTCCGAGAGTGATCTCGAGACGGCCGAGCCGCCACAGATGACGGACCGCAACGACGAGGTCTCTCGGCCGACCAGTTCGGGCAGCACGCCCATCCAGATGGTGGGCACACCTGCAGCCATGGTCACCGATTCGCTCTCGATGAGGCCGGCTAGGGCTCCGGGGGACAGGTCGGCACCCGGCATGACCAGGGTGGCGCCGGTAGCCACGCCGGCATGGGCCAGTCCCCAGGCGTTGGCATGGAACATCGGAACGACCGGCAGGATCACGTCTCGTTCGCAGGCGCCGAGGGTGTCGGTCATCATCGTCCCGAAGGTGTGGAGCACCATCGACCGGTGGGAGTAGACGACCCCCTTGGGGTTTCCCGTGGTGCCCGATGTGTACATCATCGAGCCGGCGCGCCCCTCGGGCACCGGCGTCCAGTCGACCGGTGAGGTAGCGGCCAATAGGTCCTCGTAGTCGTGGACCTCCGGAGCGATCGCGTCAGGATCGGGAGCCGGAGCGCCGTCGTCCATGAGCACCACGTGGCGGACCGTTTCAAAGGTCTCCATGAGTGGCCAGATCAGGCCAGCCACCGAGTGGTCGAGAAAGATGACCTCGTCGGCGGCGTGGTTGACAATGTAGGTGAGCTGCTCGGGGAACAACCGGATGTTCAACGTGTGGGCGACGCGGCCGGTGCACGGAGGGGCAAAGTAGAGCTCAAGGTGACGTGACGTGTTCCAGGCGAAGGTGGCCACCCGACCGTCCTCGCTGATGCCCAGGTTGTCGAGCACCCCGCCGAGGCGGCGGGTCCGTTCGCCCCACTCGCCGTAGCTCATCCGCTCGAGGCCGGAGGGGGTGGCCGTCACCACCTCCTTGTCGGCGAAGAGGCGTGTGGCGCGGTCGAACAGGTGGATCAGGGACAACGGTGTGTCCATCATCAGGCCATCCATGTCGGGGTGCTCCTGGGTGTCGGGAGATCCCGTCGGACGGGATCTCAGTCAGTTGGTTGCGGGTCTAGCGGTGCGCGGCCTATCGCTCAGCGGTTCATCTTTCTGCGGCAAAGCCGCCGGCAGCGTCCACGAGGGCCACGAGTTCGGCCCGTTCATCATCGGTCAGGCAGGCGAAGTCCGCGGCGTTGGCTTCGTCGGTAGCTGCTTCGATGGCATCGACCTGGGCGGCGGGGGTGGCCTCGTGACCGGGGTCCACATTCTGGTAGCCGTGGAGCTTTGCCGTTCCTTCGCCGCTGTTGGCGAGGATCATGCCCAACGGTTCGACTCCCACGGAGCGGGAGGCCTCCATATGTCGACAACCCCGGAGTTCACGAACGGTGGCCAGCAGCAGGTAGGCCCGTCCGGCACCGTCGTCGGGTCGGGCGGCGTCCCTCCAGCCGGCAAACAGGGCGGCTCCGGTGTCGTCGGCCGAGTCGGCTACCTGTTCGAGGAGTTCAGCGAGCCGCGAAGCGCCCGTGAATCCGTCGAGATAGGAGCGTCCCCGCTCCGCACAGATCGACGCGTAGACGGCGCCCGCCTCGGACTTCGAGAGGTCGCACGGCTCCTCCCAGCACCGGGCCACCAGGTCCCGGTCAAAGAAGAGCATGTTGTCGACGGCCGTCTCCGTGTCGACTCCACCCATGACCCCGATCCGCCCCTGGACGTAGGACGCCAGACTGGCTGGCAGCCCCATCTGGGTGGATCGAGTGAAGGTGGTGGGATCCAGCATGAACCTCGCCCCGAAGCTCCCGATGGGCCCGGCCAGTCGCCGGGTGGCCGTAAGTGCATCCATGGTCGTCAGGCTCCTGGCGGATCTCGTGGAACTCAGGTAGGGCGCGGACGGTAGCAGTCGGCCCGGTTCAGGCTTCAGCCGAGGGCGGCTACCACGCCGAGGGCGACCAGTGCCGTGTTGCGAGCGAGGTCTCGCCACGAGAGCGGCCGCCGTGACCATGTCCCGAAGCAGCCACATGGATCCCGGTGCCCGGTCGCCAGCCGTCCGGCGATCAGCGTGGTAAAGGCGACCAGCAGGGCCACCGCGCATTGGCCGCCCACCCGGGGGTCGACTATCAGCAACAGGGCCGTGGCCGCCTCGGTGGCTGGCAGTACACGAGACAGCAGCCGGGGGCGGGGAAGACCGAACTCTCCGAGGGTCCGGCGGGTTCCCAGAGGATCCCGCAACTTGGTGGCCGCCGCGGCCACGAACACCCCAGCCAGCAGCCAGGCGGTTGTGGTGACCAGGAAGACAGGCATGGGAAACCAGGAAGCGGGCTCAGTACCCGAGCGCCACGTCGACCGGCGCCAACAGGTCTTCGCCGGAGCAGAACCGCCGCACGTTCTCGGCCACGAACGGCTCCAGAAGAGCAAGGCCCATCTCCGGGGTATTGGCGATGTGCGGAGTGATAAGGCAGTTCGGTGCCGACCACAACGGATGACCGTCGGGCAGCGGCTCAGGATCGGTGACGTCCAGGGCCGCACCGCCGATGGCGTCGTTGGTCAGAGCGGTCACCAGGTCGTCGGTGACCACATGGCCGCCCCGGGCGACGTTCACGAGCCAGGCGTGGTCGGGCAGGGCGGCCAGCTCCGGCGCCGCGATGATGCCGGTTGTCTCGGCGGTCAGCGCCAGGGCCAGGACCAGCACGTCGGTACGGGGGAGAACTTCGTGGAGCCGGGATGTGGTCACCGTCCGGTTGGCACCCTCGAACGGTTCGCTGGAGCGCCGTACCACCGTGACGTCACACCCGAAGGGCGCCAGCAGGGGAAGCAGGTGGTCGGTGATCCCGCCGCCACCGAGAATGGTGACTCGGCTGCCGCCGAGGATTCGACCCACGGGACGGGACCAGCCAGATGCCCGGGAGTACCCGTGAAGATGCTTCTGGCCGGCCAGCATCAGGGCCAGGACGGTCTCGGCCACGGCCGGGGCGTAGACGCCCTTTCCGCACGTCCATCTCCAACGTTCGTCCAGATGGTCGGCAAACGGTTCGATCCCGGCGTAGGGGAGTTGGATCCATTCCAGTTTCCTGGCCTCGGCGACGAGGCCAGGAAAGGCCCCTGGGTGAGCGGGGTCGGACCAGACCAGGCCCTCAGCAACGGTGATGTCGGCCAGAGTTCCGCCACCGTCGATCACGGCTCGACACATGGCCTCGTACATCCCCGCGCGGGTATCGGGCGCAACGGCGATCGCTCGGGCAGGCACGGGCTTCCTCAGCTCTGGAGGGAGAGGCATTCGGTGGCCACGTCCTCGATGGTGGCATGCCATGCGTCGACTCCACCGGAGGTGTTGCCTGTCGATCGGCTCGATGACGGTTCGGGTGGCTCGTCCAGCGGAAAGACCACGAACTTTGATGCTCCTGCGGACACGAAGGCCTCGAGTCGGGACCGGATGCCGGCCACCCCCTGGGCCACTACCTCCCGGGGATCCAGCTCGGGTTGGCGAACCCGGAGCCGGGCGGCGAACCGTTCGGGCATCGACCCATGGACGAACGGGACCAGTGCGCCGAAGTGCTCGGGATCAATGGTCCGCCCGTGTTCGGTCGCGGTGGTCGACACGAGGCGGATGCCGTCGGAGACCATGGATGGTGTGGTGAACGATGGCAGCCACCCGTCGCCGAGTCGGCCACAACGTCGCAGTTCGGAGGGCGCCTGACCTCCCAGCCACACCTCGAACGGATCCTGGATCGGCTTGGGCTGCACCCGTACGCCCTCGAGGTGGAATCGGTCGCCGTCGTGGTCCACCACGTCCTCGGTCCAGAGACGACGTATCAGTGGCAGGGCCTCGTCGAACCATGCGGCCCGGTCACCCCGCTGGACGCCGAACGCCTGGTGTTCGGCTGCGTCAGCGATTCCCAACCCGAACGCCGGCAACGCCCGGCCTCCGGACACGCGGTCCAGACTGGCTAGAGCCTTGGCGCACAGCACCGGGTTCCGCCCGGGGAGCACCATGACGGCTGGCCCGAACTTGAGGCGTTCGGTTCGCCCCGCGGCGAAGGCCATGGCCACCATCGGGTCGAGCGTGGTTCCGGTCGCCCGCTCGCTCACCCAGAGGGAATCGAAGCCGAGACGCTCCAGGTCATCGACGACGGCAGCGAAGATCTGATCGACGCCCCGTTCATCACCCGGGCCGGTCGAACCGCCGAAGCCGAACCCGACGCGGATCCGCATTGATCGATTCCCGGGTTCCGTGAGGGTCAGACGGCTCAGCCGAGTGCGGCGGTGCCGGCGTAGGGAGCCGGATCGCCGAGGCTGGGGATCTCCGGACGGGACCAACTGGTCATGTCGGCCAGGTCGGCCGCCGTCGCTCTCCATGCTGGCGGATCCCAACCTTCGGCCACTCCGATCACTGATCCGTCTTGGCGGATGGCCACGAACGCCGGAAGGCTGCTGAGACCCATGGAACGGGCCACGGACCGGTCGGGGTCAGCCAGGGTGAGGATCTCATCGACCAGAGGGCCGAGGAAGCTCGCAGCCCCGGCGGCATCGGCACCGGCCACCACGAAGGCCACCCGGACGTCTGCGCCGCGAAAGACGGTGAGCACGCGCCGGGCGGTGTCCAGCAGCCACGAACTCTCGTGTGTGTAGGGGTCGACCATGACAGCAGCCAGGGGAAAGGTGGTCAACAACTCCGAGAGCAGGCGGGGGTCGCCGCCGACGGGATGCAGTTCGATCGAGAGGTCGGGTGCGTTCGCCACGGGCGCTGACGCTAGCGCGCCGCATCCGGATCTCAGGGCCCGGCCACTGCCTCCTCCCCGGGGCTACCGTCGTTTCGGTGGATGGCGCCGACCCCCTGCGATCGCTGTCGACCGGCGAACCGGTTGCGCTGCCGTTACAGAGGCCTTCGGGGCTTCCCGTCGAGTTGCTGGAGTGGGGTCTCGGACGCCTCCGCGATCTGCCGTGGAGGGCCGTGCGGGATCGCTGGTCGATCCTGGTGGCTGAGGTGATGCTCCAACAAACACAGGTCACGAGGGTGGCCGAGCGTTGGCCCCGGTTCCTCGGGCGGTATCCGACGCCGACGGTGTGCGCAGAGGCGCCGGTCGGCGAAGTGATCGCCGAATGGTCGGGGCTGGGATACAACCGGCGTGCCGTGTACCTCCATCGGACGGCCGTCACGGTCGTCGACCACCATGGAGGTGAGGTGCCCGGAGACCTGGCTGATCTGCTGGACCTGCCCGGCATCGGCCCCTACACAGCGCGAGCGGTGCTGGCATTTGCCGACGAGGCCGACGTGGGCATCGTTGACACCAACGTGGCCCGGGTGCTGGCTCGGTGGTCGGGTCGGGAGCTCCGCCCGCGCGAGGTTCAAGAACAGGCCGACGCGTCGGTCCCGGCTGGATCCGGTTGGGCCTGGAACCAGACCGTGCTGGATCTCGGTGCAACTATCTGCCGGGCTCGAAACCCGACTTGTGACGACTGTCCGCTCAGTGACGGCTGCGCCTGGAGGGGAGAGGGCGACGATCCCGCCGTCGGGTCAGCAGGGGTCTCGGGGCGACAGGCGGCCTTCGAAGGGTCTGATCGGCAGGGGCGTGGTCGGTTGGTGGCCGCATTGGCCGAGAACCCGGTGGACGGCGATGGTCTGGCTATGGCAATGGGATGGCCCGACGATCCCCGGAGGGCTGAGCGGGTGGCAGCCCGGTTGGTAGCCGACGGCCTGGTCGTCACTGATGGTCGGTGTTGGTACCTGCCGTGATGGCGTTCACCACGGTGTCGACGAGAGCGTCGGCCATGGCGTGCATCTCCTCGTCGGTTCGATCCTGGATCGGATGGGGGGTGAACACGGTGGCCACCTCGAGCCCCAGTGCGCGGGACTGGGCCGCAGCAGCGTCCCTGAACGGTTCCGAGGCGATCACCACCCCGGGAAGTCCCCGCCGTTCCAGATCGTCGATGTCGTGCACACTGCACGTCGTGCAGGAGCCTCAATCGGCGAGTGCTTCGATCACCGCGTCGCACTGGGTGGCGATCTCGTGACGTAGGTCGGCGGGCGCCGGCTTGGTGAAGGTCGGCTTGGCGAAACGCAGCACGGTGGCCCCACGGTGCCCCAACTGCTGTTGGAGTCGATCGAGGAACACGTCACCTCGTGGCTTGTTGATGTCCAGCAGGCCGATGGTGAGGCCGTCCAGGGAGGGTTTCCGGGCGGTGAGAACCCGAGCGGTCGATTCGGCCTCGGAGGTCGGATCCAGAAGCATCACCGTCCCTGAGTGTTTCGCTGCGTCCGGATGGTGCCCGCTGGTCGGTGACGGGTCGGTGTCGCTCACGGAGTGATCTCCCTGCTGGTCGGTTCGCTTCCCATTGGGCCGTTCACCCAGCCTCCCACGATCGAGGAGAACAGGCCGGCCGGACCGCCGGCGTGGACGACCAGCAGCCCGCCGGGACGAAACTTGGGGAGGGTCAGGCCGGCCATGGCTTCGGGAAGGCCCTCCTCGATACCGCCGGCGCCGGTCACGATGGTGTCCGTGTCGACCATCAGGTGGGCGCCCAGTTCCTCCATGAACCGTGCCCGGTCCCAACCCGCATCGCTGAATCTGGACAGATGCTCGGGTGACACCACAAGCATGGCGTCCATAGCCGCCACCACTCTCGAAGACACCGTCGATCGCAGGCCGTCGGCCAGTGAGCGAACCAACGAATCGGCCGTCCGGCTGTGCTGGTCAATGACGATCCGGGGAGCTTCTCCACAGAAGGCGGTCACCACGTCGGCTGACCGGGCGAAGCCCCGTTCCTCGGCCAACGTGGTCCAGGGGCTGGTGGTCTCGTCCTCGGCGAAGCAGAAAGACAGCTTGGCCGGACTCCCGTGGGTGGCCCGGTCAATTTCTCCGGGTCGACCGCCGCCCACGTTGCGTACAACCAACTGGACGGCCCGTCCGATGGTCAGGTTGGCTCGGTTTCCGTGGCCTAGGACGTTGATGCCGGCGTTCATGCCGATCCGTTGGGCAATGGGCCCGTTGACGACGAACACCGGTCCAACACCCATGGTGGTGGCCAACACGCCGTGCATGTTGAACTCGTCAGTACAGATGGCCCCCAGGGCCGCCAGCACCACCGGGAGGTACTCGGGACGGCAGCCAGCCATCACCGCGTTCACGGCCACCTTCTCGACCGTGCACTCGACGAGTGCAGGGGGCACGAGCGCCACGACGTCGCCGGGCGAACGGGTCGTGCCGTCGAGCATGCGGGCTACCCGCGCCTCGGTCGGGGCGACGACGGGGAGGCCGTCGGTCCACCCCCGGTCGAACATGGCCTCCGCCTCGTCCTCAAGGGAACCCACCTCCACCCGACGCGACGCCAGGTTCCAACCGTCGTAGCGGGCTCGCAGTGCGTCGATCCGCCCGGGATCGACCGTCAATGACCCTCAACCGGGTTTGAAGGGCGGTAGGTCCGGCCCGAGGTCGCTCACGCCGGTGAATTCCTCCCACCGGTCGCGGTCCCAACCGGTGGTTCGCTCCGCCTCCACGCCACCTTCAATTCGCAGGAGGGTGGGGACGGCGTCGAGGTCCAGACCCCAACTGATGGACAGGTCGGTGTCGTCGACGACCCAGTCAGCCTCGGTGGGGAAGGCCGGATCGTCCTGGGTGTAAACGGTCAGATCGGCCCGTTCGGCGAGATCGACGAACACCGATCGGGCCAGCGAACAGGCCGGACAGTCGGCCTTGACGACGGCGATCAGCCCGTCTGGAAGCGACCCGGGACTTTGGGTCTGTGAGCCCTTGGGAGAGGGTTCCATGGCCATGGGGCGAGTTTCGCACCGTTTCCAATGTCACACCGAGCCGGCTGAGAGATGCGTCACATCTTCCCCGTCGGGCCGGGAGGCCTCCCTACCCTTGGTCACCGATGGGGGAGTCACTCGACGTCACGTTCTTCGGAGTCCGGGGTTCTACCCCGTGCCCGTGTGATGACAATCGGCGCTACGGGGGGAACACCTCGTGTGTGGTTCTCGACGTTCCCGGTGGTGAGCCGATCATCTTCGATCTGGGTACCGGCCTTCGGTTCTACGGCGTGGACGAGCGTTGCGGTTCCGGCCCCTTCCGGGCCACAGCCCTGGTCAGCCACCTCCACTGGGACCACATCCAGGGGCTTCCCTTCTTCACTCCCTTGCACTGCCCGGACACCCGGCTCGACGTGTTCGGGCCGGGCGAGGAGGGAAGCACGCTCGAGCAGTCGTTCGACATGTTCATGACGCCTCCGTTCTTTCCGATCTGTTACCGGGAGCTGGTCGGGCGGGTGTCGCTCAACGACGCTCCAAAGGGAGGCTTTGACGTCGGTTCGGCAAGGGTGACCGCTCGACCGGTGCCTCACGTCGGCCGAACGTTGGGCTACCGGGTCGACTGGAACGGGATCAGCGTGGCCTACATAAGCGACCACCAGCAGCCCATCGACGATCCGACTCGTGTCGACAACCAGGTGCTGGCCCTGGCTGATGGCGTGGACCTGTTGATCCACGATGCCCAGTTCACCCCGGAGGAGTTCGCGGAGCGCCCCCACTGGGGGCACTGCACGGTGGACTACGCCATCGAGGTGGCCCATCAGGCGGGGGTCGGAGAGTTGGTTCTCTTCCACCACGACCCGGCCCACGACGACGACCACATCGACCGTCTGCTGGCCGAAGCGCGTGATCGTTCTGTCGGGCTCGACGTGGGCCATGTCTCTGCCGCCGTCGAGGGTCGCACGATCTCACTGGTGCCGTCCGACGACACGTTGGCAGCGTCGGCTCCCCGCTAGGTTCGGTCCCCGACCTCGCCGGACATCGGCGGGCAACGATGGAGGGAGAGCCCGTGGCAGACGAGAACCCTGGCGAGAACTCGAGCGGAATTCTGAACGAGATCGATGGTGACCTGTACCGCAAGGTGCTGGGCCGCTACCCGACGGGCGTCACGCTGGTGTCGGCCATGGATGGCGACGAGCCCCTAGCCATGGTGATCGGATCATTCGTGTCGGTGTCGATGGATCCTCCGCTCGTGGGCTTTCTGCCCGGCAAGGAGTCCTACACGTGGGGGCGCATGTCGTCATCAGGTGGATTCTGCGTCAACGTGCTGTCCGACGCTCAGGCCGATCTGTCCAACGCCTTCTTCCGCAAGGACGGCGACCCCTGGGAGGGCACCGGGTGGCAGCCGGCCGACGTGACCGGATCGCCGGCCATCCCCTCGTGTCTCGCGTCCATCGACTGTGCCGTGCATGAGGTGGTCGATGCCGGGGATCACTGGTTCGTGATGGGCCGCGTGGTCGGGGTGTCCCACGTCGACGAGGGTTCGCCGCTGGTCTTCCTCGGCGGGAAGTACGGCGAGTACCGGACGCAGGGCTGATGGCGATCTACGCGCTCGGTGACCGCGTCCCGGTGATCGATCCGACGGCCTACGTCCATCCGCTGGCCGCGGTGATCGGTAGCGTCGAGTTGGGCCCCGGTGCGAGCGTGTGGCCCCACGCGGTCATCCGGGCCGATGACAACATGATTCGGATCGGAGCCCGGACTTCGGTCCAGGACAACGCTGTGCTGCACTGCACCAGCCACCTGCCGACCATCGTCGGCGAGGACGTGACCCTGGGGCACCTGTGTCACCTTGAGGGGTGCACCATCGAGGATCGGGCGCTGGTTGGCGTGGGGGCCGTGGTCCTGCACGAGGCGGTGATCGGCCGGGGTTCGATCGTGGGCGCCAATGCCATGGTGCGCAACGGCCAGATCGTGCCGCCCCTGTCGATGGCCCTGGGTGTGCCGGCTGCCGTCCGGGAGGGTGTGGTTCCCGAGGACGCGAACATGATTAACGCTGAGGTGTACGTGCAGCGGGGCCGGGAGTTCCGCGACACCCTCCGCCGGCTGGATTGACCGGCGTGTCTTCTGCGGGCGATGCCGCGGCCTCCGGGGTCGACGGGTTCGATAACCACCGGTTCCGGTCCGGGGACCTGACGCTGGCCGCTCATGTGACCCGCCCAATCAGTAACGGGTCCGGGTCCGGTGGAGCGGCCCTGCCCGGCGTGGTGATCTGCCACGGGTTTCCCAGCGGACCCGACGGTGGAGCGAACTCGGTGGCCACTTTTCCGGAGTTGGCCTTCCGGATCGCCACGGAGATGGGATGGGTGGCCATGGTTCCGTACCTACGGGGAATGCCCGGATCCGACGGCGACTTCAGCCTCGACGGTTGGCGCGACGACGTGGTGGCCGCCGTTGCCGACCTTGGGAATCAGGCCGGCGTGGAGAGGGTGTGGGTCGTGGGGTTCGGTAGTGGGGCCGCGTTGGCCATCTGTGCGGCGGCCGTCGATGACGGGATCAGCGGGGTGGGCGCACTGGCCGCACCGGCCGACTGGTCGGACTGGGCGGCCAACCCGCGCCGACTGCTCCTGCATGCTCGTGACGCTGGCCTTCTGACCATGTCCGACTCGCCGCCCGACTTCGGTCGATGGTCGGGTGCGCTTCGGGAGCTGTCGGCTGAGCGGTCGGTGTCGGCCCTGGCACCGCGCGATCTCCTGCTGGTCCACGGTGGTGACGATGAGATCGTTCCGCCGCTGGACGCGCGTGTGGTGGCCGGGGCCCACGGATCGGCCGATCTCCGGATTATCGCCGGGGCGGGACACCACCTGCGGCACGATCCGAGGGCCATCGCCATTCTGTTGGGTTGGTTGGATCGGCAGCGTCGCCACCACACCTGAACCGTTCCTAAGGTTGATGCCCTTCTGAACGGTTCAGGGGATTGTTACTATCTACGTAGGGGAAATCCCCGTCTTCCCATCCATCAACCCCGACTGCCACTGGCAACAGGAGTCCCGCCGATGTCCGCCACCGATCTGGGCCTCGACCTCAGCCGCTACAAGCTTGGCTGGAGCGACGAGGAGGACTACGTCTACAAGCCCACCAAGGGCGTCGACGAGAACGTCATCAAGGAAATGTCATGGATGAAGGGCGAGCCGGAGTGGATGCGGGACTTCCGCCTCAAGTCGTTCCAGCGGTTCGGAAACAGGCCCATGCCCTGGTGGGGCGGCGATATGTCGGGCATCGACTTTGACGACATCTACTACTACATCAAGCCCACCGAGTCGCTCAGCGACAACTGGGACGACGTCCCCGAGTCAATCAAGAACACCTATGAGAAGCTGGGCATTCCGGAGGCCGAACGGAAGTACCTGGCCGGTGTGACGGCCCAGTACGAGTCAGAGGTGGTGTACCACCGCAACCGCGAGGACCTCGAGGAACAGGGTGTGATCTTCTGCGACATGGACACCGCCCTGCGTGAGCACCCGGAGGTCGTGCGGGCCTACTTCGGTCGGATCATCCCGCCCAACGACAACAAGTTCTCGGCGCTCAACTCCGCGGTGTGGAGCGGCGGTTCGTTCATCTACGTTCCACCCGGCGTCAAGGTCGACATGCCGTTGCAGGCCTACTTCCGGATCAACGCGGAGAACATGGGCCAATTCGAGAGGACGCTGATCATCGCCGACGAGGGTTCGGAGGTGCACTACATCGAGGGTTGCTCGGCACCGGTTTACACCACTGATTCTCTTCATTCGGCCGTGGTGGAGATCGTGGTGAAGCAGTCGGCTCGGGTCACTTACACCACCATCCAGAACTGGTCGTCCAACGTCTACAACCTGGTCACCAAGCGGGCCCGGGTGGAGGCTGAGGGCCACATGGAGTGGATCGACGGCAACATCGGGTCCCGCCTGACCATGAAGTACCCGGCCGTGGTCCTAGCTGGCCCGAAGGCCTCGGGCGAGGTGTTGTCGGTGGCCTACGCCGGTCCGGGACAGCATCAGGACGCGGGTGCCAAGATGACTCACGCCGCGCCGGAGACCACGTCCAAGATCGTGTCCAAGTCGATCTCCAAGGACGGTGGTCGGACGAGCTACCGGGGCCTGGTGCGGGTGGAGGACGATGCCTACGGCTGCAAGAGCCACGTCCAGTGCGATGCACTCATCCTCGACGACGACAGTATTTCCGACACCTACCCCTACATGGAGGTCGGTTCAGCCGACGCGGTGATCGGCCACGAGGCGACGGTGTCCAAGGTGGCCGACGACCAACTCTTCTACCTGATGAGCCGGGGGCTGACCGAGGAGCAGGCCATGTCCATGGTCGTCAACGGCTTCATCGAACCGGTCACCCGGACGTTGCCCATGGAGTACGCAGTGGAGTGGAGCCGCCTGATCGAGCTACAGATGGAGGGCTCGGTCGGCTGACCTGTCTTCTTGAGGGCCCGCGCGCCTGACGGGCGGTCCCTGTTGCCGCCGTTGGTGACTCCGCACGCGCCACACTGGCGTCATGCCGATGCGTGAGGACTGCAAGCACTTCGAGAGCCGGAGCTACCCCAACGGGGACACGGTCCGGAAGTGCAACCTGGACCTCGCTCCGGAAGCTCCCTGGCGGTGCCCCGACGACTGCCCGTCGTTCACCAAGCGTCGCCTAGACGTCAACTGGAGTCACGGCAGCATCGTGACCCCTGAGACGCCGGACGAGCCGGTCGGTCTCGGCGATGACGACAGCATCGCTGCACTGCTGGATGCGGCCGAGGACATCATCAACGAGGCGGGTCCCCGGGTGATGGCCGATCTGGACGCCGAGAAAGCGAAGAAGGAGCGCTGGCGTCTCAAGCGCGGTGGCCGGGCTGGAGGCAAGTCCGGCAGAAAGGGTCGCCGCCGGAAGTAGCGGCCCTCCATCGTGTACGGGAGGGTGCTTCGGCCTCCCCTGAAACGACCGGGGTCATCTCCGTAGCAAAGTCCGCAGCATCCTCCTCATCCACCGTCATGACCGGAGGGTCGCCCCAGCCGATCGGGGAACTGGTGCGAGGATCCGGCGGCGATACCCTGTGGGTCTCCCATGGAGTCGACCACGCTCACCGTCAACGTCCCCGGCAACGATCTGATGCCGGACCTGGTCGGGGAGCGAGACGTCCTGCTCCGCCAGGTCGAGGGGGCGTTCCCCGGTTCGGCCATTCATGTCCGGGGCAACCAGATCACCATCGACGGAGCCCACGCGGCCACCGTCGGGACGGTGTTCGGCGAAATGGTGGCGTTACTCCAGCAGGGCCTGACCATTGACGAGAGGACGTTGGACCGCACGATCGACATGGTGCGAGCTGACGAACGGCCATCGGAGGTTCTGACCACCGAGATCTTCCGGACCTCACGTGGCAAGCCGGTCCGCCCCCGGTCGGCCGGCCAGAAGCGCTACGTCGAGGCAGTGGCCGACGGAATCATCACCTTCGGCATCGGTCCGGCGGGAACCGGCAAGAGCTGGTTGGCAGTCGCCATGGCGATCCGGTCCCTCCAGGCGGGGCAGGTCGACAGGATCGTCCTGACCCGCCCACTGGTCGAGGCAGGGGAGCGGGTGGGCTTCCTCCCCGGCGACCTGATGGCCAAGGTCGATCCCTACCTTCGGCCCCTCTACGACGCCCTGTTCGACATGGTCGATACCGAGACGGCTGAGCGTCTGGTGGATCGGGGACAGGTCGAGGTAGCCCCGCTGGCCTTCATGCGTGGCCGCACCCTGAACAACAGCTTCATCATCCTCGACGAGGCTCAGAACACGACTCCCGAACAGATGAAGATGTTTCTCACCAGGGTGGGCTTCGGGTCACGGGTGGTGGTGACCGGCGACATCAGCCAGGTCGATGTGCCCGGCGGACGGAGCGGGTTGCTCGACCTGGAACGGATGCTGACCGGAATCGACGGACTGTCGTTCGTCCATTTGGGTGCCCGTGACGTGGTCCGCCACCGCATCGTGCAGGACATCGTCGAGGCCTATGAGCATGAGGCTGGCCTGCGAGAAGTTGACGACCGCGGTGACGGAGTCGGTGCCGGTACCGATCCAGGTGACGACGTCAGCGACGGGCCCCATTGAAGAGCGGAGCCCCGGGTTCCGGAGTGGCCGGTTCGCCGACGGTAATCGTCGACGACGAGCGGGCCTACCCGGTCGACACCGCTGACTGTCGGGCGCTGGTCGCCGACGTGCTGGATCATGAGGGCATGGGTGGGAGCAACCTCGAGGTCCACGTGCACCTCGTGGACGCGGAATCGATGGCTGCGTTGAACGCTGAGCACATGGGCGGCGAGGGCCCCACCGACGTGTTGTCCTTCCCGCTGGAGGATCCGCAGGACCTGGCCTCGGCCACGATCGAGCGGGCGGGGGTGCCGTTCCTCTTGGGGGACATCGTGTTGTGCCCGGCGGTGGCCGAGCGACAGGCCGCGGAACACGCGGGCGACTACGAGACCGAGATCGCCCTCCTGTTGGTCCACGGGGTGCTCCACCTTCTCGGCCACGACCATGGGGAACCGGCCGAGAAGGCCGTCATGCAGGAGCGTGAGCGGGCCCATCTGGCTCGGCACGGGATGGTCGCCCACCAGGAGGACCGTTCGTGAGCCTCGGATTGGGTCTCCTGCTAGTGGTGGTTCTGACTGTCATCTCGGGACTGCTGGTCGTCGTGGAGACGGGAATCCTGCACATCCGACGGTCCCGCGCCGAGGTGCTCGTTGAGCGGCTCGCTGAGCGGGAACCGACATCCAACGGTGCTTCCGGGAGGGAACCGACCGGACCATCAGACGCCGAGGCGCTGCCGGAACTCCTGGAGGATCGGGTCCGCTCCCTAGGCGTGGTCCTGCTCCTTGTGATGGCGTGTCGGATGTCGGCCGCCGGAACCCTTGCAGTGGTCGTCGCCGACCGCTCCGGTGGAGGCTGGGCCTTCGCGTCGGTGGCCGTGCTGCTCATCGCTGGCTTCGTTCTGACCGACGTGCTGCCCCGTACCGTTGCCCTTCGGTCTCTGGATCGTGTGGTCATCGGTTCGGCATCGGTGGTGACTCACCTCTCGACGTTCGCCCCGCTTCGTTGGCTGGCCAATGTTCTGGTCTCGACAGCCGAGCGCCTCCTGCCACGTTCGCTGCGAACCAGTGCCCCGACAGTGTCCGAGGAGGAGTTGCTGGCGGTAGCCGACCGGGCGTTGGCATCCGAGGCCATCGATGCCGAGGAACACGAATTGATCGAGTCGGTCATTGCCTTCGGAGACCGCCTGGTCCGTGAGGTGATGGTGCCCCGACCCGACATGGGGTGCATCGGATCCGACCTGACGGTGGCCGGGGCCATGGCCCAGGTTGCCCACAACGGCCACAGCCGGACCCCGGTGAGCGGTACGGGAATTGACGACGTCGTGGGCGTGGTCCACGCCAAGGACCTGATGCGGGCCCATCTCGACGGCCGCGACGAGGAACCGATCGGTTCTCTGGCCCGGTCACCGCGATTCGTGCCTGAGACCAAGCAGGCCGATGACCTGTTGCGTGAAATGCAGGCGGGCCGCTTCCACCTCGCGATCGTGGTCGACGAGTACGGGGGAACCGCCGGTCTAGTGACCATGGAGGACCTACTCGAGGAGGTGGTCGGCGAGATCGTCGACGAGTTCGACGAGGAGGAACCGTTGTCCCAGCCGGTGGCTGGTGGCGGGATCCGGGTCCACGGCCGTATGCCGATCGACGAGTTGGACGAACTGCTGGGCGACAGCCTGCCTGTTGGGGACTGGGACACCGTGGGTGGTCTGATCTTCGATGCGTTGGGCCATGTGCCCGTGGTGGGCGAGGCCGTGGTGGTGGCCGGGCGCCGGTTCGCGGTCGAACAGGTCGTGGGGCGTCGGATCACCCGGGTTCGCATCGGGGCATCGGAGGCCGAGACCAGAGCACCGACATGACGTCCATGATGCATTCGGGTGACGGGCACCGGTCAGGTTTCGTGACCCTTGTCGGGCGACCCAATGTCGGGAAGTCGACGCTGTTGAACCGGATACTCGGCCAGAAGGTCACCATTGTTTCCGATAAGCCGCAGACCACGCGAACCGAGGTCCGCGGGGTGTTGACCCGCCCGGGCGTGCAGGCCGTGTTCTGTGACACCCCGGGGATCCACAAACCCCACACGCTGTTGGGCGAGCGTCTCAACCACACTGCCCGTTCGGCGTTGGCCGACATGGACGTCGTGTTGTTCCTGGTGGAGGCCGACGGACCGATCGGGAGGGGCGACGCCTTCATCGCCGGAGGTCTGCCCAAGGACCGGACGGTGCTGGTGGTGAACAAGGTCGACCGGGTGGGTCGGGATCGGATCGCCGAACAGTTGATCGTCGCCTCGGGCTTCGAGTTCGACCAGTACTTCCCGATCTCGGCCCGGGATGGTGAGGGTGTGGACGGTCTTCGGGACCATGTCCTGGGCCGCCTTCCGGAGGGGCCGCAGTACTACCCACAGGACATGGTCACCGATGTGCCCGAGGCGTTCTGGGTGGCTGAACTGGTCCGTGAGCAGTTGCTGGCCGTCGTGAAGGAGGAGCTACCGCACTCGATCGCCACCCGGGTCACCGAGTGGGAATGGCCAAGGGTCCGTTGCGAGATCCTTGTGGAACGTGATTCCCAGAAGGGGATCGTGATCGGGAAGAAGGGGGCCGTCCTCAAGGCTGTTGGTACGGCAGCCCGGGCCCAGATGCCCGATGGTGCTTTCCTCGAGTTGGTGGTGCGTGTCGACAAGGGCTGGCAGAAGCGCCCCAAAGCCCTCGACCGGCTGGGTTACTGAGATCGACCGAACTGTGGGTCAGTCCACGAGTCGGGCCAGAAAGTCCAGCGCCTCGCCCCGGTCGCCGGTTCGGGGCATGTCCGGCAGGGCCTCGAGCAGGTCCCACCGGTAGGACCTGTTGGTGGCCAGTCGTCGATCCAGGACCGCCACCAGGCCCCGGTCGGTGGCGCTGCGGATCAGCCGGCCCGCCCCCTGAGCGAGCTCGGTGGCAGCCAGGGGAAGGTCGATCTGGCGGAAGGCTTCACGTTCGCCGACGAGGTCGCGTCGGGCGCTGAGGAGCGGGTCGTCGGGGCGCGGGAACGGAATCCGATCGATCACGACCAGCGACAGGCTCGGGCCCGGTACGTCGATGCCGTGCCACAGGCCCTTGGTGCCGAACAGGCAGGAGGTCTCGTCGTCGGCAAACTCAGCCATCAGAAGCGGACGCGGCATGTCATCTTGATGCAGGATCCGCCATGGCAGACGCTTCCGCAGTTCCTCGACGGCGGCGTCCAGTGCCCGGCGGCTGGTGAAGAGGGCGAGAGCCCGTCCGCCGGTTGCGTTGACCAGACGTTCGATCTCGTCGTGGCAGGCCGCCAGATAGGCCTCGTCCCGAGGTTCGGGCATGGAGGTGGCGCAGTAGAGCATCGACTGGTTGGCGAAGTCGAACGGGCTGCCCACGTCCTCGTAGCGGTGGTCGTGCCTGTCTAGCCCGAGTCGGATGGGGAGGTTGGCCGGGACGGTGGCGCTGGTCAGGATCACCGTTCGTTCCTGCCAGAGCCGTTCGTGCAGGACGGTGGCCACGTCGATCGGTGCCACCTGGAGGCTGGGGCGCCCGACTGTGCCTTCCGTCCAGGCAACCTTCAGTCCCGGAATGGGTCCACCCTCTAGGTCCAGGGCCGCTCGGACATCGTCGGTCAACGTCTCCAGGGAGCGAAGTGCCCGTTCCCGACGAGGACCGACATCGCCCGGGCCGTCCTTGGGGAGCCCGAGCAGTTCGGTACGGAGCGCACCGAGACGGGTTTCGGCCAGGCGGAGGGCCGCAGCGACCTCAGCTGACGCCGCGGGAACAAGCCGGGCGCCTAGGTGTCCGCTGAGGGCGTCGTCGAGTTGGCTGGCCGTGTTGGACACGTTGGCCACCGCAGTCGATCGGGTGAGGATGGCCCTGGCCCGGTGGACGAGTCCCTGGAAGCGACCCGATCGGAGTTCGAAGCCGACGGCCCGCGCCAGGATGTCCTCGGTCTGGTGGGCCTCGTCGAGGATGGCCACGTCGTGTTCGGGGAGGATCGCCCCCTCGCTGGCTACATCGATCCCGTAGAGGTGGAGGTTGGTCACCACCACATCGGAGAAGGCGGCAGCGGCTCGGGCGTCCTCGGCGAAGCAGTCGTCACCGCTGGGGCATCGTGCCGCTCCGGGACACTCGGTCGATCCGACGCTGACCGCCGACCAGGTGGCCGGCGACGGCTCCATCGGCAGGTCGGATCGGTCGCCGGTGGAAGTCTCCTGGGCCCAGGCCGCGATAGTGGCCAGGTCCTCGACATCGGCCGTCTCGGCCAGCCCGTCGAATTGCTGCTGGTCACCGGCGGTAGCCGTCGCCAGTTCGTTCAGCCGCTGCCTGCACAAGTAGTTCGAGCGTCCCTTGAGGACCGAGAACGAAAACGAACGACCAAGATGTGGCGCCAAGTGCTCCTGAAGGAAGGGCAGGTCCTTTGTGGCCAGCTGGTCCTGGAGAGCCTTGGTGGCCGTCGCCACCACCGTGGTACGCCCAGAGATGATGGCTGGGACGAGGTAGGCCAGCGACTTACCGGTGCCCGTTCCCGCCCGGATCACTAGGTGGGAGCCTGACTCGATGGTCTCGGCGACCCTGCGCGCCATGGCCTCCTGGCCGGGCCGACGCTCGCCGCCACCGGGGAGAGCTCCGCAGACCTCTTCGAGGGCAATGGCTGACGCCTCGGCCGGCCCCATCTCCGCTCCGTCGCTCGACCCGCCCATCGGCGCCGAGGCTAGGCCCGGCCACTCGGCGTGGAGGGGCGCGGGTAGTTTCGTCGGTGTGCTTCCCTCGGACCTGGATCGCTCGCGGATCCCGAACCACATCGCGTGCGTCATGGACGGCAACGGCCGGTGGGCCGAGCAGCGGGGCCTTCCGCGCACCGATGGCCACACGGCTGGCGAGCAGGCCCTCTTTGAGGTCCTAGATGGCGCTGACGAACTCGGGGTGGGTTGGTTCACCGTGTACGCCTTCTCGACGGAGAACTGGCGGCGCCCGGTCGAAGAGGTGGAGTTTCTGCTGCGGTTCAACGAGGAGATCATGCTCGGCCGCCAGGAGGAACTCCATGAACGGAACATCCGCATCCGGTTCATCGGTCGGAGGGACCGGCGTGTACCCCGACGCCTCGTCAGAAGGATGGAGGAGGCTGTCGCCCTTACCCGGGACAACACCGGCCTGACCTTCACCATTGCCTTCAACTACGGCGGTCGGGCCGAGTTGGTCGATGCCGTGCAACGGATCGTCGACGCCGGCACGAAGCGGGTCTCTGAGAAGACCATTGCACGCAACCTCTATGACCCCGAGATGCCCGACCCGGACCTCGTCATCCGGACGTCGGGGGAGTACCGGGTGTCGAACTTCCTCCTCTGGGAGCTGGCCTACAGCGAACTGGTGTTCAGCGAGGCGCTGTGGCCTGATTTCGGGCGACAGCATCTCTATACGGCAATCAAGGAGTTCCAGGACCGGGATCGTCGCTACGGCGGCATCGTCGATCCGGGCGAGTCGATCGGGTGAGCCTGTACCGGGACGACGGCGTGGTGCTACGGACGTGGCGCCTTGGCGAGGCCGACCGCATCATTGTCCTGCTGACCGCCGAGCACGGAAAGGTCCGTGCGGTGGCCAAGGGAGTCCGGAAGACCCGATCGAAGTTCGGTGGACGTCTGGAGCCGACCAGCCACGTGGCCGTCCAGCTTCACCGGGGGCGGGGCGATCTCGACATCGTCACTCAGGCCGAGACGATCGACCGTTTCGAGGGGCTTCGCCTCGATGCTGAGAGGTTTGCCGACGCGTCGTCTCTGCTGGAGGTGATTGACGTCGTGGCGCCCGACCGTGAGGCCGACCGGGAGCGTTACCGGATGCTGGTCGGCGCGCTTCGGACCCTCGACGAACGACCGGCGGCCCTGGTGGTGCCGGCCTTCCTCCTGAAGTTGCTGGCCCACGAAGGTTTGGCTCCGCAGTTGGACGGGTGTGTCCGTTGTGGGGTCGACGAACCGCTGGTGGCGGTAGACATCGGTGAAGGTGGAGTGCTCTGCCCGGACTGCCGGCGTGGCCGTGCCGTGTCGTCCTCGGCCATCGCGGTCATGCGGGCCGTGCTGGGTGGTGGGCTGTCCGGCGTACTGGCTGTTACCGATCCGGCGGTGTGTGCCGAGGTTGACGGGGTGGCCACATCGGCCGTTGAATACCATCTGGAGCGCCGGCTGCGGTCCCGCCGGGTTCTGGACGGGAGTTAGTCCACGAAGGGCCCGTTGCCCCCGTCCTCCCCAGAAGGGGCGGCATCGTCGGGCAGCGCCTGTGGGGTCGTCTCGAGACTCGGAATGGTGATGGGTTCACCGATCCAGCCCCGGTCGACGACCACCGTTCCGGCCAGTCGGTCACCGAGGCGCCGGTGCCCTCGGCTGGCCAGCATCATCCCGGCCTCGATGATGGGGATGAACGGCACGGGGATGACCCACGGAAGGGTTCGGCTCGCGGCGCCCCGGAAACCCGGCAGGCCACCGTCGATCCGGCGAACCACCCGGAGACCGGTCACCGCCTTACCGACGCTAAACCCGGTGGTCATGGTCAGCGCCACGTGATTCAGGACCATCAACACGGTCACGGTCCAGATGACCGACGGGTTGATGGACAGTCCGTCGTCGGAGTTGAACGCCACGTCGCCACGATGCACGAGCAGGACCACGATGGCCATGAACAGGTTGTCGAGCAGCCAGGCGATGATCCGGCGACCGATCACCGCGGTCGGATCGATTCCCGGTGATCGGAAACGGTCGGAGATACCCATGGGTTCAGTCTGGCCCCGTGACGGGGAACCGCGTCGCTACCCTGCCTTCTCATGGTCCCCAACGACGACACGCTTTTCGACAAGGTGGTGAACCTCTCGAAGCGTCGGGGGTTCGTGTTCCAGTCGGCCGACATCTACGGCGGATTCCGGTCCACCTACGACTACGGACCGATCGGGGTCCTGCTGCTGCGGAACGTGAAGGAGCAGTGGTGGCGAACCATGGTGCAGTTGCGCCACGACGTGGTCGGCCTCGATGCCTCGATCCTGTCGCCGCCTGCCGTCTGGCAGGCGTCGGGTCACCTGGCCAATTTCACCGATCCGCTCGTCGACTGTCGGGACTGCGGTGCCCGTCATCGCCTCGACAAGCTCGAGGACCCTGACACCTGCCCGTCGTGTTCGAAGTCCGGCACGTTCACCGAGGCCCGTGAGTTCAACCTCATGTTCAAGACCCACGCCGGACCGATGGTCGAGTCGGCCGCCGAGGTCTACCTGCGACCCGAGACGGCCCAGGGGATGTTCATCAACTTCACCAACGTGCTCAACACGTCGCGGAAGAAGCCGCCGTTCGGCATCGCCCAGATCGGAAAGTCGTTCCGCAACGAGATCACCCCCGGGAACTTCGTATTCCGGACCCGAGAGTTCGAGCAGATGGAGATGGAGTTCTTCGTCCCGCCCGGCGACTCCCCGGAGTGGTACCGCCACTGGTGCGATGCTCGGATGGCCTGGTACCACGACCTCGGCATGCCCACCGACAAGCTACGGCTTCGCGAACACGAGGGCGACGAGTTGAGCCACTACTCGACGGCCACCGCGGACGTGGAGTTCCTGTTCCCGTGGGGGTGGGACGAGCTCGAGGGAATCGCCAACCGCACCGATTTCGACCTGAAGCAGCACGCCGAACATTCCGGCACCAAGCTCGAGTATCACGATCCGGCGTCCGGCGACCGGTACGTGCCCCACGTGATCGAACCGGCAGCCGGTGCGACCCGGACGGCCATGGCATTCCTGATGGCCGCCTACGACGAGGAAGAGGTCAACGACGACGTCCGGACCGTCCTCCGCCTCGATTCCCGGCTGGCGCCCTACAAGGTGGCTGTGCTGCCACTTTCCAAGAAGTCCGAGTTGATCGACCCGTCCAACGAGGTGCTGGGGTTGCTGCAGCCGCACTGGATGTGCGACTACGACCAGACTCAGGCCATTGGCCGTCGCTACCGACGCCAGGACGAGATCGGGACGCCGTTCTGCGTAACCATCGACTTCGACACCCTTGACGACCGGGCGGTGACCGTACGCGAACGGGATTCGATGGCTCAGGAACGGGTGGCCATTGGCGACCTGGTGGCCTACCTCTCGGAGCGGCTCGCGGCCTGATCGGCCCCAGCCCCTGCGAGGCCAGTGTCCCTGAGCGACCAGAGCGACTGATGTCATCACCCGAGGCCCGCGTCGACAGCTTGGATGGGCTGCGTTCCCTGGTTGCCGAGGCGACGATTGTCGGTTCGGCCGAAGCCAGATGGCGCGCCGTGGCCGCTGTCGATCCAGCTCTGGTTGAGAGGCTGATCCATGGTGGCCCCGCTGTGGTGGCGCCCGATGGCCAGAGTCGACCCGTGTTGCTGGCCGCCGGGACGGGTGCCAGCCCCGGGGTGGGTACGGGGATCGTCTGCCTGACGGCTGAGGCCGTGTTGGACGCCGTCGACCGGGACGAGGACGCCCTACTGGTCTGTGACGAGACGTCGCCGGCCGACGAGGTCGGCATGCGCATGGCCGCCGGAATCCTGACGGCCCGAGGCGGGGTGGCCAGCCACGCAGCCGTGGTAGCTCGCGGGTGGGGGATCCCCGCGGTGGTCGGGGTGGTCGGGATGGTGGTGGGTGACGACCACGTGGTGCTGGGAGGGGTTCGGGTCGACGCCGGTGACGTTGTCTCCGTGGACGGCGGGTCGGGCGAGGTACTGGTTGGGGCGGTCGAGTTGGTCAGGGCGGCCGAGGCCGGTGAGGTGCCCGAACTGGACGTTCTCCTCGGATGGGCCGACGAGGTCCGCGGTGAGCGGATCGGGGTTCAGGCCAACGCCGACCGGGGCGAAGATGCCGCCCGGGCGCGTTCGTTCGGAGCCGAGGGGATCGGCTTGTGTCGGACTGAGCACCTGTTCCTCGGGGGCCGCCTTCCCCTGGTGCGAGCGTTCCTGCTGGCTGGTTCGCCCGACGACGAGAACGAGGCGCTAGCCGCGCTGGGTGCCGCCCAGAGAGAGGACCTGACCGGCGTCCTGGTTGCCATGGCACCGCTCCCGGTGACCGTCCGCTTGTTGGATGCGCCGCTACACGAGTTCCTCGGCGACGACGCCCCCCCGGAGTGGCGCGAGCACAACCCGATGCTGGGCATCCGGGGGATCCGCCTTGCCGTATTGCGTGAGGGGCTCTACAGGATGCAGGTCCGGGCGCTGCTGGGGGCCATGGACGACGCCGCGGCCGCCGGTTCGCACGCCCATACGGCGATCATGGTCCCACTGGTTTCGACAGCAGCCGAGTTGGCCCTCGTGAGGGGCTGGGTGCTCGACGAGATCGAGGAATGGGACCCCACTGAACCACCTGCTGTCGGCACGATGATCGAGACGCCACGGGCGGCCCTCCTGGCCGCCGACATGGCGGCCCATGCCGATTTCTTCTCCTTCGGAACGAACGATCTCACCCAGATGGTGTTCGGGCTGAGCCGTGACGACGTGGAACAACGGATGATGGGTCCGTACCTCGAGCGGGGGCTGTTGCCCGCCGACCCGTTTGCCCACCTGGACCCGGGCGCCGTGGCGCCTCTGGTGGCTGCGGCGACCCGTGCCGGACGGATGGCCCGCCCCGACCTAGAGGTCGGCGTGTGCGGTGAGCACGGTGGCGACCCAGAATCAATACGCCTGCTGGTCGAGGCGGGGGTCGACTCGGTGTCGTGTTCCCCGTTTCGGGTGCCGGTGGCCCGCTTGGCCGTGGCCCAGGCGCTCATCGCCAGCGACGGCTGATCTGTTCCGCTGACGGTACGGCTGACAGGGCGATCAACTGGTCCGGCCGACCGGGTAGGCCGGTGGGCGGTACCGTCCGGCCATGGGCATCGTCGACGAGGACGTCAGGAAGGTCCGCGACGAGTCCGACATCATCCGAATCATCACCGAACACACCCAGCTCAAGAAGACCGGCGCCCAGTGGATGGGACTGTGTCCATTCCACGGCGAGAAGTCTCCCTCGTTCTCGGTCAATGCCGAAAAGGGCGTCTACTACTGCTTCGGGTGTCAGGTGTCGGGGGACGTCATCGACTTCGTCCGCGAAATCGAGGGACTGGACTTCGCTGGCTCGGTGGAGTTCCTGGCGGCCAAGACCGGCATCTCGCTGCGATACACCGACCAGAATGAGGGGCGCCGCCGCAACCGTCGTAAGGAGTACGCCGAGATCGTCCAGAAGGCGGTGGATTCCTACCATCGACGACTGCTGGAGGACCCGGCGGCTCGTCCGGCCCGTGACTATCTACGGGCCCGGGGGTATGGCGGCGAGGTGGCCCGTCGCTTCCAGATCGGTTGGGCGCCCGACGACTGGTCACTGCTTTCCAGGGAACTTCACCTGTCCGACGAGGACCTGAAGGCCACCGGACTCGGCGGGATCAACAAGCGGGGTGGCCAGTACGACTTCTTCCGGGCCCGGATCGTGTTCCCGATCTTCGACGTCCAGGGAGGTCCGGTGGGCTTCGGAGGCCGGAAGCTGCCAGACGGTGAGGGCCCGAAGTACAAGAACACCTCAGATGCCGCCGAGTACTACTCCAAGTCCGACGTGCTCTATGGCCTCCATTGGGCGAAGGCCGAGGCGGGGCGCCTCGACGAGTTGGTGGTATGCGAGGGCTACACCGATGTCATCGGTTGCCATCTGGCCGGTATCGAGCGGGCGGTAGCCACCTGCGGGACAGCCCTCACCCCCAGCCACGCTCGACTCATCGGCCGGTTCGCCCGACGGGTGGTGCTGGCTTTCGACGCCGACGGAGCGGGCCAGGCGGCGGCCGAGCGGGTCTACGCCTGGGAGGAGGAGTTCGGCCTCCAGTTCGCGGTGGCCGCCCTTCCCGAGGGAGCCGACCCCGGTGACCTTGCCGGGTCGGACCCCGAGGCGTTGCGGAGGGCTATTGATGGCGCTCGCCCGTTCCTGGAGTTCCGCGTGGACCGGGTGCTGGCCCGCGGCGACCTGGACTCCGCGGAAGGTCGGGCCCGGGCGGCCACCGAGGCCATGACGCTGGTCGCCGAGCATCCGGACTCGTTGGTACGTGACCAGTACGCCATGAGCATTGCCGACCAGTGCCAGGTGGGCATCGACGAACTTAGAAGGCGGGGGGCGGCGGCTGTGGCAGCCGGCCTGAGGGGTCGGGCCGTGCCCTCTTCGGACGGAACCGCAGCGGGAGCGTTGCCGGGCGCCGGTCAGCTCACTTCTGAAACCCAGGCGCTCCGTCTGCTCGTCCACCGACCGGACCCGATCAGCGTCCACCTCTCGCCCGTGCTGTTCGATGATGGACTAAATCGTGCGGCCTACCTGGCGCTGCGGGAGGCTGGCGACCTCCACGGAGCCCGTGCGGAAGCGGAGCCCGACGTGGCCGACCTGTTGGGAAGGCTGGCCGTTCAGGACGCGACCGATGACGAGCCGCTCGGGGTGTTGACCCGTCTGGCCTATCTGGCCGCCGAGCGTGCTGCCGTGAGACTTGAAGCCGAGGCACGCTCCTCGGGTGACCTCGCGGGGTATCAGCCCGTCATCTCGTTCCTTCGGACCGAAGTGATGAAGCTGAGAGAGCCGGTGGCCAAGGGCGCCGATATAGAGGAATTGCTAACTTGGCTCAACGACCACGATGAGGGGGCTGAGGGGAGGGTCGATGGCTGAAGCCGCTTCCGGATCACAGATCTGGTCCGGGGTTTCGGAGTTCGAGGTCGCACGCTTGCTGCGGCGTGGACGCGACCGTGGCAGCCTCGGTCTAGACGAGGTCATCGACGTCCTGCGCGACGCAGAGATCACCTCGGAGTTGATCGCCGACGTCCGACGCCGGTTGGAAGCCGATGGCATCGAGTTCGACGAGACGGTGGCCGTCGAGGCTGGTCCCGACGAGGTGATGCGACTAACGAGGGCCAGCAAGGCCGAGTACCGGGTTCGTCCAGAGGCCGTGACCGATGCTGGAGGGGTCACTGATTCGACCCGCCTGTACCTCCGTGAGATCGGACAGGTCGCCCTGCTGACCGCCCGCGAAGAGGTGGAGTTGGCTGACGGCATCCGGAATGGGAACGAAGCGGAGGGGCGCCTGGCTGACCTGGCGGCAGCTGGCGATCTGAGTCGGACGGACCGGGCGGAGCTGGCCTCCCTGAAGCGGATCCAGCGGCGCGGCGACCGTTCCCGGGACCGCCTGACACGGGCCAATCTCCGGCTGGTCGTTTCCGTGGCCAAGAAGTACGGGGGTCGCGGTCTGCCGCTTCTCGACCTCTTTCAGGAGGGGAACCTTGGTCTCATGCGGGCTGTGGAGAAATTCGATGCCGGCAAGGGCTTCAAGTTTTCGACCTATGCCACCTGGTGGATCCGCCAATCAATCACCCGCGCCATCGCCGATCAGTCGCGGACCATCCGAATTCCCGTCCACAAGGTCGACGCCATGAACCGCGTGCTCCGTGTTCAGCGTGATCTGGCCCAAGAACTAGAGAGGGAACCGTCCCATGCTGAGATCGGCGATCGGGCGGTGGTTACGCCCGAAGAGGTAGAGAGTCTGCTGAGGCTGGCCAGCGAGCAGGACAATCCGCTTTCGCTCGACTCGCCAATGGGGGAGGAGCAGGACGCGAGCCTGGCCGACCTTGTGGCCGATCCCCGGGCTGTCGCTCCGGTCGACGCGGCAACTCGCCTTCTGTTGGGAGAGGCCGTGCTGGCCGCTCTCGATGAGCTGGATGATCGTGAGAAGGACGTAGTCCGCATGCGATTCGGTCTAGACGGGACTGAGCCTCAGACCCTTGAACAAGTCGGTACCCACTTCGGCGTGACACGCGAACGGGTGCGCCAGATCGAGGCTCGGACCATGTCCAAGTTGAAGCATCCGAACCGCCCGCAGCGGCTTCGGGACTACCTGGACGACGACTGACGCTACGACCGGATACACGTCTGTTCGAGGTCTTCGACCCGGCCGGGAGATGGGGTGCCTCTGGTATCCTGCGCACGCCCATTCCGGGGTAGCTCAGCTGGCAGAGCGTCGGACTGTTAATCCGCAGGTCGTGGGTTCGATCCCCACCCCCGGAGCCACAAACATGCAGTTCAGGGTCGGTCTTTCGGGATCGGCCCTGTTCGCGTCCAAAGCTATGAGTCACATCAGAGATACAAATTGCCTGCTCTAATGCCGCGAAACGGCGGGGGTCGGCCCTACCGGCCGGACTGACCTACGGGGCCGGTGGTTTACCGGTCTAATCAAGGACGCACGCCCCGCCAGGTGAGGCGGGAGCCGAGGAGGTAGCTGGCCGGCGTGATGGCGGCCAAAGCCACGCAGAATGCGGCCAGCGGACCGAGGTGGAACCAGTTGACCAGCACGTTGATCGCAAGCAGACGCCCGAACAACAGCGTGCCCAAGGCGATCTGGACTCCGAGGAGGCGCCGGATCCGGTCGATGGTGCCCCGTGTGGCCCGCCCGGCGAACGTCCAAAGGTCATGTAGGGCCACGGTGAGGAGGATCCCTACCTCACCGGCGATAGCTGCCGAACGGGTCAGGTTCCAGCCCTGGCGGTCGAATATCCAGAGGAAGACGATGGCGTCGGCCAGCAGCGCCACAGCGGTGACCAACAGGTAACGCACCAGTGCCCGGCTTCGCAGCGGATGGAGTCGTAGCCGCATGAGGTGGCGGAGGTAGCCGACGTAGTGGCCGGCAGCGACCTTTGATTCGCCCTCAGCTCGTTCGAGGAACACGTAGGGTCGCTCGGCTACCCGACGGACATCGCCACGGGCCAGCACCTCAAGCAGGATCTTGTAGCCCACTGGATCAAGATCCGCAGTGGCCACCACGTCCCGTCGGACCAGAAAGAATCCGCTCATTGGGTCGGTCACCCGACCGACCGTGCCCGGCAGGAGGAGGAGGCCGAGGGCCTGGGCGCCCCGGGAGAGCAGGCGTCGGATGGCCGACCAGTTCGAAACTCCACCTCCGGGGACGTGTCGGCTGGCCACGGCTACGTCGGTCCGCTCGTCCATGGCGGCGACCAGGTCGGCCACCACCTCTGGTGGGTGCTGGCCGTCCCCGTCGATCACGCCGAGGACGGCTCCACGGGCATGGGCCCATCCGCAGATGACTGCGGTAGCCAGGCCGGATGCGCCGGTTCGGCGGAGCACCCGGATGCCCGGGAGTTCAGAGGCGACCGCGGCGGCCACCTCCCAGGTCCGGTCCGGACTGTCATCGTCGACCACGATCAACTCGAAGGCGGCTCCGGTCCGGGTCAGGACCGCGTGCAGCGAGCAGAGGAGGTGACCGATGTTGGCCGCTTCGTTGAAGGTGGGGACGACGAGACTGACCTCTGTCAGCGAATCGCCCGCAGTGCCGATTGGCAGGGCCCGACCACCCACTTGTTCAACTTGGGCGTTGACCGGATCCTCATCCGACGTCGTGTCGGATGCCGGGTCCGGGTGTTCGGAATGTGGGACGACCGCGTCGTCGGTCACGGTCGCTCCATCGGTGGCCGTCGGATCGTCGCCAAGGTACCGGATGGATGCCCGATGCCGAGGTGCCGCTGGCGTCGCCTGCCAGACTGCGGGCGGGCCGGTAGCTCAGTGGTTAGAGCAGGCGACTCATAATCGCTCGGTCGTGGGTTCGATCCCCGCCCGGCCCACGAGGTTCGATCACCTGTGCAGGGGTTGGTTGGGCAAGGCAGACCGGCTCCTACCAGGTGTTATCCAGCCCGAGGGACTGGCCGTCTTCGGCACAACAGCGGTGTGGTTGGCGTTCGTGCCCCTGGTCGGTGGAGAATGGCGGTGTGCCCCGATCGGTATTCGTTCACGAGACCATCGACATTGTCGGTCAGGGTCAGTACGCCTACATGGAACACGTCCGGGGTGAGCCGACGAACCGGATGCCGGGCATGACCACCCTCCAGGGCTCGTTCTTTGTTCTTGGCTTCGGCGGAGGACGCTGGCCCCAGGTGGTGAATATCTGGGACTGCGGTGCGGATGGCTGGGAGGGATGGCGGCGAAACCTCGACCGGCTCAACCTGAAGCGCCGTAGCGCTTTCTACGGCGATTGGTGGGACGAGGCATCCCGGTGGAGGACCGGAGGGTACGACCGGGTATGTGCTGGGGTGCCCGGGTCCCCGACCACAGAGGAAATCGCCGAGCGGGGCATCATGGGATCGTTGTTCGTCAACGAGGTGTTCACGGTTCGACCGGGGACCCAAGTGGAGTTCCTGGCTGAGGTGGTTGATTGTCGGGTCCCCGTGTTCGCCGACCATGGGGTAGTGGCCACCGGGCTCTGGGAGGTGACCACCAACTCCACGGAAGTGGTCATGGTGTGGGCCACCACTGTCGACGACTGGGTAGGGATGCGTCGCAGCATGGATTCCGCTCGCGGCCTCGACGATGGGGATCCCGACGACCGTCTCCTTGACTGTCGGGTCCTGATCGACAGCTATGTGACCGCCGGCGATACCCGGCTGATGACGCCACTCCCCGGGACCATCTACGGCCCGGCGGGTTGGGAGGAGGCCGACCTCGAAGACTGGCTGGAAGGCGCGGCTCCGGAGAAGTGACACCGGCGCGCTGATCTACTGCGCGAGGCTTCATGGGGAGGTCTCGTGGAGTTCGTTCTGCTCATCGGGTTGGTGTTCGGCATCGTCGTGTACCGCAGGCGGGCCGACGGGCGCCGGGTCGACGTCGGTTTGATGGCTCGTCGACTTTTCGAGTTCGGCTTTCTGTACGGCCTGGTCATCGCCACAGCGATTGGTGCCACTGGCGCCCTAAGTCGCCTGGTGCAGGTGGTGGAGGACGGTCGACAGAGCGAACCGGAAGGACTGGCCTTCTGGCTGAGTCTGGTGATCGTGGCCGGGTCGGCACTTGTCGGCATGACCATCTGGCTACGCCGACGGTTCCGGACTTCGGACACCGAGGCGGGGTCCGGCGGATGGTCGTTCTACCTGTCGACTATGGACCTCCTGTCGACCGGCATTGTCGTGGGTTCGGCTATCAACGTCCTCGGGTGGTTGCTCGACGGCTGGTCGTTCAGTCCCTGGTCCGTTGCCGCCGTACCGGTCTGGCTCGCCGTTTCGATCGTTCACTGGCGGCTACCGGGCACCCGCCGCCTCCTCCACTACCTGGTGGCCTCCACCGTTGCCCTTCTCGGCATGGCGGTCAGCACAGCGGTGATTGTCGAGCACCTTCTCCAATGGGCCTACGAGGGAGTGATGCCCGACCCGCTGCCCTTCCACTACACCGGAGACACCTCGTGGGCAAACAGCTGGGATGGCTTACGGGGGTCCCTGGCGCCCGTGCTGGCCTTCGGAGTGGCCTGGTGGTGGTACTGGTGGCGGCATGCCCGAGTCTTCGAGCGCAGCCCGGAGCGCGATGGCTATGTGCTCGTTGTGGGGGTGCTGGGTGGCCTGGCGACCACCGTGGTTGCCGCCTCAGGCCTGCTCCACACGATGTTCTCGTGGCTGCTCGTCGGGTCGTCTCGTGACGGCTCGGCGGTTGAGCACTTCCACATCCTGTCGGTCTTCGCTGCACTCCTCGTGGTCGGTGTGGCCCTGTGGGCCTATCACCGACGTGAAGTCCCGCACGCCGTGCGCCGACAGGTCGACGGTCGAGACGAGGTGGCCCGCCTCTATGACCATCTCGAGTCGGGCGTGGGTCTGGTGGCCTCAACCATCGGAGTGGCTGTTCTGCTGGGCATCGTGTGGAACGAGGTTTTGCCAGCCGGCGACGACTGGGACATCGACGTGGACGAGCTGGTGGCCTTCGCCCTCACGGCACTACTTGTTGGGGGACCGATCTGGAACCGGGCCTGGAAGCGGATCAAGGCCCACGCTGGGACGGTGGCCGAGGAGACGTCGGCCGTTCGACGGGTCTACCTGTTCGCCGTTTTCGGCACCACGGCTCTTGTGGTGCTGGGGAGCTTCCTGGTCATGGTCTACATGGTGGTGTTTGCGCTCTTGGACGGGAGCCTCGAAGCCGAGACCCTGGAGGGCTTCCGGATACCGCTGGCCCTCGTCTGCTCAACGGGAGGTGTCGCCGTCTACCACGGCCGGGTGTTGCGGTCCGGCCTGCGGGCTGTCCCGACGTCCAGCCGCCCCTCACCACGCACGGTGACCGTGGTCGGACCTCCCGCCCCAGCGTTGGTGGCGGCCCTCGAGGGGTTGTCCGGCCTCAGGGTTGTTCAGTACCGGCGGCTCGACGTCTCCGTCCGGGTCGACCTTGTCCCGGAGTCCGTGGTCGAGGAGGTACGGACTGGAGCCGGAAACATGGTCGTGGTGGTGGCGGCCGACGGCTCTACGGAGGTCATCCCGGTCGCCGACTGAACAGCCGCCGGACTGCTCCGGCTGGGCTGATCCCGGGGTCGTGGGCCACCATCTGCACATGGTCGCCGAAGAGGACACAGGTAGTGGTAGGGAAGAGATCCCGAGTCGCGAGGTGAGCGTCGTCCGTGACGTCGCAGCGGACCCGGATGTTGTCTGGGATCTGGTTAGCGACTTGGTCGGCATGGGGCGCTGGTCGCCCGAAAACCGGGGCGGGCGTTGGATCGACGGCGCCACCGGTCCGACCGTGGGAGCCGTCTTCCGGGGTCGTAACGGTATTCGGTGGCGTCGGTGGCAGACCAACGTGACCGTCATAGAGAGCGATCCGCCTCGCCGGTTCGCGTTTCGTCTGAAGATCGGTTCGCTGGGTGGCTGCGACTGGTCCTACGACATCGTGCCCACATCGAACGGTTGCCGGGTCACTGAATCATGGGTGGATGACCGCTCGCCGTTCCTGGCAGGGATTGGGTGGCTGTTCACCGGGGTGGGCGACCGGGCCGCTCACAACCGGGACACCATGGAGCGAACACTGGAGAACCTGGCCGCCGCGGCCGAGGCAATCTGAACGGGTTCAGTCCCAGCTGTTCCAGGAGGTCACGGCCGCTGCACCGCCTTCACGGGAAGCCGGCTGGAAGTCGGTTCCCAGAGTGTGGCCGACGGTGATGAGCGCCACCTGGCTCACCTCGTCGTAGGGGATTCCGAGAAGTTCGGCAGCCTCCTCCTCGAACATGAGGTGAATGGTCGTCCAGCACGTCCCGAGACCACGCTCCCGAGCTCCCAACATGAAGCTCCAGGCGCTGGGGATGATTGAAGCCAGCGACGAGGCGGCGCCGAAGCCCGCCTGGTCAAGCCGACCGGGGAGGCAGGGGATGACCATGGCCGGCACCCGGTGCATGTTCTCTGCCAGAAAGGCGGCGGACCGCATGACCCGCATCTGTTGGGAGGCCCTCTCCGACTCCTCGCCGTCAGCCAACGCCGCGGCACTGGCGGGCATCCCGGCGTACTGCTCCCAACCCCTCCGGTAGAGCTCGCCCAGTCCGGCCTTCTTCTCAGGGTCGGTTACGACCAGGAAACGCCAACCCTGACGGTTCGACCCGGTGGGGGCCTGCACGGCGTACTCGAGACATTCCTCGAGAAGTTGATCGTCGACCGGTCGGTCGAAGTCGAGGCGCTTTCGCACCGACCTCGTGGTGGTCAGAACGTCGTGGACGGACAGTCCGAGGGTGGTCATTGGTGGGTCTCCCGTTCGCCAGCGTTGCCGCCGCGCTCGCTGTCGACGAGGTCACGGATGCCCTCGACGCATCGACGCATGTTGGCTGTCTGGCTCAGTTGTCGGTTGGTGATGATCTTTTGTTCCTTGTCGGGCATGGTGTCGATGAGCGACGTGAGGCCCGACGGGCCAGGTCCCAGCACCATGTCGAACCGCAAACGCGTGGCGCCGGCCAGGGGTATGAGCTCGAACCGCCACTGGGCGGCCGGCTGGTCGGGGTCGACCGAGTTCCAAGCGAACACCCGCTCATGCTCGTAGCCGACGATATGACAGGTGACCTCCCAGTCGCCCATGCGTTCGTTCCGGTTACGGCCCAGAAAGGTGGCGCCGACAGCGGGTTCCGCGGAGATCCACTCGGCACCCTGGAACTCGTCGCTGAATCGGGCCGGGAGCTCGATGTCACTGATGTACGGCCACACCGCCGAGGGGGGCGCATCGATATCCACCTCGACTGTGACGCCGGCACCGTCGGCATGTATCGGGGCCTCGCCGGTGGGTCGCTCGATGGTGTGGCCCCAGTGGTCGAACCACGTGATGTCGTTCGCAGGTCGGCGCTCGGCCGGTGAGAAGTCGTCGCCGATGGTCCACGCCACGGGAAGCAGCACGATCTGGCTGACGCCGTCGGGAATGCCCAGTAGTTCGGCCACCCGGTCGGCCGCGCCGAGGTGAATGGTCGTCCACGCGCTGCCAAGGCCCCGTGACCGCAGCGCGAGGCAGAAGGTCCATGCGGCTTGGACGACCGAGTCGAACAGTCCCGGGCGTCCGCTCCCGTCGTGTTCGCCGTGGATGGTGACCAGCACGATGGCTGGTACGTGTTCGAGGTTGCGGGCCAGATGGTCGGCCGATCGGAGGGCCTTCTCGTTGTGGTGACCGGTTCCCTCGACCTGTTGGTAGGCGTCACTGATCCAGTTTCCACCGGCTTCCCGATACAACTCGGCCAGCGCCGCCTTCGTGTCGGAGTCCCGAATGACCAGCCACCGTCGACTCGACTGGTTCCCGCCGGTCGGTGCCTGCTCGGCCAGGTCAATGCAGTCCAGGATCACCTGGGGCGGGACGGGCTGCTCGAGATTCAGACGCCGCCGCACCGCCCGGGTGGTGGAAAGCAGGCGGTCGGTTTCGCCTATGTCGAAAGGTGTGTTGAACGGGGCGTCAGCCGGATGATCGGGGGGCATACCCCGGAACTATTGCCCTAGAACCCCTCGAAGCCGTCACCGAGCCACGCCGGTGCCCGATCCAGGAGGTACTCGCTGATTGCCCGGGACCGCTCGAGGGCGTCGCACAGCCAGTCGGCTTCACCACCGCGCATGAGGGCGGCCAACGGCGTCTCCAGTCGGGCCGTCACGCCGAGGGATCGTTGAGGGGCGTCAGTCACAGCTTCAAAGGAGTCGACGGCCGACACCTGGGTCGGCAGATCGGGCCCCCCCAGACCAGCCAACTCGGTAGCCAGCACGAGGAGGTCGGGGCCGTGGTCCAGCGGCGGCAGTGCCCAACTGAACACCAGGTTGATGATCAGGTCATCACTGGGGTCCTGATCCTCGGGGATGGACATGACCTCGTCTTCGAAGGCCAGCAGTGTCCGAACCTCGATGTCCAGCGAAAGGCGAAGATCGAGAGGTCCGCCGCACGCTGCCTCGGGATGCAGGTCGACCTCGAAGGCCTGGTGCATGGAGTAGGTCTCGACGAAGTGGCGCTCGTCGTGGACGTGAAATCCGTGGTCGGCCGCGTGGTCCTTGAGATCGGCGACGAAGCCTGCGATATCGACGACGGCCACGTGGTTCCTCTCCGCTGTCCGGGTCTCGGGTCTTTGAATCTTGGGGCCTGTCCCACGGGTCTGTGGGGGGGTGTCGGGACAGCGTAGGGCCACCCCGACATGCGAGCCACGGGGGTTTGGCAGACTGGCCCGGTGAGCGACTCGTCGGACGAACCAACGGATGCCGGGGTAGAGGCGGTAGCTGTCGACCCGACGATGGTCCTGAGCGCCCTCCATGACTCGGTCGACGTCGTGGTCGCCGCGCTTGCCGAACACGAGGATTGGGGGCCGTCGGGTCGACGCGTCGGCCAGTACGCCAGCGACCTGGTGGCCGACCAGGCGGTCCATGACCTGCTGGATCCCCGGGGTTACGGGGTGCTGAGCGAGGAGTCGGGCCTACGGGAGCCTGATCTGGAGGGCATGCCGGTGGTGGTCGTGGACCCGTTGGATGGTTCCACCAACGCCTCACGGGGGTTGCCCTGGTTCGCCACCAGCCTCTGTGCGGTCGATGGAAACGGACCATTAGCCGCGGTCGTGGTCGACCTGATCTCGGGTACCCGGTACGACGCGGTGCGGGGGTGGGGAGCCAGACGCGACGGCGAGTCGATCCGGCGGACCGACGCCCCGGCGCTGAGCGAAGCGATTGTCGGGCTGTCGGGTCTTCCACCCCGCGACCTCGGCTGGGGTCAGTTCCGGGCCATGGGCGCCGCGGCGCTCGATTTGTGCGCGGTGGCTGACGGGCGTCTCGATGGTTACGTGGACTGCTCGGTCGACGCCCACGGCGTGTGGGACTACCTGGGCGCTCTGCTGGTCTGCGCGGAGGCGGGCGTGGCGGTGGTCGACGCCCATGGCCGGGACCTGTGTGTGCTGGATCCCGATGCCCGACGGACCCCGGTGGCCGGCGCCGGTCCGGTTCTCTCCGAGGCCCTCCTGGAGGCCCGCCGCTCCTTCTGACCGAACCCGTTGCCCCCACCGAGTCACGAGTGGCCATCGGGGCGAGGGCTGCCCCATGCTGCGTTGATCACGAAGCGGATGGTGATCAGGTTCGGGCTTGCAGCAGGGTTGCTGCTCGTTCTCCCCGCATGTGGCAGCGACGGGTCCACTTCGGAACCGGTTGCGACTGCGACGGCACCCCCGTCGCTGCCAACGACGGTGCCTCCACCCACGACGACCGTGGCCCCGCCCACCACAGTGGAGGCAACCACCACGACCGTCGCACCAGATGCCTCCACGACGACCAGTTCGTCCACGACAGTGACGACGACGGTGCCTCCGGCCACGACCAGTGCACCGGCTACCACGACGTTGGTGGTCGAGGAGGAGACGAAAGAAGTCGACCTGGATCGTTACGACTTCACCGCCGTGACGCCCATCATCGAGGACTACCTGACCGAAACGGGATTGAACGGCGCCGGCCTGATCGTGGTCGAGCGCGCTGACGGTGTCGTCTTCCACGACCACTGGGGGGAATTTGGGCCAGACCGGATCTCACTGATCGCTTCATCATCCAAGATGGTCGTGGCCGGTGTTCTGATGCGCCTCCATGATGAGGGTCTGCTTGATATCGACGCCCCGGTATCCGACGTCGTGGCGTGGGGCTCCGGGAATCCCGACATCACGCCTGCACATCTCATATCCAACAGCTCCGGTCTCGTAGGCCTGCTTCCTAACCCGGCCTACGGGCCGTATCTCTGCCAGTTCTTCCCGGTGGGAAGCCTGCAGGACTGTGCAGAGAACATCTTCAACACGACCGACGACGATGCTGACATTGTTGCCCCGGACACCGAGTTCCGATACGGAGGCGGTCAGTGGCAGGTCGCGGGAGCGGTCGCCGAGGTGGCCTCCGGCCGATCTTGGGCGGAGCTGATCGACGAGACCTACGTGCAGCCCTGCGGCCTGGACGTACTGGCCTTCAATAACCCCTTCACCCAGTTCGACGCGGCGCCCTTCACCTACCCGGCGGCCTTCAACGGCGATCCGTCGACCCTCGTGGAGACCGACAACCCGAATCTGGAGGGAGGGGCCTACACCACGACCAGCGCCTATGGCGCCCTGCTCCTCATGCACCTACGCGACGGAATGTGTGGCGACCACCGCGTCCTGTCCACGGAATCGCTCACCCGAATGCACGATGACCGGATCCGGGAGGCCTACGACGGCGAGGCGTGGGGTACGAACATGGGCTACGGCATGGGTTGGTGGATCGACCATGGGGTCGGACGGATCACCGACGGTGGGGCGTTCGGTACCCAACCGTGGTTGGACCTGGAGGACGGGTATGGCGCCTACCTGGTGGTTGAGGCCACCTCGACACATGGGGGAGAACTGTCGGACAGACTCCACAGCGTCGTCGAGGAAGCCGTGCTCGCCGCCAAGGGCTGACCCGGTGACCGCTGTGGTCCGGATTCGGATTGGTTCACAGCCCGGCCGTCAGGGTCGGTGCTACGTTCCGCGCCACAAGAGGGGAGTGGCTCCGTGTCAGTGACCGACCAATCGATTTTTTCGCCGGAGCGCTACGTCGGCACTCGCGCTCCGATCGAGGAGGCCGTGCCGCTGCCGCCCGAGGTCTACTTCTCTGAGGAGTGGTACGACCGCGAGGTCGAGACGATCTTTCGAAGGGAGTGGCTGGTGGCCACCCGTGAGGAGGAGATACCGAACCCCGGCGACTACGTACGGCTCGACATCGTCGATGAGCCGCTGGTCATCCTCCGCGATGATGATGGTGTGATCCGGGCCCTGTCGGCGTCCTGTCGACACCGTGGCTCCGAGCTCATGACCGGCAGTGGGAACTGCCGCCGGATTACCTGCCCGTACCACGCCTGGTCCTATGCGCTGGACGGCGAGTTGATCGCCACCCCGGCGATGCATGAGGCTGACGACTTCGACAAGGCCGACCATCCACTACCCAGCGTCCGTGCCGAGACGTGGGGCGGCTTCGTCTTCATCAACTTCGATCCGGAGGCCAAACCGCTACTCGAGTCGCTCGGCGGCCTGGTCGAGCGCATGGCCCCCTACCGCATGGAGGAGATGAAGGTCACGAGAAAGTGGGAGAACCGCTTTAATGCCAACTGGAAGATCTGGGTGGAGAACTCCCGGGAGGGGTACCACGTCCAGACCGTGCACCGTGAGTCGCTTGACACCTTCTACCCGGGCGCCAGGCGAAGCGAGTTCTACCCGGACGGTGAACCAATGGTGTACGCCATCAACAGCACGGCCAACGAGAACGGCCTCTACGTGCCCAGGGAACCAACACTTCCTTTCGTCGCCGGGCTGTCGGACTTCGACAATGAGAACACCCACTTCATCATCCACTACCCGCATCTTCTGCTGAACTCGCCTCCGGACCGGTTCTCGTTCCACCAGTACTTCCCCGAGGGTCCTGAGTGGACGCGGATCACCACCTGGTGCTGCTTTCCGCAGTCCACCATCGACCTCCCCGAGTTCGAGGCCGAGGCCGAAGAGAAGTACTACACGTCGATGGACCTGTTCCTGGCCGAGGACAAGGGGATTTGTGAGGTGGTCCACCGGGGCATCCGAGGCAGGTTGGCCGGATTGTCGCGGTACTCGCCGGCCGAGGAGCAGACCGTGCACGAGTTCTCGAACTACGTGTTGGACCACGTGCTCGGGCCGGAAGAACCCACCCCCGATGGTCGGGCGCCCGACGCCTACTGCTGAAGGAAGTTGCTGTGACCACCAACGAACGCATATCGATTCCCAACGTCGCCGAACCGGCCGACCCTCGGGCTGCATCCCAGTGCATCCGCCGTGGCGACCTGTTGTTCATATCCGGCCAGATCGCCCTCGACCACGGGGAACTAGTCGGGCCCAATGATCCGCTCGAGCAGTGTCGGCAGTGTCTTCGCCATATCGAGAGCTACGTGACCGCGGCCGGTGGGACGCTCGACGACGTGGTGTCGCTCGACATCTTCCTGACTGACATTCGGTATCGGCCGGCTGCCGGCCAGGCCCGTGCGGAGTTCTTCAACGACCCTGGGCCGAGTGGCACCGTTGTGGGTGGGGTCGCCCTGGCCTTCGAAGGGCTCCTCGTGGAGATGAGTGCACGGGCGGTGCTGTCCTGATTACGGGGGAACCAGCCGGTCCCGGACAGGCGCAGACCGTGCTGGGGCCGGTCGACGCCACGGACCTCGGCATCACGCTGGCTCACGACCATCTCGTGTTCGACGGCACGTTCATGTACGTGGATCCCCCCGATGGTGCGGACCGGCATCTCGCCGACGAGGAGATCACCCTCGACAATCGGGGCTGGGTGGCCTACCACTGGACGTCGAACCACCACAACGTGTCCTTGGATTCCGAGGCCGTGGCGATCGCTGAACTAGGTCGCTTCCTGACGGCAGGAGGTCGGACCATTGTTGATCCCACGAACCTGGGGCTGGGCCGAGACCCGGAACCCGTCGTCCGCATCGCCGAGGCGACCGGTGCCCAGATCATCCTCGGGGCCGGCTATTACCTGAGCGGTACGCATCCCGACGACATGGGCGACCGGTCGGTGGACGACCTGACTCTCGAGATCGTGTCCGACATCCGGGAGGGAATCGACGGCACCGGGGTGAGGGCAGGGGTGATCGGCGAGATCGGCTGCACCTACCCGTGGCTACCCAACGAAAAGAAGAGCCTTCGGGCAGCGGTGGCCGCCCAGGTCGAGACCGGGGCGCCTCTCATGGTCCATCCCGGCCGTGATCCGATGTCGCCTGTCGAGATTGCCGAGATCGTGGATTCCGAGGGCGGCGACCTGAGCCGCACGACCATCTGTCACATCGACCGCACCTGTACCGACCGGTCGTGGCTGGCCGACATGGCGGCAACCGGTTGCTACCTGGAGTACGACCTTTTCGGCAACGAGAGTTCGTGGTATCCGCCCAACCCGGCGGTCGACATGCCGTCGGATGCCGAGCGGATGGATGTCATCCTTTGGCACTTCGAACACGGGCTCGAGGGCCAGGTGCTCCTTTCGCACGACATCGCCACCAAGCATCGACTGCACGCCTACGGAGGCTTGGGATACGACCATCTGGTTACCAACGTGGTCCCACGACTACGTCGTCGGGGCCTGTCGGAGGCCGACGTGCGGACCCTGATTGTCGACAACCCGGCCCGGATCTTCGCTTTCACTACGGGCCAATAACTTCGGCCGAGGTCGGTAAGGTCGCCCTCCCGGGCGCGTAGCTCAGTTGGCTAGAGCACCTCCCTTACAAGGAGGGGGTCGGGGGTTCAAGTCCCTCCGCGCCCACCAGGATCGTTGAGATATCAGGACGTTTCGCTGCGCTGGAAGCCGTGGCCGTCTCCGCACCCGAGATTTAGGGCACCGAGAGGGGCGCGGGGGTTGCCCTGCTGGGCAGCTCTACTCGGTTTCCAAGAACCTCTGGTAGATGGCGAGCATTCGCGAACTAAAGGCCACAAGGACAACCTCTTCGATGCCGTGGCCAGGTTCGCGAAGAGACTCTCTCACGGTGTGGACTGCAATCAGGGCAGCCTCCTCAGCCGGGTAGCCGAAGATCCCCGTCGAGATTGCAGGTAATGCCACGGTCCTGGCACCGAGGTCGGCAGTTGCCTGAAGGGAGTTGCGGTAACAATCCGCGAGCAAGTCAGATTCGCCTCGATCACCGCCATCCCAGTGGGGGCCGATCGTGTGGATCACCCATTTAGCGTTTAAGCGGTGTCCAGCGGTAACGAAGGCGCCGCCGGTAAACCCGCCATCCGGGTAGCGGGTCCGACATTCCTCGAGCAGGGCGGGTCCGGCGCCCCGGTGGATAGCGCCGTCGACTCCGCCGCCGCCCCGAAGACTTTTGTTGGCGGCGTTAACGATCACGTCAACGTTCAAGGCAGTGATGTCGCCCTCCCATGGGCGTATGGAGGTGTCTAGTTCAGACATTGGGGAACGGTACCCCTTGATGGCTCACGCGGCCTGAACTGGTTTAGCCGATGGGCCGGGAACCTGGTGGTGGGAGGCATGATGGCCGGATGGAAGACCGCTATGACGCCGTCGACATCGTGGTCGAACGAAACAAGGGTCTGACCGTGACCTTCGCTGACGAGCACGTCGCTGAGTTCAACCTGATGCAACTTCGCCTCGCCTGCCCGTGTGCGACGTGTCGGTCGCTCCGAGATCGCGGGCAGGAAGCCTGGCCTACCCATGGAAACCCGGTCCGGCTACAGATCACGACCGCCGACTTGCACGGCGCGTGGGGCCTGAACGTCACCTGGAACGACGGGCACAGCACCGGCATCTACACGTTTGAACAGTTGCGGAGCTGGTCTGAGTGATCATGCAGATCGACTGCGCCTATCCGTGACCTTGTGACATGACTCGCCGCCTGACTGACCACTCAGTCCTCACTTTCGACTGCTACGGCACACTCATCGATTGGGAGACCGGGATATGGGATGCGTTCCAGCCGCTCTTGGTGGAGAACCCGCCAACGGGCCTCGAGCGCGACGCCCTGATTACGGCCTTCAACCACCTGGAAGCGGAGCAGCAGTGCGCAGCGCCCACTATGAGTTACCCCACCGTTTTGGAATGCGTGCACCGGGCGTTGGCCGAGGACCTGGAGTTGAAGACGTCGCCAATGCTCGATCATGCGTTCGGAGCGTCAGTTCCATCTTGGCCGGCGTTTCCCGATTCAGCCGATTCCCTTAGTTTCCTATCCGGCCACTTCGGGCTTGTGATCCTGTCCAATGTCGACCGTGCGGGATTCGCCGCCTCCAACACGTTGTTGGGCGTCGAGTTCGACGCCGTCTACACAGCCGAGGACATCGGCTCGTACAAGCCTGACCCCTCCAACTTTGAGTACCTGATCGAACACGTGGAGTCCGACTTGGGGTACGGCAAGTCAGACATATTGCATACGGCCCAGGGCATCAGACACGACCAGATCCCAGCCCGAGCAATCGGTCTTGCCAACGCGTGGATTGATCGGACCCGCCTATCTGAAACCGGCATGGCTGGTCTTCCGGCAACCGACCACCTGTTTTTCTCCATGGCCGAAATGGCCGCTGCCGTGAAAACCGAGGTGGCCTCTCGATGAGTAACGGGACCTTGGTGCTGTGAGGACCTCTACCTCTGTTCTGGCTATCGGCGCAGCGATCTTGATCGGGGTTCTCGTGGCATTCGCTGGGAGTTTTGGGGGCCTTCGCTGGGGCGGCTTTCCGATCTTCGCGTGGGGCGCCCTCCTGGTCTTCTTAGTGCAGTGGGTCGTGTTCGTTCCTTCATGGTTCGGCCACACTGAGCACTTCTTCGACCTCACGGGGTCCCTCACGTATCTCGCCGTCGTCGCCCTCACCCTGGTTACCCGCGGCTCCGTGACTTCGTATTCTCTGCTTGTTGCCGCCATGGTCGCGGTTTGGGCGTTGCGACTCGGGGCGTTTCTCACGACTCGTGTCAGGGCCGCTGGTTCCGACACCCGATTCGATGCCATGAAGTACCGCTTTGCCTGGTTCCTTATGACCTGGACCTTGCAGGGACTCTGGGTTCTACTGACCGCCGGGGCTGCCTTGGCCGCCATCACCAGTCCCGAAGACCGTCAAGTCGACGCCTTAGTCCTCCTAGGGGCGGCTATCTGGGTGTTCGGATTCGGCATCGAAGTCACAGCAGACGAACAGAAGCGCAGGTTTCGCGCACGACCCGAGAACCTGAACAGGTTCATCGCCACCGGGCTTTGGGCGAAATCACGGCATCCCAACTACGTCGGAGAAATTCTCCTCTGGTTCGGCGTGTCCGTAGCGGCCTTCCCCGCCCTTTCGGGCTGGAGAATGGTGACCCTGGTCTCGCCATTCTTCGTGTGGCTTCTTCTCACCCGGGTCAGCGGAGTTCCACTCCTTGAAGCGTCAGCCGACCGGCGTTGGGCCGGCGACCCGGAGTACGAGGCCTACAAGGTGGCTACTCCGACGCTGCTGTTCAAGATGCGGTAGCTGGCGAAGATGGTTCCGGGGTGTTGGTGGCCACCCAGTCGTCGAACTCCTCCCAACGGGTATCTAGCCAGTCGACCACCTCGCTTGCACCAGGGGTCTCATTGCGCGAGATGCGCGTTGCATGGAATCGGATCGGAACCGGGAACGGGACGTTGTGCCACAAGTCGCCGAGGGTTCGAAAGTCGTGGACACCCACGTGGTTCAGGAACAGCAGATCGGTCGACGGCGCTGCGTCCATGATTGAGAGCAGGCCAGCGGTCCGGATTGGGAGCACGTGCCGAAGCCGTCGCGCCGAGGCCACCCGACCGGGTGCTGTGGTTCCGAGGGTGTCAATCGCCTGTTTCCGTTTGGCATCTGAGTACCGAGTTCCTTCCGGGAAGATGACGATCGCTTCGTCGTCTTCGAGATCGGATGCGAGCCGCGCGATGTTGTCCAACTCGGTCCGGTTGTCAGTCGAGTTACGGTCGACGAAGTAGTTGGGTAGCCGGTGGCCCACTACGTCGAGACACGGATCCCAGAGCAGTTGCCGCTTCAGGACGAAACGGGGCCGTAGCCCAGCCGTAGCGAGGATGGATGCCACAAGCAGAGCGTCGCCCTGGCTGCCGTGTCGGGCCAACACGATGAGCGGCCCCCCCGCCCGGAGTGCCTCACGGCCCTCCAACCCGTGCGCCATACCGAGGAGAGACCGCGCTCCCCGCACAAGGTTGGTCGACCACCATCGCTGGAGCCGGCTGTGAGCGTGCAGGGAGTTGCGGCTGTCCAACTGGCCCAGGAGGGAGTACCTAACCCAGAGCACGGCAGCCCAGAGCACCCCCGCAGATTCCAGCCCGGCCCACCAGACGGCATAGATGGCGAGCCGGACCGTTGATCCGCGTCGCCGGGCCAGCAGGTCCACGATTCCGCCGACGATGAGCGCCGGTACGAGCAGCACGACGAAGGCAAAGAAGCCGGTCAGGATGGCAGGGACCGTGAAGACGCGACGTCGCCACCGGTTCCTCCTCGTCGAGTCCCGAGATGACCAGACTCGCGGTCCGTGCATTGCGCTAGCCGCGGGCACCGCGCGGTGCAGCGGCACCGAGACCGGTACTGGCCAGGAGCCTGGTGGCCTCGATCACGACAACTCTGCGCTCGTCGCCGCGATCCTTCGGAGGCCGGTAGCGGGCGGCGTAGGCGGCGACCGCCTCGGCACAGGTGCCCGGATCGCTGGTGACATGGGCTACCCCTTCGATGGTGAGCCAGCGCCCACCGTCGACCTGGCAGATGGAACCGCGGAGTTGCCCTACCTCGAGCAGCTTTGCCTTCACACTTCCCGACCAGGTGATGATCCGGGCCGATCCCGTGTTTCGGTCCCACGTGAAGCCAACCGGGGTGGTGTGGGGATAGCCGTTGGGCCTCACGAGTGTGAGCACGGCCAGGTGCCGTTCGCCTACGAAGTCCTCAAAGGGAGGTCCAGGATCTGGAAGTGAGAGCGTTGGCATGCTTGGAGACTCAGCCCGTCCGGTGTGCCCGTGACCGGGCAGCCGATTCGCGGGGTTCGTCGAGTTGGTCCCGGTGGCAGTAACCGAGTTCCAGTTGGACGACGGGCCCGTGGTTTGCCCCTTGAGTGGCGGTCACGAGCGCCTTGTGAGAAAGAACGATCAACACGCTGAACCATCTTTGAACATGTCGGCGAGTCGTCGGAGATTCCGCTGCCAGATGAGCGCCAGAAGCGGACGTGCCAACGCAGCGGTAGAGCGACCACCCAACCACCAGGGAAAAGAGAGGTCCTCATCCCAGAAGAAAATCGTTCCGCCGTTGCTCTGGTCTTCGAGACGGAACCTGCCGACACCAGTGACGAGGCCGCGATGCTCAACGCCCATAAGACGACCCTCCTCCCAGTCGGTCACGGCCATTCGGTCGAGTGTTCGGAGTGGTCCGACTCGGGTTTCACACTCGAACGTCGTACCCACTCCGGTCGCCTGCACCGAGGTGAGTCGGATCTCGGCGGCATCGGCCATCCAGTCTGAGTGCCGACGTACATCCGCGATTACCTCCCAGACGAGAGCCCGGGGGGCGTCGATGCTGACACTTGACCTGAAGTGGGCCATCAATTCGCTCCTCGGGACTCCAAGTTGACGGTGGCGATCTGACGAACGCCGCACATACTGGCGTACGAGTTTGCCGACTGCCCATCCGCTGGCGTCGGATCTCTGAGGAGGAAATCGACATGCGTACGGTTGCGGTGACTGGCGCCTCAGGGCTGATTGGAACCGCCCTGACAGCTGCTCTGGAAAAGCGCGGTGATCGGGTTGTTCCCGTTGGACGACGCCCGCCTGCTGGTGGTGTGGCCTGGGACCCGGTTGCCCGCCGGATCGACACAGCGGCCCTCGAAGGTATCGACGCCGTCGTCCATCTGGCAGGTGAACGCATCGACGGCCGGTGGACGGCATCCAAGAGGAGGAGGATCCTCAACAGTCGCGTAGAGGGAACTCAGGTACTGGCCGAAGCATTGTCGGGGTTGGATCGCCCACCGTCCGTCGTCGTGTCGGCCTCCGCAATCGGCTTCTATGGCGACCGCGGCGATGAGGAACTCACCGAGGACTCGAAGCCGGGGACCGGCTTTCTCGCCGAAGTTTGCGAACAATGGGAGGCGGCGGCAGCGCCGATCGCCTCGCCTGACACCCGTCTGGTGCTGGCCCGAACCGGCATCGTGTGTACGCCTGACGGCGGTGCACTGGGGCGAATGCTGGCCCTGACCCGACTAGGCCTTGGTGGCCGGCTTGGCAACGGCCGACAGTGGTGGCCGTGGATAACACTCGAAGACGAGATCCGGGCCCTCCTTCATCTATTGGACACGCCGGTAGCGGGCCCGGCGAACCTGGTGGCCCCCGGAACCTGCCGCAATGTTGAATTTGTTCGCGAGTTGGCACGTGCTCTTCGGCGTCCAGCAGTGCTCCCCGCGCCTGCCTTGGTGCTACGGGCTGTCCTCGGTGAGATGGCAGACGGGTTGCTGCTAGCTAGTGCCAGAGTTCGACCAGTCAGGCTGGAGGATTCCGGGTTCACCTTCAGGTCACCGGATCTCACCTCTGCAATAGCCGAGTTGCTCTCTTCTGGTCGGCCGAGGCCCTGACAATCCCGAACCTCCCCGGGGGAGACGCCGAATACCGAGGGTGCTACTCCGGTGTAGGTCAGTTATCGGGCAGGCCGAGGCGGGGCCTTCATCGATGGCTATTACGTCTCCTGTCTGATAGCCGGCACGGAGTGCCCCGAACTAGTCTTTTGAACACCGGATTGTGTTGTCTGCGCTGAGAGGCTGGGGAGTCCTGTGGGGCCAAGAGTTGGAACGGATCGCCTCCTGTATGAACGGCACGCGATCGCTCCCTACACGGGGGCGATCGGCTGGCGGAGTTTGTTCAACATCGCGTGGTGTGTCTCCGGCTGGGTGCTGATTGTCAGTCTCGAACTTGCAGGGAAGCTCCCGTTGTGGCTGGCAATGTTTCTTGCTGCCGTATTTCTCCAGGCTTGCTACATGCCAATGCATGAATCGGTCCACAAGACCTTGTCGGGTGGAAGACGTTCGTTGGCATGGGTAGATCGAACGGTCGGGGCTCTGGCCGGGTGGCTGCTTTGCGAGTCTTTCAAAGCACACCGGATCACACATTTGAAACACCACACCCATACCAATGACGAAACCGATCCTGATGTCCTGAACTCAAAGGGGTCGCCCAGCCAGATACTCGGCCGAGTGGTGGCTGGAACCGTGCTCTACCCGCTTCAGCCGCTTCTTGCCGTGGCCCCACCGCTACGCCGCCTGATTCCTAACGGCTTGGCGGCCCGGCTGGGGCAAATGGCTGAACTTCGTGGTCCAGAGGCGGTGGCTGCTGCCCGGCCGGTAGTCCTTAGCCACTTCGCAGTACTCCTCGTCGGCACAATCCTCGGCTACGGAGAGTTGGTCTGGCTGCTGTGGTATGTCCCGGTCTGGGCTGCCAGATTTTGGTTGTCGCTGGTGTTCGGTTGGCTTCCCCACCATCCGCATGCCGAGACAGGCCGTTATCGCGATACCAGGGTGTTTACGTTTTTCGGGTCGACGTTCCTGATTCGGGGACACGACTATCACCTGCTGCATCACCTATTTCCGGTCGTGCCCCACTACCGGCTGCGGGCACTGTGGCGCGATATCGGCGAACACCTCAACGAACAGGGGGCGAGAATCGAAGGTCGTGCGACTCGCTCTTTGTCGACAGGATGAATCGCGACAACTGAAGTAGGCGGCAGTGGGCTTCGTACTCATGGAGTACTTCTAGTTGGCGGCCTGATGATCGCGGTGACTGGCTTGCTCAGCATCGGTATCGGTTTAGTACGGGATCTACCTCAGACCCGCTGCTAGCGACTGCTTCAACGAAGGCTTCGCCGGTCTTGAAGCGCAACGCCTCAAACATCGATTCCCTCCCGGTGGAGACCACCTTTCCGCACCGCTGACCGAGAGCAACTTCATCTGAAACCGGTGCCGTAGGTTCCAGGTCATGGCCCGAGAGTCGGACATGTTGAGAGGCGTTGCGGTAGGGATGGGATCGGCAATTCTGGCGCTCGGGGTGGGGGAGTTCCTCGGGGCGGCTCTCGCCGATGCGTCGCTTGTCGCCTCGGTAGGTGATGTCGCCGTGGACCTTGCGCCCGGTTGGCTGGTCCGACGAACCATCGGCATCCTGGGCGCAGCCCAGAAGCCGGCGCTGCTGACGGGCATCATCTGTGTGGCGGTGGTTCTGGGCGGCTGGGTCGGCTCTCGTGGGACCTCCGGTCGGGTCGCCTTGGGCCTCGCCGGACTGCTGGGAGCGCTCGCCGCCCTCAGGTCCGGGGCGGGCCAGGGCGGAGTGCTGGCCGCGGCCGCTGCGGTCGGTGTTGGGATCTTCTCATTGGGGGCCAGCCAGCAGAAGGCCGATCGACCAGCAGTCGCTGACGGCGAAGATCTCCATGTAGAGGTAGGTGCCTCGCCGTTTGAAGACCCGAAGGTCCGGGCGGCGACCCGGCGGAGGTTCTTGGGGTACGCCGGTGGCCTGACCGTGGCCGGTGGCGCCCTGGCTCTGGGAAGTCGGGCTCTCGCCGACCGGGCTTCGGCGTCCTACCGCGACGTGGTGCTGCCCAGCGTGCGCCGGACCGATGGCGACCGTCCGGCGCCCACGACCACCACCGAGGGTCCGTGGCGCCCGCCGGACGGACTCTCATCATGGATCACCCCCAACGACGGCTTCTACCGCATCGACACCGCCCTCGTCGTCCCCCGTGTCGATCCCACTAGTTGGTCAATGCGGATCGACGGATTGGTCGATCGACCCCTCACGTTCACGCTCGATGACCTGTTGGCCCGTGATCTGGTGGATGCCGCCGTGACCCTCAGTTGCGTGTCCAACGAGGTGGGGGGTCACCTGGTGGGCAACGCTGTGTGGACCGGAGTGCCGCTGATCGAGCTTCTCGAGGAGGTGGGAGTCCGACCCGACGGAGAGCAGGTGATGGGCCGGTCGGTGGACGGCTTCTCGGCAGGGTTCCCTCGTTCGGTTCTGGATGACGCCCGCACGGCATTGGTGGCCGTCGGCATGAACGGCGATTCGTTGCCGTTTCGCCACGGTTTTCCGGCCCGTCTGGTCATTGCCGGCCTCTACGGCTACGTGTCCGCAGTGAAGTGGCTCGAGCAGATCGAGCTGACGCCCATGTCGGTGGACGGTTACTGGATCCCCCGAGGCTGGGCCAAGGAGGCCCCGGTCAAGATCGCCTCGCGGATCGACGTACCGCTCCGGTCACAGACTGTTTCGGGACGACAGGCGGTGGCCGGTGTGGCCTGGGCGCCGGTGTCCGGCGTAGAGGTCGTGGAGTTGGCCGTTGATGACGGCCCCTGGGAGGAGTGTCGACTGGAGCGGGGTGTGGGCCCCGGTCGCGACGGCGAGTCCTGGGTCCAGTGGTCGACGGTCTGGGATCCCCAGCCCGGAACTCGGAAGCTACAGGTCCGGGCGTGGGACCGAGCCGGACAGGTCCAGCCAGAGCGTCCGAAGCACATTGCCCCCGATGGCGCCGAGGGCTATCACGTTCGGCACATCATCGTGACCTAACGGTCGCTGGTAAGCATTTTCGGGAGGCGACACGCGTGGAGGGTCCGGCTCTGGAATACTCACCCCATGCTCACGCGCACAAGTACCTCCGTCGCCATCCCCGCTGCACTCCTGACTGTCGCCCTGGCCGCCACCGGCTGCGGGCTTCTGGAGACCAATGACGACGAGTTGGAGACCCTCCGCGTTGAGATCATCCAACTCCGGGAGGACTTCCTGGAGATCGAGGCCGAGGTGTCCCTGATGGCCCGGCGCGTGGCCACCACTACCACCACGCCGGCGCCGGCCACCACCGCTGCTCCGACCGCAGTCACGACCACCGTCGCCCCCGCCGATGCTGCCGATGACGAGGTGACGACCCCGACGGTTCCCGTCGGCCTCGACGAGGACACCATCCTTACGGCCACCTACCAGTGGGGGCCCAGTGATCCGGCGATCATCCTCCAGGAACTCCTGGGTATCACGGCTGACGGGTGGTACGGAAACGGGACAAGGGGCGCCCATCTGGCTGAACTCGAGGCCCGCGACCTGGATACCTCTGGCGTTCCCAGTCCGCCGACCACCACGACCGAGGTGGCGGCTGATGATGCCACCGACGATGGTGCTGACGATGCCACGACGACCACCGAGGCGACAGAGGCGACCACGACGACCACCGAGGCAACAGAGGCGACCACCACCACCGCTGCTGGCGGTTGATCCGGGAGGCCCCGACTGGACCCTGAGCGGGTCGGGGGGCGGAGTGTCTGACGGATGTGGTCCCGGCGGTTAGCCGCCGAGGATGTTGTGTTCCGGGCCGAACGGGAAGCCGGTGATGTTCTCGGCGCCGTCGGTACCCACGATCAAGATGTCGTGCTCCCGGTAGCCGCCTGACCCGGGCTGACCGGCTGGGATGGCGATCATCGGTTCCATCGACACGACCATGCCCGGTTCGAGCACCGTCTCGACGTCCTCGCGGAGTTCAACGCCGGCCTCGCGGCCGTAGTAGTGGCTGAGCACGCCAAAGCTGTGCCCGTACCCGAACGACCGGTACTTTAGGAGACCGTACGAGCGGTATATGTCGTTCAGCTCGGCGGCGATGTCGCAGCATCGGACCCCTGGCTGGATGAGGTCGAGCCCGCGCTCGTGGACCTCGACGTTGACCTCCCACAGCCGGAGGTGTTCGTCGGATGTCACATGGTCGCAGAACATGGTGCGTTCGAGCGCCGTGTAGTAGCCGAAGATCATCGGAAAGGTGTTCAACGACAAGATGTCGCCCGATTCGACGAGTTTGTTGGTGACCGGATTGTGGGCGCCGTCGGTGTTGTTACCCGACTGGAACCACGTCCAGGTGTCCATCAACTCTACGAAGTCGAAGCTGGAGGCAATCTCGCGGACCATGGCCTGCGTCACGGCTAGGGCTACCTCGTGTTCGGACACGCCGGCGACCACGGCATCCACACAGGCCGCGGCACCGAGGTCGCAGATCCGGGTGCCATGACGGATGAGGTCGTGTTCCTCTGCGGACTTCACGGTCCGCATCCACATGGTCGCTTCCCCGACGTCGACTAGTTCGACGCCGGGGAGGGCTGCTTCGAGTGCTCGGAACTGGTCGACCGAGAGGTGGTCGAACTCCACGCCGAGACGACGCACGCCCGTGGTCAGGTCCCGAACAGCCTGGTAGTAGTTGTCCCTCCGCCAGTCGGAGTAGACGACGTTGTCGCCGTGAGTACGACGCCACGGTTGGCCACCGTCGATGCCCGCCGAGATCGTGGTGGCGTGCTCGGCGTCCACGACCATGCCGTACTTGCGTCCGAAGTAGCAGTACAGCCAGCCGGAGTAGTAGCAGATGTTATGGAACGACGTCAGCAGGCAGGCATCGACGTCTTGGGCAGCCAGGTGGGTCCGGAGGGCGTTCTGACGGCGGTCCATCTCGGTCGCTGAGAACGGCGACCATTCCTTGGATCCCCAGTGCCAGCGGGTGACATGGACCATGTCGTCAGTGGGTGCGGACTTCATCTCGGTACCTCCTGGAAGGAGACCGGGCCACCACAGCGTTGGGTCCGATCTCTCGGGAAAACGGCGAAGGGACCACCTTGTTGGTGGCCCGCACGTCTCTCGCTGGTGATGCAAGGCTAGCGGAAGGCGCTGTTTCCGATGCCGGTTTACGGACTCGATCCCGAACTCGTTCCGATGCCGGCGACGAGACGGTCGATCATCTCGTCGAGCAAGGCAGTAGAGGTACCGAAGGTGAGCCGGGCATGGCCCTCGCCGCCCGGTCCGAACAGCGGTCCGTCTTTACAATCAAGGCCGGTTCGGTCGCGGAGCCATCGTCCGGGCCGGTCGCCGGGCCCTAATGCCGAGAGGTCCAGCCAGGCCAAGAAGGTCGACTGGGGAACGTGCATGCGGACGTCGGGCAACTCGTCGGCGAGCCGGGACGCCAGGTGGTGGCGGTGGTGGTCGAAGAGGGCGACCAGTTGGTCCACCCAGGTATCGCCCTCTTCCCAACCGATGATCGCCGCCTCGCAGCCCAGGCGGTTGGGGCTGCCCAGTAGGTACTCGGGAATCCTCCGGTAGCGGACCAGCATGCCCTCGTCTCCGAACGACGCAACCGAGGCCCGGAGCCCACCCATGGCGAAGGTCTTGATACCCGACGTGACGGTGACCGTGCAGGACGCAGCCCCCGGCACGGTGGCCAGAGGCACGTGGGTGGCGCCCGGATAGGTGAAGTCGGCGTGGATCTCGTCGGACACGATCACCACGTCGTGCTCGGAGGCCAGTTCCACGATCCGGGTCAACTGGTCCGTGGTGAGTACCCGACCTGTCGGATTGTGAGGGTGGCACAACAGCAGCATCTGAATACCCGGATCGTCGGCCAGCAGATCAGCCAACCCATCGAGGTCGTAGTGCCATCCTTCGTCGTCCCTGATGAGGGACCAGTCCACGGTCCGTCGACCGGTCGACTTGCTGATGGTGTTGAACGGGAAGTAGATGGGTGGGGTGAGGATGACGGCCCCGGTCGGCTCGGTGAAGGCCTCCACGCACGACCAGACGCCCTGAATGACTGAGGTGTTGGGGACTGTGAGCGCCGGATCGGGTGCCCAGCCATGGCGTCGGGCCGACCAGCCGCAGAACGCCTCGACCATGTGGTCGATGGTGGAGTGGTAGCCGAACCCACCGAGGTCCACCACCTCCCTCAGTCGGTCCCGCATGGCCGGGAACGGGCCCAGGTCGTGTTCGGCCACGAAGGCCGGGATCCACTCCGGCGCCCGATCGGTCCACTTGTAACCCCCGGAGGCCACCTTCCGAGCGATGTCGACGTGATCGCCGAGGAGGGAGTCATGGAGTGGTGGCGTGTCGACGGTGGGCGGCTCGGATTCGGGCATCAGGGGACGGTACCGCGCCCACCGGTGATGGTCAGATCCGCACCTCAACAAACTGTTGCCCCCGGTGGGGGTCGGTCAGCGGGTGTGGATGGGGCGACCAACCAGCCCCAGAGCAGCCTCCATGAGAGTCTCGCCCATGGTGGGATGGGCGTGGATGGTGCCGGCCAGGTCTTCCACGGTGGCTGCCGTCTCTACGGCCAGCGCCGCCTCACCGGCTAGTTCAGCCACGTGGGCACCCACCGCTTGGACGCCGATCACCGTGCCGTCGGCATCGGCCACCACGGTGACCGTGCCCTCGGTGTCGCCCATCGTCCGGGCCCGCCCCGAAGCGGCCAACGGGAACCGGAAGGCCGCCGGTTCCATACCGGCGTCGGTCGCCTCGTCGCGGGTGAGCCCCACCGTCATGACCTGCGGGTCGCCGAACACCACCATCGGAATGGTCGTCGGGTCGAACGCCGCGGGTAGGCCGCAGGCCGCGTCGGCGGCCACCTCAGCTTCGGCGGTCGCCTTGTGGGCCAGCGCCGGTCCGGGGGTGAGATCGCCAATGGCGTACACCCCGTCGGCGGCCCGTCGGCTGGCGTCGACGGCCACGTGGCCTGACGGCTCCAGAGTCGCTCCCGATCGGGTCATGGCCACTGAGTCGGCATCGGGTCGGCGTCCGACCACTACGCCGATTCGGTCAGCGGGCAGGGTGACCCGTCCGCCGGAGTTTCCGCCGCCCGCCTGCTCGACGACCAGCCCGTGGTCGTCGGTCCCGACGGCCAGGTGGCCCAGGCACAGCCCGACTCCGAGGCCGCGTAGCCCCCGTTCGACGAGGCGGGTGGTCCGGGCGTCGAAGGTCGTCAGCACGCGGTCCTCAGACTCGACGATGGTCACCTCACTACCCAGTTTGGCGAAGGCGCAGCCCAGCTCGATTCCGACGTAGCCGCCGCCGACCAGCACCAGTCGATCGGGGAGCGTGTCGGTCGACAGCAACTCAGCCGAACCGACGACCCGATCCCCGTCCAGGGGCACACCGGGCAGTTCGATGGGGCGGGAACCGGTGGCCACGATGACGTCACGGGGATCCAGGAACTCCACGGTGTCGTCATGCTCGACCGACACCCGGCCGGGCCGGGTGAATCGTCCGTGCCCCGCCAGCACCGTTACCCCGGCGTCGGCCAACAGTCTCGACACCCCTGAGGTGAGGTCGCTGACCACACCCACCAGATGGGCTTGGACCCGGCCCATGTCGACTGTCGAGGTGGCGTCGATACCCCACGAGCCGACCCGCCCGGTTAGGGCGTAAGCGTCGGCGACCTCGATGAGCGTCTTGGACGGGATGCATCCGACGTTGAGGCACGTTCCGCCAATGGCCCCGCGTTCCACGAGGGTCACGTCGCGGCCCAGGCGGGCGGCGCGGAGGGCCGCTGCGTAGCCGCCCGGTCCGGCGCCGATGACCAGCAGGTCGACCGGACTGGCTACCTCACCGACGACCACCGGTTCAGGCTTCGATGAGCAGGTGTAGCGGCTCGATGAGGTCGTCGACCACGGCTCTCCGAAACGTCTCGGCCAGGTCGCCGTCGATGAGCCGGTGGTCGGCGCCCAGCACCACCGGAAGGGTGGGTCGGGCCAGCACCTCGCCCTCGACGGCCACGGGCCGTTCTGCGATCGCACCGAGTCCGAGGATGGCGCCCTGGCCCGGTGGAATGATCGGGGTGGCAAACCGTCCGCCCAGCGAGCCGTAGTTGGTGATGGTGAAAGTGGCGCCAGCGAGGTCCGCCGTCGTGAGGTCGCCGGCTCGGGCAGCGGCGACCAGTGAGGCGATCCGTTCGGCCATGGTGAACAGGTCGAGCGTGCCGGCGTTGTGCACCACGGGTACGACAAGCCCCCGCCCAGTCGCAGCGGCGATGCCAAGGTTGATTTCCTCTGGAATGACGATGGCGTCGCCCGGGTGGCCCTCCACGTGGCCGTTGACCACGGGGAATCGCCGTAGCGCCCGTGCCGCGGCGACGGCAGCGATGGCCAGAGGCGTTACCTGCGCCGCTCCCGGACGGTCCATCGAGCGGACCCGTATCCGGAAGTCGACCAGTAGCGATGCGTCGAGTTCGTCCATTGTGTGGATATGGGGGATCTCCGTCCACGCCTGGACCATGTTGCGGGCCACCACGCCTCGGAGGCCTCGGAGGGGGTGGCGTCCCGACGGCATCTGACCCAACGTGCTTGACAGTGGCTGGGAACCAGCGTCGACGGGTCGCGATGCGAGACGAGTGGATGGCTTTGGCCCAGAGGCGGGTACCGGCGTCTCTGCGTTCCGCACGTCGTCGGCGGTGATCCTCCCTGCGGGACCGGTTCCGGTCACAGTGTTCAGGTCTATCCCTGATTGGAGGGCCAGCCGCCGGGTGGCCGGCGCGGCCTTGGGTCGGGCGGTTGTCGCCGATCGCTGTGTGCCCGATGGTCGCGGAGTGGATCCGGAGACGGGGTCCCCGACCGATCCGGCGGCCGGTGGTGGTCGGCGTACTCCAGCATTCGCCGTTTCCGAGCCGTCGTCGATCTCGATGAGCACCTCGCCTACCCTGAGATGGGCGCCCTCGGCGGCTCCGAGTGACAGCACCGTGCCGGCCACCGGTGACGGCAGTTCCGAACTGGCCTTGTCGGTGAGGACCTCCACCAGAGCCTGGTCGCGTACGACGACGTCGCCGATCGCCACGAACCATTCGACGATCTCAGCTTCGTCGAGACCTTCGCCGATATCGGGCAGTCGGAAGACGTGAGCCACTGAACCGACGCTCAGGCAGTCTCAAGGGTGCGACGGACCGCAGCGGCGATCCGGGCCTCGTCGGGGACGAAGGTGTCCTCGAGCATCCCCACCGGATAAGGCACGTCGAAGCCCGACACACGGATCACCGGTGCTTCCAGTGACCAGAAACACTCCTCGACAATGGTGGCCACCACCTCGCCGGCGAAACCGCCGGTCGGGGAGGCCTCCTCCACGACCACCGCCAGGCCACATCGGTCCACCGCTTCGGCGATGGCCTCAATGTCGAGGGGAACCAGACTGCGAAGATCGAGGACGGCGACCGATAGCCCCTCCTCGGCCAGGGAGTCGGCCACCCGGCAGGCCAGTTCGACCTGATAGCTCCAGGCGATGATCACCAGGTCGTCGCCCTCGCGTGCGGAACGCGCCGACCCGAGGGGCACTACGTGGTCGCCGTCCGGCACCTCGCCACGGATACCCCGGTAGCCGCGCAGTGGTTCGAGAAACATCACCGGGTCGGAATCGCGCACCGCGGCAGCCAACAGACCCTTGGCGTCGGCGGCGGTGGCCGGTGTGACCACCTTGAGGCCAGGGATGTTGGCCAACTGGCCCTCTAGTGAGTCCGAGTGCATCTCCGGGGTCCGGACGCCACCGCCGAACGGAGCGCGAATGGTGATGGCTGGTTCGAACCGTCCCTGGGAGCGGTACCGCAGTCGGGCCACCTGCCCGGCGATCTGATGCATGGCCTGGTACGAGAAGCCGAGGAACTGGATCTCGGCCACCGGGACCAATCCGGCCATAGCCAGCCCGACCGCCGATCCGACAATCACGCCCTCGGCCAGCGGGGTGTCGACCACCCGGGCGGCACCGAACTTCTCAAAAAGGCCCTCGGTGGCCCGGAAGACACCACCCGCGTGGCCGATGTCTTCGCCGAGGAGTACCACACGCTCGTCGCGGGCCATTTCCCCGTGCAGAGCCTCGTTGATGGCCTGAAGCATGTTCATTTCGGAAGTACCGGTCATGGTGCGCCGTCCAGTAGCGCGGCCCGCTGACGGGCCATGCGGGGGGTGTCGGTCGCGAAGCAGTGGTCGAAGATGGCGTCGGTTGCCAGGGGCTGGGCAATAGCCCGTTCGAACGCCTCGTCGACACGGGTCATGGCCTCGGCCTCGACGGCTGAGCGGGTCTCGTCGTCCCAGAGCCCGAGCCCGACAAGGTGGTCGGCCAGACGCTCGATCGGGTCGTCCCGACGGGCGGCCTCGAGGTCCTCGGCCGGGACATAGCGGGTGGGATCGTCGGCGGTCGTGTGGGCGCCAAGCCTGTACACCACGGCTTCAATAAGCGTTGGTCCACCTCCGTCCAGTGCCCGTTGCCGAGCCTCGTCGACAGCGTCGAACACCGCAGCGGCATCGTTTCCGTCGATGCGGACGCCGGGCATTCCGTAGCCGACGGCTCGATCGGCCAACGTCTCGGCGGCGGTCTGCTGGTGCAGCGGTGTGGAAATAGCCCACTGGTTGTTTGCGCACAGAAGGATCACCGGCGCCTTGAGGACGCCAGCCAGGTTGGCCGCCTCGTGGAAGTCCCCTTCCGAACTGGACCCGTCCCCGAAGAACACAGTGGTCACGCCAGGTTCGTCCTGCAGGGTCATGCCCCAGGCCAATCCGACAGCGTGGGGAATCTGAGTGGCCAGCGAGATCTGCAGCGGAGCGACCCGCACCGACGGCGGAAACCTGCTGCCGTCGGGATGGCCGATGTTGTAGAGCATGTACTGCTCCAGCACCTCAGGGCCGAAGCGTTGGAGGGCAAGAGGCTCCCGGTACTGAGGCAGGATCCAGTCGTGCGTGGGGTCCAGAGCGTGGGCCGTGGCGGCCACCACGGCCTCGTGCCCGTCGATGGGGGCGAGGGTGCCGACCTGGCCCTGACGTTGGAGATTCCATAGTCGGGCGGCCTGGGTGCGGGCCTCCACCATGTCCACGAGGATGGCTCGAAGTTGTTCGTCCGACGGTCGGGTCACGCCGATGAACCTAGCCGCGGGAGTCTCAGCGGTTGCCGGTCACAGGTGTCCGAAGTCACTGGTTCTGGCACGGTCCGGGGGTTTACCAGTCGGTAACTTGTTATCCAACTGCGGTTCCCATTCCCCCTCGGGAGCCGCACATACCTCCGGCCCGAACTCCCCCCGATTTCAGAGGCCGAGAGTGACCGCACGCCCCGCCCCCCCGGTGGGGCGTGCGCAGTTTTGTGGCCATGACCAGCGATGCCTACCATCCATGGGTCGGAACGATGTCTGACCGGCGCCCGGCACGGAAAGGTGACGGGTCGAGACGAGGGGGGCCCGGTGGGCGAGAGTCGACGCGACCGCATAAGGATGAACAACGAGGAACTGGCGGCATTCATTGCCGACCAGAAGAGCCTCCAGGTGGCGTGCCACGACCGGGACGGCGCCATCCACCTTTCCACCCTCTGGTTCGCCATGGTCGAGGACCGTTTCGCCTTCGGGACCTACACGAAGTCACAGAAGATCGTGAATCTGAAACGGGACGACCGCATCACTGTCCTCCTCGAAGACGGTACGAAGTACGACCAGCTCCGCGGGGCGATGATCAGGGGACGGGCCGTCCTCCACGCCGAGGACGGTGCGGGGGGTGCTGACGAGGTCCGACGAGTGGCCCGGGCCGTGATGCGTCGCTACGAGCCGGACATTCCCGAGGAACACTTCGAGGGCGCGGTGGGACTGTGGGCCGCCAAGCGCACCGTGGTAATCGTGGAGCCGGAGAAGGTCATCACCTGGGACCACTCCAAACTCGGCGGTGCTGGCCCGTATGGGTACTGATGAAGCGATCTGGTCCGAGATCCCCCGGGCGTCGCCGGACCTAGGGTGACGGCCATGGAATCCCTCTTCGCTGTACAGGATGAGGATGTCGTTCGTGGACAGCTCGAACACCGTCGGGCGCACCTGTCTGAACGCACCTCGGTGATGGACGCCGAAGCCGCCCGGGCCATCACGGTCACCGAGGTTGAACGCGTCGGCCTGGAGCGTCTCGACCACGCCCGACGTCAGCACCGGTACGAGGGCGAGGTGGCCGCAGTCGAGACCCGGTTGGCCGAGTTGAACGAGAAACTCTACGGCGGCGCCATCACCTCGCCAAAGGAGGCCACCAGCATCCAGACCGAGGTAGGCCACCTCCGCAAGAGACAGGACGATCTTGAGGGGCAGGTCCTCGAGATCATGGAGACCATCGAGCCATTGGATGGCGAGTTGGCCACGCTGGCCGTCACCGGGGAGGCCCAGGATGCGACCATCGCCGCCGCACAGGCCGTCCTGGATGACACAGAGGCCGAGATCGTCGCCGAACTGGCGGCCTCTGCCGAGCGGCGTGACGTAGCCGTGGCAGGCCTAGAGGCCGACGTGCTGGCTCGCTACGAGAAGGGTCGCCCGTCGTTCGGATCGAGCGCCGTGGTGCGATTCTCCGGTACTGACTGCAGCGGTTGCCCCTACTCCATGCCTGCCATGGAGGCTGATCGGGTCAAGTCCCTGGCGGCAGGGACGCTCTCCGATTGCAGCGAATGCGGCCGACTCGTCGTTCGCTGATCGTCGGCCTCCACCAGTGTTCGTTTGGTTCGCGGTAGGGGCCGTGGTCGCTGTGGCCCTCGTCTTCGACAGCTCGGCCATGGACTTCCGCCTCGTGGTGCTCGGTGCGGTCCTGCCGGTGGCCGAGGGTGCCGTAAGTGGGCCGTGGCTGCTCCATACGCTGCTGGCCAGCGTGGTCCTGTTGGGTGGGGTGATGCTGCTTGCTCGGGGTCGACGCCTCGTGCAGCGTCGATGGTTGGGCGTACCCATCGGCTTGATGGCCCATCTGGTACTGGACGGAACGTGGTCCGACACCGAGGTGTTCTGGTGGCCGTTCGCCGGGATAGATGCGCTCGGCGGATCCCGGGTGCCCGAGTTCGGTCGGGGTGCGATCGGTCTGCTCCAGGAGGTGGTCGGGTTAGCTCTCGGGGTCTGGGCGTGGCGCCGATTCGGCCTCCACGATCCGGCGGCCCGTCGTGCACTTCTTACTGATGGTCGCCTGACCGCCCTGCGGAGAGCCTGATGCTGTACGTGGTTCGACACGGCCGGACTGAAGCCAACGCCGCCGGCCTCCTACTCGGGCGTCTCGATCCGGACCTTGATCAACTGGGGGAGAGCCAAGCCGAGGCCCTTGCTGCCGCCATCGGTCCGGTGGACCGGGTGGTGTCCAGCCCGCTACTGCGGACCCGCCGCACTGCAGATGCATTCACCCGCTGCCATGGTCGGGACGGCCCGCCCGTCGAGGTAGACGAGCGGTGGATTGAGATGGACTACGGGACCTTCGACGGCCAGCCGGTGTCTGACGTGCCCCGAGAGACCTGGGCGGCGTGGCGGGCCGACCTGGACTGGGCTCCGCCGGAAGGCGAATCACACCGGTCTCTCGGCTCGCGCGTGCGGTCCGCCCTAGATGACATCTTCGAGGCATCTAGGACTTCGGAGATAGCGGTGGTGACCCACGTGTCGCCCATCAAGGCAGCGTTGGCGTGGACCCTTGGCGTGGGCGACGAGGTCGCGTGGCGCACGTTCGTGGCGCCGGCCTCGATCATGACCATCGGCGCCGGGCCGACCGGACCGTCCCTCCAGGGATTCAACGACGTGGCTCACCTCAGGGCATGAGCTCACCGGCGTCGAGGTCGCGGATGGCCGTGATGGACCGGTCGAGCATGCCTGTCACCAGTTGCACCGCTCGTTCGTTGACCAGTTCGATGCTGCCTCCAGACTGGATGGGGTAGCAGAGGCAGAACAGCACAGTTCGTCGGTAGTCCTCGAAGAGTTGGTCTGCCGGATAGTCGATGCCCTTGTCAGCCAGGCAGGTCCGGTAGAGGTCGAGTAGGTGCTGCTCGTGGGTCCGCCGATCCTCGATGGTCAGGCTCTGGCTGATGAAGTAGCCGACGTCGTAGGCGCCGGCGGTACGGATGCAGATCTGCCAGTCGATGGCCGTCACCTCCGGCCCGTCGTCGCCGGGTCGGAAGAAGAGATTGTCTAACCGGTAGTCGCCGTGGCAGAGGGTGGTCGGGCCCGCTTGGAACGACATCATCTCCTCGGCCGCAGCGGGGAACCGCTCGCCGATGGCCCGGATGTCGTCACCGAGGTGATCTCCGAAGGCAGCCAGAAAAGGCTCCCAGGCTGTCGCCACCCCATGCTGGACACCCTGCGGCATTGGGGGATCCCACCCGTAGGGGACCCAGGACAACTCGGCGTCAAAGGCCGGGGACTCCCAGAACGCTGCGTGGTGACGGGCCAACGCCCTGATGGCGGCCTCGGCTAGGTCCAGCGGGCAGCCGTCGAGCTGACTGACCACCTCGGCGTCGGCCAGGTCCTCTAACAGGAGGACGAACTCATCGCTCTCCGAGTCGTGGTCTGCAGCGAAGCAGCGGGGAGTGGTGAGTGGGCTGTCGTCAGCCGCCGTCCGGTAGAAGCCGACTTCCTTGCTGTAGAACATGAAGGTCCGGGCCACAAAGCGTGTTCCCTCGTCCTGAACCGGGGACTTGAGGATTACCGTCTCCGGCCCTGAGCCTCCGTCGTAGGTCGGTCGGAGTCGGTGGAGTAGGCCCATGATCCCGACTCCCTGGCCGATCAACTCGGCCTCGAAGCCAGTCACCGAGCCAATTTCGAAGCCGCCGGCGGAGCGCAACGCGTTGGTCAGCCAAGCCGGGGTGACCTCGTCGACACCGGTAGGAAATCTCTGGTCCGTCATATCCGTCTCCTTTATCGGGAGACCGCCAAGCCGACCTCGAGGGTCTGCAGGCGGGCCTCGAACATCATCTGGGTGGGGTTCATGATCTGGGTGTAGGTGTTGTCCACCTCGGCGAGAGGAAACAGATTGGCTGCGTGCTGCGAGTCATGCAACAGATACGACGTGGTCTGGTAGATCGGAGCGCCCCGGCTACCACTCGCCGGGTCTGGCTCTTGGTTGGCATGGATCTGTCGGATCTCGAATCCCCATTGGCTCCCCATGGAGCGCCTCCCTGTCTGGTCTGAACTTCTGGTCTGGTATCTAGTGCGATCTTCTGCAGGATTCCCAGAACGGGAATCAGTCGTGGTCGTCGAGGCCTCCCGATGACGGGGGGCTGAAGCCGTCGGGCCACCTGGTGGTGTCGTCGTGGCGGATGCCGTCGAGGACCACCTGATCGAGTTGCGCTCCTGACAGGTCAGCTCCGACGAGGTCCGAGAGGCTCAGGTCGGCGCCGATGAGCGAGGCATCGCGGAGGATCGCCCCGGAGAGGTTGGCAGCCCGGATGGTTGCCCCGTTAAGTATGGCGCTCCGGAGATCGACGCCGCCGGCGAAGACCCCGGTGAGATCGGCTTCGCGCATGCAGGTCCGGGTCATCGAGGTCCCGGCCAGTGTGGCTGCGCCGAGTGCCGCGCCGGTGAGGTCAGTGGCCGTCATCCAGGCGCCACCCAGATCGGCGCTCCGCAGGTCGGTTCCGGTAAGGCGGGCGCTTCCCAGCCAGCATCGGCTCAGGACTGCGCCGCCGAGTCGGGCATCGGTGAGATCAGCGCTCCACAGGTTGGCGTGGTGCAGGTCAGCGTCGGCGAACACCGTCCGTCGGCAGATGGCGTGTCGTAGGTCAGCCCCCACCAGACGAGCGTCGGACAGGTCAGATCCGGAAAGGACGGCGCCTCCCAGCCAGGCGCCGGTGAGGTCTACGGTCCGGAGGTCGGTGTCGGTTAGGTCCGCGCCGGCCAGGTCAGCATTGGTGGTGATCTGGTGTCCTCGGACTTCCATGGTCCCATCCATCGAGGTGGAGACTAGGGCAGCATGTCCGGGTGCCTGTCATTCTCGCCGGTCTGTCGGCTCTCGCTTTCGGTTTTGGAGACCTGTTGGGGGGCGTGGCTATCCGCCGGTCGGGACGTCCCGGAGCGGCTCTCGGTGTGGCGATGGTGGCGACGTTGGTGGGCGCTGTCCTGATTGGCCTCTTACTTGTTGTCCGGCCGCCCGAGGTCGTCCGGTGGGAGGACATTGTGTGGCCGGTTGGAGCCGGGGCCTTGATGGTGGCCACCCGTCCGCTCCTCTACCTGGGGATGGCTCGTGGCCCGGTAGCGGTGTTTGCTCCGTCGTTCGGGTTGGTGATGATTGTTGTTCCGACGATTGTGGGGCCGCTGATCGGACAGACCCTAAAAGGCATTGAAATGGCAGGGGTGGCGTTGGCCATACCCGCGGTCGTGCTGTTGTCCGGCGAGGGCCGACTGCCGAAACTGGGCGTTGTTCTCCGCAGCCCAGTCTTGGGCCTCGCTGCGGTGGTGGGCACCAGTGTCGGTACGGCGGGACTGTTTCTGACGCAGGCGGCACCCGAAGCCGGAGAGGTCCCAGCCTTCGTAGTGTTGGTCACCGGTGTGATGGTGATGCCGTGGATCCTCCGTCAGCGAACGGGTTCATTCTGGCCGGAGCGCGAAATCCTGGGATTCGGGTCGGTACTCGGCGCATCGAGTGCGGTGGCGTTCGTGCTTAGTACCGCCGCGTATCTCCGTGGCTCGGCTGCCGTCGTCTCAGCATTGATCGCGATGGCTCCGGTAGTGAGTGTGGTCATCTCGTGGCGGTTCCTCGGCGAACGCCTCCACGCGGTGCAGGTGCTTGGTGGGGCTTTCGGCATGGCGGCCGTGACAGCGTTCGCAATGGCCGGCTGATCGGCTCAGTTGGTTGCCCAACCGAGTTGATTGCACCCCGGCGCCAGGTGTGGGTGACGGTGAGTCGACCTGTAGGCGGGGTTCTGTCCACCGGCCCCTTACGGGGGTCCGGGTGGGTGACCATCCATCTGTGCGGCCAACCCGGGAGGATCCACGGGCGGACCACCCTCTCCCTGTTCGGCCTTGCTCCGGATGGGGTTTGCCGAGCCGACCGGGTCACCCCGGCCGCTGGTGCGCTCTTACCGCACCGTTTCACCCTCACCTGTGCTCGTCGTTCCGAAGAGTTCCGAGCCATCGGCGGTCTGTTCTCTGTGGCACTTTCCTGCGGGTCACCCCGACTGGCTGCAAGCCAGCATCCTGTCCTATGGAGCCCCGACCTTCCTCAGCACGGACGCCCCGGAGGGGTCCGGCCGCGGTCACCCGGTCAACTCACCGTCGGGTACCAGTCTGGCGGGAGATTTCCCTTGCGTCACCCGGCGCTGCGAACTAGCAACGCACGCGACATGGACACCCTTCTCGACACCCCCGTTCAGCCCGGTCTCGCCCCTTCATCGGTGACCCCGGCGGCCAGCTTGTCGGTGACCCGATCTGAGACCCTGACGGCAATGGACGTCGAGGCGCTCGAAGGAGTCGACACTTCCGGTCAGTGGTATCTCCGGGGTGCCTGTCGTGGCCTCGAGGCATCGATCTTCTACCCGGATCCCGACGTGACCGAGGACGTCGCCCGGGCACTCGCTGTGTGCGCGGCGTGCGAGGTGCGTGAGGTCTGCCTCGCCCACGCCCTGGGTCGCAGGGAATCCACCGGCATCTGGGGCGGGACGACCGAGCGTGAGCGCCGCAGGGTGCTGCGTCGGCGCCGTTCGGCCTGACCAGAACGACATGACTCTGGAAGACCACGGGGGCTGGCCCGGGCTGCTGGACCGGTTATGCCGTAGCGAGGACCTGTCGGCGCTCGAGACCGAGGCCATCCTCGGCGAGATCCTGAGTGGCGACGCCGAGCCTGCACAGATCGCTGGCTTTCTGGTTGGACTCAAGGTCAAGGGTGAGACGGCCGAGGAGACCAGCGGACTGGTTCGGGCAATGGTGTCCATGGCCGAACCACTGGCTCTCCCTGATGGCACGATCGACATCGTCGGCACCGGTGGGGTAGCGAGTCGCCGCGAGGCGACCCTGAACGTCTCGACCATGGCCTGTTTCGTGGCCGCCGGAGGGGGAGCGACGGTCTGCAAGCACGGCAACCGTCGGGCCTCGTCGACCTCGGGCGCCTTCGATGTACTCGAGGTTCTCGGCATCGATATCGACATTGCTCCAGACCAGTTGGCCGCACAGGTGGTCAAGCACCGGATCGGGTTTGCCTTCGCCCGGACGTTCCATCCGGCGATGCGGTTCGCCGGGCCCATCCGCGCTGGGCTGGGGATTCCGACGGTGTTCAACGTCCTGGGCCCACTTTCCCACCCCGGACAGCCAGTCCGTCAACTGATTGGTGCCGCCGATCCTGCTCTAGCCGACCGGATGGTCGAGGTCTTCCGGGTCAACGACTCGGTCCACACATGGGTGGTCACCGGCCATGCTGGTCTCGATGAGATTTCCCTGACCGGGCCGACACGGGTCCTTGAACTCCGCGAGGGGGCGGTCACCGAGTGGACGTTGGATCCGACCGACCTCGGGCTCTCACTGGCCGATCCGGTCGATCTGGCTGGTGGTGGCCCGGACCGCAACGCTGAGATCGCCCGGGCCTTGTTCGATGGTTCGGAGACTGGGGCACGTCGCGACATCGTGGCCCTAAACGCTGGCGCCGGTCTGGTGGTGGCCGGCATCGCCGACGGGATAGCGGATGGTCTGGAACGGGCCATGGCGGCACTTGCAGATGGGTCCGCCGGCGCGGTTCTGGACTCGATCTCGAGCTGAGGTCAGCAGTTCGCCGACCCTCCGGTCGGGCGGTCCCCGGTGTCGAGGAACTGGGTGACCAGGTGGGTGGCACACGGATTCCACGTGGAGGGTGCGTGCGTCCAGCGAGGGGACATGACCACCTCCACGTCATCGAGCCAGCGGGCAACGGTCTCGGCCCATCTGGCAGGGGTGATCGGGTCCAGTTCACCAGCCAGGATCAGTGTGGGGACCGCCGATCGCACGGGCGTCCGAGTCGCCGGATCGGAGGACGGAATCTTCCAAGCTGCGCACCGGGCCCGGAGCTCCGACCAGCGACCGTGTTCGGCCCGGTGGACGGGATCGTCGAGGTCGGTTGGTTCGAACGCCATCCCAGGGCGTTGGTCGCCGCACGTCACCGCGACCCACGCCCCCTCGGACAGGGTGTCACCGGCCGAGCGGCTGGTTCCGGCCGATGCGTCAACCGGCGCTAGGCGGTCCACGGCCTCTGCCAGACGTCCGGCATCGGCCAGTGCGATGGCTTCAGTAAGCGCCATCGGGCCGTCGGGGCGACTCAGAGTTCGGACGGACGCGGCCAGGAAGGCAGTGTCGTCGAAGGTGAGTGACCGGGCGTCGATCTGAACCACCGTCGGGTCGCGAGCCAGTCGGTCGAGTGTTCGACGAAGGGGTTCGAGAACTCCGACGGGACAGGCACCGTCGTCGGTGCAGCGGTCCTCGAGTTTGGCGAGAGCAGCGACGATCCCATCAGGTAGGTCGGCGGTCTCGTCGGCGTCGGGAGGCACAACGGAGTCCAGCGCCAGGGAGACGATGGCGGCATCGTCGATGCGGAGGAGCTCGAGAGCGATCCGTGTGCCGTACGAGACGCCATAGAGGTGCCACCGATCGATTGCCAGAACTCGACGGACGGCCACCAGGTCTGCGGCGATCCTTCCGACGGTCACAGTGGATGGTTCGAATCCAGCCGAGACCAGTCGGTTGCGACAGGCCCGGTCTTCGGCCAGACCTTCTGGCGCGTTGTCCTCGGGGCCGCGGTATTCCATCTCGGGGCAGTCCAGCGACGGGGTCGAGTTGCCACCGCCTCGTTGATCCACGAGGACCACGTCGTGGTTGGCGAGAAGCTCGGACCGGGGAGCGAGCCACCGATCCCGATCAGCGACAGCCCGGCCGCCGGGTCCGCCATGGAGGAAAAGGACTGGTGCCCGGTCGGGGTCGGGCCCGTGTAGGACGGCGACGGCGAGCGAAGCGCCGTCCACCTCGATCCGGTGGCAGGTGACCGTGAGTTCGGTGGGCACTGGCTGACCTGGGCAGTCGATATTGGTTGGGGCGGTCACCGGTCGGTCGCCGACAGACTCCTCGGGGGCGCACCCGACGAGGCTCAGGGTCAGGAGGACGGCCGTGATGACGCCGAGCAAGGAGGCGGCAGCGGGGCCTGACAGGGTGGAGACCATGGGTCGGAGGTAGGACCAGTCGGGGCGGCGGGGATCGGACACCACCAGACGGTAGTCAGCGTCTCGCTCTGGTCACGGGCCGTGCCCGGAAGGGGAGGGGTGGTCGGCGGACCGGTTCGGCCAGGACGCCGCCGTAGTGCTCAATCACGATCCGGCGGGGATCCGCTTGAGCCAGGAGGCGCAGGGGACCTGATCACGGCGATCCAAAACGGAGGCCAGGGCGCCGACTGGGTCCCGTATCTCGACGGCCACATCCTCGAAGCGTTCATTGTTTGCCAGCAGCATCACCCGCTCGGCTGTGATGGTGGGACCATCACGGGAGGGCTGTCACAGCCGGTCGTCAAGATGATCCACATGAGCGATCAACATGAGATTAGGTACGAGATTCAGCACGAGAACCAGCACGGGAACGGCGACCGGGACTCGAGCGGTGAGGTCCTAGTGATCGACTGCGAGACCTGTTCCGAGCGGGATACCTCAACGTGCGACGACTGCATCGTGACTTTCCTGTGCGCGCGTGACCCTGACGATGCTGTGGTGGTCGATCTGGGCGAGTTCCGGGCGTTACGGGTACTGGGGGAGTCCGGCCTGGTGCCTCCACTTCGTCACTCGCACCGCACCTGACCAACCTCGGGGGCCCGACCGGCGTGGGAGGCTGAGACCATGTCGATCGGCCACCCCTCCGACAGGCCCGCGACGGAATCCGCCGTCAGGTCGGAGGCCTTTCGCGATTCGCTCCTTGCGGTGGGTTCGTCCGCAGGATTGGACGCCATTGGCGTGGCCGGCGCCCACCCGTTCGATGACGTCCGACGGGAGATCGAACGACGCCGTGATGAGGGCCTCCACGGCGGCATGCAGTTCACCTTCCGGAACCCGGCCCGGTCGACCGACCCGACCCGGATCCTCGCCGGGGCACGCTCCCTGGTGGTTGGTGCACGACGGACCCCCGCGGCCCGGCTCGCTGAGGTAGGTGCCGGTCGGATGAGGATTGCCGCCTATGCCCGCCACGATCACTACGCCGACCTTCGTGCCTCGCTGCAGGTGGTAGCCGAGCGACTCAGGTCTGATGGGTGGTTGGCCATCGTGGTCGCCGACGACAACTCGCTGGTCGATCGTGCGGCCGCGGTCCGGGCCGGTGTGGGTTGGTGGGGGAGGAACGCCAACGTGCTGGTGCCCGGCCGGGGAAGTTGGTTCGTGCTCGGGTCGGTGGTTACCGACGCGCCCCTGACGCCGTCGACCCCCCTAAACGACGGCTGCGGTACCTGCCGGCGGTGCCTCGACGGCTGCCCAACGGGTGCCATCCTCGACAACGGGGTGATCGACGCTCGACGTTGCCTCGCCTGGTTGGTCCAGGCACCGGGCCCCATCCCGAGGGAGTTCCGTGAAGCCCTCGGCGGACGGCTCTACGGTTGCGATGACTGTCAGGAGGTCTGCCCGGTTGGGCGCCCCGAACGGACCACCGATGGGAAGGAGGACCTCAGAGCGGACGTCGAGTCATCCGACGTGCTTGACGCCACCGACGACGAGCTCCTCGAACGGTTCGGACGGTGGTACATCGCTGAACGTGATCCTCGGTACCTACGCCGCAACGCTCTGGTGGCGCTGGGAAACACGGGATCGGGAACCGACCCCAACGTCGTACGCCGGATGCGACGTGCGCTGGACGACCCCGATCCACTCATTCGCAGCCATGCCGTCTGGGCGGCCGGTCGACTGGACCGGCTGGATTTGCTCGACGGGATCGACGACTCGGCGCCCGAGGTGGCCGAGGAGTTGGCCGCCTTGACCGGCAGGGTGGGGTCGTGAGGCGTCATCTTCTGGTTACCAACGACTTCCCACCAAAGGTCGGGGGCATCCAGTCCTACCTGTGGGAGCTCTGGAGGCGGCTGCCTGCTGACTCGGTGGCGGTGTACAGCACGCCGTACGAGGGTGCTAGCGAGTTCGACGCCGCGCAAGACTTCGCCGTGAGTCGAAGTCGTGAATCGGTCCTGTTGCCCACGCCGATGGTGTCGCGGCGGGTCAACCGTCTCGCTGAGGCCCACGGGGCTGATCTGGTCATCTGGGATCCGGCGCTGCCGGTGGGTCATGCCGCCCCGAAGGTGGGTCGGCCCTACGCCGTCGTGCTGCACGGGGCCGAGGTGGCTGTTCCCGGGCGGCTCCCCGGCACCCGCCAACTACTCCGACGGGTCCTGCGGGGGGCGTCGCTGGTTATCTGTGCCGGGCGGTACCCAAAAGCCGAGGCTGAACGGGCGGCCGGCCGGCCACTCCCCACCGTGGTAGTTCCACCAGGTGTCGACACGGCTCGGTTCCAACCGCTCGACTCGGCCGAGCGTGCATCGGTCCGTGACGAGTTGGGTTTACCGGTGGATGCCCCGCTCGTGGTGAGCGTCAGCAGGTTGGTGCCCCGAAAGGGAATGGACACCCTCATCCGTGCCGCGGCGCGACTTCGTGACCGGGTTCCCGACGTGGTGGTGGCCATTGCCGGTTCGGGACGTGACCGGGCGCGCCTCGAGGGATTGGTCGCCTCGACCGGCGCTCCTGTACGGCTTCTGGGCCGGGTCCCCGACGAAGTCCTTCCGGGTCTCTACGGAGCGGGAGACGTGTTCTCGATGTCGTGTCGAAATCGATGGGGTGGGCTTGAGCAGGAAGGCTTCGGCATCGTCTTCGTGGAGGCTGCAGCGGCCGGCGTACCGGCGGTGGCCGGCGACAGCGGTGGGTCGGCCGAGGCGGTGGCCCACGGCGAGACCGGCTTGGTTGTTCGACGTCCCGCCGCTCCGGATCAGGTAGCCGATGCCCTGGCTGACCTCCTCGATGACGACACCCGCCGACGAGAGATGGGCCGCCGGGCCCGCCAACGGGCCGAGAACGAGTTCTCCTACGACGTGCTGGCTGCACGGCTCCGCTCCGGGATTAACGATGCGGAACTCCGGTTATGAATGGCTAAGGGGAACGCCACGGCGAGTTCGACGACCGGTAGTGTCCGGGCGAGAGGAGGCCGACGATGACCGATCACGCCAGCCAGCACACGATCGTGCGGGCCACGCCGGGGGACTGCTACGAGACGGTGCTTGACGTCGAACGCCTGCCGGAGTGGGCCCCAGACATCAAGGAGGCAACGGTCCTTGTCCGCGATGATCAGGGCCGTCCGGGCGATGTGGCCTTTCGTGCCGCGGCCATGGGGCGAAGCACCAAATACACGCTGCGTTACAACTACGGATCCAACCCACTCCGCATCTCCTGGCGACTCGTTGAGGGTGACCTCCTCGAACGCATGAGCGGCGAGTACGAGTTCCTCCCGGTCCCGGGAGACGATGGGGCCACCCGGGTCATGTACGACCTCGACGTCGACCTGCTGATCCGGTTGCCGGGCTTCGTCCGACGGCGCTTGGAGGCCAAGGTCGTCCATGCGGCCATCGACGACCTCAAGGCACAGATCGAGGTTGGGACCTCCTCTGGCTGACTGCTACCAGGGCCCATGGAATTTCGACGGCTCGGCTCCCTGTCACCGTCTGTCTTGACCATCATCGACACCCTCAAGATCGAGGTCCGTCGAGCTGGTGAGGACGTCATCGACCTTGGCTTCAGAAACCCCGACCTGCCGTAGCCCGACATTTCGGTGAAGAAGTTGGCTGAGGCGGCCCGTCGCCTCCGGCGACTTTGGTCGCTTGGTTCCCTGAGCTGCCTCTGTGGCCGGTGTTAACCCTCCGGCTGGCCGGGCAGCAGTGACAGGTAGTTCGCACAGCTCACCGGTGCACCCTCCTCGGGAGGTTCGCCGTCGCTCACCGGCACGTTGATCGCCTCTAGCCCAGCCTCACCTTCCAGCAGCACCACTACCCGGTCGATTTCGGCACCGGCCACCAGCCGATCGGCCGTGCAGACCAGCATGGCGAAGGCCAGACGGTTGCCGGCACTGTCGTCATGGGGAAAGCCTTCGAGGGTGTCGAGGTGGACCTCCAGAAGTCCGTTCTCGAGCACGGTTCCGATCACCTCGCTGCCCTCGGCGAACGGTGAGATCAATCCCGCGTCCTGTTCATCTGCACTCGGTCCAGCGAACACCTCGGCCAGGATCACGTTGATCGAGCCGTCGCCCTGAATGTCCCGGTCAACCGGCTCAAGGATCTGACGGTCTGCCTCGTCGACCCGGGCAAGAAAGATCTGCACGGTCTCGGTGGGTGCCGGCGCCTCGGTGGTGGTCGACGCAGCCGGAAGGAGAGCGTCGGGCAGATCAACGGACAGATCGCGGGTGGCTCCGTCCATCGGGATGCCACAGGCGGCAAACGTAATTGTCGCGACGAAGACCGATGCCGTCCACCGCCCTCGAGTGATGGCTCCGATGATGGCGGGCTTCACCACTCCACGTCCGAGTTCGCGAGGGTCAGGGTGAGCGGTAACTCCAAGACGAACCGGGCGCCCTCGCGTCCGTCCGATCGGTCTTCGGCCCACACGCGTCCTCGGTGGAGGCGGAGATCCTCGGCTACGAGGCTCAACCCCAGCCCCGTGCCGCCATCGTCACCACGACGACCGCCGGTCGAGCCCCGGGCGAACCGGTCGAAGATCTCGTGGCGCTCCGTTTCTGGGACACCCGGTCCCTCGTCCTCGACGGCGATGCGGATGGTCTCGTCGTGTTCCAAGATGACGGCGGTAACACCACCGCCGTACTGGCGGGCGTTGTCCAACAGGTTGGCCATGACCCGGGCCAAGCGTCGCTTGTCGGCGTCGATGACCAGCGACCCGGTGGTGGGCGGGATGGTTAGGACGAGTGCCGGGTCGGCGGCGACGGTGGCCTGCAGGAACCGGACGATGTCCACCTCGGAGAGGTCCAGGGCGGCCACGCCGGCGTCGTAACCCGAAATCTCCAGCAATTCGTTTACCAGACGGTTGAACCGTTCTAGGTCCTGCACGAGGAGGTCGAGGGCGGTACGGGACCGTTCCGAGAGTTCGTCACGGCGGGCATCCAGCACCCCGACGCCGGCCATGAGGGTGGTGAGTGGACTCCGGAGTTCGTGGCTGACATCGGAGGCGAAGCGGGCGTCGCGGTGGATTCGATTCTCGAGGGCTCGGGCCATTTCGTTGAAGGAGTCCGAGAGGCGATCCAGGTCGGGATCGGCCTGCGGGCCGAGCCGAGTGTCGAGACGGCCGCCGGCAATGGCCTCGGCAGCCCCCCGGATCCTTCGGAGAGGCCGGAGCACCCGGGTGCTGGCCCAGGAACCGAGGAGGGCCGCCAACACGGTGGTTACCGCGCCGGCCCCGAGCAGGATGATCCGCAGGTCGTCGAGCGTGTCGGAGACCTCGACCAGGTCGACTACGGCGTAGTAATCGGCGTCAAATGCGGTCAGGGGAATGCCGACCACGAAATGGGGGTCGCCGCGCACCGGAGCGAGCACCTGGCCGGCGGCGCGCTGCTCGAGCCGCTCGAGGAGGTCAAGCGGCAGGTCGTCGTGGTCCAGCTCGGGAGCGGGGAGCCAGTCGTCCCCGAGTCGGATGATCCGCTGCCCGCCTTCGAGCCGAGTCAACGAGTCGGCGATGGTCGGAAGGTCCTCGATGGTGGAGTCGGGGGTGAGCTGGTTGCTGAGTCGGGTGGCGTTACCGACGGCCATGGCCGCTGCAGCGCCCTCCCGGGACTCCACGAGTTGGCGTCGGGTCATTACCAGCGTGCTGATGGCCAACAGGCTCGACACCAACAGGCCGCCTACCGCGAACACCATGGCGATCCGGCCGCTGAGTCCGAGGCGGCTCGCATCATCGGCTACTGCTCTGCCGGTCATGGGTGGGTTCAAGAGGAGCGCTTCAGGCCTGGAGCTTGTAGCCCATGCCTCGGACGGTCATCACGTACCGAGGATTCGCCGGGTCGGGTTCGATCTTGGTCCTGAGTCGTCGAACATGGACGTCGACAAGTCGGCCGTCTCCGAAATAGTCATATCCCCAGACCTTCTCGAGGAGGTCCTCGCGGCTCAGCACCCGACCGTCGGCGGTAGCCAACTCCACCAGAAGTCGAAACTCGGTACGGGTGAGGTGGGCGTCGTCTCCCGCGTGGCGAACCACGCCCTCCTCGGGCAGGATCTCCAGCTGGCCGATCTGGATTCGAGTCGGTGGGCCGTCGTCGGTCCGGACACGTCGGAGAAGGGCCCGTATCCGCGCCGAAAGTTCCTTGGGGTCGAACGGCTTGCGGAGGTAGTCGTCCGCGCCGGCTTCGAGGCCGGCCACCACGTCGTGGCTGTCGGACCGGGCGGTGACCATGACGATGGGGACGTCGCTAAGGCGGCGAATGTTCCGACACACCTCGAACCCGTCGATGCCGGGAAGCATGATGTCGATGAGAACAACGTCAGCGGGCTGGCGGGTGAACGCTTCGAGTGCCGCTTCACCGCTGGCCGTTTCCTTGACGTCCCAGCCCTCCTCTTCGAGGGCTAGTCGGACAGCGGTTCGAATGCGTTCGTCATCCTCGACGGTCAGGATCCGGGTGCTCACCCCACAATGCTGCCCCATGGGAGTACCGCTTGTCGCCAGATGGTGGATATCGGCGTCTCGCTTCCCGATAGTGCTACCGGCGATGGCCCCGATAGAGCCTTCGGAGGAACCCTGCTGGGTGCCCGGATCAGACACGGTCGGCGCCGGCAGATCGGAGCAGATCCAGCAGCGGTCCGTGGATGGCAAGGGGGGCGGCCACAGTCATTTCTCCGGTTGTGGGACGTCCTTCGAGGTCGGTCACCCGACCCCCGGCCTCGGTCACCAGCACCGCACCCGCCGCGCTGTCCCACGGATTTAGTCCCCGCTCGAAGTAGGCGTCGACCCGTCCGCACGAGACCGAAGCCAGGTCCAGTGCAGCGCCGCCCATCCGTCGGATGTCTCGCACCCGGGGGAGCACCTCGACGAGCACTCGGGCCTGGCGACGCCGGCGATCGGCGTCGTAGGAGAAGCCGGTGGCCACCAGCGCCCGCGGTAGTTCGTCCACGTTGCTCACCTGCACCGACTCGCCATTACGGGTCGTGCCGTGGCCGACCGCCGCGCAGAACTCGTCGCCGAGTAAAGGATCCACGACTACTCCGGCGACTGGGTTTTCGTCCACCTCCACGCCTATGGAGATCGAGAAGCCTGGATGGCCGTACACGAAGTCCGTGGTTCCGTCGATGGGGTCGATCACCCAACGCACCCCGGACGTCCCGGTCACGCCAGTGCCTTCCTCGCCAAGGATCGAGTCATCGGGCCGGTCGTCGAGGATACGGCTGACGATCTGCGCCTCGGACCAGCGATCAACCTCGGTCACCAGATCGGTGGATGTCGACTTGGTGGCCGACACATCCACTTGCCCGGCCTGTCGTCCAATTTCCGGGGCGACCGCCCGCGCTATCGCCAGGGCCAGGTCTCGGAGCGTGTCGGGATCGGCCACGGTGGGGCAGATCAGTCCACCGGGTGACGGTCTCGGGCGGTTCGTTGGCGTTCGGTGGTCTCCCACTCAGCCATGGCCCGCAAGGCGAGCACGGCCACCACAGCTACGCCAGCCGCTGCCAGGACCGCGCCGACGAGTCCCATTGACCCGGCCAGCATGGGGCAACTCTCGGCGCACTGCAGGTCGGTCACCGAGTGGCCCACCAGACCTCCACAGATCCCGGCTACCAGAATGGCCAGCAGGGCTAACGCCCGGGCCAGTGTGGACGGTTCGGCGGAGGCGTCGTCGACTGATCGTGGTTCGTTCACGGCCCGAACGCTACCGGCCCCCTTCGGGCGGCTGTCAGACTGCGAAGATGGCCGAACACAGCGAGGACCCCCGGAAGATGTGGTCGACGCTCGCGGACCCCCAGCTCGGAGATAGGAAGCTGCGGGTCCGGGAGTGGGTCGTCGTCGGTGGCCTCCTGGTGACCGGTTCCGAGGGGGGCGGGGGGTCCGAGGAGATCCTGTTGGTGGCCAACCGACGTCGTGGCGGCGCCGTCGAGTGGACGCCTCCCGGCGGGGTCGTCGACCCGGGTGAGGTGCCGCTGGACGCTCTGAGCCGTGAGGTAGCCGAGGAGACAGGGCTCGAGGTCGATGGATGGACGGGGCCCTGCTACCGCGTGAGGGTGGACTTCCCTGATCGCGAGATGACGCTGGACGTGGTAGTCCACCGGGCTGTGTCGTGGTCCGGGGTGATGTCATTCGACGACCCAGACGGCATCGTGGAGGACGCCCGATTCGTTGATGTGGGTGAAGTGGATGCCCTGGTGGCCACGGCACCGGTTTGGGTGAGCGAACCCTTAGGCGCCTGGCTGGTCGATCCGGTTCGCGACCAGTGCGACGAGCACGATTTTATCGCCCGGGGTCTCCGAGCCGAGGACCTCGTCGTGGAGCGCGTGGTCGACCAGCCGGGAACGTGAGCACCGAAACCCCGATCTTGCACGTTGACATGGACGCCTTTTTCGCGTCCGTCGAGGTGGTGCGTCGTCCCGAGCTTCGAGGTCGTCCGGTAGTGGTCGGCGGCGAGGGAGATCGTGGCGTCGTGGCTGCCGCGTCGTATGAGGCTCGGGCTTTCGGGGTCCGCTCGGCCATGCCGTCGACCCGGGCTCGACGGCTGTGCCCCGACATCGTCTTCCTCCGGGGCGACCATCGGCTTTACGGGGAGGTCAGCGGTCGGATCATGGAGGTCTTCCGCCGCTACACGCCTCTGGTTGAGCCGCTCTCTCTGGATGAGGCGTTCCTGGACGTGTCGGGCGTCAGTCGGCTCCACGGGTCGCCGGAACAGGTGGCGGCAGCCATCAGGGCCGACCTCTCGGCCAGTGAGTCATTGACCTGCAGCGTCGGCGTGGCGCCTAACAAGTTCCTGGCCAAGTTGGCAAGCGGGCAGGCCAAGCCGAAGGCTGGACTCGCCGGACCCGTGTTCGGAACCGGCATCGAGGTGGTGGCGGTCGACGGGGTGGAGGCGTTTCTGGATCCGCTTCCCGTTCAGACCGTGTGGGGGGTCGGGCCGCGTACCTTCGAGCGCCTGGAACGGTTCGGGGTTCGAACGGTGGCAGATCTCCGGGACGTACCGGCCGACACGCTGGTCTCAGCGCTGGGCCGTGCGGTGGGCAGCCAGCTCTGGCGTCTGGCCCGCGGAATCGATGATCGAGCGGTAGAACCCGAGCAGGTCACCAAGTCGGTCGGGCACGAGGAGACATTTGCCCGGGATCTGGCCGACCCCCTGGAGATTCGCCGCCACCTCGTTCGCATGGTCGACGCGGTGGCCCGTCGGGCCCGCTCCGCTGGGGTGGCCGGACGCACGGTGTCGGTGAAGCTCCGCTACCCGGACTTCACCACGATGGGCCGTAGCCATACGCTTCCCGATCCGACGGACCTAGCCGTAGAGATTCTCGAGGTGGCCACCGGACTGGTGGATTCGGTGGACACCACCCCGGGGATCCGTCTTCTCGGGGTCTCGCTCGGCAATCTTCAGGACGGTTCGGTCCGTCAACTCCGCTTCAACGACATCGAGGTCGCGCAGGGTCGGGCGCCCGGCTGGCGGGCCGCCGAGGGAGCCGTGGATGAGATCCGGGAGCGCTTCGGGAACAATGCCATTGGACCGGCGGTGGCTGATGAACTGGGGCCCAAGGAGATCGGTGACAGCCAGTGGGGGCCCGACGTCTGATCCGCCGGTTCCCCGTTTTCGATGAGCGGGAGCGTTGTCGCTCGCGTGCCCCTGTGCGATGCTTGAGGGATGCCACTTTCCGAGGAAGAGGAACGCATCCTCAGCGAGATGGAGGAACGTCTGGTTGAGACGGATCCCCGCCTGGTCCGTGAGGTGAGCGAGACGACTGTCTACACCCAGCCGTTGCGGTCCATGAAGTGGGCGATCGGCGGATTCGTGGCTGGAGTCACCCTGATGGTGGCGACCCTCTCGACGTCGTACCTGCTGGCCTTTGTCGGCTTCTTGGTCATGTTGGGTTCGGCACTTCGCCTTGAACGCGATGCCCGACAGGTCGGCCGTACCGGTCTGCGACAGGTCGCCGATTCCGGCCGGACCACCTCCCTGCGCGATGCGGTAGGCGGAACTCGGGCACGGGTCCGCGATCGGATGCGTGACCGCTTCCGGCGCGGTGAGGGTGGACGGATCTGAGCAGAGGAGCCGACCGTCGACCCACGGTGCTGGCCATCGATGTGGGTGGCACCAAGTTGGCTGCGGGTCTGGTGGACGGCGATGGTCGGCTGATCGACCAACGCCAGAGGGAAACCGTCGCGTTTGCCGGTGTTGGCGCTGATCCTGCACCTCTGGACGGTGGACATGCGATCGACGGCACGTTCGAAGCGCTCTGGTCCATTGTCGAACCCTTCGTCGACCGCGCTGATGCGGTCGGCGTGGGATGCGGGGGCCCGATGGTGGGTGGGCCGGAAGACCGACGAATGTCCCCGTTGCACATTCCCCTGTGGGACGACCTTCCGTTGGCGGGCCTGTTGGCCGAGCGGTCCGGGCTGGACGTCGTGGTCGACAATGACGCCAAGGCGTTGGCCCTTGGTGAGGGTTGGTGCGGGGCGGCGGCCGGCCACCGGAACTTCCTGGCCATGGTCGTGTCGACCGGCGTCGGTGGGGGGATCGTGCTCGACGGTCGTCTGGTCGACGGCGCCACCGGCAACGCTGGTCATATCGGCCACCTCGTGGTGGATCCTGATGGCCCGGACTGTGCCTGCGGGTCCCGCGGTTGCCTCGAGGCGGTGGCGTCGGGGACGGCGATCGCCCTGGCTACCGGTGCGCCCGCTACCGAGGCCTCGGACGAGATTCGTCGTCGGGCCGGGATGATGGTGGGTCGGGGAGTAGCCGACGTGGTGAACCTGCTCGACCTCCCGTTGGTCGTGGTGGCCGGTTCGGTGGCCCTCGGCTTCGGCGTTCCCTTCTTCGATGCAGCCGAGGAGGAGCTTCGTGCAAGGTGTGGCCTGCCATTCACCCGGGGCGCACGCATCGTGCCGGCCGGCCTGGGGGCCGACGGTCCGTTGGTGGGGGCGGCGGCAGTGTGGCACCACCACCGTGGTAGCGGGGTACTTCCCGCGGACCCTTCCGTGGGGGAGGATCGGAACTGATGGACGTTCGGTGGTTTGCACGGATGGCGGTGGCGGTGGCACTGCGCCCCGTCTTATGGGGCGTGGCCCTTCGGCAGGCTCACCGTCTGGCTGGTCGGGGCTGGTGGCGGCGTCCCCCGTTCCTTCCGGTACCGGCTCGGGCCTATGCGGCCTTTCGGGCCACCACTCAGTACGGCGATCCGACGGCGGCGCCAACGGTTGACGACGTCATTGTGTGGCTGCAATGGGCTCGACGCTTCCCGGGTTGACCCGGGAGCCGGTTCGGACGTCTAGATGGCTGAGTGGTTGGATTGCCGGATGACTGGATGACTGGATGACCGGATGGAACGTGCGTTGGCCGGAGGGCTCGGTGGCCGACCGACACGGACCGGTTGGAGAGATCTCCGAGCGCTCGGTACTGCGTCACCGAGTGTCCCGTTCGACTGTGGTGCTGGGGAGCGGCCAACGGAACCTTTCGGGGTTGGTTGATCGAGCAGCCGCGAATGGTCTGGACGTGGTTCGACGCCGGTCAGGCGGGGGAGCGGTCCTGTTGCAACACGAGGGAGTCCTCTGGGTCGACGTTCTGGTGCCTCGGAACGATCCCTTGTGGGATGACGACGTGGGACGGTCATCCATTTGGTTGGGGGCCACCTGGTGCGAAGCGTTGGCCGTCTCGGGCGTGGCGGCCGACGTCCATAGGGGGTCGTTTATTTGCGGGCTGGCCGGCCGGGCCGTGTGCTTCGTGGGCCGGGCCGCCGGTGAGGTGGTGTCCGAAGGTCGCAAGGTGGCGGGGATAAGCCAGCGTCGGGACCGGAGCGGAGCCCGGTTCCAGTGTGCGGTTCTGCTGGGGGCCGATGCCGCGGCGCGGTCGGTGGCCCCTCTGGTCGATCTGCTCGGCCTGGTACCCCGTGCGGAGGTGCTCGCCGAGGTCGAGGCCACCGTTTCCGGGGTGGTGATTCCCGGCGTGGCCGATGTTGATACTGCGGGTGTTGCTGCGGCCGATCACCTCTTCGATGCCTTCATGGAGGCTATTTCCTCTACCGGTTGAGCCGAGCTTCCGGTGCAGTTTCTGCAGGTCGAGGGGCTCGCGCGCGCCTGTAATCGGAGTTGCGCCGTTTGTGGTGGTGGCGACTTGCATCGTGGGGGTGGAAAAGGGCTAGAGTGGGGCGCTGTGGGGAGTAGTGGGGACCCAGCGATGAACGGTACCGGGTTCCTCCTCCACGGCAATCGACACCACCGGACGAGTAGAGGGGAGGCATCGACATGGTCTTCGTGGGAGCCCATGACCACACGCTGGACGACAAGGGCCGACTCGTACTCCCCGCCCGGTTCCGCAGTCACTTTGCCGAATCGGCCTATCTGCTGCCGAACGCCGGATGCATCTCGCTCTGGGAGCCCGAACGCTTCGAGAAGATGATCGGTCGTCTCGGTGAACAGGTCCGAGCGGGCGAGATCGATCCTCTCTCCCCGAAGCAGGTGGCCCACGCGTCGAGCATCGTCCGGCCCGATGCCCAGGGGCGAATCACCATTCCCGAACGACTGCGCACCTTTGCCTCCCTCGAGCACGACGTCATGGTCTGCGGAGCGGTCGAATCCCTCGAGATCTGGAATGCGGAGACCTGGGCGGCGATGTCGTCCGATCTGGATCAGTCGGTGGCCGATCTATTCCTGCGCGGCGGCGGGATCTGATCACCCTTCACCTGCACGCCTCGACCCTGCCGGAGCGGGTCAAGGGCGACATCCGACACGACACACCGAACACAGGAGACGACCAGCACCCACGAGATCTGAAGACCAGGACGACCGACACCGTTCGGCTCGTCCCTGGACCGTCCCCCGATCGGCAGGATGGGAGGCCCCTACTCCGCCCGCTTGCCATCCAACCCGACTCGGGGAGACATCCCGACGGGTGCCGCCTGATCGGGGGACGGTCGAGGGACGAGCCTTGGGGCCGAGGCGCCGAGGTGGTCGGACAGGTACGGATGCGGCCCGGACCATGACAGAGCAGTTCGATGAACAGATGAGGGTCGAGAGCCTCGGATCGTCGGCCTTCCACCACGTTCCGGTGATGTGCTCCGAGGTGCTCGATGTGCTGATGGAGGCACCAGCAGGGGTGATCCTCGATGCCACGGTCGGTGGAGGAGGCCACGCCGAGGCCGTTCTCACCGCACGACCCGACCTGACTGTGCTGGGCCTTGACCGTGACGACGCCGCACTGGCTGCCACCGCTGAACGCCTAGCGCCCTTCGGCGACCGGGTGGTGTTGCACCGTTCGGCCTTCGGTGACCTGTCGACCGCCCTGGATGCCGTCGGTGTGAATCGAATCTCGGGCTTCCTGTTCGACCTTGGCGTGTCCTCTCCGCAACTTGACCAAGCGGACCGGGGGTTCAGCTACCGGGAGGCCGGCCCGCTGGATATGCGAATGGATCGCCGACAGGAGCTCACTGCCGCAGCGGTCGTCAATGAGTACGACGAGGCGGACCTGGCCCGGGTGCTGCGTTGGTACGCCGATGAACGCCACGCCCGCCGGATCGCCCGAACGGTGGTTGCCGCCCGACCGGTGACCGACACGGCCCAACTGGCCGAACTGGTACGTGACGCGATTCCGGCCCCGGCCCGCCGTCGCGGTGGCCATCCCGCCAAGCGCACCTTCCAGGCCATCCGTATCGAGGTCAACGGTGAACTAGACCAGTTGGCGGGCGCCATCGATGAGGCGATTAGACGCCTGGTGCCCAGCGGGCGGGGAGCGGTTCTGTCCTACCACTCGGGTGAGGACCGGATCGTGAAGCACCAATTCGATCGGGCGGCCACCGGTGGATGCTCCTGCCCACCTCGCCTCCCTTGCGCCTGCGGTGCCCAACCGACGGTCGTCATGGCTCGCCGTGCTGGCTGGACGCCGGGTGACGATGAGGCCACCGTCAATCCCCGTGCCGTCAGCGCCCGACTCCGGACCGTGGAACGGGTCGAACGTCAGTTGGAGACGCCGTGACCGCCGTACTTCGCCCGGTCCGGACGCCTCGGACCGCTCCGATAGGGCCTGTTGCTGAGGTACCAGATCCTCCGGGCATGGCCGGGCAGCGGACCCTGGAACAGCGACTGGCCCGCACGATGGGTGGTACCCGGTTCGGAGTGGTCGGTCTCCTAGCAGTGGTCGCCTTCTTCGCAGGTCTGCTGGTTCTGGCCAACTTCCATGTGGTGGTCATCGGTGACCAGTTCGAGTTCGATCGCCTGGAGCGTCGGCTGGAGTCCGGACTCGAGCAGGCACAGGTGCTGCGTAACGAAGTGGCGCGTCTTGAGAGTCCGGATCGGATCCTCCGGGTGGCTGAGGGTCGTCTCGGGATGGTGCCTCCGCCTGAACGCCTCCAGTTGAACCTCGTCCTGTCGGATGACCCGGAGTCCGGGCTCGCGGCGCCGATCGGCGATCCCTTTGCCGCTGGAGACCGGTGAGTCGTCGGCCGGATTCCACCGTGGCCGGGGGGCGCGGAGCCGTACGTCAGGTTCCTCTTCGTGCCGTTCAGATCGGATTCCGCCGCCGTCTGGTGTTCGTCGCCGGGCTGCTGCTCATTGCTGCAGCCCTCCTCGTGTGGAGGCTGGCCGTGGTCCAGATTGCCGAGCCGGACCGCTTTCTGGCCTACGGCGAGTCGCAGCGGATCCGGTCAGTGGCGATCACCGCGACTCGGGGCGCCATCGTGGATCGCAACGGCGTCGATCTGGCGCTCTCGCTTCCGCTGCCGTCGTTGGTCGCCAACCCACAGGTCGTGGAGGATCCGCGCCAGGTGGCCCGTCTACTCGCCTCTGTTCTAGATGAAGACGTCGACTTCCTGGAGGGGCGACTCTCTGGTGACGGACAGTTCGCGTGGCTCGGACGCCACCTGGATCCGGCGGTGGCCGCCGAGGTCGTGGACCTTGAACTACCGGGCGTTCGAATTCTGGAGGAGCGGGCTCGTGTCCGCCCTGGTGAACGGTCGGCGCTCGGCGTCCTCGGTCGGACCAACATCGACTCGGTGGGCATCAGCGGTCTTGAGCTGGTCTACGACGGGCTGCTCTCCGGTGTCCACGGCCGGAAGATCGTCGAGCGCGATCTGAGGGGTGCGTCGATCCCGGGGGGCGAGTACAACGTCGAACCCCCCTCGCATGGACGAACCCTGGTGCTGACCATCGATCGCGCACTCCAGTTCGAGGCCGAACGACTCCTATTCGAGGGTGTTGAGCGGGCCGGCGGACAGAGCGGAATCCTGGTGGCTATGGATCCGGCTACCGGTCAGGTTCTGGCATCGGCCACCGTGGTCCGTGGGGACGATGGCGAGATCCGGGCGTCTGGTGAGCATCGGGCCGTGACGTGGACGTACGAACCCGGTTCTATTGTCAAGCCGCTCACCTTCTCCGCCGTGCTGGATGCGGCGGTTGCTTCGCCGGACACCGTCCGGGAAGTCCCGGGTCGGATCGAGGTCCATGACGCCACGTTCCGTGATGCGCCATTACACGATCCGGTCGACCTTTCGGTGGCCGACGTGTTGCGTCGTTCTTCCAACGTCGGAACGATCATGTGGGCCACTGACCTCGGACGGGAGGCTCTCCACGCCAAGTTCCGCGAGTTCGGCTTAGGCCGAGTGTCGGCGCTGGATTTCCCGGGTGAGTCGGGCGGCAGCCTCTTGACGTTGTCGGGATGGTCCGGTACGTCACTCCCTACCATCGCCATTGGTCAGGGCGTGTCGACCACCCCGATGCAGATGCTCACCGCTTACGCCACCCTGGCTAACGCCGGAATCCGACCCGCGCCCACCCTGGTCCTTGGAACGCGAGACGATGAGGGGATGTTTGAGCCACGCCGTGCCGGTCGCACCACAACGGTCATCCCGTCCACGGTGGCTACCGAGGTAGTGGCGATGATGGAAGGGGTCGTCGAGTCGGGCACCGGCACCCGTGCCGCGGTGCCCGGCTACCGGGTGGCCGGCAAGACCGGAACCGCCTGGAAGACCCGTCCGGAAGGCGGCTACGGGTCTGAGGGTGACCGTGACTACGTGGCCAGCTTCGCGGGGTTCTTGCCGGCTGACGATCCCCAACTAGTGGTCCTTGTGGTGGTCGACGAGCCGTCATTGGCCCACTATTCCGGAGGGAGGGCCGCGGCGCCGATCTTCTCGGAGTTCGCCCAGTTCGCGGTCCGCCGCCTTCGGATTCCTTCGGAATCCGAACGTGCTGGTCTCGAACAGGTCGGTCGAGTACGGGCCTTAACCCCTGCACACCAGCGGCTGCTCGACGAAGCAGCGTTTGAGATGGCCGCTTCCTCGATCGGAGGCTGACGTGCGGCTCGCCGCGTTGCTTACTGCAGCCAGTCTGGAACCATGCGACCCGACCGGTGATCCCGATGTGCTCCGGGTGGCGCATGACTCAAGGGAGGTCACCGATGGTGACCTGTTCTGCTGTATCCCCGGTGGCACCTATGACGGACACGGCTTCGCTGCCGACGCGGTGGCCGCCGGTGCCGTCGCCGTCCTGGCTGAACGGTCCATCGGGGGCGTAATGGCACCGACGGTGATCGTGCCTTCGGTACGCGCCGTTATCGGACCGGTGGCTGCGGCGCTCCACGGTTGGCCGTCTCGGGCCCTCGACCTGGTGGGAGTGACCGGCACCAACGGCAAGACGAGTGTCGTTCACCTACTCCGGTCCATCCTCGAGACCTCGGGCCTCCACGCAAGGTCGTGGGGCACCCTGTCCGGCGAGCGCACCACGCCGGAGGCGACGCACCTTCAGGCCACCATCGCTGGTTGGGTGGACGAGGGTGTCGAGGCGGCAGCGATTGAGGTCTCCTCCCATGCCCTGGCCCAGCACCGGGTGGATGGGATCACGTTCGCCGCGGTGGGGTTTACGACCCTCGGGCGCGACCACCTGGACTTCCATGGTTCGCCGGCCGTCTATGAGGCGGCCAAGGCCCGGCTGTTCGAGGAAGGGTTCTCAAACCACGCGGTCGTGAACGTTGGCGATGCGGCCGGTGCACGCATGGCATCGGTGGCCGAAGCGGCGGGGCTGTCGGTCGTACGGGTCGATCCAGTAGAAACCGACGCCGATCTGAGACCCGACGGATGCACGTTGAACTGGCGTGGTCAGACCGTGCGGGTGGCCACCGGTGGCCGGTTTACGGTCGCCAACGCACTGGTGGCTGCTGAGTTGGCCGTGGTCCTGGGATGCGGGGAGGAGGAGGTGGTCGCCGGGCTCACCGTTGCCACTCCCGTCCCCGGACGCTTCGAGCCGGTCCTGTTGCCCGACGGCCCGACCGTGATCGTCGACTACGCCCACACGCCCGATGCCCTCTCGGCGGTACTGGGTGCCGCCCGGGAGGTCCTGGATGGTCAGGTCTATCCCCATGCGGCGGCGCCCGGGCGGTTGCTGGTGGTGTTTGGATGTGGTGGTGATCGTGATATCGGGAAGCGGCCGCTCATGGGTCAAATGGCCGACGAGGCCGCCGATGTCGTGGTCGTCACGTCCGACAATCCGAGGGGTGAACCACCTGAGGGGGTGATAGCGGACATCCTTGCGGGAATGGAACGACCCGATCCGCTCGTGGAGCCCGACCGTCGCCGTGCCATCGCCGTCGCCCTGGCTGCAGCGTCGACCGCCGATCTGATCGTGGTGGCCGGCCGGGGTCATGAAACCTTCCAGGAGATGGCAGGTCTTCAGCTCCCCTTCGACGACCGCGCGGTGGTCGTCGAAGAGTGGACGCGGATGATGGACAGTGAGTCCGGTCCGGGGGTAGGCCGGTGATCCGGATCCTGTTGGCCGCCGGTATTGCCATGGTGGTATCCCTCATCGGTACCCGCGTGCTCATCCTGTGGTTGACCCGTCTGCGACTCGGCCAGCCCATCCGGGACGACGGTCCGGAAGGGCATGTCACCAAGGCCGGTACGCCGACCATGGGAGGACTGGCCATCATCGGCGGAGCGTTTCTCGGCTATGTCCTGAGCGACCTGTACCGAGGCATTTATACCCGCACGGGGATCTTCGTGATGCTGGCCATCATCAGTGGGGGCGCGGTCGGGCTGATGGACGACTGGATCAAGGTGGTGCGGGAGCGCAACCTCGGGCTCAACAAGCGGGCCAAGATGCTCGGGCTCTTCGCAGTGGCTCTCACCTTCGCTGTACTGATGCTGGAACACGCACCGACCCACACCACGCTGTCGGTCACCCGTTTTGACCAGCCGGGCATTGAACTGGGCTCGATCCTCTGGTCGATCTGGGCCGTGCTGCTCATCATCGGTTCGGCCAATGCCGTCAACCTGACCGACGGTCTAGATGGCCTGGCGGCCGGGGCGGGCACCTTCTGCTTCGGCGCCTACACCGTCATCGCCTTTTGGCAGTTCCGGTATCCCGAGACCTACGACATCGCCCATGCCCTCGACTTGGCGGTGGTAGCGGCGGCCATGGCCGGCGGCTGCCTGGGTTTTCTGTGGTGGAACGCCGCTCCGGCTCGGATCTTCATGGGTGATACGGGGTCCCTGGCCATTGGAACGGGCCTGGCCACCCTCGCGCTGGCCACTGGAACGCACCTGCTGTTGCCCATCGTGGCTGGCCTGTTCGTGGCCGAAACGGTGTCGGTGATCGTGCAGGTCGCGAGCTTCCGCCTGTTCGGCGGCCGCCGGGTATTTCGGATGGCGCCCTTCCACCATCACTTCGAGCTGAGCGGATGGCCCGAGACCACGGTGATCATCCGGTTCTGGATCATGTCGGGACTCTGCACGGCTGCAGGTCTGGGGATTTTCTATGCCGATTCATTGTCGGCCGGGGTGGCCGACGGGCTCGGCGGATGACCGACGCCACCACGCTGGTCCTCGGACTGGGAGTGGCCGGTCGGGCTGTGCTGGATGCCCTGGTCCGCCGGGAGTTCCACGTGGTGGCCGTGGACGATGCACCGGGTGGTGCGGCCCGCCAGTGCGCTGATCGCCTTGGTGTGCCGTTGGTCGAGGCACCGGCGGCCGACGCGTGGCCACGGCTTCTGTGTGGAATCAGTGAGGTGGTCATGGGCCCTGGCGTTCCCGATGCCCACCCCTGCCACGCCGCGGCACGGGCGGCCGGGGTACCGGTGGTCGACGAGTCTGATCTGGCAGCTCGCTGGGACGACCGCCCCCGTTGCGCTGTAACCGGCACCAACGGGAAGACCACGGTGGTGACTCTGGTGGCGGAGATGTTGGAACGTTCCGGGATTCGGACCCTGACGGCCGGGAACACCGATACGCCGCTCGTGGCGGCCATCGATGACGCCGAGGTGTCGACCTTCGTGGTCGAGGCCTCTTCGTTCCGCCTCGGTCACGCCGACATGTTCAAGGCGTCGCCTGCCGGGTGGCTGAACTTCGCGCCGGACCATCTCGACGTGCACGCGGACGCTTCCGCCTACGAGGCGGCCAAGGCCCGGATCTTCGAAGGGGTAGCCCGGCCAGAAGATGCGGTGGCCAACGCTTCTGATTCGGTGGTCATGGCCCACGCTCCCGAGGGGGCGTTGTTGTTCGGGGGTGTCGACACGCCCTGTCGAGTCGACGGTGAGGGATCGTCCGCTCTTCTGATCGTGAACGACGAGCCCCTCATCGAGGTGGCCGCCTTGATGCGTTCGCTGCCCCATGACCTAGACAACGCTCAGGCGGCCGCCGCCCTGGCCATTCGCGCCGGAGCCTCCCGGGCGGCCTGCGCCGAGGCCCTGCTCGGGTTCGCCGGATTGGCCCACCGGATGGCCCTGGTGGCCGAGATTCAGGGCGTCCGTTTCGTGGATGACAGCAAGGCCACCACCCCGCACGCCACGCTGACCGCCATGGCCGGCCTCCCGGGATCGGTCCTGATCGCCGGTGGGCGCAACAAGGGTGTGGACCTCGCTGTACTGGGCAGGTCCCGACCCCGGGCCGTGGTGGCCATTGGTGAGGCAGCCGACGAGATTGTCGAGGCGTTCGCTGGCCGCTGTCCCGTCCACGAGGCTGCCTCGATGGACGAGGCGGTGGCTCTGGCCCACGAGGCAGCCGACGGTTCCGGAACGGTGCTGCTCTCCCCGGGTTGCTCGTCGTTCGACTGGTACGGCTCGTATGTGGAACGTGGCCTCGACTTCGGACGGATCGTCCGTTCCTTGGACGGGGCCGAGGCGTGAAGGCCGTGACGACCGATAAACGTCGGGTTCGAGAGTTAGGTACTTCGACGCATCGGCCACGCCGTCCAGCCCGCTTCGTGGTGCTGGCCTTCATGGCCATGCTGATGGTCCTGTTGGGCATCGTGATGGTCCTCTCGGCGGCATCGGTGCAGGACCTCCGAATCCATGGCAACGCCTGGTACCACCAGCGCCGGCAGCTCATCTGGGTCGTGCTGGGTCTGGCTGGACTGGTGGCCACCTCGAGGCTCGACTACCGGCGACTAAAGCCGATGGCCGTCTGGCTCCTGGTTGGCTCGGTGGTACTCCTGCTGGCCGTCTTCATCCCGGGGATTGGCATTCGGGCCAACGGTTCGTCACGGTGGATCGGCGTCGGTGCCGCTACCTTTCAGCCATCGGAGCTGGCCAAACTGGCCGTAATTCTCTACGGGTCGGTCCTCCTGTCGAGTCGACCGGTGAATGACCTCCGGGGCACGGTTCTGCCGCTGGCTGCCGTGCTGGGTGGAGTCGGTGCGCTCGTCTACGCTGAACCTGACCTGGGAACCACGATCATCCTGGCGGCCATCGCTGCCTCGCTGCTCTTCTTCGCCGGACTGCGACTGGCCATCGTGGGAGCGACCGCAGCGTTGGGCATCAGCATGATGGGGGGCATGACAATGACCGCCGGCTACCGGCGCGAGCGCCTGCTGTCTATGTTCGACCCGTGGAGCGACCCGCTCAACACCGGTTGGCAGGCCATCCAGTCCGGCGTTGCCATGTCAAACGGTGGCCTTTGGGGCATGGGCCTGGGGGCCAGCCGGGCCAAGTGGGGCTTTCTGCCGTTTGCTCAGACGGACTTTATTTTCGCCATCGTGGCTGAGGAGCTCGGCTTTGTGGCCGGTCTCGGCGTGATCCTCGTCTACCTGGTGATCGGCCTGGTTGGCCTGAACACAGCGCTTCGGGCTCCCGACCGTCTCGGCCAACTCCTGGCGGCCGGCATCACGACCTGGATCATGATCCAGGCCTATGTGAACATCGGTGCAGTCTTGGGTGTGCTTCCCATCACCGGGGTGCCTCTGCCGTTCGTCTCCTACGGCGGGAGTTCGATGGTCCTCACACTGACCGCGTACGGCGTCCTGTTGAACGTGGCCCGGCAGACACCATGAGCGGCTCGGAGACCCGAGTGGTCCTGATCGCCGGCGGCGGTACGGCCGGGCATGTGTTACCCGGGCTGGCTATTGCTGAGGCGCTGGTGGACCGGAGCGTCGTGCCGGACCGTTCGGGAGTGCACTTGGTCGGTAGTCGACGGGGGGTTGAGGTCGACCTGGTGCCTCCGTCAGGCTTCGGCCTGACCCTTCTTCCAGGGCGGGGTATCCAGCGGAGGTTGACGCCGGCCAACCTGGTAGCGGCCTCCGGCCTGGCGCTGGCCTTCCTGCAGGCATTGGCGCTATTGGTCCGACGCCGACCGGCCGTGGTGTTGTCCCTCGGTGGTTACGCCAGCGTGCCGTGTGCCCTCGCTGCCATCGTTTTGCGAATTCCGCTGGTGGTGGTCGAACAGAACGCGGTGCCGGGTGCGGCTAACCGACTGGCCGGCCGTTTCGCCCGGGCCTGCGCGGTTTCGTTTCCGGATACGGGCCTTCCGCGCTCGACGGTGACCGGCAACCCTGTACGTGGTGCCGTTAAGGCAGTGGCCTACGGTCGACGGCGTCCCGGCGAAGGGGCGTCCGATCGCCGGTCCGCTCGCGAGGCCCTGGGTGTCGATGAGCGGCCGTTCGTGGTGGTCTTTGGTGGATCTCTTGGTGCACGGCGCATCAACCGTGCAGCGGCGCGTGCGGTGGAAGACTGGACGGGTGGTCCGGTGGTCATCGAGCACGTGGTGGGCGCCCGAGGCTGGAACGACCCTCGGGAACGAGCCGGGTCACCGGCACCGGAGGTCGAGTATCGACCGGTGGAATACGAGGCCGACATGCCGACCGTGTTGAGCGCCGTGGACCTGGTGGTGTGCCGGGCCGGGGCGACGAGCGTCGCCGAGTTGTCGGCCATTGGCGTGCCGTCGATCCTGATACCGCTACCTGGCGCTCCCGGTGATCACCAGACGGCCAATGCCCAATACCTGGAGCGGTGCGGCGGGGCGCGACTGGTACCTGACGGAGAGCTAGATGGAGTCCGGTTGGAAGCTGAACTGTCAGCGCTGCTGGCCAATCCGACGTCATTGGAGGCCATGGCTGACGGCGCTCGGTCCGTCGGGGTTCCCGATGCTGCCGATCGCGTCGTGGAGATGATCGCCGATCTACTGGATGGTCGGCCCGGGTCGAGGGACTCGTCGTCATGAGCGGGGATGGTCTCCTGGACCTGGGATCGACCGTGCATGTCCACGTGATCGGTATCGGCGGTGCCGGCATGAGTGCGATTGCCGAGGTGCTTGCCACCATGGGACACCGGGTCTCGGGATCGGATCTGAAGGCCTCCACTGGCTTGGATCGTCTCCGGGCACAAGGCATCGAGGTCTATATCGGACACGATGCGGCCCATGTCGGCGAGGCCGACGTCGTGACCCGATCGACAGCGGTGCCTGACGACAATCCTGAGTGTCGGGAGGCCGTCCATCGGGGGCTTTCGTTGCTGAGTCGGGCCGAGGTCCTAGGTGCCGTCTCCCGCCTCCGCAGGACGGTGGCGGTGGCGGGCACCCACGGAAAGACCACTACGTCGTCGATGCTGGCCCTGGCCCTCCGTGGGGCGGGACTCCGACCGTCGTTCGTCATCGGCGGCGACGTGAACGAGATTGGAACTGGAGCGGCGTGGGACAGTGGGGACCTGTTGGTGGTGGAGGCGGATGAGAGCGACGGCTCCTTTCTCCGACTGGCGCCAGAGTTGGCCGTGGTGACCAACCTGGAACCGGATCACATCGAGCACCATGGCGGGTTCGAGGCGCTGCGATCGTCGTTCGACGAGTTCGTCGCGGGTGTGGACGGCCCGGTGGTGCTCGGCATCGATGATCCCGAGGGAGCGGCGTTGGCCGAACGGTCCCGACGGAGTGGCCTCGATGTTTGCACGGTGGGAACGTCGGACGCCGCCGACTGGATGATTACCGAACTCCGGGAGTCCTGGGACGGCGTGAGGTTTGTCCTGCAGGGCCCCGGGACCGACGTGTCGGTGGCGCTTCCCGTTCCCGGCCTGCATAACGCGCGAAATGCTGCCTCGGCGGTGGTCCTGGCCCTGCTGGTCGGGGCCGATCCGCTGGCCGTGGCCAATGCACTCGGTCGCTTCGGCGGCGTGGCCCGGAGATTTGAACATCGGGGCCGGGCCGGTGGGGTGACTTTGGTGGACGACTATGCCCACCTGCCCACCGAGGTCTCGGCCACCATTCGGGCGGCTCGCACCGGCAACTTCGATCGTCTGGTGGCCGTCTTCCAGCCCCACCGTTTCAGTCGGACCGAGGCGCTCTGGTCGTCCTTCGGACCTTCCTTCGAGGGGGTGGATCTCCTGTTCGTGACCGACGTGTACCCATCCGGGGAGGCGCCCCGCCCGGGGATCACCGGCCAACTGGTCGTGAACGCCGTCCGTCGAGACCTGCCAGATCTAGACGTCCATTATGCGGCGCGCCGCGACGACCTACTGGATGCGCTGGTGGGTGAACTCCGAGCTGGGGATCTTTGCCTCACCATGGGGGCGGGTGACCTGACCTCGGTTCCCACCGACCTGAGAGAGCGGCTGGTGGAGCATGGGGCAGCAGATGTCTGAGCAGGCTCCCGGGACGGCTTCCGAGGTGCAGGGCTTTGGCCCATTGGACGAAGCGTTGTTCTCGGCGGACCTACTGGAAGGTGTCCGGGTAGACCATCCCATCGGGGCATTGACGACTTATCGGGTGGGCGGCGCCGCGGCCCGGTTCATCCGGCCTGTTGACGTCAGCGAACTGGAACGGGCGGCCAGAGCCGTCGCCAAGGCCGGCGCCGCTCCCGGTCGAGAACATGGCATGGGGGTGATCCCGGTGTTGGTGTTGGGTCGAGGATCGAACCTGCTCGTCTCCGACGACGGATTCGCCGGACTGGCCGTCCAGCTGGGGTCCGGTTTCGATGAGGTGGTGGTCGACTTGGAGGCGGGTGGCGGGACGGTCCGAGCCGGTGGGGGAGCCAGCCTTCCGGTGGTGGCCAGGCGCACGGTAGCCGAGGGGTTGGCCGGCATGGAGTGGGCGGTCGGGGTGCCCGGATCGATCGGGGGAGCTGTTCGGATGAACGCTGGTGGCCATGGATCCGACATGTCCACGGTCCTCGTCTCCGCTTCCACCGTGGATCTGACCACCGGCCTATGTAGAACCCGGGCGGTCGACGAGTTGTCACTGGGCTATCGGCGCTCGTCGGTGGCTGGGAACGAGGTCGTGGTGTCCGTCGAACTCGGACTGCCAATCGGCGACCGGGCGGCGGGTGAGGCCCGTCTGGCCGAGGTCGTGCGGTGGCGGCGGGCCAATCAGCCCGGTGGGCAGAACGCCGGGTCGGTGTTCACCAACCCGTCCGATGATTCGGCCGGCCGGCTGATCGATACGGCCGGTGGCCGGGGGCTGCGAATGGGGACGGCCGAGGTGTCCAAGAGGCATGCGAACTTCATCCAGGTCGACGAGGGCGGATCGGCTGACGACGTGGTCCGCCTCATGGCCGAGGTGGTTCGGCTGGTGAGTGAGGTCCACGGGGTCACCCTCGAGTCTGAGACCGTGCTCATCGGCTTCTGATGGAGATCAGTCCGGACACTGGTCAGGACGCTGGTCAGGACGCTGGCCCCACCGTCTTGCCTGCTCCCCGGCGTCGAGGACTCGTCGTCGCCTGGGTTGCGCTCTCGCTGATCGTCACGGCGGTGGGTTCGTTTGCCGCCACACGGACCGAACTGCTCGACGTTGATGAGATCCGGATCGTGGGGGTCTCGGCGAGCCTGAACGAATCCTCCGTGCTGGAGGCTCTCTCGATCTCCGTCGGTTCGCCGATGACCGGGGTCGATCTCGATGAGGCGACCCGTCGCGTGGCGGCTCTTCCGAAGGTGGCTGGTGTCGAGGTGGAACGGGACTGGCCTGGTGCGGTGGTGGTGTGGATCGTCGAACGCCGCGCGGTGGTCAACGCAGTGGCGTCCGACGGTCGACTGGCAGCACTGGATGGCGACGGCACGGTGCTCGAGCACCTGGACACTGCCGACCCGTCTCTGCCAACCATCAGAGTCGACGGTGTGAGACGTCCCGGAGTTCGCCTGTCGGGCCTGGGATCGCTCCTCGATGCAGCGGATGCCGTCACCGAGGATCTCGCTGCATGGATCGTTGCTCTCGTGCCGACCGGCGACGGGGTGCGGGCTGAGTTAGTGGGCGGAGTCGAAGCCGATCTGGGGCTGGGCGACGACTACCGCGATGAGATGAGGGCATTGGCCACCGTGCTCCATCGGGTGGAGCTGTCGTGCATTGTTCGCATCGACGTCTCGGTCCACGACATCCCTGTAGTCCGCCGAGACGATATGCACTGTTCTTGAACGGGTTCCTGAAATCGGGTTTCGGAGGCTGAGACCCGACGGGTTGACGTTCTTTGACCACGCGCCGTAGTCTCATGACCACGGATCGGGGTCATAGGATCTAAACCTTCGACCTCTACTTGAAGGTTAGTGATGGGTGCCGCTGGCACCTGGACGACCCCGGACCGATCGTGAGCCGACCACCATGGACGGCACCGGAACCAACGAGAACGAGAAGAGGAAGAACCGATGGTGGGAAGCCCCCAGAACTACCTGGCAGTGATCAAGGTGGTGGGCGTCGGCGGTGCTGGCGTGAACGCCGTGAACCGGATGATCGATGCCGGCCTGAAGGGTGTCGAGTTCATAGCCGTGAACACCGATGCCCAGGCGCTCCTCATGAGCGACGCCGATGTCAAGCTGGACATCGGTCGAGAGCTCACCCGCGGACTGGGTGCTGGGAGCGATCCCGAGATCGGTCGCCAGGCAGCCGAGGATCACCGGGCCGAGATCGAGGAGGCGCTCGAAGGTTCTGACATGGTATTCATCACCGCAGGCGAGGGTGGTGGCACCGGTACCGGTGGTGCCCCGATCATCGCTGAGGCGGCACGTGCCGCGGGGGCGTTGACTATCGGCGTGGTCACCCGACCGTTCAGCTTCGAGGGTCGCCGTCGATCGGTTCAGGCCGAGCAGGGCATCGTGCAACTTAAGGAGAAGGTCGACACCCAGATCGTCATTCCGAACGACCGTCTGCTGGATGTCTCTGACGAGAAGACCGCTCTCCTCAACGCCTTCGATACTGCCGACGAGGTACTCCTCCAAGGAGTGCAGGGGATCACGACACTGATCACCACGCCGGGCCTCATCAACACTGACTTCGCCGACGTGCGAACCATCATGGCCGGGGCCGGTTCGGCGCTCATGGGCGTGGGGCAGGCCACCGGCGACGGGCGGGCCCTCAACGCTGCCCGCAAGGCCATCTCTAGCCCGATGCTCGAGGCCTCCATAGAGGGAGCTCGGGGCATCCTCCTGAACATCTCTGGCCCGCGTGACCTGGGCCTGTTCGAGGTCAACGAGGCAGCCGAGGTGGTCCACGGTGTGGCCCACCCCGAGGCCAACATCATCTTCGGAACCGTGGTCGACGATGAGATGGGTGACGATGTCCGGGTCACGGTCATTGCAGCGGGCTTCGACCGATGGGACGGTGATCGTCCCCACGCTGAGTCGGTCGCACCGTTGGCTGGCGGCGATGCCATTGTCGACGTGTTCGCCGATCGCGGCGACGACCTCGACGTTCCGAGCTTCCTCAGGTAGGGGCCGATGGCCAGGGAACTGATCCGACGGAGTCTCCCGTCGGGTCGGACCGCCCGGGTCGTCATGTCCGAGATCACCGATGGTGACGCCGCTACCGGCGACGTCACCATCGGCGGTCCGGATGACGCCTCAACCGATGCGAAAGGGTGGACACGACCCTGGACGTTGCTGGACCAGGTGCACGGTGACGGCGTAGTCGTGGTGGATGCTGCCGGCGCCCACTCCGGAACCCGGGCCGATGCGGCGGTCACCTCCGTGGTCGACGTGCCGCTGGCCATCAGGGTCGCCGACTGTGTGCCGGTGGCCTTTCTGGGTGACCGTTGCGTGGGCGTGGCCCATGCCGGTTGGCGAGGCCTTAAGGCCGGGATCCTCGAGCGAACCGTCGAGGCCATGAAGGGACTGGACGGCATCACGCCGGTCATAGCGGTGGTCGGGCCGCATATCGGGGCCTGCTGCTACGAGTTCGGCGACGCCGATCTGGATGACCTTGCGGGCCTGTTCGGATCGTCGATCCGCTCTACGACGACGGCCGGCCGGCCGGCCCTGGATCTCTCATCGGCCCTGTCGGGGATACTGGTCGGGGCCGGGATCCCGATGATCCACGACGGGGCCTGCACTTCGTGCGACGACCGGTACTGGTCGTTCCGGGCCTCGGCAACCGCCCGTCGTCAGGCCATGGTGGCCTGGACCGAGGAGGGCTGAACGTTGGAACACACCACCGACCGGTTCCCATCTCCAGACGAGTTGGCCTCGCGCTTCGGCCTCCTCGACGACCGCCTCCGTGAACTCAGCGGAGGCCGAACCGCGATGCTCCCGGTCACCAAGGCCTTTGGGGTCGACGCAGTGCGTGCGGTCCTGGCCACCGGCCGGACCGAGGTCGGCGAGAACTACGCCCAGGAACTGCTGGGTAAGCACCTGGAGCTTGTGGCCGAAAAGGAATCTGAGCCCGAGGGGACCGTGACGTCGGCTCGATGGCACATGATCGGCGGCGTCCAGCGAAACAAAGTTCGGCGCCTGGCCGGAATCATCTCGCTCTGGCAGACCGTCGACCGTGTCGATTTGGTCGACGAGTTGGCTCGTCGGACGCCCGGTGCCCGGATCCTCGTGCAAGTCGACCCTGCCGGCACGCCGGGCAAGGGAGGTTGCCCGCCGGCCGACGTCGAGGGCTTGGTGTCGAGGGCGGTCGATGGTGGGTTGGAGGTGGCGGGCCTCATGACCGTCGGAGTGATCGGAGATGCCGAGGCCACTGGAGCGGCCTTCCGGGTGGTGGCGCGGCTGGCCGACGATCTTGGGCTGGTCGAGCGATCCATGGGAATGTCGGGCGACCTGGAATCGGCCATCGAACACGGTTCGACAATGGTCCGCATCGGCCGTGCGCTGTTCGGCGATCGCCCCTCCTGATTCTGCTCACCAGTGGGTTGGCCAGTCAGGTGACGAGCTGGTTTGCGAGTTGGGGGACGGGGTGCCGGGAGCGGACCGGGTGTGCCGGTACCATCGGTGTTCGATGAAGAAGTTGATGCTGTGGCTGGGACTCGGCCCCGATGAGGCCTACGAGGACCTGAGTGACGAGCCGATCCTACGTGGGCCGTTATCGTCCATCGAGTTCGCCGAGGCCCGGGTGGCCGCCGAGACTGGCGGCAAGGTCAGCCCACTACATACCCGCACCCAGACATCGAACACCGTGCGGACCCTCCCGGCCGAATCGACGGGCACCGTGCGACCCCTCCGGCCGGCGACCACGGCCAAGCCGTACACCGTGACTCCGACCTCGTTTAACGATGTCCAGGAGATGGCGGACCGCTTCAAGGGAAAGCAGCCGGTGATCGTCAACCTCCAGGGCGTGGATGCCGAGTTGTCGAGGCGGATCATCGACTTCGCCAGTGGCGTCTGTTACGGCGGCGACGGGCAGATGGAACGGATCACCCATCAGGTGTACCTGCTCACCCCGTCCGATGTGGAGGTATCCGACGAGGACCGCCGCCACCTCGGAGACTGACGGCTTCCATGCTCTGCACGCTTCTCCAGCTCTACCTGCTCGTGCTGGTGGTCCGTGTTCTGATGAGTTGGTTTCCCGTCTCCCGGGACGGCCCGATGGCCACTGTGGCCGGTGTGCTCTACACCGTCACTGATCCGGTGCTTGTACCGCTCCGGCGGATCCTTCCGGCAGTCCGGATGGGCCACATGGCACTTGATCTGTCACCCATTGTGGCGTTCTTTGGCCTTTCGATCCTGATGGGTCTGCTCGGCTGCTGACCTGCCCCGAGCGAGCGGAGGCGCGGCGGTAACATTCGGTCATGGATTCCCGTGGTAATTCCCGTGGCATGGGTGCAGATCGGGCAGCTGGTCTCGTGCACGAACTGGATGACGCCCAGTTCTCGACAAAGATGCGCGGCTACGACCCATCGGAGGTCGATGCCCTTCTGGATCGGGCCCGGCGTGCCATTGAGGAGTTGCACCTTACGGAGCGACGGGCCGAGGAGCGGGCCACGCTGGCTGAGCGTCAGTTGGAGGAGGAGCTCGATGCGGCACGGACTGCACGTGCCACGGCGGAGGCGGGGGTCGCCACGGCGACCGCCGATGCGGCACGCATCGTCGCAGATGCCCGCCTGGCCGCCTCGGACCTGTGCGAGGCGGCCGAGATCGAGATCCGCGGGGCAGCCGAAGAGGCTCGCAGTCGAATGTTGGCGGAGATCGCCGAACTGGAACATCAGCGGGACGGTGTTCACGAGGAGATCGAGGTGACGGCCGCCCATTTGGGGGCCCATCGGACCCGCCTCCAACGGGCGGTGATGGATCTGTCGACGTTGATTGATGAGATCGAGGAGCGTCCGGGCGGCCTGGCGGGTCCGGACGGCGCTGACCAGACGAATCCGACGCCGGTGCACAGTGAACCCACTCCGCTTCGGACGACGATGCACGACGTCCCGGAAGCCGTGGCTGATGAATCCTCCCTGCCCGAGCCGGACTGGGCGTCCAGCTCGACCGAGGTCGTGCGACCCATTCGATTGGCAGCGGCACCGGGTGCTTCGACGATCGACTCCCTAGGTGGCGCTGTCGGAGGAGACGAAGGAGATCTCGAGGCGTTCTTTGCCGACGATGGTTCCTGATGCTGTTTTCCAACGATCCCACCGGGTTTACCGGTGGCCCGATACGCTCCTGCGCCGATCGGGCCGGGTTCGAACTTCGAACCGCCGAGATGTTGGCATTGACGAGATGCCGCCGAGGAGATGACGGTCATGGCCGAAAAGGCTGCGAATAAGGCGCCCACGAAGAAGGCTGCGGCCAAGCCACCCGCCAAGAAGGCGCCCACGAAGAAGGCTGCGGCCAAGCCACCCGCCAAGAAGGCGCCCACGA
>JAAZZG010000003.1:195290-265294 GCA_014237715.1 Acidimicrobiales bacterium
AGAAGGCTGCGGCAGCGAATAAGCCGAAGACCCCGTTCGGTAAGAAGTTCCTGGACGAGCAAAAGGCCGCACTCATTGCCGAGCGGGCCCGGTATGTCCTGAGTGCCGACAACCTCCAAGCCGAGGCGGATGCGCTCCTCGAGGACCGCGACCCAGGTGACGTCCAGTTCGATGGTGAGTCTGGCGAGGGCGACACGCTGGCCGTAGAGCGTGACCTCGATCTGGCCCTTAGTGCCCAGGCCCGGGAGGCTGTCGATGAGATCGACGCCGCTCTGGAACGGATCCGCAAGGGCGTCTACGGAGTCTGCGTGAAGTCCGGGAAGAACATTCCAAGAGAACGCCTCGAGATCATCCCGTGGGCATCCCAGCGGGTCGAGTTCAAGGCCGGGGGACTGGGCCGCCGGTGATTTCTGGCGCCGGCCTTCCTGGCCGGTGGACGGCGCCCGCATGCGTCGGGTTGGCTGTCGTCGGCCTCGATCAGCTCACCAAGTGGTGGGCGCTCCATGCGCTGGACGATCGATCCATCGATCTCGTCTGGACGCTGCGGCTGCATCTGGTCCACAACACCGGCGCGGCGTTCAGCCGGGGCGAGGGCCTCGGGCCGCTCCTGGCAGGTCTGGTCGTCGTCGTAATGCTCTTGCTGGTCCGACATGCGGTGAGGACCGACGATCCAGTCGTCCACATCACGGTCGGCGCCATCGCCGGCGGAGCGTTGGCCAACCTGATCGACCGGGTGTTCCGTGCCCATGACGGCCTGTTGTCCGGTGCCGTAGTCGACTTCGTTGACCTCCAGTGGTGGCCGGTGTTCAACTTGGCTGACGCGGTGATCGTGGTCGGTGGAATCCTGATGGTGTTGCGAGGATGGATCCGTGGTTGACGTACCGAGTGAGTCGACAGATGACGGTGAAGATGAACCGGTTCTGGACGAGACCGTCCCAGCGGCACTGGACGGGGAACGGATTGATCGGGTGGTCGCACTGCTGGCCGACGTCAGCCGCAACCGGGCCGGCATCGCCATCGCCGCCGGCTCGGTTCGTCTGGACGGCGCGGTAGTCACCCAGCGCTCCCGGAAGGTCCGTGCCGACGAGGAACTAGTGGTCGACGGGCTGGAGCGTGAGGCGGTGCACGTACCCGAGGGCGATGCCTCGGTGGTCGTGTCGGTGCTGTACGACGACGATGACGTCATCGTGGTCGACAAGCCGTCCGGTCTGGTCGTCCATCCAGGTGCCGGCAATATGGAGGGCACGCTCGTCAACGGCCTGCTGGCTCGTTATCCGGAGATGGCCGGGGTGGGCTCGGCTGCCCGACCGGGCATCGTCCACCGGCTGGACCTTGGTACGTCCGGCGCACTCGCCGTGGCCCGGACCCAGGTGGCCTACGACTCGTTGGTGGGTCAGTTGGCCGAACGCACCGTAGGACGTCGCTACCTTGCCCTGGTCTGGGGTCGGCCTGAAGCTCCTACCGGCGTGGTCGACGCCCCGATTGGCCGTTCCACCAAGGACAGGACCCGCATGGCCGTAATCGGTTCGGGTCGTCCTGCCCGCACCCACTACGACGTGGAGGAGACGAGGGTCGAACCGGCGACCAGCCTTCTCAGGTGTCGACTGGAAACCGGCCGGACCCATCAGATACGGGTCCACCTGTCGGCCATTGGCCATCCGCTGGTCGGTGACCGGGCCTATGGCGGCGAACGGGAGGGCCTTCCCGAGGGGCCGCCGCTGGATCGACCGTTCCTGCACGCTGCGCATCTCGCATTCGAGCATCCGGTAACCGGGAAGCGAATGGCCTTCGATGCGCCGTTACCTGTCGATTTGGTCGGGCTTCTCGAGCGTTTGGGCCCGCCTGAACCAAATGAAGCGGAGCCTGAAGCTAGAGCCTGAAATTGGCTTCCGGGCTAGTCTCTGAAGCGGAGTTAGCCGTCCGGCCAGGCTGATTCACCCCGCGACATTGCGGCGATGTCCTCCAGAGTGAACGAGTCCAGATACCGCTGCATGTGGCTTCCGGCGCTAGCCCAGATGGACAGCAGCACGCACTGGCCCTCGTGGTCGCACGCTCCGCCAGTATGCGGGTCGGCGAAGTCGCCGGCCACGATCGGACCGTCCACGGCTGCCACGATCTGGGACAGGAGGATCGTGTTGGGCTCCCGGGCCAGCACGTATCCACCGCCCACCCCGCGCTTTGAGCGGACCAGGCCGGCTCCTTTGAGGGCCAGGAGGATCTGTTCCAGGTACGGCTGGGGGAGGCCGGTGATGTCGGCCACCTCGCGCACCGACCGGGGTGTCTGGCCGTCGCCGTGGAGGGCGAGCGACAGGAGGGCGCGGCTGGCGTAGTCGCCCCGCGTCGAGACCTTCACGGCGCCTGATCCTAGGCGGCTCCCGTGGCCACGGGTCCCGTCGACCGGTGTGGGTTGCCCCGGTATGGGTCGCTCCGGTGTGGGTCGCCCCCGGTTTAGGTTGCAGGCCGATGGCCGACGAGCACCCCACCCCCGATCCCGTGGTGCCCGACTACGGCGACGCCTGCGTGACCCGTCTGGTGCCCGCCCTGTTGGATGGTCCTGAGGGTCCGGACGGTTGGCCTGACTGGCTGCCCTCCGAAGTGGGCGAAGCGTCGCGGGTACTCCTGCTCGTACTCGACGGCCTGGGTTGGCGACAACTGCAGGCCCGCTCCAACCGGGCGCCCGTCATGACGTCACTGCTCGGCGGCCCGATCACGACGGTGGCGCCGTCCACCACGGCCGCCGCCCTGACGTCGATCTCCACCGGGGTACCGCCCGGTGAACACGGCGTTGTCGGCTACCGGATGGTCGTCGGGGGCGCCGAGGTGGGCGCCCACGACGAGGTCCTCAACTCTCTCCGCTGGACGACGGCCCGCGGTGACGCCCGTCGACGATACGACCCGAGGGCCTTCCAGCCGTGCCCCCTGTTCGGCGACCAGTGGCCCCTGGTGGTGACCCGCCGGGCCTTCCTCGAATCGGGCTTCACCGTCGCGCACCTCTCCGACACTCGGCTGGTGGGCTACGCCGACCGTACGGGTCTCGTCGAATCGGTGGTGGATGCCTTCGCCGGGGGAGAGGCCTTCGTCTACGCCTACTGGGATGACATTGACCGCACGGCCCACGAGTTCGGACTTGTCGAGCACTACGACGACGAGCTCATGGCCTGTGACGTCATGGTCGATGAACTGTTGAATCGCCTCCCGGCCGACACCGCTGTGGTGGTGACCGCCGATCACGGCCAGGTCCACGTCGGTGACCGGATCTTGGAGTTGCCGGCAGAGGTGAGTGGCCTGATCGATGGTCAGAGCGGGGAGGCTCGCTTCCGGTGGCTGCATGCCCGGGCAGGCGCGGCTACCGATCTGGCGGCGGCTGCTGCCGAGGCGTTCGGCGAGGTGGCGTGGGTTCGTGGTGTGGACCAGGTGGTGGCTGACGGTTGGTTAGGGCCAGTGGTTACCGGGTCGGCACGCCGACGTCTGGGGGACGTCGCTGTAGTTCCCCACGAGCCGGTGGCCATTGTGGATCCGGCCGAGCACACCTCTATCCATCTCATTGGCCGCCACGGTTCATTGACCTCCGATGAGGTGTTCGTTCCCGCGCTCTGCGCGGTCACCTGAGGCATTCCGCCGTTTGATGGCAACTGTCCGTAGCGGGCGATGCGGCCTAGAGTCCGGAGCGATGGACGGCGGCCACGAGGAGACGAGCGACAGAGACGGCGAGGATCGGCTGCAGTCCGTCGAGCCCGAGGTCGTGAACGGCCCGTCGGTGGGCTCGGATGACGAGGGTGCGCTCGACGACGAGATCGATGAGTCCATCGAGCATCCGGCCAAGGTGATGCGGGTGGGCACGATGATGCGCCAACTCCTCGAGGAGGTCCGCCTGGCCACCCTCGACGAGCCCAGCCGGGATCGTCTTCGGGAGATCTACGCCACGTCGGTAACTGAGTTGGGCACCGCCCTGTCGCCAGACCTACGTGAGGAACTTGGCCGTCTGGCTCTGCCGTTCGCCGAGGATGCGGCCCCCAGTGTCGACGAGCTTCGGATCGCGCAGGCTCAGTTGGTGGGTTGGCTCGAGGGTCTCATTCAGGGAATTCAGGCCACGCTGTTCGCTCAGCAGATGGCTGCCCAGCAGCAGTTGGCTGGGATGCGGCGCGGCGAGTTGGAACCCGGAGGGCCGGACGGGGAACCGGGTCCCGACGTACGTCCGGGGACCTACCTGTGAGCTTCATGGGGGAGCCACGCGCGGAGTGCGCGCCCCGTGGGTAGCGGCTTCACCCATCTCCATGTCCACACCGAGTTTTCGATGTTGGACGGGGCGGCTCGAGTCGGCGACCTGGTCGACGCCGCGGTGGCTGACGGTCAGACGGCCCTCGGGATCACCGACCACGGCAACATGTACGGGATCCTGGACTTCTACCGGGCCTGTCGCGACCGGGGGGTCAAACCGATCCTGGGTACCGAGGCCTACATGGCCCACGACACCCGGTTCGAGCGCCCGTCCCGTCGTGGGCGGGTCGATGATTCCGGTGGTCAGACGGATGGCGGGCGCAAGCTCATGTACCACCTCACACTCCTGGCCGAGAGCGATGCCGGGTACCGCAACCTGATCCAAGTAGCCAGCCGGGCTTTTCTGGAGGGCTACTACTACAAGCCCCGGGTCGACTGGGACGTCCTCTCGGATCATGCCGAGGGTCTGATCGCCACGACCGGCTGCCTTGGTGGGCACGTACTCCAGGCCCTCATGCGCGACGACTACGACGACGCACGGGTCAAGGCGGCCCGCCTCCAGGAGATCTTCGGGAAGGACAACCTGTTCATCGAGCTTCAGGACCAGGGCATTCCCGAGCAGCACCGGACTAACCCGCTTCTCGAGAAGTTGGCCGCTGACCTGGGCGCCCCGCTGCTGGCCACCAATGACAGCCACTACACCCATCGTGATGACGCCCGGGCCCACGACGCGCTGCTGTGTGTGCAGACCGGCTCGTTGATGAGTGACCCGGACCGCTTCCGATTCTCCGGTGAGGAGCACTACCTGAAGTCGGCCGTCGAGATGCGCGACCTGTTCCGTGACGTGCCCTCCGCGTGTGACAACACCCTGTGGATCGCTGAGCGATGCGAGGTGGAGATCGAGTTCGGCAACCCGCAACTGCCCGACTTTCCCATCCCCGAGGGGTTCGACGGGGCCGACGCCTACCTCGAGCACCTGACTTTCGAGGGTGCACGTAAGCGGTGGGGTGACCAGTTGGAGGACAAGGTCGTCGAGCGTTTGGCCTACGAACTCACCACGATTCGGGAGATGGGCTTCTCGTCGTACTTCCTGATCACGTGGGACCTCATCAGTCACGCCCGTGGCCGGGACATCCGGGTCGGCCCGGGTCGGGGGAGCGCGGCGGGCTGTGCGGTGGCCTATTGCCTTTGGATCACTGACATGGACCCCATCGAGTACGACCTGCTGTTCGAGCGGTTCCTGAATCCAAGTCGTATCTCCATGCCCGATATCGACATGGACTTCGACTCGCGATACCGCGACGAGATGATCCGCTACGCATCCGAGAAGTACGGCCGCGATCACGTTGCCCAGATCGTGACGTTCTCCCAGATCAAGGCCCGGGCCGCCGTACGCGACGCGGCCCGCGTGCTTGGCTACCCGTACGCGGTGGGCGATCGGATCGCCAAGGCCATACCACCACTCATCATGGGCCGCGACACTCCGCTGGCGGCCTGCCTGGAGGAGACCGAAAAGCACGCAGACGGGTTCAAGATGGCGTCCGACCTCCGGGACATGTACACCGTCGACGACGATGTGAAGGCCGTGGTCGACGTGGCCAAGGGGCTCGAGGGCCTGCGCCGCCAGGACGGGATCCACGCGGCGGCCGTGGTCATCACCCGTGAGCCGCTGACCGACTACCTACCTATTCAACGAAAGCCCGAGTCCGGCCAGGACCCCGAGGACGCCCCGGTCGTCACCCAGTACGAGATGCATGGCGTGGAGGACCTGGGTCTGCTCAAGATGGACTTCCTGGGCCTTCGCAATCTGGACGTCATCACCGACACTCTGGCCCTTATTGAACGCACCACCGGTGAGGTGGTCGACATCGACGAGGTGGACCTCGAGGACGCCCCCACCTACGAGATGCTGACCCGGGGTGACTCCATTGGGGTGTTCCAGTTGGAGTCGGGCCCCATGCGGTCCCTGATGAGGTCACTGGCACCGACGACATTCGAGGACGTGGCCGCCCTTGTGGCGTTGTACCGGCCGGGCCCGATGGCCGCCAACATGCACAACGACTACGCCGATCGGAAGAACGGCCGTAAGGAGGTCGAGTTCTTCCACGCCGATGCTGAGGAACTCCTGGCGGACACTTACGGACTGATGATCTATCAGGAGTCGGTAATGCGGGTGGCCCAGAAGTTCGCCGGGTACTCGTTGGCCGACGCCGACAACCTTCGGAAGGCGTGCGGTAAGAAGGACCGCGAACTCATGGCGAAGGAGCGGGTCGCCTTCGTGGGGGGCTGTGAGGCCACGGGGTACGGCGAGCATCTGGGTAACGAACTCTTCGACACCGTGGAACAGTTCGCCGACTACGCCTTCAATAAGAGCCACTCCTACGGGTACGGCTACATCGCCTACCAGATCGCCTACCTGAAAGCGCACTTCCCGGTTCAGTACCTTGCGGCCCTGCTGACCAGCGTGAAATCGAATCTAGATAAGGCGGCTGTCTACCTGAACGAGTGTCGTGTGCTGGGCATCGAGGTGACGGTGCCAGATGTGAACGTGGCGCGGTCCGACTTCGAGCCGGTGCCCGTACCTGATGTCGGCGACAATGCACAGAACGGTGCTGCGAACGGGGTCGCAACCGGGTTCGCGTCGAAGGGGTCGGCTGGCCGGATCGTGTTCGGCCTCTCGGCGGTCCGAAACGTGGGTGAGGGTCTGGTTGAGCGTTTGGTGGCTGAGCGGGACGCCAATGGTCCGTTCATGGATTTCAACGACTTCTGCGAGCGGTGCGACACCACGGTGCTCAACAAGCGCACGATTGAGTCGCTTATCAAGGCCGGGGCGTTCGACGCCATGGGGCACACCCGGCAGGGTCTCTTGCACGCCCATGAGCAGATCATCGACCACACAGTGGCCCGACGGAAGGAGCACGACATGGGGGTCATGTCGTTGTTCGGTGAGGTCGAGGGTGACGGGCCGACCTTCGATGAGCGGATCGCCATCACTGACGTCGAGTTCGACAAGATGACCCGCCTGGCCTTTGAGAAGGAGATGCTGGGCCTGTACGTGTCGGACCATCCCCTCCTGGGCTACGAGGTTGCCCTGGGGCGTCGGTGTGACGCCTCAATCACCGAGCTGGAAGATGCCGAGGAGGGCGTGTTCCGGATCGTCGGCGGCGTGGTCACCAACCTGGACAAGAAGTGGACACGCAAGGGCGACCTTATGGCCGTGTTCGCGCTGGAGGACCTGGGAGCCTCCATGGAGGTGATGGTCTTCCCCAAGACCATGGCCGACCACGGACACAAGTTGGCCGACGACGTGATCGTGCTGGTCAAGGGACGAATCGACCGGCGAGACGATCTCCCAAAGGTCATCTGTCATGACATCGAGGTGCTCCGTACATCTGAGCTGGAGGAGGCCAGGCCGGTGCATGTGTACCTCCCGATCGAGCGGGTGCGGCCGGAAACTGTTGCCGAACTGAAGGGCCTCTTGGCCTCCCATCCTGGCGATTCGGAGGTGTTTCTCCATTTGGGAGATCGGCAGGTACTCCGTCTGCCCGCTGACTATTGCGTCGACCCCGCCAGTGGTCTGATGGCCGAGATCCGGGTGCTCCTGGGGGCTGACGCCGTTCTCGCCGGCTGAGCGCTTTTTGACCGGGTTGGGAAACCCCCCGGATACCGGGCAAAATGGGGGAGCCCACAGGCGGGATTCTTGGCGGGATCTCGGAACCACACGGGCTCAACCGGAGGTATCGAGCATGGCGATCGAGGTCGAGACCAAGGACTGCACGATGCTCGGTGATGCCGAGATCGAGGAGATGGCAGACCAGTGTGCTGAAGGGCCGAACCCGTTTGGTATCGGACTGATCTCCAAGCAGACCGAGGAGTGGGTCCTCATCAGTACCGCTCGAGAGGGTGGGCGACTGAAGGGCTTCGCCTTCTTCACCCTTGAGCGGATCGGCGGCACCCCGGCGGTCATTGTCGGTTTGGCTTCCATCCATCGGACCTCCAAGCGCGACACGGTGCTGCGGGCGCTCACCACCGAACAGCTCCGTCGGGCCGTGATGGCCTTCCCCGATGAGGACGTGGTGGTTGGCACCCGCTTCAACGAGGTCTCCGGCTTCGAGGCCCTTAAGGGCCTGAGCGGGATCGTTCCCCGTCCCGGCCACAAGGCTTCGGGCGAGGAGCGTGCATGGGGTCGACGCTTCGTCAAGCGCTTCGGCCTGTCGACGCTGGCCTACCAGGAGAAGCGGTTCACCTCGCCCGGTAAGGGCTTCCCGGCGTGTGTGTTCGATCACACCAGTCTCAAGGCCGACAAGGTGGATGCCAGCGTGGTGGCCTTCTTCGACGATCTCGATCCGACGGCTGGTGACGTGCTCATCGGTACCGGTTGGGCGTTGGCCGAGGACCTCGAGAAGTACGCCTGAGTCGGGACGGTCGGAGCGGGGCTGCCCCATGACCGTCGCCGACGCACTTCGCGACCGGCGGTCCTGTCGTTCGTTCACTGATCAGCCGTTGGCTCCAGGCGTGGTGGACGGCCTCGTTGACCGGGCCCGACGAACCCCGACGGCCGGAAACTGTCAGGGCGTCGAGTTCCTGGTGCTCGAGAGTGGTGAGGCCGCCGCCTACTGGGACACCACCCTGTCTGCCGATCGTCGAGCCGACTTCCCGTGGCCCGGGCTGCTAGTCGCTCCGGCCCTCGTGGTGCCCTGGGGCGTTCCCGATCGCTATGTCGCCCGCTATGCCGAAGCCGACAAGGTCCGGACCGGGCTCGGCGAGTCGGCCGGAGACTGGTCAGTGCCCTATTGGTTGACTGATGCCGCCTTCGCCGCCATGGCTCTCCAGTTATTGGCCGTTGAAGAGGGGTTGGGGTGCTGCTTTTTCGGCCTGTTCGACCACGAGGCAGCGGTGGCCGAACGATTCGGAGCGCCCGATGGGGCACGGGCCGTGGGCACTATCGCCATCGGCCATCCGGATCCGTCGGCTTTCCGGCCCAGTGGCTCGGTCGACCGTGGGCGTCGGCCCCTGGACGAGATACTCCATCGCGGTATGTGGTGACTCTTGATTCCGTGAACGGCTCCCGAAGAGCCCGGTAGCGACCGCTGATGGGCTGGCCGGTACCGTCCGGCTATGAGCGATGACACCGCCGGGGACGCCCCGGTCATTCCTGAGCGCCTACCCATAGTCGACTACCTGCAGTTGGGCGACGACCCTCATCTGCTGGCCAACGAGTGCACCAACTGCGGTGCCCGTTTCTTCGACAGGCGAAACGCTTGCGCAAAGTGCGGCAAGGCCGAGTTCGGCTCTGCCCGGGTAGCCGATGACGCTGTTCTGAAGTCCTTCAGCATCGTGCACCGAGCGGCGCCGGGTATTCCGGTGCCGTACGTCTCGGCGATCGTCGAGACTGGCGACGGCACTTCCGTGCGGGCGAACGTAGTTGGTCTCGACGACCCGATGACCGCCGAACTGGGGATGAGCCTGGTGTTCACCACCTACGGGTGTGGAACCGACGACAACGGGACCGAGTGCGTGGCCTTTGGCTACGCCTCGGTCTGACCGGTCTCCGGGACACACGAACGAGCCATACGAGCGAGCAGGAGTAGATGATGAACGACGCAGTCTGGGTACTGGGAACGAGCATGACCCGATTCGGGCGGTATCCCGAACTTGATGCGGTGGACCTGGCGTCCAGAGCGTGTCTAGATGCGCTGGCTGACGGCGGGGTGACCATCCACGATATGGACGTAATGGGCGCCGGAACGCTGTTCCAGGCCCAGGCGGGCATGGGTCAACGGATCCAGAAGCAGATCGGGCAGACCGGGATCCCCGTGTTCAACGTGACTAACGCGTGTGCCACCGGAGCCACGGCCATCCGCACTGTCTATCTGGCCATCAAGGCCGGGGAGGCCCAGATGGGCCTGGCTGTTGGCGTGGAGCAGATGGGCAAGATGGGCCTGTTACGGGGCGGCGCCAAAGACGAAGCCAAGGTCTACGAGCCGGCGGGTCGCTACGGCGCCGTGGCGCCTATCGACGGCATTCTCGGCACCGAGACCATGCCGGGCGTTTTCGCCCAGGCCGGGATGGGGTACGCCTACGAGAACGATGGGGTGGGCTTCGAGCAGTTCGCCAAGGTGGCCTACAAGAACCACCTGCACTCCACGCTGAACCCGCTGGCCCAGTACCGCAAGGAGTTCTCCATGGAGGAGATTATGGGCTCACCGGTACAGAGCTACCCCAACACCCTGCTCATGTGCTGCCCGACCGGTGATGGTGCAGCCGCCGCCGTGCTGGTATCTGAGGAGCGGCTACGTTCGCTGCCGACCGAAGTTCAGAAGCGGGCCGTGAAGATCTCGGCCTCGGTACTGACCAGCGATCCGTGGGTGGAGAGCGGCCAGGTGCAGCCCGACGTCAACACGCTGACCCGTAACGCTGCCGCTCAGGCCTACGAGGCAGCCGGGGTCGGTCCGGAGGATCTCGATCTGGTCGAGCTCCACGACTGCTTCGCCACCGCCGAGCTCATCCACTACGACAACCTCGGCCTATGCGAGCGGGGCGGGGCTGGTGACTTCATCGACTCCGGTGCGCCGTTTCGCGACGGTCGGATTCCAGTGAACGTGTCGGGGGGCCTGATCTCCAAGGGGCACCCCATTGGGGCGACCGGGGTGGCCAACGTCTATGAGGTCACTACACACCTACGCGGGGAGGCCGGCGACCGTCAGGTCGAAGGCGCGAAGGTGGGTCTGGCCCACGTGATCGGCCTTGGCTCAGCGTGCGGCATCCACATCCTCGAGAAGGCCGCCTGACCCGCCGGTCGAGTTTGAGGGTCCGGTCCGCCCCGGTCAGGACTGCTCGGCCAACGCAGCCCGTAGAGCGTCGGGAGTGTCGACAGGGGCCTTGCAGGCGAAGTTTCGACACACCCAGGCCCGGTCGCCATCTCGTCCCTCCCACATCGGACCACCGAACGGCTCGCCCCATGCCAGGACGACATTGGGTCGCCACGTGTCGGCCGCCGCGACCACCAGGTCGGGTCGATCGCCGGTCACCACGATCTCGGTGATCCCGGTGTGGAACAGGTCGGCGGCCCCCAGAAGGTGACCGAACGCCGTGGGGTGGGCACCTACCTGCTCGCCCAGCAGTCTCAGCACGCCCTCGGCAGCCTCGTTGTAGCGGGCGTCGCCCACCAGAGCTCCGAGGCGCAGCAGAGCCACAGCGGCGAGGCTGTTGGCCGATGGTTGGGCGTTGTCCATCAGGTTCTTGGGGCGCCGAACCAGAGCCTCGGCGTCGTGCCCGGTGGAGTGGAACCCACCGTGGTCGACGTCCAGAAAACGGTCCAACAGCATGTCGGCGGTCGAAACGGCCATCTCGGTCCAGCGCGCTTCCCCCGAGGCCTCGCCGAGGCGGGTCAGGCCATCGACCATGGCAGCGTGGTCCTCCGCGTAGCCGAGCGTGTGGGCGCCGGCATCCGCTTGCCACGATCGCAGCCAACGTCCGTCGTCGCGACGGAGCGTCCGACACAGGAAGTCGGCGTTGGACCGTGCGGCATTGAGCCAGTCCTCCCGGCCCACGGCCATGGCCGCCTCTGAGAGCGTGGCCAGCATCAGACCGTTCCATTCGGTGAGGACCTTGTCGTCCAGCCCGGGACGGATCCGATGCTCCCGGCGGTCCAGCAGTGCCCGGCGGGCTTGTTCGACAGGTTCGGGTCGAACCAGGTCACCCCGGACGGGACGGTGGAGAATGTTCGCCCCCTCGAAGTTGCCCTGCCCGGTGACGCCGTACCACTCGATGGCTGACTCGGTCACACCTTGACCGAGGCCCTCGCAGACCTCTCGTATCTCGTCCTCAGACCAGACGTAGAAGGTCCCTTCGGCGCCTTCTGAATCGGCATCCTCGGCCGAGAAGAACCCACCGTCCGGATGGCGTAGGTCGGCCAACACGTAGTCGATGGTCTCGGTGGCTACCTGCAGCCATCTTTGGTGACCCAGAACCCGCCACCCGTGGAGGTAGGTCCGGGCCAGTAGGGCGTTGTCGTAGAGCATTTTTTCGAAGTGGGGGACCAGCCACCATGGGTCGACCGAATAGCGGGCGAAACCGCCGGCCAGCTGGTCGTACATGCCGCCCGAGGCCATGGCGTCCAGTGTGGTGGTGGCCACCTCGACGGCCCGTCGATCCGTGCGCCCGGCGGCATGGCGGGCCGACATGTGTCGGAGCAGGGCCTCGAGACTCATGGCCTGCGGGAACTTAGGGGCGCCACCGAACCCCCCCCATTCATCGTCGTGCTGGTCGCTCAGGTGACCGACAGCGGTAGCCAGGGCGTCGGGTGGGGGGGGAGTCTCACCTGCGGGAAGATCGCCGTGACGGGCCATCGAGGCGGTGAGTCGGTCACCCAGACCGTCTAGGTCATCTCGTCGGATCGCCCACGCCTTGGTCACGGCATCCAGAACCTGGGGGAAGGACGGCATGCCGCCCCGGGGCTGGTCCGGCCAGTAGGTGCCGCCGTGGAACGGACGGCCGTCAGGATGGCAGAACACTGTCATGGGCCAGCCGCCCCGTCCGGTCAGAGCGGTTACGGCATCCATGTAGATCGAGTCGATGTCCGGACGTTCCTCCCGGTCGACTTTCACGTTCACGAAGCCGGCGTTCATCGTTGCCGCTATCTCAGTGTTCTCGAAGCACTCGTGGGCCATGACATGACACCAGTGGCAGGCTGAGTACCCCACGCTCAACAGGATGGGGACGTCACGTTCGGCGGCCGCTGCTATGGCCTCCGGACCCCACGGATACCAATCCACCGGATTGTCAGCGTGTTGGCGGAGGTAGGGACTGGACTGGCCAGCGAGGAGGTTCACCCGGATGACGCTACCGACGGTGTGGGGTGGAGGTCGCCGGTGTCCGGTGCCGGCAGACTGGTCCCATGAACCGGTGGATCCTTGGGGCGCGACCTCGCACCCTGCCTGCGGCGGTAGTGCCCGTGTTGGTCGGGACCGCCGTGGCCGCCGGTTCGGGGATCATCTGGTGGAGAGCTGCCGCCGCACTGGTGGTAGCCCTCGCCCTGCAGGTGGCCACGAACTACGCCAACGACCTGTCCGACGGTGTGCGAGGTACTGACGGGCCCCAACGCGTCGGCCCGGCTCGGCTGGTCGGTTCAGGTCTCGCCGGCGCCACTGAGGTACGTCTGGCCATGCTGGTCGCCTTCGGGGTGGCTGCGGTGGCCGGTCTGGCCCTGGCCGTTGCCGTGACACCGTGGCTACTGCTGGTCGGTGCAGCATCCATTGCTGCCGGCTGGCTCTACACCGGTGGCCCCCGACCCTACGGCTACCTCGGATTGGGTGAGGTGTTCGTCTTCGTGTTCTTCGGACTAGTGGCCACCGTGGGCAGCGTCTACGTCCACCAGCAGGAGGTTCCGGCTCTGGTCTGGCCGGCGGCCGTAGCCGTGGGATTTCTGGCTTGTTCGCTGCTGGTAGTCAACAACCTGCGCGATCGACCGACTGATGCCGAATCCGGCAAGCGGACCCTCGCCGTCCGTATGGGGGACCGGCCGACCCGGATCCTCTACGTGGTGTTGATCGACGGGGCGCTCATCGTGGGTTCTCTGTGCGCCGTCTCGAGGCCGTGGGCCATACTGGTGCTGGGGGCCGGCGTGGTGGCCGGTCCGGCGGTGCGGCGGGTGCTGGCCGATGCCGAAGGGCCCGACCTGATCGACGTGCTGGGTCGCACGGGTCGCACCCAACTGGTGGCCGGTGCACTCCTGACCTTGGGACTCGTTCTGTCGGTCTGACGAGATCTGTCGCCTCCGGTCGGCGACGTCCTGGCTTGTCGGTCAGGTTCGCGTGGCGGTCAGTAGTTGGGCGATGCCGCCACTGCACCGGTCCTTAACTAACTCGGTAAATCCCGCCGCAGCGATGGTGGCCAGAAGCTTGTCTTCGGGAGGCAGGTAGGCCACCGATCGAGGTAGGTAGCGGTAGGCATCCCGGTTGGAAAACACCCCGCCCACCAATGGCACGACCCGACCGAAGTACACCCCGTGGCCGATTCGCAGCACCGGGTTTCGGGGTCGGTCAACCTCCAGTAGGGCGATCCGGCCGCCCGGGCGAAGCACTCTGGCCAGCTCGGCCAGGAACGGTTCAAGACTGGTGAAGTTCCGGAGAGCGAATCCGCACGTGACCCCGTCTATAGATCCGTCGGCGGCCGGTAGGCGCAGCGCGTCGGCGTGAACGAGAGGCGCATCGGTCCGGGCGGCGGCCAGCATTCCCCACGACAGGTCCATTCCAATGGGGCGGTGGCCCGCGTTGGACAGGTCACGGCAGAGGTCGCCGGTCCCGCAGGCCAAGTCCAGGACGGTCGAGGAGTCCGGAAGAGAGAGGCGCCGCACTGTCCGCTTTCGCCAACGCACGTCCAGGCGAAACGTCATAATCCGGTTTACCAAGTCGTACCGAGGGGCAATGGCATCGAACATGGAGCGCACCGCGGTGGCCTTAGCGTCCCCGGTAGGGAGGGGTGCGCCGGGGTTGGGAATGCGGCTGGTGTCAGGGAAGCGGCTTGGGTCGCTCATGTCGTCTGGGGAGGGGTCCTTGGGGGCGAACTCGACGGTACGTCCGTCAGCTGTGCTCAGTTGAACCAGATCTTCTGGTGTTCCCGGCTCTGAGGATGGATCAGCAGGGCCAGCAGCACAACGGGAAACAGCAGAGCAAAGGCCAGGGCCATCGGATTGCCGAACCCGTACCAGGTGAGGCGGATAAGCACGGCCGCTACAGCGGTACCCACGCCGAGACGCCAACCCCAGCGCTTGTCGTTGGCGATGGCCCATGCCGCTGGGAACATGGCGATACCGACCAGGAACAGCGTCTGGCCTCGGACGAGGTTGAAGATGCCTTCGATGTACAACAGCATCGTGGCCGAAGCCAGCGTCTGCGGGTGCATGCGGTTGATCCAGCGACGTTCCACGTAGCCAGTCTGTCAGCGGCTCGACCCGTTACCTCGACGTCGGGGTGCTGCGACCGGCACCGACCCTTCGGCGTTCACGCTGTCAGCGTTCGCCCGCTCGGCTCGTAATTGCCCGCAGGCAGCGTCGATCTCGGTGCCGCGGGTCCGGCGGATGGTGGCATTGCCGCCCCGGGCGTTCACCTCGTCGGCGAACTCCCGAACCCGGGCAGGCGAGGATCCGCGTGTCGGCCATCCGGGCGTCGGATTGAGTGGGATGAGGTTCACATGGGCGCCCAGTGGACGGGCGTAGTCGGCCAGTCGGGCAGCGTCCTCCGGCCTGTCGTTGACGTTGTCGATGAGGGCCCACTCGAAGGAGAGGCGCCGACCGGTGGCGGTGACGTGCGCTTGGCAGGCATCGGCCAGTTCAGCCAACGGGTAGCGCCGATTCAACGGGACCAACTCGTCGCGCAGGTCGTCGTCCGCCGCATGCAACGACACCGCCAGGTTCACTGGCAGCCCCTCGGTGGCCATTCGACGGATGCCGGGCACCACGCCGACCGTCGAGATGGTGAGGTGGCGCGCCGACAGCCCGAGGTCGCCATGGAGGCGCTGGACGGCCGCCCACGTTCGGTCATAGTTGGCCAGCGGCTCACCCATGCCCATGAAGACCACGTTGGAGACCCGGCGGTTGCCGGCTTCGACCTGGGCCCGCACAACCTGTTCTACGATCTCGCCGGTCGAGAGGTGGCGGTCGAAGCCCATCTGGCCGGTAGCGCAGAAGCCGCACGCCATGGCGCATCCGGCCTGAGTGCTGACACACACCGTGGAACGGTCCTTGTAGTGCATGAGCACCGTCTCGATGAGTGATCCGTCGGCCAGACGCCACAGCCACTTGACGGTGTCGCCGCCGTCACCCACCGACCGGGTGTCCTCAGTGAGAGCGGGGGGAAGGAGATCGGCCAGGGGGCCGCGGAGGGCCTTGGGAAGCGTGGAGACGTCCTCTGGGCCGATGAGGTCGCGGTACAGGCCCTGCCAGAGCTGGTCGACGCGGTAGGTGGGGAGCGCAGTGCCGGTGGTTTCGCCTACTTCGGCGACGAGTGCGTCCAGTCCGGCCCGGTCGGGGTCGTAGCGGCTAGGAGAGAGCCCTCTAGGGGGACCGACTGCTGAAGAGTCGGTCTCCGGAGCGTCACTTGCCGGGGAACAGGTCACCGGACGATGCGTTGGTAGGCCCGACTGGTGAACTCGCGATCGAAGCCGAGCGCCCCGTACATCTTGCGGGCCGGCTTGTTGTCCGACTCCACGTAGAGGATGGCCTGGCGTAGGCCTTGACTCGCCAGGTAGGCCAGACCGGCCAACGAGAGTTCGCGACCAAGGCCCCGACCGTGATGCTCGGGGTCTACGGCAATGGCGTAAATTTCTCCGAGCGCCGGCTTCTCATCGGTGTGGACCTTGGTCCAGCAGAATCCGATAATCGACTCGTTCCCGTCGTCATCCGTTTCCTCGAGGATCAGGAAGCCCTCGGGGTCATACCAGGACTCAGCCTGTTTGGCGGCCAGGTCTTCAGGGGTCATATCGCCCTGTTCGGGATGCCAGTCGAAAGCCTTGTTGTTGCACTCGATGAATGCCTCGGCGTCCTCGGGGCGAAAGGCCCGCACGACCAGGTCGGTGGGCAGTGCCGGTAGCTGCCTTCGCAGGCGCAGGAGGTCGCGGTAGGGCACGAAGCCGGCCCGGGTGGGGACCTCATCGCTGCGCTCGTCTACCCGTTCGATCCAGTATTCGAGTCGTCCGCCACCCTCGATCACCACGGCCTGGGTGGCGGCTTCCAGCAGACGACGCCCACGGTCGTCGTTGGTGCCCCGCTCGTCGGACGGGTCGCCGGGAGCTGCGGGTTCGGAGATGTTGAGTTCGACGAGCCAGCGTTCCGGGTCACCGGAGAGGCTGGCGGTATCGGTTCCGTCCGTGACGGTCCACCGGTCCATGGTCGCTGAGGCTACCGTCGCCCTTCGTGGGACGACCAAGGTCAATCAAGGGACGGGCCGCCGAGGCACATCGCCGGCTGGGCGATGAGTACCCGGGTGCCGAATGTGAGCTGAATCATGAGAATCCGTTCCAGCTTCTGGCCGCCACCATCCTCTCTGCCCAGTGCACCGACAAGCGGGTGAACATGGTGACGCCCGCCTTGTTTGCCGCATACCCGGAGCCGGTTGACCTGGCTGGGGCGGTGCCCCATGAACTGCAGGAGATCGTCCGTTCCACCGGCTTCTACGCCAACAAGGCGAAGAGCCTGTTGGGTATGGCCCAGCGCCTCGTAGAAGTATTCGATTCGGAGGTTCCGTCGTCGATGACCGACCTGACGTCGCTGCCCGGGGTGGGGCGCAAGACGGCCAATGTGGTCCGCAGCGTGGCCCTCGACCTGCCCGGCCTACCGGTGGATACTCATGTGGGACGACTCTCGCGGCGGCTGGGGTTGACGACGGAGACGGATCCGGTGAAGGTCGAGATGGAGCTGAATCCGATGGTGCCCGCGGCTCAGAGGGGAGAGTTCAGCCTCCGCCTGATTCTGCACGGGCGTCGGGTCTGTCCGAGCCGAAAGCCCCGGTGTGGGGAGTGTGTGCTCCAGGACTTCTGTCCCGCCGCCCACATCTGATTCCGCCGGAAACGGGCATGACAGACGTCACTCGGAAATAGGGACCAGAACCCGTTCTGCCCATCCTTCCGGTGGTGTACGTTCACTCCGCCGGGTCCCGCCACCCGGCTTAGCGAGGAGAGGGTTCCCGCCACCCGCCTTGCCCGTTCGGCGCCCCTCGGGGCGCCGAACGACATTTTGGGGCCGGTTTCGAATTCCTCAGGCTCGTCGAGCCCGGGCCAGTTCCCGCAGGGCGCCACGTAGGTGGCGTTCCACTTCGTGGAGGCCCGACCGGTCCCTGGCCTCTTCATCAGTCGAGGTGGTACTGAAGGCCGCCAGTTCCTCGATCCGTCGAGTGAGGGCTTCGAGCTGGCTGGCCAACGACGAGAGCTCAGCGTCCACCCGGGCTTCGTTCGATTCGGATCCGTCCATACACGCGAGTCTGGCCGACTCCGGTTTGAAACCCCAGCCGAGGCCCCGGGTGGTGGCCGGTAGCGTGGCGGCGTGCTCCGACGATTCGATCTTCGAGGGGATCTGCCCGGTTCTTCTGCGGATCTGCGGGCCGCCCTGCCCCGACCCGATCTGGGGGGTCCGGGCTCTGAAGGTGCTGTCCTGAGTGCCGTGCGGACCATTCTCGACGACGTTAAGGCCCGTGGTGACGAGGCTGTACGCGAGTTGACGTCCCGGTTCGACGGCGCTGAACCGACGGCCATCCAGGTCGATCCGGTCGAGGTAGCCGCCGCCCTGGACCGCATCGACCCCGTCCTCCGCACTGCGTTGGAGGTAGCCGCAGAAGCTATCCAGCGTCATCACGTGGGTCAGGTCCGTTCCGAGTACAGGACTGAGGATGCCGGTCTCGTGGTGCGCTCAGTCAGTCGCCCTGTGGAACGTGCGGGCTGCTATGTCCCGGGAGGGCGGGCCGCGTATCCCTCGACCGTTCTCATGACCGCCGTTCCGGCCCGGGTGGCCGGTGTCGACGAGGTCGTGGTGTGCGTACCCCCGGACCCGGATGGCCGCGTCGCAGAGGTAACCCTGGCGGCAGCCGCGGTGGCCGGGGTGGACGCCGTCTACGCGGTGGGTGGCGCCCAGGCCGTGGCCGCCATGGCCTTCGGTACCGAGTCGATCCCCCCGGTCGATGTCATCGTCGGTCCGGGAAACGTGTACGTGGCCCTGGCCAAGCGCGAGGTTGCCGGTCTGGTCGGCGTACCTTCGGCCTTCGCCGGTCCGTCGGAGGTCGTGGTGGTGGCCGATGCGACCGTTCCTGCCAGTTTCGTCGCCATTGACATTGTCGTACAGGCCGAACACGGGCCAGACGGGCTGGCCTGGTTGATCACCTGGGACGAGGCAGTGGCCGACGCCGTGGATGCCGAGGTGTCGCGCATCGTCGAGGCCTCGCCGCGACGCGACGACGTGACGGCCACGTTGGCCTCTGCCGGCTGGGTGGTCCTGGTCGACGGTCCAAACGAGGCACTGGCGGTGTCGGATGCCATTGCTCCCGAGCACCTTCAGTTGATGGTCGATGATGCCGAGTCGTTAGCCGACCGGGTCCGCCACGCGGGAGCGGTCTTCTGTGGTCCATGGTCTCCGGCCTCGCTTGGCGACTACGTGGCCGGTCCCAGCCACGTCCTCCCCACCGCCGGTACCGCACGCTTCTCGGGCGCCCTCACGGTTGCCGACTTCACCAAAGAGGTCCACATCGTGACCGCCGATCGGGGCGCCCTTGAACGACTGGCGCCCCACGTGGCGGCGCTGGCCGACGCCGAGGGCCTCGATGCTCACGCCGCATCCGTCCAGATCCGAACCCGTCACCGTCTGGGCACCAGCCACGATGTCTGAGTTCGTACAGCCCCTGGCCCGCGACGGTGTGGTGAGCATGGAGGGTTATCACTCGCCTCAGGTTGACGTCGCCGTCCGCCTCAACACCAACGAGTCGCCGGTGCCTCCACCCGAGGGATTCAGCGCGGCAGTGGCTGTAGCGGCCACCGAACTGTCCTGGAACCGCTATCCAGACCGTCACGCCACGGCGCTACGGTCCGCCCTGGCCGAAGCCCATGGGGTAACCCCGATGCAGGTCTTCGCTGCCAACGGCTCCAACGAAGTCCTCCAGAGCCTGCTGCTGGCCTACGGCGGCCCAGGTCGATCTGCTGCGGTGTTCGAGCCGACGTACGCCATGTACGCCCAGATCGCCCGCACCACAGGGACCGACGTTCTTCGAGGCACCCGTGACGCCGACCACCGACTGGTCTCCGATGACGTCATGGCGCTGGTGGCCGACGAGCAACCGGCGCTGGTCTTCCTGTGTTCGCCCAACAACCCGACGGGTACCGTGGACCCGGTCGGATTGGTGGCCGACCTGGTGGATGTGGCAGCTGGCTACGGGGGCCTGGTGGTTGTCGACGAGGCATACGGACAGTTCGCCTCGACGAGTGCCGTGGATCTGTTGGCCGAGGACCGCCCGCTGGTTGTGAGCCGGACCTTCTCCAAGACATGGGCCATGGCCGGGGCGAGGCTGGGCTATCTCCTGGCCCCGACCTGGTGCGTGGCTGAACTCGACAAGGTGGTCCTGCCATACCACCTTGATGCCTTTAAGCAGGCCGTCGGGATCCTGGCCCTCGAGCACCGGGCGGCTATGGACGATCGGGTCGCCCAACTGGTGGCTGACCGGAACCGGATGGCCGCCGCCCTCGACGTCCTACCGGTCACAGCGTGGCCATCGGAGGCGAACTTCATCCTGTTCCGACCGGACACCCGGTCGGGTCGAGACGTCTGGCAGGCCCTGGTCGACCGCTCAGTTCTCGTCCGGGATTTCACCAACATGGTTGGAATCCAGGGGTGCCTCCGGGTCACCATCGGGACGACCGACGAAAATGATCGTTTCATCGAGGCCCTGGGGCAGATCCTGGGTGGGTCCCTCGCTGAAGCACCTCACGAACCAGACACCGAAGGGGACTGACATGGCACGTACCGGAAGCCGCCAGCGCACGACGAAGGAGACGGCCATCTCCGTCGAGATCGACCTGGACCGCATGGTGGTGGCCGACGTTTCGGCATCGACTGGCATCCCGTTTTTTGATCACATGCTCGACCAGCTGGGCCGCCATGGGGGCTTCGGCCTGCGGGTCTCCTGTGACGGCGATCTGAACATCGACGCCCACCACACCGTGGAAGACGTCGGCATCGCCCTGGGTGAGGCCTTCGCTGATGCGCTGGGCGACAAGGCGGGCGTTAGGCGTTTCGCCTCGATCCGAGTGCCGCTCGATGAGGCGCTGGTCGACGTGGCCCTCGACCTGTCGGGGCGTCCGTACCTCCACCACGATGTCGAGTTTCCCGGTGAGAAGATCCTCGGCGACCCGCCGTTCGACCCACAGTTGATGGAGGAGTTCTGGCGGGCATTCACGGTGGCGGCCCGCATTACTTTGCACCTCACGGTGGTGCGCGGAAAGAACACCCACCACATCGTGGAGGCCTCCTTTAAGGGCGTGGCCCGAGCCCTGCGCGATGCTGTGCGGATCGATGGTGGCGACGTGCCGTCCACCAAGGGCAGCCTGTGACCCGACCCGACGGGGCCGCCTCCCCGGTACGGACAGGCCCCCTCCTGGCCGTTCTGGACTACGGAATCGGCAACCTGCGATCAGCCCAAAAGGCCCTCCAAAGGGTGGGCGCCGATGCCCGTCTGACCAGCGACCCCGACGAGGTCGCGGCGGCTGACGGATTGGTACTGCCCGGCGTGGGGGCGTTTGGACGTTGCATTGAGGCACTGCGGGCTGCGGGTCTCTGGGAGACGGCGATGGAAGCGGCCAGCGAAGCCGCGGCAGGGACCGGGCGACCGTTCCTGGGAGTCTGCGTGGGACTCCAGATGCTCCACGAGACGAGTGCGGAGTCACCTGGCGTGGCCGGTCTCGGCGTATTGCCCGGTGAGGTGACGCTGTTGTCCGATGCCGTGAAGCGACCCCAGATGCAGTGGAACCGCCTGGACAAGAACGGAACCGATAAGCATCCGATGCTGGACGGTCTGGGTGACGACCCGTGGACCTACTTCGTGCACAGTTATGCCGCACCGGTCGGACCCGACACGGTGGCCACATGCACTTACGGCGATGAGGTCTGTGCGGCCGAAGCTCGGAGCCTGCTCTGGGCGTGCCAGTTCCACCCGGAGAAGTCCTCAGCCACAGGCCTCCGAGTACTGGAGAACTTTGTGGGTCTGGTCGCCAGATGAGTACACCCGCGCTGTTCCCGGCCATCGACCTACGTGCTGGTCGCTGCGTGCGCCTCATGCAGGGCGACTACGACCGGGAGACCGTGTACGGCGAGGATCCCGTCGCCCAGGCCCTGGCCTTCCAGGAGGCGGGCGCCGACTGGGTCCACGTGGTGGACCTCGACGCCGCCCGGACTGGTGACCCGGTAAACCGGCCGGTAGTCGCCGCGGTGGCCGCCGCGCTCGACGTGCCCGTCCAGACCGGTGGGGGCGTCCGGTCGGTCGCTGATGCTCGGGACCTGTTCGACGCCGGGGTGTTCCGGGTGGTACTGGGCACCGCAGCGGTCGAGGACCCGGACCTCGTGACTGCGGTGGCCGATCATGGCCCGGTGGCCGTCGGGCTCGACGTGTGGGGCGACGAGGTGGCTGTCCGGGGCTGGACCGAGGGCAGCGGTCTGAAGCTCGGCGATGCGTTGATCCGGTATTCGGACCTGGGGACCGCGGCCTTCGTCATCACCCGGATCGAACGTGACGGCACGCTCGAAGGCCCTGATGTGGACGGGCTGGCCGCCGTACTAGCTGCCACCAGCGTCGACGTGGTGGCCTCAGGTGGTGTGGGCCGCCCCAGCGACCTAGCTGACTTGGCGGCTCTCGACGTGGACGGCCGCCGCATAGCGGGGATCATCCTCGGACGGGCGCTCTACGAGGGCACCGTTGACCTCGCCGAGGCCGTCCGGCAACTTTCGGAGGGTCCGTCGGGCCACCTGGCAGGGAATCAGGCCTGACCGTGGAGACCGTGCGTATCGTCCCTTGTCTGGACGTCGACAACGGCCGGGTGGTCAAGGGCGTGAACTTCGTGGGTCTACGCGATGCCGGTGACCCGGTGGAGCTGGCGGCCCGCTACGACAGCGAGGGCGCCGACGAACTCGTGTTCCTGGACATCACAGCGTCTTCCGATGCCCGGGAGACCACCTTGGACATGGTTCGCCGCGTGGCCGAGGAGGTGTTCATCCCGTTCACCGTCGGTGGGGGTATCAGGACGGTCGAGGACGCCCGGGGGATCCTGCGGGCCGGCGCTGACAAGGTCTCGGTCAACACGGCTGCTGTCGATCGCTCTGAACTCGTCGGTGAGTTGGCCGCTGAGTTCGGGAGCCAGTGCGTGGTGGTGGCCGTGGATGCCCGACGGGCCGGACCGGATTTCGGGGCTGCTACCAGCGGGTTCGAGGTGTTCACTCATGGCGGTCGGATGTCGACCGGATGGGACCTCGTGGCCTGGATTACCGAGGTCGTTGACCGGGGAGCCGGCGAGATCCTGCTGACGTCCATGGACCGTGACGGCACCCGTGACGGCTTCGATGTCGAGATGCTCCGGACCGTGGGCGACGTGGCCACCGTGCCACTGATCGCCAGCGGCGGCGTCGGAAACCTCGATCACCTGGTGGCCGGAGCAGTAGACGGTGGTGCCAATGCCGTACTGGCCGCCTCAATCTTCCACTTCGGGGAATACACGGTGGCCGAGGCGAAGGCCCACCTGGCAGCGGCCGGTGTGACCGTTCGGCCCGTGACCCGTTGACCGCGCCGTTACCGTGCACCTTGTGAACACGCAGAAGACCTCGTCCGGCCAGTCTCTAGAGAGAGGCTCCTCAGACGGCAACGGTGTAATGCCCGGCCCGTCGGATCACGAGGGCCTCCCCATCAAGATGCTCAACGACCGCATCCTCGTGCGAACCGACTCCGAGGAGGGGGAGCGTCGCTCCACCGGCGGCATCCTCATCCCGGCCACTGCCCAGGTGGGGAAGCGTCTGGCCTGGGCCCAGGTGGTGGCCGCCGGTCCCAACGTTCGTGCCATGGAAGTAGGCGACCAGGTGCTGTTCAACCCGGAGGACCGCTACGAGGTTGAGGTTCGGGGACACGACTACATCATTCTCCGGGAGCGCGACGTCCACGCGGTGGCTGCCCAGCGCCTCGAAGAGGGAAGCACAGGCCTGTATCTGTAGCGGGAACGGGTAACCGGGTCCGACGGTTTGCCTCCGACGGCGAATTGAAACACGGACCGTCAGCGCAAGGGGGCGACCGTAGGCTGACCCCCATGCCTCCCGCTCCCTCCACCATCGAGTCGACCCCCATTGCTGCGACGGCTGAACAGTTGGAGGGCGTGACCTTCAACGAGGACGGCCTGGTGCCGGCCATTGTCCAGGAGGAGCACACTGGGCGGATCCTGATGATGGCGTGGATGAACGCCGACTCCCTGCGCGAGACCATGACCACCGGTAGGACCTGGTTCTGGAGCCGCAGTCGCCGCGAATACTGGTGCAAGGGCGAGACCTCAGGCGATCGCCAGTACGTCCGTGAGGCGTACTACGACTGCGACGCCGACACTCTGCTCTTCGTGGTCGAACAGGAGGGGAAGGGCGCCTGCCACACGGGCGAGTACAGCTGCTTCTTCCGTCCGTTCGGACCGGAGGCCGTGTCAAACGCGGTCGTCGACGCTGGCTGATCCAGCGACCCATCCTGTGATCAGCCCCGATCGCGAGGAATTTCGGGCGCTAGCGCGCGGCCATGCCGTCGTGCCTGTTTGGCGCGAGTTGCTGGCCGATCTGACCACCCCGGTCTCCCTGTACGCCCGTTGCGTGGGTGACGGCGAGGGCTTCCTGCTCGAAAGCGTCGACCGGGGTGAGACCTGGGGCCGGTGGTCATTCATCGGCCGCAACCCGTCGCTCACCCTTACCTCCCATGGCGCCGGGGGCGACCTAGACGTCAGCGGTGACCTTCCGGCGGGGATCCGTACCGACGCCGGGATGCTGGCCGCTCTCGAAGATCTCCTGGCGCACTTTCGATCGCCGACCATCGAGGATCTTCCTCCGCTACACGGGGGCCTCATGGGCTACCTGGGTTATGACGTCGTGCGCGAGGTGGAACATCTTCCCGACGTGCCGCCCGACGACCGGGGCTTCCCCGACGGGGTCATGTCGGTCATCGGTGAGATGGTGGCCATCGACCACTGGCGCCAACGGGCCGTCTTGCTTGTCAACGTGGTGGTGCCCGAGCTCACCGGCGACGAGGCGGCCGATAATGCAGTACTGGACGCCGCCTACGACGAGGCGGCGTTCCGGCTCGACCAGCTGGCATCCGACGGAGCCCGGCCGCTCGATGAACCCCTGATGGCGCCGCCCGATCCCTCTGACGAACCGCCCGAGGTGACCTCCACCATGGGTGCCGACCTGTACAAGGTCGCAGTGGAGGTTGCACGGGAGCACATTTTGGCTGGCGACGTGTTCCAGGTCGTCCTGTCACAACGTTTCGACGTGGAGCTCGATGCTGAGCCCTACGACGTGTACCGGGTGCTCCGGCAGGTGAACCCGAGCCCCTACATGTACTTCCTGCGTTACGAGGACCTCACCGTGGTGGGGGCCTCGCCCGAGCCCATGGTTCAGTTACTCGACGGTCGGGTTGTGTCACGGCCCATTGCCGGCACCCGTCGTCGGGGCCGCAACGATGTCGACGATCGCCGGATGGCCGCCGAATTGGCCGAGGACCCCAAGGAGGTGGCCGAGCACGTGATGCTCGTCGACCTGGCCCGAAACGACGTGGGTCGGGTCGTGGCCTTCGGCTCCGAAGAGGTCGAGGAGATGATGACGCTGGAGCGTTACAGCCACGTCATGCACCTCACTAGTCAGGTTGCCGGCGAATTGGCTGAAGGCTGCACCCCGATCGACGTCCTTCGGGCCACCCTGCCCGCCGGCACGGTTTCTGGTGCCCCCAAAGTGAGGGCCATGGAGATCATCGACGCCCTCGAGCCGGTCAAGCGGGGTCCCTATGCGGGCATCGTCGGTTACTTCGATTTCACCGGCAACATCGACACGGCCATTGCCATCCGTACCATGTTCGTCCGTGACGGAATCGCCTCAGTCCAGGCCGGAGCGGGGATCGTGGCTGACAGTGTCCCAGAACTCGAGCACCTGGAATGCCAGAACAAGGCCCGGGCGCTGCTGTCGACCATTCCGGCTGCCCGTCGGATGACAGCGGCCCGTCGTGCTGCCAGCGACGGTTGACCTTTCTCATGGGGCCACCGTTATGACCGCCGTTCGTCGGCAGCGCGACGTCCTACGGGTTGCCGGACCCGATGCCCGGACGTACCTCCAGGGCCAGCTCAGCCAGGACGTCGACGCTCTGGACGTCGGTGGTGCAGCGAACACCTTCGTGTTGCAGCCCACCGGCAAGGTCGAGGCGTGGATGCGGATCTCGAGGATGGCCGACGACGTGTTCATGTTGGATATGGACGCTGGTTGGGGAGCGGTCGTACTCGCCCGCCTGACCCGTTTCTTACTGCGGACCGCCTGCACGGTGGAACCCGTCGACTGGGACCTGGTCACGGTGCTGGATGCTGAGATGGGGTCGGTGGATGTTCCTCCAGACGGGCTGGCGTTGCCTGTGGCCTGGCCCGGCCTACGAGCCGTCGACCTGCTCGGTCCGTTGGTTGATATTCCTGAAGGCCTCACCGATGGTGACGACTCGATGTGGGAGCAACGTCGGATCGCTGCCGGCATCCCGATGATGGGTGCCGAGATGGATGAGACGACCATCCCTGGTGCCACCGGAGTGGTCGACCGGTCGGCCAGCTTCACCAAGGGGTGCTACACCGGTCAGGAGCTGGTGGCACGGGTCGACAGTCGGAGCGCCGGAACCCCGACACGAATCGTGCGGGCAGTCGGACAGGGTTCCCTGCCGTTGACCGGGGCAGAGATCACGCTTGATGGTGTTGTGGCCGGTCGGCTGACCAGCGTGGCCACCCGACCCGGGTCAGGACCCGACGACGGGTTCGTGGCCCTCGCTCAGGTCAAGCGGGCCATTGTGGTGCCGGTGATGGTGGACGCCGACGGTACGCCGGTCTCACTCCTCGCTGACTGAGGGGACCCGTACCACCATCTCGGTGCCTCCGTCGGGAGGTGCCACGGCTTCGACCTCGCCATCCATGGCTTGTACCAGTTCGCGGACGATGGCCAGCCCCAGGCCGGAACCTGACTCCCGGACGGTCGGGCGGTGCTGGGCCACGTAGAGACGCTCGAATACGTGGGGGAGGTCGTCGGCTGGGATGCCCAGGCCATCGTCAGTGATACGGACCTGGATCCACGGGCCTGTTGGCTGGATCTCGACCGTCAGGGTGGTTGCCGCGTACCGCAGACCATTTTCGACCAAGTTGCCCACTATCTGCGCCCAGCGATCGTGGTCGACCATTGACACGACGACGTCGTTAGCGATACCGGCTGGGTTCGTTGCGGAGGTTTGGACGATGACCTGGATGCCGGCTTCAGCGGCCGCCGGGCCGAAAGCGTCGACCACCTCGGTGGTCGACGCCGCAATGTCCACCGGGTGCAGGTCTAGGGCGAACTGTCGGGCATCCAGACGGGCCAACTCCAGTAGGTCGCGGACGAGGCGTTCCAGACGAGAGGCCTCGGCCAGGATCACCTTGCCGGCCCGGATGGGCTCGGAGATCGTCCCTTCGGCCAGACCCTCTGCGTACCCGCGGATGGAGGTCATGGGTGTCCGGAGATCGTGAGAGACCGAGAGCAGAAACTGGCGTTCCAGGCCCCGAGACCGCTCCAGTCCCTCAGCCATGGCGTTTACCGCTGCCACCAGCTCGGAGACCTCGTCTGGCCGCCGCGATGGTGACCCGGCCGGGTACGGATCCACTCGGGCATCCAATCGGCCGGCGGCGATTTGGTGGGCGGCCGCAGCTACCTCGGTCACCGGCCGGGCCAGAGAGTGGCTAAGGCGGAGGGCTACGAGCACGGAGACGATGATGGACACCAACGCACCTAGCAACATCCACTGGTAGGTGCCGGCCAGAGGGTCGACGGATCGACGGCTGGCTACTACGACGATGGCTGGACCGGTGGCGTCAGCCGGCAACGGCACCACGGCGGCCGCCCAGGCCACAGCGTCTCGGACCCCCGATGTGTGGACCGCTTCGTCGGGCCCAGCAGCCTCCTCGGCCAATGGACGCAGGTCGTCGGCGGTCACAACATTTGGAAGATTGCTGAGGACAAATAGGGGACTGCCATCACGTGGGACCACGGCCATGCCGATTTCGTCGAGGTTCATCGAGTGACGGAGCCGTTCGCGGACACCCTGGCTGAGTCTGGGATGGGTCAGGTATGACATCCCATCCTCGAACGCCGCGGCCATGGCCAGGGTCTGGCCGACCACATGGCGTTCAGTGGTCGACGCCGAGCGGGTCGAAGCGACCACCGCGGTTCCTGCGCCCACCAGGACGAGGGCCAGAACCACCAGTCCGACCATGGTGGTCAGCAGTCGGATCCTCATGAAGTGTGCCTCATCAGTCCAGCCGATAACCGACACCGCGGACGGTGGCCAGGGGGAGGTCGTCGCCTAACTTCCGACGGACCTGCCGCACGTGGACGTCGACCGTCCGCTCGTCACCGATCCAGCCGTCGCCCCATGCACCGTCCAGGATCTGGCGCCGGGTCAGCGCTCGACCGACGTGTTCGACGAGAAACCACAGCAGGGCGAACTCCCGGGCGGCCAGTGAGGCCACGACGCCATCCACCGTGACCTCGAGGCGTTCGCCGTCGATGCGGACACCGCCGAACTCGACCACCGGTCCGGTCGTCGTCGCGGCCCTCGCTGAGCGGCGGAGCACTGCGCGGACACGGCCCATGAGTTCGCGGGGGCTGAACGGCTTGATCACGTAGTCGTCGGCGCCCAACTCGAAGCCGACTATCCGGTCAACTTCGTCGTCGCGGGCCGTGATCATGATGATGGGAACGTCCGAAGTGGCACGGATGCGCCGGCAGGCCTCCAGGCCGTCGATGCCGCCCGGCAGGCCGAGGTCGAGGAGTACCAGTGCCGGCGATCGTTCGGCGAACAGGACCAGCGCCCGCTCGCCGCTGTCGGCCAGGTAGGGCCGATGGCCGTCCTGACGGAGGTACAGGTCCAGGAGGTCGGCGATGTGGGGCTCGTCCTCGATGACCAGGATCACGGCACCGTCGATACGCGTCGGGTCACCTGAATCTCCAGCCATGACCCCATCGTTGCACGATGGATCCTCCAAAACCCATCGTGGCAGATGAGGGTTGTGTGAGGGAATCGGCTCCGGGGCACCTCGGGGGTGTCGGTAGCCTCCGGTCGTGGCCACCTATCTCGATCGGATCCTCGACGTACATCGCACGGCCGCCGCTGCCGATCGCCGGAGCGTCGGTGCACTAGTCGATGCGGCGCTCGGGCTACCCGAAGCACGGCGCTTCACTGACGCTCTGGTGGAAGCTCCGGCCGGAGAACCGGCGGTAATCGCTGAGGTAAAGCGCCGTTCGCCCTCACGGGGAGACCTGGCCGTTGACCTCGACCCGGTGGGCACCGCCATGGAATACGTTGCTGGGGGAGCGGCTTGCCTCTCGGTCCTGACCGACGTCGACCACTTCGGAGGATCGCCAGACGATCTAGCCGCTGCCCGAGATGCCGTAGGGGTCCCGGTACTCCGAAAGGATTTCACCATCGACGCCCGCGACGTCTGCGATGCCCGTCTGATGGGGGCCGATGCGGTGCTCCTGATTGCTGCGGCACTCGACGATGCCGAGTTGACCGACTTTCACGCCCTGGCCGTCGAAGTGGGCCTCGACGCCCTCGTGGAGATCCACGACGAGGCCGAACTGGAGCGAGCCCTGACGGTCGGTGCGCGGCTCATAGGGGTCAATCAACGGGATCTGGTCACCTTCGAGGTCGACACGGCCCGGGCCGTCCGCATGGCCCCGCTCATGCCTGACTGGGTCGTTCGGGTAGCCGAGTCGGGCATCCGGGGGCCCGCCGACGCCCGCACGCTTGTGGATGCCGGCTACCACGCACTCCTGGTGGGCGAGTTGCTGGTGACCTCGAGCGACCGCACGGGTGCCGTGCGAGCCCTCCGGGGGGCGCCCGAGGGACTACAAAATGAGGGATGATTCAGTCGTGTTCATCAAGATCTGTGGCATCACCTGCGCTGAGGACGCGTTGCTTGCCACGGCACTGGGCGCCGATGCCCTCGGCTTCATCTTCGCCCCGTCGCGGCGTCAGGTGAGTGAACGGGTGGTGCGCGACATCGTGGGACAGCTCCCGCCGGACGTGATGACAGTAGGGGTGTTCCGCAACACCGGGAAGGCCCGAGTAGTCGAGACGGTGAATCGAATAGGTCTACGAGCCGCCCAACTCCACGGCGATGAGTCGCCTACAACCACCCGCTGGGTAGCTGATCGGGTACCGGTGACCATCCGGGCACTGCCGGCCGGTTCGCCCGATCTGGACCGCTTCGACGAGTTCGGTGCTGACCTGCTCCTTCTGGATGCTCCTACCCCCGGAGCGGGCCAGGTGTTCGACTGGGCCATGGCCGACGGGCCGTCGTCGGCCAGACCGATGCTGCTGGCTGGTGGCCTCACACCAGACAACGTGGGTGAGGCCATCGAGCGGGTGGACCCTTACGGCGTTGACGTGGCCAGTGGCGTGGAAGCCGGGCCGGGGCGCAAGGATCCCCGCCTGTTGCGGGCGTTCATGATCAATGCGCGGGCGGCCCGACCGACCCGGGTCGAGGGCTATCGGGGCGACACGGAGAATCGTCCATTTGATTGGCAGCAGGACGAAGTTGAACCTCCCGGTGGGGTAGATCGAGGAATGGACCGGCCATGACACTGCAGGAGCCCACACCGGACGGGAGGTTCGGCGAGTTCGGCGGCCGATTCGTGCCCGAGACGCTGATTCCGGCCGTCCTCGAGCTCGAAGTGGAGTTTCGTAAGGCCTGGGCCGACCCGACCTTCCGGACCGAACTGGATGCCCTATTGGCTGACTACGCCGGTCGGCCGTCCCCGATGACCGAGTGTCACAACCTGTCCTCGGAACTGGGCTGTCGCTTGTTCCTGAAGCGGGAGGACCTCAATCACACGGGTTCTCACAAGATCAACAATGTGCTGGGTCAGGCCCTGCTGGCCCAGAGAATGGGCAAGACCCGCCTGCTGGCTGAGACCGGGGCGGGTCAGCACGGTGTCGCCTCAGCCACCGCAGCGGCCCTCCTCGGAATGGAGTGCTGTGTGTATATGGGCGAGGTCGACGTGAAGCGCCAGGAGCTCAACGTTTTCCGAATGCGCCTTCTGGGTGCTGAGGTCCGGACGGCAATGTCGGGTAGCCGTACTCTCAAGGACGCGGTGAACGAGGCCATGCGGGACTGGGTGGCCACGGTGGCAGAGTCGCACTACTGCCTCGGATCGGTCATGGGCCCCCATCCGTACCCGTGGATGGTTCGCACGTTCCATGAGGTACTGGGTCGTGAGGCCCGCGAGCAGAGCGAGGCTTTGTTGGGTGGCCCGCCCGACATGGTGGTGGCCTGTGTGGGTGGTGGCTCCAACGCCATCGGCATCTTCTCGGGGTTTTCCGACGCGGCGACCGAACTGGTTGGCGTGGAGCCGGCGGGTGGCGCCGCGGTGGGGCGTGGTGTGCCAGGTGTGGTCCACGGCATGGACTCCTACCTAATGCAGGACGAGTTCGGTCAGGTACTGGAGGCTGAGTCGATTAGTGCCGGTCTGGACTATCCAGGGGTCGGCCCCGAGCACAGCCATCTAGCCTCCATCGGCCGAGCCCGGTACGAGGCGGTTACCGATGACGAGGTGGTCGAGGCCTTCCAGCTGCTAAGCCGGTCAGAGGGGATTATTCCGGCACTGGAACCGGCCCATGCCTTGGCCTGGGTCTCCCGGGAACGGGCAGCACTGGCCGGAAAATCGGTGGTGGTGAATCTGTCGGGGCGTGGCGACAAAGACGTGGCCCAGATGATGGACATTCTGGCGTGAGCATCCCGAACGAAGATGGGAGCTCGCGGGTGATCGGTCCGGTCGAGGCGGCACTGCGTGCTCGACGTGATGGTGGTGGCAAATGCCTCGTCGTGTACGTGACCGGCGGCCTTGGCGACGACTGGCTGGACACGGCCCGGGCGGTAGCTGCCGCCGGTGCCGACGTGATCGAGATTGGGGTGCCGTTCTCGGATCCTGTAATGGATGGTCCGACGATCCAGGCCGCCAATGACGTTGCTTTAGCCGGTGGTGCCACGCCGGTGAGCATCCTCAACGCCCTCCGGGATGCCGATGTGGGCGTGCCGCTGGCTGTGATGACCTACTACAACATTGCCTTTCGGATGGGTCTGGAACGGTTTGCCGAATCGCTGATCGTCTCGGGGGTGTCGGGCTGCATCCTGCCCGACCTTCCTTTGGAGGAGGCTGGTCCGTGGTTGGAGGTGGCGGCTGATGCTGGTGTCGAACCGATCCTCCTGGCTGCCCCTACGGCCCCTGACGATCGTCTGCCCCGCATCTGCGAGAGGACCCGCGGTTTTGTATATGGCGTCGGGCTTTTGGGGGTGACCGGGGTGCGGTCCGAGTTGGCGGCCAGCGCCGTCGAGATCGCCTCGCGACTCAAGCCCATCACTGATGTACCGGTACTGGTCGGCGTGGGTATCGGGACCCCATCACAGGCGGTAGAGGCATCGAGTCACGGTGACGGGGTGGTGGTCGGTTCGGCCGTCGTACAACGCATGGTCGATCGGGCCGGCCCGGAGGGTGTCGCCGAGTTGGTGGCGGACTTCCGTGCCGCCCTCGACGCCGGCTGACTCCCCGTCAGCGACCAGCCGCCAATGACGAGTCAGAGCGTGCCCATGGGACGACAAAAGCCCTGGGTGCGGATTGGACCCGAGAGCACAGAGATCGTGGCCGACACGCTCTTCGAACTTGTGGGGCCCGAGTGGTTCGATGACCTGGCCGACCGATTTTACGATGGAGTGGCGGAGGACCCTGTACTGCGACCGCTGTATCCCGACGACCTGGCCGGTCCGGCCGGCCGGCTCGCCGGCTTCCTGCGCCAGTATTGGGGTGGCCCTGCCGACTACAGCGTCGAGCGGGGACACCCTCGGCTGCGGATGCGGCACGCCCCCTATATCATCGGCTCGGTCCAGCGGGACGCCTGGCTGACCTGCATGTCGACCGCGGTCGCCGGCGGCGGTCTCAGCCGGTCCGCCGAACTGGCGGTTATGGAGTACTTCCTGAACGCAGCCCAGCATCTGGTGAACGCTCCGGATTGACTCTTTCGCGCCGCTACAGCGGCCGGGAACCGTCCGAAAGAGACCGTTGTCATTTCCGATGGACTCGGAACCCGGAGACAGATCCTTGGAACGAAAGGCCTCCGGGATCGGAAATGCTTGACATTGGGTGCTGAAAGTAGTCGGATGTCATTTGACCACGAGGTGGGCAGACCCATCCCGAGACCCAAAGGAGATGGTCGATGAACAAGAGCGATGTAATCGCAGCAATGGCGGACCGGGCTGGGACGTCCAATAAGGATGCCGGTGCGTGTCTGGATGCCTTCTTCGATGTGGTGGCTGATGCGGTGGCCGCCGGTGGTGACAAGGTGTCGATTCCTGGTTGGATCTCGTTTGAGCAGGTCCACCGGGCGGCCCGGATGGCCCGTAACCCACAGACTGGCGAGCCTGTTCACGTGGCGGCCCGTAACGCCTGCAAGGTGTCTGTCGGCTCGAAGTTGAAGGCCGCTGCCAATAGCGGTGGTGGAGCGGCCGAGGCGGCGCCCTCACCCTCCTCCTGGTGAGCACTGCGGGTCGCCTACTGCGACTCGACATCATCTGAGAAGTTGACCGAGGCCGGGGTGGCGACACCCCGGCCTCGTGCATTTCGGCCCACCGACAGATTCCCGACCCTGTTTGGAAGGAACTTCCAACGTGTCCGACATCCTGCTACCACCTGAGGCGGTCATTCCGCACCGTGATCCGTTCCTCTTGTTGACCGAGGTCACCGAAGTGACCTCGGGGGAGCGGGCCGTGGGCCACTGGGACCTGACCGGTGACGAGCCTTTCTTTGCTGGACATTTCCCTGGTCGACCGACGCTCCCCGGTGTTTTGATGTGTGAATCGATCGCCCAGTTGGGGGCCTATGCCCTGCTCAGCCGCCCGGACTTCGTCGGTCGTCTAGCTCTTTTCGGTGGTCTTGACGGGGTTCGGTTCCGGCGTCAAGTGGTACCGGGCGAGCGGTTGGACCTGGAGGTGGAACTGAGTCGGGTGTCGGCCAGGGCCGGCAAGGGCACGGGACGGGCCTCGGTGGGCGGCGAGGAGGCGTGCCGGTGTGAGCTGATGTTCGTCTTCGTGGACGCCGCCTGACCAACTCGACGGGTCGCTGACTGGCTGACCGGAGCCGGGAACTACGCCGGGCCGATAACCAGACTTCCGTTGTGGCCACCGAACCCAAACGAGTTCGACATGGAGATTCCGGGCGTCCAAGGTGCGGGTTCGCCGGCGACGATGTTGGTCGCTGGCATCTCCGGATCGGGCGTGGCGTAGCCCGATGTTGGCGGGATCAGGCCCTTCTGCATGGCCAGGATCACTGCTACGGCCTCAATGGCGCCGGCGGCCCCTAGAGCGTGACCGGTGATCCCCTTGGTGGAGGTGACCTGCGGGCCGTCATCGCCGAACACCTCCTTCATGGCGAACGCCTCGGCCATATCGTTCAGCGGGGTCGACGTGCCGTGGGCATTGATGTGGACCACATCGGCGGCGTCTACTCCGGCCTCTTCGAGGGCCAGACGCATGCAGTTGATGGCTCCCACTCCGCCGGGTGACGGGGCGGTGATGTGGTGGGCGTCGGCCGTGCTAGCGCCGCCCAGGATCTCGGCCAGAATGGTCGCCCCACGAGCTTCGGCGGTTTCCCAGTCTTCCAGGACGAGCACGCCAGCGCCTTCGCCCATGACGAAGCCGTCGCGTTCCGCGTCGAACGGCCGGGAAATCCCGGCTGACGAGAAGGCCGTCATATTGGTGAAGCCGGCCACGGCCGCATCTACGAACGGGGCCTCGCTTCCACCGGCCAGCACCACGTCGCAACGCCCGTAGGCGATTAGCCGTGCGGCATTGGCCAAGGCGTGGGTTCCGGCGGCGCAGGCCGTGCAGGTGTTCTCCGCGGGGCCCTGAAAGCCGTGCTTCATCGACACGGCGGCCGGGGCGGCATTGGGCATCATCATGGGGATGAGGAACGGAGACACTCGTCGGGAGCCCTTCTCGCTCATCACGAGAATCTGGTCCTCGAGGGTCTGGATGCCGCCGATGCCGGTGCCGATGAACACGCCCCGACGGGTCGGATCAGCGGTCAGTTCACCGGCTTGTTCTAGGGCCATGTCAGACGCAGCGATGGCGAACTGCGTGCAGCGGTCGCTGCGACGGACCTCCTTGGGGTTCTCGAACCACGGGGAGGGATCGAAGTCGGGGACCAGACGGTCGCCTTCCGGTGCCGGACCACACAGTCCGTTCCAGAACGCGTCTACGCCGACGCCGCACGTGGAGACCACGCCCAGGCCGGTGACGGCCACCCGACGACGGGTCATTAGAGCTTGCCGGTGATCAGCTGGTAGGCGCCGCCAATGGTGGTGATGTCCTCCAGCTCCTCCTCCTCGACGTTGACGCCGAACTCCTCCTCAAGGGCCATAACCAACTCGACGAGGTCGAGGCTGTCGGCATCGAGGTCCTCGGCGAAGGAGGCCTCCATGGTGACCTGATCGGCTTCTACCGACAGGACCTCGACCGCACACTTCCGGAACTTCTCGAAGTTTTCTTCGTTCACCGTCATTCTCCGTTCTGCTTGATGATCGTGAACTGCCTCACCTTAGAGCGGAGCGATCCACGGGGGAATGGATTGTGGCCTACGACACTCGGGGTCGTTTCGCTTGTCGCTACTCACGAACCGGGGGTACTCAACCCATGAACAGGCCGCCGTCCACGGGGAGGACGGCCCCGGTCACGTAGCTGGCGTCCTCTGATGCCAGAAAGGTCACTGCCGCGGCGACCTCAGAGACCTCGCCCAGGCGACCCAGCGGCACGGCCTCGGCGTAGTTGGCCTGCTGGTCGTCGGGAAGGGCAGCCAGCATGTCGGTCAGGATGGGCCCCGGTGCCACCACGTTGACGGTCACGTTCCGGCTGGCGAACTCCTTGGCCAGAGAGCGTCCCAGACCAACTAGGCCCGCCTTAGACGCCGAGTAGTTGGCCTGACCGGTCTGTCCGACCCGACCGGCGACCGACGAGACCAGGACGATTCGACCCCAACGCCCCTTTATCATCCGCCTGACGGCCCGACGGCAAACCCGGAATGCGCCGGTGAGATTGGCGTCCAGCACGTCGATGAAGTCGTCGTCGGACATCCGCAGCACTAGGCCGTCCCGGGTGATGCCGGCGTTGGCCACCAGTATCTCGACGGGCCCCAACTGCTCCTCGATAGCGGTGAACGCCGCGTCGACCTGTTCGGTGTCGGTGACGTCACACGGCACGGCGAGAATGCCCGCCTCGGAAACCTCGATCGGTGCCTCTCCCCGGCAGGTCACGGCCACCCGGTGCCCGGCAGCGACGAACGCCTTGGCGCAGGCAAGGCCGATGCCGCGGTTTCCACCGGTGACCAGTACGACTCGACTGATTGGTTCACTCATGATTGCTCTGGGTTCCTGACTGGGTTTCTTGGGTGGGCTTGGCTCGGGCGTTTGCGCGGTGGGAACTATTGGGCGCGAAGCCACGCAATGGGCTTGGATGCGGTAACCCGTTCGGTGTCGACAGCGAGCCACCCCATGAACTCGCCGGCGAACGACGAATAAACCTCGGTCGTACCGATGTGGCCCAGCAGGGCACCGGCGGCCACTACCTGGCCGGGTCCGATGTCGGCCACCGGCGTGAAGACACCGGTGGCCGGGCTCACCACCATGCGGTCGGTGGCGAAGAGGTGTTCTCCCTCGACGGCCTCACCGTCAGCCTCCGCCATAGCGGGGGCAGCTAGCTCGTCGAGGAGCGAGTCGAGATGGTCCGGGGTGTTGACGGTGAGTCGGGTCGCCCCCTTGATGGTCCGCTTGACAAGCCCGGTCAGGACACTGCCTGGGCCCAGTTCGACGAACGTGGTGAAGCCGGCGAGGCCCAGCGTCTCAAGGCTCTGGGCCCACCGCACGGGACTGCACAGTTGGGCGTTCATGAGAGCCCGCCACGTTGCCGGGTTCTGGTGGGCGGTGGCATCCACGTTGGCCACCACGACCCCCTCCGGCATCCGGATGTCGGTCCTGTTGATGGCTTCGCTGAGTCGATCCCGGGCCGGCGACATGAACGGGGTATGGAAGGCGCCGGACACTTCCAGGGTGGTGGCTCGTTTGGCGCCCCGATCCTTGGCCTCCTGGCCGGCTGCAGCCACCGCTTCGGGATCACCGGCGATGACCACCTGTCCGGGGGCGTTGTAGTTGGCCACCCAGACGTCACCGTCGACCGCTGAACATGCTTCTTCCACGCTTGAGTCGTCGAGTCCCAGCACGGCGGCCATGGTGCCTTCGGGTTCCTGTACTGCCACCTGCATGGCTTCACCCCGTTCGACCACCAGGGTCACTGCGTCTTCGAAGGCCAGGGCGCCCGAGGCGGTCAGGGCGCTGTACTCGCCAAGGCTGTGTCCGGCGTGGCCCGCCGCGTCGATGCCGAGCCGCTCCACGGCATCGAGGATCACCATGCTGGTCACGAAGGTGGCCAGCTGGGCGTTGCGGGTCTCGCGGAGTTCGTCGGCGTCGGCGGCGAGCAGCAGGTGGGTCACGTCGCGTCCCGCTGCCTCGGACGCCTCGTCGACCAGTTCCCAGGATGGGTGGTCAGACCAGGGTGCTCCCATGCCGGGCTGTTGGGAGCCCTGGCCGGAGTAGGTGAAGGCGATCATCGGTCTCCTCGGAGGGACGCGGAAGGGTGGCGGTTCCGTCGGTGACGGGGCATTGAACCCGCTGCGTCGGCCCATCGTAGGGGCCCGTCAACGGTTGGGTCACGGGTTGTCCCGAGGTCGCGGAGCGGGCCTCCAGTCAGGGGCCCACCGGTAGGCTCAAACAGCTCGCCCGGGTGGCGGAATTGGCAGACGCGGAGGATTCAAAATCCTCTGGCTGAAAGGTCGTGCGGGTTCAAGTCCCGCCCCGGGCACCAGATGTTCTTCGTACAATGGCCGGTTCCATGGCACGCTCGGTGATTGAACGACGCCTGACTGAGGTTGGCGAACGCCTCCAGCGACTCCGGTCCGATCTGGCGGTGGCCGAGGAGCAGTTGGCCCACCTGTCGGCCGACGCGACCGATGCCCGGGTTCGTGCCCTGGTCTCGGAAACGGCTCAGTCGGGAAGCGCCCATCGCGACGCCGAGCGTCACGCCCGGGCCATGGAACGCCACCGTGATGACGTGGTGGCCAACATCGTCCGGCTGGAGGCCATCCAGGACGACCTGCTGGATCGGATGGGGTCCGGCGGGCGAGGAGACCGAGATGACTGATTCGCGCGGGGCCTCTACCGTGCCCGGCGTGCCACCAGTACGGGTGGTCCTGGCCGAAGACGAGGCCATCATTCGTCTCGACCTCAAGGAGACCCTCATAGACGAGGGGTACGACGTGGTGGGTGACACCGGCCGGGGTGATCGTGCTGTCGAGCTAGTGGCCGAACTGGACCCCGACGTTGTCATCCTGGACATCAAGATGCCGGGACTCGACGGGATCGAGGCGGCATCGCGTATCGCCGACTCCCACGACACCGCGGTGGTCATCCTCACAGCGTTCAGCCAGCGGGACCTGATCGACCGGGCCGTCGAGGCCGGAGCGCTGGCCTACTTGGTCAAGCCGTTCCAGCGATCCGAACTGGTGCCGGCCGTCGAGGTGGCCCGTGCCCGCCACCGAGAGATGCGTGCCCTGACCGATCAGGCCCAGACGTTGACCGATCGACTCGAGGCCCGCAAGGTGATCGACCGGGCAAAGGGCGTCCTCCTCGATGAGGTCGGCCTATCTGAGAAGGAAGCGTTCCGGTTCCTGCAGACCTCTTCCATGTCAGGGCGTCAGACCATGGCCGACGTGGCCCGTTCTGTCATCGACGAGGGCCTCCGACCTTCCTGAAGGGTCGGACCGCCAGCCGGGTTGGTCACCGTTGGGGATTAGGGTCGCCGCGGTGCCCGGACTCCTCCTCCTCGACGGAAATTCATTGACTTACCGGGCGTTCTTTGCCATTCCCAGAGACATGGTGACCCGTACCGGGCAGGAGACCAACGCCGTCTTCGGTTTCACCCAGATGCTCCTGTCCCTGCTACGCGATCACGAACCCGAAGGGGTCGCCGTGGCCTTTGATCGGCCGGGGGGCACCTTTCGCCACGAGCGCCTACCGTCGTACAAGGCGAACCGTGAGAAGCAGGAGGATTCGCTCTACCAGCAGCTCGATCTGGTCCGCGAGTTGGTCGACTCCCTGGGATTGAGGGTGGTGGATGCCGAGGGTTTCGAGGCCGACGATGTCCTAGCGACCCTCGCCACCGTGGCCCGCGACGCCGGCCGGGACGTGACCATCGTGACCGGGGACCGGGACAGTTACCAGTTGGTGGAGGATCCGCATGTCCGGGTGCTCTACAACAAGCGGGGGGTGTCGGACTACGCCCTGTACGACGAGGCGGGCATCCTCGAACGCACCGGAGTCCGACCCATGGACTATGTGGCCTATGCCGCGTTGCGGGGCGACTCCTCTGACAATTTGCCTGGGGTTCCCGGGGTTGGGGAGAAGACGGCGGCCAAGCTGATCAACGCCTATGGGGGGCTCGACGGGATCTTCGCTGCGGCCGACGATCAGACCCCCAAGCTCCGGGAGAACCTGAACGCCAGCGAGGGCCTCGCCCGGCTGAACGAGGAGATGATGGTGCTCGTGCGCGACGTGCCGCTGGGGTTGACCGCCGACGACCTGGACCAGGGCCCCGTCGACGTGGAGCGGGCCGGTGGGCTGCTCGACGTGTTGGAGCTGAGCCGGGCGCGCGAACGCCTGGCTGCACTGCTGGGCGTCGACTTCGGTGGTGATGGGGCAGATTCAGGGGAGGGCCGAGACGGATCCACGGGGGCCTCGGGAGAGTTGGAAGTTTCCGTCAACGTCGTCAGAGATGCGGCAGGGATCGAGGCCATCGGAGCGGCAGCGTCGGCGACCAGCCCGCTTGGCCTGGCCGCGGCGGCCGAGCCGCCGTCAGGTCCCGCCGGCCCCGATCTCGGTCCTGGCCTGGCGGTATCCGACGGCGAGCAGGCCTGGTGGATTCCCGCTGACCTGTTGGCTGATCCAGCGGCCACCGCTGCGTTGGCCGGGCTGCTGGGTACCGATGGTCCGGGTGTAGCGGCCCATGACGTCAAGCCGATGTTGCGGGCCCTGCAACGACAGGGCATCTGCGAGGTCCACCTGGTGTTAGACACGGCGCTCGCCGGCTACCTACTGGACCCGGCTGACGCCACCTATGACCTCGGGGTGCTCCTGGAGCGTCATGCCCGACGGATGCTTCCGGTGACCGGAGCGCCCGATGGGCAGTTGGACCTGAGTGGCGAGGCGGCCGACCCGTCGGTGGAGGCCGGACACCGGGCGGCCGCGGTCTGCATCCTGCGGGATCCGCTGGTCTCGGCCATGGAGGCCCAGGGGCTTCTTTCTCTCAACGCCGATATCGAGGTTCCCCTCGTCGCCGTGTTGGCCCGTATGGAGGAGTTAGGCATCGGCGTCGACGTCGCCGAGTTGACCCGCCTCCGTGACGAGCTCACCGCCAACTGCGAACGCCTGCGAAGCCTTGTCCACGAGGCGGCCGGGGAGGAGTTCAACGTGAACTCCACCAAACAGCTCAGGGAGGTGCTTTTCGAGAAGCTGGGTCTCACCCCTGGCAAGAAGACCAAGACCGGGTTCTCCACCGACGCGTCCACCCTGGAGCGCCTCCGGGATGACCATCCTGTGGTTGCCCACCTACTCTCCTACCGCGAGGTCGAGAAGCTCCGGTCCACGTACGGCGAGGGTCTGTTGGCTGAGGCTGGTCCGGGTGACCGAATCCGCGCCACGTTTAACCAGACGGTTGCCCGAACGGGCAGGCTCAGCTCGGATGCACCGAACCTCCATAACATCCCTGTCCGCACCGAGGCCGGGCGGGCCTTCCGCCGGGCCTTCGTGCCGATCGACGGCTGCACGTTGCTGGTAGCCGACTACAACCAGATCGAGTTGCGGGTCATCGCCCACCTGGCTGACGACCCGGGCTTGGTCGCGGCGTTCGAGGCTGGCGATGACATCCACACCGCGGTAGCCGCCCGGACGTGGGGCATCGACCCGTCCGAAGTGACCTCCGAGGTGCGGAACCGAGCCAAAATGGTGGCCTACGGGCTGGCCTACGGCATGGAGGCTTACGGGCTGTCCCAGCGGCTGGGCTCATCGGTCGACGAGGCCAATGAGATCCTCGAGTCGTACTTCGCCGCCTTCCCGTCGGTCCGCGACTACATGGAGCGGACGGTCGACGAGGCCCGCCAGAAGGGCTACACGGAGACCCTTTTCGGGCGTCGTCGACGCATACCTGAGCTCTCGTCCCCTAACTTCAACGTGCGTCAGGCCGCTGAACGCCAGGCCATGAACGCCGGCATCCAGGGTCTGGCTGCCGACGTCTTCAAGGTGGCCCTCATCCGGATCGACGACCGGCTCCGGGCTGACGGGTCGGCGTCCCGTCTAGTGCTCCAGGTCCATGACGAGGTGATCCTCGAAGTTCCGACCAACGAGGTTGCCGACGTGGAGGCGATGGTCCGCTCGGAGATGACGGGGGCCTACGACCTGCGGGTGGAGTTGGCCGTCGAGGTCGCCACCGGCGCCACCTGGGCTCACGCCAAGGGCTGAGGGTTCGGGTCTCCGCTAGATGGACCACTGGTTCGAGGGGGTCGCCGACTACCTGGGAGACGCCTACCGTCGCTACTCATTCACCTACGGAACCGTCCAGGAGGTCGACGTCCTGATCGACGTGCTGGGCCTCGGCGAGGGGTCCCGCCTACTGGACGTCGGTTGTGGCCCGGGACGCCACAGCCATGAACTGGCCCGGCGTGGCATTGAGGTCGTGGGCATCGACGTGTCGGAGACCTTCGTGGACCTGGCCCGCCGGGACGCCCCAGAAGGGGCGACATTCATCCATGGCGATGCTCGGACCATGGTTTTCGACAGCGAGTTCAACGCGGCTATTTCGCTCTGCCAGGGAGCGTTCGGCCTGGCCGGAGGGCCGGGAGCCGACACCGCCGTGCTTGACCCCGACGGAGCCATCCTGGATCGCATCGTGGCCGCCGTTCGGCCGGGAGGTGGTGTGGTCCTGAGCGCGTTTTCGGCCTACTTCCAGGTTCGCTTTCTGGCTGAGACCGACGACTTCGATGCCGATACCGGCGTCAACCGGGAGCACACGGTGCTCCGGAACGGTGACGGCGCCGAGACGCCAGCTGAACTCTGGACCACCTGCTTCACTCCGCGGGAACTCCGCCTGCTGGCCGACCGCGCCGGGCTGGTGGTCGACGAGGTCCGTTCGGTAACTCCCGGCGACTACGCCCTTCGACCACCGGATCTAGAACATCCCGAGTTCCTGATGATTGGACGGCGAGCCGACTGACGGACCCGCCTTGAATTTGGCTGGGTTCCGTCCGACGGGGTCTCGATGGGGGCCCGGTAGGATCTCCGGGTCTGTTTCGCGTGTGCACATGCCGTGTTCATGCGTTCGGAATGACCTGTCCACCTACTCCCATCCGACGAGAAGAACACGTGCCCGAACTGACTCTGATCCCCTCCGCCCTCGATTCCCCGCCCATGGGGAGTTTCGACGAGAGCGGGGAGTACATCCCCCGTCCCATCACCGAGAACGATCTTGGCTCCCTGACGCTCGACGAGGCCTATTCGGCCACCATGGTCGACGTTGAGAACGGTCAACTGGTCGAGGGCACCGTCGTCCGGGTCGACAAGGACGAGGTCCTGCTGGACATTGGTTACAAGTCCGAAGGCGTCATTCCGCCCCGCGAGCTGTCGATCCGCAACGGCGTCGATCCGAACGAGATCGTGGCCGTTGGCGAAAAGATCGAAGCCGTGGTTCTCCAGCGTGAGGACAAGGACGGCCGTCTGGTCCTGTCCAAGAAGCGGGCCCAGTACGAGCGGGCCTGGGGTCGGATCGAGGAGATCAAGGAAGGTGACGGAATGGTTTCCGGCGCTGTGATCGAGGTCGTCAAGGGCGGGCTGATCGTCGACATCGGACTCCGTGGCTTCCTTCCCGCTTCACTCGTGGAGCTACGCCGGGTCCGTGACCTGCAGCCCTTCATCGGGACCACGATCGACGCCAAGATCATCGAATTGGACAAGAACCGCAACAACGTGGTCCTGTCTCGCCGTGCCTGGCTTGAAGAGACCCAGAAGGAACAGCGCGAAGAGTTCCTGCACAACCTTCGCTCTGGAGAGATCCGCAATGGCACCGTGTCCAGCGTCGTCAACTTCGGTGCTTTCGTCGACCTCGGCGGCATGGACGGCCTCGTGCACGTGTCGGAGTTGTCGTGGAAGCACATCGACCACCCCGGTTCGGTAGTCGCTGTCGGCGACGAGATAGAGGTGCAGGTTCTCGAGGTCGACCTCGGCCGTGAGCGCATCAGCCTCTCGTTGAAGGCCACTCAGCAGGATCCGTGGCAGGAGTTCGCCGGCGCCCATCAGGTAGGTGAACTGGTATACGGCCGGGTAACCAAGTTGGTGCCGTTTGGCTCGTTCGTCCAGGTGGGCGACGGGATCGAGGGTCTGGTCCACATCTCAGAGATGTCGGCCCACCACGTGGACCTGCCCGAGCAGGTCGTGACACCCGGCGAGGAACTGTGGGTCAAGATCATCGACCTCGACCTTCAGCGTCGACGGATCAGCCTGTCAATCAAGCAGGCTGCCGAGGGTGGGATCGTGGCTGCCGAGTATCAGGAGCACTTCGGCGAGCACGCCTACGACGACGAGGGCAACTTCATCGGAGAGGAGAGCTCTGAGGGCCAGGAGGCCTGGGCCGACATGTTCGATGCTTCGGCTGCTGTTGACGGAGAAGCCGCTTCAGAGGAGGCGCCCGCCGAGGACGTCGCTGAAGAGGAGGCTCCAGCTGCTGAAGTCGCCGCCGAGGGGGCTGCCGTAGAGGGTGCCCCGGTCGGGGAAGCTGACGGCGAGGAGGCCCCCACCGAGGAAGCGGCGGCCGAAGTCGTGGCGGAGGCTGTCGAGGCTGAGCCCGAGGCTGAGCCCGAGGCTGAGCCCACCGAGGTCTGACCCGAGGGACGGTTCCCTTCGGGAATCAGACCTTCGCCATCATCGGACAGCTTCGATGCTCGAGATCGGCCTGACCGGGGGCATTGGCTCCGGCAAGTCCACCGTCGCAGCGCTCCTCGTGAAGCGCGGAGCGGTGCTTCTGGACGCCGACGCCATCGTTCGCGAGCTTCAGGAGCCAGGCACGCCGGTGTTCGTGGCCATGGTGGAACGTTGGGGCGACGAGATCGTGGCCGCCGACGGAGGACTCAACCGTCAGGCGGTGGCCGACCGGGCCTTCGGCGATGCGGACGAACTGGAGGCGCTGAACGCCATCGTGCATCCCGCGGTGGCCGATGAGATGACCCGGCGGCGCAAGGCGCTGGCCGGGACCGATGCCACGGTGATCCTCGATATCCCCCTCCTGGTCGAATCGGGCCACGAGGGACTGGGCGGCGTCATCGTGGTCGACGTGGATCCCGATGTGGCCGTGGGTCGTCTCGTGACCCATCGGGGGTTCACCGAGGATGACGCACGGGGCCGGATGGCCCGCCAGGCCTCCCGGGAGGACCGTCTGGCCCGAGCTGACGTCGTGATCGACAACTCCGGGACGGTGGCCGACCTATTCGCCGAGGTGGGCCTGGCATGGGCATGGATCGAGGGTCTGGAGCGACCCGTTCCCGGTGAGGCCGTGACCCGCATCGGGAGCCGTACCGAACGCTCCTAGCCCTGCCACGGCCGCTGGCTACGCTCCACTAATGGACGACCTGGCCACTTCGGACCTGCCGGACACGTCTGTAGATTCGGCGCCCACCGGAACCGTCGGACCGGCCCGGGGTCAGCCCTTCAAGGTTCATGCCCCCTTTTCACCGGCCGGCGACCAGCCGAAGGCCATCGACGAACTGGCCGACGGTATAGAGGGAGGCGAGCGCTTCCAGACGTTGCTGGGCATCACCGGCAGTGGCAAGAGCGCCACCATTGCGTGGACCATCGAGAAGGTTCAACGACCCACGTTGGTCATCGCTCCCAACAAGGCCCTGGCCGCGCAGTTGGCCAACGAGCTCAGGGAGTTCTTTCCCGACAACCGGGTCGAGTACTTCGTCTCGTACTACGACTACTACCAACCCGAGGCCTACCTTCCGACGTCGGACACCTTCATCGAGAAGGACTCGTCGGTGAACGACGAGATCGACCGCCTCCGACATTCGGCCACATCGTCACTGCTGACCCGCCGGGACACCATCGTGGTGGCGTCGGTGTCGTGTATCTACGGTCTCGGATCACCCGAGCACTACGAGGGCCAACTCCTGGTGTTGGAGGTCGGCCAGACCATCGAGCACCGGGCCACCCTGGGTCGCCTTGTCGACCTTCGCTACGAACGAAATGACATGGTGCTGGGGCGGGGCAAGTTCCGAGTGAAGGGCGACACGCTGGAGATACATCCGGCCTATGAGGAGACGGCGTTCCGGATCTCGTTGTTTGGCGACGAGGTGGAGGCCATCACCGAGGTGGATCCGCTCACCGGTGAACACCTCCGCCAGCTCGACGACCTGGTGATCTTCCCGGCCACCCACTACATGGCCGATGCCGAGAACATCCGGCGGGCCATCGGCGGGATCGAGGCTGAGCTGGTCGAACAGCTCCAAGTCTTCGAAGTCGAACAGAAGCTCCTCGAAGCCCAGCGGTTGCGGATGCGTACCGAACATGACCTCGAGATGCTTGGGGAGCTGGGCTACTGCAACGGGGTCGAGAACTACTCCATGCACCTCGACGGTCGCTCATACGGTGATCGTCCCTACACCCTGCTCGACTATTTCCCCGACGACTTCCTGGTGGTTCTCGACGAGTCTCACGTGGCCGTGCCCCAGCTTCACGGCCAGTACGCCGGCGACCGCAGCCGCAAGGCCACGCTCATCGAGCACGGTTTCCGGTTGCCATCGGCAGCCGACAACCGACCGCTCACTTTTGACGAGTTCACGGGTCGGGTCGGCCAGGTGGTGTTCCTGTCGGCCACGCCCGGCAACTGGGAGATCGAGGCCAGCAGTCGGGTGGTCGAGCAGATCGTGCGCCCCACCGGTCTGGTCGACCCCGAGGTAGTGGTGCGCCCCACCAAGGGTCAGATCGACAACCTCCTGGAGATGATCGCCGGGCGGGTGGCCGTCGAGCAGCGGGTATTGGTCACCACCCTGACCAAGAAGATGGCCGAGGACCTCACCGACTACCTGCTCGAGCAGGGGGTTCGGGTCCGCTATCTGCATTCCGACATCGACACTGTGCAACGCATCGAGATCCTGCGTGACCTGCGACTGGGGGAGTTCGACGTGCTGGTGGGGATCAACCTGCTTCGTGAGGGTCTCGATCTCCCCGAGGTCTCGTTGGTGGCCATCCTGGACGCCGACAAAGAGGGCTTCCTTCGGAGCGAGACTTCGCTGGTGCAGACCATTGGTAGGGCGGCCCGCAACGTGGACGGCCAGGTCGTGATGTATGCCGATGCCGTCACGCCGTCCATGCAGCGGGCCATCTCTGAGACCCATCGCCGTCGTGGACTCCAACAGGCCCACAATGAGAAACACGGGATCGACCCGCAGACAGTCCGCAAGGCAGTGAGCGACATCCTCTCGATGATTCGGCCCGACCGCACGGCGCCCACCCCGAGGGGAAAGAAGCGCCGGGCCGAGCGCCTCATTGAGGACTTCGCCGAGATGGGCCTCGACGATCTCCAACGCCTCCTGTTCACCCTCGAACAGGAGATGGGCGAGGCGGCGGCCAGCCTGCGTTTCGAATACGCGGCCCGGCTACGCGACGAGATCCGCGAGGTCGAACGAGAGCTCCGCGACCTCGCCGAGGCCACCTGACGGACCATCTCTGATCGGGCCATCTGATGGCCCCCCTTGACCGGCCCCTAGGCTCGCCCGGGTGTCTGAACGGCTGATCGTCAAGGGTGCTCGGGAGCACAACCTCCGCGACGTCGATCTGGACCTCCCTCGGGACCAGATCATCTGCTTTACCGGCATCTCCGGCTCCGGCAAATCGTCGCTGGCCTTTGACACCATCTACGCCGAGGGGCAGCGCCGCTACGTCGAGTCACTGTCGGCCTACGCCCGCCAGTTCCTGGGCCAGATGGACAAGCCCGACGTCGACTTCATCGAAGGCCTCTCGCCGGCCATATCAATCGACCAGAAGAGCGCTTCGCGGAACCCCCGGTCGACGGTCGGAACCATCACCGAGGTCTACGACTACCTGCGCCTGCTGTACGCCCGGATCGGTATTCCACACGATCCAGAGACCGGAGAGCGGCTCGTTCGCCAGACCCCCCAGCAGATCGTGGACCGGATTCTCGAAATGGACCCCGGCACCCGTTTTCAGGTCCTGGCTCCGGTGGTCCGTGGCCGTAAGGGCACCTACGACACCCTGCTGGGTGACCTGGCCGGCCAGGGGTTCAGCCGGGCCATCGTGGACGGCGAGCCGTACGAACTCGCTGACCTTGAGCGGGGTGACCTGGACCTGGCCCGCTACGAGATGCACACCATCCAGGTAGTTGTCGACCGTCTGGTACTCAAGGAGGGCATCGAGCGACGCCTCACTGAGTCCATGGAGACCGCTTTGGCCCTCGCTGAGGGGATCGCCGAGGTGCAGGTAGTGCCGCGCGACGGTGAGCTTGATACGGAGGGAAACCCGGCCGAGCTGCGCACCATCGTGTTCAGCCAGCATCTGTCGCGACCCAGCGACGGTCGCTCGTTCGAGGACCTGGCTCCCCGGAACTTCTCCTTCAACAGTCCCTACGGGGCGTGCGACCACTGCGACGGCCTGGGCACGGTCTTCCAGGTGGACGCCGACCTCGTGGTGCCCAACCCTGATCTGGGTCTCGGCGAAGGAGCGATTGCACCGTGGTCCGGCGGCAACAATCGTTACTTCGGACGCCTCGTTGAAGCGGTGACCGAGGAGTTGGGAGTCGACCCGGCCACACCGTGGTCAAAGCTGCCTAAGAAGGTTCGCTCGACGTTCCTCGACGGTGGGCTCAAGAATCGGGTGCAGGTCCGCTACAAGAACCGGTTCGGGCGCACCAGGGTCTACTCGGCCAACTTCGAGGGCGTCATGCCATACCTCCGTCGCCGGCACCGTGACGCCGAGAGCGACTCAGCCAGAGAGCACGTCGAGGGCTACATGCGCCAGGTGGCCTGCCCGGAATGCGAGGGAGCCCGTTTGAACCCGTTGTCACTGGCTGTGACCATCGACGGCCACTCGCTCTCGGAGGTCTGTGCCCTGTCGATCGCCGATGCGGCCAGGGTGCTGCGTGATCTGGAGTTGACCGACCGCGAGGCGATGATCGCCGAGCAGGTCCAGAAGGAGATCAACGCTCGGTTGGGCTTCCTGCTCGACGTGGGTCTCGACTATCTCTCGCTATCGAGATCCGCGGCGACCCTTGCCGGCGGCGAGGCCCAGCGCATCCGGTTGGCCTCACAGATTGGGAGTGGCCTGGTCGGCGTCCTGTACGTGCTCGACGAACCTTCGATCGGCCTCCATCAACGCGACAACCAGCGCCTCATCGAGACCCTGGTCCGCCTACGCGACCTCGGGAACACAGTCATAGTGGTCGAACACGACGAGGAGACCATCCGCGCCTCGGACCACGTGGTCGACATCGGTCCGGGAGCCGGTGAACACGGGGGAGAGGTTGTCCATTCCGGGTCGGTCAAGGGTCTATTGGCCAAGAAGGCCTCACTCACCGGGCAGTACCTGTCAGGGAGGAAGGCCATCGCCATCCCCGAGGCGCGCCGGCCGGGAGACGGCGGCCACCTGGTCGTACGGGGTGCCCGGGAGAACAACCTCCGGAACCTTGACGCTGCCTTCCCGACAGGATGCTTCGTGGCCGTTACCGGGGTATCGGGCTCTGGTAAGTCGACGCTGGTCAACGAGATCCTGCACAAGGGCCTGATGCAGAAGGTGTACCGCTCCAAGGTTCCGCCTGGCCTACATACCGCCCTGGACGGCGTCGAGGCCATCGACAAGGTCATCAACATCGACCAGACACCGATCGGAAGGACCCCACGATCCAACGCCGCCACTTACACCGGTGTGTTCGACCACGTCCGGAAGCTGTTCGCCAAGACCGAGGAGTCGCGGATCCGCGGCTACCAGCCCGGACGGTTCAGTTTCAATGTGAAGGGTGGCCGATGCGAGGCGTGCGCCGGTGACGGGACGATTCGCATAGAGATGCACTTCTTGCCCGACGTGTACGTGCCGTGCGAGGTCTGCAAGGGGCAGCGGTACAACCGCGACACCCTGGACGTCCGCTTCAAGGGGCGCACCATTGCCGACGTACTGGACATGCCGTGCAGCGAGGCGCTCACGTTCTTTGAGAACCAGCCGTCGATCACCCGCCACATGCAGACGCTTGTCGACGTGGGCCTGGGGTACGTGCGTCTCGGCCAGTCGGCGCCCACCCTGTCGGGCGGCGAGGCCCAGCGGGTCAAGCTGGCTAGTGAGCTGGCCAAGCGCCCCACCGGTCATACCGTCTACATCCTCGATGAGCCGACCACCGGCCTGCATTTCGAGGATGTGCGAAAGCTCCTCGGCGTGCTGAACCGGCTCGTCGACCAGGGCAACTCGGTGATTGTGATCGAACACAACCTGGACGTGGTCAAGACAGCCGACTGGTTGGTCGACCTGGGCCCGGAGGGCGGAAGCGGCGGTGGCGCCCTGGTGGCCGAGGGAACGCCGGAGCATGTGGCCACGGTGACTGGCAGCTATACCGGCCGATTTCTCGCCGAGATGCTGGGCCGCTAGCTGCCTCTGAGATGCCTGCTCTCGGGAGCCTCTAACCTCGGAAGATGGTCGAGCGTCCGCCGGCGGGCACCATCCCCGATGCTCCCGGTTCCTACCAGTTCCGTGACGGGCAGGGTCGGGTGTTGTACGTGGGCAAGGCCAAGAGCCTTCGTAGTCGGCTGAACAGTTACTTCGGTCGCCGGGATCGCATGATCCCCCGGACAGCCCAGATGCTCGACGAGGCCGCTGACGTCGAGTGGATCCAGGTGGCCAACGAACTCGAGGCGTTGATGCTCGAGCACACCCTCATCCAGGAGCACAAACCCCGATTCAACGTGGACCTGAAGGACGACAAGTCGTACCCGTTCCTGGCCATCACGACCGGCGAGGAATGGCCCCGCCCCATGGTCACCCGGGGCAAGCGCCGTCGAGGGGTCCGGTACTTCGGCCCCTACGGTCACGCTGGGGCCATTCGGGAGACGCTCGACCTCCTACTCCGGACCTTTCCGGCCCGGACCTGTTCGGACACCAAGTTCCGGGAGCACGAACGGCAGGGGCGGCCCTGTTTGTTGTTTCACATTGAGAAGTGCAGCGGCCCGTGCGTGGGGGAGGTATCCCGGGAGGACTACGACGGGATCGTCGCCGACCTGATTCGGTTCCTCGAGGGCGATACCGACGCTGTGGTCGAGCGGCTCCGGGCCGAGATGGAGGCGTCGTCGGCGGCGCTCGAGTTCGAGGCGGCGGCCCGGCACCGGGATCGACTGTCCAGCGTGCTGCGAGCCCTAGAGAAGCAGCAGATGGTGGCGGCCCGGAGCGAGGACCTCGACGTCTTCGGACTGGCCGGCGACGACTTGGAAGCGGCGGCCCAGGTGTTCTATGTGCGCAAGGGGCGCGTAGTGGGACGAAAGGGCTTCGTGGTGGAACGTGCCGAGGACCTGGACCGTGGCCACTTGGTGGCCGAGGTACTTTCGGCCCATTACCGGGACGATCCACCCCGGGGGATCCCTCGGCAGGTTCTCGTGCCTGACGAGCCCGCCGATGGGCGGTTGCTGGAGCAGTGGTTGTCCGGCGAACGTGAGGGACCGGTCACCATCCGGGTCCCGCAGCGGGGCGACAAGCGGGGGCTGTTGGAGACGGTGACTCGCAATGCCGACGAGGAGTTCGTCCGGCATCGTCTGAAGCGGGCGTCGGACCACAACAGCCGGGCCCGGGCGCTGAACGAACTCCAGATGGCTCTGTCGCTGCCCGAGGCACCACTACGGATCGAGTGCTACGACATGAGCCATCTACAGGGAACGGACTATGTGGGTTCGATGGTGGTGCTGGAGGACGGTCTTCCACGTACCTCGGACTACCGGAGATTTCGGATACGCCATGTGGACGGCAATGACGACTACGCAGCAATGGCCGAGGTCCTGACCCGGCGCCTGACGGCATTCCTCGAGGAACAGGCCATGCCGATCGACGAGCGGCCGGGGCGCTTCGCCTACCCGCCCCAGCTCCTTTTGGTGGACGGCGGAAAGGGCCAGTTGGGCGTAGCTGAGCGGGTGGTGGCCGAGTTGGGCCTGACCGACCGGATACCGGTGGCGTCACTGGCCAAGCAATTCGAAGAAGTCTTCCGGCCCGGGTCGTCCGAGCCGGTCCGTCTTCCCCGGGGATCCGAGGCGTTGTACCTGCTTCAGCGGATCCGTGACGAGTCGCACCGGTTCGCCATTGCGTACCACCGGCAGTTGCGGTCCAAGAGGATGACGGGATCGGTGCTTGACGGGATCGTTGGTTTGGGGCCGGCCCGGCGAAAGCGGCTGGTCTCAGCCTTTGGAGGCGTCAGGGCCGTGCAGGGGGCGTCACTGGAAGAGTTGCAGGCGCTCACCTGGCTACCTGACGAGGTGGCCGATGCTGTCTTCGCCAAGGCCCACAAGGTTGGCTGACGAGAAACGCATCAGCCGCTGACAATGGCGGCGATGGCCGTCAGGGCGACCAGCAGTCCGAGGATCTGTGTGCGCGACATCCGCTCATGCAGGACGTAGCGGGCCAGCAGCACGGTTGATGCCGGATAGAGCGAGCCGAGCACGGCTACCAGGCTCAGCATTCCCCGGTGGACGGCGTAGAGCATGGTCAGGTTGGCGGTCATGTCCAGGATTCCGGCGCCCACGATGGTTGACCGGCCCTCGTCGCGGCGGGGGATGGGCGACCGGCTCATCCGGGCCAGCAGAAGGAGGGCTACACCGGCGGAGACAACTCGGGCACTGACCAACGGCCACGGCGTGGTCGCCTCGGCCGTCAGGTCCATGAAGATGAAGAATCCGCCGAAGGCGGCACCTGACAGCAGGGCTTCACCCAGTAGCCCCGGGGTCAGGGATCTCTTATCTGAATCGTCTCGCTTTTCGCGGGAGACCATGGTGATGGCCACCATGCCCAGGAAGACGCCGACCACCTGAAGCGGACCGAGCCGGTCACCGAAGCAGATGCCCCAAAGGACAGGAACCGCCGCGTTGCTCACCGCGGCGATCGGGGCGACCACGGCCATCGGGCCTCGACCGAGACAGTGGTAGAGGCAGCCGATGCCCACGACGCCCGAGAGGCCGGCCCCTAGACCGAAGACCAGATCCCGGACAGTCACCGTCTCGGCGATGAATGGGGCGACCATGAGAATTAGGAACAGGCCAACCACATGGGAGGCGGCGACCACCACCAGTACGTGGGTCCGGCGTGCCGCCGAACCGCCGAGGAAGTCGCCCGCGCCGAATAGGAGCGACGAGAGCAGGGCTAGGGCGGCGGCCATCCATCGGATGGTACGGCTCGCCGTGCGAGGCTCACCGTCGTGGACGATCCAGCGCAGGAAGCGGTGCAATCCATAGACCCGTGGGAGGAGCACGCCGCCTGGTGGCAGGACGGGTTCACCGACGGTGCCGACGCCGAATATGTCGAACAGATCCTGCCTCTGGCTACTGCGCTGCTGGACGGGTACGACCGTGTGCTGGACGTGGGGGCTGGTGAGGGCCAGATCAGCCGTCTCGCGGCGGCGGGTGGTTCGTCGGTTGTGGTTGGTGTGGATCCGACCCGGGCCCAGACGGCCGAGGCGGCTCGCCGTGGGGGAGGGCCGGCCTACCTGCGATCGACGGCCGATGGACTGCCGTTCGGCGACGGGTCGTTCGACGCGGTGGTGGCCTGCTTGGTGTTCGAGCACATCGAGGCGGTTGACGAGGCGGTGGCCGAGGTGGCCCGTGTGCTGGCTGACGGAGGCCGCTTCGCCTTTTTCCTGAACCACCCGCTGATCCAGACGCCTGGGAGCGGCTGGGTGGACGATCAGATCATGGAGCCGCCGGAGCAGTACTGGAGGATCGGCCCCTACCTCGTGGAATCGATCGAGTCCGAAGAGGTGGCCAAGGACGTCTTCCTCCCGTTCGTCCATCGACCGGTTAGTCGGTACGTGAACGCCATGGCCGACCATGGCCTTGTCTTGCGGCGGATGCACGAACCTACGCCGCCCGAGGGCTTTCTTGAGCGGGCTGCCGAGTACCGGGAGGCGGCAACCATTCCGCGCCTACTCGTCCTGGTGGCAGAACGTGAGAGGCGCTGACCCGTTCGCCGACCCAAGGGTCAACTAGCCGGGCCGGTGGCTCAGTGGGTGTCCCGTCTAGCATTGGCCCATGAGCGACCTCTTGGTCATCACCGGCCTGTCGGGCGCCGGGCGTAGTGAGTTCGCCAAGGATCTCGAGGATCTCGGCTGGTTCGTTATCGATCGCCTACCGCCCGATATAGCCACGAAGGTGGCTGACCTGGCCGTAGGGCCGACCGCGCCGTGGGACCGTGTTGCCTTCGCCCTGAGGGCCGACGTGACTGGGGGCGAGACTTTGCGGGCCGTGTCCGAGCTGCGGGACAGTGGCGAACGGCTTCGGGTGGTGTTCCTCGATTGCTCGACGGAAACTCTGGTGCGCCGTTATGAGTCAAGTCGTCGGCCCCACCCGTCGCCGGCCGCCGGTCTAGAAGAGGCCATCGAGGACGAACGGACACTTATGGAGCCGGTCCGGGCCGCGGCGGACCTCGTCCTAGACACCTCGGACCTCAACGTTCACGAGCTTCGGGATCAGGTCGCCCGCCTGTACGGCGAGTCCGACGATCGGCCCATGCGTACGACCATCACCTCGTTTGGCTACAAGCACGGCCTGCCCCGTGATGCCGATCTCATTCTGGACTGCCGGTTCCTCCCCAACCCGCACTGGATCCCAGAACTGCGGCCTCTGACCGGACTGGATGGACCGGTGAGGGAGCACGTTCTGAGTCACGAGGTGACCCAGGAGTTTCTCGACCAGATGGGTGACCTGCTGGGCATGTTGATGCCGGCTTACGTCGCCGAGGGCAAGTCGTACCTCTCCATCGCTCTGGGATGCACCGGTGGCCGCCACCGGTCGGTGGCTGTGGCCGAAACTGTCGCCGAGATGCTTAGGGGTCGGGAATTTGATCCGGTGGTGACCCACCGCGACATCGGACGGTGAGCGACCTGCATTCTGCGTCGGTCGGAGTCTGTGCGTTGGGTGGCGGGCACGGGCTGGCCACCAGCCTCCGGGCTGTGCGGAGCTACGCGGACCACGTCACGGCGGTGGTGTCCATCGCCGACGACGGTGGTTCCAGCGGTCGGATCCGTTCGGCCATGGGCGGGCCAGCGCCTGGTGACCTCCGGCGATGCTTTGAGGCCCTTGGGGACGGGTCGATGTTGACCGCTGAGATGGGCTGGCGATTCGACGGTGGCGAGCTTGCCGGTCATGCGTTGGGCAATCTGGTCATTGCCGGTCTGGTTGCCGCATCCGATGATCTGGTGTCGGCCCTCGATGAGGTGGGTCGCCTTGTTGGCGCTATTGGCCGGGTACTGCCCGCGACGTCGGTGCCCGTGGATCTGGTGGCCGACACTGGGGAGTGGGAGGTGGAGGGCCAGGTGGCGGTCCACCGGGCGGTTGGCGTGGTGGGCCTTCGGCTGTCGCCGATCGATGCCACGGCACCACCGGAGACGGTGGCAGCCATTGAGGGCGCTGACCAGATCGTGCTCGGCCCCGGATCCTTCTTTACCAGCGTTCTAGCCGCCACGTTGTCCGCCGACGTCCAGGGTGCCCTTGCCCGTCGATCTGGCCCGCTGGTGCTGGTGGCGAACCTCGCTCAGGACCGTGAGGGACCCGTGGAACTAGCCGACCACCTTCGTCTGCTGGATGAACACGGCGTACGGCCCGACGTCCTCCTCATGGATGACCGCTCAGACCGGACGCCACCAATCGGTCCCGAGGTGGTTCGGGCACCGTTGGCGGGTCGGGATGGACGTGTCCACGACCCGGTCCAGCTGGGATCCGCTCTCGCATCCTGTCTGGGCCGACGCGGCTGCAGCGAGTGATCGGAGGCCGGTAGGGGCGGCGGGCGAACTTATGACGGTTTTCCTGGCCGGGACGCGTCGCGTGACAGCCTGAATCGGCTATCAATACAGGGTCCGGAGTCTCATCGAAAGATGGTGCCGGGTTCGATTCGTAGATCAGGCGGACTACCGCCCTAGGAGGCAGGACTTTCCATGACCGTCCGTGTAGGCATTAACGGATTCGGCCGCATCGGCCGCAACTTCTTCCGGGCCGCCAGGGCCCAGGGGGCGGACATCGAGTTCGTCGCCGTTAATGACCTGGGGTCCATCGACACAATGGCGTTTCTACTCGGTAATGATTCGGTCCACGGTCGACTCGATGCAAAGATCCGGACTACCCGGGACAGCATCGTGGTCGACGGTCAGAAGATGAGGGTCTTGTCTGAGCGTGACCCCGGGAACCTGCCGTGGGGTGAGTTAGGCGTCGACGTGGTCATCGAGTCGACTGGGTTCTTCACGGCTCGCGACAAGGCCGCGCTACACCTGGCCGGCGGGGCCAAGAAGGTGATCATCTCGGCGCCGTCAGGCGACTGTGACGCCACGTTCGTGGTCGGCGTGAACGATGACGACTACAACCCGGCCAAGCACCACGTCATCTCTAATGCCTCGTGTACCACCAACTGCTTCGTTCCCATGATCAAGGTCCTCGACGACGCCTTCGGCGTGGTGCAGGGCTTCATGACCACCACGCATGCCTACACCGGAGATCAGAGCCTTGTGGACGGACCGCACAGCGACCTGCGACGGGCCCGTGGAGCGGCGGTCAACATCGTGCCCACTTCGACTGGTGCGGCTCGGGCCACCAGTCTGGTGATGCCAAAGATGAAGGGGAAGCTGGACGGCATTTCCCTGCGGGTGCCGATCCCCGATGGCTCGGTCACCGACTTCGTAGGCACGCTCAAGAAATCTGTCACCAAGGAGCAGGTCAATGCGGCGTTCGCCGCAGCAGCGCGGAGTGGCCCTCTAGCCAAGGTGCTGGACTACAGCTCCGACCCGTTGGTGTCGGCGGACATCGTGGGTCGCCCTGCCTCATGCACCATCGATTCAGATCTCACCATGGCCACCGGCACGATGGTCAAGGTCCTTGGTTGGTACGACAACGAGATGGGCTACTCGACCCGTCTAGTCGACCTCACCAAGATCGTCGGCACGCGCCGATCCAAGAAGGCCAAGGTGAAGGCGGCCGCCAAGAAGTCGGCCGCCCGGAAGTAGGGAACGAAACGGCCGGACGGCCCTCCGTGATGGATGTTCCACGGCTCGAGGACCTCGGTGACCTGAATGGTCGTCGGGTCTTGGTCCGTTGCGATTTCAACGTGCCGTTGGCTAACGGCGTCATTACCGATGATCTCCGGATTCGGGCTGCGGTGCCCACGCTTCGGTATCTGACCGACGCCGGAGCGCATGTCACGGCGTGCTCCCACCTAGGGCGTCCTGAGGGATCATCAGATCCGGCGTACACCATGGATCCGGTCCGGGCCCGGCTGGTTGACCTGGCGCCCGGCGTCGACCTACTGGAGAACCTCCGGTTTGATCCGGGAGAGACCGGCAACGATCCGGCCTTTGTTCAATGCTTGATCGAAGGCCAGGACGCCTACGTCAACGACGCTTTTGGTGCGTCCCACCGGCCCCACGCTTCGGTTATCGGTCCGCCCCAGCATCTGCCGTCGGCGGCCGGTCGCCTATTGGCCCGCGAGGTCGAGGTGTTGGGTGGTCTCCGCTTGTCGGCTCGCCGACCGTTCGTGGGGATCATGGGCGGGGCCAAGGTGAGCGACAAGCTCGGCGTCATCGAGGCACTCCTCGGTGTGGTTGACGAGCTCATCGTGGGTGGCGGCATGTGCTTCACGTTTCTGGCCGCCAAAGGCGCCAGCGTCGGCTCGTCGCTCCTCGAGGAGGACATGATCGAGACGTGTGCCCGGCTGTTGGATTCGGGTGCTCCGATCCGGTTGCCGATGGACATCACAGCGCTCGGCCCGGGCGGGAGGATCGGCGATCCGTCGGCCGGTGGCGAGGTTCGACAGGTCGGGACGTCAATGCCTGAAGGTTGGATGGGCTTAGACATCGGGCCCGGATCCGCCGTCGAGTTCTGCGATCTCATCGCCGAAGCCCGCACGGTGCTCTGGAACGGACCGATGGGCGTTTTCGAGGACCCACGGTTTGCTGCCGGGACTCGCACGGTGGCCGACGCGGTTGCCGATTGTCGGGGATTCACCGTGGTCGGCGGGGGAGACAGCGCGGCGGCAGCCCGCCAGTTCGGCGTGGACGACCGCATGGACCATGTGTCGACCGGTGGCGGTGCGGCACTGGAGTTAATCGAACAAGGAGACCTGCCCGGCCTGGCTGCGCTTCGTGGCCAGTGATCGGGTGGCCAGTGGTCGACAGCAGGCAGTGACGAGCGACAGGACGGAAACATGAGCGAGCGAAGGCCGCTGATCAGCGGCAACTGGAAGATGCACCACAACCACTTCGAGGCCATACAGGCCGTGCAAAAGTTGTCGTATGTGCTGTCGGCCAACGACTACGACGCCGTGGACGTGTCGCTCCACCCGCCATTCACCGACCTCCGGTCGGTCCAGACGGTGCTGGAGTCCGACGAGATCCCGATTGCCCTCGGAGCTCAGCACTGTCATTGGGAGGAGAAGGGCGCGTTCACCGGTGAGGTTTCAGCCGGGATGTTGGCCAAGCTGAACGTGTCGCTGGTGATCGTCGGCCACTCAGAACGCCGCGAGGTGTTCGGCGAGACCGACGACAATGTCAACCGCAAGGTGAAGGCGGTGCTGGCCAACGGGATGACCCCGATCATGTGCTGTGGCGAGACGCTCGACGAGCGTGAGGCCGGGCAGGCGAGAGACAAGGTCGAACGCCAGGTCCTTGAGGGCCTCGCTGGCTTGAAGGGCGACCAGGTAGCCGGTCTTGTGGTGGCCTACGAGCCGATCTGGGCCATCGGAACCGGCAAGACCGCAACCCCGGAAGACGCCCAGGAAATGTGTGCCACCGTCCGCAACGCGGTGCGCGGCAGCTGGGGGACCGAGGCGGCTGACAGCGTACGGATCCAGTACGGCGGGTCGGTCAAGCCGGTCAATGCGCCGGACCTAATGCGCCAGTCCGATATCGACGGTGCCCTCGTCGGAGGGGCATCTCTGGATCCTGACGAGTTTGCCCGGATCATCGCCTACCGACTTGTCGGCTGAGACCATTCAGCCTCAATGGCACCCCTGATCACTGAACCGGTCATCCCCGGGTGCCGGTAACCTCTCCCCATGTTCGTGCTGGTCGCCATCATCCAGGCCCTCTCTGGGCTCGGCCTCATCTTCCTCGTGCTGCTGCACAGCGGGAAGGGCGGCGGTCTGTCCGACATGTTCGGCGGGGGTATCGGTGCCCAGACCGCAGGATCGACCGTGGTGGAGCAGAACCTGGACCGGATCACCGTGCTCACGGCCCTGATCTTCGCCTTCTCCACGATCACTCTCGGCCTTCTCTTCTAGGGCTTCTTCCAGCGAGCGGAACCGGTTCCCAGCCCTGCTGCGGGTAGAGAAGGGGCCGGTAGATTGACCGCCGTCCGGGACATCCGGATACCACGTCGGAGTGGCGGAATTGGCAGACGCGCCAGCTTAAGGAGCTGGTGCCCGCAAGGGCGTGGGGGTTCAAGTCCCCCCTCCGACACCACAGGCTGCGCGTGTCCGGCGAATGTTGTAGACCTTCGCGAATGGCTGTTGACGGCGTGTCCAGGGTTCGGAGGGCCGAAGAAGCGGACTATCGGACTGCCACAGAAGTTCTCTTGCGCTCGCGCTATGCGTCGGTGCCGGCGATTCCGTCTCTTGTGCATTCTGACGAGGAGGTGAAGGCGCACTTTGTGGGAACCGTCATGCCGTTTGCAGAGGTATGGGTGGCGGAAGTCGACGAAGCAGTTTCCGGTGTGCTGGTTCTGAACGGGAATTGGATTGAACAGTTGTATGTCGACCCCGATTGGACCAATCAAGGACTTGGCACCGCCCTTATGGAACGAGCGAAAGTCGAGCGCCCGGAGGCCCTTGACCTCTGGACGTTCGAAAGCAACCGAGGGGCACAACGCTTTTATGAACGGCATGGCTTCCGGGCTGTTGGTGGAACCAACGGCGATAACGAAGAGGGAGAGGCAGATATCCACTATCGGTGGGTCAAGTGAGCATCATGTGTTGTGATTCAGTGATGACTGGGGGCGTTCAAGTCCCCCCTCCGACACCACAAGAGTGCCGGTCTGCATCGATTGGTTTTTGGAGCATGCTGGGCGGTTGAGGGAGGCCTTTGGGCCAGCATTGACTGGACTCAATTGAGTTCCAGTTTCGCTCCGCTCAGCGGTCACCTGGGGTGAGGTAGAACCACATCGGCTGTGGTGCGTCTTGGTCTTGCATTGCTTGGCGGGCGGCCATCATCACCTTGCCGGTTTCGGTCTGGTCGAGGAACCAGCGCGTGCTGGCCCAGGCGGCAGGGGCGTGGTCGACCATCGCGAGGGCAGCGGTCTCGTAGTAGCTGCGAATGTCGTGGCCGACCCGCATCGGCAAGCCCGGGATGCCGGCTTCGGCCCATGGGGTGCCTTCGGAGATACGGATGAAGGCCTCGATGGCAGCGGGGATCTCGTCGGCCGCAACGACGCGGCCCGCTCCGAATCGGCCGTCGCTCATCTCGACGCCGCGGTGGTAGGCGGCGAGCAGGCCGCGAGCCTCGTCGATGGCGGGATGGGCGTCGGGGTCGTGACGCGGGGGGAGCGGGCAGGCGAGCATTTCGTCGCCACCGTCGGGGATCGATTCATCGAATTCGGCGAGGACGGGTTCGGTGGCGTTCAGCAGGGCGAACGCTACGTCCAGCACGCGGTGCTGGAACTCCGGATCGCCTGGCTTGCCGAGCGGTCGCCCGAGTGGGAAGTCACACCACAGACCGCGGGGCGGGGCCGAGCTCTCGATCTGCTTGCGGATCGATCCGAGGGCGACGGTGGCGATCCCCTCAGCCTCGAAGACGTGGGCGAGCGTACTCACGGTACGCGTGCACAGCGGTCAAACCGGGGTAAGCAGAACGACGTCGACGCCCTGATCGCGCAGGAACTTGGCGCCAGCCGGCCCGGAGTCCATGCGGATGGCCGACAGGTCGAACTGGTTGCCGGCGTAGGCGAGATGCTGATCGGCCACGCGGCCGATCACGCCGCGCTCGGCCAATTCGTCGAGTCGGTCCACCGGTAACACGGTGTTCATGTCGTAGGCGAATCCCGACCCGTCGAAGTTGGGACTCCAGTGGCCGGTCACGTAGTCGCGTCGGCTGTCGTCGAGGACGCGGTAACCCGTATCCATGACCTCGAAGTCGTCCTGGTCTGGATGATGCAGTGACGCGGTCGTCACGATCGCGACCGTCGCATCAGCGAGCGGTGGTGGTGTGGTGAACGCCGTCGTCTCGAAGCTCTCACCGGGGAGCGCTTCGGTCAGCGCCTTGATGTCGGAGTCAGCCATGAGAGTGAAACTATCGCTAGCGGAACGTCTCCCGGCGAGGCCATGACCACTCAAATCGAGCAGATCACCGTTATCGGCACACGGTGCCTTATCTGAGTTGCCCGGGCCGAGCAGCCCAACTGCCCACATGCCTGGAACAAGGGGAAGATGGCACCAGGGGACATGGCCGGGGGCGTTCAAGTCGCCCTCCGACACGTAGAGATGCTCGTCAATACGGATCTCGAAAGGGCGTCCTCCGCAGGACGAACCTTTCCGGTACTTCGCCTACTGACCTGAAGCCCTGAGACGGCTTGTCCTCTTCCCCCGGGGCCTGCTGGAATCGACATCGTCCGAGCAAACAACACCTTCATCAGAGAGAAAGCAGGCGGAGCCATGCTCTTCCATGTCACCCATCACCACGACGAGCACACGTGCCCGGCTAAAGACGACGCCACCATGGCGGTCACCTTCGGCGCGGTGATGGACACCCTGACCGAGCACGTCAATGAGGTGGTGGGTGCCTGGGTGGATCCGCCGGGCCACGATTTCTTCTTCGTGGTCGACGCCGACGACGCCGCCCAGGTCTTTCAGGGCATGTTTCCGATCATTGATGCCGGCACGGCACAGGTCCGACCGGTCGGCGACTTCGCGGCCATGCTCAAGGCCCGGGCCGAGGCGAACGCCTGAGGAAACCTCGACGAAATCTCTTTCGAGCCCCGTTGGTAGGCCTTCTGGCTGTCCTGTTGGAACGGGTTGACGAAGAGACTTTCGACTGACTTGGAGTCGTGCCTGGACGGCAGCGAGATCAGCGAACATGAACGCAATACATCTCTACTAGGAGTTATCGCAATGAGCATCCCAGTGTCACGCCGACTCGACTTCACCGAAATCCCGGTGACCGACCTGTCTGACCTCGTTGCTGGCAAGGATGACCCGGCCACGATCGATGCTCTTGGCGCGGCCTGCCGAGATGTCGGCTTCGTGTATATCCAGAAGCACGGAGTCGCCCAAGATTTGATCGACGACCTCTTAGCTGCTTCTGACGAGTTCTTCGCTCGCCCGATGGACGAAAAGATGCAAAGCCTCCTCAGCGACCGGCTACGCGGGTATCTGCCACTGCGTTACCGGTCCTATGAAGGTGAAGAGACCGCGGCAACCAGCAATCAAGAGGGCTATTGGATGGGCGTAGAGCGTCCACTTAACCCACAGAACAAGTTGGATGGCCCCAACGTTTGGCCAGAAGAAGGCGAGGTGCTGCGCAGCGCTATGGAGGCCTACTACGAAGCGGCCGACGCACTCTCTGGAGTGCTGCAGCGCGCCTTTTCTCTGGCGTTAGGCCAGAAGTCGGACTTTCTTCGAAACCTGTTCAACCCCGTGCAATCGCTGCTGAAGGTCAACCACTATCCACCTCAAGCGAACCCAACGACCGTCAGCAATATCGGTGTCGTGCCTCATTCAGACGAAGGCGGCTTCACCATTCTCTGGCAGGACGACAACGGCGGGCTGGAGATCGAAAGCAAGAGTGGCGAATGGGTTGAGGCGCCGCCCATCCCTGGAACGTTCGTGGTCAATCTGGGCGACGCGATGCAGATCTGGACTAATGGGGAGTTCTCCTCGACGCCGCATCGAGTCATCAATCGATCGGGTGTCGACCGCTATTCGATTCCCTTCTTCGCCTATGCCCGGTCGGACGCGCCGATTGCACCGTTGATGAACGGCGCAATCGATGACCCAGATGCCGAACTGAGCGAGGCCTATCAACGAAGGCACTGGCATCGCATTTTCCCAATTGCCGACATCCTTGAGCCGGCATAGGAGGCGGCGATGACCGGAGACGACAGGACACACGTCGCCATGACAAGTGGCGGGGCCTATTCGCTGGCGACCCTGGGAGCAAAGGACGTCATCGACGGCGCCTGGCCGCTGGTCCGAGAGGCGATCGAACGCAGTCCGGACCGGCCAGGCCACGCGTTTACCTTCTCCGACATGGGAACCGCCGATGGCGGCACCTCATTCGACATGATCGGCGATGCGATTGCTGCGATTCGCGGGCGTTTCCCTGAGCGTGATGTGCAGATCGTCTACACCGATCAGCCGCACAACGACTACAACGCCATCTTCCGTATGGTCCATGGCCTAACCGGACAACCGAGTTACCTCGATCGCTTTGAGAACGTCCAAGTCCTGGCCTCGGCAACATCTTTTTATGACCCAATTCTGCCGACGGGAACGCTCGACCTCGGGTTCTCGGCCACTGCGATGCACTGGCTGTCGCGCAAACCGTGTGACATTCCAGATCACGTTCAGGCGGTCGGTGCAACGGGCGCGAGTATGGCCGAGTTTCAGCGCCAAGCAGCGAAGGATTGGGAAGTGATCCTTCTTCGACGTGCCACGGAACTGGCACCGGGCGGTCGCCTCGTGCTGGTGAATTTCGGAGTCGACGACGAAGGCCGCTATCTCGGCAACACAGGCGGGGTCAACATGTTCGACACGTTCGACGCCATCTGGCGCAGTTTCGTGAAAGACAACACCATTACCGAAGCCGAATACCGTGCGATGACCTTGCCTCAGTACTACAAGAGCGTCGAGGAGTTCCGGGCACCACTCGACGACAGCGACAGCCCGGTCAGTCAAGCCGGGCTCAGCGTCGAGCATTGCGAGACCCGGGTTGTGCCATGCCCCTTCGCTAGCGACTTCCAGCAACATGGCGACACGGCACGGTTCGCAGCCGACTATGTTCCGACGCTTCGCTCCTGGAGCGCAGCCACGTTCCGCTCCGGACTCAGCACCGACCGCCCCGATGATGAGCGTGACAGAATCATCGACGCCTTTTACGGCGCCTACGAAACCATGGTGCGTGAAGCCCCTGAAGGCCACGCAATGGACTACGTCCACGTGTACCTCACAATCGCGAAGAGCCAGTGACAACCGATCGGAAGCCTCTGAACAGGGGAAACGCTCGAGCGATGGAACACAGGCAACCCGCCGAAGGAGGTGGGGTGCGACGAAGACGAGCTCGGGACAGGGTGGATTAACTCGGGTGGGAGGGGTTGGAAGTCTGCCCGTCAGGCATTCAGGCGGTGTCGAGGCGCTCGACCGGTTGGCCGGTTACCTTCAACGAGTTGTGCCGGCGAATCGTGGCTCGGAGACCCCTTTGACCCCCAGACCTTCGATAGCGAGTGTGGCACCTGGCTCGAAGCCATCTCGCCCCGGTTCTGATGGGATAGTCCCGCCCGCACCGATGGTAGTGACGAAGAGCGTGTCGAGATTTGCTCCACCAAAGCACGGCATGGATGGTTTCTGGATTGGGAGTTCGATTCGGCAGTCGACGTCACCGTTCGGAGTGATCCGTAGCAGCGTCCACCCATAGACAGAGGCCGACCAGTAGCAGCCATCGTCATCGATACACGCTCCGTCTGGCTTGCCGGGGTATCTCTGGTAGTCGAAGAAGAGGCGTTGGTTGGACAGATCGCCAGTGGAAGCCTCATAGTCGAAGACGAGCACCCGTTCCGTTGGCGTGTCGGCGAAGTACATGCGTTCCCGCTCAGCGTCGAAGGCGAGCCCGTTGGCGACCCCGATATGTGTTCGTAGTGTTACTACCTCGCGATCATGGTGGAACCGGTAAAGCGTTCCCGTGGTCCGTCCGGCAGTGGTGTCCGCGTACATCGAACCGACGACGAAGCGACCGACAGGATCGCAGCGGCCGTCATTTAGCCGGTTACCGGCACCCGGCACCTCGAGACTGGCAAACGGGGTTATCGCTCCGGTATTCCAATCGAGTCCCAGCAACTGGTGTTCGCTGGCGACGAGGAGTCGGTCGCGCTCAGAAGTAAGGGCGATCGAACCAGGTCGTCCGTCTATAGATCTCATTTCGTGGGTGTTGGTGGCAGGATCGTGACGATGGATTGTCTTGCCATCGATATCAACCCAGTACAAGATGGCTTCTTCGGTACACCACACCGGCGATTCGCCGAGTGCGGCGACGGGTGCGTCAATGGCCGTGATCGTGGGTGTCATGCGCGGTCCAGTCGGGATGGCCGATTTTTGAGTCGGCCTGAACATGTACGGTCCTGTGTACGTAGTCATCTTCGGTTGAGAGAACCGGCGACGCAAGGTAGGAGATCAGTGCGCGATTTCAATCAACGGTTCAACGACGAGCCAAGTTACATCTTGGGTATCACCAAGGAGATCTGGGAAGACCGCAACGTCGAGAGCCTCAGGGAGTACTACACCGCGGATATTCCGGTCCGGTCACCGGATGGATATGTGGTGGGAAGTGAGGTGGTGATCTCCGCTACCCAGGCGACATTGAAGGAGTTCCCTGACCGTCAGCTACTCGGCGAAGACGTGATCTGGAGTGACGATGGACATGGTGGATTTTTCTCATCTCACCGGATCTTCTCGACTGCGACGCATCTTGGCGACGGAGTCTTCGGTAAGGCGACCGGCACACACCTGCGATACCGGGTCATTGCGGACTGTGCAGCCCAGGCGAATCAGATCTACGACGAGTGGCTCGTGCGTGATCTGGGAGCCATCGTGCGACAGCTGGGATTTACGCCGGAGATGTTCGCAGCACGCCAGATTAAGGCGGAAGGTGGTGCTGAACAGGCAGTTCTCCCGCTGATGTCACAGTCCGAACCTCCTGCGGTGTATCTCGGCAAGGGCAACGATCACCCGTCTGGACATCGGTATGCAAAGGAGCTCGGGCAACTCATCACAGCTGATGATGTCGACGTCACGGCAATCTACGACCGCGCTGTTCAAATGGAGCAACCTGGTGGGCATGTCGGGCATGGGTGGGCCGACGCAGCGAGCTTCTGGGTGGGCATTCGCACGTCGTTACCCACCGCTGAGTTTCGGGTCCATCACACAATCGGCCGCCATGACGACGGACTTGGCCTTCGGGCTGCGGTCCGCTGGTCGATTACTGGCACCCATGACGGCCCGGGCCACTTCGGCGAACCGAGTGGTGCTCCTGTGCACGTGATGGGAATAAGCCATGCCGAGTACGGCCCCTGGGGACTTCGTCGAGAGTTTGTCCTGTTCGACGAGGTGGCCGTCTGGAAACAGATCCTGCTACACCGTGGCTGAGACGGGCCTGCGTGGGCAGTGGAGTGGTCTTGCGCGGCTGATTCTCTGTTGACCTATGACTACGTAGTCATTATGTTCTGACGCATGAGTGGGGGTGATTACTGCGCTATTCGATCATCTCCTGGTGTCGCGCGGTCACGGTCGTGAACAACTCACAAGGTCGAGAGGGTCGTCGCCAACCAGTCACGTCGCACGATGTGGCAGCAGAGGCGGGCGTTTCTCAGGCGACGGTCACCCGGGTCTTCTCCTCGCCCGGCCTTGTCGCTCCTGACACCCAACAGCGCGTCAGGGACGCCGCAAATCGCATCGGATATGTCCCGAACGCGATTGCGCGAAGTCTCAAATCGCAGCGCACCGACATCGTCGGCGCTGTCGTCCCGACACAGGGTGAGTACTGGCAGTCCGTCCTCACGTCGTTTTCTCGACGACTGGCCGATAAAGGTAAACAACTGCTTTTGTTCTCTTTCGCCGATGCAGATCACGTCGTTGACGCTCTAGATGCAGTGGAGCAGTACAGGTTGGACGGCCTGGTGCTGGCATCGTCGACGATCAGTCAGGAACATCTTGTGCGGATGCGTCGGCCGGGCCCTCGCGTCGTCGCGTTCAACCAGCCGACCGCAACAGGCTTGTTGCCATTGGTCTCCGTGGACAACGAGGCAGGAACCAGCGCACTCGTCGAACACGTCGCTGCTCAGGGCGTGGCGACAGCGATGTTCGTGGGTGGCGTAGCAGAGGCGTCGACAGATCAGATGCGTTATCGCGGAGCGGCCAAGTCCTTGGGAGATCTCGGGATTGCCTGTCCATACATCGAGGCTGGGGCCTTCACGTACGACGCGGGCTACAAGGTGGCCTCTCAAATCAGCGAAGGGTTGGAACTACCCGACGTCATGATGGTCGGTAGCGACGAGGTCGCGTTCGGGGTCATCGACGGGCTCCGCACTGCCGGAGTCAGCGTGCCGGGCGATGTGCTTGTAACAGGGTTCGATGGACTTCCCCAGGCGTCGTGGGCGGGCTACGACCTGACCACCTTGGTTCAACCCATCGATGTTCTCGTCGACGAAGCGATCGCAATGCTGCTGGACACCGAAGACCCGGGCGAGCGCTCCCAGGTCATCCCCGGAACCGTGTACGAAGGCCGGACCACACGGAGGATCAATGACTGAGATCCTCAAGGACGCGACCGCCAAGGGAGCCCATGGGGGCGACCTGGAGTTGACCGAGCGTGTACAGACGCTGCTCGCTGACATCGAGACTCGCGGCGAGGTCGCTGTCCGAGAGATGTCGGCCAACTTCGACAACTGGGAGCCCGAGCAGTTCCGACTGACCGGTGAGGAGATCGAGACGGTCGTGGCAGGAGTCGATCCGGCAACGGTTGCAGACATCAGGTTCGCCCAGACCCAGATCCGGACCTTTGCTCAGGCGCAACTGGAGTCACTAAGCGACATCGAGGTCGAGACGCTGCCCGGCGTAATCCTGGGTCACAAGAACATCCCGGTGTCGGCCGTCGGGGCCTATGTGCCGGGTGGGCGCTACCCCATGGTGGCCTCGGCTCACATGAGCGTTCTAACAGCGAAGGTTGCCGGTGTTCCTCGCGTGGCGGCGTGCACACCGCCGATTAACGGTGCCGTGCCAGCGGAAACGGTGACGGCGATGCATCTGGCCGGCGCAGACGAGATCTACCTGCTCGGCGGTGTGCAAGCCGTGGCTTCACTGGCTCTGGGGACCGAGTTCGTGGATCCCGTCGACCTGCTCGTCGGGCCCGGCAATGCCTTTGTGGCCGAGGCCAAGCGGCAGTTGTATGGACGGGTCGGCATCGACCTGCTTGCGGGCCCGACCGAGACGCTCCTGTTGGCCGACGACACGGTGGATGGAGAGATCTGCGCCACTGACTTGTTGGGCCAGGCAGAGCACGGCCCAACATCGCCTGCGGTGTTATTGACTACCTCGCGCCAACTCGGTCTGGACACCATCGCCGAAGTGGAACGTCAACTCCAGCACCTGCCCACCGCCGACATCGCTGGAAAGTCCTGGGCCGACTACGGCCGCGTGATCGTCTGTGAGGAGAACGCAGAGATGTTGGCGATGGCAAACGAACTGGCTTTCGAGCATGTGCAGGTCATGACCGACGACGACGACTACTTCCTCGAGAACCTGACCAACTACGGGGCCCTGTTTCTTGGACCGATGACGAATGTGTCCTATGGCGACAAAGTCATCGGCACGAACCACACCCTGCCCACTCAGGGAGCGGCGTGCTACACCGGTGGCCTTTGGGTGGGGAAGTTCATCAAGACCGTCACCTACCAGCGCGTCACCGATCCGGCCTCAAGCGTGCTCATTGGCGAGTACTGCAGCCGCCTCTGTGCGATTGAGAACTTCGCCGGACACCAGGCTCAGGCCGACATCCGCGTCCGCCGTTACAGCGATGTGCGCTCGTGAGAACCGCAGTGATTACCGGAGCCTCGGGTGGGATCGGCTCGGCTATTACCCGCAGGCTGGCCAAAGACGGATTCACCATTGTCGCTGGTTACCACACCGCCGCCGACCGGGCCGATCAACTCTTGGCTGACCTGCCCGGCCCAGGCCACCGCGCTGCACGCATCTCGGTCCTCGACCCTGCCTCACTCGACGAACTAGCGGGATCGCTGCAAGCCCAGGCAGGTCACCTCGACGTACTGGTCAACTGCGCTGGCGTCACCCGTCCGATACCGCACGATGACCTAGATGGCCTCGACGATGATCTCATCAACGAGATCTTCGCCACCAACTGGCGCGGCCCCTTTGCCACCATCCGGGCCCTCCGTCCACTCCTCAACGCTTCCGAGAATGCCGTGGTGATCAATATTTCCTCGGTCGCCGGTCTCACTGGTCAGGGATCAAATGTGGCCTACTGTGCGTCCAAGGCGGCATTGGACTCGATGACCCGGTCGCTCGGCCGTGCTCTGGCACCCTTCATTCGGGTTGTGTCGGTCTCGCCCGGCTGGGTCCTCGGGGAATACGCAGCCCGTATGCCCACCGAAATGATCGACGCCCAAAGCGCAGCCACCCCAATGGGCCGCCTGGCGACGCCAGATGATGTGGCAGCCGCTGTGAGCGCTGTCGTCAACGATCTTCCGTTCACTACCGGCTCGATGATCTCTGTCGACGGCGGTAGACCCTTGGGGACATCATGAGGGTGCGCGGTTTCCCCTGGCTTGAGGGTCATGGCGTCTCGCCGAGCAAGGTCGGCCAATGGCAGTGAACCCCTTCCTCCAGCCATCGGCCGACTTGATCGTCAACGTTGACGACGTCGGTCGCCGCATCATCGAGCCCCACCAGTTCGTAGCCGACACGGAAGCCTTCGTTGATGTCCGACTCCCCGGATCCGCCGGTAAGACGAGCTACTCCTTCATCGGTCCCGGCGTGTCCCAGAACGCCGACCAGATCGTGAATCTCGCCGAGCCCCACGGCTTCAACATTGGCGCAGCCAGCATGCCCCACGGGGTCGTCAACAACCCGCACATGCACTACACGGCTGAGGTCTTCATCTGCACGCGCGGACGATGGGAGATGCGGCTGGGGCAGTACGGCGAGCAAACAGTCGAAATCGGACCCAACACTCTCTTCTCTGTACCCACTTGGATCTTCCGAGGGTTCAAGAACATCGGCGCTGACGACGGCTGGCTCCTCACCGTGCTGGGTAGCGACAACACCGGCGGAATCTTGTGGGCCCCGCAGGTTCTCGAGGCCGCAGCATCGACTGGCTTGTACCTCTCACCCGTCGGAGCCGTGCTCGACGCGACTGCGGGCGATCTGATCAACGACACGATCACCCCCATCGATGAAACACGATTGGGTGAGCTGGACCACTACACCGATGCCGAGATTGTCGAGCGGATTGTCGCTCCCGACCGTCTTGACTGGTCGGAGGCGGCCCTACTCTCCAGCGTTCTACCGGGTCACGGAAGCGCGATAGCCCCGGTGATTGGCTTTGGGTTGACTGAGGACCGACAACAGCGCCCACCCATCTGGACACCGCACGGCTTCACTGTCGAGTGGCTTCGCCTAGAGCCGGGCGCATCCACAGGACTTCACCGCATCGATCAGAACCAGGCACTCTTCCTTGTCGAGGGTGAATGGCAAGTCACCTACAACAGGCTCGACAGCCAGATCTCTCGCACTGTCACTGAGGACACCGTGGTGTCGATCCCCGGAAACTGCTGGCGAGATCTGAATGAGCTTGTGGTGGGCAGAGTCGATCGTGGCTCCCGCAGGCGA
>JAAZZG010000040.1:0-222 GCA_014237715.1 Acidimicrobiales bacterium
GCGTCATGGCCAATGATGGTTGAGCCGGGGACGCCAGCGCCGACCGACCAGTGGATCGGCAGCTTCGGGTTCGACCACGTCGTCGAGGAGTTCGACCGCTACGTCCACGTCGGCGAGTGGGAGACGCCCTACATGCGGTTCCTGCACGAACACGACGCCCTCGACGCGTACCGGGAGGTGGTCAGCGCCAACTTCCGGGGCGGGGACCGCCACTGGAGCGGC
>JAAZZG010000040.1:232-2478 GCA_014237715.1 Acidimicrobiales bacterium
CCAGGAGCTCGATCTCACGTGCTTCCTGGCCGACGAGGCCCAACAGTGGATGGGCCGCCAGCCGAGTGACCGACCGTGGTTCCTGCAGTTGTCGTTCGTGCAGCCCCATGTGCCGCTTATGGGCGACCCGATCTGGGCCGACCACTACGCCGGCGCCGACATCGAGCGCACCGCTCGGTCCGAGCCGACACCGACGACAGACGAATGGGCCACCCATCTGAACGGGCTCCGCAAACACTCACATAGCGAGCTGCTGACCGACGACTTCGTGTTGGCCGGTGCCCGCCAGTACTACGCGATGGTGTCCCTGATCGATCAGCGCATCGGTGACCTGCTCGCCCAGTTGGAGCGGCATGACCAGCTCGACAACACGTGGATCGTCTATTCGGCCGACCACGGCGAGATGCTCGGCGACCACGGGCTCATGGCCAAGATGAACTTCTACCGGTCCTCGGTCCGGGTGCCGCTCATCGTGCGTCCACCCGCGGGAACCACGGGCCGGGTCGAAACGGCGCCGGTCCAGGCCTTCGACGTCGCCGCCACCCTGCTCGATGCCGGCGCTGCGTCGGGCCTCGACGGGGCGCCGTCCCGGTCGTTGGTGCCCCTCGTGACCGGCACTGACGGGGCGACCCGTGACAACGTCGTGAGCATGATCCGGATTCGCCCCGGACTGCCGACCTGGCACGCCATCAGCAACGGGAACTGGCGGGCCACCATCAACGCCGACACCGGCGAAGTGAGCGAACTGTTCGACCTCGTCACCGACGCCAACGAGACCACCAACCGGGTCGGCGACCTGGCCGTCGACGACGAGCTCGACCTCCTACGCGACCAGCTGACGTCGACTCTGGAGTCGGCGTGACCGAGACCACCGAGGGGGGGGACTTGAATGACCCTGGTCAACGCCGTCTAGCCCCAGGTTCCTAGCTCCTTCCATTGCCAAGCCGTTCTGCCAGATTGCTGCCCGACTTAGGATCCGTGTATGGGGGACTCGAACACGCTTGCCGATGATGACTCCCGCGTCGTAGCCGACGCACAGGGCCGACTTGCCGACCGATCGCTGCACGAGCACACGAAGCGCCTAGTCCCCAACATGTACGAGGTGCGTGATGGCGTTTGGTGCCTCGTAGGGAACGGTCTGTCAAACCAGACATTCCTCCGCGGTCCTGAGGGAATCATCGCGATCGACACCGGCGAATCGGTGGAGGAGATGCGGAGTGCCTTGGATCAACTGCGCCGAGTCACGACAGAGCCAGTGGTTGCGGTTGTCTACACACATTTTCACTACGTCAACGGGACAGTGGCGCTCACGGAGCAGGAACCAGTCACTGCTATCTGGGGGCACGAGCGCATCGCTCAGAACCTTGAACGGGCCGCTATGGAGATCGCTCCTGCCTATAGTCGCGGGCTTGTCGAGCAGTTTGGCATCCAACTACCTGATGAGGGACCTGATGGGCTCGTCAATGTGGGGTTGGGCCTCGCCTACCGAATGCCACATCACGCACCGTCGACGCCCGGCTACGTGGCAGCCGGCCACACCTTCTCGGAGCAGGTCACGGTAGACCTCGCTGGGCTGGAGATGCAGGTGACGCCTGCGCCTTCCGATGCCGACGACTCGGCCACTCTTTGGTTCCCCAACCTCGGTGTGGCGATTCACAACTTGGTGTGGCCAGCGCTGTTCAACGTATTTGCTATCCGAGGGGAGGAGTACCGGGATCCACGGGTGCTGCTCAACGGGCTTGACCACCTCCGTTCCCTCAACGCCGACCACCTCGTGGCAACCCACGGGCCGCCCTTGTCTGGGAAGGAGGAAATAGCGCGAAGGGTTACCGCCTATCGGGACTCAATCCAGTTTTTATGGGACCAGACCGTCCGCTGGACAAACCGCGGAGCAACGGGCCCAGAACTCGCGCACCGAATCCATTTGCCAACGATGTACGGCGAGGACTGGTTGACCCAGCAGCATTACGGCCTAGCTGAACACCATGTCCGCCAAATCCGGGCCGGGCTCTTCGGATTCTTCGACGGCGATCCGGTAGGCCTGCTTCCACTGGATGCGTCCGATGAAGCAGGCCGAATGATCTCAGCTATGGGCGGCGAAGAGAAGGTGAGGACGCTCTGCGTCGAGGCACTCGCTGGAAGCGACAACGATTGCCGTTGGGCTCTTTCACTTGCTGGTCGTCTCGCGCGTCGTCCAGGATCGACGCAACAGGACCAACGGCTCCTCGCTGATGCGCTCCGTACCG
>JAAZZG010000041.1 GCA_014237715.1 Acidimicrobiales bacterium
GGTGGTGGCCTTGCATTCGACCACAACACGCTCTCCAACCAAGAGGTCGACGGATAGGTCGGTTGCCAGTCGCTTTCCCTTGTAGACCACAGGCACCCTGCGCTGCCGCTCGACGGTCAGCCCCCGCAGTTCGAGCTCATATGCGAGCGCTTCTTCGTACACGCTCTCCAGCAAACCAGGCCCGCCCAACGTGCGATGCACCTCGATTGCAGCATCGACGACGATCTGGCTGATCTCGTTCTCTGTCATGTCCGACTCCTCGATAGAGCGATAGCTTGGTTCCACCTGAACCTGGGGTATTCTTGCTTGGTAGTCGGGCAGTCCCACCATCCCTCCATCCGGAGGCTGCACCATGGCCGTTGGAAAGCGCCGCCGCAAGCACCAGGGCGAGTTCTGGATCGCTGCCGAGGAGATCCCGGAATCCCCGGCGCATCCGTTCTACTCGAAACTCAACCAGTTGCTCGATCGGATCGGTCTTGATGATCATGTCGAGATGATGGCTGCACCCTATTACGCTGAGAAGATGGGTCGACCTTCACTGCCGCCCGGAATCTACATCCGGCTGCTGCTGGTTGGCTACTTCGAAGGCATCGACTCGGAGAGGGGGATTGCCTGGCGTGTGGCAGACTCCCTCGGCCTGCGCAAGTTCCTCGGGTATAGCATCACGCAGAGGACGCCCGATCACTCCACGATCTCGAAGACTCGCCGCCGTTTGCCCAAGGAGTTCCACGACTCGGTATTCACGATGGTGCTCGAACTGCTGGCCGAGGAGGAGCTGGTCAAGGGCAAGACGATCGGGATCGATGCCTCCACGATGGAGGCCAATGCCGCCCTGCGCTCGATCGTTCGACGCGACAGCGGCCAGTCGTATACGGAGTTCCTGACCGAATTGGCCAGGCAGTCAGGGATCGAGACTCCAACGAGGGAGGGTCTGGCTCGTCTGGACAAGAAGCGCAAGAGGAAGGGGGCCAACGATGACTGGGAGAATCCACACGACCCTGACGCCAAGATCACCAAGATGAAAGACGGCAGGACGCACTTCGCATACAAGCCCGAGAACGCAGTGGATATGGAGACCGGAGCGATTGTTGCCGCCGAGATCCACCCTGCAAACCGTGGCGACACTCAGTCTCTGGCGGATACGCTCAGCGAGGCCGTCAAGGAACTCGAAAAGGTAGATCAGGCCGTCGCTCAGCAACTGGACATGGGCAAGGAAGTCGTGGCGGACAAGGGGACACATAGCGGTCCGGCCTTGGTGGAACTACAGCAGAGGGGTATCCGCACGTACCTGTCCGAGCCAGACAGGGGGCGGCGCAAGTGGACCGGGAGAAACGTGGAGGAGAAGCAGCGAAAGGCGCGGGAGCGCAAGGCGACATATGCCAACCGCCGTCGGATCAGGGGTGAACGCGGAAAGCGGTTGTTACGCCGTCGGGGCGAGTTACTCGAGCGAACATTCGCACACCTGCTGGACACCGGTGGGATGCGACGAACACATCTGCGGGGCCGAGGCAACATCACCAAGCGCTATGTCGTGCATGCCGCCGCGTTCAATCTGGGCTTGGTCATGCGTAAGCTCATCGGCGCAGGAAAGCCCAGATGGGCTGTGGCGGCTTGGCTGAAGCTCCTTCTCCTCTTGATCGGCCGAGTCCGGCCAATACGGCCCGATCACTCAGCTACAACGAATTTCCGATCAACATCTTTGCGCCTTCGCGCCTCTGCGACTCTGCGTTAAGAAGAAAGCGCCAAACCTGACTTTATCCCCAGGCTGCTAGGCCCACCCGCCCCTAGCAGCCTGTGGATAAAGTCGCGCACTCCGCTCCTTACTTTAACGCAAAGACGCAAAGTCGCAGAGCCGCAAAGGAGTTGGTCAGAGGTTGTTGACGACTCTGCTCGTGCCGTCCTTCACCAGTCGCCTGCCGAAGTTGAGCACGAGGGCCAGCTTGAGATCCATCAGCCGAAGGTAGGTCAGTGCTTGCGCCTTGAATACCGGGTTGTCGGCGGTGGTGGCCTTGCATTCGACCACAACACGCTCTCCAACCAAGAGGTCGACGGAT
>JAAZZG010000042.1 GCA_014237715.1 Acidimicrobiales bacterium
GGCCGACAGGGTACCGACGACCCATCCGCCCATCAGCCAGAGCAGTCGTCGACGCATCAGACCGAACCAACCGGTCGACGGGTGTCCAGATCAACCATTGTCAGGATCCTCCTCAACCGGGCCCTTCTCCGGATCCTGTGTGGACCGCATGCGTTCGGCAATCTCGTTCTCGAAGCCATGTTGGGATGGATCGTAGTAGCGACGCCCATCGACCTCGGCTGGGCGATGACGTTGTTCGACCCAACCCTCAGGATGGTCGTGCGGATAGTCGTATCCCTCGCCATGGCCCAACTGGGCGGCCCCCCGGTAGTGGGCGTCACGCAGGTGAATCGGGACCTCGCCGGTGCCTGCCGCCCGGGCATCGCCCTCGGCGGCACCGAGCGCCGTGGTCACCCGGTTGGACTTGGGGGCCGTGGCCAGGTGGACCACGGCCTGGGCCAGATTCAACTTCGCCTCAGGAAGGCCCACGAACTCAACGGCCCGGGCGGCCGCGTCGGCAACCACAAGGCTCATCGGATCGGCCATGCCGACGTCTTCGCTGGCCAGGATGACCAGTCGGCGGGCTATGAACCGGGCGTCCTCGCCGACGTCGAGCATCCGGGCCAGCCAGTACAGGCCGGCATCGGGATCCGAGCCCCGGATGCTCTTGATGAAGGCGCTGATCACGTCGTAGTGGGCATCGCGGCCGTAACGCAGCGCCTTGGTGCCCAGCGCAGCCTCGGCATCGGCCAGCACTACACGGGTTTCTGAGCCCTCGACCGCCTCCTCCGCTGCCCGACCGACAGCCAGGGCAGCCGCCACCTCCAGACTGGTCAGGGCATGTCGACCATCCCCGGCGGCCCGGTCGACCAGCAGGTCCAGCGCATCATCGTCGGCTTCGACGGCCTCGACGGCCAGCCCCCGTTCCAGGAGGCGCCGCAACGCCTCGGGCCCTAGGGGCTCCAGTCGGAACAGGGTGGAACGCGACAACAACGGGGCGTTGACCTCGAAGAACGGGTTCTCGGTGGTGGCTCCGATGAGCACCAGTAGTCCGGACTCCACCGACGGTAGGAGGGCGTCCTGCTGGGCCTTGTTGAACCGATGAACCTCGTCGAGGAACAAGATGGTGCCCACATCGCGCTCCCCTAGACGGGCTTTCGCCGAAGCCACCAGTTCCCGGACGTCCTTCACGCTGGCGTTGACGGCCGAGAGTTCAGCGAACTCCTGAGCGGTCACCCGCGCGATGAGCCTGGCCAACGACGTCTTGCCCGTTCCCGGAGGACCCCAGAGCACCACTGATGACAGGCGGTCGGCCTCGATCAGTCGCCGCAGGGGACGTCCCGGGCCCAGAAGGTGCTCCTGACCGACGACGTCGTCCAGCCTGGTCGGCCGCAGGCGGTCAGCCAACGGCGCCCGGCGAGCCAGACGTTCGGTCGCCGCGCTGGCGAAGAGATCTCCGGACACGGTCGGACGGTACCCGGCAGTCCGGTTGTCTGGCGGGAGGGCCATTCCGCCAGAGGCCTGTTCCCGGGGGCCTATTCCGCCGGGGGGAGGACTCGCAGACCTAACTCCTCGAGGTGTCGACCATCGATGGGCGTCGGTGCGCTGGTCAACGGATCGCCACCTGACTGGGTCTTGGGGTAGGCGATGACCTCGCGGATGTTCTCCTCGCCAGCCAGGATGGCCGTGAGGCGATCCATGCCGAAGGCGAAGCCGGCATGCGGCGGAGCGCCGTACCGGAAGGCGTCGAGCAGGAAGCCGAACTTGGCGTGCGCCTCTTCGGATTCGATCCCCAGGATGGAGAAGATCTGCTCCTGGATCTCACGGCGGTGGATCCGGACGCTGCCGGAGCCCAGTTCCCATCCGTTCAACACGAGGTCGTAGGCCTGCGAGCGCACGTCCAGCAGGTCGCCCTGCTCGAGCGCGTCCAGGTCGTCGGTATGCG
>JAAZZG010000043.1:0-225 GCA_014237715.1 Acidimicrobiales bacterium
CGATCGCCGATCCACCGGCCACCGGTCCGGCAACCAACTCGGCCAGGACCCCCGCCACCTTGCCCAGCAGCGAACCGGTCTCCCGGTCGACCAACAGGACGTCGTTGGGCCACTTGACCATGGCCTCGACGTCGACGGCCTGCGTTTCGAACAACGATCCCAGGGCGTCGACCAACGACACGGCCAGTCCCGAGGTCACCAGGGTGAACCGTTCGACCGGCCAGT
>JAAZZG010000043.1:235-1550 GCA_014237715.1 Acidimicrobiales bacterium
GCTCGCCGGCGGCAGCCCGCGCCACCAGGTCGGCATTGGTCGATCCGGTTTCGGCCACCGTCTCGATCCGGAAACGGGACGGCACGCCAGCATCTGATCGTCTTCCGGCAGATGTCGAGTCGGCCTGTGACCGATGTTCGCCCCTTCGGGGGTGCGTAGGGCCTCCCATTCGGGCGATGATAGGGACGTGTTCACCAAGGTACTGATCGCAAACCGCGGCGAAATCGCCGTCCGGGTCATCCGGGCGTGCCGGGAGATGGGCGTAGCCACCGTCGCCGTCTACTCCGATCTTGACCGTGACGCCCTCCATACCCGGCTGGCCGACGAGGCCTACGCCCTCGGGGGCCAGACAGCCGCCGAGAGCTACCTCAACACCGAGGCCATCCTCTCAGCCATCGACCGGAGCGGCGCCGACGCGGTGCATCCCGGCTACGGCTTCTTCTCGGAGAATGCTGACTTCGCCCGGGCGGTGACTGACCGCTCGGTGACCTTCATTGGCCCGCCCCCGGAAGCCATCGAGGTGATGGGCGACAAGATCAGCGCCCGGCTGGCCGCTGAGAAGGTCGGCGTCCACAGCGTTCCGGGCACCACCGACTTCATCACCGACCCCGATCAGGTGCGGGCGTTCGGCGCCGAACACGGCTACCCGATCGCCATCAAGGCGGCCTACGGCGGCGGCGGCCGGGGCATGAAGGTGGTGACCGACGAGTCGGCCATCGCCGATGCCATCGAATCAGCCCAGCGCGAGGCGCTGGCCTACTTCGCCCGCGACGAGATCTACATGGAGCGGTACCTGACCGCCCCCCGTCACATCGAGATTCAGGTACTGGCCGACACCCACGGCAACGCCGTCTACCTCGGCGAACGTGACTGCTCGGCCCAGCGCCGCCACCAGAAGCTCATTGAGGAGGCGCCCGCTCCCGATCTTCCCGACGACGTGCGGACAGCCATGGGCGAGGCAGCCGTCGCCGTGGCGCTGGGCTGCGGCTACACCAACGCCGGAACGGTCGAGTTCCTCTACGAGGACGGGACCTTCCACTACCTCGAAATGAACACCCGCCTCCAGGTCGAGCATCCGGTGACCGAGTTGGTGACCGGGCTGGACCTCGTCGAACAACAACTTCGGATCGCCTCGGGCGAACCACTGGACTTCGGCCAGGACGACGTCACCATCACCGGTCACGCCATCGAGGTCCGGATCAACGCCGAAGACCCGGCCGGCGGGGCGTTCCTGCCCAGTCCGGGCCGGATCGACGCGCTCCGGGTGCCTGACGGCTTCGGCATCCGGTTCGACGGCGGCTACGAGGCGGGTGAC
>JAAZZG010000044.1 GCA_014237715.1 Acidimicrobiales bacterium
GACCCTTCTGCGGATGCTGCGCCGTGTCGATTCGGTCTACGACGTGCACCGTGCCGTGCAGGGTTCGCCTGATTTGATCGACGACGCCGACGGTTCCACTGACAAGGGCTGAAGCGGGGGCTGACTGCCCGGGGCCAGAGAGACGGCCACGTCGCCGAGTGCCGGTTGGAGCGCCGGTAGCCTCCATCACCGTGTCCGACCACGTCTTCCGCGCCCCGAAGGGCACCCGTGACATCCTCTGGCCGGACTCGGCCCGGTGGCGTGCGTTGGTCGACGTCTTCGCCGAGGTGGTCGGCTCCGCGGGGTACCTCGAGGTCATCCCGCCGATGTTCGAACACGTCGAGGTGTTCCAGCGTCTCGGCGAGACCACCGACGTCGTCCGCAAGGAGATGTACTCCTTTGAGGACAAGGGTGGACGGACTCTGGCGCTGCGGCCCGAGCAGACCGCATCGGTGGTCCGCGGATTCTCCGAGCATCGACCCACGCTGCCGTACAAGGCCTGGTACGCCGGCCCCAACTTCCGATACGAACGGGCGCAGAAGGGCCGTTTCCGGCAGTTCGACCAGGTGGGGGTAGAGGTCTTGGGCCCGACCGACCCGCACCTCGATGCCGAGGTCATCTCCCTGGCATGGCGCTTCTACGAGCGCCTGGGCCTGAAAGAGGTGACCTTGCTGGTGAACTCGCTGGGTAGCCCCGAGGACCGCGCCCGGTATGTCGAGGCATTGCGGGTCCACTTCACCGCGGAAAGCGACGCCCTCAGCGAGGAATCGCGGACCACCTTGGAGGCCAACCCGTTGCGGGTACTGGATTCCCGCCGGGAAGCCGATGCACCGCTCATCGACGCCGCTCCCCGGATGATTGACCACCTGTCGGACGACGCAGCGGCCCACTTCGCCGGTGTGACCTCGGCGCTCGATGCCGTCGGTGTGCCCTACACCGTGGCGCCACGGCTGGTCCGTGGCCTCGACTACTACGTCCGCACCACCTTCGAATTTGCCGCCGAGGCACTCGACGCCGCGCAGAACGCGGTGGGTGGCGGTGGGCGCTACGACGGTCTGGCGGCCGACCTTGGTGCGCCGGAGACCCCGGGTGTGGGATTCGCCCTCGGGGTGGATCGAACCCTGCTGGCTTGTGACGCCGAGGGAGTGTTCAACGCGCCGGCGGCAGCCATCGACGTGTTCGTGGTGGATGCCACAGGTGGTGACGAGGCCGTGGTGGTCACCGACCTGATCCGCACGGATGGCCTGCGGGTCGACCGGGCGTGGGATGGACGGTCCATGAAGGCCCAGATGAAGGCCGCCGACCGCAGTGCCGCTGCGCTGGCGGTCATCGTGGGCGAAGACGAAAAGGCGGCCGGCACGGTGACCGTGCGGGACCTCCGGGGTGACGGCGGACAGGAGACCGTCACCCGGGACCAGATGATCCAGACCCTACGAGCGAGGCTGCGTTGACCGATTATTCCACCTCCATGCGAACCGACCGCTGCGGAGACCTCCGGGTCGACGACGTGGGTCGCCAGGTCACCCTGTGTGGCTGGGTCGAC
>JAAZZG010000045.1 GCA_014237715.1 Acidimicrobiales bacterium
CTGCTCTGGTAGGTCGTGCCCCATGTCGGGTATGCCTAGGAACCGTGACCCCGGCCACCGCCTCGGGGTGGTTGGCGGCCCAGTCGAACCCGAGAGCCGAGCCCCAGTCGTGCACGACCAGGGTCACACGCTCCGTCACGCCGATCTGTTCCAACAGTTCCCACAGATAGGTGCGGTGTTCCACGAATCGGTACGAGCCGGGGCCGGAGTCGTCCAACTTCTCCGAATCGCCCTGGCCGATCAAGTCGGGGGCTATGCAACGCCCGAGGTCGGCCACGTACGGGATGATGTTGCGCCAGAGGTACGACGACGTGGGGTTGCCGTGCAGGAACACGATCGGGTCGCCCTCACCGACCTCCACGTAGGCCATCCGTTTTCCGTTGACGGTGGCGAATCGCTTCTCGATCGGGTGCTTTCCTGCGGTCGGGGTCATACCGGCGGACAGTAGTCCTACCGTGCGTATACCTTCAGGAAGTGGCTCGTCAACCAGTAGATGCAGGGAACGGCTTCACACCGCAGCCAGCCGCTCGGACCTTGGTCCCAAGACCGTCGAGATCTTGATGCTTTGCTCACTTCGAGGGCCGTGGCCCAGGGGAGGCCCAACTCTGAGCCAAGGTGCGATGCTGGCCTGATGAGGTGGGGAATTGTTGGGCATGGGGGCATTGTCTCCACGTTCCTTAGCGCGGCCAGAGGAGTCGGCCATGAGGTCGTCGCTGTCGTTGGCCGTGATGCCCCCAGGGTCGCGGCTTTCGCAGACGATCACGATATTGGCGCGTCGAGTTGCGACTTGGCCGACCTCGTAGGCGAGGTGGACGCCGTTTACGTCGCCACCCCACATAGCAGTCATCGAGACGTTTCCGTGACTCTCCTGGAAGCCGGGGTTCCCGTGTTGTGCGAGAAACCGATGGCTGTCAACGCCGCTCAGGTTCGACAAATGATCGAGATCTCTCAACTATCGGGAGCCTTCCTCATGGAGGCCATGTGGACTCGACACCTTCCTGTCATGGCGGCATGCAGGAAGTGGATCGAGGAAGGGCGTCTAGGCGAGATCCAAATGGTCGAAGCGAACTTCGGCTTCAACGCCCCTTATGACCCGAATGGTCGTCTTTGGGCGCCCGAATCGGCCGGAGGCAGCCTGCTCGACGTCGGGATCTACACCTTGACCTTGGCGGAACTGGTATTCCAGTCCCAGCCTCTTTCCTTTGACGCTGAGGCTGAACTATCTGCCGATGGTGTGGATGTCTGCCTTTCCGTGACTGCCGAATACCCCACCGGTGTACTAGCCAAGCTCAACTCCGCGATCAATACCGACCTAGGCAGCGATGCACGCATCGTCGGATCCAAGGGGCATGTTGACATCCCATGCTTTTGGCGTGCTGAGCAGATGACGCTTACATCCTTGGAAGGCGAAAAGGTCGACGAGGTGCACGAGCCTCACCGGGTCAACGGTTTCGAACACCAGATCACCGAAGTGGCCCGGTGTCTGGAGGCTGG
>JAAZZG010000046.1 GCA_014237715.1 Acidimicrobiales bacterium
ACGCGTGCGAAGTTGTAGATCATCGGGAACGCAGCGGCCGAGGCCGGATGGGGTCGTGACGCCAACGGCTATATCGCTCCCCTCGACCTGTTGGGGGGAACTCCATGGTGACGACGCCTGTGATCTTCCTGCCGGGATCTTTGTGCGACGAACGGGTCTTTGCCGATCAGCTTCGTGAAATCGATCAGCCCTGCGAGGTTGCCGATCTCACGCTCGACGACTCGATAGCGGCCATGGCTATTCGGGTCCTGCGGGCGGCACCACCGCGGTTTGCCCTTGTGGGGCTCTCGATGGGCGGAATTGTTGCTGCTGAAATCGCTCACCTCGCGCCCGAGCGCGTGTTGGCGATGGCGCTGCTTGATACAAATCTTGGCGCTCCCGATGATCTACAACTTCGCACGCGTCGACGTTGGGCGTCCGACGTGCGCTCCGGCCACTTCACCCAAGTGGTGGAAGAGCTTCTACCGAACTTGACTATCTCACCCGAGGCTCACGGCCCACTCGTCGTTGAGATGGCGACAGCCGTCGGACCGGCGGGCTTTCTCCGTCAGAACGAAGCCTTGCTCAACCGGCGTGACCAGCAATCGATCGCCTCACATTTTAGAGGCCCGACCCTTATCGCCTGCGGGAGCCACGATCGACTCTGCCCACCACAAGCTCATTCCGATCTCGCAGCGCGTTTCGCGCAGGGTCGCCTACTCGTAGTCGAGCAGGCGGGGCATCTTTCGTCGATTGATCAGCCGGAGGTGCTCACGGGCGGCCTCACGGACTGGCTAGATGATTTGAATAGAAACCAAACCAAAAGGAGAACAACTCATGAGTCAGCAAACGCATAGGGGGCGGCGATTTCTTGCCATCCTCCTTGCCATAACCCTTGGTGCCGCAGCCTGCGGTAGTGACAGCGAGGACGCTGCACCGGCTACCACCGCTGCACCGGCTACCACCGCTGCACCGGCTACGACGGCCGCGCCCGCTGCGACCATCGCGGAGGTGGCCAACATCTCCGACGAATGTCCGATTCCTGAACCGGCCGAGAGTGTCACCATCGACCTGATTGGTTGGGAGTTCCCGGTTACTGCCGAGATCGCCAACGAGTTCGGTGACTGCAACACGGGGAATCTGCAGATCAACGTTCAGCTGCTCGACAGTGCCTCGGCGCAGGATCAGATCAATCTTGACCTGGCGACCGGATCGCCCGAGTTCGAGATCCTCCACGCGACCGACTCGCTGGTCGGGCAATGGGCAGATGATCTGACCGACCTGACGCCGTTCGTCGAGAAGTATCGCGACCAGTTCGACTTGGACGACATCTCGCAGGCCATGTGGGACGGT
>JAAZZG010000047.1 GCA_014237715.1 Acidimicrobiales bacterium
CATCCGGGTGGGGGTGTCTCTCGACGGCGAGTCGTTCACCTCCTACGCCGCTGACGGCCTGATCGCCGCCACGCCCACCGGGTCGACGGCCTACGCCTTCTCGGCACGTGGACCGATCGTGGATCCGCTGCATCGGGCCATCCAACTGACGCCCGTGTCGCCCCACATGCTCTTCGACCGGACCCTGGTTCTGGAGCCGTCGACCGAAGTGGGCATGGAGGTGCTGGGCAGACGGGCCGCCACCTGCACGGTGGACGGTCGGTCGGTGGCCGACCTTGCTGGGGGAGATCGAGTCATGTGTACGGCTGCCGACCGGGTGGTCCGTTTGGTGACCTTCGGCCCCCGAGACCTCCGAGGCCTGCTAGTGAACCGTTTCGGACTCGCCGACCGTTGAGCGCGAGATCCCCTGTCACACCCGTTGGCCAGGATGCCTCCCGGGTGATTCGCCTCGCCGCTGGAGCGGCCTTCGGGCGCCGGCTTGACCGGGCCCCGCAACTCAAAGGAACGACCGCCGAGGGCAGGAAACGAGGCTGAGCGATGCTTGCCGAACTACGGATCACCGGACTGGGAGTGATCGACGAGGTCGAGGTGGTGTTCGGTCCGGGCCTCACCGCGGTCACCGGTGAGACCGGTGCCGGCAAGACCATGGTCATGGGCGCTGTCGAGCTGCTGCTGGGCGGACGGGCCGATCCGTCGATCGTGCGTCCCGGAGCGACCGAGGCCGTCGTAGAGGGCCGGTTCGTCCTTGGTGACGGCGCCGGCGACCGGGAGCACGTACTCCGGCGCGTAGTGCCCGTCGAAGGTCGGAGCCGCGCCTACGTGGACGGGCACCTGGAGACGGCAGCAAGCCTCGCCGAGGTGGCCGGACGCCTCGTCGACCTCCACGGACAACACGCCCATCAACGTCTGCTGGGTGCCGCAGCGCAGCGGGATGCGTTGGACCGGTTCGGTGCGATCGACCTGACGCCGCTGGCCGACACCCGTCGACGCCTGGCGGAGATCGACGCCGAGTTGGCCTCCTTTGGTGGAGACGATCGGGCCCGAGCCCGTGAGATCGACCTTCTCCGCTTCCAGGTGGCCGAGCTGGACGCCGCCGGGCTGGCCGACCCGACAGAGGACGACC
>JAAZZG010000048.1:0-642 GCA_014237715.1 Acidimicrobiales bacterium
GACCATCTGGGTGATGGAAGCCTCGGCGAGGTCCGTGTCGGTCCTGGTGAGGAGATCCAGATTCGTTCGCTGAACGCCATTTCCGGCGATGTGGCGTTCCTGGGTGTCCCGAACCAGCGTGGCGTTGAGTTGGCTGTTGCCGACTACGGCCCCATTGGTGGCCACGACGTCACCATTGGTACCGGTCTTGATGACCTTTGTTCAGCTGATGGTGGCCAGGCGGCTGCCCAGACGATCGTCGCTGACGAAGACGTTGTTGGTGTGATTGGTACGAGTTGTTCGGGTGCGGCCACTGCTGCGGCACCGCTCATCTCTGAGGCCGGCATGGTCATGATCTCGGGTTCGAACACGTCCCCGTCTCTGACCAGCGACCTGGCCGGCACGGCGGGGCCGAACTACCACGCCGGTTACTACCGGACCGCGCACAACGACCTGTACCAGGGTGCGGCGGCTGCGAACTTCGCGGTTGACGTGCTTGGCGTGGGTACGGCTGCGGCCATCCATGACGGCGATCCGTACACCCAGGGTCTCGCGCAGGCGTTTGCCGATGCGTTCGAGGGCCTGGGCGGGACGATTACCGGGTTCACGGCGGTCAACAAGGGCGACACCGACATGGTGCCGGTCCTGACCGAGATCGCCGCC
>JAAZZG010000048.1:652-1120 GCA_014237715.1 Acidimicrobiales bacterium
TGTTCTTCCCGATCTTCCAGCCTGAGGGCGACTTCATCATCCAGCAGGTGACTCAGGTTGCCGGTCTGGACAACACGACGATGATGGCTGCTGACGGCTTGTTGAACTCGAACTACATGGCGCTCGAAGAGACCGAGGGCATGTACTTCTCGGGTCCCGACATCCGTTACGGAACCAACTACAACCAGTCGACCGGTCAGACCGCTGATGCGTTCCTGGCTGCGTACAACTCCGAGTGGGGCGAGGATCCTGCTGCACCGTTCTGGGCGCATTCCTATGACGCCACGACGTTGCTGCTCGACGCCATTGCTGCTGCGTCCTATGACGATGGCGGCACACTGGTCATCGACCGGGCAGGCGTGCGCGAGCACCTCAACTCGGTGACGGACTACTCGGGCATCATTGGCCTGATCACCTGTGACGCCTTTGGCGACTGTGGTTCCCAGAAGATCACCGTGATCGGTCACG
>JAAZZG010000049.1 GCA_014237715.1 Acidimicrobiales bacterium
CAGCGTCAAATAGTCCTGCTTCGGTGTGGCGTAGGCCAGAGCCTTTCGGGCCCGGATGTCGTCAAACGGGGCAACCGACGAGTTCAACATGATGAAGCTCTCGCCTCCGCCATGCGGCTTCTGACTGCGGAGGCTGTATATCCCGTCTGAGTTCTTGAGGATCTCGATGTTCTCGTCATTGGTCGTATGTAGGGCGTGGACTTCTCCTGCCAGCAACAGGTCGGTCCGGGTATCCGGATCGGGGACGGGTATGTACTCGACGGCGTCGAGCCATACTTCGCCTCCCCAGTAGCCCTCATTGCGGACGAACCGCGTCACCGAGTCCTCGGTCCGGCTGTCGAACCGGAACGGGCCGGAGCCAACCGGCTGCTGATCCAGGGTCGGGTCCTCGAGGGCGGCCACGAGCCATGCTTTTGAGGCCACCCAGGCGAGTTGGCTGGTCGGGCAGAAGTTCGCCCATGAGTCAAGGAGGTTGAACCGGACCGTGTACCGGTCTAGGGCCTCGAAAGCTCCCTCGGTCGGGTAGAACGGCTTGACGGCCAGCCCGACCAACGGATCGTTTCGTTGGACCTCAGCGCTGTAGATGACGTCCTCTGCTGTCACCTCGTTGCCGTCGTGGAACAGGATTCCTTCACGAAGCTTGTAGGTCCAAGAGGTGTAGTCCTCATTGTGTTCGAACGACTCAGCAAGACCCGGAATGCAGTCTCCGTCTACAGAACCGGTCGCGAGGGTGTCAAAGACGGCAGCTCCCATCACGTACCCGGCAGTCGAGATTGCCGACGAGGTTGGGTTGAGACCGTCGACATCAGCTTCGATGGCGTAGCGGAGGGTACCCCCCCTCTGCGGCTTGGCTGCCGGTACGACGAGGTTGCCTTCGCCGAGCGACGAGCCGCCGGGGGCGTACTCGTAGACGACGTTGGCGTTGGACGCAGAAACGTCAC
>JAAZZG010000004.1 GCA_014237715.1 Acidimicrobiales bacterium
CCCCGCACGAACTCCAGGGAACTCTCCTCGACGGTGGCCGACGAACAGACCACCCACACCGAGCAGATCGACTGACCGAGGAACGGCCAGTACGGGATGTCCTGGTGCCACGGGGTGGGCGACTCGGTCCTCGGCTCCTTGACCAGCAGGTGGTCGAAGTAGAGGCGAGCCGACGACGAGCCCATGCAGGTGGCGGCCAACTCGGCCACCCCCGACTCGAAGGCGAAGCGATTCACCACCGGGTCGTCACGCCACAGGTAGCGCGACGTGAAGAGCCGACCGGGGGCCGGGTCGTCGGCGGTGTCGGTCACCCACGGACCGGGATCGGACAGCTCGCGGTCGGCCAGGGCGAGGACCTCGTCGATCAGGTCGGCGTCCACGGCACCCGGCACGTGGACCACCCCATCGGCGGCGAAGGCCTCGACCCAGGCTGCGGTGAGCTTGTCGGCTCCGTGGATGGTCATGGCCGCACCGTACGACAGGCGCCGGGTCGGCGACCCATACCGGTCCCAACCCCGGACCAATAGTCTTGGGTTATGACCGATGCCGTGCATCCAACCGAATCCGCCCTCGAGGCCGCTACCTGGTGGACCCGCGGCAAGGCCGCCATCATTGACGCGCTGATCTTCTTCGGGGCCCTGATCGCTCCGATGGTCCTGACCATCATCGGATTCGTGGTGGCGTGGGATGAAAACCGGGATGAGTTCGACTTCACTGCGGCCTCGGTACTCGTGGTCATCGTCGGCCTGGGATTGGCGGTTGCCGTGGTCGTTTGGGGTGGTTGGCTGTTCGGCTATCGGCAGGGCGTCACCGGTACCACACCGGGTAAGCGTCGTCTGCGGATCCGTCTCGTCGATGCTGAGACGGGCGAGGCCCCCGGCGGCGCCAAGGGAGTGGGTCGCTGGCTGGTGCCAGGGCTCATCGGTGGCGTCCAGGGCTTCGGCAACGTGATCCAGCTCATCGACATCTTGTGGCCGCTGTGGGACTCAAAGAACCAACGTCTCATCGACAAGGTGCTCAAGACCAGAGTGGTGGTCGGGTTGCCGTCCGACGGGACCGACGACGGGCCGGCGCCTCCGGTCAGCCCCATCAGTTGATGCAGTCGCCCGCTGGGAGGCGGGCAGGAGGCGAGTCCTAACCTCCGGCCATGCCACGACTGCGGAGGGTCCGACGGACCGACCTCCATCCGGGCGCCCAGCCTGTGTTCCAGATGCTGTTCGGCGACCGCGACCCGATCGACGAGCCCGGGACGCCGACCGGCACTCCCGGCGATTGGTGGTCCACCTTCGCCCTTGTACCAGACGTGTTCGACCACGCCCTGGAGGGCATTGCCTTGTATCGGAGCCCCAAGCGCCTCCTCGACCCGAAGCTACGTGAGCTTGGTCAGACACGGGTCGGATGGTGCGTGGGCAGCCGGTTCGTCTATTCCCAGCACCGCAAGGCGTGCCGCACCGTGGGCCTGACCGACGAGCAGATCGATGCCATCGAGGCGTGGGAGACCGCCGAATGCTTCGACGGTGCCGAACGGGCCGTGTTGGCCTATACCGATGCACTGTCGATCCAGCACGGGAGGGTACCCGACGGCGTGTTCGACGCTCTTCAGGCCCATCTCACCGACGAGGAGATCCTCGAGCTGACCTACATCGTGGGGACGTACGCCATGCACGGGGCCATGAGTCGGGCGTTGCGCCTCGAGTACGACAATGATCCGCCGGTGCTCGTCGAGGAGCCCGGTGACGAGGAGAGTCTCAGCGACGAGCACACCCGTCGGGAGTTTCGACGGGCCCTGCGGCTCGTCGGCGAGGAACCCGGGGACGACTGAGCCACCGGGTCCCGCCTCACGGCGGTCGACTGTTTACCGGGAACTCAACCGTTCACCGAGAACGACGAGTTCGGGTTGATCTCTCGGTTGCGTCGGTAGAAGCCCATGTCCATCTCGAGGCCGGTGTGCACACCGGTTACTACCAGCGGCTCGGCATCGTGGTCGTGGCCACCCTCGACTGCCTCGATCAGCTCGGCCATGCAGTACGCGGCCACCGGGGCGTTTTTGAACTGGTTGCCGCTGGAGCCGATGGCCACATAGAAGCCGTCCAGATCGGTCCGGTCGTAGATGGGAATCCAGTCGTCGGACACGTCGTACAGGTCGACGATGCCCTTCTTCTCTGACGGCACGCCCAACTCGGGTATGCGGCGGGCCAGGCGAAGCACCTGTGCGTTCCACTGCTCGTCGGACACCACGGTGTCGTAGTCGTCTGGATCGTCGATCCAGACCTGCGGGTCACACGCTGGGTCCTCGGAGCCGATCAGGATGTTGTTGCCCGACTCGGGCCGGACGTAGATGGCCAGGTCCGAATCCGAGGAGTGCAGGCCGTCGGCCTCGAAGTCGATGCCCTCGGGTGAGGGCACGTGGTGGACCTCGTGGCGCAGCGCCTTTGTCTTGATGTTCATCGAGTCGTACACACCGGCCATCTTGTTGATGACGAAGGAGTGCGGGCCGGCCACGTTGACCACCACCGGGGCGTCGATCTCGGTGCCGTCGGACAGCGTTATGCCGGCCACCCGACTGTCGGAGCGGCGCACGTCGACCACCTCGGTGTTGAAGCGGAACTCGCCGCCCTTGGCCTCGGCGGCCCGCTGCAGGTTGTGGCTGGCCAGTTGTGGGTCGGACACGTAGCCCGAATCCGGTGTGTACAGCGCCCCGACCAGCTCGCCCTCCGGCTCGGCCCAGAAGCGGTCGTCCTCGGGGCGGCACGGCTCACCGTGGGTGCCGTGCTCGTAGAACGGGTACCGCTCCCGGAGTTCCTCGTTGGTAAGGACCTCGTAGGGCACGCCGACCTGGTCGAACAGGGGCAGGACCTTCTCGTGGTGGCCGCCCTCCAGCATGAACAGGACGGTGCCGCTCTGCATGTACACGGCATGGCCGCGCTCATCCTCGCTCTCGAGATAGTTCGACCAGTCCTTCCAGTAGGAGAACCCTTCGTAGGCCATGGCCACCCCGTCGAAGGTGGAGTAGTGGGCTCGCACGATGGCACACGAGTTGCTGGTCGAGCCGTAGCCCGAGGCAGGCAGCTTGTCGACGTTGAGGGTCTTCCAACCCTTCTTGGCCAACTCGAAGGCCATGGCGGAGCCGATAACCCCGGCACCGACGATGATGGCGTCGTAGGACGCCCGTTCTGAGTCGCTCATTGCTTCTGCTCCGGGAATCAGGTGCGGCTGTGTCGCCCAGTGACGACGTTGACGCTTGGTAGCCGGACGCTAGATGGATCCGGCGGCTAACGGAAGGGCGGTCAATCCTTCAATTCGTCGCTTCTGCTCCGGCTGCGTTCGGCTGCTTCATGGGCGGGGAGGGCCCGGCCGAACAGCTGCCTCGTCCGCTCGAGGCGACCAATCACGTCCGGCTTCTCGGTGTACGCGAAGACCGCGGTGTGCCGGGCCGGCGAGTCGGTGGCCACCTTGGTGACGCGGTGCAGGGAGAACCGGCCACGGAAGATTTGGAGGTCACCCGATCGGAGCTGCAACGTCCGGACCGTCGTCAGGTCCTCGCCCTGGCAGGAACGGACACAGTCGAAGTTCTCGTCTCCGGCCGTCCGGATGTTGGGCGAGTACTGGAACAGTCCGCCCTCGGAGGCCTCGTCCACGAGGATGGTCACCGCGTAGTCGTTGGTGTCATAGTGCCAGGCGAACTGCTGGCCGGGGTCTAGGGCATTGATGGTCAGGCCGGCCAGCGGATCGGCGTAGCAGTGGATCTCCGGGAGGTCCAGACAGTCGGCGATGAAGGCCAGCAGCGGTGGCCACTGGTAGACGGCATCGATAGCGCTCGTGGCAGCGAAGGCGTCACGGGGGATGAACCCACCCGACCGCTCGGCGAACGTGTTGATGGCGTGGTCTTTGGGCAGCAACGGGTCACCCTCGGAGAAATACGGGTTGATGTGGATCGTCGACTCGTGGAGGAATGGTCGAATCCCGCGGATCTCGGCGCTCATGACGGGCAGCGCTTCGTCGTGGAGAAACTGGGAGATCACCGCACAGCCGTCATCATCGAGCTTGGCCCGAGTCTCGGCGACCAGTGCGGCGTATAGGGGGGAGTCGGGGCGGTCGACGGGATGCCGTTCAAGGTCGATCAGCTCAGCGACGGGAATCGGGCACGGGTGCTGCGGCTCAGCGACGTCGGTCATGGGTGGCCTCCTACTGCTCCCATGGTGGTGTCCAGTCGCCGTCGAGGCGGAACGACAGGCCCGTCTCGTCCTCAATACGGCGGGCCACGTGGAGTTCGCCGACGTCTGGCCCGTAGCGGTCGATGGCCCGGGTGAAGGTGGCGGCTGCCGCTTGGGTCATCGGGAGGTCGGTGCTCAGCGCGGCCGAAAGTTCACTGATGAGTCCGAGGTCCTTGTTGCAGAGGTCGAGAGTGAACGACGGGTCGTAGTGGCCGGCGAAGATCGAAGGGGCGTCGTGGCGGGCCACGAACGAGTCGCCGACACTGTCGGTGATGGCGTCCCACAGGACCGACAGTTCGACCCCGTTGTCCATGCCGAGGGCAAACCCCTCTCCAATGGCCGCTGCAGCGATGAACCACAGTTGGTTGGTTACCAACTTCACCACGTTGCCGGTGCCCAGTGGGCCACAGGCGATGACCCGACCGAGATGCTCGAGGATGGGCGTAGCCCGGGCGACGGTGGCGTCGTCGCCGCCGATGAACAGGGTGAGCCGGCCATTCCGGGCCCCGTCAACGGCTCCGGTAAGTGGCGAGTCGGCCACAGTGACCCCGGCGGGCGCAGCGGCGGCCAAGCGCTGGACCAGTTCACGGCGGTTGGTGGTCAGGTCGACCCAGCACGAGCCGGGGCGAAGCGCGGCTAGTGCGCCGGCTCCCTCCATGACGGCCTCGACGTGGTCGGGGCGGGGTAGCGAGGTGAGGAGCACGTCGCAGGCGGCGGCCACCTCGGCGACGTTGGATGCGGGGGTAGCTCCGGCGGCAGCTACCTCGGCAAGTGCCTCGTCGGCTAGGTCGTAGGCGACGACGTGATATCCGGCCTCCAGCAGTCGATGGGACATGGGTCGGCCCATGTTGCCCAGACCGATGAAGCCGACCGTTTCTGGTGTGAGGGTCTCGGACACGGTTTCCTCCTCAGGACAGGTCGGTGGTCGTCATGGCGTCCAGTCTCGTCCTCTGGTCAACCGATAGAGGAAGCGGGACCAGTGAACGATTCGGCCACTTGGTCGGCGATTAGTGCGCCGATCTCCAGGGACGCGGTAGCTGCAGGTGAGGGGGCGTTCAGCACGTGCAGCGACCGGTCTCCGTCGACCAACGCAAAGTCGTCGAGGAGGGAGCCACGGCGGTCCACGGCTTGGGCGCGTACCCCGGCTGGCGCCCGTCGGAGGTCAGCCCTGTCGAGGTCGGGTATGAGCCGTCGGGCGGCGGACACGAACCGTCGGCGGCTGAGTGACCGGAGCAACTCCTCGAGCCCGGGCCGCCAGTAGCGGCCGATGAGGCGGGTCGTGCCCGGCCAGGCCACCGCGCCGAGCAGGTCGCGAATCGAGGTATTGGACCACCGGTAGCCCTCGCGGGCCATGGCAAGCACGGCATTGGGGCCGGCGTGCACATGGTCGTCGAGCCCCCGGGTGAGGTGTACCCCGAGGAACGGGAAGCGGGGGTCGGGAACGGGATAGACGAGGCCCCGAACCAGGTCGGCTGACGGTCCGGTCACGTCGAGGTACTCGCCACGGAACGGGAGGATCCGAGCGTCAGGGCGTTGCCCGGCGGCTCTGGCCACCCGGTCGGCATGTAGTCCGGCGCAGCCCACGAGGAACCGGGCATTGAGCGGTAGCCCGTCGGTTTCGATCCTCCAGCCGGTGGCCGTGGAGGTGGCGCGTCCGGCCCGAACCCCGGTGCGGATCTCGCCACCAGCGGCGCTGACCTGTCGGGCCAGGGCAGCAGCCACACCGGCGAAGTCGGCCCGACCCGTAGCCGCCACATGAAAGGCCGCGATCGCTGCCACGTGGGGCTCGTACTCGTGTGCCTCTTCGGCGGTCAGGTCGGTGATGGTCACACCGTTGGCCCGGGCCCGCTCCGCCAACGCGGTCAGGCGGGGCACCTCGTCGTTGGAGGTGGCCACCACGAGCTTCCCGCATCGGTCGTGGGCCACGCCGTAATTGGCGCAGAATTCGACCATCCGGGCCCCACCTCGTGTGGCCAACTCGGCCTTGAGCGATCCCGGGGCGTAGTAGAGGCCCGCGTGGATGACGCCGCTGTTGCGACCGGTCTGGTGGGTGGCGACCACGTCCTCCTTCTCGAGGACGACGATCGACGCGCCGGGCAGACGGGCCTGAAGGGCGTCGGCGGTGGCCAGTCCGAGGATCCCGCCGCCGATTACCACCACATCCACCGTGACGCCGGCGCGGGTTCTCCTCATGGGCCGGACGCTAGCGCCGGTCGAAAATGGAAGACCCCGGCACCAGATCCCCACATTCGTGGGGCGTTCGATGCCGGGTTGTCCCGACGGTCGGTCGCCCCGGGGGGGTCGACCGCAGTCTGGAGGTCCTACCGGGCGGCGAGGGCGGTCAGCGGCTCGATGTACTCGAGGTCGAACGTCTCTGCAACGGCTCGATCGGTCACCTTTCCAGCGCACACGTTGAGGCCGTTCATGAGGTGCGGATCGGCCTTGAGTGCGGCGTCGGTTCCCTTGTCGGCCAGCGCCAGGGTGAATGGCAGGGTGGCGTTGGAGAGTGCCTGGGTCGAGGTGCGTGACACCGCGCCCGGCATGTTGGCCACGCAGTAGTGGACGACCCCGTCGACCACGTACGTCGGGTCTGTGTGGGTGGTGGCCTTGGTGGTCTCGAAGCAGCCGCCCTGATCGACGGCCACGTCGACGATGACCGAGCCGGGCCGCATGCGACCGAGCATGTCGCGGGTGACTAGATGGGGTGCTCGGGCGCCCTTGACCAGCACGGCACCGATAACGAGGTCGGCGTCGAACACCGAGGCGTCCAGTTCGGCCTTGGTGGAGTACACGGTCTTGACCCGGCCAGCAAAACGCTTGGCTAGCCCATCGAGAACGGCGGGGTTGCGGTCCAGCACGGTGACCTCGGCGCCCAGGCCGACGGCCATCTCGGCGGCGTTCTCGCCGACCACACCACCGCCGATGACCACGACCTTGCCGGGGCGCACGCCGGGCACACCACCTAGCAGGAGCCCGGCACCGCCTTGGGTGGCCTCAAGCGCGTGGGCGCCAGCCTGGATGGACATGCGACCGGCAATGGCCGACATGGGAGCCAACAGGGGCAGGCGACCGGCGTCGTCGGTCACCGTCTCATAGGCGATGCAGGTGGCTCCACTGGCTAGCAGGTCGTCGGTCTGGGGGCGATCGGCTGCCAGGTGGAGATAGGTGAAGAGGGTGTGGTGAGACTGCAGGCGGGCCCGCTCGGGGGCAAGGGGTTCCTTCACCTTGACGATCATCTCCGAATCGGCGAAGACGTCGTCGGCGGTCCCGGTGATGACCGCACCGACCTCTTTGTAGTCGACGTCGTTGAAGCCGGCGCCGTCGCCGGCACCGGTCTCGACGGAGACCTTGTGGCCTCGGTTCACCAGTTCACCGGCGGCGGCCGGGGTGAGACCAACCCGTCGCTCGGCCGTCTTGACCTCTCTGGGGACTCCGATGTCCATGGTGCGCTCCTGTGATTGGTTCTGGTCGTCGTTCCGGCGGACGCCGGGCGTCCGGTGGACTGCAATCCGCTTCCCGATGGGGTCAACGGTAGGGATCGGGCCACGCTGCTTGATTGTGGAGTTCGGCGTAAAAAGGGTATGAGACGCAATCTGATTGCGTAGAAATAGAATCAGAGACATGTCAAATGCACCGTTGATCATTGATGCCGTGGATAGTGCCATTCTCGACCTGCTCCAGGAGGATGGTCGGATAGCCAACGTGGACCTGTCTGAGGCCGTTCACCTCTCTCCGTCAGCCTGCCTGCGGCGGGTCCGGCGTCTGGAGGAAGTCGGCCTGATCGACCGGTACGTGGCTCTCGTTGATCCGGTGGCTGTGGGCCTGGGAACCGACGTGTTTGTGGAGATCACGCTCACGGGTCAGGACGAAACCACCCTCGAAGCGTTCGAGCAAGCGGTTACCCACCGGCCGGAGATTCTGAGCTGCCACCTGATGGCCGGCGACTTCGACTATCTGGTTCACGTGGTGGTTCACGACGTGGCCGACTACGAGGTGCTCCACCGAACCCACCTCGCCCAGTTGCCGGGGGTGGCCCGGATGGTGTCGAGTTTCGCTCTCCGTCCGATCTGCGCCCGGACCGCGTATCCGCTCTAGGCCGGGCCCGGGGGCTGGGTGCCAGCCTGGCTGATGCCATCGATGAGCAGTTCGACGAGAAAGGCAAAGTCTGCGTCGTGGTCCCCGCGTCCCATGTTGTCGGCGTTCTCGAGACGGGAGAATCCGTCCAAGGCCGACCGGAGCGAGCGCCCGGCCTGAATGGCTGACGTTTCGTCGATGCCGAAGCCCCGGATCACGGCCTGAACGGCGCCGAGGGCCAGGCGGGCACCGGCCCGACGTTCGTCGTCATCGGCGGCGATGGGGAGCAGCGTCATCTCGTAGCGGCCGGGGAACCCGGTGGCCCACCATCGGTAGGCGTCAGCGAACGACCGGACGGCGTCGGGGCCACTGCGACCGAGCACCGAATCGCGCAATACCTCTCCGAACTCGACGGTCGTCGTATGGGCGAGATCGCGTTTGAGGCCGGCCAGGCCGTCGACGTGGGCGTACAACGAGGGAGGGCGCACATCGAGTCGTCCGGCCACGGCGGCAAGGCTCACCGCGTCGATGCCGGCGTGGTCGAGGACGGCCAGACCGGCAGTGACCACGTCATCGCGTCCAAGCCCCCGCTTGCGTGCCATGCACTCACGATAGCCGGGGTTGCACGACCATAGGCAAATCTCTACGATGCATAGTCATGAGCACCAACTACACCCTGATCTCGTCAGACTGCCACGCCGGCGGCAACATGAAGGCCTACGAGGAGTATCTCTCCCCGTCGCACCGTGAGGCATTTGCCGAGTGGCGTGGGGCCTACTCCAATCCGTTCCGCGATCTACAGGACGACGGCCGATCCCGCAACTGGGACGACGAACGGCGCAACGGGGATCTCGACGCCGAGGGCGTGGCCGCCGAGATCGTGTTCCCCAACACCGTTCCGCCGTTCTTCCCGACCGGTGCGCTCATCACCTACCCGGCCACCGACCGGGACGAGTACGAGCGGCGTCTGGAGGGCATCCGGACTCACAACCGCTGGTTGGCCGACTTCTGCGCCGCCCACCCGGAGCGTCGCTGCGGGCTGCCCCAGGTGTTCCTTAACGACCTCGACGACACCATTGCCGACCTCGAACTGGCGGCCGCCAACGGCCACTCCAGCTTCATGCTCCCAGCGGTGCCGCCGGACTCGGGCATGCCCGGGCTCTACCACCCGGTGTACGACCGTGTGTGGGCGGCGTGTAGCGACCTCGACCTGACCATCACCCAGCACGGTGGATCGGGCAACCCCAGCTACGGCGATGCCCCGGCAGCCAGCCTCATGTTCCTGTTGGAGGTGCCGTTCTTCGCCCACCGAAACCTGTCGCACCTGATCATGTCGGGCGTCTTCGACCGGTTCCCCGAACTCCGCTATGTGATGACCGAACAGGGCGTGGGCTGGGTGATCGAGGACCTACGGAGGATGGACGGCTACCACGCCCAGATGGCGTCAGGCCGGGTCGGCGAGCTGGGCTTCCCGGCCGAACTGGTGCTGCCTGAGAAGCCGAGCGACTATTTCGCACACAACGTCTGGATCGGGGCCAGCTTCCCCAGTCCGTCAGAGGCCTCTGCGATGAAGAAGGTCGGCGTCGACCGGATGATGTGGGGAAGCGACTATCCACACAACGAGAGCACCTTTCCCTACAACCGCCTGCACCTGCGTCGGTCGTTCAGCGACTGGGACGAGGCCGACCTGCGGAAGGTCTTTGCCGAGAACGCATCGAAGGTCTACCGGATCGACATGGATGCCCTGGCCCCATTGGCCGATCGCATCGGCCCGTCGGTCGACGAGGTGGCCACGGCGCTCGACGAGGTGCCCCGCGACGCCTTCAGCCCCGCCTTCACCCGTCCGTAGCGCCCTCCAGGTCGTCGCCGATAGTGAGCAGGTAGGAATCTCCGTAGAACACGGTGGAGATCTCGAGTTGGCCACCGAGGCCCTCGTCGATTCGCCGAAGGGTGGAGAACCGAGGGTTGGACCGGTTCTCGATGCCCGAGAGCGAGGGTTGGGTCATGGCGGCGCCCGGCGGAAGGCGACGCCACGGGCTAGCGGCCGTACCGGCGAGTCAGGCGGTGATACCGAAGCGCTGGAGGCCGAATGCCTCGATGGCGTTGCCCCGCATCAGCTTGTAGATCTCGCCGTCGTCGAGGCTCGCCGCGGTGCAGATCTTTGTCGCCACGTCCAGAGTGTGGGGGTAGGTCGTGTCGGCGTGCGGGAAGTCCACCTCGAAGCAGATCTGGTCCATGCCGATGACGTCCCGATTTTTGAGGCCCGTCTCGTCGTCGAAGATGCAACCCCAGATATGGCCCGGGATGTACGAGCTGGGCCGATCAGGCAGGTCGATACCGAAGCTGGCGTCGCCCCGCTCCTCCCAGATCTTGTCCATACGTTCGATGACGTAGGGCATCCAGCCCACCTGGCCCTCGGCATAGGCGATCTTGAGCTTCGGGAAGCGGACGAAGGTGCCCGACAGGATGTAGTCGCACATCGAGCCCATGGCGTTTGAGAACGTGATTGTTGATGACACGGCAAAGGGGGCGTCGGGCGACGTTGACGGCATCTTGGAGCTGGACCCGATGTGCATGTTGACAATGGTGTCGGTCTCCTCGCATGCCCGGAGGAAGGGGTCCCAGAACCGGTCCTTGTCGTGGATCGATGGGAGGCCCAGCGGGTAGGGGTTCTCCGAGAAGGCCACGGCGAACGAGCCCTTCTCGGCACAGCGGTACACCTCGGCGGCTGCGGCGATGGGGTCCCAGAGGGGGATGAGGGTGAGCGGGATGAGCCGGCCGTTGCCGTCGCCGGCGCACCAATCGTCGATCATCCAGTCGTTGTACGCCTGGACGCAGAGCAGGGCGAGTTCCTTGTCCTCGCGCTCCAGAAAGGCCTGGCCGCAGAACCGGGGTAGCACATTGGGGAAACAGATCGATACGTCGACATGGTTCTCGTCCATGGCGATCAGGCGGTCGGCTTGCTTCCAGCCCGCGGGGTGGATCTCATCGAAGGTGACGGGGACGATGTCGAGTTCGTCGAATCCGGCCGCTGCTGAGAGCTTGGGGAACGGGTAGACGAGGTCGTCGTACATCCACCAGTCGCACATCTGACCGCCCTCAACGCCCTTCTCGTAGGAGAAGACGCCGCCCTCGAAGTTAAACACGGCGGTGTCGCGCTCGACCCGGGGGCCGCGATCGCTGTACTTCGCCGGCAGACGTGATGTCCAGAGGTCGGGGGGTTCGACCACGTGGTCGTCGACCGAGATGATGCGGGGGATGGTCGTCATGGAGACTCCTGAGAAGTTTCTGACGGTCCGTCAGATTTGACTACACCATAGCGTCGCCCCCTCCCTACCGTCGGGCTGTGGCAAACGAGACGAGAACAGCGTGAACGACATGCACCAAGCTGGCCAGGGGTCGGGCCGGGACCAGCCGGGTGTCATCGCTCGGCTGATGGGGATCCTCGACGAGGCCTGCACCGAGATGTGCGACGTCGAGCAGTTGGTGATCTGGGGCCGCCTCGACGACCCACCTGGTTCCCGGAGGCCAGTTGCCGGCGACGGGTTGCGGGAGGCCGGTTACGGGAGGCTGGTTACAGGAGGCTGGTGAGCAGGGCCCGGGTGCGGGCGGACTCGTCGGGGTTGGTCCCGAACTCAAGGGCTGAGAAGTCAGTAACCCCGGCGTCGGCCAACGCCGATAGGCGGGCTGCTACCTGCTCCTCGTTGCCGATGACCGCCACGTCACCCGGACCGGCCGCACCTTCACGGTCGAGCATGGCCCGATACGACGGCAGGAGGCCGTAGATCTCGAACACGGCGTTCGCAGCGGCCCGAGCCGCATCGACGTCACTGGTCACGCAGGTAGGCAAGCTGCAGATGATGCGAGGTGCCGATCGGCCGGCGGTGTCCGCGGCCTCGTTCAGGCGCGGGGCAATGTGGTTGGCCACCGTCCGTTCGCCGACCATCCAGAGGATCGAACCGTCGGTACGGCGCCCGGTGACCCGGAGGGCCTGTTCACCGAGAGCGGCCACCATCACCGATGGTGCCCGGTCAACGGGGCGACCGGTCGCGATGTGGGCGGTGAACGCCTCACCGTCGTAGTCGACCGATCCGCTCTCCAGTAGCGGCTGGAGCACCTCCAGGTAGTCGATGAGGTGGCGGATCGGCTTCTCGAACGAGAGGCCAAGCATGTCCTCGATCACCGGGCGGTGCGAAAGGCCGATGCCCAGTACCAGCGGACGATCGCCAAGAGCCGCCGCCGTGGTCAAAGCCTGACCGGCGAGCGCTGTCGGATGCCGGGGAAAGGTCGGGATGACGGCGGTGCCGAACTCCATGCCGGGGGCCACGTCGGCCAGCGCGGTGAACGCCGTGAGGGCGTCGATCAGCCCCGTCTGGGCCAGCCACCACCCGGAGAAGCCATCCTCAGCGGCCCGGACAGCGTGCGCGCGGAGTCGACCGAGGTCGGTGTGCTGTAGTTCGGCTGAAGCATTGATGGCGATACGCATGTGGGTTCTCTCTTCTGGGTCAGGGCCCGGTTGTTTCAGACTGGCTTGGATCAGACGGCTTCGGCTCGAGCCTTCACGTCGTCGGCGAAGCGGGTTAGGAACGATTCCACATGGGCCAAGAAGGTGTCCGACGCGCCGTCTGATAGCGGATCTACCACGATCGACCAAGCCATGAGGCAGTGGTCGTCCTGATCGGTGAACGCCGTGGTCCCCTGATAGAGGGCCACCGGGGCGCCAGAGAGTTCGTATACCCGGCGCCACGGTGGCTCGAAGGAGATGACCTCTTCGGAGAGGTCCAGATCGCCGAGCGTGAACTCGAAGCGGGCACCCAGACCGTGGGGTTCGGGGCTGCCGTCCACTACCGGGCCTCCGGTCGCCTCACTGATCAGGGCGCAGGCGGCGTCGAAGGCAACCGCCCGGGGAGCGGCGATTCCCCGCTCGGCCACGAACGTCGTGTACTGCTTCTTCGGGCGGGGATCCCCGCCGATCTCACCGTCGACCAGGTCACGGTCCGAATCTTGGTTGCGCACCGGCCGGACCGTACTGTGCGCCGATGGCGGGACCACCAACGACCGGACCAGAGGCGGGTGACCGGCTGGCTACCCCACGATTCCTCGTGTTGTGCCTGGCGTCGTTCGGCTACTTCACCGCACTGGGCAGTACGTGGCCGGTCGTTCCAGCCTTCGTGGAACACGAGCTCGGGGGAGGCGGCGTGGCCATCGGCCTGTCGGTGGGGGCATTCGGCTTTTCCGCCGCGTTGCTGCGGCCCCTCATCGGGCCGCTGGGCGATCGGCGAGGCCGCCGATTCCTCCTGCTGTTGGGTTCGGTCGGGGTCTCGACCTCGTTGCTGCTACTGGTGCCCGCCACCTCGGTGGCCATGGTGGTGGCCGCCCGACTGGTGCTGGGCATGGGCGAGGCTGCCTTCTTCATCGGTATCTCGTCGGCCATTCAGGACCTCTCGCCGCCCGATCGCCGGGGCGAAGCCACTAGCTACTTCACCGTCACCCTCTACACCGGCTTGGCCCTTGGTCCGGCCCTCGGCGAGTGGCTGATGGACAACGGTGGGCCGGATCGGGCGTTCGTGGTGGCCGCCGTGTTGGGAGTGGTGCCGGTCCTCCTAGCCGGAGCTGCACCGGGCCGACCGCTCGACCCGCCAGACGTGCCGCTGTTCCGGTGGCGGCTCCACCCGGCGGCCATCCGTCCCGGGGTGATGCTGTTCGTAGGCCTGCTGGCCTACTCGGGCTTCCTGGCTTTTATGGCCCTGCACGCCGCTGACGTGGGCATCGCTTCGTCAGGCACGGTGTTCGCGGCATTCGCGGGGCTCGTGGTGGCAGTCCGACTGATCGGAGCGAAGATCCCCGACCGGTTGGGATCGTTGGCCACCACCCGGCTGTCCATGGGATTTACTGCGGCAGGGATGTTGGTCCTTGGCCTGTGGACCCAACCAGCGGGCGTCTACGCCGGAGCGATGGTCATGGCCCTCGGACAGTGCTTCCTGTTTCCGGCCCTCTTCGTACTGGTGGTGGACCGTGCACCTGACGCCGAACGCAGTCACGCCATCGGGTCGTTCAGCGTGGCGTTCGACCTGGCCATCGCAGTGGGCGGTTTCCTGGTGGGGGCCGTGGTGGCGCTCACCGACCGACCCGGCGGCTTCCTGTTCTGTGCGGCAGTGGCAGCCGGGGCGTTGGCCCTCACTGGTCCGGTCCTGGGTGGCGTCGGTGCGATAGCCCGCTCCGAAGCCTGAGACGGGTTCACCGACCAGTTCCTCAGTATTGGTTGCCGGGCACTGGTGCCGACGACGTACTGACAGGTTGCCTTCCCGCCGGGGTGGCCCCGCCCCTATCGGGCTGGGAAGATCACGCCCGTAGACCCACACGCTCCTCACCGGGGAGCATCCGTAGAGACAGACATCGAACAGAAAGAGTCATCCGATGGCGACCGATCAGGCGCTGGCCGACGAGATCGTCGGCACCATCCGATCGTGGGTGGACCGCGACGTCATTCCGAACGTGGCCGAGTTCGAGCATGCCGACGAGTTTCCGCAGGCCATGTTCGACCAGATGTGCGAGTTCGGCCTGTTCGGCTCGACCATCCCCGAGGAGTACGGCGGCCTAGGCCTCGACATCACCACCTACGCCCGGATCATCGAGGAACTGTCGCGGGGCTTCATGTCGCTGGCCGGCATCCTCAACACCCACAAGATCGGCGCCACGATGATCGGCCGGTTCGGAACCGACGAACAGAAGCAGCGGCTCCTGCCGCGGATGTGCGACGGCTCGTTCCGGGCCGCCTTCTCGTTGTCGGAGCCCGACGCGGGCAGCGACACCGGGGCCCTTCGCTGCAAGGCCGAGCGGGACGGCGACGAGTGGGTGGTGAACGGCACGAAGATGTGGGTCACCAACGGTGTCCGGGCCTCGCTGGTCATGTTGATGGTCCGCACGCCGGACGACCGCATCACCTGCCTGTTGGTTGAAAAGGAGCCCGGCGAGACGTTCGAGGGCATCTCGGTGTCCAAGAAGATCGACAAGCTGGGCTACAAGGGCCTCGAGACGGTCGAAATGTCCTATGTAGACCACAAGGTTCCGCACGCCAACGTGCTGGGCGGCGACGAAGGCATCGGCCACGGCCGCCAGTACGCGCTCTCGGCGCTCGAGTTGGGTCGCATCAACATTGCCTCGCGTGCCGTCGGCGTAGCCCAAGCGGCGTTTGAGGCGGCGATGCGGTATGCCCAGCAGCGTGAAACGTTCGGCAGGCCCATCTACGAGCATCAGGCCATCCAGTTCAAGTTGGCTGAGATGGCAACCAAGCTTCAGGCGGCCCGGCTCATGACCTATGACGCGGCCCGGCGGGCCGACGAGGGCGAGCGAGTCGACATGGAGGCCGGCATGGCCAAGCTGTTCGCATCCGAGGCGGCGTTTGAGATCGCCACCGATGCCCTTCGGATTCACGGCGGCAATGGCTACACCGCCGAGTTCCCGGTGGAGCGCTACTTCCGTGACACCCCGTTGATGATCATCGGCGAGGGCACGAGCGAGATCCAGAAGATGGTGATCGCCCGCAAGTTGCTCGAGCGTTACCCCGCCGAGTGACCGTCGTGCCCGATCGTCCGAACGCCCATCTGGTGGCCCGGATGCAGGGACACCGGTTGTCGATCTTCGCCGAGATGTCGACGCTGGCCGTCGAGACGGGGGCCATCAACCTCGGGCAGGGATTCCCCGACACCGACGGTCCGGCCGAGGTCACCGCGGCGGCCATCCAGGCCATCCGGGATGGCTTCAACCAGTATCCGCCCGACCGGGGCATCCCCGAGTTACGCCGGGCCGTGGCCGACCATCAGGCCCGTTTCTACGGCCAGCAGGTCGACCCAGGTGACGTCATGGTTTCCACCGGCGCATCCGAGGCCATCGGGGCGGCGATCATGGCCCTTGTCGAACCGGGTCAGGAGGTGGTGGTCTTCGAGCCCTACTTCGACCTGTACGCGGCGGTCATCGAGCTGGCCGGGGGCGTCCGGCGAGCCGTCACCCTGCGGACGCCCGACTACTCGTTCGACCTGGACGAACTCGAGGCGGTCATCAACCCGTCCACGCGGTTGATCCTCGTCAACACGCCACACAACCCGACGGGCAAGGTGTTCTCCGAAGCCGAACTGGCCGCGATCGCCCGCCTGGCCATCACCCATGACCTGTTGGTGGTGACCGACGAGGTCTACGAGCACATGACCTACGACGGGACCCGCCACATCCCGTTGGCCACCCTGCCCGGCATGGCCGAGCGAACGGTGACCATCTCGTCGGGGGGCAAGTCGTTCGGATTGACGGGCTGGAAGGTGGGTTGGGCCCATGGCCCCACGGAGCTGGTCAACGCGGTGCACACCGTCAAACAACACCTGTCGTTCACCAGTGGGGCCCCGTTCCAGCGGGCCATGGTGACCGCCCTGAACCTGGGCGACGGCTACTTCACCGGGCTGGCCGACGACCTGTGTGCCAAGCGTGACCTGGTGGCCGACGGGCTGCGTTCGGTGGGCCTCCACGTGCTGCCAGCACAGGGGACCTACTACGTGACGGCCGACGTGGCACCGCTGGGCTACGACGACGGCATGGACTTCTGTCGTGACCTGCCTGGGCGGTGTGGCGTGGTGGCCATCCCCAACCGGGTCTTCTACGACGATGAGTCGTCTGGGCGGTCGATCGTCCGGTTCGCCTACTGCAAGCAGTTCGAGGTGCTCCACGAAGCCGTCGAGCGCCTGTCTCGTCTGACAGCCTGATCACATGAAGATCGCCGCCCTGCAGCACGACATCGCCTGGGAGGACGCGGCAGCCACCTGTACCCGGGTGGCGCCGATGATCGCCGAGGCGGCTGCCGACGGGGCCGACATGGTCCTGCTGACCGAGATGTTCGGACCGGGCTTCTCGCTGGCCGCCGACCGGATCGCCGAACCGCCGGGTGGACCGACCGAGCAGTTCTTGGCCGGCCAGGCGGCAGTTCACGACATCTGGGTGGGTGGATCGATCCCGACACGTGACGATCCGGACGGCGAGCCCGGTGCACTGCCGGTGAATCGGTTCCTGCTGGTCGGCCCGGACGGAACCCGGCACCACTACGACAAGCTTCATCCGTTCACGTTCGCCGACGAGCACGAGGCCTACCGGGCCGGCGACACTCCGGTCACCGTCAACATCGACGGCCTCCGGCTGACCCTGTTCGTCTGCTATGACCTGCGTTTCGCCAACGCCTTCTGGGATCGGGCGCTGGACACTGACGCCTACCTGGTGGTGGCCAACTGGCCCGAGTCCCGGCGCGACCACTGGAGTGCCCTGCTGGTGGCCCGGGCCATCGAGAACCAGGCGTACGTAGTGGGCGTCAACCGGGTGGGGGAGGCCAACGGGCTGACCTACTCGGGCGACACGGTGATCGTGGACCCGTCCGGCGAGGTGGTGGCCGAGGGCGTCGACTACACCGAGGGTGTGGTGATGGCTGACGTGGATCCGGCCCGGGTGGCTGAGGTACGCGACGCTTTTCGCTTCTTGCCCGACCGGCGGGACTGATGGCGGCGGTGCCGGCGGTCCTGGTACGGGCCCGAGAGTTGGTGGAACCGGCGCTGGTGGCTGCCGTGGATCGCCTGTGTGACGAGCTTCGCCTACCCGCCCGGTACCACTTCGGATGGGTGGAGGCCGATGGGTCGCCGTCGACGGCCGGACCAGGTAAGGGCCTGCGTCCTGCCCTGGCTGTGCTGTCGGCCGAGGCGGTAGGCGCCGATGGTGCGGTGGCGGTGCCCGGGGCGGCCGCTGTGGAATTGGTGCACAACTTCTCTCTGGTGCACGACGACATTGTCGACGGCGACGTGGAGCGACGGCACCGTCCGACGGTGTGGGCAGTCTTCGGGGTGGACGACGCGGTGATCTCGGGCGACGCCCTTCACAACCTGGCCTTTCAGGTACTGCTTGACACGCCTACTGGTCAATCCGGCGGAGAGCCCTCACCCGAGCGAGTGCGGGCCACCATCCGACTGGTGACGGCTACCACGGCGATGATCGCCGGTCAGTCCGCCGACATGGCCTTCGATGACCTCCCCGAGGTTGACCTAGCGGCCTGCCTGGCCATGGAAGCCGACAAGACCGGCGCCCTACTCGGGTACTCGGCATCGGTGGGTGCCGTGCTTGCTGGGGCACCCGCTGACCAGGTCGACGCGTTGGAGGTCTACGGGCAGGAGCTTGGCCTGGCCTTCCAGGCCGTCGACGACGTGCTGGGCATCTGGGGAGACCCGTCGGTGACCGGTAAGGCAGCCGGCAACGACCTCCGGGAACGTAAGAAGTCGATGCCGGTGGCCAGCGTGCTGTCCGGCGGGGGAACAGCGGCCGCCGAACTCCGGGCCGTCTACGACGTGGCTGGCGATCTCTCCGATGATGACGTGGAGCGGGCCTCTGCTGTCATCGAGGCAGCCGGCGGCCGGGACGACACGATTGCTGAAGCCAGCCGTCGCCTGGACGCTGCACTGGCCGCCATTGACGGGGTGGGCCTGGAGGTTGGAGCAGTTGACGAGTTGACCGGTCTGGCCCGTTTCGTCGCCGAGCGGGAGTTCTAGAGCCGACGGATGGCGCCGAGGCGGACCACGGCCCGGCCTTCTTCGCGACTGGCCTCCAGGTCGACCTGACCCTCGAGCACCCACTCGTCGTGCCCCTTGGGATCGGCAATGGTCTGGACGACGGGCCATCTGGCGGCCCTTACTCCACCAGAGTCGTCAAGCACGAAGAACGCGCCTCCCCGGGCGTGGCTGTCGGTGGGAAGCACGGAATGCTCCTCCCAGTAGGGGGCGATGGCCTCGGTGACGTCGGCGGCGGTCCGGCGGGCGTCGTCGACCGCGGGAACCTCGGCCAGGGATTCGTGGTCATCGAGACGACGGTGCGACAGCAGTTGCACCCAGCGGAACACCTCGTTGCGGACCATGATCTTGAAGGCTCGGGCATTGCGGGTCACGTCGGGTCGTTCTGGGCCAGTGTCGGCTTCCTTGCCTTCGGGTGACGTGTCTTCGGGGTTGCGGAGCTTCTCCCACTCGTCAATGAGGCTGGAGTCAACCTGACGAACCATCTCGCCCAGCCATGCCTCGATGTCTCGGATCGCCTCGGTTCGGGAGTCCTCGGGCACCGTCTGGGCCAGTGCCTTGTAGGCCTCACCGAGGTAGCGAAGCACCGTGCCCTCAGAACGCTTCAGGCCATGGTGTTCGATGTACTGGCGGAAGTCGAAGCCAGTCTCGTAGAGCTCACGGGCTACCGCTTTGGGCTTCACGTTCTCCGTTCCCACCCACGGGTGATGGCTGCGGAAGACATCGAAGGTTCCGTACAGGAACTCCTTGAGGGGGCGGGGTTGCTCGACCTCGGAGAGGCGTTCCATCCGTTCTTCGTACTCGACGCCCTCCATCTTGAGACGAGCCACCAGTTCGCCCTTCATCTGATGGATCTGGGCGGCGATGATCACGCCCGGATCCTCCAGCACTGATTCGATCACTGACAGCACGTCCAGCGCGTGTTCGCGGGCCGAGGCATCCGGATCAGCATGACGGGCGGCCTCGCTGGCGGTCTGCTTGACGGTCTGCTCCTGATCCTCAGCGTTCTCGCCCGGTTCAGGGTCGGATGCGGGCTCGGGTTCTGGGCGGTCGGCCAGTTCGGGGATGACCTCCAGAGCGAACAGTGAGAGCGGTTGGTGGAGAGCGAAGCGGTCCTGGAGGTCCATGCCGACCGAGACGAGACGCCCTTGGCCGTCCGGCTGGTCGAGTTCGACGATCACTCCGGCGTCACGCAATGACCGGTAGATGCCGATGGCCCGTCGAATGTGTTGTCGCTGGCGGTCCCGGGGCTCGTGGTTATTCAGCAGCAGGTGCTTCATGTCCTGTCGGCCGTCGCCGGGCCTCGACAACATGTTGAGAACCATCTGGTGGGTCACGTCGAAGCTCGAGATCAACGGCTCAGGGGTCCCGTCGACAATCTTCTGGTACGACTCCTCGTTCCAGTGGGCGTAGCCACGATCGGGTGGCTTCTTCTTCACCAACTTCTTCTTCTTGCCGGGGTCGGCCACCACCTTGGCCTCGGCCCGGCGGTTCTCGATCCAGTGGACCGGCGCCTGCACCCATACATGGCCCTCGTCGTCGAAGCCCCGTCGCCCGGCCCGGCCGCTGATCTGGGCGAACTCCCGGTTGCCGAGCAGGCGGGTCGAGACGCCGTCGTACTTGCAGAGCTGTGTAAACAGCACGGTGCGGATCGGCACATTGACGCCCACCCCAAGGGTGTCGGTGCCGCAGATGAGCTTCAGCAGTCCGGCCTGGGCCAGCTTCTCGACTAGTAGGCGGTACCGGGGGAGCATCCCAGCATGGTGCAGGCCGATGCCGTGACCGATGAACCGCTTCAGGTCCTTGCCGATTGGCGTGTCGAACCGGAACCCGCCCACCTCGGAGCGCACAGCAGCCTTTTCGTCCTTGGTGAGCACGTCGAGGCTGCAAAGATCCTGGGCCTTCTCGGAGGCGGCTTTCTGGGTGAAGTGGACGATGTAGACGGGCGCACGGTCGGCGTCGACCAGTTCGGTGATCGATTCGTGGAGCGGAGTCTCGCGGTATTCGAAGGTGAGCGGCACCGGTCGGACCGTGCCGGCCACGGTCACTGCGGGGCGGCCGGTGCGCCGGGTCAGGTCCTCGGCGAAGCGGGCCGTCGGGCCGAGGGTGGCCGACATGAGCAGGAACTGGGCGTTGGGCAACTCCAATAGGGGGACCTGCCATGCCCATCCCCGTTGGGGGTCGCCGTAGAAGTGGAACTCGTCGGCCACCACGAGGCCGAACGGGCAGTCGGCCCCTTCCCGGAGGGTCTGGTGGGCGAGGATCTCGGCGGTGGCGCAGATGATCGGGGCACCCGGGTTGACCGAGGCGTCGCCGGTGACCATGCCGACGTGTTCGGGGCCGAAGTCGCGGGCCAGAGCGAAGAATTTCTCGCTGACTAGAGCCTTGATGGGTGCGGTGTAGATGCTTCGCTCGCCCCGGGCCATCGCCGCTGCGTGGGCCGCGGTGGCCACTAGAGACTTCCCCGAGCCGGTGGGGGTGGCCAGGATCACGTGAGTGCCCGACAGCAGTTCGAGGATGGCTTCTTCCTGGGCCTCGTAGAGCTCCAGGTTCCGCTCGGCGGCCCAGTCCACGAACAGGTCGAGGAGTAGGTCGGGGTCGGTCCCCACCGGGATGCGTTCAGCCAGCGTGACGGCCCGAGCAGCGGCGTCGGTCATTGTTCGGGCGTCGCTGGGGGGATTAGGCCGAACTGGTGGGCCAGCAACTCGTAGGACCGGACCCGGGCTTCGTGGTCGTGGCAGATGGTGACCACCATGACTTCCTCGGCGCCGCTGGCCTCGGCCATCTCGGTGAGTCGGGTCGATACCCGATCCGGTGTGCCGGTGGCGATCGACCGGCGGCCCGGCTGGACTGCCAGCGGTGCCGGTGCGACCGGCAGTGTCGCTCCGTCGGAGTTCGAGGCGGCACGGGCGGCGGGCACGGGTCCCCGGAGGCCGGAGGCCCGCCAGGCTCGGACGGTGGCCACGATGGCCTCAGCTTCCTCGTCGGTGTCGGCGCACACCGCGCTGGCGCACAACAGCACCCGAGGTTCGGCACAGCGGGCCGACGGGCGGAACTGGCGGCGGTAGGCGTCGATGATCGGAGCGCCGTCCACCTGGGCGATGAAGTCGGCCCAGCCCAGCGGCAGGCCGAAGTGGGCGGCGAAGGACGCCGAGTCAGCGCTCGATGCCAGCAACCAGATCTCCGGCGGCTCGTCTGGTCGGGGTGTCGCCCGCACCCCCTGGATCGGACTATGGGAGGGCAGCGTGTCGTCGACCAGGTGGACCAGTTCCTGGACCTGGTTCGGGTAGTTCTCCAGCGGTGTGCGTGCACCGCCGCGGGCCAGGGCAGCGGCGGTGAGATGGTCTGAGCCGGGCGCCCGACCGATGCCCAGGTCGATGCGATCCGGGTGGAGCGAAGCCAGCACGCAGAACGACTCGGCGACCTTCAACGGGGCGTAGTGGGTGAGCATCACGCCACCGGAGCCGACCCGGATCCGGTCGGTTGCCCCGGCGATCGAGCCGATGAGAACCTCGGGGCTGGAGCCGGCCAGCCCGGTCATGCCGTGGTGCTCGGCCACCCAGTACCGGTGGTAACCCATGGCGTCGGTACGACAGGCCAAGTCGAGCGTGTTTCGCAGGGCATCACCAGCGGTCGAGCCCTCGGGCACCGGTGACTGATCCAGCACCGACAGGCGGATCACGGTGTTGCCGTCGGGTCGAGGTGGGGGACCGGTCGGACGAGGGTCGCCCGTTCGGCGGCCACCACGGTGTGCAGTTCGCAGCCGGGGAGGTGGTCGTTGACCATGCCCATGGCCTGCATGAGGGCGTAGATGGTGGTCGGGCCCACGAAGGACCAGCCGCGGTGCTTGAGGTCGCGGCTGAGTGCCGCGGACTCAGCGGTGGCGGCCGGAATGTCGTCGTGGGTGGCCCGGACCGGACTGTCGGGTTCGAAGCTCCACAGGTAGGCGGCCAGCGAACCGAACTGGTCGATGGCCTCCAGGGCGTGGGCAGCGTTGTTGATGGTCGACTCGATCTTTCCCCGGTGGCGGACGATGCCCGTGTCGCCCAGACATCGCGCCACGTCGGCATCGGTGAAGTGGGCCACGACCGCCGGGTCGAAGCCGGCGAAGGCGGTCCGAAAGTTGTCCCGCTTTCGGAGGATGGTCAGCCACGACAGACCGGCCTGAAATCCTTCCAGGCAAACCTTCTCGAACAGGCGGACGTCGTCGACCACTGGTCGGCCCCACTCGTCATCGTGGTAGGTGCGGTAGTCGTCGTGGTCGCCGGGCCATGGGCAGCGGGCCACGCCATCGGCGCCGGTAACCGCTCCGTCAGTGGCTGGGCCGCGAGTAAACGGGACCTCAGTCACAGGATCTCCGCTTCCGTCCAGCATGGAGGCCGAGAGTACGCTCCGCCCCGTTCCAAGAGACCCTCGGAGGCCCCAGTCCATGATCATCATCGCCGGTTCCATCTCGATCGACCCTGAGCGGGTCAACCTCATGTTGGAGGCGATCGTTCCCTTGATGCAGGCCACCCACGCCGAGGAGGGCTGCATCGACTACGTGCTGAGTGCCGACCCGGCCGAGGCCGGCAAGATCCGGATCTTCGAGAAGTGGGCGTCCGACGAGGCGCTCGGGGCGCACATGACGGCCCCCCACATGGGTGACTTCCAGAAGGCGCTCAAGACCGTCGGCGTGACCGGCATGTCGGTCCAGCGCTTCGACAACGCCGAGGAATCCAAGCTCTTCTAGACGGGCTCTTCTGAGCCAGGGCCGGTCAGTCGGCGTCGGCGAGGTGGCGAGCCACGTCGGACCAGCGGTCCAACAGGTCGGGGTCGCGGCGCCAGTGGTCAAGCGCCGTGTAGGTCATGACTCTGGTGTGAGGGGCCATGCCCCGGTAGCGGTCGGCCAGCACCCCACCGAGGTCGGACCACGTGGCTGACACCGTGTAGTGGTCCAGCACGTCGTCGGCGACCAGGTCGACCATGGTGGCCATGTCGCCCGATCGCTGGCAGGCGTTCAACTCGCCCTGCAGTCCGTCGAACCCGTGGTGTTCGAGCACCGGCGCGTAGTTGGGTGTCGATCCGTAGAAGGCGATGGTGGCCCGGTTGGCGTCTCGAGCTGCGGCGATCTCCTCGTCGGTGTCGCCGACGGCGATGATCACCGGGCACACCACCGTCACGTCGTCCATCGACCGTCCGGCCGACGCCGCACCAGCGGCCACCTCGGGGAGCTGCACGTCGGTGAGCCAGCCCGGGGAGTGCATGGGGTGGATGTGGATTCCATCGCATTCCGCACCGGCCATCCGGCTCATCCACGGCAGCACGGCCGAGATGTAGACGGGCGGATCGGCGACGTCGATGGGGCCCGGTGACCACATCCGGGGTAAGAGGTTGAACGAGTAGTAGTCGCCCTCGAAGGCCAACTTCTCCTCACCCCGGAAGGCCCGGAAGATGGCCTTCACAGCCCGGACGTATTCGCGGAGGCGGGGCCCGGGTGGCGCGTAGGTACTGGAGTAGCGGCGCTCCACGTGGGCCTTGACCTGGGTACCCAGGCCGACCACGTAGCGGCCACCGGTGGCCTCGGCCAGTTCCCAGGCCATCTGGGCCGTGACCATCGGGCTACGGGGGAAGGCCACGGCAATAGCCGTACCCAGGCCGAGCCGTTCGGTGGCCAACGCGGACGCGGCGCACGACAGCGAGGCGGTCCGCGCTCCCTCGGTGAACCACATGGTGCCGAAGCCCGCCGACTCGGCCCGCCGGGCCAGATCGCCGACCTGTCGTAGCGGCAGGGGCGACGCCATCATGTCGAGTGTCAGGTTGGCAACCATGGACGGACGGTAGTTGCGGTCCAGCGGCCGGCCCGCAATCGGCCGGTTTCGCTGCCGCCAACTCTTCTACACGCCTTTCTGGGGGCGGGTGAGCCGGTGTAGGTTCGCCGACCATGGACTCCTCACTGGTTAAGAATTTCGCCGACATCATCGATCTGGGGGCCGCGGCCCGTGGCGACCAGGACATGTTCGTCCTCGGAGACGACCGGACCTCGTGGAACGAGATGCAGGCCCGGGCCGGCAAGGTGGCCAACGCCCTGGCCGCCGAGGGCGTGGGCAGCCAGGACCGCGTGGCGTTCATCGACAAGAACTCGGTCGAGTACTTCGAGGTCCTGTACGGCTGTGCCTATCGGAACGCAGTGACCGTCGCCGTCAACTGGCGCCTCGCCCCACCGGAGATGGCGTACATCGTCAATGACTCGCAGGCCACGGTGCTGATCATCCACGAGGAGTTCGCCGACCACCTGGCCGCCTTCCGTGGCGATCTGGCCCATGTCACGACCATCGTGGTGATCGGCGATGGTGGCGACGACGCGTCGTACGCCGCCTGGAGCGACGCCCACGGCCCCGAGTGTGAGAAGACCCCGTCGACCGACGGCGATGTCTGCTCCCAGCTCTACAGCTCCGGCACCACTGGTCATCCCAAGGGCGTGCAGAGCACCAACGCCAACTTCCAGGCCCTGTTCGCCACCGTGGACTGGGACATGGACGAGGAGTCCCGGAACATGGCCGTGCTGCCGTTCTTCCATATCGGTGGGGGCGGCTGGGCGCTGTTCGGGATGGTCAACGGGGCCACCACGTTCACCGTGCGTGACTTCGACCCGGCAGGGGTGCTGCGGGGGATCGAGACCGAGGGCATTTCCCATGCCATCTTCGTGCCGGCCATGCTGCAGTTCTTCCTGATGGTGCCCACCGACTCGATCGACCTCTCGTCAATGGAGCGCATTGCCTACGGGGCCTCGCCGATAACCGAGGACGTCCTGGTCAAGTCCATGGCGCAGTTCGGCTGCGAGTTCTTCCAGGTGTACGCCATGACCGAGACGACCGGTGCCGGGACCACCCTGCCGCCCGAGGACCACGGGGGCGACGCCGATCCCAAGCTGCTGCGGTCGGCCGGCAAGCCCATCCGTGGCATGGAGATGAAGATCGTCGACCCGGAGACCGGCGAGGAGGTGCCCGACGGGGAGGTGGGCGAAGTCTGGATGCGCCACGACGGGAACATGTTGGGCTACTGGAACCTTCCCGAGGAGACGGCCAAGGCCCTGCCCGGTGACGGCTGGCTGCGGTCTGGTGACGCCGCCTACCTAGAGGATGGCTACCTCTACATCCACGACCGTGTGAAGGACATGATCGTCTCCGGTGGCGAGAACGTGTACCCGGCCGAGGTGGAAAACGCCCTCATGTCCCATGACGGGATCGCCGATGTGGCGGTCATTGGCGTACCTGACGAACGGTGGGGCGAAGCCGGCAAAGCCCTGGTCATCGCGGTGCCCGATTCTGGGGTGACCGCTGATGACATCCTGCTCCACGCCCGCCAGCACCTGGCCGGCTTCAAGTGCCCGAAGACGGTTGAGTTCATCGAGGAGATCCCCCGCAACCCGTCGGGCAAGATCCTCAAGCGCATCCTCCGCGAGCCCTACTGGGAGGGTCACGACCGCCGGGTCGGCTGAGCCGGTGAGGTGACGCGAGCCTCTCCGCTCCCGCTTCGGGTGGGCGGAGGGCGTCCCCCTAGGGTCGCCGCCCATGGACATCAGACTGGACGGCAAGGTCGCCATCATCACCGGCGGCTCACGGGGAATCGGTCGGGGCATCGCCGCGGCCATGGCATCGGCGGGGGCGAAGGTGATGATCACCAGCCGCAACGAGGAGTCGTGTGCGGCCACCGTCGAGGAGCTTCGGGCCTCGACGGGCGGTGACCTGGCCTACGTGGCCGGCCACGTAGGCAAGACCGAGGACATGGACCGTGTGCTGGACGCCACACTTGAGGCCTTCGGGGCCATTGACGTGCTGGTCAACAATGCGGCTACCAACCCCTATGCCGGTCACGTCATCGACATCGACGTGCCGCGCTGGGACAAGACGTTCGCCACCAACCTGACCACCCCGCTGGTGTGGACCCAGGCGTGTTGGAACCGGTGGATGAAGGAGCACGGCGGCTCGGTGGTCAACATCTCGTCGGTCGGAGCCTTTGGCACCAACGCCATCCTCGGCGTCTACGACCTGACCAAGCGAGCGCTTATCCACCTGACCGAACAGCTGGCCGCCGAGATGGGTCCGGGCGTGCGGGTCAACGCGGTTTGCCCGGGTCTCATCCGGACTGACTTCGCCAAGGCGTTGTGGGAGGACGGCCGGGGCGACGCCATTGCCGAAGCCCTGCCCATGAAGCGGCTCGGTGAGCCGGAGGACATCGCCAACACGGCGCTCTTCCTGGCGTCGGATGCCGCCGCGTGGATGACCGGTCACGCCGTGCTGGTAGACGGTGGCCAGCTCATCAACATCAACTGACCCGGGTTACCGGGGTCGAGCCGAGAGATGCCGGAGGTAGGCCGTGGAACCGGTTGCGCTGAACGGCCTTGCCGAGTGGATGGACATGGCCGCCGAGCACTTCGGCGGTGAAATTCTGTTGCCCGACGACCTGGATCGGATCCCCGTCGGGAGCTGAGCCCGCTTCAGACCTCGAGTTGGGCGGCCACGGCCTGAGCGGCGTCGATGAACTCCTCGACCATGTCCATCACCACCTGGCCGGCACCCCGGCTGCGGTTCATGGTGCCCACCACCTGGCCCACGAAGTAGGTGGCCAGGTCCTCGGCGCCCGATCCCTCGTGGTGGGCGGCCCGGTTGATGCGGTCGATGGCCGCGCCGGTAAGCATCGGCTGGAGCGGCATGCCCAACGGGGCGGGCGTGTCGTCGCGGTCCCACTCCTCGGTCCACGCGGTGCGCAACATGCGGGCCGGCTTGCCGGTTATGGACCGTGAGCGAAGCGTGTCGCCTGAACCGGCGGCCAGCATCTTGTCCTTGACCACCGGATGGGTTTCGGCCTCCTCGGTGGTCAGCCACACCGAGCCGCACCACACGCCCGCCGCGCCGAGCGCCACGGCGGCAGCCATCTGACGACCCCGCCCGATCCCTCCCGCGCCGAGCACCGGCACCGGGGCCACCGCGTCGACCACCTCGGGCAGCAGCACCATGGAGCCGATATGGCCGGTGTGGCCTCCACCTTCGGTGCCCTGGGCGATGATGATGTCGGCGCCGGCGGCCACGTGGCGTTCGGCGTGGACCTTCGTGCCGGCAAGTGCACCCACCTTGACGCCGGCCTCGTGGCAGCGCTCGACCATGTCCCGGGGTGGCGGGCCGAGGGCGTTGGCCACCAAGACGGGGTGGTGGGCCAGGGCGATGTCCAACTGCCGGTCGGCTCGGTTGGCCGAGAACGGGGCGTCACCGGGGCGTTCGGCCCATCCGGCGGAATCGGGGTTCTCAGGTACGCCGTACCGCTTTAGCATCTCGTCGAGGAAGTCGCGGTGGGCACCGGGGATGGTCGACACGAGGTCGGCCACCGAGAGTCCACCCTCGTCGGATCCGGCGTAGCGGGCCGGAACGATCAGGTCGATGCCGTAGGGGCGGTCGCCCAACTCGTCCTCGATCCAGGCCAGGTCGGTCTCCAGCTGGGCGTCGCTGTGGGCCACCGCGCCCAACACGCCCAGACCCCCGGCCTTGGAGACGGCGACCACCACGTCACGGCAGTGGGTGAAGGCCACGATGGGGAACTCGATATCGAACATCTCGGTGATCGGGGTCTGCATGGGATCTCCTGATTCTCGGAATGGGTTCTCTCGGGCTGGTTCCCCTCGGGCTGGGCTCTCTCTGGTTAGGTCAGAGCGAGATCAGGCCGGTGGGGTCAAGATCGCACGGCTGGCCGACGAGGTCTCCGTCCAGCAGGGTGTCGAGCGTGGCACGGTCGGTTGTACCGCCCCACACCCGGGAACTGTCCCTGTCGCCCTTGCTGTCGCGGCCAGGGGTAAGGGCAGCAACCAGAGCCTCGGTTGGTTGACCGTAGCGGTCGTGGCGGACGGTGTAGCCGTTCACGATGGCTGTCCCGGTGAAGTCGGGGGCGGGGGTCCGGGTGGGCTCGTCGGCCACCTCGGCTGCGCCGTCGATCGAGCGGAACGGGGTGGCCGGCGGCTCGGTGCCGTAGATCCCGAAGGCGTGCTTGCCGAGGTACCCACCGTTGGCGTACAGCAGGCCAGTGCCCGGCGTTTCGCGGAGTCGGCCCACGAGGGTGGCCAGCGACTGGCCGACCGAGTTGGAGTGTGGACCGCCGGCGAACGTCAGGCCGCCGTTGGTGGTCAACGGTCGGGTCTCACCGTCCGCATCGAGGCCCAGTTCGGTGGCGCACACCTGAACCGAAGAGGGAAAGCAGGCGTACAGATCGAGGTGGTCGACGTTGTCGAGGTGCAGGCCCGCCGCTGACAGGGCGCTGGCACCGCTGATCCGGATACCCGGCGAGCGATGGAGGTGCATCCGGGCGCTCGGCGACCCCGGGTCGTCGGCCCGGGTGGCCACATGGGGAAAGACCCACCGGTCGCGGTTAACCCCGAGGGTCTCGGCACGGGCTACCGAGGTCACCAGCACGGCACTGGCCTGGTCGACGTTGTTGTTAGCCATCATGGCCCGGGTGTACGGGGCGGCGACCATGCGGTTATCGCCCGTCGGGGTGGTGATGGCCTTGGCGTCCATGGGGGTGCGACTGGCTGCATGGGGGTTGGTGCACGCCACCTCGTTGAAACGGGCCCACAGGGCGCCGACCCGCCGACGGTGCTGGTCGACGGTCTCGTCCCGGGCATGGCGAATGGCCGACTCGGCCACCGGATAGAAGACGCCGGGCTCGACCAGGCCACGGGATTCCTCGTGAGGGGTGGACATGTCGAGGACGCCTTCGAATCGTTCGGCCGGCGCCAGTGATTCGTCGACGTCTCGGCGGACGACCACGTCCAGCTGACGGGCCCGGCGTCGGGACCGGAACACCTCGCCGCCCACCATGAGCGCGGCGTCGAGTTCACCGTCGGCGATGCGTGCCGAAAGGTGCGCCAGTAGGCGTTGAGGAGACGTGCCCGACAGTCCGGTGAGCAGTGTGGTGGCCGCTGATGCACCGAGGGCACCGGCCACCTGTCGTCCCGGATCTCGGTAACTCCAGATGCCGCCAACCACCGCGACGACGTCCACTGAGGCTTCGCTTCCGGCGGCGCCGGCGTCGATGGCGGCTGAACGGCCGGCATCGATCATGAGTTCCAACGCTGTTCGGGCCGTTGACGGATCGTCGACTCGGTCGGTGACCTGGGCAACGCCGACGATGACCGGGGTACGGGGGTCCAGTGGCACCGCGCCATCATCGCCGGGCCGGCCCGCCCGGGGAGAACCGGACCCGCCACCTTTCCGGGGGACTGGACCGGACAACCGACCCGGACAACCGGTCGGTGAGGGCGCCTACAATCGAAGCCGTGCTGTATGAGACACCGGAATACCACCCGGCCTTCGAGGAGTACTGCGAGACGATCTTCGAACTCGACGAGGACGACCTAGAGGTCATCCAGGCCCGGATCGCCGAGCGTCTCGACGTGAGCCGCCCCGCGGTCTCCGAAATGATCAAGCGCCTGGAGAAGGCCGGACTGGTCGCCACCGAGGATGCGGGGATCGCCCTGACCGACGACGGTCGCGAGCTGGCCACCTCGGTGGTGCGTCGTCACCGCCTGGCCGAGCGGTTCCTTACCGATGTCCTCGAGCTGACATGGACCGAGGCCCACCACGAGGCCGGCAAGTGGGAGCACGTCATCTCGCCGGCCGTCGAGACCGCCCTGAACCGACTGCTGGGTGAGCCCACCACCTGCCCCCATGGCAACCCGATCCCCGGTAGCTCATATCGCGAGCCCGACACGCAGAACCTGTCTGATGTGGGTGTGGGTGAAACGTTCACAGTCAGCCGGATCCCCGAGGAACTCGAATTCACCGAGGGGCTGCTGCAGTTCCTGGAGGACGCCTGCCTGATACCCGGCGAAGAGGGCTCGGTCACGGCATCCGATGGCGGCGGCATGACCGTCGAGATCGGTGGCAGCCGGGTCGATGTACAACCGTTCGCCGCCGACCGGATCCTGGTCACCACTCTCTGAGAGCTGGCCGCTGGAAGCCGATCGGTTCAGCGCAGGTGGTCGCTGCGGCGAACCACTAGCAGCCAGGTCATGAGGGCGCTGATGGCCAGCAGGATGAGGGCCAGGATGGCCATCTCGGGCAGGAAGAGCGCCTCGTAGGTGCCCCAGACCTGGGTGGCGAGCGTCCGGAACCCGATGGGCGAGGCCAGCAGGGTGGCTGGGAGTTCCTTCATGGTCGAGAGCATGACCAACCCGGCCCCGGCAGCCAGCCCGGGCAGCATGAGTGGAAGTTCCACGGTGGCCAGACGTCGCAGGCGTCCAGCGCCGAGCAGACGGGCCGCATCCTCCATACGCGCCGGCACCGCGTCGACGGCCACCTGGGCGGTCCGGACGGCCTGGGCGCCGAAGTGCACCACGTAGGCAAAGACCAGTACGGGCATGGAACCGATAAGGAAGTCGAACGGCGAGGCGTGCATCGTCCAGAAGACCAGTGAGAGGGCGACGACCAGCCCCGGGATAGCGAAGCCGGCAACCACCACCGCGTTGACGGCGCCCCCGAGGCGGGACCGGTGGCGGGTGGTGAGGTAGGCCACGGGCAGCACCACGGCCACGGCGATCACCGCGGTGGTGACCCCGATCCACACCGTGTTCCACGTGGGGGCCAGCACATCGTCCCAGTCCAGGCGGAGAGGGGCGCCGCCGCGGCGGGATCGCATCCAGCCGAACAGCCCCCAGTCGGCCAGTGAGATGGCCGGCGAGACCAACGCCAGGCCGACCACGCCGGCCACCAGACCGGTTGCCGGGGCGGCCCACCGACCGAGGGGAACGGTCAGTGCCCGACGGTCTCCGACCGTGGCGTCGCTGGTCAACAACGCGCCGCGCCGGGCACCGGCCCGGGTGATGGTCCGTTCGGCTGCGACCACCACAAGGGCTAGGACGAGCAACAGGAGTGCTAGGGCGAAAGACCGATCCCGATCGAACAGGCGGGTCCGGAAGATGGTCTGGGTGAGGGTCTCGAACCGCATGAGGTGGACGGCCCCGAAGTCGCTCACCGTGTACAGGAACACCAGCAACGATCCGGCGGCCACCGATGAACCGATCTGGGGAAGGACCACCCGGCTGAATACTCGGGCCGGGCGGTCGCCGAGCAGGCGGGCGTTCTCCTCGAAGGCCGTGGGGAGCGAGGCAAGGCGGGCCGCTACCGGGAGGTACACGTAGGGATAGGTGAAAAGGGTGAGAACCAACCACGCACCGGTCAGGCCGTGGAGGCGCATGGTGAGGTCGAAGCCCAGGTCGGCGGCCAGGTCGTGGACGATCCCGCCCGGGGAGAGTCCGGAGATGAAGGCCGCGGCGCCGACGAAGCTCGGGTAGACGAGGGGGAGGGGGACGACGACCCGCCAGAACCGTCGTCCGATCAGGTCGGTACGGGTGGTTACCCAGGCCAGGGCGGTACCCAGGACCGCGGCGGACGCCGAGACGAGGACGGCCAGTTGCACGGTACGCCAGAGCGGGGAGAGCGTCCGGGGGCTGGTCAGGAGGGCCAGGGGAGATTCGGTGCCACCGATGACCCGCCAGGCCACGTAGCCGCCGGGGAGTGCGAAGGCGGCCGCCACGAGGACGGCTACCACCGGGAGGAGAAGCTGGGGTCGACCGTGACCCGCATGGACGCGGTCGACCCCGGTGGGCCCGTTCAACACGGGCGCACGATCACTGGTCGAGAATCCCGCTGGCTTCGATGATCTCAATGGTGCGGGTGAACTCGGCGGCCACGTCGTCGATTTCGACGGCACCCACCCGGTCGGCCGGCACCGGCGGCAGCACGTCGGCAGGCATCACGCCGAGGGCCAACGGGTACTCGTAGACCTTGTTGGTGAGGTAGGCCTGCTGGGCGTCGCTCAGGATGTGGGTCAGGAGCCGGTTGGCGGTGTCCTTCTCCTCGCTGGAGTCGATGACGGTCGCCGTGGCGATGATCATGAGGCCTCCATCGTCGCCGGCGGCGAAGCCGTGGTTGGCCGACCTCTGGGCGTCACCATTGGCGACCACCTTCTGGAAGTTGTAGTAGTGGTTGACAAGGCCGAACTGGATCTCGTTGCGGCCCACGGCCTCGACGATGGCGCCGTTCTTCGGGTAGAAGCGGCTGTCGTTGGTCACCATGGCGTCCAACCATTCGATGGCCACGTCGTCGCCGTTGCGCAGACGGAACAGGGTGAACCAGTCCTGAAACGAGGAGTTGCTGCCCGGCACGGCTACCCGGCCGGCGTACTCGGGACCGGTCAGGTCGAACACCGAATCGGGAAGGTCGCCAGTGGCCACCTCGTCGATGTTGTAGACGAGCACCCGTCCTCGGCCAGCGAAGCCGACCCAGGTGCCGTCAGGGGAACGGTCACCGGTCGCTACCCGGTCGAGCACGTCGTTATCCAGCTCGGAAAGCATGCCGAGGTCGTCGAGGTAGCCGGCGGGACCGGGGCTCCGGGAGAGGAACACATCGGCGGGGCTCTTGTCTCCCTCCTCGGCCAGTAGCAGAGCGAGGTCGTTGGACGAGCCGTAACGCACGTCGAGTGCGATGCCGGTCTCGGCGGTGAAGGCCTCGAAGATCGGACCGATGAGCTTCTCGCTGCGGCCGGAGTAGACGGTCAGCGAGTCGGGGTCACCGCCACAGGCCGTGGCAGAAGCCGTGAGGACGACGAGGATCAGGACGGCCGCCGCTGAGCGGACCAGTCGTGAGGAGATGGATCGGGTGTTCATTTTGAGAAGCTCACCGTTTCAATCAGAGGGGTTCGTAAAGGTTCCCTAACAATAAGTAAAGGGAACCTACCAATCAATCCTCTGAGTTCATACCCCGAGGGGTACGGCCCCTGGGCCGACATATGTCACACCCACCCGGTCGCCCCGCTGCCAGCGGACGTCGGCCCCGGTCCGGGCGTGCACCGTGGAGCCGTCGCCGAGTAGGACCCGGACCATGGCGTCGTGTCCGTAGTACTCGACCAGTTCCACCGTTCCCGTCGAGCCCTCGTCTAGCCGGAGGTCCTCGGGTCGCACGAGGAGATCGGCCGGGCCACCGATCACCCGGCCCACCATCCCGTCCGTGTCGCTGGCCACGGCCACGGGCCCCACAGCGGTGTCACAGGTGCCCGATGCATCGGCGACCGGCAGGAGGTTGGCGTCACCCACGAACGTGGCCACCCACTGGTCGACGGGACGCCGGTAGAGGTCATCGGGGCTTCCCACTTGGGCGATCCGTCCCTCGTTTAGCACGGCCACCCGATCGCCGAGAACGAAGGCCTCCTCCTGGTCATGGGTGACAAACACCGTCGTCACTCCGAGCTCGAGGAGCAGGTGATGGATCTCGGATCGGACCTGGACGCGCAGCGAGGTGTCGAGGCTGGAGAACGGTTCGTCCAGCAAGAGGACGCCGGGATGGGGAGCCAGCGCTCGAGCTAGGGCGACCCGCTGCTGCTGTCCGCCGGACAACGAGCCCGGTCGGCGATCTTCCAGGCCACCGAGTCCGACCAGGTCGAGCGTCTCGGTAACCCGCCCGGACCGACGCTCTGACCGGGGAAGGCCGTAGGCCACGTTCTGTCCGACATCGAGGTGGGGAAACAGTGCGCCGTCCTGAAACACCATGCCGATCCGACGCTTCTCCGGTGGGATGAAGGAGTAGCTGTCGCCGAGGGTACGTTCGCCGAGTCGGACGGTGCCGGCCATCTGGCGTTCGAGTCCGGCGATGGTTCGCAGCAGGGTGGTCTTCCCGCAACCGCTAGGCCCCAACAGGGCGACCATCTCGCCGGCCGCCACGTCGAGGGACACGTCGTGGAGCACGGGGGGCCCGTCGTAAGCCACCGAGAGGCCCTCGATTGAGAGGTTCTCGGCCGTGGCCCGAGGCACGACCACTCGCTTGTTCAGCATGCCTAACAGGGTACGGCTGTTGTAGATCACTGCCAAAGGCGGAGACCCGGCTAGTCCCGGCCACCCGTCAGCCGCTGGCTACCGTGCGGCCATGAGCCTGACCGTGGATGCTCTCGTGGTCGCAACCGAGGAAGCGGCAGTTGAACTCGGCCGGTGGGGGCCGTGGTGGGGGTTGATCGCCTCGCTGGTGCCGTTGCTGGTGGTGGTCGGGATCTCCCTCAGCCGGGGACTCGGCCTTGAACGCGACCTTGTGGTGGCCACCGTGCGGGCCATCGCCCAGTTGGTGGCGGCCGGCTGGGCGCTCACCCTGCTCCTGGACGGCGATGCATCGATGGCCTGGGCGTGGGCCTGGGTGGCCGTGATGGTCCCGATGGCCGGCGACGCCGCCCGCCGACGGGAGCCACGTCTGCCCGGCCTCGGCTGGATGACCGGCCTGGGCGGGCTGAGCGGTCTGGGGATCTCGTTGAGCGTGGTGTTTGGACTGGGGGTGCTGCCCCTGGAGGCTCGAGTGCTCGTCCCGGTGTCGGGGATGGTGGTCGGGAACTCGTTGAGGGTCGTGGTGGTGGCCGCCACCCGGCTGGTCGACGGTCTCCGGGAGCGGGCGGGTGAGGTGGAGGCCCTACTGGCGTTGGGCTTCCGACCGACCCGGGCGGTGCGTGACGTGGCGTCTGATGCCCTGGGCCTCTCGTTACGGCCCCAGTTGGAGACGACCCGCAGCGTCGGGATGGTGTTCCTGCCCGGTGCCCTGACCGGCCTGATCCTGGCCGGGGTCGACCCCATGGATGCCGTGCTCATCCAGGCGGCCTTGCTCTTCCTGATCCTGGGGACGGCGGCTGTCGCCGGGCTGGTGGTCGTGGTGGTCGGGGTCCGACCGTTCCTAGTGGATGGTCGGTTCGAGCCGCCGATCAACTGACCCGGGCCAGTAGATCCAGTGCGGTGGTCACCGGCAGGCCTATGACGTTGTCCCGGCTGCCTATCAGCGAGGTGACGAAGTTGGCGCCGCCACCCTGGATGCCGTAGCCGCCGGCCTTGTCCAACGGCTCGCCGGTGGCCACGTAGGTGGCGATCTCCGCAGATGACAGTGCACGCCACGTGACCTCGGTCGACACGGTGGTCGATGCGGTGTCGGCCGGCCCGCTGACTGCCACACCGGTCACCACGTGGTGGGTCCGCCCGGACAGGCGGCTGAGCATGGCCGTTGCAGTTCCGGGAGTGCCGGGTTTGCCCAGTACCACGCCGTCAAGCACGACCACCGTGTCAGCGGCCACCACGCGCCGGTTAACACCGTCGGTGATCGAGGCGAGCACCGCGTCGCGCTTGGCACACGCCAGTCGCTCCACCATGGCGGTCGGATCTTCACCGGGCAGCGGCGACTCGTCGATGTCGGGGATCCGGACCTCGGGATCAAGCCCGGTGGCCCGCAACAGGTCGAGGCGGCGGGGCGACGCCGAGGCGAGAATCAGGTGGCGAGTGGGCATGGGGCCTGTCGGGCGGCTCAGCCGCCGGAGACCAGCAGCTCGGCCTCGGCCGACGGAGGGGTGGCGTCCTCGGGATCGTCCAGCCAGCCATCGGGCAGCGCCACAGGCCTTGGACCGTTGCGGTGACTCCGGGGCACGCGCAGTGAGGCCGGATCCAGGGCCATGTCCGGGTCGACCTCGTCGAGTAGGTCGACCAGTAGCCCGTCGAGATGGTCGATGTCGGTGATCGACTGGAAAGCATGGCGTATCGCCGGGCCGGTGGCGTAGCCCTTGAGGTACCAAGAGGTGTGCTTGCGGAAGTCCTTGATGCCGTGTGGGCCAGCCCATTCCACCAGCAGGCGGGCATGGCGGACCATGGCCCGGGCTACGTCGGCCAGCACGGGCGGTTCGCCGGGTTCGGCTCCCCCAGCGTCTGGGGTGGGGCCGAAAACAGCGGCCAGGTCGCCAAACAGCCACGGTCGGCCGAGGCAACCCCGACCCACCACCACGCCATCACATCCGGTGGAGCGCATGAGTCGAAGGGCATCCCACGGCTCCCACACGTCACCGTTTCCGAACACCGGAATGGAGGTCACCGCGGCCTTGAGTGCCGCCACTGCGGTCCAGTCGGCCTCACCGGAATAGAGCTGCTCGGCGGTGCGGGCGTGGAGAGACACCGCGGCGGCGCCTACCGACTCGGCGATGCGGCCCGCCTCGAGAAAGGTCAGGTGACCGTCGTCGGTTCCCTTGCGGAACTTCACCGTCACCGGAACCGGTCCGGCCTGCTCCACGGCGGCCCGCACGATGGACTCGAACAATCGGGGTTTCAACGGGATGGCCGCGCCGCCACCCTTGCGGGTCACCTTGGGCATGGGGCAGCCGAAGTTCATGTCGATGTGGTCAACCCGGCCCTCGCCGGCCAGCATCTCGGTCGCCCGGCCGATGCTCTCGGGTTCGGTGCCGTAGAGCTGGATACTGCGGGGCGTCTCGTCGGGATCGAAGTGGGCCAGTCGCGACGTCTTGAGATGCCCGTCGACCAGGCCTCGGGCGGTGATCATCTCGCTCACGTAGAGCCCGGCGCCGAACTCGCGACACAGCGATCGGAACGGTGCGTTGGTGACGCCGGCCATGGGGGCCAGTACGACGGGAGGCCAGACCTCCAGTGGACCGATCCGGGGTACGGCGAACTCGCCGGAGGCGGCCGGCTCAACGTGCTCGTTCACCTCGGATCGTAGGCCCATCTCGTCAAGGCTACGGGTCGGATCAGGTGGCGATCCGGAAGCCCTGATGGCCGGTAGTGCTGTCCGGGGTGCTGGACGTCCGGGCGGCCAGTCGGTACCGGTGGCAGTAGCTGTCGTGGCAGAGGAACGAGCCACCCTTGAGGACACGGTTTACTCCCATTGGCGGTCCGTTCGGGTCGACCAGCGTCCCGTCGGATCCGTCGGGACGGTGACTGGCCGTGAACCAGTCGGCGGTCCACTCCCACACATTGCCCGAGCAGTTGTAGAGGCCGTAGCCGTTGGGTTCGAAGGCATCCACCGGGCAGGTGCCGGCCCAGCCGTCAGCGCCATCGTCGTGGCTCCAGAACGTGCCGGTGAAGATATTGAACCGGTGGTCGTCGGCGCCGCCGGGCTGGTTTTCGTCCCCCCACGGGAGGCGCTTGTGCTCCAGTCCGCCCCGGGCCGCGTACTCCCACTCGGCCTCGGTTGGGAGCCGTCCGCCGACCCATTCGGCGTAGGCCACGGCATCGAACCACGACATGTGAACCACCGGATGGTCACCCCGGTCAGAAAGATCGCTCTGCGGGCCCTCGGGATGGCGCCAGTCGGCACCGAACACCTGACGCCACCATTCGGCGCCCACCACGCCTCGGGTCTCGTCGAAGTCGTCGGGAAGGTGGCCGGCGAACACGAATGACCATCCCTCCAGTTCGGCGATGGTTCGGTGGCCGGTGACGTCCACGAAGGTCGCGAACTCGGCGGTGGTCACCGAGGTGGACGAGATGGCGAACGGGGAGAGGTGGACGGAGCGGACCGGGCCCTCACCGTCGGCTGGGTAGGCGTCCTCCTCGTTGCCCATGAGGAAGCTGCCCCCGGGCAGGTCAATCCGACGGTCGGTGGCCACCATGGAACGATCTTCGCGCCTACGGGCTGGCTCCGGGTCGGGTAGCCGCTCAGGCCAGACCGGCGATGAAGCGACGGACGGCCGACGCGCACTCGGAAGGCGCCTTCACGTGGACCATGTGTCCCTGGTCCGGAACGACTACCGACTCGCGCACGTCGAGATCCCGCTCGAAGAGGCTGGCCGACGCGGCGAAGCGCTTATCGCGCTCGCCCAGCAGGACCAGCACAGGCACCTGGATCTCGGCCAGGTGGTCGATGACGTACGAGTCGTGGTGCATGGAGATCTCCTCGGACCCCGGAGGCACCCCGATCTTGACGGCTGACTCGCGAACCGACTCGTTCCACTGCTCGCGGGCCTCAGCCTTACGGAAGCCCGGCCCGGTGGCCACCAGCACCAGTCCGGCCACCTCGTCGGGATGGTCCACGGCGTGCGCCAGACACAGGAAGCCGCCGAGGCTGTGGCCCATGAGGATGGCCGGGCCGCCGCCAGAGCCGACCGCGTGATCGCGCACGGCGGCAAGGTCGGCCAGCACATGGGTCCGCGAATAGGCGCCCGGCGGTGGAGCATCGCTGTCGCCGTGGCCCCTGAGGTCCCAGGTCACGACCTGATACCCACCGGTCGGTTCTCCGACGAGTTCCCCAACGAGGGGCGCCCAGACCGAGCGGTCGTTGGCCCAGCCGTGGGTGGCAACGATGGGCGGCCAGCCCGTGGCCCCGGCATCGCCCGATGAATCCACCGCGACCGAGATCCCGTCGGCGGTGGTGATTCTCAGGGCTTCAGTGCCCATTAGAGCCCTCGGAAGAATTCGCGGAGATCGGTGACCAGTTCGACGGGCCGCTCCATCGCGGCGAAGTGGCCGCCGCGATCGTGCTCGCGCCAGAAGGTGACGTTGCGGTCGGCCTCCACCCAGCGGCGCCGACCCACCATGAGCTCCATGGGGAAGGCCGAGACGCCGAACGGCACATCAGGGTTGGGCGGCGGGAGCTTCCCGGCCGCCAGGTCCTGCCCGAACTCGAAGTAGAAGCGGGTCGACGAGGTGATGGTGCCGGTGAACCAGTAGGTGGCGACGTTGGCCAGCAGGTTGTCGCGGTCGACGACGTCCAGTGCGTCGCCGTCGTGGTCGGTCCAGCCGTGGAACTTCTCGCCGATATAGGCCAACAGCCCGACCGGCGAGTCGTGGAGGCCGGCGCCCACTGTCTGGGGACGGGTGCGCTGGATCTCGAAGTAGCCGCTGTCCTCCTTCTGGTACCAGGCGACCCGGTCGAGGTGCTGCTGTTCGGCCGGCGTGATGTCGGCCAGATCGTCGTCCCTTCCAGGGGGGAAGGCGGCGACCATGTTCAGGTGGCAGCCGGTCACGTGGTCCGGAGCATGGCCTGCTACGTGCTGGGAGATGATCGACCCCCAGTCGCCGCCCTGGACGCCGTAGCGGTCGTAGCCCAGCCGGGCCATGAGCGCGGCGAAGGCCCGTCCGGTGCGGTCGGGCCCCCAGCCCCGTTCGGAGGTCGGGCCCGACCAGCCGTAGCCGGGAAGCGACGGGGCGACTACGTGGAAGGCGTCAGCGGGGTCTCCACCATGGGAGGCCGGGTCGGTCAGCGGACCCAGGACCTCGAGAAATTCTACGATCGAGCCGGGCCAGCCGTGCGACAGCAGCAGGGGTCGAGCGTCGGGTTCGGGGGATCGGTGGTGGATGGCGTGGATCTGCTGGCCGTCGATAGTGGTGACCAGTTGCTCAAAGGCGTTGATCCGAGCCTCGGCGGCCCGCCAGTCGAACCCATCGGCCCACCAGCCGGCCAGATCACGCAGCCAGCGTTGGTCACAGCCGTAATCCCAGCCGGTGTCGGGAATCTGGTCAGGCCAACGGGTGTCGGCCAGACGGCGTCTCAGGTCGTCGATCGCCTCGTCGGTGATCGACACGGTGAACGGTTTGATCAGGTCGGATTCGGGGGGCACCGGGCGACCGTACCCGTGGCGGGTAGTCGGCTGGAAAGCCGGACCGGAATGGGGATTACGGTCGATGAAGGGCCCGACCAAGAGCCGACGGAAAACAGGACCGGGAGACGGGAAACATGGATCTGAATGGCGCACGGGTACTGGTGACCGGCGGTTCGAAGGGGATCGGGGCCTCACTGGCCCGGGCCTACGCTGCGGCCGGTGCCAACGTGGTGGTGGCCGCCCGTCCGTCAGACGAGTTGGATGCGGTGGCCACCGAGGTGGACGGTCACGCCGTGGCCGTCGACCTGACCGACGCGGCAGCCGTCGAGGATCTCATCCCGGGTGTGGAGGCCGACCTCGGACCGGTCGACGTGCTGGTCAACAACGCGGGCATGGAGACCATCGACATGGCGGCGGTCATCGACCCGGCGGTCATCCGGGCCACCACCCGGCTGAACCTCGAGGCGCCCATGGTCCTGACCCGACATGCCCTGCCTCAGATGCTGGAACGCGGTCGGGGGCACTTGGTGTTCCTGTCGTCGATCGCCGGTACGGCCGGATTCCCGACCATGGCCACCTACTGCGCCACCAAGGCGGGGATATCCAACTTCGTGCGGGCGCTCACCCTGGAACTCAAGGCCACGTCGATCGGCACGACCACCGTGGCGCCGGGGCCGGTAGCCACCCGCATGTGGGAGGCAGTGGAGTCCACGTCACCGAGCGGCCAGAAGGTGCTGGACCGGATGAACGCCGTCCGGATGCTCCCCATTGCCGACCCGGATCGGCTGGCCCACAAGGTGGTGACGGCCACCCGACGGGGAACCCGTCATGTCCGGACGCCACGGCGCCTCATGGGCAACTTCCTGATGGCCGAAGGGGCGAACCGGATGACCGGTGCCCTGCTGGCCGGGGTGAAACTCGACCCCACGGACAGCCGGCCGTGATCAGGCGTGTTCGGCGAGCTCCCGGAGGCGACCCAGCACGGTGGCGGCCTCGCCACCGACCGGTGTGACGTTCAGCGAGGTCACGCCAGCGTCCTTGTAGGCGGCCAGACGGTCGACCACGTAGGCCTCGTCGCCACACAGTGACGTGTTCTCGATGAGCTCGTCGGGGAGCAGGCCGGCGGCCTCCTCCTTGCGCCCGTCCAGGTAGGCATCCTGGATGGCGGTCGCCTCGTCGGCGAAGCCGTACTGGCGGCACACGTCGTTGTAGAAGTTCTTCCCGCGGGCGCCCATCCCACCGATGTACAGAGCGGCCATGGGCCGGCCGAGGTCGCGGTACTGAGCTGCATCGTCGCCAATGGCCACCAGGCCACCGGCCACCACGTCGAAGTCATCGAGCGCCGCATCGCGCCGGGCCAGCCCTGCGGTTACCGCGTCGCCCCACACCCGGGCCATGCGCTCCGGGTAGACGAGGAACGGCAGCCAGCCGTCGCACGACGCAGCGGTCTCCTCGACGCTCTTCTGGCCGAGGGCGGCAATGTAGATCGGGATCTCGGCGCGCTTCAGATGGTTAATGATCTTCAACGGCTTGCCGAGGCCCGTGCCCTGGTCGGGCGGCAGCGGAAGGGTGAACACGTTGCCGTCGTAGACGAGGGGTTCGCGGCGCCACGCCGAGCGGCAGATCTCGATGATCTCCTTGATCCGGGTCAGGGGCTTGGCATAGGGCATACCGTGGAAGCCCTCAATGACCTGGGGGCCTGAGGCCCCCAACCCGAGCACGAAGCGGCCCTCGGACAGCGCATCCAGACCGGCGGCCGTCTGGGCCAGGAGGGCCGGGGTGCGGCTGTACGTGTTGAGGATTCCGCTGCCCAGTTCGACGGTTGACGTGCTAGCTGCCAGATAGCCGAGCAGGCTCACGGCGTCGAAGCCGTAGGCCTCGGGGATCCAGATGCGGTCGACGCCGGCCGCTTCCAGTTCCCGAGCCTGAACGGCCGCGGTCTGGGGGTCGGTGGCGTAGTTGAGGCTGGTGGAGATGCGCATGGCACTGAGCCTCGCAGGTGTGACTGGTCTCTGAGGAACCGGTCCTTCAAGAACTGGCCACTGAGGGGCCGATTGGAAGACAGGTCATGAGTCACACGGCTCCGAGGACCTGACGGACCGTCACCTACCATCTGCGCATGGATCCGCATGCCCTGTCGACCGACGGCTTCGTCACGGTTGACCGCGCCGAATGGGTGGCCCTCGCCGAGGCGGGGCTCAAGGGCCGCACGCTGGCGTCGCTGGCCACCATTACGGCCGACGGCATCGAGATCGCCCCCGTCTACTCGCCGGACTCCGACGGAGATCCGAACGGCTCCGACGATCGATTCGGCCTGCCTGGTTCCGGCGACCGGACCCGTGGATCGTTGGCTGCGGGGCGGACGACCAACGGGTGGGACGTACGGGCCCTGGTGGCTGACGACGGCCCGGACGCCGCCAACGCCACGGTGCTCGATGAACTCGAGCGGGGCTCCACCTCAGTACTGCTCGACGTGGAGGCGATCGGCATTCGGTCGCTCGATGACCTCGGCACCGTGTTGGCCGGTGTGCACCTAGAGATGGCGACCGTGGCCCTGGTGCCCGGTCCGACCAGCGTGGCGGCCGCCGGATGGCTGCTCGACCTCTGGGAACGACGGGGCACGCCGACCGATGAGCAGGCCGGCCTCCTGGGTCTGGATCCGCTGGGTGTGGCTGCCCGTCACGGTGGCGAGCCGGACGTCGGCGATGACGTGCTCGCCATCGTGGACCGTGCCCGGGGGCTGCCCGGCGTGCGGACTTTCACGGTGGATGGCACGGTGTTCGCTGACGCCGGGGCGAGCGACGCACGGGAGCTGGGCTGGACCACGGCCGGTGGGGTGGCCGTGCTACGGGCACTGGTCGATCACGGGTTGACCATCGACGAGGCTCTCGGCCAGCTTGCCTTCACGTGGTCGGCCGATGCTGACCAGTTCCGGACCATCTGTCGGCTCCGAGCGGCGCGCCGACTTTGGGCCCGGGTTGCGGAGACCAGCGGTGCGGGCACTGCCCATCGGGGCCAGATCCAGCACGCCATGGGTTCGGCGGTCGACCTGACCCGTCGGGATCCGTGGGGCAACCTCCTGCGGGGCACGGTGGCCGCCTTCGCTGCCGGCATCGGTGGGGCCGACGCGGTGACCGTCCGCCCCTTCGACTCGATCCTCGGTCGGTCCGACGCGTTCGGCCGACGAACGGCCCGCAACACTCAGGTGCTCTTGCTCGAGGAGAGCGCCCTAGCCTCGGTCGTCGATCCGGCCGGCGGGTCCTGGTACGTCGAGGACCTGACGTCTCGCATGGCCGACGCAGCCTGGGACCGCTTCCGCGACGTCGAAGCGGCCGGAGGAATCGCCGCGGCGCTCACCTCTGGACTGATCGGCCGGGAAACCGAGGCCTGCTGGGAGGCTCGCCGAACCCGGCTGGCCACCCGGGCCGAAGCGATCACGGGCGTGTCGGAGTTCCCCGACCTCGACGAGAACCTTCCCGAACGGCCGCCGGCTCCGTCGGATCCGTCGGGTCCGTTGCCCCTCCGGCGCCGATCCGAAGCGTTCGAGGCCCTCCGGGACGCCGCGGACGCTGCGGTGCTGACGCCCACGGTGCGCCTTGTCACGGTGGGTGATCTGGCCGATCACACGGCTCGGAGCACGTTCGCCACCAATCTTTACGCGGTGGCCGGCATCCGGGCGCTTGCTTGCACCGGTTCGGACGCCGGGTCGTCGGTGGCCGTGGTGTGTGGATCGGATGATGGTTACACCGCCGAGGGTGTCGCCGTGGTGGCCGCCCTCCGAGCCGAGGGCGTGTCCCGTATCCACCTGGCAGCTCGGGCGACAAGCCTGGACGATGACTTGGTAGCTGCGCTGGTCGGGGCGGGCGTCGACGAGTTCGTGCACGCCGGCTCCGATGTGATCGACCTGATGGGACGGACGCTGGATGCACTGGGTGTCGACACCCTGGTGGACGTCGAGGGGGAGTGGGCATGATCCCCGACTTCACGGCGGTCTCCCTGGCGCCGGACACCGATGGTCAGGCTTCAGTCGATCCGGGTACAAGGGTCGACTCGGGTGTATGGGTCGATCAGGTGGTGGCTGAGACGGGCTGCACACCCGACGAGTTGGCCCGCGACACCCCCGAGCAGATCCGTGTGCCCATCCTCTCCACACCGGTCGAGGGTGCCGCCGACGGGTCTTCGGACACGGGTTTCACCAATGCGTGGCCGGGTGTCGCTCCGTACCTGCGGGGCCCGTACCCGACGATGTACGCCAGCCAGCCATGGACGGTGCGCCAGTACGCGGGCTATTCGACCGCCGAGGAGAGCAACGACTTCTACCGGCGCAACCTGGCCGCCGGCCAGAAGGGCCTCAGCGTGGCCTTCGACCTGGCCACCCACCGCGGCTATGACAGCGACCACCCGCGGGTGCGTGGCGACGTAGGAATGGCTGGGGTGGCCATCGATTCCATCTATGACATGCGGACCCTGTTCGACGGAATCCCGTTGGATCGCATGAGCGTGTCGATGACCATGAACGGGGCGGTGCTGCCCATCCTGGCCCTGTACGTGGTGGCCGCCGAGGAGCAGGGGGTGTCGCCGGACCAGCTGGCTGGGACCATCCAGAACGACATCCTCAAGGAGTTCATGGTCCGGAACACGTACATCTATCCGCCGGGCCCGTCCATGCGGATCGTGTCGGACATTTTCGCCTTCACCAGCACCGAGATGCCCCGCTTCAACTCCATCTCCATCTCCGGCTACCACATGCAGGAAGCCGGGGCGACGGCCGATCTGGAACTGGCCTACACGTTGGCCGACGGCGTGGAATACGTGCGGGCTGGGATCGCCGCCGGGCTGGAGGTTGACGCCTTCGCCCCCCGGTTGAGCTTCTTCTGGGCCATTGGCATGGACTTCTTCATGGAGGTGGCCAAGCTCCGGGCTGCCCGGCTCCTCTGGGCCGGCCTCATGCGCCAGTTCGAGCCGACTGACCCCCGGTCGTCGTCGCTGCGAACCCACTCCCAGACTTCAGGTTGGAGCCTCACCGCACAGGACGTCTACAACAACGTGGTCCGGACGTGCGTGGAGGCCATGGCCGCCACCCAGGGCCACACCCAGTCGTTGCACACCAACGGCTTGGACGAGGCCTTGGCGCTGCCCACCGACTTTTCGGCCCGTATCGCCCGCAACACCCAGTTGTTCCTCCAGCAGGAGAGCGGTACCTGTCGGGTGGCGGACCCGTGGGGCGGTAGTCACCATGTGGAGCGTCTCACCCGGGACCTTGCCGTGCGGGCGCTGGCCCACATGGACGAGGTGGAGGAATTAGGCGGTATGGCCAGCGCTATCGAGGCCGGGATTCCCAAGTTGCGGATCGAGGAGGCGGCGGCCCGTACCCAGGCCCGCATCGATTCCGGTCGCCAGTCGGTGGTCGGAGTGAACCGCTACCGGCTGGACACCGAGGATCCGATCGACGTGCGCAAGGTCGACAACGCCCAGGTCCGGGCTGATCAGTTAGCCAAGTTGGAACGCCTCCGGGCCGAGCGCAACCCGCAGGCGTGTGTCGCCGCACTGGAGGCCCTCACGAGAAGCGCGTCATCCGGTGACGGCAACCTGCTGGCGCTGGCCATCGACGCAGCGCGGGCGAGGGCTACGGTCGGGGAGATCAGCGACGCTCTCGAAAAGGTCTACGGGCGTTACGTGGCGGAGGTCCGCACCATCTCCGGAGTTTTCAACAGCGAGGTAGGCAATGGGGAGGCAGTGGCCTCGGCCCGTTCCCGAGTGGCGGCCTTCGAGGCCGGCGCCGGTCGGCGCCCCCGGATCCTGGTGGCCAAGATGGGCCAGGATGGTCACGACCGCGGCCAGAAGGTCATCGCCACGGCATTTGCTGACCTGGGTTTCGACGTCGACATCGGGCCACTCTTCTCGACGCCCGACGAGGTGGCCCGTCAGGCCGTCGAGAACGACGTCCACGTGGTGGGCGTTAGCTCGCTGGCCGCCGGTCACCTGACGCTGATCCCCGAACTACGCGATGCCCTGACAACCCACGGTCGCACTGATATCGCCATCGTGGTCGGTGGAGTCATTCCACCCGACGACCACGATGCGCTGCTGACCGCCGGCGCCGCGGCGGTGTTTCCCCCGGGAACGGTGGTGGCCACCGCTGCCGTTGACCTGCTCGAAGCGCTGGTGGCCGGACCGGCCACCAGGTAGACGACTCATGGCCGTCCCCGAACTCGTTGACGGCGTACTGGCCGGCGATCGGGCATCGATCGGTCGGGCTTTGACGCTCGTCGAGTCGATCCACCCCGGCCACCAGCCCGAGGTGACCGCGCTGCTCGACGCCCTCTCGCCCCACGCCTCGGATTCACACCGCGTGGGCATCACTGGTGTGCCGGGGGTGGGCAAGTCCACGTTCATCGAGTCTCTCGGGGGCCGACTGACCGCGGCCGGCCGTCGGGTCGCCGTGCTGGCTGTCGATCCGACGAGCACGGTCACCGGCGGCAGCATCCTGGGCGACAAGACCCGCATGCTGAACCTGGCCAACGACCCGGCAGCGTTCGTCCGACCGTCGCCCAGTGCCGGAACGCTCGGCGGGGTTACCCGCACGACCCGGGAGTCGATGGTGGTGCTCGAGGCTGCCGGCTATGACGTGGTGCTCGTCGAGACGGTGGGCGTGGGCCAGTCCGAGACGGTGGTGGCCGGGATGGTCGACTTCTTCCTGGTACTGATGCTGCCGGGTGCCGGTGACGAACTCCAGGGCATCAAGAAGGGCGTGCTGGAGTTGGCCGACATGATCGCCGTGAACAAGGCAGACGGGGAGAATGCCCCGGCGGCCCGCACAGCGGCCCGGGACTACACGGCCGCGCTACGCCTCACCCACCCGACCAGCCCTACGTGGACCCCGCCGGTGGTGATGTGCGCCGGCCTGTCAGGTGAGGGTCTGGACGAGGTCTGGGGCCAGGTCGAGGCCCACCGTATGGCGTTGACCGACTCTGGCGAGTGGGCCGATCGGCGTTTAGCCCAACGTCTGGCCTGGATGTGGTCGATGGTCGAGGGCCGCCTGCTGGCCGACCTCCGGGCCGATCCGGCGGTGCTGGACCTCCTTGGAGTCGTGGAGGCCGATGTCCTGGGCGGACGGACTTCGCCCTCAGCGGCCGCCCTCCGTCTACTCGACGCGTTCGGCACCTGACGGGCGTTCGGGAACCGGTGGAGATGGAACGGCGGGCGTTCCTGTGGGACGGCCTCCGGGCCGGAGCTGTGCTCGGCGTGGCCAGCGGCGTGTGGGGGGTGGCCCTCCCGGGTGCACTGGCCGGCGGACCGAGCGCCGGGTCGGGGTCGACGCCTTCGTCGGTGTTTTCGCCGGGCCCCTACGGGTCGCTGGACGGCCAGACCCCCGATGGTCATGGCCTCGTGCTGCCCGAGGGATTCACTGCCCGGATCGTCGCCGAAGGAGGGGCGCCGGTGGCCGGCACCGATCTCATGTGGCCGCTGTTTCCCGACGGCAAGGGCACGGTGTCGGCTGACGACGGGGGATGGCTCCTCGTCTGCAACCACGAGGTATTCGACTTCCAGACCCCGAATGGACCGCGTGGCGGGGCCTCGACCATCGGGTTCGCTCCGGACGGGTCGATCAGTGGTGCCTGGCCCGTGCTCGTCAGTAGCCACTCCAACAGCCGTGGGGCGGTCACCCCGTGGGGAACGTGGCTCTCCTGTCAGGAGGCGTTCGGCTCGGCGGCGGGAGACGGCAACGGCCTCGTCTGGGAATGCGACCCGAACGGTGGGCAACCAGCAGTGGCCCGCCCGGTGTTGGGACGTCGGACCCACGGATCGGTGGTCGTGGATCTCGACGGGGGGCACGCCTATCTAACCGAAGCCCATCGGGACGGTCGTCTCTATCGGGTGGCCCTCGCCGATGCCGGCGACCCGTTGGGCGGAGCGGGCGACGAGTCTGGCCGGATGGAGGCCCTGGCCGTGGACCTCGACGGTGGGGTCCGCTGGTTGTCCGTTCCCGACCCCTCTGGGTCGTTCCTCCCGACCCGGTTCCAGGCGCTCGACGGCCTGGTCACCCCGATGGGCGGTGGCATACAGATCCACGATGGGGTGCTGGTGTTCACCACCGGGCTCGACGACCGGGTCCACGCGGTGGACCTGGCGGCCGGTCACCACTCGGTGGTGTGGGACGGTTCGGGACGACGCCGTCCGTTGCACGGGATTGGCGACCTTGCGGTGGCTTCCTCCGGCGATCTGTTCGTATCCGAGGACCGGGGCGACATGGAGGTCGTGATGATCACGCCGACCGGGGAGGTGGCGCCGTTCTGCCGAATGGTTGGCAACGCCCACCGGCTCTCGGCGGTCACCGGACCGTGCTTCGACCCGTCAGGTACCCGGCTGTACGTCAGCTCGTTACGAGGTCGGGGCGAGGCATTGGTGCGTGACGTGGTGGCCGATCTGGATTGGGGCACCGGGGCAGAAGGACGCCACGTCGGCGTGACCTACGAGATCAGTGGTCCCTTCCGGTCCGAGGCGGCGATTCTCGGAGGTCAGTCGACCACGACGGTGGTCCCGGCGTCAACGACCGCTGCACCGTCCACGACAGCGACCAACGAGGGCACCGCTACGACTTCGACTGTCGCCGTCTCCGCCTCGCCGACGACCGGCGGGCCCTCAGAAATCGTTGCAGGCGGCAACCCTGCCGAGAGTGAAACGACCAGGAGTCCCAGTGGAGACGGTGGGTTGGTAACGCCGATCGGTTTGGGTGCGGCGGTACTCGCTCTTGGCGGCGCCCTCGCCCTTCGCAGACGGCGGGACCGGGATATCGACGGGAGTTAGAACTCCTCGTCGAACGCCACGTCGCCCTCGACGCCCACCTGGTAGGCGGCCACGGTTCGTTCGAAGAAGTTCGTGACCTCCTGCACGTCTTGGAGCTCCATGAACCCGAACGGGTTGGTGGTGTTGTAGCGGCGATCCAGACCCAACTGGGCGAGGCGCTGGTCAGCCACGAACTGCAGGTACTGCTTCGTGTCGGCGGTCGACATGCCGGGCACGCCCTGGCCGAGGAGATCCTCAGCGAACTGGAACTCGCACTCGATGGCCTCGTCGAGCATCTCGTAGATGCGGTTGCTGAGGTCCTCGTCGAACAGGTTGGGCTGCTCACGGCGAACCGTGTTGATGACCTCGAAGGCGAAGTTCATGTGGCAGCTCTCGTCGCGGAACACCCAGTTGGTGCCGGCGGCCAGGCCGTTGAGCAGGCCTTTGGAGCGGAGGAAGTACACGTAGGCAAAGGCAGCGAAGAAGAACAGCCCCTCGATACAGGCGGCAAAGCAGATGAGGTTCAGCAGGAACGTCTTGCGCTTCTCGTCGGTGTCGAGGTCGCCGAGGTTTTCGGCAGCGTTCATCCACTTAAAGCAGAACTCGCCCTTCTTGGCGATCGACGGGATGCTGTGGATCGCCGTGAAGGCGGCCTCCCGCTCGGCCATATCGGGGATGTAGTTGTCCAACAGGGTCAGGTAGAACTGGACGTGCAGCGCCTCTTCGTAGAGCTGACGCGACAGGTACATCCGGGCCTCGGGGGCGTTGATGTGCTGGTACAGGTTGAGCACCAGGTTGTTGGAGACGATCGAGTCGCCCGTGGCGAAGAAGGCCACCAACCGGTTGATGAGGTGCTTCTCGGCCGGGACGAGCTTGCGGTCCAGGTCGGGGATGTCGTCGGAGAAGTCGATCTCTTCGACCGTCCAGGTGTTCTTGATGGCGTCCCGGTACATCTCGTAGAACACCGGGTAACGCATGGGCCGCAGCGTCAGGTCGAAACCGGGGTCCAGGATGTTGGCCCGGTGCGTGACCGGAGCGGCCGCTGGGGCCTCAAGGGGACCAGCAGCCGGGTCGAAGGGAACTTCTGCGAGAGCCATTAGTTGCACGCCTCACAGGACTCGGGGTTCTCCAACGAGCAGGCCACGGCCTCCTCGTCGGAGAAGGTGGGCTTCTCGGCCGGTTCACCACCGCCGGTTGGGTCCGAGGGTCCGCCGGTGGTCGTCTTGTTGATCCGGGTGGCCGGTCGGGACCGCAGGTAGTAGGTGGTCTTCACACCAGACTTCCAGGCATGGAGGTACATGGAGCTGAGCTTGCCGATGGTCGGTGACTCCATGAACAGGTTTAGTGACTGGCTCTGGTCGATGTAGGCACCCCGGGCCGCCGCCATGTCGATCAGCGATCGCATGGGCACTTCCCAAGCGGTGCGATAGACGTCTTTGAGGTCATCGGGCATGCCCTCGACGTCCTGGATGGAGCCCTCCTCCGTCTTCACCCGGTTGGCCATGGTCTCGTTCCACAGGCCCCGCTGCTGAAGCTCGCGCACCAGATAGCGGTTGATCTGCATGAACTCGCCCGACAGGGTCTCGCGCTTGAATAGGTTGGAGACTTGGGGTTCGATGCACTCGCAGCAGCCAGCGATTGAGGCGATGGTGGCCGTCGGGGCGATGGCGATGAGGAGCGAGTTGCGTAGGCCGTGCTCGGCGATCCGGGCCCTGAGGGTGTCCCAGCGGGCGGTGTCGGACGGAGCGACGCCCCACAGGTCGAACTGCAGGTCGCCCTTGGCGGCCCGGGTCAGTCCGTAGTTCTCGTGTGCGCCGGAGGCCTCGGCGAGTTCTGTCGACGCCCACAGGGCGTTGAAGTAGATCTCCTCGGATATTCGTGACGACAGGGCGCGGGCCTCTTCGGAGTCGAACGGCAGGCCGAGCTTGAAGAAGACGTCCTGGAGGCCCATGAGACCCATGCCGACCGGTCGCCACGCGGAGTTCGACGTCGACGCCTCGGGGGTCGGGTAGTAGTTGATGTCGATGACCCGGTCGAGGAACGGCACGGCCAGGCGAACCACCTCGGCCAGACGGTCGAAGTCGAAGGTTCCATCGGTCACGAGGGCTCCCAGGTTGACCGAGCCGAGGTTGCACACAGCGGTCTCGTCCTGGTCGGTGACCTCGAGGATCTCGGTGCACAGGTTCGACAGATGGACGACACGGCCGTCGGTACCCGTTTGGTTGCACTTCAGGTTGGAGGCGTCCTTGAAGGTCATCCAGCCGTTGCCGGTCTGGGCCAGCGATCGCATCATCCGGCTGTAGAGCTCACGGGCCGGGATCTGGCGCTCGTAGATGCCTGCTTCTTCGGCCTTGAGGTAGGCGGACTCGAAGTCGGAGCCGTATAGGTCGGTGAGGTGCGGCACCTTCGCCGGGTCAAATAGCGACCACTGCCAGTCCTTCTCAACCCGTTCCATGAACAGGTCGGGAATCCAGTTGGCCAGGTTCAGGTTGTGGGTTCGACGCTGCGGGTCGCCGGTGTTCTCCTTGAGGTCGAGGAAGTCCTCGATGTCGGAGTGCCAGGACTCGAGGTAGACGCACGCCGCGCCCTTGCGGCGACCTCCCTGGTTAACCGCTGCGACGGAACTGTCGAGGGTCTTGAGCCACGGAATGATGCCGTTTGACAGACCGTTGGTGCCCCGGATCAGCGAGCCCTTGGCGCGGATGCGGTGCCACGCCACACCGATGCCGCCTGCGAACTTCGAGAGCTTGGCGATGTCGGTGTAACGCTTGTAGATGCCGTCGAGGCTGTCCTCGGGCGAGTCCAGCAGGTAGCAACTGGACATCTGCGGATGGCTGGTGCCCGAGTTGAACAGCGTGGGGCTGGACGGCAGGTACGCCAGCGACGAGATGAGCCGGTAGAAGCGGATGGCCTCGTCGGGGCAGGTCGATAGACCGCAAGCCACACGCAGGAAGAAGTACTGCGGGGTCTCAATGACCATGCGGTTCTCCGGGTGGCGCAGGAGGTACCGGTCGTAGACGGTGCGAAGTCCGAAGAACTCGAACAGGTGATCGCGCTCGTCCTCGATGGTGTCGTTCAACTTGCGAGCGTTGGTGGCGACGAACTCGGCCACCTCGGTACCGATGAGGCCCTGCTCGACGCCCATGGCCACCGACTGCGAGAAGGAGTGGATGTCCTGGTTGCGGACCTCCTTGTCGACCACCGTGGCCAGCAGGCGGGCGGCCAGACGAGAGTAGTTGGGCTCCTCGACGATGAAGGCCGCCGAGGTCCGGATGGACAACTCGTCGAGCTCCTCGGTGGTGGCGCCATCGCACAGGCCCGAGATGGTCCTAGTGGCCACCCGCATCGGATCGACGCCCGGTAGGCCATCGGCGCACCGTTCCACGGCTCGCACGATCTTGTTGACGTCGACCGCTTCCAGGTCGCCGTTGCGCTTTCGTACCCGCATGGTGGTGCTGGTGTTCTCGGTCGATTCGACGTCCGTGTCGCCGATCCGTTCATCCGTGAGTGCCATCTCGTGTCCTCTTCCCCGGTTCCCGCCGGTCGTCTCCTGAACCGTCCACCGTCGCCGGTGACCTGTCTCCTCGTTGTTCGGGCGATGGAGCGCGGCCTCCCATCTTGTAACCGTCCCGGTTGCTCGGGTCGGTAGAGGGTGGGCCGGGCACTTCCTCCCGGGACTTGAATTGCACGCATGTAACTACAACCGTGTCAAGTTATTCGTGCGGTCCGGACAGGATTTCTCGAGAGTCGCGCCACGGGTGGCCGGGAAAGGACGGAAACTGGGTGTATTCGCGCTCCGAGTGGTCGCCGCCCAGCGGCGGTCGGTGGGCCGCAGTCCGGCCTAGCGTGTTGCCCGTGAGCCACTCCACCCCCATCCTCGACGTCGATCTCGTTGCATTCGAGAACGGTGACGAGGCAACCCGGCGAGCGGTGGTCGACGGGACGATGCGGAGCCTGGCCACCGGCTTCGTCTACGTACGCCATGACCTCTCCGAGAACCTTCTGGATGAGGCTTACGGTCGCCTGGCCGACTTCTTTGCCCTGCCCCGGGATCGCAAGGACCGCTACACGGTGCCTGGCGCCAACGGCCAGACCGGGTACACCGGCCTCCTCGTGGAGACGGCGGCCATCTCCGACGTGCCCGATTGGAAGGAGATGCTCAACTGGAGTGCCCCGGTTCCCGAGGGGCATCCGTTGAGGAAGCGCTTCCCTCATCGGTATGGCGAACAGGTGCTTCCCGATGAGGATCTGCCGGGCACCACCGAACTGCTCATGGCGTTCCACGAGGCCACGCTCGGTCTGCAGTGTCGGGTGCTGCGGATCCTGGCCGTGGGTCTCGGTGTCCACGAGAGCTACTTCGACGTGATGCTGAACGACGGTGCCGCACTGACCCGGGCCCTGCATTACCCGTCCATGGACGCCGCCCCCGGCGACGAGCACGTGTGGGCGGCCGAGCACGGAGACATCAACCTCATCACAGCGCTACCGCGGGCCACGGCTCCCGGTCTGCAGGTCAAGGTGGACGATTCTTGGGTGGACGCTTCGCCGCCGGACGGCCACCTCATCGTCAACACCGGGATCATGCTGGATCACCTGACCAACGGGGTGATCCCGCCGGGCATCCACCGGGTAGTGGCCAACGGCCCGGGCGAACGTCATTCGGTGGTGCAGTTCTGCCACCCCACGCCGTGGACCATGTTGGCGCCCATCCCGACATGTGTGACGCCGGATAATCCGCTCCGCTATCCGACGATCACTGCGTCTGACCGGCTGGAACAGGTGATCTGGGAGATCAACCTCGTGGAGTCAGGTCGCCGGCTCGACTGAGAGCCCGCACGCTTCCGGATGGTGCGCGGTTCAGGCGACGGTGAGTGAGAACTGGAGCTGGGCGCCCTCGACGGTCACTGTGGTCGCTTCGCCGTCTGGGCTGCCAGCCGGGTGGCCGTAGACGATGTCGACGGCCAGGACCTGACCGGCCACATGGGCCTCATGGATGCGGATTGCGTCGAGCACCGCCTCGTCGCCGTCGACCGTCAGTTGGATGCGGTCGGTGACCACCAGATCGGCGTCGCGTCGGGCTTGCTGGACGTGGCGGACCACGTCACGGGCCAGGCCCTCACAGGTCAGTTCGTCGGTCACTTCGGTATCGAGCACGACGACGGCGTCGCCACTACCCAACGCTCCGGCCGTAACCCCCTCGGGTGACTCGACACCCAACTCGAACTCGTCGGCGGCCAGCACGTGGCCGGCCACGGTCACCGTCCCATCGTCGTTGCGGACGTAGTCGCCGGACCGGGCTTTGGCGAACACTGACTGGACATCGCCGCCGAGGCGGGGTCCGAGGGCCCGCCCGTCAGGGCGGAGCACGAACCGGGCATGGGATTCCAGGTCGTCGGTCAGGTGCACGGCCTTCACGTTGACTTCGTCGACCAGCAGGTCGAGCAGGTCAGCGAGCGTCTCGCTGTCGGTGCCGGCCACCGTCAACGACGACAGGGGAAGCCGCACCCGGAGACCGTGGTCCTCGCGGAGTCGAAGGGCTGTCGAGGCCACATCACGGAGGCGGTCCATCCGGTCCACCAGATGGGGGTCCGACGGGAGGTCCATGGCATCAGGCCAGTCCTGGAGGTGGACGCTGGTCGAGCCACCAGTCAGGCCGGTGTGGATCTCCTCGGCCACCATGGGCAAGAACGGGGCGGCGACTCGACAGAGGGTGACGAGCACCGTGTAGAGGGTGTCGTGTGCGTCGCGCTTGCCGATGGCCTCGTCGGTGTCGGCCGTCGGGTCGGTGGCCGCCCGGGCCCAGAAGCGGTCACGGCTGCGTCGGATGTACCAGTTGTTGAGGGCGTCGAGGAACCCCTGGATCTCGGCGGTGGCTCCGGGTAGGTCGTAGGCGTCCATCCGGTCCTGCACTGACTCGACGAGGCGGCGGGTCTTGGCCAGCAGGTACCGGTCGAGCAGGTGGGTGGAGTCGGTCCGCATGGTGGCCGAGTGGCCGTCGACGTTCGCGTACAGCGTGAAGAAGGAGTAGGCGTTCCAGACGGGCAGCAGCACCTGGCGCACCACATCGTCGATCCCGCTGTCGGTGATGCGAAGGTCGCCACCCCGGACGATGTTGGACGACATCAGGTACCAGCGCAGGGCATCGGCGCCTTGGGCCTCGAAGATGGCCGCCGGTTCGGTGTAGTTGCGGTACTTCTTGGAGAGCTTTGCCCCGTCCTCGGCCAGCAGGATCCCGTGGCAGATGACGTTTTGGAAGGCCGGTCGGTCGAACAGGGCGGTGGCCAGCACGTGGAGGGTGTAGAACCAGCCGCGCGTCTGGTTGATGTACTCGACAATGAAGTCGGCCGGGAAGTGCTCCTCGAAGCGCTCTCGGTTCTCGAACGGGTAGTGGAGTTGGGCGAACGGCATGGAGCCCGACTCGAACCAGCAGTCGAGCACCTCGGGCACCCGACGCATGGTGGAACGGCCGGTCGGGTCGTCCGGGTTGGGTCGGGTCAGGTCATCGATGAACGGGCGGTGCAGATCGTCGGGCCGCACCCCGAAGTCTTGTTCGATCTCGTCGAGGCTGCCGTACACGTCGATGCGGGGGTAGTCGGGATCATCGCTGCGCCACACCGGGATGGGTGAGCCCCAGAAGCGGTTCCGACTGATGGACCAGTCGCGGGCGCCGTCCAGCCACATGCCGAAGCGACCGTCGCGGATGTGGTCAGGGACCCAGTTGATCTCGGCGTTGGTGGCCAGCATCCGTTCGCGTAGGTCGGTGACCTTCACGTACCACGACGAAATAGCCTTGTAGATGATCGGCGTGTCGGTGCGCCAGCAGTGCGGGTAGTTGTGTTCGTAGGTGTCGTGGCGGACGACGCGGCCCGCCTCTTTGAGGTGGCGGATGATGTCCGGATTGGCTTCGAAGACATTCTGGCCGGCCCACTGGGCGACGTCGTCGGTGAATCGGCCCTGGTCATCGACGGGCACGACCCGGCCGATGGGGATATCGGCGGCCTCGCAGGTCACCTGATCGTCCTCGCCGAACCCGGGGGCCATGTGGACAACGCCGGTGCCGTCGCCGGCATCCACGAAGTCAGCGGCGAGGATCCGGAAGGCATCGGTTCGGTCGGCGAAGAAGTCGAACAGCGGGGTGTAGGTACGTCCAACCAGGTCGCGGCCCGTGCAGGTCCCGACTTCGGTGGTGTCCTCGAGCTGGGCGGCGTAGCGCTCGGCGGCGGCTGTGCCGATGACTAGCACGGTGCCGTCGGCGTCGACCTGCAACGAGTAGTCGACATCGGGACCCACGGCGAGAGCCAGGTTCGACGGCAGGGTCCACGGCGTGGTCGTCCAGGCCAGGATCCGCATGGGGCCCGGGTCACCCTCGGCCGGATCCAGGTCGAATGCCACGGTGATGGCCGGGTCCTGGCGGGGCCGAGTGGCGTCGTCGAGGCGGATTTCGAAGTTGGACAGTGGGGTCTCGGCACCCCACGAGTAGGGCATGACCCGGAACGCCTCGTAGATGAGGCCCTTGTCCCAGAGTTGCTTGAACGCCCACATGACCGACTCCATGTAGTCGGGGTCCATGGTCTTGTAATCGTCCTCGAAGTCGACCCACCGGGCCTGCCGGGTGACCGTCTTCTCCCATTCCCCGGTGTATCGCAGGACCGACTGGCGGCATTGGGCGTTGAAGCGGTCGATGCCGTATTCGATGATGTCGGCCCGGCCGGCGACCGGGAGTTCCTTCTCGGCCTCCATCTCGGCGGGCAGGCCGTGGCAGTCCCAGCCGAAGCGACGGTCGACCCGGTGGCCCCGCATGGTCTGGTAGCGGGGGACAACGTCTTTTACGTAGCCGGTCAACAGGTGTCCATGGTGGGGCAGGCCGTTGGCGAACGGGGGGCCATCGTAGAAGACGTACTCCGTCTCGACGGGGCGGGCGTCGACGGAGGCCAGGAAGGTGCCGTCGGTAGCCCAGCGGGCCAGCACGCGGTCCTCGATGGCCGGGAAGTCGGGTCGGCCCACTTCTGGGTAGGGGGTGTCGCTCATGACCGGGCTGAGGCTACCGGCGCGGTCCGGGGCAGTCGGGCCTGTCGGGTGGCCGGGCCTGGGCCGCGCCGGCTCAGCGGTCGTGCAGGGCGGCGGCCCGGTCCCGGAGTTTGTACTTGAGCACCTTGCCGCTGGCGTTCATCGGCAGGTGATCGACCACCACCACCAGACGGGGAACCTTGTAGTTGGCCATGGCGTCGCGACACCAGGCCACGATCTGGTCGGGATCGGGTCCGTCGTCGACACCGCGGTCGGGTGCAGCGATGACGAAGGCTGCGCCGACCTCGCCCATGCGCTCGTCAGGGACGCCAACCACGGCGACCTGGGCAATGGCCGGATGGTCGAGCATCAGGTGCTCGACCTCAGCGGGATACACGTTGAACCCGCCGTTGATGAACATGTCCTTCACTCGGTCGGTGATGTCGAGATAGCCGTGGGCGTCCATCACCCCGATGTCGCCGGTGTGGAGCCACCCGTCGGCGTCGATGGCCTCGGCGGTCTGCTCGGGCGAATCCAGGTAGCCGACCATCACGTTGTAGCCCCGGACGACGACCTCACCCGGTGTGCCGGGAGGACACTCGGCGCCGTCGGCGTCGACGATCCGGACCTCGACGTCGTCGATAGCCCGACCTGAGGTGCTGGCGATCGTCACCGGGTCGTCATCGTGGCGACACATGGTGGCGATGCCCGATGCCTCAGTGAGTCCGTAGCCGGTGACCACCTTCTCGAATCCGAGCCGCTCGCGCATGTCGTGGATCATCTGGACGGGGATGGCCGCAGCACCGGTCACCGCCAGTCGCAACGACGAAAGGTCGAGGGCGTTGGCATCGGGATGGCTGAGGATCGTCTGGTAGATGGCCGGCGGGCCGGGGAGCATGGTGATGCGCTCCTCGGCCACCCGGCGCATGACCGACGGGACGTCAAACACCAGGTGCGGCACGAGGGTCACGCCCTTCATGAGGCAGGCCAGGATCCCTGAGTTGAGGCCGAAGGCGTGGAAGAACGGGTTGACGACCAGGTAGCGGTCGCCCTCCTCGAGACCGATTACGTCGCTCCATGACAGGAATGCCCGGCAGATGGCCTCGTGGCGGAGCATGGCGCCCTTGGGGGCGCCGGTCGTACCCGAGGTGAACATGATGTGACACAGGTCGTCGCCGGTCACCGCGGCGGAGCGTTCGGCCCGGTCAGCATCATCGACGGTGTCTCCGGCGGCCAGAAAGTCGTCCCAGGCGGTGCTGCATTCGGGCACGTCGCCACGGAGCACGATCACCTCGTCGAGGTGCGGGAGCAGGTCGGAGAGTTCGGTGGATCCCTCCACGACCTCGTTCAGCAGGGCCACGTAGTCGGTGCCGAGGAAGTCGGTGACGGTGAACAGGATCCGGGCTGACGACTGGGCCAGCAGGTCGACCGCCTCACGGCCCTTGAAGCGGGTATTGACCGGGACGAGGACGGCGCCGACACAGTGGGCACCGAGCGCGGCGACGGCCCATTCGGCGAGGTTGGGGGCCCACACGGCGATCCGGTCGCCGGGTTGGACGTCGTGGCCCATGAAGGCCCGGGCCGCGGCGTGGATCTGATCCCGGTACTGGGTGAACGTCCAGCGTCGGTCTTCGTCGACGAAGGCCTCATTGTCGCCGAAGCGGATCGCCGCGTCGTCGACTAGTTGGGGAATGGTGGACCAGGGGGCGTTCACCGTGCCGACCCTACGGTCCGCCTCCAGACCACCGGACAACCGGGATGGTCGACCACCTGGTCACCGGATCGGACCTGATCATGGTGGGCCTTGGTGGGGACGCCCGGACGGAGCTGGTAGCGAACGTCGTTGCCGCAGTACCGGACCGACACGGCCCGTCGGCGAGACGTGGTCGAGCGGTTGGGGCCGGCGCCGTGGAGGGTGGCGGCGTGGTGGACGACGACGTCGCCCGGCTGGACGACGAAACGTATGAGGCGGGGGTCGTCAACGTCGATGGTGGGGACCGGTGTGCCCTCGGCGCCGGGGAGGGGTTCGTCGGACACGAACCAGTTTGGGCGGTGAACGAGGCCTGATCGGTGCGAGCCGCGGAGGTAGGCCACGGCGCCCGTCTCGACGGTCACCGGGTCGAGCGGAACCCAGGTAGTGCAGATGCGGTCACCGTCGAGATGGAAGTAGCCGAGGTCCTGGTGGAGGGCCGTGGTCTCGGCGGTGCCGGGTTCCTTGACCAGCACCGAGTCCTCGTAGAGATGGATGCGTTCGGCGTCCATCAGGGCGGCGGCGATGGCCGGAAGGGGCGAGGCGGTGGCAAAGGCGGCGAAGGCCGGGTCGTGGAGCCAGTGGTCGACACCCGACAGAAAGCGACCCGGGCCGGTGGAATGGGGCGGCGTATCGGTCACGGCGGCTCGGAGCGCCGTCATATCGGTGGTGATCACCGGGTCGGTGATCGTGGCCTCCACCGGTTCGACGAGGAGTTCGACCCACTCGTTGGGGAGGATGGCCGGGAGGTGGACGACGCCGTCGCGCGCAAAGGCGTCGATCTCGTCATCGGTGACCGGCCGGAACGGCTCGGAGGTGGGGCCCGACATGGGGCCGGGTGCTACTCCTCCTCGTCGGGAGCGGCAGCCGGTGCGTCCTCATCGTCGGGAGCGGCAGAGGTTTCCTCAGCCGGGGCTTCCTCGCTGGGCGCCTCTTCAGCAGCTTCTTCAGATGGGGCCTCTTCGGCGGTTTCCTCAGCCGGGGCTTCCTCGCTGGGCGCCTCTTCAGCAGCTTCTTCAGATGGGGCCTCTTCGGCGGTTTCCTCAGCCGGGGCTTCCTCGCTGGGCGCCTCTTCAGCAGCTTCTTCAGCTGGGGCCTCGTTGTCCGGCGCGGCCTCCGTTTCGGGGACCTCCTCACCGTCGCGCAGGCGCTGCCAGAGGTCGACGGCTTCGCGCCATGTTGACTCGGCCTCGCTGACAGCCTCGGCACCGTCTCGGCCGTTCTGAGCGCGCTTGAGCGCCTCGGCGGCTTCGTCCTTGGCCTTTACGGCCTTGGCCAGCCGTCGCTCAGCGGTCTTGGCGGCCTCGGCGGCCTCAGCGCGCCGGTTGAACAGCAGCAGCGCCTTCTGGGTGTCGTCATCGACCTTCATCGTGCCTCCATGGACAGGCCTCAAGGTATTCGCTGCCCCATGATCGCCGATCCGGGGGCCAGTCCCACCCTCGATGTGGGTTCTCGACGATTCACGTCCTCCGGCGTTCGTTCAGAGTAGGGGTCGGACTTGCTCGCCGAAGGCGGCCAACTGGTCCAGATATTCCTCGATGGTGCGTCCACGGAACTTGAGGTGGAAGACGTTTGCGCCCGCATCGCGGTCGGCTTGGAGTTCGGCGGCGATGTGTTCGGGGTCGCCGGTCAGCCAGGCCGGTGGCAGATCGTCGGGAGGTTTACCGATGTAGGCCCAACCGGGCATGATCCCGATGTCGAAGGTGGCATCCGGTCGCCCGGCTTCGTCGGCGGCCCGACGGATGGTGTCGATGATCTCCGGGTACTGGTCGCGCGAGGCGCCCATGGGGATGTAGCCGTCTCCGCGTCGACCGGTTCGCTTCCAGGCGGCGGACCCTGAGCCGCCCACCCAGATGGGGAGATCGCCGGATGCGGGGCCCGGGCCCACTCCGACGTCGCGGTAGGAGTACTGGGGGCCATCGTGGCTGACGTAGGTGTCGACGTATGCCCCCCGAACGGCGTCTATGCATTCGTCGAGAAGCTTCCCGCGACGGTGGTAGTCGACGCCGAGGGCGGCGAACTCTCCCTCTACGTGACCGGCACCGACCCCGAGGATCACCCGCTCGTCAGTGAGGTGGGCCAGTGTGCCGAAGGAGCTGGCCGTGAGGAGGGGGTGGCGGTAGGCGGCGATGAGTACGACCGAGAGAAGCCGGATGGACTCGGTCCGGGCCCCCAGCCAGGCGAGCGTGGCCACCGGGTCATACCAGGTGGTTCGCATGCCTGACGCGTACTCGTCGTCGGGGACGGCCACGTGGTCGCACACTCCGACAAAGTCGAGGCCGGCGGCCTCGGCGGCCTGGGCGACACGAAGGAGGTCGGCCGGTGTGGCGTCGTCCTCCCAGGGGTCGGCCAGCGTCCGGGTGAGGGTCTGGATGGGAAGCTGGATGCCGTAGAGGGCTCCGCCCTCGGGTGTGATGCTGGCCATCGGTGTGCTGGTCTCCTGGGTGGCGGTTGTCGAGGGCCGGTTCGGGACGGGCCGTAGGTCAATCGGCGGCGGCCAGCAGGGCTCGGGCGCGGCGGGCCACCGGTTCGTCGACCATTTGGCCGTTCACGGCGATGGAGGCATCGCCGGTGGCCAGAGCAGCGTCGTAGGCCTCGGCAATGTCGGTAGCCCAGGCCAGTTCGTCGGCCGACGGCCGGAAGGCTTCGGTGGCGATCGGCACCTGTGAAGGGTGGATGCAGAGTTTCCCGCTGAAGCCGAGGGCGCGTGACTCGATGGCCTCGCGACGGAAGCGGTCGTCGTCTCCGAAGTCGGCCACCACCATGTCGATAGCCTGGATCCCACCGAGGTGGGCCGCCTGGGCGATCTGGGCGCGGGCGACGGCCACCTCGTGGTTGCCCGGGGTGCGGACACCTCCCAGGTCAGCGATGTAGTCCTCGGCGCCGAAGTAGCACCACCGGACGCGCGGGTGGGTGGTGACGGTGCGGGCATCGACTACTCCGGCCACGGTCTCCAACCCGGCGACGATGGGGAGGTCGGGGTGTCCCGCCGCGTCGAGGGCAGCGGCCACGGCATCGACGGTGGCTACCGATTCGAGTTTGGGGACGACCACACCGGTGAGGCCGGCGGGCAGCCCATTGGACACGTCGACTGCGAAATGGTCGGTGTCGGCGGCGTTGATTCGCACGAACAGGCGGACTTCGGCGACTAGTTCGGGGGCGACCTGATGGGCGATGGTACGGGCTTCGGCCTTGCGGTCGGAGGGAACGGCGTCTTCGAGGTCGATGACCGCCCCGCTTGGTGCCGACCGGGGAAGCTTGGTCAGCACCTCGGCCCGGTTGCCGGGAGCGAACAGCAAGCTGCGGAGGACGAGGTGTGTCGACGAGCCGGATCCGGGGGCCATGGGGTCGACGCTACCGACCGGCCCGGAGCGGGACCTGATCGGAGTGGTATTGGATCAGACGCCGGCCAACTCGCGGGCGGTGGCACGCACCTCGAGCATCGCTCCAGCCAGGTTGGTGACGTCGACCTCCGTGGTGCCGTCGGTGGCCAGGAAGCAGAGCACGACCCGCCGGACCGGAAGGCCGGTCGACCGCTCAGCGGCCAGGGCGTAGGTGGCGCCCTGCAAGCGGTATCGCTGAGCTTTGGCAGCTAGGGCGTCGGCGTCAGCCACCGCGTCGGTCTTGTAGTCGACGATTACGAGGCCGGGGCCCTCAGGGCCGTCATCGAGGACGGCCAGGTCGATGTAGCCCTCGATTACCGGGGCATCGGGATCGTCGTCGACCGGGGCGGCCACGTAGAGCTCTCGCCAGTGGCGAACTTCGGCAGCCAACCGGACCACGTCGGCGGTCAGGCCGGAGCGGACCAGGGCGTCCACGGTTCGGAGATCGCCGAGGACCCCTTCGGCGACGGACCGTTCCCGGACGACCGACGTGGGATCGGTGGTGTCGAAGTCGAGGAGTTCCAGGGCTCCGTGCACGGCCCGTCCGATGCCGGTTCCGTGGCGTCCCACCTCACCTGGTCGGGTCCGGTCTTCGTCGTGGTCCGCTGTGGCCTGTTCAGCGGCCTGTTCGGTAGCCAGGGTGGCCACATGTCCGGCGATCGCGGTGGCCGACACCGTGCTGGGTCGTCCGGCGCGGTCCAGGGCGTGGTAGTGCTCAGCGAGCCACGTCTGGCGATCGGGGAGCGCGCGGCCCGAGGGCACAGCCCTGCCGGGAAGTGTGCCGGTGGTGGAGGATAGGTCGGAGCCGTGGGCGCCGTCGAGCGCCCTGGCGAGCAGGCGTCCCGGCCCGGGCCGACCGGGCTTTTCGTCATCGATGTCTGTGGCCCGGTGAACCGACACGATGAGGTGGTCTCGGGCCCGAGTGGCGGCCACGTACAGGAGTCGGATGGCCTCGGCGTCCTGAAACCGGCGGTCGACTGCGTGGGCGGCCTGAAATCCGGACGTCTCGACACCTTCCCGGATACCGATCTCGATGGACCGGTCGGGGTCGATGAGGAGTTGAACCCCCCGGTCGGACCTCGCGTTGGCAGTCGACATGCCCGAGAGGATGGTGATGGGGAACTCCAAGCCCTTGGCGCCATGGATGGTCAGGATCCGGACGGCGGCATCGTCGATCTCGGAGAGGACGGTCTCGGCGACCCGGCCCTTCTCGTCGGCCTGGGCGAGACACCAGTCAACGAAGCCGCGCAACGAGCCCCCGCCGGCCTCTGCGAAGGCCCGGGCACGGTCAGACAAGAGTCGGACCCGGCGCCAAACGTCGCGGGGCCGGGTCTCCCCAAAGGCCACCTGCAGTACACGGCGCTCGTCGACTAGGCGTTCCAGGATCCCGGATGGTCCGAGGAGGTGGCGGCATCGGTGCATCTGGCCCAGCCAGACGAGTCCCGATGCCACGAGCTCGACCGACTGGTCGCCTTCCGGCTGGTCGGACTGGTGGTTCCAGGAGCCGCCATGTTGCACCCGCCAGCGGGCGAGGTCGTCGTCTCCGCAGCCGAAATGGGACGTGCGGAGTGCCGCCACGACGGCCAGGTCATCAGTGGGGTCGTCGATGGCCCGCAGCACCATGAGTAGGTCCCGGACCTGAGGCGTGGCGAAGAGCAGGGAGCTGGATTCGGCCCGATAGGGGATACCGGCGGCTTCCAGCGAAATCTCCAGGTCGGGCAGCGAAGTTCGCGTGGGGAGGAGGATGGCGACGTCACCGAAGCCACATGGGCGCTGGTGGCCGGCACGGTCCTCGACCGTCCATCCCTCGACCACCGCGGTGGTGATGGCGTCGGCCACGGCATCGGCTTCGAGTTCTCGTAGTCCGGCGGCATCGATGTCGTCGCCCCGGGCGTCCCTTCCGAGAACGGTCACCGCTGGTCCGACAGTCGCCGCTGGGCGACGGCCGACCAGCGGGGTGTACCCGGGTTGTACCAGTTCGGCTCGCACCGGCCCGTCCTCCGACGAGGGGCCGTCGGACGATGGACCGGGTCCGATGAGGTGGCCGAAGATGGCGTTGATCCAGTCGATGATCGGCACGGTGGTTCGGAAGTTCTCTGTCAGCGACACGTCGGAGGCGTCCAGCGAGCGCCTGGCCATCAGGTAGAGGGAGATGTCGGCCCGCCGGAAGCGGTAAATGGACTGCTTGGGGTCACCGACCAGGAACAGGGATCCCGGTACCGGGGAGAAGCCGTCGAGCTCAGCGTCGGGTGCGGCATCGGGATCGGTCAGCAACAGGGCCAACTCCAACTGCACGGGGTCGGTGTCCTGAAATTCATCGAGCAGGACGTACCGGTAACGCTCGTGCAGCCTGGCCCGGACCGCCGGCCCCGCGGCGGGATCGGACAGCAGATCGTGGGCGATGACTAGTAGGTCGTGGAAGGTCAGAGAGCCCGATCGACGGCGTTCGTCGGCCGCCCGGAGGGTGGCGTCAACCAACTCGGCGAGGATTCGACTGAGCACGCCGCCGGCCGTCGATCGAACGATGTCGTCCCAGAGGTCGCGGGCCTCGTAGGCGAACTCCCGGATGGTGTCCTTGTCATCACCCCAGTCACCCTTCCGGCCCGCATTGCCGACATTGAGTGACTTTCGGAAGTCGCCGGTGGAGAGGATCCTCACCATGTCGATCTCGTCGACGGCACCGGTCAGGGCGTCCCGGGCGAAACGGATCCTGGCCAGGCGACGTCGGAGGTTGTCGTCCTCGTCGAGGTCGTGGTGATCGAGGGCGGTGGCCTGATCCATGAGGTTGATGATGGCCATGACGTCCACCGGCGGGGGTTCGGCTGGTGGGGTCAGGGGATCGAGGAGGTCCCAGCGGTCATCCAGTTCGCGGGCCAGGTCTCGAAGGTGGGAGAGGCGGACGCCGAGGGCGTCGGCCAGGAGGATGGTCCGGGCGAGCGCCTCGTCACCGAGGAGGGAGCGTTGGACATCATCCCACCGGTCGTCGAAGCCGAGCTGGCTCGAGACTTCGTCCAGCAGCTCGAATCCGGTCGGTAGACCGGCCTCGAGCGGATGCTCGGTGAGGAGGCGCCGGGCGAAGCCGTGGAGCGTAGACAGCGAGGCGAGGTCGACATCGGCGAGGGCGGCTTCGGCATGCTGGCGACGGATGGGGTCAGCGTCGTGGCGGGACACGTCCTCGAGTCCGCGGCGGAAGCGGTCGCCGAGCTCGGCGGCCGCCCGTTCGGTGAACGTGATGGCGGCGATCTTCTCGACGGCGACGCCCTCGTCGACCACGAGGGCGATCATCCGCCCGACTAGTGCTGTTGTCTTGCCCGTCCCGGCTCCCGCCTCCACGAAAAGGTTCTCATCAAGCGAGTGGTCGATCCGGTCGCGATCGGCCTGGTCGCCGGGCGTTGAGCCGGTCATCGGTCGACCTCCTCGCCTTGGTCTACATGTTCGGTTTCGTGTGCGTCTTCAGGGGTCGCCGTCCAGGCATCGAGAAAGTTGGTGGTGATGTGATCCTCGTGGAGGGCCAGCACCGGATGGTTGGCCTTGCGGGCCCGGGCGGAGCGGACGCGTCGAGCATCGAGACCGTCGGGGGAGCAGTGAAGACACCGGTGGGCTTCCGGCCGGTCGCTCTCTGGTGGGTGGTGCGGGAAGGCGCCGCCCTCGATGCCCCGGACGATGGAGGAGAGCACCCGTTGGAAGGCGGCGACCACCTCGTCGTCGACCTCGTATCCCAGATGACGGGAATCGTCGGCCACCTCGCCGAGGAAGGCGTAGGTGGCGTGCCTCGTGGTGCGGCCTTCGGTGGCGGCGGCTAGCGCGTAGATGGGGAGCTGTAGGAACGATCCTCCGGGGAAGTAGTCGACGGGGATGTCCTTGTACCGGTCCGGCCGTCCGGTTTTGGCATCGACCACGACGAGGTGGTTGTCGGCGGTCAGGTCCACGCGGTCGATCGAACCTCGGAAACGCAGGGTGCGGCCGTCGGCGAGGGTGACGATGAGGGCATCCGGACCTCCGAAACGTTGTTCGGCGGCTACGGGGCGACTGTCGAACCTGGCTCGAAAGGCCGAGTCCAGGACGAGGAAGTCGTCTAGGTCGGCGGCCAGCCGGTCACGGATGGTGGGCCAGAACCGGGGGTGGGCGGCTTCACCCCGCGCCTCGGCGTGGTCACATTCCTCGGTCAGGAGCGCGGCACCATGGGCTCGTTGGGCGGCGGTCCACGGATCGCCGTGTCCGGGGAGGGACCCGTCGGCGAGGCCGTCGGTCACCAGCCGGTCGAGGACCCGGTGAACGATCGAGCCACGGATCAGCGGGGAGAGGCCGGTCCGCTCCGATGGCTCTTCAAGCGGCCGGACACCGAGGACGTATTCGGCGAAGAAGGCGAACGGGCAGTCCACCCACTTCTCGAGGCGGGTGGCTGACAGTTCGCCGTCGAGGATAGGGAGGGTGACGCCGGACAGGTTCCCGTCGAACCGGGTGAAGTCCTTGTCGGCCCGCCGGCCGAGGAGCTCGATTCCCCGGTCGACCACGGCATCGTCACCACGGAGCCTGTCGACTGCTGGACGGCCGCCACGAACGGCGGTGGCCAGGTCGTATTCCTGAACGGTGGCGGGATCGTCACGGTCGAGGGCGTCGGTGAACGACGCCACGTGGTCGAACCAGGGTGCGATGAACAGGTCGAGGTCGTCGGATTCGGGTCGGTGGCCGGCCAATTCCTCGAACTCGGCCAGCAGGAGACGTGACATCGGCCGGTCACCGGAGCGACGGAGGTCGCCGCGAGGCTGAACGAGGACGATGCGTTCGGCGGCACCGGTGAGGGCAGCGAGGAAGGCGTGGTGTTGGCGGGCGGCGTGCTCGTGGCGGGTGGGCAGGCCGGTGCGGGCGGCGGTGCGATGGTCGTCGGACAGCAACGGGTCGGCGGGAGGACGGGTCGGCATGGAGCCCTCTGCGAGACCGACCACGATCACCAGGTCGGCATCGAGGCCGACGGCCCGGTCAATGCCGGTGACCTGCACGCCGATCCCGGTGCGGCCAGCTCGTCCGAGGGGGCGCCCAAGTTCGGCGGCCAGAGCACCCCGAAAGCTCCGATAGGGCGGATGGGGTTCGATGTTGTCCAGCTCGGACAGGGCATCGAGGATCGCGCCCACCTCGTCCAGGGCGAGGAGTTCGTCGGCCGACCAGGACTCATGGGCGGTGGTCCCGCCGAGGTACTGGCGAAGCAGGTCGCGGACGGATCGGCACCGGCCAGCCCAGGAGTCGTCTTCGGTGAGGCCGTGGAGGGATGCGCAGAGTCGCTCCACGAAGGCGGCCAGTTGTCGGGCTCGTGCGGCCTCGGCCGACAGGCGGTCGGTCAGCCAGGTTCGGCCCTCGTCGTCGACTTCGGCCACGGTTTCGGCATCGAGTTCGGCGGCCAGGTGGGCGAGGCGATCGGTCCACTCACCAATTCCGCTGACCACGCCGGCCTGAGCGGCCAGCCGACCCCAGGCGCGTGCCGGTACCAGGTCGTGGTCGGGGTCCCAGAGGGGCACGTCGGCCATCAGGGCGTCGAGGTCGCTTCGGCGGATCCCCCGATCGGGAAGATCGAGGAGTCCGATCAGGAAGCGTCCGGCGATCGTCTCGTCGAGTCGGTGGACGCCGTTAGCGTGGAATTCGATGCCTGCAGCGGTGAGCCGCTCCTGGACCAGTCGGGCGTCGTCGGTGGTCGACGGGTGGACGAGGACCATACGGTCCAGCGACGTACCGGCTCGTGCCGCCTCGATGATCCGTCGGATGGCGTAGCGAACGGACTCGTCCTGTTCTGGGGTGGATGCCACGAGGCACGCGACCCGCGATCCGGCAGGCCCCGCCTCGGGCGCGTCGACGTCGAGGATCTCGGTCAGGGCAGCAAGGTGGGGGTCGACCGAAACCGATCCGTCCGGGCCGTCGGCGTCACCGACGATGGCGGTGAGGTGGCCTGTGGTGGCCAACGCACCTACGAGCCGGCGTTCCGAGGCGACGAGCGTGCCGGGTAGGTGGAGGACGACCGGTGGGAGGTCGACCGATCCGTCGGCGATCCGGGCGGCGGCGACGACGGCCCGTTCGTGCTCATCGTGGAAGGTCGGTTCGAGCCGCTCGACGAGTGCCCGGTGTAGGACGACGAGGTCAGACAACGCACCACCGATGTCTGACAGACGGTCGAGAGCTTCGGGGTGGACTTCGCGGAGGTTGCGGTGGGCGGCCATGACGGTGCGTTCCACCGAGGGGTGGTCGGCCACCGGACTGAAGACACTGGGACGTTCGGCCAGCAGCCGCCGGGTGGCGGCCAACACCACAGCGTCACTGACGGCACGCCGGGCAGCAATATGGGGTGAACCGGCCGAGATGCCACGGGCGAGGTCAAGCAGGGTGACGAAGTCGACGGCGGCGAGGCCCGTCGTGCCACCCGTCGTGTTGGCCATGACACTGGTGGCCGCCAGTCGTCGGCGCAGCGTCACTCCAAGGGAATGGTCGGACACGATCACGGTCACTGGGGTGAGGGGATCTCCACCCTTCGCGTCGCGGATCACGCCGGCCAGTACCGCCGTCGCGGGCTGCCCATACCTCGTCCGCAGGATCTTTGTCGTCATCGTGAAGGAAAGATATGGGACCGCTGTGACAGCCACCAGACCTAGCTCAGATCTGGTCCCGATCCGTGGCTGGAGGCCCGGTTCCTGATGCCCACTTCTCGTCGAAAGGAGCCCGACCGATAGGTTCCGCAGCCATGAGCGACGACGCTGACCTGAACCTCCATTATCCCGGTCGCTGGGCTGTCGAATCCCCCGATCGTCCGGCCGTCGTTATGGCGGAAACCGGTGAGACCGTGACGTTCGCCGAACTAGATGCCGAGGCCAACCGCATCTCCCGGGTCCTGCACGGCCTAGGCATTGGGCCCGGTGATCATGTGGCGTTCTGCCTCGAGAATCGCATCGAGTTCCTAGCCCTGGCCTGGGGCGCCCACTATGCCGGCTGCTACTACACGGCCATTTCGTCACGCCTGACGGCCGACGAGATCGCCTACATCGTCGACGACTGCGGAGCCCGAGCCTTCGTGACATCGCCGTACAAGGCTGACGACGTGGCCGAGATCGCCGCGGCCACCCCGAACGTCGAGGCGCGCTTCTCCATTGGCGGACCGATTGAGGACCACGCCTGCTTCGAGGACGCGGTGGCCACCCAGTCGGCTGACCCCCTGCCTGACCGCACCGAGGGCCAGGACATGCTCTACTCCTCGGGTACCACCGGTCGTCCTAAGGGCGTGAAGTCGCCGTTGTCAGGGGCGCCACTGGGCCAGGCCGATTCGATCGCGGCGATGGCCGAGGCCCTGTTCGGGGCCACGCCCGGGTCGGTGTATCTGTCGCCGGCACCGCTGTACCACGCCGCTCCGCTCCGCTTCTGCCTGGGCGCCCACCGACTGGGGTGCACGGTGGTGGTCATGGAGCGATTCGACGCCGAGGGGGCACTGGCGGCCATTCAGAACCATGGCGCCACGTGGAGCCAGTGGGTGCCGACCATGTTCGTCCGGATGCTGAAGCTGCCTGACGAGGTACGGGCCGCCTACGACTTGTCGACGCTCGGTTCGGCGATCCACGCCGCGGCGCCCTGTCCGGTCGACGTGAAGCACCGGATGATCGAGTGGTGGGGTCCGGTGCTTCACGAGTACTACGCGGGCACCGAGGGCAACGGCCTGACGTACACCAACTCGGTGGACTGGCTGGCCCATCCGGGCACGGTTGGTAAGGCCCTGTTGGGCGAGGTGCTGATCCTCGACGACGACGGCAACGAGGTGCCGACCGGCCAGGAGGGTGGCGTCTACTTCCGGGGCAACTCGGACTTCGAGTACCACAACGATCCGGAGAAGACCGCCGACGCCAAACTGCGGCCCGACACCAGCACGCTGGGTGACGTAGGTCGACTTGACGAGGACGGCTACCTCTTCCTGACTGATCGCAAGGCGTACATGATCATCTCCGGGGGGGTGAACATCTACCCGCAGGAGGCCGAGAACATCCTGACCATGCACCCCGCAGTGTTTGACGTGGCCGTCATCGGTGTGCCCAACGAGGACTTTGGCGAGGAAGTCAAGGCGGTCGTCCAGCCGGTTGACCCGGCCGCCGCCGGACCGGAGCTGGCCGCCGAGCTGGTGGCCTTCTGCCGGTCGCAGCTGGCCGACGTGAAGTGCCCGCGCAGCGTGGACTTCCGTGACGAACTGCCCCGTCACCCCACCGGGAAGCTCTACAAGCGCCTCCTCAAGGACGAGTACTGGGCAGGCCACCAGTCCCGCATCTGATGGGGCAGGGTCCGGTCACCGACGAGCAGGTCCAGGCGTTCGCCGATGACGGCGTGGTTTGCCTTCGGGGGGCCTTCGGACCCGACTGGATCGAACCGCTTCGACGGGGCATGGACCGGGCGTTGGCCGGGCCGTCTGAGCGACGCCGCATCTGGGACGCCGACGACCGGGGCGGTACGACCACCTACGACAACCAGTGCTGGCTGCACGTGCCGGAGTACCGGGACTTTGCCGAGCATTCACCAATGGCGGAGATCGCCGGTCGGCTGCTGGGTGCCTCCGCGGTCAACTTTTTCTTCGACGCGGTGTTCGTGCGAACCGCCGGGGTCCGGTTCCGGACGCCGTTCCACCAGGACGAGCCGTACTGGTCGGTCGAGGGGTTCGACACCTGTTCGGCGTGGATGCCGCTGGTACCGGTGGCCCGGGAGAGCGCGTTGGAGTTCGTCCGGGGCTCGCATCGCTGGGACCAGCGGTACCGACAGGAGAACTTCGGGGTCCTGACCGGCGACGACCGCGACCAGGTCCGGTACGGGGTCGCCGATGACGGCCGGGTCCCTTTCCCCGACATCGAGGGGGACCGCGACGCCTACGAGATCCTGGGCTGGGACATGGAACCGGGCGACGTGACGGTGTTCAACGCCCGGATCATCCACGGTGGCTCAGGAAACCTGGCGCCCGACCGTGAGCTGAAGGTGTTCAACACCCAGTGGCTGGGCGACGACGTACGGGTGGCCTTCCGCCCGGAGGGCATGGACCCCGACCACCGCGAGGTAATGGAGGCCGCCGGGCTGGGCCACGGCGACCGCATCACCTCCGACCTTTACCCGGAACTGTGGCGCCGGGAGCCAGCGCCGGCCTGATCGCCAGCCGTATCAGCCGACCTCGGAGTGGGTGACGGGCTCTTCGCCCATCCACTCTCGCAGGGTGTTCTTCAGCTTGGTCTGCTGGATGAACAGGTCATGCTCGGGGCCGGCCTCGGTGGCGGCCTGCGGGGCCTTCAGGTAGAAGGACAGCCACTCCTGGACGCCCGACTGGCCGGCCCGGTGGGCAAGGTCCAAAAAGAGCGCCAGGTCCAGCACGATTGGTGCGGCCAAGATCGAGTCGCGACAGAGGAAGTCGACCTTGATCTGCATCGGGTACCCCATCCATCCGAAGATGTCGATGGCGTCCCAGCCTTCCTTGTTGTCGCCACGCGGCGGGTAGTAGTTGATCCGCACGACGTGGTCGATGTTGCCGTAGAGGTCGGGGTAGGACTCGGGCTGGAGGATGGTGTCCAGCACGCCCAGCTTCGACACTTCCTTGGTCTTGAAGTTCTCCGGGTCGTCGAGGACCTCGCCGTCCCGGTTGCCCAGGATGTTGGTGGAGTACCAGCCACGCAGGCCGAGCATGCGGGCCTTGAAACCGGGGGCCAGCAGTGTCTTCATGAGCGTCTGGCCGGTCTTGAAGTCCTTGCCGGCGATCGGCACGCCACGGCGGGCGGCCAGCTCGATCATGCAGGGCAGGTCAACGCTCAGGTTGGGGGCACCGTTGGCAAACGGTACGTCGCTCATGAGCGCCGCGTACACGTAGATCTGGCTGGGGGAGATGTTCTCGTCACCGTCACGCAGGCCGGCCTCGAAGGCCTCGACGTTGTCGTGGACCGCGCTGGCCTCCTGGTAGGCCTCGGTCGAACCACACCAGACCATGACCAGGCGGTCGCACTCGTTCTCGATCCGGAACCGCTCGATGTCGGCGATGAGGGCCTGGGCCTGGTCCCACTTGTTGGACTCGGCTTTGACGCGGGTGCCTTCGAGCTTCTTGACCCAGCGCTGGTCGAACACGGCGTCCATGGTGACGATGCCCTCCAGCTCAGCTGAGACGGGTGCGAGGTCCTTGTCCTCCAGCACGCCACAGGTGCGGGCGGCTTCGAGCACATTGGGCGAGATGGGATCCCAGCCGCCGAACACCAGGTCGTCGAGCTCAGCCAGTGGCACGAACTCCCGGATGAGGGGATTGCGATCGGCGTCGCGGTTGCCCAGTCGGATATGGGCCATCTGGCTGACCGACCCGATGGGTGCGGTGAGGCCCTGGCGGGCGGCGATGACGCCGGCGATGAAGGTGGAGGCCACGGCGCCCATTCCGGGGGTCAGGACCCCGAGGCGGCCAGTGGCGGGTGCGATGTCAAGAGGGTTGCTCATGGAGAGAAGCATAAGGAAGTAGAAATGGTTGTGCAGTATCATTCAGAAAGACTGAAGTCTCCAACAGGAACCCGCATCTGTGGACGATCCAATCCTCCCCAATCTCACCGTGCAGCAGCTGGAGTACCTGGTGGCTGCCGCCGCATCTCCCACCCGCGCCGCGGCTGCTGCTGCCCTCAGCGTCACCCCCTCGGCACTCACCCAGGGACTGGCCGAGTTGGAGCGACGGGTCGGTGTCCCCCTGTTCGAACGCCACGGCCGCCACACCCGGCTCCGACCCCAGGCCACCGAGGTGCTGGCCCACGCACGCCGTGTGGTGGCCGAGACCCGCGACCTGGCCCGATGGGCGGAGACACGGCGGACCGGGGCGGCCGGCGTTGTCCGGTTGGGCACCATCGACGCGGTGGCCGTTCACTACCGAGCCGAGGCCATCCGCCGGCACCGTCGGGCCGTCCCGGGTCTGGACCTGCGGCTAACCGTCGCCCCATCCGGTGCGCTGTTCGACGCCCTCCTGGTCGGCGACCTGGACCTGGTGGTGTGCGTGGAGCCGACCGGACCGATCGCCGGGGTAGCGATGTCGCCCTGCCTCGACGAATCGCTTTACGCCTACGCCCCGGACGGGGCCCACGGAAGACCACCTGAGGAGTGGGGCCCCTGGGTGACCTATCCCCGGGGTTCACATACCCGCGAGGTGATCGCCGCAGGGTTGGCTGCCCTCGGGGCACCGTTCGCAGTAGTCGCCGAGTCGAACCAACCGGAGGTACTCCGCGAGATGGTCCGGCTGGGCATGGGCTGGGCCGTGTTGCCGGCCGCTCAGGCAGAGGCGGGAGTCGAACCGTTGGCCCGGGTACGCCGGCGACCGGTCGGGGTCCGCCATCTCGTGGTGGCCCGCCGGGCCGACGTGGCATCAGATGCGGCGGTCGACGCGTTGGCCGCCGCTCTTACCAGTGGATGACCGGTGGCCAGGGCCAGGCATCTCACCTGCGGCATCTCACCCCTGATACGTGACGGCAGGGTTCCCTCTCCACCGGTACGCTTCGGCCACCGGATCCGCGACGGTTGAAATCGTGGCCAACCGGTGGACACGTCCCATTCTGCGAGACCCAACCTCGCGCCGACTTAAAGGTGTTCCCCATGGCCTGGCCTGTTTCTCGCGATGACGAACTCTTCGGCTACATCGACCAGGAGGTTGAGCGGCAGAACACCACGTTGCAGTTGATCGCCTCGGAGAACTTCGCGTCTCCGGCCGTGCTGGAGGCCAGTGGGTCTGTCCTGACCAACAAGTACGCCGAGGGCTATCCCGGCAAGCGGTATTACGGCGGGAACGTCCACGTGGACGAGGTAGAGGACCTGGCTCGTGAACGGGTCAAGGCCCTGTTCGGCGCTGACCACGCGAACGTCCAGCCCCACTCGGGCGCCAACGCCAACATGTCGGTGTACCAGGCCCTCCTCGACCCGGGTGACACTGTCCTGGGCCTCAGCCTCGACCACGGTGGCCACCTCACCCACGGGTCGCCGGTCAATGCCAGCGGGAAGCTCTACGACTTTGTGTCTTACGGGCTGACGGGCAGCGACGAGCGCATTGACATGGATCAACTGCGAGACCAGGCCCGGGCGGCCCGCCCCAAGATGATTGTGGCCGGAGCGACGGCCTACCCCCGGATCATCGAGCCGGCCCCCCTGCGCGAGATCGCCGACGAGGTCGGCGCACTGCTGATGTTCGACGCCGCTCACATCGCCGGCCTCATCGCTGGCGGCGTGCATCCCAACCCGGTGCCGTACTGCGACATCGTCACCTTCACCACCCACAAAACCCTTCGTGGTCCGCGTGGCGGGTGCATCCTGAGCCGTGAGGAGTACGCGGCGGCCATCGATAAGTCGGTCTTCCCCGGCTCTCAGGGTGGTCCGTTGGAACACCACATAGCGGCCAAGGCTGTGGCGTTCCGTGAAGCGGCTGACCCATCGTTCGCGGGCTACGCCCGCCAGATCGTGGCCAATGCGTCGTCGCTGGCCGCCGCCCTGGTCGGTCACGGTTTTCGTCTGGTCACCGGCGGGACCGACAACCACCTGATGGTCGTTGACCTACGGACCTTCGATGCCGAGGTGACTGGAGCGGTGGCCCAGAACACGCTGGACCGGGCGGGCATCGTCCTGAACAAGAACACCGTGCCCGATGACCCGCGTTCACCGTTCGTGACCAGTGGCGTGCGGATCGGCACCCCGTCGACCACCACCCAGGGGATGGTGGAGGCCGAGATGGCCGAGATTGCGAACCTCATGGTGCGGGCCCTTCGGGGCCGGGACGACGAGGCGGAGATCGCTGCGGTGCGGGCCGATGTCAACGCCCTCTGCGCACGCTTCCCCGTCTACGTCTGAGCTGGTCGGGACCTCACCGGGACCAGGTCGTGCCAATGGGTCGTTACATCAGTCGGCCAGCCGGACAGGCCGTCGGAGAGGGATCCTGACCCCGTGCCCGGGATCGTTCCCCACCTGATTGTCGGCGCGGTGGCCGCCCTGGCCACTGCCGCGGCCACGCCGGTCGTCCGTCGGTTCGCCGTCGGTTCCGGGCTGGTGGTGGCGCCCGACGAGCGGAGCGTCCACACGGCTCCTACACCGTCTCTCGGCGGACCGTCGATGCTGGGTGGGTTGCTGGCCGGCGTCCTGACGGCGTGGATGGTCGGCGACTTCTCCGAGGTGTTCGCCGCCCCGACGGAGATGCTGGGTGTGGTTTCGGCCGCCGTGGTGATCTGCGTGGTGGGGGTGATCGATGACATTCGACCCGTCTCGCCCCCGGCCAAGGTGGCTGGCATGGTGCTGGCCGGCAGCGTCCTGTCGCTGACCGGTGTGTCTCTAGTCGTCCTGCGCATCCCGTTTCTGGACGTGGTCCTACTGTCTCCGGACCTTTCGGCGCTGCTGACTGTGGTGTGGGTGGTGCTCTTGGTCAACGCCTTGAACCTCATCGACGGCCTGGATGGGCTGGCGGCAGGGATTGTGGGCATCGCCGCTGCGACCTTCTTCCTTTACGCACTGCGCCTGGGCGACGAGGGCCTCCTGTTTGAGGGCAACCCGGGGTCGGTGCTGGCGGTCATTGTGGTGGGGATCTGTGTGGGGTTTCTGCCCCATAACGTGCATCCGGCGCGGATTTTCATGGGCGATGGTGGGGCGATGCTTTTGGGTCTTCTCATGGCCGCGTCGACGGTGTCGGTGGGTGGTCGGACCGAGGCGGCGTTCAGCGGCCAGTCCTTCTTCTTCTTCGCTCCGGTGTTCATACCGGTGGTAATTCTTGGGGTTCCTTTGTTCGACCTGGCCTTCGCCGTGGTGCGTCGGGCCGCCACACCAGGCGTGCGGGTAACGGCGGCTGACAAGGACCACCTTCACCACCGCCTACTGAGGCTGGGTCACGGCCACCGGCGTGCCGTGGTGATTCTCTGGGGTTGGAGTGCCCTGCTGTCGGGATTTGTGTTGTGGCCCACCTACTCGGGCAACGGCGACGCCATTGTCCCCATGGGCATCGGAGCCATTGGCCTCCTCCTGTTCACCGTGCTGCATCCCCGGTTTCGGTCATCGACCGAGCCCCTCTCTGAGGAACCCTTCTCTGGAGAGCCCGTACCGGAGGAACAGGTGTGACGGATTGGGCGCGCGGTAACGGGTTGTCCGCGGGGGACTTGGTGATTAGATTCACAAGCGCGTCCGGCGACTGTCGTCGTTGGACCGATCTGCACGACGACCCGTACCAGGATCGGTACGCCCGGGGGTTCGATGGGACCCGCCGGCGGAGGATTCCCCCGATGGCCAACGACGAGACGCGCGAGATGCGACAGGGATTCGGCGACGCGTTCGCCGCGGCCTTTGAACTAGCGGTCACGCCGGCCATCTTTGGTTTCCTGGGTTGGCTGCTGGACGGTCGCCTCGGCACCACCCCTATATTCACCATTGTCTTTACTGTCGTGACACTGGCCTACGCCTCCTACCGACTGGCCCACAGCTACGGCGAGAACCTGGAGTTGGCCCGCGCCGAGCGCCGGGCCGCCTGGCAGGCCGAGGGTCCGCTGCTGTGAACGACGCTGCCCCAGTGAACGAGCTCGAATCCTTGGATCCTGCCACCGAGACGGCTATCGCCCGTGACCTGACCCGACGGGCGATCTGGGTCGCTCCGGCCTTCCTGCTGGTCGGCTTGCTCGGCTGGGGCCTCGACGGCCTTCTGTCGTCGGCACTGGCCCTCGTGCTGGTGGCCGTCAACTTCCGTCTGGGTGCAGCGATCATCACCCGGGCCGCACAGATCTCCATCAACGCTCTGTACGGCGCCGTCCTCGGTGGCTATGTGGCCCGTCTTGCCCTGATGACTGCCGTCGTGCTGGTTGTCAAGGCCGTCGGCCTGCTGGCCACAGTGCCGTTCGCCATCACCCTGCTCGTCACCCACCTCGGCCTTCTGGCATGGGAATCCCGGCACGTCGCCATGACGCTCGCCGCTCCCGGCCTGAAGCCCACCAAGTAGATCCCCACAGGAGAAGCGCTCCACGTGAACGTGCTCGCACTCGACTTCCCACCGGTCAGTCACCTCTTCGAGTGGCCCGACATCTTCTTCAGTGGGACCGCCTACGCCATCAACAAGACGGTGTTGATCTATCTGGCAGCCGTGGTGATCACCGCGGCCATCTTCCTGCTGGCCGGCCGCAAGACTGGTTCGCTGGTTCCGGCCGGCATCCAGCACGTCGCCGAGTCCGGCGTGACCTTCATCGAGGAGTCGGTGGTCATGGAGACCATCGGCGAGGAGGGCAAGAAGTTCATGCCCTTCCTGACCACGATGTTCTTCTTCATCCTCTTCTCGAACATCTTCGAGGTGATCCCGGGCATTCAGTTCCCGGCCAACAGCCGGATGGCCATCCCCATCACACTGGCGCTCGTCGTGTGGGTCATCTACAACGTCGTGGGCATCCGCTCCCAGGGCCTCGGCGGCTACCTGAAGAACTCGCTCTTCCCCCCGGGCGTGCCCGTGGCCCTCTACCTGATCGTGACGCCCATCGAGCTGGTGTCGACCTTCATCGTGCGGCCCTTCTCGCTCGCCATCCGGCTCTGGGCCAACATGGTCGCCGGCCACCTCCTGCTGGTCACCTTCGCCGTGCTGACCCATACCCTCTGGTCGTCCACCTACGTCGGCGCCGTGGCCCCCTTCGCCATGCTGGTCATGATGACCGGCTTCGAGATCCTGGTGTCGGTCCTGCAGGCCTTCATCTTCACGATCCTGACCGCCGTGTACATCGGCGGCTCCCTCCATCCCGCACACTGAGTCGGATCCGGTTCGGGTACAACTGATCGCCGTCCACCACCCGGTGGGCACGAAAATCCCTATTAACAACACAAGTCTCCGGACCGGAAACACCGGCTGGGTGCATGAGAAAACAGGAGAATCCAAGTGCTGAACGTTCTGGCGCAGACGGCAGCTGGTGAGATGCTCGAGGGCCTCAAGGCCATCGGTGCAGGTCTCGGTTACGGCCTGGCGGCCATTGGCCCGGGTGTCGGTATCGGCACCGTGGTCGGTAATGCCATCTCTTCGATGGCCCGCCAACCCGAGTCGGCCGGCATGGTCCGGACCACGATGTTCCTCGGCATCGCCTTCACAGAGGCGCTCGCCCTGATCGGTTTCGTCGTCTTCATCCTCCTGATGCCCTGATCGCCAATTCCGGCATCACACATCAGCGAGACCCTTCGAACAGAGAGACGACACCCATGAACAACCGACGGACCCGCCTGCTGGTGGCCCCGCTGTTCGCCCTTCTGGGGCTCGTGGCCTTCGCCGGCCCGGCCTCGGCATCGGGTGAGAGCGTGGGTGCCTGTATGGCCCACCATCTCGACGAGGCGGTCGAGGCGAACCACGGGGATCTACATGAGACCCTCGAGGACCACCACGTCCAGGACGAGTTGGAGAAGTGCTTCGAAGCACCCAGCCCGATCCTGCCGGAGCTAAACGAGGTCATCTGGGGCGGTTCCGCCTTCCTGATCCTGTTCGTGCTCATGGTCAAGAAGGGCTTTCCGGCCGTGAAGGGCGCGATGGACGCCCGGGCCGAGAAGATCCGGAGTGACCTCGACGCCGCCGAGCAGGCCAGGACCGACGCCCAGTCCGTCCAGGCCGACTACGAGGCACGTCTGGCCGATTCCAAGTCCGAGGCTTCGCGCCTCATTGACGAGGCCCGAGGAGCAGCTGACCAGGTCAAGGCCGACCTGATGGCCCGCCACGAGGCGGAGCTCGCCGACCTTCGGACCCGGGCAGCCGCTGACATCGAGTCGTCGCGGGCCCAGGCCATTGCCGACCTCCGGGCCGAGGTGGCCGGGATCGCCCTCGGTGCCGCCGAGCGTGTGGTCCAGTCCAGCCTCGACGCCGAGGTGCAGGGCCGTCTGATCGACGCCTACATCGACGAGGTGGCCGGCAGCAATGGCTGACCCGATGGTGTCCGGCTACGCCGACGCATTGTTCGCCGTCGCCGCGGCAGAGGGCGACCTCGCCACGGTGGAGGACGAGTTGTTCCGTTTCGCCCAGGCCCTCCGGTCTGACGGTGAGCTGAGCTCGACCCTGGCTGACCAGAGCGTGCCGGTGTCCCGTCGCCAACAGGTCGTCGAAGACCTGCTGGGTGGGAAGGCCTCGGCCACCACGACGGCCCTCATCTCTATGGTGGTCGGTGCCGGTCGAACCGCCGAACTTCCCGCCATCGTGGATGCACTGGTCGAACGCAGCGCCGCTTCACGCAACAAGGCCGTGGCCACCGTGCGATCGGCGGTCGATCTGACCGCCGACCAGCGGGACCGCCTGGCCGCCGCCATCAATACCCGTACCGGCAAGGCCGTCGAGATCAAGGTCGTCATCGACCCGACGGTCCTCGGCGGCGTAGTCACCGAGATCGGCGACGACATCATCGACGGCAGCGTCCGACGCCGCCTGAACCAGCTTCGCGAGAGCTTCCGCTAGGCCCCGGCCAGCGGCATACGAGCCAGAGACGAGAGAGACACACCATGTCCGAACTCACGATCAACACGGCGGACATCGCCGAAGCGATCCGCAAGAACCTCGACGGGTTCACCCCCAGCCTTGAACAGAGCCAGGTCGGTCGGGTCCTCGAGGTCGGCGACGGCATCGCCCGCGTGTCGGGTCTGCCCGACGCGGCGGTCAACGAGCTGCTCCAATTCGAGAGCGGCACGTTCGGTCTCGCCCTGAACCTCGACGAGGCATCTATCGGTGCGGTGGTCCTCGGCGAGGTCGACGACATCGAGGAGGGCCAGACGGTGCGGGCCACCGGCGACATCCTGTCGCTGCCCGTTGGCGACGGCCTCCTGGGACGCGTCGTCAACGCCCTCGGCGAGCCGATCGACGGCAAGGGCCCGTTGACCAACACCCAACAGCGACGCATGGAGATCCAGGCGCCGGGCATCATGGGTCGCAAGCCCGTTCACGAGCCGATGCAGACCGGCATCAAGGCCATTGACTCGCTCATACCGATCGGCCGTGGCCAGCGCGAGCTGATCATCGGCGACCGTAAGACCGGCAAGACGACGATCGCCATGGACACGATCATCAACCAGGCCGGTCAGGGCATGAAGTGCGTCTACGTGGCCATTGGCCAGAAGGCGTCCACCGTGGCTCAGAACGTGGCCGTGCTCGAGGCCCACGGGGCCATGGAGTACACCGTCGTGGTGGTCGCCCCTGCGTCAGACCCGGCACCGTTCAAGTACCTCGCCCCCTACGCCGGCTGCGCCATTGGCCAGCACTGGATGGACAACGGCCAGCACGCCCTGGCCGTCTACGACGATCTCTCCAAGCAGGCCGAGGCCTATCGACAGATGTCGCTGTTGCTGCGCCGCCCGCCGGGCCGCGAGGCCTACCCGGGTGACGTCTTCTACCTGCACAGCCGTCTGCTGGAGCGGGCCGCCAAGCTCAGCGATGAGCTGGGAGCCGGTTCGATGACGGCTCTGCCGGTCATCGAGACCAAGGCTGGTGACGTCTCCGCGTTCATTCCGACCAACGTGATCTCGATCACCGACGGCCAGATCTTCCTCCAGGACGATCTATTCAAGTCAGGTGTGCGTCCCGCCGTGGACGTCGGCATCTCGGTGTCACGCGTCGGCTCGGCCGCCCAGGTCAAGGCCATGAAGAACGCCGTGGGCACGCTCAAGTCCGATCTGCAGCAGTTCCGTGAGTTGGAGGCCTTCGCGGCCTTCGGTTCGGACCTGGATGCCGTATCACAGGCCCAGCTGGACCGGGGCTACCGCCTCACCGAACTTCTCAAGCAGGGCCTCAACTCGCCGCTGCTCGTCGAGGAGCAGGTCGTGTCGATCTGGGCCGGTACCCGGGGTCACCTCGACGGAGTCGACGTCTCCGATGTCGGCCGCTTCGAGGGCGAACTCCTGGACTGGTTCCGGACCCGTCACGCAGACGTGCTGGCCGGCATCAGCGAATCGGGAAAGATCGCTGACGAAGACGCCTTCGATGCGTCCATCGCCGCATTCGCCGAGCAGTTCGAGGGCTCGGTGGCCGGCGGTTCGACACCCGATGCGGAGTCGACCGACACCGCCTCGACCCTCGTCGACGCCGATACCACGCTCCCCGAAGAGGACATCTCGGAGACCGAGTGAACCTCGCGACCGGCCCGCAGGGCATCCCGGCGTTTCGTCCCACTGTCTGGACACACGTCCCGACCGTGATTGGAGCCCGTGATGGCTGGCGGTAAGGAACGGGTCCTGCGACGCCGGATCGGCAGCGTCCAGAACACCAAGAAGATCACCCGGGCCATGGAGCTCATCGCGGCGACGCGCGTCGTCAAGGCTCAGCAGCGGGCCCGGGCGGCCAAGCCGTACGCGGAACAGATCACCGCGGTGATCGAGAACCTGGCTGCCGGTGGCGCCGAGGTCGACCATCCGCTGCTGCGCCAGGCCGAAAAGGTCGAACGGGTCGGCGTGGTCGTCATCTCGTCGGATCGTGGCCTGGCCGGTCCGTACAACACGGCGGTCATCCGGGCCGCCGAGCGCCAGGTGCAGAACGCCCGGTCCGAAGGCGCGGACTACGCGCTGATCGTGATCGGCAAGAAAGCCCGCGACTACTTCGCCTTCCGAGACTTCACTGTCGACTCCTACACCGATGGGATCAGCGACAACCCCACCTACGAGGACGCCCGCCGGGTGGCCGAGACAGTGGCGTCGATGTTCACCGACGGTCGGGTCGACCGCGTCGAACTGGTCTACACCGAGTTCATCAGCATCGGCAGCCAGAAGGTGGCCACCCGCCGCTTCCTGCCGCTGGAGAGCACCGAGACCATTGCCGCCGTGGGTGGCGGTGAAGCCGGGGTCACCGGTTCCTTCGAGTTCGAACCTTCGCCGGAGGCCGTGCTGGCCGCCCTGCTGCCCCGTTACGTCGAGGCCCGCCTGTTCGGCGCCCTGCTCGAGTCGGCCGCTTCGGAGCACGCCAATCGCCAGCGGGCCATGAAGGCGGCCACCGACAATGCCGAAGAACTGATTGTCAAGCTTTCCCGAGAGATGAACCGGGCCCGCCAGGATTCGATCACCACCGAGATCATGGAGATCGTCAGTGGTGCCGAGGCACTCGGATCAGATGACGAGACCACCGACAAGCCCGTCGCCGCCGGCGTCGAGGCCTGAGCACACAAGTACGAGAACGAAGAGCCAGGAGCAACACATGACTGACACCGCGCTCACCGACGGACACATCGTCGGCATCGCCGGACCGGTGATCGACGCCGAGTTCCCCACCGGGGAGCTACCGCAGATCAACACGGCACTGGAGTTCGACGTCGAGATAGACGGTACAGAACTCACGATCGTGGCCGAGGTGGCCCAGCAGATCGGCGATAGCCGGGTGCGGGCCATTGCCATGAAGCCGACTGACGGCCTAACCCGCGGCACCGTGGTTCGCAACACCGGCGCCGGCATCAGCGTGCCCGTCGGTGACAGCACGCTTGGCCACGTGTTCAGCGTGACCGGCCAGGGCCTCGACGACCCGACGGCCGGACAGGGCGCGGAACGCTGGGAGATCCACCGTCCGGCACCGTCGTTCGACTCGCTTGAGCCCAAGGCCCAGATGTTCGAGACCGGCGTCAAGGTCATCGACCTCCTCACCCCGTACCTGCAGGGCGGCAAGATCGGCCTGTTCGGGGGTGCTGGCGTGGGTAAGACGGTGCTCATCACCGAGATGATCAACCGCGTGGCCACCAACCACGGTGGCGTGTCGGTGTTCGCCGGTGTGGGCGAGCGGACCCGTGAGGGCACCGACCTACGTCTCGAGATGGCGGAATCGGGCGTGCTTGAGAAGGCCGCTCTGGTGTTTGGCCAGATGGACGAGCCGCCGGGCGTCCGCCTTCGCGTGGCCCTGTCGGCACTGACCATGGCCGAGTACTTCCGTGACGAACAGGGCCAGGACGTGCTGCTGTTCGTCGACAACATCTTCCGGTTCGTCCAGGCCGGTTCGGAGGTGTCGACCCTGCTGGGCCGCATGCCGTCGGCGGTGGGCTACCAGCCGACGCTGGCTGACGAGATGGGCGACCTGCAAGAGCGGATCACCACGACCCGTGGCCGGTCGATCACCTCGATGCAGGCCGTGTACGTGCCCGCCGATGACTACACCGACCCGGCGCCGTTCACGTCGTTCACCCACTTCGACGGCACCACCGAGCTGAGCCGTGACATCGCGGCCCTGGGCATCTACCCGGCCGTGGATCCGCTGGCCTCGACGTCGACCATCCTCACTCCGGAGGTCGTCGGTCAGAAGCACTACGACACGGCCCGCCGCGTACAGGAGATCCTGCAGCGCTACAAGGAGCTGCAGGACATCATCGCCATCCTTGGCCTGGACGAGCTCTCCGAGGAGGACCGGATCACCGTGTCCCGAGCCCGCAAGGTCCAGCGCTTCCTGTCCCAGCCCATGAATGTGGCCGAGATCTTCACCGGACTGCCCGGCGTGACCACCCCGGTCGAGGACACGGTGGATTCGTTCGCCGCCCTCGTCGACGGCGAGTTGGACGACCTGCCCGAGCAGGCCTTCCTGAACGTCGGTGGTGCTGAGGACGCTCGCCGCAAGGCACGAGAGCTCGAGGCTTGAGCCGACCATGACGTTCCAGGTTGAGCTGGTCTCCCCGGAGGCCATCTCATACAGCGGCGAGGCTGAGATGGTTATCGCCCGGACGCTCGAGGGTGGCGACATCGCCTTCCAGCCAGGTCACGTTCCATTCATCGGCGTGTTGGCCGTCTGGTCGGTCGACGTGATCCGTCCCGATGGCGACCGCGACACCATTGCCGTACACCAGGGTTTCGTCCAGGTAGCTGGCACGAAGGTCAGCATCCTGTCCGACGTGTCGGAGTCTGCCGCCGACATCGACGTGGCCCGTGCCGAGGCGGCGAAGTCGTCGGCCGAGCAGGCGTTGACTGCCGACCGGGACGACGAGGACGCTGCGGGTGCCCTGCACCGGGCTGAACTACGCCTCCGGGTGGCCGGCGCCTAGTTCCCCGTCCGCCTTGGACGGGCGAGACTCAGTAGACGGGCGAGAACTCTTCGAGCTTGTCCAGCGCGTGGTGGGCGTCGATCATGCGCACCGTGCCGGACTTGGAGCGCATCACCAATGACTGCGTGTGGGCCGCTCCTGACGTGTAGTGGACGCCCTTGACCAGATCGCCGTCGGTGATCCCGGTCGCCGAGAAGAAGCAGTTGTCGCCGGCTACCAGGTCGTCGGTTCCCAGCACCCGGTCCAGGTCGTATCCGGCCTCGACAGCTGCCGTGCGCTCGTCCTCGTTCCGGGGCCACAGCCGACCCTGGATGGCGCCGCCCATGCACTTGAGTGCGGCAGCCGAGATCACGCCCTCCGGGGTGCCGCCGATGCCGAACAGCACGTCGGCACCCGAGTTGGGCCACGCGGTGGAGATGGCACCGGCCACGTCACCGTCTGGAATGAGGCGGATGCGGGCTCCGGCGGCCCGGACCTCGTCGATCAGGTTGTTGTGGCGGTCACGATCCAGGATCACCGCGGTGAGGTCCCGGACGTCCTCGCGCTTGGCCTCGGCGATGCGCCGCAGGTTCTCGGCGGGCGAGGCGGTGATGTCTATGACGTCGGCGCATTGCTGCCCGACGGCGATTTTCTCCATGTAGACGCATGGCCCGGGGTCGAACATGGTGCCCCGGTCGCTGACCGCGATGACCGCGATGGCGTTGGCTCGGCCCAGCGAGGTCAGCGTGGTGCCGTCGATGGGGTCGACGGCGATGTCGGCGGCCGGCGGCTGGCCGTTACCGATCCGCTCACCGTTGTAGAGCATTGGGGCTTCGTCCTTCTCGCCCTCACCGATGACCACGATGCCGTCCATGGTGACGGTGTCGAGGACGTGGCGCATGGCGTCGACCGCCGCGCCGTCGGCGCCCTCCTTGTCGCCGCGGCCCATCCAGCGTGAGGCGGCCAGGGCGGCGGCTTCGGTGACCCGGCAGAGGTCGAGGGCGAGGTTCCGGTCGGGCACCTGAGCGTCTTCGGTCATGGGTCGGGAACCTACCCCCGCCATCGGGTGAGCGGGAGACCGGCAGCCGGGGTCGTCGGCCGGGGTGGCACACTTCCGTCATGGCATGGTGCTTCCAGTGCGGTATCGACTACAGCCCCGGGGTCGAGGACTGTGTCGAGTGCGGTGTAACCCTGGTGGACGAGCCGCCGGCCGACGCGGCCGAGGTGGGATCGTCCGACGAGGACCAGCTCGCCTACGAGTTGCATGAGTGGGCCGGCGAGAGTCGCCGCATCCTGGATCAGGATCTGACCGCAGCGGGCATCGCCCACGCTTGGCAGGGCGCCACGCTCGTGGTGCGGGTCGCCGACGAGGACGCCGTGGATCGGGCGGTAGAGGGGGCCGAGGATGCGGGCGGTCCGGCGATCGAGCCGGGCGTGGAGACGGTGGCCTACGAGGTCGACGGGTGGGCGGCCGACGAGCAGTCGGCGTTCAGTGATCTTCTGGTGCGCCTCGGCGTGCCCCACGAGTTCGACGCCGACGGTGACCTGGTGGTGCGGGCTGCCGACGAGGACGCCGTGGAGACGGCACTGGACGCCTTCCAGGCCGGGTCCGACGAGCGACCCGAACTCGAGGGCCTCGACGCCAACGGCCTCCTCACCGACGTGTTCGTGGCCTGTGATCGACTGAAGCGAGACGCCCGCGACTTGTCGGCCATCGAGCGGCTGATCGGCCTGGCCCCGGTGCTGGTCGGCCATCGACCACCGTTCGGCATCGACGGCCAGCTGTGGAACGCACTGGGTGAACGCACCACCGGCCTGGTCGACCTGCTGGGCACCGGCGACCCGGAACCCGCCGAGGTCTCCGGCGTGGCCGGTGAACTGGCCGGGGTGCTCCGCCAGATGACCTGATCCCCGACACCGTCGACACCCTTTGACCCTCGGCACCGTCGGGTGTCGGCCCTGTCGAAGTTGCATCGACCCCACTCGTGGGGGATCCTCGTCGCCCGGTCGGGATCGGCCCGGCGGGACAACGGAAGGCGGGCCCATGGGGTTCATCCAGATCATGGAGTACGAGCAGGGTTCGGCCGAGGCGCTCGCGGACATCCAGAACTATGCAGAGTCGGCGGGTGACGAGATCACCGTGCGACGGGTCACCGTGTGCAGCGACCGTGACAAGCCGGGTGTGACGGTGGCGATCGCCGAGTTCGATTCCTGGGAGTCGGCCAAGGTCAACGACGAGCAGGAAATCACCCAGGAGGGCGCTGAGAACGCTCCCGATGACACCTCCTACCGGAACCTGGACGTGGTCGGCGTAGTCGAGATGTGAGTTGGCGGCCCCGGTAGGGGCCACCGAGATCAGGCGGCGACGGTTTCGGCTGACCGCAGCGCCTTCCACAGCGAGCGGTAGGTCGGCCACTCCAGATCGCCCAAGTAGCCGTCGTCCACCAGTGCCTCGTGCAGACGGGGGAGGTTGCGGTACGGCACCGTCATGTCGGCGTGGTGGGCCAGGTGGTAGCCCACGCTGAACGGCACCATCACCAGGCGGGCCACCAACGACTGGTGCACGTGGTGGGTGGTGCGTCGCCGGTCGGCCGAACGGGTCATGCCGCCGTGTTCAGCAATGGCCCGGATCCGGTTGAGGCCCTGGTAGAGGGTGGCCCACGGAAGCACCCACAGCAGTAGGTACAGCCACGGATGGCCGGCGCCCCAGAAGGCGGCCAGCACAAGGGCCTGCCCGGCCAAGAACCAGTAGGTGAGTCGCCGGTGACGTGTCTCGCCGAGCCGTTGGAACCGGGGCCGCACGATCCGAAAGGCCGAGACACCAGTCAGGTCCCGACGGTGCTTGCGCCGCATCGACGCCGTGGTGATCGGATACCGGGCGTAGAGCCCGAAATCAGGCTCCTTCGGGCCGAACTCGTCTCGATGGTGGTGGATGTGGCCGATCCGATAGCCGTGGCCGCCGGTGCCGAAGGTCAGCCAGCCAATGAGGTTGATGCCGACCAGGTCGTTGATTCGACGTCCGGAGAAGAGCACCCGGTGGGCGGCCTCGTGGTGGAGGATGAACAATCGGTTCTGGGCAATGGGCATGAGCAGAAACGCCGCCACCCACGAGGCAGGGTGGGTGGCAGCCACGGCGGCGACCACCACGGCCACCGGGAAGAGCACGGAGCCGACCACGGTCAGGGCGTTGCGGGCATTGGGCACGGTGCGCAGCGAGTCCCGGAACGCCCCCCTCGGGCGACCATCGGGATGGAGTCGATCGCTGCCAGCAAACGGAGCCGGCGAGGGCGCCATCCCCCCGGTCATCGACGCCACGGCCGCCTCATGTCCCATGGGTTGAGCGTACCGATGGGCGCCCTCCGGGGTCGGATCAGAGCCCCGGCTACCCTCAACCGGTGTCTCGCTCCCTGCCGGTCTCCCCGTCGGTCTCCGGACTGTTCCTGACCCCCGGTGCCGGCAGTGACCGCAACCAGACGGGTCTGCTCGCCCTGGAGGAGCGCCTGGCTCCGCTCCCTGTCGAGCGCATGGATTTTCCGTACCGGAAGGCCGGAAAGCACTTTCCCGACCGGGCGCCTGTGTTGGTGGAGGCCGTACGCGATGGCGTGGCTGACATGGCCGCTGCTCGAGGAGTCGATCCGTCCCGCCTCGTGCTGGGAGGTCGCAGCATGGGGGGACGGATGTGTTCGATGGCGGTCGCTGAGGGGCTCCCGGCAGCCGGTCTGGTGCTCATCTGCTACCCGCTCCACCCACCAAAGAAGCCGGAGAACCTCAGAGTCGAGCACTTCGGCGCCATTGATGTGCCGTGCCTCTTCGTGTCCGGCGACCGCGACGAGTTCGGGTCGCCCGACGAATTCGATGCCCATCTGGACGCCATTTCCGGCCCGGTCACCGTGGTACGCCTGGCCGGCAGACGTCATGACCTGAAGGGCGCCGACGAAGCGGTGTGCGACGCCGTGGGCGACTGGCTAGAAAATTTGCGAAGTAGTTGAGGGAATCATTTGCGTAGGAGTTGAGGGAATCAGCGGCGCCGAACTAGAAAATGGGTTCGATAGATGGCGCGTCCAGAGGGACGCGCTGATGAAGGGACGCCAGATGAGATACGCCGCTCCGGCGACGGTTGATGAAGCCCGGACGCTGTTGTCGGATAATCCCGGCTCGCAGGTCTTCGCCGGCGCCACCGACCTCGTTCCCCAGATTCGAGCCGGTCGTCCGTCGCCGTCGATGGTGGTCGACCTCAAGCGAATCGATCGACTGACCGCTGTGCTCCACGAAGGTGGGCAGTGGACGATCGGCGCGGCGACACCGACCGCTGACCTCACCCGTAACGCCGAGTTCACCGCCATGTTCCCGGGGCTGTCCGAAGCCGCCGGCCTAATCGGTTCCGACCAGATCCAGAACCGGTCGAGCCTGGGTGGGAACCTGGCTAACGCCTCACCGGCCGCCGACTCGGTGCCTGCGCTGATCGCCAATGCCGGTCAGGCCGTCATCGCTTCCGGCGACGGAACCCGGACCGTGCCAGCGGCTGAAATCGCCACCGGTCCTGGCCGCACGTCACTCGCCGACGGCGAGTTCATCATCGAGTTCACCTTGGACGACCCCCCGGCCGGCACCGGCGACGCCTACCTCCGGATGATCCCGCGCACCGAGATGGACATCGCCATCGCCGGCGCTGCGGTGCGTCTCACCATTGCCGACGGCACGGTGAGCGACGCCACCGTTGTACTCGGGGCGGTCGCCCCGACCGTCGTCGTCGTGACTGATGCCGAAGCCGCTCTGGTCGGTGCCGCCCTGGATGGTGGCCGGTTCGACGACGCAACCCTTGATGCGGTGGCCGCCGCAGCGTCCGCAGCCTGCGATCCCATCGACGACAAACGGGGCACCGTCGCTTATCGGCGTCAGGTGGCCGGCGTACTGGCCAAGCGGGCCGCAACCGTCGCGGCTGAACGCGCACAGAACGGAGCCTGAGATACATGTCTTCAATGAAGAGGTCAAGAACCCACGTGACCTGCACGGTCAACGGCGACGAGGTCGACTTCCTGGCCAGCGACGACACGTCGCTGCTTGACGCCCTACGCGACGAGCTCGGCCTCACCGGAGCCAAGGAGGGCTGTGGCACCGGCGACTGCGGGGCCTGTTCGGTCCTCGTGGACGGTCGGGTCAACTGTTCCTGTCTGATGTTCGCCCCTGAAGCCGAGGGGTCCGACATCGTGACCGTCGAGGGCATAGCGCAGGGCGACCAGCTCCACCCGCTTCAGCAGACATTCCTGGAGGGTGCGGCCCTGCAGTGCGGAATCTGTACACCCGGATTTCTCGTGTCGGCCAAGGCCCTGCTCGACGAGAACCCGGATCCCACCGAGACGGAGATCCGCTACGCGCTGGCCGGCAACCTCTGCCGGTGCACGGGCTACGACAAGATCGTCCGATCCGTCCAGGAGGCTGCGGTGCAGTTGAGGGGAGCAACCCGATGACCGTCACAGAGGATCGTCCGAACTACAAGTGGGTCGGCACCCGACCCATCCGACCCGACGGCTACGACAAGGTGGTCGGGAAGGCCCGCTTTGCGGCCGACCTGAACCTCCCGGGGCAGCTGCATGCGGCGATCCTCCGGTCGCCTCACGGCCATGCCCGCGTCCTGTCCATCGACACCACGGCGGCCGAGGCGATGCCCGGCGTGAAGGCCGTGGTGACTAGTGCCGACTTCCCGGAACTGGACGCATCCAACCCCGAACGTGACGTGGCGGAGAACCTCATGGCCCGTGGCGTGGTGCTGTACGTCGGCCACGCGCTGGCCGCGGTGGCCGCGTCCACCAAAGCTGAAGCGGCGGCGGCCGTGGCGGCCATCGAGGTCGAATACGAGTTGCTGCCGGTGGTGCTGAGCCTCGACGAGTCCATGGCCGAGGGCGCGCCGTTGGTCAATGAGCACAACGTGACCATGTTCGTCGAGAGTGACGGACCGTCCAACCTTGCCACGGTCAACGCCCTCGAGCGTGGCGATGTCGACGCGGCCTTCGAGGCGGCCGACCTGGTCGTCGAGCGCGAGTTTGAGACCGCGTGGGTCCATCAGGGCTACATCGAGCCCCACGCTTGCGTGGTCGACGTCGGGCTGGACGGCAAGGCCGACATCTGGGCGTCGTCCCAGGGCCACTTCCGTGTCCGGTCCCAGACCGCCGCGGTCCTCGGTTGGGACACGGCCCGCGTCAAGGTGACCCCGGCCGAGATCGGCGGTGGGTTCGGTGGCAAGACCACGATCTACCTCGAGCCGGTCGCCGTACGACTGTCCGAGAAGTCGGGCCGTCCGGTGAAGATCGTGATGAGCCGCGAGGAGGTCCTGAGGGCCACCGGTCCGGCACCGGCGTCCAAGGCCAGAGTCCGGATCGCTGCCACCAACGACGGCGAGCTCACGGCCATCGAGGGTTGGTTGGGCTACGCCGTGGGGTGCACCAACGACATGGCCGGCTTTATCGGCGCCATGTCGGTGGCTTCCTACAAGTTCCCCAATCTGAAGCTTGAGGCCACCGCTTCGCTCACCAACACGCCCAAGTCGGCTGCCTACCGGGCACCGTCGGCGCCCCAGGCGGCGTTCGCGATCGAGTCGGTCATCGACGAGATCGCCCAGCAGCTCGACATGGACCCCATCGAACTGCGGCTCAAGAACGCCGTGGTCGAAGGCGACCCCACGGCCATGGGCATGCCCCATCCCCGGATCGGTTTCGTGGAGTGCCTCGAGGCCATCCGCGAAAGCGACCACTACCGGTCGCCGGTACCGGAGGGCGCTGCCCGGGGCATCGGAACGGGCTTCTGGTTCAACATCGGTGAGCAGTCCAGCGCCACGGTCAACCTCAACGAGGACGGCACGGCCACGGTGATCACCGGAAGTCCCGACATCGGCGGGAGTCGGGCATCGATGGCGCTAATGGCCGCCGAGGAGTTGGGCATCGACGTACACCGCATCACCCCGGTGGTGGCCGACACCGAATCCGTCGGTTTCACCGATGTGACCGAGGGCAGTCGGGCTACCTTCGCCACCGGCATGGCCGTGGTCAACGCCTGCCGCGAGCTCATTGACGAGCTCAAGGCCCGGGCGGCGACCATCCTCGGCGTCGATGCTGACGCTGTCGACTGGCTCGACGGCGAGGCCGTTGCCGACGGCAAGGATCCACTGTCGCTGGCCGCCATCACCGCCAAGGCCAAGGGCACCGGTGGTCCCCTCACGGTGACGGCATCGCTCAACGCCGGTGGCGCCGGTCCGTCCTTCGCGGTGCACTGCTGTGACCTCGCGGTCGACGAGGAGACCGGACAGGTCACCATCCTCGGATACACCGCAGCCCAGGACGCGGGGACGGCGATCCACCCGAGCTACGTCGAGGGTCAGATGCAGGGTGGAACGGTTCAGGGAATCGGCTGGGCGTTGAACGAGGAGTACATCTACGACGACGAGGGCTCCATGGAGAACGCCAGCTTCCTCGACTACCGGGTTCCGGTGGCGTCCGATCTGCCGATGATCGGGACGATCATCGTCGAGGTTCCGAACCCCGCCCATCCCTACGGGGTTCGTGGTGTGGGCGAGACGGGCATCGTCCCCCCGATGGCCACCATCGCCAACGCCATCAGCCGTGCCACGTCGGTGCGGATGACCTCGCTGCCCATGTCACCGCCCAAGATCCTGGCGGCCCTCGACGACCGCTGAGGCTGCCGGGATGCCCCGCGCCCATCTGATGTCGGATCATCGTCGCTTCACCGACGGTGAGGCCGTGATCGAGGTTGAAGGGGCCACGGTCGGTGCGGTGATCGCCGAACTCGAGCGTCGCTACCCGGGTCTCGGCGACATGCTCACCAACGCCTCCTCGGCCGGGGTGAACGGGGTGATCCACGCCGAGCCGGAGTACCTCGCCATTTCCCCGGACACCGACGTCTACTTCGTGGCGCCCCTCACTGGCGGTTGATCTCCTCCGGTGGCGCATCACCCGGGTTGAGGGTCTCGAGTTCGACTCGGGCCGTCTCCGGGAACCAGCCCAACACCAGTGCTGCAGCGAGGACGGGACCGACGGCCACCACGAGGAACGCCGGCCCGTAGGACCCGAACCGGTCGCTGAGCATGCCGACGATGATCAGGCCGGTGGCGCTGCCGGCCACCCCGAGGGTCACGATCAGACCGTTGGCCCGGGCCCGATTGCGGGTCGAGAACAGCTCTGGTCCGTAGACGCCCAGGGCGACGGTCAGCGATCCGATCACCGTTCCTGCCACGCTGCTGGCCCACAGGGCGGCGCCGGTCGAGTGGTAGGCCAGCACCATGAAGGCTGTGCCGCCGAGGAGGCCGATGGCCCCCACTGGCCGTCGACCACGGGTGTCGGCCAGTCGACCGGCCACGAAGATTCCGATGCCGGCCGGCGTGCTCGTGAGCAGCGTGAAGATGGTGATACCGACCGCCGAGTATCCCCGGTGGTCCTTGAGGAAGTCGTTCTGGAACTGGCTGGCTGGAGCGGCGAACACCAATAGCAGGAACGACGCCACGGCCAGCAGCGCCAGGCGTCGCCCTTCGATCCGTCGTCGGCCCCCATTCGATGAACCAGGTGCCCGGCGGTCAGATTCCTGGCCACCGTGGGACCGGCGGTCGAGGGAGTTGGCGGTGAACCGGAGCGACTCGGGCAGGCGGCGCCCGACGACCATCAGCGCCGGGATGGCCAGCAGCGGGACGAGGTACACGGCCCGCCACGCCCTCGGGTCGAGGTCGGCTACCGGCAGGACCCAGACGGCCATGCCGGCGCCCAGCGCGGCACAGAGGGTCAGCACGCTGACTCCGTAGGCCCGGGCTCCTCGGGGAAGTTCCTCGGCGGCGAACACCCCGATGAGGATGCCCATGCCCATGGTGAGCCCCCGGGCCACCAGCTGGCTACCACCCAAGAACCAGAGGTCAGTCGAGGCCGCACCCAGTCCGGTGGCCAGGACCGCGGCTATTGCAGTGACCACCAGAACGGACCGGCGACCTTTCCGGTCGGCGAGAAACACGACGGCGAGGGCCACCACGATCCCCAGACGGACCACGGCCAGCGTGATCCCCTGGGCGGTGTCACTCCGTCCGAACTCGTCACTGGCGAAGGTGATGGTCTGGGTGATGACTGTGCCCAGGTAGCCGTCGACCACCTGAATGCACGCCAGCAGCGAGAGCACCGCGGCGGCCCGGGCATCGAGACGGTCTGGCGGCGCCCACCAGGGGGTCTGGCGGCGGCCCACGGCGCGCCGGAGGGGCCAGGCGAACAGCGGCCGCCAGGGTCCGACGGCCGCTCGGTGCTCGATGGTCTCGACGACCCGGTGCTGGCCATCGGCCACCCGGTCGATCACGAGTCGACGGTCCCAGTGTGTGAAGGGCCCGTGATCGATGACGAAGTGGTCGGTGCCGGTGACGCGTTCGCAGACCAGGTCGTCGCGGATGGTGCGGAGTTGGGCGAGGCCCTCGTCGTCCACCTCATGGACCACCACCGTTCTGGCGATCCGGCCGGCTGGCCCATAAGCCTGGGGCGTGCTGGTGCTGATGGCTGCCCTCCGGTCGCCCGAAGCATCCACCCTACCGATGGGGGCCATACTGAGGGAGTGGGAAGCGACGGTGACGCCACTGCGGACGTGATCCGAGTCCGCCGATCAGGCTCGCTGCAGGGATCGGTCCGGGTGGCCGGCGCCAAGAACTCGGCGTTGAAGCTGATGGCGGCCGTCGTGCTGGCCCCGGGTCGCCACACCCTGCGAAACGTCCCCCGGATCGCCGACGTGACCCTCATGGCCGAACTCCTGGAACGTATGGGCGCCCGTGTCACCCGAGGGACCGACGAGCCCGACGTGGTGACCATCGAAGTGCCCGACGAGATGGTGCCTGAGGCGCCGTACGACCTGGTGGAAAAGATGCGGGCGTCGATCGTGGTGCTGGGCCCGCTGCTGGCCCGCTTTGGTGAGGCTCGCGTATCGGTGCCCGGTGGCGACGATTTCGGTCATCGTCCCATCGACATGCACCTCCGAGCGCTGGAGGAACTGGGCGCCACGTTCACCACCAGCCACGGGGTGATCGAGGGTCGGGCCGAGCGACTCCTGGGGACACGGATCCTGCTGGAGTACCCGAGCGTCGGGGCGACCGAGAACCTCCTCATGGCTGCGGTGACGGCCAAGGGCACGACGGTCATCGACAACGCAGCCCGGGAGCCTGAGATCGAGGACCTGGCAGCCTTTCTAGTGGGAATGGGCGCAGACGTGTCCGGTGCCGGCGGATCGACCATCACCATCGAGGGCGTGGAGCGCCTCCACCCGGTGGAGCACACCGTGGTTCCCGACCGGATCGAAGCGGCTACCTACCTGGCTGCCGTGGGGCTGGCAGGAGGGTCGATTGCCATTGAGGGAGCACGGGCCGACCATATGGAGATGCTGCTCGACAAACTGGGCGCCATGGGCCTGCGGGTCGACGACGGAGGCGACCGCCTGTGGGTCACCGCCCCCGAACGTCCCGGCCGGTTGACCTCGGTGGACGTGGCGACGCTGCCCTACCCGGGCGTGGCGACCGACTACAAGCCACTGCTGGTGGCGTTGCTCTCGGTAGCCGACGGGGTGGGCATCCTCACCGAGAACGTGTTCGCCGGTCGGTTTCGATACATCCCCGAACTGGTGCGGATGGGTGCCGATATCCGAGTGGAAGGCCACCACGCGGTGGTGCGGGGCGTCGAGACGTTGTCCGGCGCACCGGTGCGGGCACCCGACATCCGGGCCGGAGCGGCGCTCGTGGTGGCCGGCCTGGCCGCCGAGGGCGAGACACTGGTGGCCGACGCACATCATGTGGCCCGCGGCTATCAGGACCTGGTGGGCAATTTGGCCCGACTGGGGGCCGACGTGGCCCTCGTGCCGGGGGTTGGCGGAGGCTGAGCGGCCGGATCAGTCGCGGTCAGTCAGCGTCGGGTTCAGTGGGCCCACCCATGCGACGGGCCCGACGGTCGGCCAGCCAGAGGATGCCGGCGACCAGCGCCAGCGGTCCGGCGACCAGCGCGATCTCGTCCCAGCCTCCCTGATGGGCGGTCAGCAATGGCAGCGGAGGCATCGGTCGATCCTACGGGGACATCTTCGGGCACCCGGGGTGGCACCGAGGGCCGGTCCTGCGAGACTGGAGCCATGTCGATCGACGTGGCCCCCGATACGGGCATCGACGGGCTGCGGGCCCGGGTGGAGAAGGTCATCGAGGTGATCCGTCCGGCCATCCAGGCCGACGAGGGAGACATCGTGCTCCACGAGGTCGACGAGGCCACCGGCGAGGTTTCCGTCGAGCTGGTGGGGGCGTGCGTGACCTGCCCGGCGTCGGATCAGACGCTCAAGGCGGGCATCGAACGGATTCTGAAGGACCGGGTGGACGGCGTGACGTCGGTGCAGAACGTGGGTGCCACCCTGGCTGGCGATGGTCCCATCGGCGCCCCGGATCCTGACGAGGGCACGCCGGTCAGTTTGTAGTGGCGACGAACGAATCCCGGACCGGGGTACTGCTCCGCGTTGAACACCGCGACGACGGTGTGGTGGTGGCCACCCTCGACCGTCCCAAGGTCAACGCGCTCGATACCGCGCTGCTGCGTGAGCTCGAGGCGTTCGCTCGCACGTGCATCGACGATCCACCGGGCGCCGTGGTCATCACCGGTGCCGGTCGGATGTTCGCAGCCGGTGCGGAGCTGGCTGTCTTTGCCGATCCCGCCCTGCGGCCCGGTCAGGCCGACGCCTTCCGTGACGCCTTCGGTGCGGTGGAACGCATTCCGTGTCCGACCATCGCCGCGGTCAACGGCTTGGCCCTCGGTGGTGGAGCGGAGCTGGCCTGGTGCTGTGATCTTCGAATCCTCGGTGAGGGTTCGGCTTTCGGACAGCCTGAGGTTCTGCTGGGGATCATCCCCGGCGGAGGTGCCACCCAGCGCCTGACTCGCCTCGTGGGGCGGGCAACAGCCAAGCGCCTCATCTGGGGCGGTGCCGCGGTGAAGGCCGCCGAGGCGCTCGCTCTCGGTCTGGCCGACGAGGTGGTGGGCGACGATGAGATCCTTGATCGGGCATGTGCCCTGGCCGCCGGTTATGCGGCGGGACCCCGGGTGGCTATCCGGGCCGCCAAGCGAGCCATCGATGGGGGCGTGGACATGACGCTGGCCGACGGGGTCGACCTCGAGCTGGAACTGTTCCTGGAGGTCTTCGAGACCAATGATGCGCGGGTGGGCGTCGAGTCGTTCTTCGAGCACGGACCTGGGAAGGCGCACTTCACGGGTTCCTGAGGCTTCGCCGGTTCCTGAGATCGACGTGTTGGGTGTCCGTCGCCGGAGGCCTGCCGGGTGTACGTTGCCGCGCCATGGCCGCCCCGTTCATCGAAGCGTTGTCCGTGTTCGCCGCCTCCGAGGGCGCCCGTGATCCGGACCTGACCCGACCTATGGCGCTCCTGACTGATGCGCTTCTTCGGGTGATGCCGACGGCAGGGCGGGGACCCCAGCCAAGCCAGGAGGTCGTCGACCGACACCTGGATGGCGCTCTGGCCGCGGCAGTCGGAACGGCGGGGGAACTCATCGGCTCCGTCGTACACGAGGTGGGTTGGGCCAAGCCGTACCCCGAGTACGCCGGTGAGCCCGACATGGATGCCATGCGGGCCAACTATTCGTACGCCCCGATCATCGGGAGCGCCACGGACGCCATCTCCGGCGGGGCGGTTGCTGCGCCGTACCTGAGCGATGAGGTGTTTGTCGGGCTGGTGTTGCAGGGTCCGGATTGCGACTATCCGTCGCACGTCCACAAGTCCGAGGAAATCTTCTGGGTGGCCGCGGGCACGTCGGACTGGCAGAAGGGCGACGTCTGGCGAGTCGAGGAGCCTGGTGGGGTGATCCACCACGAATCGGGGGTTCGGCACGCCACGGTGACCCGGGACAGGCCGTTGCTTATGTTGTTCGCGTGGGTGACTGACCCGGGTTGCATTCCGGTCATTGTCCGGCGCTGAACCTGATGTCGGAATCATTGCCGGGAGGCGAGTTCGAGGCCTGTCACCGGCATCCGGAGAATCGGGCCGGAGTGCGCTGTCAGCGGTGCAACCGTCGGATCTGTGCGCTGTGCATGCACACGGCATCGGTGGGCTTCCACTGTCCGGACTGCGTAGGCGGCTCGAGGACGCGACGACGCGAAAGGTCCAGTCCGATCCGTCCGGTGGGGGCGCGCCCTACGGGGCGGCGAGTCGCACAAGTGCGGGTCGGTCCGGTGGAGGGGCCACCAGCCACCCTGGCGCTGGTTGCCCTAAACGTCGCGGCGTTCCTGGCCACCGTCTTTCTGGGCGGCTCGGGAGGTGGCAGCATCTACGACCGGTTCGCCTCCGGCGGCGGGATGGTCACCGTCGACCACGGTCTGCTGGGCATCGGCCGGTCGGGGCCGTTCCTCATCGGCGTGGCCGAGGGGGAGTGGAGTCGTCTGCTCACCGGTGGCTTCCTGCATGCCGGCCTTCTCCACCTCCTGGTCAACATGTTCCTGCTGTGGATGCTGGGTCGCCAGCTGGAGGCCGTACACGGTCCGGGTCGTTATGCCGGCCTGTACCTGGCGTCGTTGCTGGCCGGCTCGTTCGGGGTGATGCTGCGCGACCCTCAGGCCCTCACGGTGGGCGCATCGGGTGCCGTGTTCGGCCTCATGGCCGCGGCAGTGATCCACCAACTCCGGCGAGGGATCAACCCGTGGGGGACGGGGCTGGGAGGCCTGCTCCTGGTCAACGTGGTATTCACCTTCGGCCGGCCTGGGATCAGCATCGGTGGCCATCTGGGTGGATTGGTAGGCGGTGCGTTGGTGGCGTGGATGGTCGACACCGTCGAGCGTCGGGACATACCCCGGGTGCTGGTCGCCGCGCTGCCCTGGGCGGTGGCGATCGCGTTCGCCGCCGGTTCGGTGTGGGCGGCCGGACGTTGGTGGGACCCGGTGCTGCGTTGAGCTCGTCCTCGGGGGACGATCGCGTGATGGACGAACAATCATCGAACCAGTCGGCCGTCGGACCACCAGATCTGGAGTTCTTCTGGGACCCGGTGTGTCCGTTCGCCTGGCAGACGTCACGCTGGCTGCGACGGGTGGCAGACCTTCGGGAACTGACTGTTGAGTGGCGGTTCATCAACCTGTCGATCCTCAACGAGGAGCGCGACTACGACGCCGAGTTCCCCGAGGGCTATCGGGAGTCACACGACCGGGGACGCCGCATGCTGAGGGTGGCGGCCTCGGTGCGTGCCGCCGAGGGGACCGCCGCGATGGATCGGCTCTACCGGGCGTTCGGCGAGACGATCTGGCACCGGGTGATGGACGAGGGCGCCGACTTCCGCGCCGATGTGGCCACACCGGACCACATTGCCAATGTGTTGGAACGGGCGGGTTTCGATCCGGCCCACGGCGACGCGGCGACCGACCCCTCGTGGGACGCCGAACTGCGGGCCGAGACCGCCGAAGCGGTGGGCCGCACGGGTGATCAGGTGGGGACGCCGATCATCACCTTCGGGCCTCCCGACGGTCCGTCGATCTTCGGGCCGGTCATCTCGTCGGTTCCCGACTCTGACGAGGAGTGTCTGGCGCTGTACGACGCCACGGTCACCCTGTGCGGGTTCAACACGTTCTCCGAACTCAAGCGCAGCGCCCGGCCACGGTTGGACCTACCGGTCATGACCGGGCGTTCCGGTTAACTCCGACCATCTTCCGCGACGGGGTACCGGCTCGGCTACCGGTGTCACGTGGTGTCGGCTCGACGCCACGTGCTCACGTGATGCGACGAGTCGTTGGAGAATGGGGTGCCCCGCCAGTCCTCGGTTCGGTCGACCCGCTCCAGCCCGGCGACGGCCGCCATGGTGTCGAGTTGGTCCGGGGTGGCGTAGCGCAACAGGTACGGGAAGAACCGGTTTCCGGCCGCCGTCATCACGATCCGCTGCCCGGTGATGGTCTGGGCAGCCTTGTCGGTGGCCACCACGTCCAGCATCACCCGGTCGATGGATACGTCGCGGACCGATACGCCGTCGTGGGCGTCGGGAGCTGGCACGAACGCCTCAAGCACGAACCGGCCTCCAGGGGCCAACGTCTCGGCCACGCCGTACATGCATGCCTGTTGGGTCGCCTCGGTGGTCAGGTTGAAGAACGTGTTGAAGCCCACCAGTACCACGTCGAATCCTGTGCCCGCGATGGTCGGATCGGCCATGTCGCCAGCGACCAGAGTGAGCCGGTCAGCTCCCGGCTTGGCCATGAGGCGGTCCAGCATCGACGGTGAGGCATCCAGCCCGGTGACGGCCAGGCCCCGGTCGGCCAGCGGGAGGGCGAGTCGGCCGGTGCCGACGCCTAATTCCAACACGGTGCCCGCCGGCCCGGCGAGGGTGTTGACCCGGTCAGCTACCTCGCCGGGGGATCCAATCTGGGTGAGGGCGATCCCGCCGTCGGCGCCGTACCACTCGTCGTAGACCTCGGCCATGGTCTCGCCGTAGGTCTCGCTGTCGTACCCGTCCATAATCGAGAGTCTGGAGGATGGATCGGCAGACTCCAATAGGGACCCGTGGACCGGGTCGGCCGTAGCCTTGACGCCGTGGGAGTGGAGCTGACGAACGAGATTTCCCAGAAACGGGTCTATCTGGATCATGCGGCCAGCACGCCGGCTCGGCCCGAGGTGGTGGCCGCCATGTTGCCCTGGCTGGCCGACCACCCCGGCAACCCGTCGGGCTCCCATGCCGCGGCCCGGGAGGCCCGGCGGGCGGTCGACGACGCTCGCGACCATGTGGCCGTCCTGGTGGGGTGCCTACCGGGTGAGGTGGTCTTCACCTCTGGGGGGACCGAGGCCGACAACCTGGCTGTGGACGGCGTGGTTCGGGCCACCGGTGGCCTGCCGGTGTGCAGCGCGGCCGAACATCCGGCGGTGCTGGAGCCGGTGCGTGACGCCGGCGGGATGGTGGTGCCGACCGACGCCGGTGGCCGCATCGACCTCGAGGCCCTGTCCGAGGTGCTGGCCTCGGTCGACGCCTCCTCGGTGGCCGAGGCCCCGGAGACGGGGATCGCCCTGGTGTCGGCCATGGTGGCCAACAACGAGACTGGAGCGGTGACCGACATCACCGCGGTGGCCGCGGTGGTGGCCGAACATGCGCCCGACGCCGTCGTGCACACCGATGCCGTGCAGGCCACCGCATGGCTGGACCTGCCCGCGGCGGTCCATCGGGCCGGGTTGGTCAGCATCACCGGCCACAAGTTCGGCGGCCCCAAGGGCGCCGGCGCACTGGTAGTGCGGGCTGGGGTGCCGTTGGTGCCCGTCCTACGGGGTGGTGGGCAGGAACGTGAACGGCGTAGCGGGACCCAGAACGTGCCGGCCATCGTGGGCCTTGGCGAGGCAGCCCGTCTGATGGTCGTCGAGCGTGACGCCAGTTGCCAGCGGGTCGGAGCCCTCCGGAACCGGCTGGAGGACGGGCTGGTGGAGGCCGTCGGCGGAGCCCGTCGGACGGTGCCCGACGGAACCCCCCGGACCCCCGGGGTGGCCCACCTGTGTTTCGACGGCATCGAGAGCGAAGAGTTGTTGTTCCTGCTCGAACGGGACGGAATTGCGGCCAGCGCCGCGTCGTCGTGTGCCAGCGGGGCCCAGGAACCGTCGCCGGTCCTGGCTGCCATGGGCATCGACCGGGTGACGGCAGCGGGATCGCTGCGACTGTCCCTGGGGTGGGCCAGTACCGGCGCTGACGTGGACCATGCCCTCGCCGTCGTCCCGGCGGCCGTGGAGCGACTTCGGGCCCACGCCCGTTCGTTGCAGTCCAGATGACCGACCAGAGCCACGCCGTGTCCGACCCGATGGGAACGCCGGACGGCGGGCCGACCGGGCCGGTGATGGTGGCCATGTCGGGAGGCGTCGACTCGTCGGTGGCCGCCGCCCTGCTTCGCGACGTCGGCCATGAGGTGGTGGGGGTGACCCTTCGCCTGTGGGGTGGAGAGTCCGACTCGGGGTGCTGCGCGGTGTCCGACGTCGACGATGCCCGTCGGGCGGCGGACGCCCTGGGGATCGAGCACCACGTGTTCAATCTGGGTGATGACTTCGAGCGTGACGTGGTGGCGCCCTACGTGGCCGCCCACGCGGCGGGTCGCACTCCGAACCCGTGCGTGGAGTGCAACCGGCACCTCAAGTTCAACCGACTCCGGCACCGGGCCTCCGCTCTCGGCTTCGATCGGATAGCTACCGGGCACCACGCCAGGATCGTCCAACGGCGCGACGGCACCCGCCGTATCGCCCGGGCCGTCGACTCGGCCAAGGACCAGTCCTACGTGCTGCACATGCTCGACCAGTCACAGTTGGCCGGACTGCTACTACCCATAGGCGACCTGAGCAAGGACGAGGTCCGGCGCCGCGCTGCGGCCATCGGACTCCGGACGGCCGACAAGCCCGACAGTCAGGACGTGTGCTTCATCACGCGGGCCCACGGTCGGGAGGACTTCTTGGGTCGACGTATCCCGCTGACGCCCGGCCGGGTGGTGGACGGATCCGGCGCCGATGTCGGTGCGGTTGACGCGATGGAGTTGGTGACCATTGGCCAACGTCGGGGGATGGCCCTGGCTGGTGGTGGCGCCCCCCGTTACGCGGTGGCCGTGGACCTTCCAACGGCCACCGTGACCGTGGGGTCAGCCGCCGATCTGCTGGTCGACGAGACTCCGGTTGAGAGCCTGGTCTGGACCGGGGATCACGTGGATCCGGGCGGACTGGCGGCACAGACGAGCGCCCACGGGACGGCCGAACCGGTGACGGTGCACGCCAGTCTGGAGAGGTGTCCGGACCGATGGCAGCTGCGGTGGGCCCGACCCCACCGTCGGGTGGCGCCCGGCCAGAGCGTGGTGTTCTACGAGGGCGACGAGGTGGTCGGCGGAGCGACGGCCGCCTGACCTGTTCAGCTCACTGACAGGCAGCCCGTTTCAGCCCACTGGCAGGCGACGTCGGGCCGCTTCGGCCAGGACCACGTCGGGACGGACCGGGGAACATAGGAAAGCCTCGATGGCCTGTACCTCAATGGCGGGCGTTTCAGCCCCGCCACGGGACTTGGCGGGCAGGATGTCATGGGGCTGACGGCAACGGACCTCGAGGGCCAGCCCCCGTGCCTGCTGGGTGAAGTCACGGGCACCGGTGTGGGCCGCCGCGGCGCCGAGCTGGTCCAGTCCGGCCCTCTGGAGAAGGGTGGGCTCGGCGAGGGCCAGGTGGTCGTGGAGGACGAATCCGGCGGGCACCAGCACGATCCAACGGCGGACCAGCCGGTGCAGCGACCGGAGGGAGAGAACGGCCAGCGGGAGACCGGCGGCGGTGACCAAGGCTCCGGGCACCCACCGGGAGTGCAGGAGGAGGACCGGGCCGACGGTCGCACCTGCGACGGCCACAGCGGTGGCCAGGGGGCCGAGGACTAGAACGACCGGACCGGGCGCCCGCAACAGGAAGCGGCGCTCGTCGCCGTACGAGGCGCCGTCCACGAACCGGTCGGCCACCGGAGCGGCGAATGAGGTCAGGACAACGAGGACCCCGGCAAGGAGTGCGAAGCCGGTGTGCACGAGGTCGTCGGTAACGGTGGCGCTCCATACGGCGAGAGCGGCGACGCCCGGACCGCCGAGGCGCAGCACGGTCAGGGTCACGGGCAGCGGTACGAGGGTGGCCGTCAGGCAGAGCGCCCAGCAGATCCAGAGCGCCGCTGAGGTAGCCGAACGCGGCCCCGGGTCCATGCCATGGAGGGCATCGGCGACGGCGGGACCGATCAGGATCGGGAGGAGCACCCAGACGGCTCGCAGGCCCGATACGTCAAGTCGCTCGGCGCGGCGTCCCGGGTGGTCGTCCGACCGCGACGAGGCCACGGAGGAAACCAGGGAAGGAAATGAGCGTCGAGCCACCACCCCACGCTAGGGCCCGCTCCGGAGCCTGTCGCGGGCCCTCGGTAGGATCGTTTCGTGGACGGGCACAGCCAACGGATCGATGAACTTCGGACCCTCATCATCCACCATGACGAGCGGTACCACGAGGCCGACGCTCCCGAGATCCCCGACGCCGACTTCGACGCCCTGCTGGTCGAGCTCCGAGCGTTGGAGGCCGAGCGCCCTGACCTGGTGACCGCCGATTCGCCGACCGCACGGGTAGGTGCAGCGGGCCGGTCCACGTTTGACGAAGTGGCTCACCGGGTCCCCATGCGGTCACTGGACAACGCCTTCGACATCGACGAGTTACGGGCATGGTCCGAGAGAGTCGTCAAGAGACTGGCTGCCGATGGGGCCGCAGTCGGGGCGGATGAGGAGGTCGTTGAGAATGCGGGCGACCCCCCGGCGGTCACGTGGGTCTGCGAGCTGAAGTTCGACGGCCTGGCTGTGTCCATCCGCTACGAGGACGGCGTGCTGGTCCAGGCGGCGACCCGTGGAGACGGACGAGTGGGCGAGGACGTCACGGCCAACGTCCGCACCATTGCCGACGTCCCCCAACGGCTGGCCGACGGGGCCCCGTCGGTGGTTGAGGTCCGCGGTGAGGTCTACCTGGGTCTCTCTGCGTTCGCCGCCCTGAACGCCACGCAGGAGGAGGCGGGCGACAAGACCTACGTCAACCCGCGGAATACGGCTGCCGGGTCGCTCCGCCAGAAGGACTCCGCCGTCACGGCGACCCGTGACCTCTCGTTCTGGGCGTACCAACTGGGTGAAGTGGTCGACGGTCCGGAGCCGGCCTCCCACCTAGAGACGCTGCGATGGCTGGCCGGGCTGGGACTGCCGGTCGACGGCCACGTGGCGTCATTCGACGACTTCGAGGACGTGGTGTCCCACGTGGGAGCCATCGAGGCGGCTCGTCACGATCTGGACTTCGAGATCGACGGGGTGGTCGTCAAGGTGGACGACCTGGCGTTGCAGCGGTCTCTCGGGTTCACGGCCCGGGCGCCCCGCTGGGCCATTGCCTACAAGCTGCCTCCTGAGGAGCGCACCACCCGCCTGCTGGACATCGAGGTATCCATTGGTCCCGGAGGCCAGGCCACGCCGTTCGCCCGCCTGGAGCCGGTGTTCGTGGGTGGTTCGACCGTCGCCGCGGCGACCCTCCACAACGCCGACCAGGTGGCCGTCAAGGACGTCCGTCCGGGCGACGTAGTGGTGGTCCGAAAGGCGGGCGACGTCATCCCCGAGGTACTCCGGCCCGTCCTGTCGGAGCGCCCCGACGGCCTGGCGCCGTGGACCTTTCCGACGGCGTGTCCGGCATGTGACGAACCGCTGGTCCGGCCCGACGGTGAGGCGGCCACGTTCTGCGGCAACCACGCCTGCCCCCGACAGGTCAGGGGGCGCATCGAACACTTCGTGTCTCGGGGCGCCCTGGACATCGAGGGCTTCGGTGAGCAGCGGGTCGACCTGTTCGTGGGTGAGGGCCTACTGAACGACGTGGCCGGCGTGTTTGCCCTGGACTACGACCGGATCGCCGGATGGGACGGCTTCGGTGAGACGTCGGTCGAGAACCTGAGACGGGCCGTCGAGACCTCCCGGGAGCGTCCGCTGGGACGGTTGCTGTTCGGCCTCAGGATCCCCCACGTGGGGACCACAGTGGCCGATCTTTTGGCGACGGCCTTCGGGCATCTCGATCTACTTCAGGCGGCCACCGTCGAGGACCTCGAAGCCGTCGAGGGGCTCGGCCCGATCATTGCGGCCAGCGTGCACGAATGGCTCCGACAACCGCACAACGTCGATCTGCTGGGTCGACTGCGGTCCGCCGGTGTGAACCTCGAGGCGCCGACCACCGATCCTGGCGACGAGGTTGCCCGGGTACTCCACGGTATGGCCATCGTCGTGACTGGAACGCTGGCTGGTCAGAGTCGGGACGAGGCGAAGGCAGCCATTGTCGCCCGGGGTGGCAAGTCGCCGGGCAGCGTGTCGGCCAAGACGACCGCCCTGGTTGCCGGTGAGGGCGGCGGATCGAAGCTGGTGAAGGCCGAGGAGCTCGGTGTCCCGGTTCTCGATGAGGCGGCGTTCAACCTGTTGCTGGCGTCCGGGCAACTCCCCGGCTGACCCACTGATCAGTTGGCCCACCGAGCGGCTGGTTGGCGGAGTGGCTGGGGCCCGTCCCCGGGTCAGCCGTCGACCCGGAAGCACCAGTCGATGGTGGCGGTGCGGTCGGTGTTGCGGACCGGCCAGTAACGCACCGTGGCGCACACCTCCTGAGAGGGGAGTCGCTCGAGGGCCAGGCCGGCGTCGGGTCGGAAGATCACCGAGTTCAACGCCTTCTCGACCCTCTGCTGGTCGAAGGGGATGGCGGTGCCACCGATGTGGACGATTTCGCCCACCCAGCCGGCAGCGAGGATGGCCCCCACGTTGGCCTGGGGCAGGACGGTGTCCCCCCGAGCGGGTAGGAGCTCAGACACGGCCGGATTGGTCGACACCGATACGTCGCCGAGGTTCTCGCTGGGTAGCAGGGCGGCCAGCACCAGCACGCCCACGCCGAGACCCATGAGCACGCTGATGACGAGGGCACGGCGTCGGGTCACGGGCGCAGGCTATCCATAGGGTCCGGACGGGTAGCCTCCGGGGGTGACCGACGGATTCACCGACGGGGCCCCCGCCGGCCCGGGCGGCGCCATGCCCGCGCCAGGCCGGATGCTGGGTGGCCGATATCGCCTGGGTGGCGTCATCGGCACCGGCGGCTCGGGCACCGTGTACCTCGCCGACGACTTGTCGCTGGGGCGCCAGGTGGCCGTCAAGGTGCTCCATTCCTCGCTGGTCGGAGACCAGGCGTTCGTCGAGCGGTTCCGGGCCGAAGCCCGTCTGGTGGCCTCGTTGGCCGACCCCCACGTGGTGGCCATCTACGACTGGGGGGTCGACGGGCAGGCCTACCTGGTGACCGAGTACCTGGGTGGTGGCAGCCTCCGCAGCATCCTGTCGTCGGGTCGCACGCTCACGCCGTCTCAGATGCTCATGGTGGCCCTCGAGGCCTGTCGGGCACTCGACCATGCGCACCGTCAGGGCATCATCCACCGGGATGTCAAGCCGGCCAACCTGCTCTTCGGACAGGACGCCCGCCTGCGTATTGCCGACTTCGGTCTGGCCGACGCCCTGACCGGCTCTGCCAGCCGGGAGTTGTTCGGCGGAGGCGGCGTGATCGGCACGGCACGGTACGCCTCGCCCGAGCAGGCCCAAGGCCATCCGTTGGACGGTCGTTCCGACGTCTACGCCCTCGCCCTCTGCATGGTCGAGGCGGTGACCGGCCACCTCCCCTTCGTGGCTGACACCATTGCCGACACGCTCGCAGCCCGCGTGGGGCAGAACGTCCCCATTCCCGAGGCCCTCGGACCGCTGGTGCCGGCGGTGGCCAGTGCCGGCACCGCTGATGTGGAGAACCGCCCGTCGGCCCGTGAACTGGGCCGCCTACTACTCGACGTGGCTGGGCGGATGTCCCGACCCGAGCCACTGCCCCTCGTGGGTCCCGGCGAGGTCGGCGCCGCTCCGATGCCCGGCGAGGCCGAACATGGAGCGCCGTCGGTGTTCACCGATCCCGGTCCGGCCACCCGGGCCCATTCCCCGATCCAGGCCCATTCGCCCGTCCTCGGACAGACACCTGCCCGGGCGGCGTCCCCGGTCCGGCCTCGACGCCGCCGCTGGCGGGGGGCCCTGCTGGTCGCCACCCTCCTGGTCGGTGCGGTGGTGGGCGTCAGTGTGCTGTTGTCGGCCGGCCGCACGACCACCCGGGCCGTTCCGGCTCTGGTGAACACCTCGGGTGACAGCGCACGGTCGTTGCTCACCGAACTGGGCTGGTTGGTCGAGGAGCGCTACGACCGCCGGGACGACACCCTCGAGGGCCAGGTGTTGTCCATGCAGCCGGCCGGCGGTGCCCGACTGGAGGCCGGCGAGACGGTGGTGTTGGTGGTTTCGCTCGGTCCGGCTCGGATGCCGGTGCCCGACGACCTGGTCGGCGTAAGCCTCGAGGAGGCGGGTCGTCGTCTCGACGATGCCGGCCTGACGTTGGGCACGGTGTCGACCCAGAAGGACGAAGCCACGGCGGCCGGTCTGGTCATCTCGGTTACAACCATCGACGAGACGGTGCCCCAGGGTTCTGCGATCGACCTGTTGGTGTCCGGTGGACCGTTGCCCCGGGTGGTGCCCGAGGGCCTGGTGGGCCTGATGCCAGCCGACGTGGTGGCCGAGCTGATCACCCTGCGTCTGGCCCCCACCATGGGCGAGGAGTACGACGAGTGGGTGGCCGCCGGACGGGTGGCGCGTGTCGAGCCGGTCGGCGGAACCCGGATCGAGGTCGACGACGACGTCCGCGTGGTGGTCTCCCTCGGCGCCGAGCCCCGAGCCGTGCCGTCGATGGAGGGCCTGTCACTGGCCGCAGCCGAGAGTCGCCTGGCTGCCTCAGGCTTCCGCAGCGTGGTCGTCGAGGGCCTACCCGACGGAGACGATGTGGATCGAGCGTTGCAGGTCGTGGTGTCCCAGACGCCGTCGGCCGGCCGGCGCGAGATGCCGAGTACCACGGTGACACTCGTGGTCAGTCCGGCCTGAGCCGTATCGTTCTTCCGGCCTTTCATCTCGCCGTCCAACCGTCCCCGACGAGGCTCCTCCGATGACCGAACGCATCTCCAGAAGTGACGTGGCCCATGTGGCCAACCTGGCCCACCTGTCGTTGACCGATGACGAACTCGAGGCCTTCACCGGCCAATTGGCCGACGTGCTGGACCACGCGGCCGACCTCGAGGCCCTGGACCTGGACGACGTGGAGCCGATGATTCATCCGCTGCCGCTGCGAAACGTGCTGCGCCCCGACGTGGTTGGTGCGACCAGCGACCGGTCCGAGGTGCTGGCCTGTGCGCCGTCGGTGGAGGATGAGCAGTTCCGCGTCCCGCCGGTGCTGGGTGAGGCCCCGTGAGCGGCCCAATGAGCAGCCCCGTGGAGACCACGGCACAGAACCTGGCCGCCGACGTCCGCTCGGGCGCCCGGTCGGCCAGAGCGGTGCTCGAGGAGCACCTGGTGGTCATCGAGTCCCGCGATGACGAGGTGCACGCCTTCAACCTGGTGCTGGCCGACGAGGCTCGCGCGTCGGCCGACGCCGTTGATGCCCGGGTAGCCAACGGCGAGGACCCGGGCCCATTGGCCGGCGTCCCCGTGGCGTTGAAGGACAACCTGTGCACCCGCGGGGTGCCCACCACCTGCTCGTCGCGGATCCTCGAGGGGTGGCGACCGCCCTACGACGCCACGGTGGTCGAACGCCTCGTTGCGGCCGGTGCGGTGGTGGTCGGCAAGACCAACCTCGACGAGTTCGCCATGGGCAGCTCAACGGAGAACTCGGCGTTCGGGGCGACCCACAATCCGTTGGACCTGACGAAGGTCCCCGGAGGGTCGTCCGGCGGCTCGGCGGCCGCGGTGGCCGCCGGATTCGCGCCGCTGGCCCTCGGCAGCGACACCGGCGGGTCGATCCGCCAGCCCGCCGCGCTGTGCGGCGTGGTCGGCGTCAAGCCAACGTACGGGGCGGTGTCCCGCTACGGGTTGGTGGCCTTCGCCTCCAGCCTCGACCAGATCGGCCCGTTCTCCCGCACGGTGGCCGACTCGGCGCTCGTGCTGGAGGTCATCGGCGGCCACGACCGTCGCGATTCCACGTCCATCCACGAACCCGCACCCGACTTACGTTCGGTGCTGGACCGCGGCGTCGAAGGCCTGCGCATCGGGATCATCGAGGAACTCTCAGGAGACGGTCTCGAGGGCATTGCCGGCGATGTCCGGGCCCGCCTGCACGAGGCAGCCGCCGCGTTGGAGGCGGCCGGGGCCACGGTGGCCACCACCTCGGTCCCGTCGACGGTGTACGGCCTGTCGGCGTACTACGTCGTGGCCCCCGCAGAGGCTTCATCGAACCTGGCCCGATACGACGGCGTGCGGTTCGGCCTCCGGGTCGACGCCCCCACCTCAGGAGACATGCACGCCGCTACCCGCACCGCCGGATTCGGCGACGAGGTGAAGCGTCGGATCATGCTCGGCACCTACGCCCTGTCGGCCGGGTACTACGACGCCTACTACGGCAAGTCGCAGAAGGTCCGGACGCTGCTCGCGGACGACTTCGCCCGGGCCTACGAGGAGTTCGACCTGCTGCTCAGCCCAACGGCGCCCACCACGGCCTTCCCGATCGGCGAGAAGACGGCTGATCCCATGACCATGTACCTCAACGACGTATGCACTATCCCGTCGAACCTTGCCGGACATCCCTCGATGTCGGTGCCCTTCGGCGTGGGCGACGACGGCATGCCGATAGGCGTGCAGGTGTTGGCCCCGGCAACCGGCGAGCCAACCATGTTCCGGGCCGCCGCGGTCCTCGAGGCCTCCGCCCCTCCGGGACACCCGGCCGTGGGTGGATCCGTGACCGGGCCGACCGGGGGAGCGACCGCATGAGCGACGACGCAGCCACCGAGATCGTCCCCGGGTGGGAGACGGTCATCGGCCTGGAGGTCCATGCCGAGCTGGCAACGGCCACCAAGCTGTTCTGCGATGCCCCGAACCAGTTCGGCGGCGAGCCCAACACCAACATCGATCCGGTGTCGCTGGGCCTGCCGGGCTCACTACCCGTGCTCAACGAGCAGGCGGTGGAACTGGCTATCCGGGTCGGCCTGGCCTTGCACTGCCGTGTGCAGCGTTCGGTGTTCGCCCGGAAGAACTACTTCTACCCGGACATGCCGAAGGATTTCCAGATTTCCCAGTTCGACCTGCCCATCAACGAAGAGGGCTGGCTGGAGTTAGCCGATGGCCGACAGGTGGGCATCGAGCGAGCACACCTCGAGGAGGACACTGGCAAGAGCACGCACGTGGGTGGTGGCGGTCGGATCCACGAGGCCGGCCACTCGCTGGTCGACTACAACCGGGCTGGCGTTCCACTCATTGAGATCGTGGGCGCTCCCGACCTGCGTTCGGCTGAGGACGCCCGTGCCTATGTCAGCGAGCTTCGGTCGATCCTGGTGGCCATCGGCGCGTCGGACGGAAAGATGGAGGAGGGATCGATGCGGGTGGACTGCAACGTGTCGGTCCGGCCCATGGGCGATCCCGAGTTGGGAACCCGCTGCGAGGTGAAGAACATCAACTCGCTGCGCTCGCTGGGACGAGCAATCGTCTACGAGTCCCGACGTCAGGTTGACCTCATCACCTCCGGTGACCGAGTCGAGCAGCAGACCCGCCACTGGAACGAGGACGAGGGTCGCACCCACAAACTCCGCTCCAAGGAGGAGGCGTACGACTACCGGTACTTCCCGGAGCCCGATCTGGTGCCCCTGGATCCGTCCGTCGAGTGGATCGAATCGGTGCGTTCCGCCTTGCCCATGCTGCCCCGGGAGCGTCGCCACCGCCTGGCCGACGCAGCCGGCGTGGACACGGCCACTGCGTCGTTGACCGTCGAGCGGGGAATGGACGACCTGGCCGTGGAGGCCCTTGCCGCCGGAGCCGACGCGGGCCGGGTGCTGGTCCACATCGAGAACAACCTGGCCGACGGGTCGGGTTTGTTGACCGCGGCGGCGTTCGCTTCGCTGGTGGCCATGGAGGTCGGCGGCGACCTGACGGCCACCCAAGCCAAGACCGTCCTGGCGGTTCTGGTGGTCGACGGCGGCGAGCCGGCCGAGGTGGCTGCAGGCATGGGATTCGAAGCCATGGACGACGGCGCCCTGGAGGCCATCGTGGACGGCTTGATTGCCGAGTACGACGAGGACTGGGCTGCCTTCACCTCGGGCGACGACAAGGAACGCAAGAAGAAGTCGGGCTTTTTCGTCGGCCAGATCATGAAGGCCACCAACGGTCAGGCCGATGGTCGAGCCGTCAACGAACTGCTGGCCCGCCGGGCCAACGGGTAACTACCCGGGCGCCAGTTGGCGCCCAATCAGCGGCTAGCGCTCGGCGCCCACCACCTGCCAGCGATCGCCGATGAAGCGGAGACCCAGCAGGATCGACCTAGCGGCCATGAAGAGCCAAATGGCCCCCCAGAGCCAACCGATCCCCAGGTCGGCCTGACGCCCGAGCACCATGACCGCGGCGGCAGCGACCGCCGAGCCGGCCATGGCCCGAGCCATGAACCGCTGGTCTCCCGCTCCGATAAGGACGCCGTCCAGGGCGAAGGCCACACCCCCGAGCGGCGCCATGACGGCCACGTGGACCAGCAGGAATCCGGCTAGGGCCACCACAGCGGGATCCTCGGAGAAGATGCCCGCCACCGGCGTCCGGACAGCCAGCAGGACAACACCGAGGGCCATGCCCATGCCCACCGACCAGGCAATGACCCGACGTCCGATCGAGATGGCGCGGGCCACGTCCCCCGCGCCGAGGCGTTCGCCGACCATGGCCTGGGCGGCAATGGCCACCGCGTCCATCGTCAGCGCGGTGACCATCCACACCTGGAAGGCCACCTGGTGGGCGGCCACGTCGACCCGACCGATCCGGGTGGCCACCGAGGTGCCGATCAGGAACGTCCCGGTGAGCGAGAGGTTTCGCACCAGCAACTGTGTGCTGACGGTGAGGAGTCGGCCGATGGATCCCAACCGGGGGGCCAGCGACGCGTGGCGTCGACGGACGTCCCGTCCGATCCAGGTCAGGTAGCAGGCGGCTCCCACCCACTGGGCGACCACCGTGGCGACCGCCGAGGCGCCGATGCCCCGATCCAGGCCGAGGATGAGGACCAGTTCGAGGACCAGGTTGAGTAGGGCGGTACCCACGGCCACCTGTAGGGGGCGCACGGTGTCCTTGAGGCCCCGGAGGTAGCCCACCCCGGCCATCATCAGGAGCATCGCCGGGGCACCCAGCAGGCTGGTCCTCAGGTAGATGGAGGCCTGTTCGGCCACGTCGCCCGAGGCGCCCAGCCCGGACACGATGGCGTCGGTCGACAGGGTTCCTACGACGGCCAGCAGCACGCCGAGGGCCAGGGCCAGCCACAGACCCTGGATGGCCTGGTCGGCCGCCCGCCGACTCTCTCCGGCGCCGGTCAGACGGGCTACGGCCGCCGTGGTCCCGTAGGCGAGGAATACACACAGTCCGTAGCCGAACAGCAGGGCGCCGGACGCCACGCCGAGGCCGGCCAGAGGAGCGGTTCCCAGACGGCCCACCACGGCCGTGTCGGCCAGCACGTACAGGGGCTCGGCGATCAGCGCTCCGAGGGCCGGAACGGCCAGGGTGAGGAGTTCTCGGCCGTCGGCCGAGAGGCGGGTGGAGAACATCAGCGGAGACTACGACCGTGGCAGGTGGCGCCTAGCCTGCATACCCATGACGGATGCCACCCACGGGGGGATGAAGCCCCGAAGCCACGAGGTCACCGACGGTCCGAACCGGGCGCCAGCGCGCGCCATGCTCCGGGCGGTCGGCATGACCGAGGACGACTTCTCCAAGGCCCAAGTGGGCGTGGCCTCGTCGTGGAACGAGGTAACTCCCTGCAACATCCCGTTGGAGGCACTTGCCAAGCGGTGCAAGGAGGGGGTCTCCGAAGCCGGGGGCTTCCCGCTGGAGTTCAACACCATTGCCGTGTCCGACGGCATCTCCATGGGCCATGAGGGCATGCGGGCCAGCCTGGTGAGTCGTGAGATCATCGCCGACTCGGTGGAGGCCGTGATGCACGCCGAACGCCTCGATGCCTTCGTGAGCTTCGCCGGCTGTGACAAGTCGCTCCCGGGGATGCTCATGGCAGCGGCCCGGATCAACCTGCCGTCGGTGTTCGTGTACGGCGGTTCGATCATGCCCGGCGAACACACCGACGGTTCCAAGCTGGACATCGTGAGCGTGTTCGAGGCCGTGGGCGCCCACGCAGTGGGTGGCATCGACGATGCTGAACTGCTGGCCATCGAGCGCAATGCGTGTCCGACCATTGGCAGCTGCGCCGGGATGTTCACCGCCAACACCATGGCGTCGGTCGGTGAGGCCATCGGAATGTCGCTGCCTGGATCGGCCTCGGCCGCCGCGGTTGACAAGCGTCGGGCCGACGTGGCGTTCGCCAGCGGCCACGCGGTGATGAACCTGCTGCGAGAGGGCATTCGACCCCGCCAGATCATGACCCGGGCCGCCTTTGAGAACGCCATCGCCGTGGTGATGGCCCTCGGAGGCTCGACGAACGCCGTGCTCCACCTCATGGCCATCGCCTTCGAGGCCGGGGTCGAGCTCGAACTCGAGGACTTCAACCGGGTGGCCGCCAAGGTTCCCCACCTGGCAGATACGAAGCCGCACGGGAAGTACCACATGGTCGATATCGATCGGATCGGTGGGGTTCCGGTGGTCATGCAGATGCTCCACGACGAGGGCCTGCTTCACGCCGACGAGGTCACCGTCACCGGGAAGACGGTGGCCGAGAACCTGGCCATGCTGGACGTCCCGGCCCCCGATGGTGACGTGATCCACGCCTTCGACGATCCGATCAATGCTCTGGGTGGCCTGGCCATCCTCCGCGGGTCGTTGGCTCCGAAGGGGTCGGTGGTCAAGGTGGCCGGCCTCGACTTCGACCGCTTCGACGGTCGGGCCCGGGTGTTCGACGGTGAGGACGCGGCCATGGCCGCCGTCCTGGACGACCGTATCGAGGGCGGTGACGTGGTGGTCATCCGCTATGAGGGCCCCAAGGGTGGTCCGGGCATGCGCGAGATGCTGGCCATCACCGGGGCCATGAAGGGCGCCGGACGGGGCGGCGATGCGGCGCTCATCACAGACGGTCGGTTCTCCGGCGGCACCCACGGGTTCTGCGTGGGTCACGTTGCCCCGGAAGCCGTTGACGGTGGTCCGATCGCCCTCGTGGCCGAGGGTGATCGCATCGTCATCGACGTGGTGGCCCACACCATGGACCTGATGGTCGATGACGCCACGCTGGCTGAGCGTCGGGCCAACCTGAAGCCGTTCGAACCCCGTTACACGTCGGGGTTTCTGGCCAAGTACGCCGCACTCGCCCAGGGGGCCGAGAAGGGCGCCGTCACCCAGGCGTGATTCCCGGTTGCCGGACCGCCGGTTACCGGATCTCCCACCACAGCCCGGAGTGTCGGGCGGCCGACAGGGCCATCCAGGGGGCGCCGGCCACCGCATCGCTGGACGACTGGCGAGCCACCCAGCGGGGGACCGAAAGTTCCACCTCCGGTGGGACCGTCAATCCGTCCCGCGGGGCCACCGCACAGATCGGGAGGCGTTCGAGGGCGCGATCCATCGCCGCCGCCGGCTCAGCTTCCGGGCCGCCGTAGAAGGTGGGGTCATGGAGCTGGTGCCACTTGTCGGCACCCATGATGACCACGTCGTAGCCGTCGGCGATGTCGGCCACCAGGCGTGCGTCGGTCGCCTCGGCGGCTAGCCACCGATGGTCGGCGACTACCGAGTGAAGCACGGTCAGACGATCGTCCACGTCGGTCCGCCCATCGTCCTTGCCGAGCGGGCGTCTTGACACCGTCCAGATGACCCGGTCGAGCCGATGGTGGCGCAACGCGGCATGGGCGATGGCCAGATGGGCCAGGGTGGGAGGATCGAAGGACCCCGGCTGAACCCCGGTTCGCATGAGTCAAGTCTCCCATGCCTGAGGTTGTGGTCCGAGGTGCCACTGGCGCATAATTGCTAATCATGCAGATCGATCCCACCTCCCTTGCCCGCATCCGGGTAGTCGTACTGCCGTAGGCACGCGCCCCGCCCGCATACGGTGGGTCCCAAACGGTTGCGTGCCTCGACCTCCCACAGTGGGAGGTCGTTTCCACTTTTCAGCCCAGTTCATAAATCAGTTCAGATACCAGACCAGATACCAGCCCAGACAGCCTTCCCCCCAGATCCGAGTTCGACATGGCCACAGAAGAAATGGACGGCGGTAGAGCCCTCATCCGTGCCCTCGAGGAAGAGGGCGTGGACGTCATGTTCGGCCTGCCAGGTGGGGCGATTCTCCCGGTCTACGACCCGATCATCGACTCGTCTATCCGCCACGTCCTAGTCCGACACGAGCAGGGCGCCGGCCACATGGCCGAGGGCTATGCCCATGCGACGGGGCGCCCGGGCGTGGCCATGGTGACCAGCGGCCCAGCGGCCACCAACATCGTCACGCCGCTGTGTGACGCCTACCTCGATTCGGTGCCCATGGTCGTGGTCACCGGCCAGGTCCCGTACGCGGCGATCGGCACCGATGCTTTCCAGGAGTGCGACACGACGGGAATCACGCAATCGATCACCAAGCACAACTTCTTGGTCACCGAGGCTCAGGACATCCCGCGGACCATCAAGGAGGCGTTCCACATCGCCACCACGGGTCGACCGGGTCCGGTGCTGGTGGACATTCCCAAGGACATCGTCGACCCCGCCAACCCCCGATCGGCCATGACATGGCACGGCGACGTCGAGATGGACCTGCCCGGCTACCACCCGCAGACCGCGGTCGACCTCGCCCTCATCGCGGCGGCCGCGGGCCTGATCCGGGCCGCCGAGCGCCCGGTGCTCTACGTGGGTGGCGGAATCCTCAAGGCGCGAGCCGCCGATGCGTTGCGAGCCCTAGCTGAGTTGACTGGCATCAGCGTGGTCACCACGCTCATGGCTCGGGGTGCCTTCCCGGACAGCCATGAACTGTGTCTAGGCATGCCGGGCATGCACGGGAACTACACGGCGGTCACCGCCATGCAGGAGTCCGACCTGCTCATCACCCTCGGCGCCCGGTTCGACGACCGGGTGACCGGAAAGCTCGACGGGTTTGCCCCCGAGGCGAAGATCATCCACGTCGACATCGATCCCGCCGAGCTGGGCAAGGTGCGGCGGCCCGACGTGGCCATTCAGGGCGATGTCCGGGTGGCCATCGAGGCACTGGTCGACGAACTGTCGGGCAACGGCACCGGTGACGCCGACCGGTCGGCCTGGAGGTCGCGGATCAGCGGTTGGCAGGAGCGCTACCCGCTGGCCTACGAACCGTGGGCTCCCGGCGAGCCGTTGAAGCCCCAGTACGTCATCGAGCGTCTCCGTGACGCCACCCCGGACGACACCATCGTGACCTCCGGCGTGGGTCAGCACCAGATGTGGGCCAGCCAGTACTGGACCTTCGACCATCCCTACACGTGGATCAACTCGGGTGGGCTCGGGACGATGGGCTTCTCCATTCCGGCGGCCATCGGGGCCAAGGTGGCTTTCCCGGACCGGGAGGTGTGGGCCATCGACGGTGACGGCTGCTTCCAGATGACGGCTCAGGAACTGGTCACGGCCACCGTCGAGAACATTCCCATCAAGGTGGCGCTGCTAAACAACTCCTACCTCGGCATGGTTCGCCAGTGGCAGGAGATGTTCTACGACGAGCGCTACTCCGAGGTCTCTCTCTCGTCCGACGTTCCCGACTTCAAGATGTGGGCCGAGTCGATGGGCTGCGTGGGCATCCGGGTCGACGACCCCGACGAGGTCGACGTGGCCATCGCCAAGGCCAACGAGGTCGACGATCGGCCGGTGGTCATCGACTTCCGGGTGGCGGCATCCGAGAAGGTCTTCCCGATGGTGCCGTCGGGTGCCAGCAACTCCGAACTTATGGTGCCCGGGTTCCAGGAAGGGCAGCCCCGATGAACGTCCATGAGGCGGAGCACCGCTATCACACGCTGGTCGTGACCGTTGAGAACAAGTCCGGCGTGCTGGCCCGGGTGGCGTCGCTGTTCGCCCGTCGGGCCTTCAACATCGAGTCGCTCGCCGTGGCGCCCACCGACGACGAGGACATGAGTCGGATCACCGTAGTGGTCGACCTTGAGTCGGCCCCGCTCGACCAGATCGTCAAGCAGTTGGACAAGTTGGTGAACGTTGTCGAGATCCGCGAACTAGCTCCGGGCCAGGCCGTAGAGCGCGAGCTGATGCTGGTCACGGTGACCGCCGAGCCGGACCGTCGCGATGAGATCGTGGAGCATCTGGACCGGGCCGGCGGCAAGGTCTTGAGCCTAGGTACCGATCGTATGATGTTGTCGCTCGTCGGTCCGCCTCGCCGGGTCGACGAATTCGAGGACCTGCTCCGCGAGTACGGCATCATCGAGTTACAGCGAACGGGCCGGGTGGCCCTACCCGTCCTCGATGACGCGCTGGACTGAACCTTCTTCCGAACACCCGCTCTGAAATTCCATTTTCCCGATAGCCAGACCGATACGGCCGTGAGGCCGACCGACCACAAGACAGGAGAATCCAGTGGCGAACATCTACTACGAGAATGACGTCGACCGTTCAGCGATCGCGGAACGCAAGGTGGCCATCCTCGGCTACGGATCCCAGGGCCACGCACATGCCCTGAACCTGAAGGAGTCGGGCATCGACGTATGCGTCGGCCTGCGTGACGGCTCGTCGTCGGCTGCCAAGGCGTCGGAAGCCGGGCTCGCCGTGAAGTCCCTGTCGGACGCCTCGGCATGGGCCGACGTGATCATGATCCTGTTGCCCGACACCGATCAGGCGGCGGTCTACGAGGAACACATCGCTCCCAACCTGTCAGCCGGTGACGCCTTGGCGTTCGCCCACGGGTTCAACATCCGCTTCGACCTGATCGCCCCGCCGGCCGACGTCGACGTGATCATGATCGCTCCCAAGGGTCCCGGCCACCTGGTGCGTCGGACCTACGAGGAGGGCGGCGGCGTGCCGTGCCTCATTGCGGTGGAGCAGGACCCGACCGGTGGCGCCAAGGCCCTCGCCCTGGCGTACGCCGATGGCGTGGGTGGTGCTCGGGCCGGAGTCATCGAGACCACGTTCACCGAGGAGTGCGAGACCGATCTGTTCGGCGAGCAGGTCGTGCTGTGTGGCGGAATGACCGAACTGGTTCGGAGCGCCTTCGACACGCTCGTTGACGCCGGCTACCAGCCGGAGATCGCCTACTTCGAATGCCTCCACGAGCTCAAGCTGATCGTGGACCTCATGTACGAACAGGGCATCGGCGGCATGCGCTACTCGGTGTCGGACACCGCCGAATACGGCGACCTGTCCCGTGGGCCGCGGGTCGTCAACGACGACGTCCGGGCCACCATGAAGCAAATCCTCACAGAGATCCAGACCGGCGTCTTCGCCGATGAGTGGGTCGCTGAGGCCCACGGTGGTCGTGAGAACTTCTACCGCCTCGAGGAAGAGGGCCGCGAGCACCGCATCGAGAAGGTCGGTTCGGAGCTGCGGGCCATGATGCCGTGGATCAGCGCCGGCAAGGTCTCGGTCCAGGACGCCTCCGGCGGCCAGGGGTAGCAAGACCTCAGAGGGAGCGCATCAACCGTTCTACGGCGTCGCCGAGGGGCGTGTTGGGTTCGGCTAGGTCGAGGATGACGTCGAAGTGGTTTCGCCCGGCGACCTCCAGCATGGAGACCGTCGTACCGGCCGCTTCGAGATGTCGGCCGAAGGCGTTGGACTGAGCCTTGAACTCCGAGGTCTCGTCGGAGCCGTGGGCGACGAGGGTGGACGGGGAGCCGGTGACATCTATCAGCAGCGGACTGTTTCGCCGGGCCGTGTCCGGGTCGAGGCCGAGTCGGTTGTTGACAGCGGTCCCGATCAGTGGTTCCAATTCGTAGATCCCCGACACCAGGGCCAGCCCGGCGACGTCGGTCCCACCCGGGTCGGCGGCCACCATGGCCGCTAGGTGGGCTCCGGCCGAATGGCCGGCCAACACGATCCGGTTAGCGTCCAGGCTCAGGGCCTCGGCCCGGGCCGCGAGGGTGCGAACGGCTCGACGACACTCGTCGACAATCCGGTCGAGTGGAGCGTCGGGAGCCAGGGTGTGGTCGATGGCCGCGTAGCTCCAGCCTTGAGCAATACAGGCGGCCGTCGGAAAGCGCGACTCGACGCGTGACAGCTCCTGCCAGTAACCGCCGTGGATGAACGCCAGGAGTGGCGCCGGACGGTCACCTCCGAGTGCCATGACGTCGATGACATGGGCCTCGTCGTCGCCGTACCGGACGGTGGTGGTCGATGCCGTCGGATGGTCGCCGGCCCGGGCCCATGCGGCCTCGCTGGCCCGTCGGTATTCAAGGATGTAGGTCTGGTAATCACCGTTGGGGAGGCATGAACTAGGGGAGTACTCCCGCTGCCGGTCGACATCGGCCATGGACGCCCAGCGAAGGGTCATGCCGATTTCTCGATGGTTGGGGACGCAGGTTGCCTATCCATTCGTATGAATCTATTCTCCATTCGATGCCTGGCTGCTCGACCGCTTTGACGCCGGACTTCCTGGACCGGTACCTCCCGTACCTTCTCCGTAAGGCCGACCAGACCCTCTCGGCGCCGTTCTACGCGGTGCTCGCCCGGGCCGGGGTGGCCCGGTCTGAGTGGCGTCTGCTCTCGGTACTGCAGGATCTCGGGGACCTGCGCGTCGCCGATCTGGCCGTCGCGGCGCTCAGCCCCCAACCCACGGTGACCCATGCCCTTCGCAGGCTGGAGGATCGGGGCCTGGTAACTAAGACCGTCGACGGCGACGATCGGCGACAACGGGTAGTGGCTCTCACGCCCGCCGGTTCCACTTTGACCAGAGCGCTCATTGCCGATGCCACACTGTTGGAGGGTGAGGCGCTGGCTGGAGCGGACGGGCTCGAAGAGCTGGCCCAACGGCTGCGGGGCCTCACCAGCTTCTTGGAGTCCCTGGCCGCCACGGCGGTGGACGATGAGGTGTGGGTCGGATGAGGCGATCACCACGACTAGGGACGAACAGGAGAAGGCTGACATGACCGATTACGACCCGGACCCCGGCGAGCGTCGACCGTTCAACCTCAATGCCTGGATCCGAGACCACCGTGAGGACCTCACGCCGCCGGTCGCAAATAAGCAGATCTGGCGGGACGTCGACATGATCGTGATGATCGTCGGCGGGGGAAACCAACGCAACGACTTCCACGATGACCCGCGGGAGGAGTTCTTCCACCAACTCCGGGGTGATATGGACCTCGTGATCTGGTCCGAGGAGGGCACGGCACCGTTCCACATGCCGATCCTCGAGGGCGAGGTGCACCTGCTCCCGGCCGGTATCCGCCACTCTCCCCAGCGTCCCGACCCTGACTCGATCGGCCTGGTCGTCGAGTACCAGCGTGCACCCGGTGAGATGGATGGGTTCGAGTGGGCCTGCTTCGAGTGCGCCCACGTGGTCTACCGGGTGGAGGTCCAACTCCAGGCCATCGACGAGGACCTGCCGCCGCTCTTCGCGGCCTTCGACGCCGACGAGGCAGCCCGAACCTGTCCCAACTGTGGAGCGATCCATCCGGGGACCGGAGCCAGATTGTGAGCCCCACCGTGATGCCATCCGTGGACTCGTCGACTGCCAGCGAACTGGACGCGGCCGATCCGCTGGCCCACCTGAGGGACGAGTTCGAGGTCCCCGACGGCATCTACCTCAACGGCAACTCACTGGGTGCGCTTCCCCACTCGGCTCGGACGGAGGTTGGCGACGAGATCGACCGGTGGGCCGACCTGGGAGGTCGGGGCCACTTCTCGGGGGCCTCGGCGTGGGCGACCTACCACGGCCTCCTAGCCGGAGGGCTGGCCGCCCTGGCTGGTGCCCACGTCGACGAGGTGGTGGCCATGAATTCGCTGACCGTCAACCTTCACCTGTTGCTGGTCAGTTTCTACCGGCCGACCCCCGATCGCCACAAGGTCCTCATCGAGGAGCACGCTTTCCCATCGGACCACTTCGCCGTGGAGTCGCAGATCCATCAGCGGGGCTTCGATCCGGAGACGTCGTTGGTCACCGTCGGGCCGCGCCACGGTGAGGAGACGCTCCGGGCCGAGGACCTTCTGGCGGCCATCGCCGAGCACGGTGAGGAACTGGCCGTTGTGCTCCTCCCTGGCGTCCAATACTTCACGGGCCAGGTAGTACCCATGGCCGAGGTCGTGGTCGCCGGGCACGAGGTGGGTGCCCTGGTCGGCTTCGACCTGGCCCACGCAGTGGGCAACATCGAACTCGACCTCCACGACTGGGGCGTCGATTTCGCCGTCTGGTGCTCATACAAGTACCTCAACGGTGGCCCTGGGGCTGTGGGCGGGGCCTATGTCCACCGACGCCACGTGGATGACGGGGACTTCCCCAGATTCCTGGGCTGGTGGGGAACGGATCCGGCGACGCGGTTCCAGATGGCGAACCGGTTCGAGCCGATTCCCACGGTGGAGTCGTGGCAACTGTCCAACGCCCCAATTCTGGCCATGGCGCCGCTGAGGGCCTCGCTTGACGTCATCGACCGGGCCGGCGGCATATCGGCGTTGCGGAGGAAGTCGGAACTCCAGATTCGATATCTGGATCGTCGACTGGCCGAGTCCTTAGCCGGTCGGGTCGTGAGCCTCACCCCGGCGGCCATGAACCAGCGGGGATGCCAGCATGCGCTGAGGATCGTGGGGGGCGACGGCCCGCAGGTGTTTCGGATGCTGGCCGAAGAGCGGGTGGTCTGTGACTGGCGTGAGCCTGACGTGATCCGGGCCGCCCCGGTGCCGCTCTACAACTCGTTCACTGACATCGACCGATTCGTCGACCTGCTCGACGGGATCGTGTGAGGCTGGAGCAGTTGATGATGACCTATCCGGAGTCAAAGTTGTACATCGACGGTGCCTGGCGGGCGACTGGCGAGGGCCTACCCATCATGGACCCGGCGACCGAGGCTGTCATCGGACAGGTGCCTGTCGCCAGTGCAGCTGACCTCGACGATGCCCTGGCTGCCTCGGCAGCCGGGTTCGAAGTGTGGCGCCGGACGCCGCCTCGCGACCGGGCCGCCCTGATCCGATCAGCGGCCACCCTGCTGCGTTCCCGGCAGGATGAGATCGCCTACGCCATCACCCTTGAGCACGGCAAGCCGTTCGCCCAGTCGCAAAGGGAGGTCATTCGAGGCGCCGAGTTCTTCGAATGGGACGCCGGTGAAGCCATGCGCACCTACGGCCGGGTCATTCCCAGCGGCCCGGGTGTCAAGCACGTCGTGCACCACCAGCCGATTGGTCCGGTAGCCGCATTCTCACCGTGGAACTTCCCTATGAGCCAGCCAGCCCGCAAGGTGGCCGGCGCTCTGGCCTCGGGGTGCTCGATCATCCTGAAGGCGGCCGAGGAGACCCCAGCCGGAGCCATGCACATCGTTCAGGCGTTCCACGACGTGGGGCTCCCACCGGGTGTGCTCAACCTTGTCTACGGAATTCCGGACGACATCTCGCAGCACCTCATCGTCAGCGACGTGATCCGCCTGGTGGCCTTCACCGGCTCTTCCTCGGTCGGACGCCACCTCACCGGGCTCGCGGCCGACCACATGACACCGGTCATGATGGAACTGGGTGGACACGCACCGGTGATCGTGTGCGAGGACACTGATGTCGACGCGGCGGCCGCCAGTTCGGCGGCACGGGCCATGCGCAACACTGGCCAGGTCTGCACCTCGCCGACCCGCTTCTTCGTCCACCAGGCCGTCTACGACCGGTTCCTCGACGGGATCACCCGCCACTGCGCGTCCATTGTCGTAGGCGCGGGTATGGAGCACGGCGTCGAGATGGGGCCGTTGGCCAACAACCGGCGCCTTGCCACCGTGACCGACCTCGTGGCCGATGCCTGCGGCACCGGGGCGATGCTGACCACTGGAGGCCATCGCATCGGGGAGACCGGCTACTTCTACGAGCCGACGGTGCTGGCCGACGTCGGCGACGACGCCCGGATCATGCGCGAGGAGCCCTTCGGGCCGGTGGCCATCGTGAACTCCGTCGACTCGCTGGACACGGCGATCGAGCGGGCCAACGCGGTCCCGTTCGCCCTCGCCGCCTACGGGTTCACCAACCGGGCCGACTACATGGACCGCATGGTCGACCAGGTCGAGGCGGGCAACCTGTCGATCAACACGCTGGAGGCATCCCTCCCGGAGACCCCGTTCGGTGGCATGAAGTCCAGCGGCTATGGCCGGGAGGGTGGGACGGAGGGCCTCCACCACTACCTGACGGTCAAGAACGTCTCCCAAAGCATCCCCATCGTCTGATTGGTATCGGGAGAGGGGACATGGATCACTCAAGGGCCAACGCCAAGGACCACGCCCGCCAGTACATGAAGGGCATCTGGGCAGCCGCTCTCACACCGTTCACCGAGGACCTTCGGGTCGACGAGGACGGCTTCCGGGAGAACGTCCGATACTGGACCGAGGACCTCGAGATCGAGGGCGTCTTCGTCTCCGGGAAGCAGGGTGAGTTCTTCTCGATGTCGGTTGACGAACGGAAGCGGTCGTTCGAGTTGGCTGTTGAAGCCACAGCGGATCGGGGCCGGACAATCATGTCCTGCTCTGACCAGAACCTGGACGTCGTCCTGGACCTGGCCCGTCATGCCGTCGATGTGGGTGCCGATTGGATCGTGGTCCACGCACCGACGCTGCACTTCCACACCGAGCGGGACGAGGCACTGGTCGGCTACTACCGGACGATCGCCGAGCAGGTCGACATCGGGATCGCCCTGTGGAGCCACCCCGACAGCGGCTACCTCATGTCACCGGACCTATGCAGCCGCTTGGCCGACATCGAGACCGTGGTGGCCATCAAGTACAGCGTGCCGCGGCCGATGTACTCGGAACTGACCGCCCTGGCCTCAGACCGCATCCAGGTGAGCACGGCGTCGGAGGTGGAGTGGTTAGACAACGTCCTCGAACTGGACTGGCGGTTGTACCTCTGCTCCTCGCCGCCGTTCCTGCTTCAGACGGCGTCCGACCGGCGTATGCACGACTACACACAGGCGGCGTTTGCCGGACGGGCCGACGAGGCACGGTCAATCAGCGCCAGTCTCGAGCCGGTGCGGGCCGCCCTCAGGGATACCCGGCCACCGGATAAGCCCCACGCTCACCAGAAGTACTGGCAGGAACTGCTGGGTCAGGTGGGCGGCCGCGTCCGTGCGCCGCTACTGGAGTTAACCGAGGAGGAGAAGCGGGCCACCCGCGAGGCGTTCGAGGAGTGCGGGCTGGAACTCTGAGCGGTAGTTCAACTCAGGCGCTGCACGACCATGGCCATGCCCTGGCCGCCGCCCACGCACATGGACTCGACGCCGAACTCCTTGTCGGAGTCCTCGAGGCCGTTGAGCAGTGTGGTCATGATGCGGGCACCGGTCATGCCGAACGGATGGCCCAGGGCAATGGCCCCACCGTTCACGTTCAGCTTGTCTAGGTCGATACCGACCTCGTCGGCCGACGGCAGGACCTGAGCAGCGAAGGCCTCGTTGATCTCGAACAGGTCGATGTCGGCGGCGGTCATGCCGGCCCTGCTGAGAGCTTGACGGATGGCTTCGATGGGGCCGAGGCCCATGATCTCGGGGCTGAGAGCCGACACGCCGGACGAGATGATCCGGGCCAACGGTTTGATGCCCAACTCGGCAGCTCGGGTGTCGCTCATGACGACCACCGCGGCGGCGCCGTCGTTGAGCGGACAGGCGTTGCCGGCCGTGACGGTGCCGTCGGGGCGGAATACCGGCGAGAGCTGGGATACCTTCTCGTAGGTGGTGCCGGCCCGGATGCCGTCGTCGGAGCTGAATACCGAGCCATCGGGCAGGGTGTAGGGCGTGATCTCACGTTCGAAGAAGCCGCGGACCTGAGCGGCCTCGGCGCGGTTCTGGGAACGGACGCCCCACTCGTCCTGGGCCTGACGGGATACGCCCTTGTGCTCGGCCACGTTCTCGGCTGTCTGGCCCATGGCGATGTAGATGTCGGGCAAACCGTCGGGATCGGCCCAGGCGCCCGTGCCCTCACCGGTCCGACCCGCGGTCCGGGCTTCGGCGTCGGCGAAACGGGCGTTGTGGGAGCCGGTGTCCGCTGCACCGAACTGGAAGCGGCTGACGCACTCCACGCCACCGGAGACGAAGGCGTCACCCTCGCCGGCCCGGATGGCATGGGCGGCCATGCGGATCGTCTGGAGCGACGATGAGCAGTACCGGTTCACAGTGGTGCCCGGCGCGTCGAGGCCGGCCAGCAGGCTGGCCACCCGACCCAGGTTGTAGCCCTGCTCGCCGCCCGGCTGGGCGGTACCCCAGATGACGTCCTCGATCTGGTCACGAGGCAGTTCGGGCACCTTGGAGAGCACGTCGTCGATGATGAAGGCGGACAGGTCGTCGGGACGGGCCTCGACGAGGCCGCCCTTTCCGGCCCGCCCGATGGCGGTGCGACTGGTGGCGACGATGACGGCTTCAGCCATGGGACTGGGCTCCTGCTCGATGGGGATCGGGTCCGGTGGGTTACCGGCCGGCAAGCCGATTCTACCCGTGGCCTTGGGTGCCGGCCCCAGCCGGGCTGGACCGTTGCGATGGGGACCGGATTGCGTGCCTTCGGGCTCAGGCCCGCCGGACCAGCGTCAGCCCGTCGCCGACGGACAGCATGACCACCTCGACCCGGTCGTCGGCGACGATCCGGTCGTTGAGCGTCCGAAGCGCCACGGTGTCGTCGTCGTGGGCCGTCGGGTCGAGCACCTTGCCGGCCCACAGGACATTGTCGATGGCCAACAGGCCGTGAGGTGAGAGGCGGGGGACGAGTTCCTCGTAGTAGGCGAGGTAACCGGTCTTGTCGGCATCGATGAAGGCGAAGTCCACCACCGCGTCGCCCAGCCCCTTCAGTGTCTGAAGCGCCGGGGCGATGACCAGGTCGATCCGGTCGTCGATACCGGCCATGGCCCAGTGGGTCCGGGCGATAGCCGTCCACTCGTCGGACACGTCACAACACAAAAGGCGAGCGCCGGGAGGCAACGCTCGGGCAATGGCCAACGACGACGAGCCGGTGAAGGTCCCGACCTCGACCGCCAGAGTGGGGCGGATGGCCTGCACCAGCGTGGAGAGCAGAGCGGCCTGGTCGTCGGCCACCTGCATCCGGGCCCACGGACCGAGTGCTGCTGTTGCCTCGGTGAGCGACCGACGGACCGGGTCGGCTGGAGTGGTGTGGGCGATGACGTAGTCGTGGAGTGCGTCATCCAGAAAGAAGGATCGATGGTCGGCCATATGCGCTTCCTCAGCGACTGTCGGTACCGCTACGCAGCACCCGTCCGGGACGGTATTTGGTGAACGCTCCGTCGGCCACCACGGGCACACCGGCTACCAGAACGTCGTCGATACCGGTGGCGCCGGCGTAGAGGCGGGCCGCTCCGCCGGGGAGATCGGGGCGCATGGCGACCGGGTCGGAGTCCACGGTGGCCTCGTCGATCAGGATCACGTCGGCGTGGGCACCCTCGACGAGGCGGCCACGGTCCACCAGGCCGTACAGGTCGGCCTGGACGGCGGTCATCCGGTGGATTGCCTCCTCCAGGGACAGCAGCCCATGCTGGCGGACCGGCTCAGCGAGAACCCGGGTGGGGTAGTTGAAGGTGGCCAGCAGGTCGAGGTGGGCTCCGGCGTCCGATGCGCCTATGACCGCCCGGCCATCGCGCCAGATGTCGACCCGGGCCTGCCAGTCGGCAACAGACGCCGGTACGTCGGGCCGTCCAAACGAGGTCAGGAGGTCGTCGGCCAGACAGATGTCGAGTAGGGCGTCGAACGCGCCACAACCCCGCTCCGCAGCGATGTCGGCCACCGTACGACCATCGCACCCGTCGTTCTCAGGCGCCACGGTATCGAAGATGGTCATGGCGCCCCAGTTGGCCAGCCGTCGGAACGGATGGTCGCCCTGAGCCAGATCGTCGAGGCGTCGGCGTTCGGCCGGGTCGGCCAGTACCCGCTTCTTCTCCTCGTGGGGGAGGAACATGACCTCGGCCCAGCCGGGGATGGCGTCCAGCACGAAACCGCTGGCCATCGAGAAGCGGGCGGCGATGACCATGGGGATGGTGAGGGCCACCACTCGGCCGCCCCGTTCGGCTGCGTAGGACGATGCCTCCAACTTCTCGAAACATTCGTCGACGGTGGAGGCGGTGACCTGCATGACGTTCCAGTTGACCTGGCGGCCGCCGGCGGCCAGCGACATGTCGCAGAGCAGGGATTTCGATTCGTCGTCCGTTGGCCCGCCTGCAGCGGCCAGCATCTCGAGGCTGGTGCCGGGGTGGTCGACGAGCACCGAGCAGAGGGCGAGTACTTCGTCCCGGGAGGCGTGCCGACTGGGAACCGGTCGCCCCTCGGCGTCATTGTGGGTAGTCGACCATGTCGACGAGAAACCCATGGCGCCAGCCGACAGGCCGTCGCTGAGCAGCGTGGCCATGGCCTCCAACTCCGCATCGGTGGCCTCGCGTCTGGTGGCTTCGTCGCCCATGACCACCCGTCGTATAGCCGAGTGGCCGACCTTGAAGCCGGCGTTGACAGCCAGTAGCGGGTCGACGGCATCGAGGTACTCGGCGGTGGTCCGCCAGTTCCACGGCACGCCTTCGCGGAGCGATTCCAAGGGCATGCCCTCGACGCGCGAGAGCATCCGCATGAGGTACTCGCCGTCGGCCGGATTGTCGGACAGCGGCGCGATGGTGAAGCCACAGTTCCCCCCGATGACCGTGGTGACCCCGTGCAGAGGTGATGGGCTAAGCGTGCCGTCCCAGAAGACTTGGGCGTCGTAGTGGGTGTGGACGTCGATGAACCCCGGACAGACAGCCCGCCCATCGGCCTCCAGGACGGTACGGGCCGCCTCGTCGGGTGATGTGCCCCCAATGTCGGGGCCGATGGCGGTGATTCGACCGTCGGTGATGGCCACGTTGGCCAGTCGGCGCTCGTCGCCCGTTCCGTCGACTACCCAACCACCCCGGATCAACATGTCGTACATGGCTCGGGACCGTAGTCAGCATGCCGGTGGGGGACCGCACGCGGCCCATCGGTACGATGGCCGTACGACCTGACGGACCGTCAGAGGCGATCGGAACGGTTGCCGGGAACAGGTTCCGGGAACAGGCAGCAGGAGGCCAGCACCCATGGGTGACGTCAGGACCATCGACCCCCAGGAGCAGTGGCGCCTCCTCATCGGCGGCGAGTGGACGGCCACCGCGTCGACCTACGAGATCATCGACCCCAACACCACCAACGTGGTGGGACACGCCCCCGACGCCACGGTGGCCGACACCGAGGCGGCGATCGCCGCGGCGAAGGCTGCTCTGCCCGGGTGGGCGGCCACATCACCCGCCGAGCGGGGCGCCATGCTCCAGCGTCTGGCAGACGTACTCCGCGTTCAGGCCCCGACCTGGTCGGCACTGGTCCAGGCCGAGACCGGGGCCACCATCAACGTCGCCGAGACCATGCAGGTCGGCCCGAACCTGGCTGACCGCTACGCCCAGTACGCCATTCCCCGTCACCTCGATCGTGCCGAGTTGCCGGTCACCCAGGCGGCCTCGGCCCTCGGGCCGGCGGGGCTGGTTGGTGCCGCGGTGTACCGCCGGCCGGTCGGCGTGGTGGCGTGCATCACCTCGTACAACTTCCCGCTGGTAAACGTGGCCGGCAAGCTGGCCCCGGCGCTAGCCATGGGCAACACCTGCATCATCAAGCCCGCTCCCCAGGATCCTCTGGCAGTCCTGCGTCTCGGAGAGGCCGTAGTTGAGGCGGGCCTACCCCCGGGAGTGGTCAACGTCCTGACCTCAGCGGGGACCGAGGCGCCGGCCGCGCTCGTTTCCTCGCCCGACGTGCAGATGGTGAGCTTCACCGGTTCGTCGGCGGTGGGTGCGCGGATCATGGCCGACGGTGCTTCGTCCATGACCCGGGTCCTCATGGAGCTGGGTGGTAAGGGCGCCTTGGTGATGACCGACGACGCGGACGTGAGCAAGGCCGTGGGCGCCATCGCCAGCGTGTGGGGCTTCCACAGCGGCCAGATATGCACTGCGCCCACCCGGGTGATCTGCCACCGCAGCAAGGTCGATGAACTGGTGTCCACGCTGGGTGCGGTGGCCGGGATGCTGAAGGTGGGCGACGCCACCGAGCGCGACACCCTGGTCGGCCCGCTGGTCAGTGAGGCACAGCGCGACAGCGTCGAGTCCTTCATCCGCGGTGGCGTCAAGGCCGGGGCCACCCTGGTGTGTGGTGGTGAGCGGCCGGACCTGCCGGGCTACTTCGTGGCGCCCACGTTGTTGGCTGATTGCACGGCCGACATGCACGCCGTGCGCGAGGAGGCCTTCGGTCCGGTGGTGGTCGTCCTGGCCCACGACGGCGACGACGAGGCGGTGAAACTGGCCAACGACTCGGACTACGGGCTCTACAGCTACGTCTACAGCGGCGACAACGCCCGGGCTCTGCAAATTGCCCAGCAAATCCAGACCGGCAACGTGGCGCTGAACAGCGTGGTCCCGCATCCTGATGCCCCGTTCGGCGGCTTCAAACGCTCCGGCATCGGCCGTGACCGCGGCATCGCCGGACTCGAGGCCTACAGCGAGGTGCAGTCGATCTCCTGGCTGGCGTGATCCCGGTGGCTTGGTGGGTGGCTGGTCGCTTGATGTGGGGTCGGTAACCGGCGGCGACCGGTGTCGTGCTGGGCGCTGTTGAGCGGCCATACTCATCTGGGTGGACGACCAGCTGAGTACAAATGCTTGACGTTGGAACGAAGGCACCAGACTTCTCGGCGCCCGACCAGGACGGCGAGTTGGTAACGCTAGACAGCCTCCGTGGGCACTGGGTGGCTCTGTGGTGGTACCCAATGGCGTCCACCCCCGGTTGAACGGTCCAGGGCGGGGGGTTCCGTGACCGAACCCCGGAGTTAGAGGAGGCCGGTGTCGTGGTGCTGGGTGTCAGTTTTGACACCGTCGAGGCGCAGAAGCACTTCGCCGACGACCAGGGGTTTCCCTACCGCCTGCTGGCCGACACCACTAAGGAGGTTGGGCAGGCCTATGAAGTGGAGGCCGAATACGGCTTGCCGCTGCGGGTTACGTATCTAATCGACCCTGAGGGAACGATTATGCGCGTCTACGACCTTAAGGGCCAGGACCTGGAGGCCCACGCCGGCATGGTCTTGGACGACGTTCGAACCCTGTCCTGAAGTCTCCTGGCCTGGCTGAGGAGATGGTGACCGCTCCGCTGGCTGGGCTGTCGGTGGTGGAGGGTACGGCCTTCGTGGCGGCGCCGTCAGGTGGTATGACGTTGGCCCAGCTGGGGGCCGACGTGATTCGGTTCGATCAGGTGGGAGGCGGTATCGACCACCGACGCTGGCCGCTCACCGTTGACGGCGTCAGCCTCTACTGGAACGGTCTGAACAAGGGGAAGCGGTCGCTGGCCGTTGACCTCCGGGACGGTGAGGTCACGGAACTGCTCACCGAGCTGATCGCCGGCGCGGGAAACTTCCTGACCAACTTCCCTGCTCGGGGCTGGATGGATCCCGAGCGCCTGACGACCAGAAGTCGCGAACTGGGCCACGACGACCTGGTGATGGTGGTGGTCACCGGAAGCCACGACGGCACCACGGCGCTGGACTACACGGTCAACTGCGCGGTGGGCTATCCGAGTCTCACCGGACACCCCGACGACCCCCGCCCGGTCAACAACGTGGTCCCGGCATGGGACCTGGTGTGCGGGCAGATGGCAGCCACCGGTCTGTTGGCCGCTGACCGGCGTCGACGATTGGGTGGTGGCGGGGGCTTGGTCACCATTGCCCTGGCCGACGTAGCCCTAGCCACGGTGGGTGCCCTCGGCAACCTGGCCGAGGCTCAGGTCAACGGCACCGAACGCGACCGGGTGGGCAACGCCATCTATGGGGCCTTCGGCCGTGACTTCGTGACCAGTGACGGTCGGCGGGCCATGGTGGTGGCAATCACAGCCAAGCAGTGGTCGGGTCTTCAGGCTGCCACCGGGACGGCTGATGTGGTGGCGGCGCTGGCCGACGAGTTGGAGGTCGACCTCGGTGACGAGGGGGAGCGCTATCTCGTCACGGACCGGTTGTGTGCCCTGTTCGAGCCCTGGTTCGCCGCCCGGACGTTGACCGAGGTGGCGGCCGCACTCGACGAACACGAGGTGTGCTGGGGTCCGTACCGCTCGGTGGTCCAGATGGTGGCCGAGGATCCACGTGCCTCGACGGAGAACCCGCTGTTTGCCGAACTGGACCAGCCCGGGGTGGGGCGTCACCTCGTGCCCGGTTCGCCACTGGCTTTCGGGGGAGCGGACGCCGTGGGTCGTGGTGCCATGGTGGCGCCACGGCTCGGCCAGCACACCGAGGAGATCCTGACCGGCGAGCTGGGCCTCTCGGCCGGTGCGCTGGGTGCCCTGGTGGACCGGGGGGCCGTGGCCCTCGGCTAGGCGCCCCAGGTGACGAGGCGCCAGTCCAGTACGAGCTCAGACGATCCGTTGGACCGTTGTGCGTCAACCACGGTCTGCAGTGCCCGTAGGCGTCCGCCGGCAGCAGGTTGCTCGTCGAGCAGCGTGTGTCGGAATGACAGCACATCGCCTTCGAATACCGGTGCCGGGTGGTCGCATGACTGCCAGCCCAGGACGGTGGCAGTGTCGGGGAGCAGTCTGGTTAGGGATGCCTGGGCCAGGCCGATGGTGTGGCCGCCGTAGACCAGTCGTCGTCCGCCGGGGCCGAGCGACGGGTCGCGGTGAACCGGAGCGAGGTTCTGGGTGAGCCGTGCCAGCTCCGGGGCGCTGGTCACCGTGTCCCGCATGGGATCCATGACCGGTGTGCCGCGGGTCCAGGTCGACGTGGTTGCCGCAGCGGTCCGCAATGGGGCGGTGTCCCAGCCATCCGGGATCAGGTCGTTCCAGGCAGCTAGGTCGATGTTGGGGTCGGCTTCGCCGAGGTCGTCATCGTGAGCCGTGACGGCCTCGGGGTTGCGGAACCGGAGCATGGCGCAGCGCTCGTAGTCGGCGACCGTGGCACCGTCGTCGAGACAGGTGGTCCGGATGCCGAGCAGGACCAGCCCGCGTGCCGGCCGGTCGTCTCGGCGCGAGAGTTCCCGCATGCCGCGGATGGTGACGTTGCTCTGCAGCGTCTCACCATGGCGGACCGTTCGGCGGAGGGCCACTCCGCGATAGAAGAGGTTGGCGATGACCGTTCGGGTGGCCACAGTGCTCTGTCCGATCGACACGTGGAGTACCAGGGCCGGATTGACGAGGGTGCCCGGTCGACCGGTGACGGCCTCGGCCAGCGGCCGGCTCAGCGAGGTGGCCAGCGGGTCGCCGCAGATGGCCTGATAGGCGGCGGCCTCGCCGGAGCCGATGGTGACTGCTGGTGCGGGATCGAAGACCTGATCCACGGACAACTCTTCGAAGTACGGGCCGTCCTGGTGTTTGGGTGTTTGATCCTGCACCTGTGCAGCCTGTCAGCCTGACGGGTCTCATGGGGAGACCGGTGATTCGTTCATTGTTGATCCATGGGCCGTTCCAAGGGCTGCTACCGGTGAGTAACTCTCGTAGTTACTACCCGGTGGTCATCGTGAGGAGGTATCCAAAGATGAGAGTTCTATCATTTAGATAGATAGGTAGGTTCTCTAACAATCATCGCGAAACACTGGAGCGCGGCGCCGCCTGTTTCTACCATCGCGAAGCGGCCTGGTGAAGGGCGCGTCACACAACGAGCAGTCGGATCGCGGGACGCCGGAGGGGCGAACGGGTGAGCGGGAGGGGCAACCAGCCCCATCTCCGGAACCCGGGCCTCAGATGGGTTCCGAAGGGAGCACACCATGTCAGATGCAGCGGCGAACCTGTACGTCGACTCACAGGAGATGCGGTGGGTGGACGACGTCCTCTGCCGGGACAAGAGCGACCTGTTCTTCGCCCCCTTCGCCGAGCGTCCCGAGGCCCGGGTCCGGCGCGAGGCCCGAGCAGCGCAACTCTGCGCTGCCTGCCCGGCCATGGAATCCTGCAAGCAGCATGCCCGCGAGAACCGCGAGCTCGGATTCTGGGGTGGCGAGTCGGAGGCCGAACGGGCCACGGCCGGCTTTGCTCCTACCACACCGATCATCGGTCGACGGCAGGTGGCCGCCCGTCGAGCCGCCGCGGCACTGGCTGAGGTCGGCTGACTCTTTTCCTGAACGACGGGTTTCGCGGGCCACGAGCCCCGCGACTACAGGCCCCGGAACCCTCCGCCGTCGACGACCACCGTCTGACCGGTCACGTGGCGGGACAGATCCCCGGCCAGGAACACCGCCACCGGACCCACGTCATCGACTGGGTCGCCGATTCGGCCCAGCGGCGCCCGGGCTACCAACCGTTCGCCCAGTGACGGGTCGTGGCGGATAGCACCGGCCAGCGCAGGGGTCATGGCCACCGGCGCGATGCAGTTGACCCGGATTCCGTCTGGGCCCCATTCAGCGGCCAGTCCCTTGGCGAATCCCCGTTGGGCGGCCTTGGCCATGGCGTAGAGCGGGCGGGCTTCGCTCCCCTCCATGCCGGCTGCCGAGGTCAGTAGGACGAGTGACCCGCCGGTCGCCTGCAGGTGGGGATGGGCAATGCGGGCACAGTCGTAGGACGCCCGGACCGACGTGGCAGCCAGTGTGGCCCAGCCCTCGTTGGTGGCTTCCTCCAACGGACCGACGGCCGAGCCATCCAGCGCGTTGTGGATGAGGCAGTCCAGCCGACCCAGCTTCTCCGCTGTGGAGAGCACTGCAGCGGCGATCTCGGCGGGCACCGTCACGTCACACCGGACCCAGGAAGCCTGCAGGCCCTCAGCTCGAAGCCCGACAGCGGCGGCTTCGCCCGTCTCGGATCGTCGGCTGGCCAGGACCACCGATGCGCCGTGGCGGGCCATGGCGGTGGCGAGGCCCAGGCCTATGCCGGCTCCGCCGCCGGTGACCAGAGCCACCCGTCCGTCCAGCAGCCCGGCGCCCGATGGTGAGGTCGACGCGTTCACGGGGCCATCCAGGAACCGCCGTCGGCCACCAGTGTCCCGCCGGTGGCGAATCGGCTCCTGGGGTCGGCCAGCAGGTCGACCAGAGAGGCCACGTCGGTGGTCACGTCACCCGGCCCTCCGAGTGCCGGTGGGGACAATGATCCCTCGTCGGGCGGTCCCGATCCGTCGAAGAGAAGCGTTGGTGACACGGCCAGCACGGCAGTGGTGCACGACGATCCCCACTGCCTGGCCGCTCCCTTGGCCAGTGCCCGGATGCCCTCGCCGGCAGCGCTGACGCCCACGAATCCGGCGCTTCCACCCAGCGCCGTCGTGGGGAGTATCCACACCAGTCGGCGGGGCCCGCTTTCAGGCCCAGGGTCGCCCAGATCGACAAGGTTGCCGACGGCCCGGGCCACGCCGATGGCCTCCACCATCGGGGCCTCACACGCCGCGGCCCAGGCATCCGGCTCCTGGTCGTTGATGGCTACCGGGCCATCGGTGACCGCCGGGACATGGACCACCAGATCGGGAACGCCCAGCAGGCCGACGGCTGCTCGAAGGCCCGGTTCGACGGCGTCGAGCTCCGGGGACTCCCCAGCGGAGACCGACCGATCCCGGTCCGGCTCGACCGTGGCGGTGGCGTGGCCGCGGGCGTCGAGTCCTTCGACGAGGGCGTCGACGAACGGGCCTGATCCGATAAGCAGGGTCCGGATCAGGGGAAGATGCCCCGCTGCCCGTAGACCACCTGAAGGCGCCGCAGCGCCACCGCGTAGGCGGCGTCCCGACGCGAACTCACCTCGAGTTCGGCCCGCAGGTCAACCACGGCGTCACACGCCTTCCACAGGGTCTCACGCAACCTGAAGTCCACGTCGTCCAGGTCCCAGCGTTCGGCCGACCGGTTCTGCAGCCACTCGAAGTATGAGACCACGACACCACCGGCGTTGACGAGGATGTCGGGCAGTACGTCGATGTCCCGTTGGGCGAGGATTTTCTCGGCATCCGGCGTCGTTGGCCCGTTAGCTGCCTCGACGATGACCTTGGCCTGGATCCGGCCCGCGTTGTCTGCGGTGATCTGGTTCTCGAGGGCGGCGGGGACGACGATGTCGGCCGGCACGGTCCAGAAGTCATCGGTGTCGATCCACATGCCACCCGGAAATCCAGCCACCGAGCCTCGCTCGCTGACCCAGTCGGTCAACTCGAAGGCGTCGATGCCGTCCTCGTCGGCCACTGTGCCGGCATGGTCGGACACGGCCACCACCCTGGCGCCGTGCACCTGGAGGATGCGGGCCGTGGCACTGCCCACGTTGCCGAAGCCCTGGATGCTGACGGTGGCGCCTGCCAGGTCGAAGCCGACCTCGTCGGCCCAGTGCTGGAGGCAGAACACCACGCCCTGGCCGGTGGCCTTTTCGCGTCCCGGGCTTCCGCCGGTCTCCAGCGTCTTGCCGGTCACGATGCGCTTGACGTTCTGACGCTCGGTGACGCCGGTGGAATTGGCGTAGGTGTCCATCATCCAGACCATCGACTGGGCGTTGGACCCCAGGTCGGGCGCCGGAATGTCGTGGTCGGGACCGATGTTGCCGCCCAGAGCGTGGGTGAAGCGTCGGACGACCCGCTCCAGCTCGTCGGGCTCGAGTCCGCCGGGGTCGAACGAGATGCCGCCCTTGGCTCCGCCGAACGGGATGTCACACAGAGCCGACTTCCACGTCATCCACGAAGCCAGGGCCTTGACCTCGTCGAGGTCGACCATGGGGTGGAATCGGACTCCGCCCTTGTAGGGACCCAGCAGATTGGAATGTTGGATGCGGTAGCCCCGGAAAACCCGGTAGGTCCCGTCGTTGAGACGCACCGGGAAGTTCACGATGATCTCGTTCTTGGGCTGGGAGAGGATCGACCGCAGATCGTCGGAGAGGTCGATCAGGTCGGCGCCACGATTGAACTGGTCCAGCGCGGTGGCGAACAGGCTGGTTTGGGAATCGGACATGGGGAGACCCTCCGGGTCTGACGAGGATCGCCGTTGACCCCCGGGCTCTCCGGCGACGCTAGCGGCCCCGGACTCGCCCCATCAGGAGAAGAGCGGTGATCCGCGGTGCGACGGCCACCAGCAGGCCACCGGCGGCCATGCAGATCGCCGCCGTCAACCAGACCGAGCCGGATGGGACGACCAACTCGAAGTAGTCGCGTGCGAACGGCCACGCCATAGTCACCGCGTAGAGCCCACCCATGGCGGCGGCCAGGGCCAACTTCCAGGGGCGGAGCGGTCGACTGATCCCCAGGAGGATGGCTAGCCCCACCCCGAGAAGGGTCAGGGTGGCTGCAGTGCGGGCCTCGGCCAACGAGGCATCCGACCGGCGAACCACCTCGTAACAGACGAACGTGGCAGCCGACGCGGCCACCCCGGCGGGCAGGGACCATCGCAGGACCCGGGGGAGGAAGCCGGGCCGCACCAGGGAGTCGTCGGGCGCCAGCGCCAGGAAGAAACCGGGAAGGCCGATCGACACGGTGCCGATGAGGGTGAGCTGCTTGGGTAGGAACGGGAACGGCACGCCGAACAGTCCGACGAGGACGGTCAGCAGCACGGCGTAGGTGGCCTTGGTGAGGAAGAGGTTGGCCACCCGCTCGATGTTGTTAATAACCCGACGGCCCTCGGCCACCACCCGGGGCAGCGTCGAGAACCGATCGTCGAGGAGCACCAGCTGGGCGACAGCCCGGGACGCCGAACTCCCGGAGCCCATGGCGATTCCCATGTCGGCATCCTTGAGGGCCAGGACGTCGTTGACACCATCGCCCGTCATGGCCACCGTCCGGCCACGGGACTGCAGGGCGCGGACCATGGCCTGCTTCTGGTGGGGCGTAACCCGTCCGAACACCGAGCGGTCAACCAGGTCGCCGGTCAGGGCCTCAGCCAGCATTTCGGGGTCGTCGGGCAGGGTGCGGGCATCCACACCTTCCTCGGCACCGGGAATACCGGCACGTCGGGCCACGGCAGCCACGGTGGCCGGATGGTCGCCCGAGATGACCTTCAGGTCCAGACCCTGTTCGACGAACCAGGCGAGGATCTCCGGCACCTCGGCCTTGACTGTGTCGGTGAGCAACACCAGGCACAGGGGAAGTCGGGCTGACGGGAGTTCGTCGGTGGGGGCGTCGGGGTCGTAACTCGATCGGGTCACGACGAGGACCCGGTGTCCGTCATCGGCCAGTTCGGCTACCCGGTCACGAGCCACGGACCACTCGCCGACGGGTAGTAGCACGTCGGGGGCGCCCAGATGGTGGACGACCCGAGAGGCATCATCGAGCCCGAGGGGAGCGAAGGTCGCGGCAGCCCACTTCCGGGCTGAGGAGAACGGCACGGCGTCGATCACCGTCCAGCCGGGGTTGGGCAGGGCAGTGGCCAGTGCGGCCAGAGTGGGATTGGGTGACGGGTCGGTGCCCGCCATGGCACCGACGGCTGCCGCAGCATCGGCGGCCGTAGTCGCGCCGATGACCTCCAGGTCGGCCAGGGAGATCTCGCCGGTGGTGATGGTGCCCGTCTTGTCGAGGCACAGGGTGTCGACCCGGGCCAAGAGTTCGACCGAGGCCAACTCTCGAGCCAGTGCCCGACGCCGGGCGAGGGCGATCACCCCGACGATGAACGAGAGGCTGGTGAGGAGCACCAGGCCATCGGGGACCATGGCCACCGCTGCGGCCACCGTGCCTCGCAAGGCTTCCTGCCACAGGTCCTCGGTGACCAGCAGGCGCAGAAGCAACAGCCCGGCGGCCGGGGGAATAACCATGGTCAGCCAACGAAGGACTAGGTCCACTCCGGATCGCAGCTCGCTGCCCACCAAGGTGAAGCGCCGGGCCTCCTCGGCCAGAGTGGCGGCGTACGAACCGCTTCCGATGTGGGTGGCCCGGTAGAGGCCCGAGCCGGCCGAGACGAAACTCCCGGAGAGCACCTCGTCGCCGACCGCCTTATCCACCGGATCGGCCTCTCCGGTCAGGAGCGACTCGTCGACCTCTAGCCCGGCAGCATCGACCACAGTGCCGTCGACCACCACCTGATCGCCGGGAGATAGCAACAGCAGGTCGTCGGCCACCACGCCGGAGACCGCGAGGTCAAGGGTGCCACCGTCACGGATCACCCGAGCCCTCGGTGCCGACAACACGGTCAGTTCAGTGAGAGTCCGTCGCGCTTTGAGTTCCTGGAGGGTTCCGATCACGCTGTTGGAGATGATGACGCCGGCGAACAGGGCGTCGCCCGGGAAGCCGGCCACCAGGATCAGCACGAGGAGCGCCCCCATGATGGCGTTGACGGGAGTGAGGACGTTGGCTCGGAGGATTTCGCCGGTGGTGCGAACCGGCGCGTCGGGCACGTTGTTGACCAGGCCACCGGCCACTCGGTCGGCCACCTCCCCGGCGGTCAGTCCGTTGGTCAGGTCCTGCATGGCCGTCTCAGCATCCACGAGCGCCGATGGTACGCGGACGCCCCGGGATTGGCTGCGCCGGAATTGGAAGACTTGGGAGATAAGGCCTTGGGTGGCGGGTCTGATGCCCGGCGATCAGGTTCGGGTGTCGGTGAATACATAGCCATTTTCGACGAGGGTGAGGCGGTGGCGGGGTCCCTCGATGGAAGGGTCGTTGACCTCGTACCCGGCGTCGCCGGTCCACATGGCAACCGGTCCGTCATCGGTCCGGGCCATGTGCGTCTCGTAGAACGGTGGATCCTCTGCGTCGAGGACCTCGAGGGCCTCGGCCACCGTGGCAAACGACGTCAGGCGGTGCAGAGTCATCCATGTCGGTGGAGCCAGTTCGATGTCGCCGCAGTCGCGTCGGTCCAGGGCGTCGATGGGACGCATCCACTCGTGTTCGATGATCTCGCCGTCGTCGATGGCAACCGCCGAGACCGGACCCTCATGGCGCGCCGCGAAGAAGAAGGTGGCGAACCGTTTCGGCATGACGGGAGGCGGAACCCAGTGGGCGAACCAGACGAATGCCGCCGGATCCACGGCGACCGATGCCTCTTCAGCTGCCTCGCGGGCCGCAGCAGCTGCCGCAGTAGCCAGTTCGTCGGTCGCCCCGTCATCGCAGACGACTTGATCGGAAGCATCGATCTTCCCGCCGGGAAAGACCCACATGCCACCGAAGGCGATCTGGGAGTTCTTGCGGAGCATGAGGGCCTCGATGCCCGCATCCCCGTCGCTCAGCACCACCACGGTGGCTGCCGGGATTAGCACGGAATCACCGTGCTCGGCGTGGTGCCTCGCATAGGCGTCGTAACGCCGGTGGTCGCGGTGATGGCCGGCGTCGTCGCTGATCGAGGCGTCGGTGCCGGTCATCGGATCACCCCGGCCGCCCGGAGTTCGTCGATCCGCTCACCCCGTCCGGTCTCGGTGATCACCTCGTCGGAATGCTGGCCGAGGGTGGGTGCGCCGGGTTCCCGGAGTACCGCCGGGGTTCCGTGGAACCGGGCCGGCACCCGATGGTGGCGGACCCGACCAGCCGCCGGATGGTCGAACTCGGTAAACAGGCCGTTGGCCACCACCTGGGGATCGTCGATCACCTCCTCGACAGCTCGCACCAAGCCGAACGGCACCTGATTGTCGTCCAGGCGGGTTTCGGCCTCGGCGACGGTCATGCGGGTGGCGTTTACGCGGACCTCCCGGTGGACGGCCATCGACTTGTGGCGGTTGGCTGCCCGGTCGCGGATGGTGGCCAGATCGGGGTCCGAGCTGTCGACCCGCAAGGCCCGTGCCAGCCCGTGGAACTCGTCGTCGGCGGGGACGGCGATCGCCGCGAATCCGCCATCGAAGGCAAACGGTGTGTTGTTGGCTGCCACCGACTGGGGCCCCGAGTGGTCGCCCTCCAGGATGACCTCGTGGTCGGCGCCGTCTACGAAGAGGAAGGCAATGGAGGCATCCAGCATCGACAGTTCGATGTGCTGGCCCCCCGCTCCGCGCTCGCGGGCGAACAGGGCGGCGGTAATTGCCTGACAGGCGGTGTAGGCGGTGATCTTGTCGCACACCAGTTGTTTGAGGAACCGGGGCTGGTCGTCGTTCAGGCCGGTCTGGTTGGCGGCTAGACCGGAATGCGCCTGGATCACCGTGTCGTAGACCCTTCGGTGGCTGTACGGGCCGTCGGGGCCGAAGCCGGTCAAGTCGGCGTAGACGATGTCGGGTCTGATGGCCGCTACCTCGTCGTAGGTGATGCCGAGCCGCTCGGCGACACCGGGCCGGAAGTTCTGGACGAGCACGTCGGCCTCGGAAATGAGGTCATCCAGGATGGCCTGACCCTCGGCCTGTCGCAGGTCGAGCACCAGCGACCGCTTTCCCCGGTTGGCCACCTGGAACATGGCCGAGATGCCACCGACCGTCGATCCGAGCCATCGCACGACGTCGCCGTCCGGAGCCTGTTCGACCTTGATGCAATCGGCACCTTGGTCGACGAGCATTCCTGCTGCCAGGGGGCCGGTTAGGGCGACGGAGAGATCGACGATTCGAATGCCGTCGAGGGGGCCGGGCATGGGGTGACGGTAGTCGGGGTGCTGCTTGGGGGAGCAGCCGGAGACGGCCCGGACGGCTGGCGACACCTACGGTGCCCGTCGATGGCGGCTGTCGCGATGCCGTTCGGAGGGAGCAACCGATGATCGAGGACCTGGATGGCCGGGTGGCCGTGGTGACCGGAGCAGCGTCGGGCATCGGCCTGGCCATGGTCGAGGCGTTTCTCGACCAGGGCATGTCGGTCGTGCTCTCCGACGTGGACGAATCTGCACTGGCCGTCCAGGTCGACCGGTTGGCGGCTGCCGTCGGGTCGACCGACCGGGTCAGCGGCATGGTGTGCGACGTGGCCGACGCGGATGCTGTCACCGCCCTGGCTGACACAGCGTGGAGCCGTCACGGTGGCGTTCACGTGTTATGCAACAACGCGGGGGTCGGCCCGGCAGGCGCCATGTTGGACACCACGGCGTCGGAGTGGCGATGGACCTTCGAGGTCAACGTGCTGGGCGTGGCCCATGGCGTCCTTGCCTTCGCCCCACGGATGGTCGATGCCGGGGTCGGGCACATCGTGAACGTGGCTTCCCAGGCCGGTCTGATGACCACCGCGTTCCTCGGCATGTACGCGTCCAGCAAGCACGCGGTGGTGGGCCTGTCCGAGGCGCTCTACCGGGAGCTGGAACCCTCGCCGGTCGGCGTGTCGTGCCTGTGTCCCGAACTGGTGTCGACGGCCATCTTCGACGTGGCCCGTGTGCGGCCCGACTGGGTCGACGTTCATGAGACCAGTGAGGCCACCCAGGGTTCGCTGGCCGAGATACTGGGTGAACGGGGGATCAGCACCGGACTGGTCGCTGACCGGGTGGTCGACGCGGTTCGCGACGGCCGGTTCTGGGTGTTCACCCACGACGTCACGGTGCCCGTAGCGGCTCGACGGTTCGAGGACCTTCAGGCAGGACGGAACCCGACGGACGCTCCCTGACCGGCCTGGATTCCCAGTCAAGGCTGTGCCTGTTCCCCAGCCACCCAGCCCGGATCTAGAGAAAGCGTCGAATCAGAAGGGAGTCCGGTCGAACCAGGCGCTCTCCTCGCGTAGGCAGCGGCTTCGCCACCCCTCGGCGGTCCGGACGAGGTCGTGGTGGTACCACCCGCCGGTGAACCAGGTTTCGCCGCCCGGCAGGCGCATCGGATTGTTGAACATGGCGGTCACCGTGGCCGAGTTGCCGTCGACAACCACGTCGACGTTGGAAACCAGATGCTGGGTCATCTCGAACATCTCCAGCGAGGTCGACAGGAACTCGACGACCTCCTCGAGGTTCCCGGCGATCCCGCCGGCCGAGGTGTAGTCGATCACGGCGTCGGCGGTGAAGACGCTGCGGTAGCCGTCCCAGTCGCGACTGTCCACCGCAGTGGCGTACCGGGTGAGGAGGTCCCCGATAGCGATTCGGTCGGCGAGAGCCTGCAGGTCCATGGGGGAAACCTAGAACTGAGATCGGATGGATGCCGGATCGGGCCCGGGCCCAATCCCGTGCCTATGGTCTCGCCCATGATGAACACCTCTGCCACCGGGCGCCCGCTCGAAGACCTCCACCTATCGCGGATCGACCCGCTCTGGTCCGGCCCGATGGAGGAGCGACTGGACGGCTTCTCGGCGTTGCGTCGCCACGACCCGATCCGGTTCTTCGCCGAGGAGGGCAACGAGTACCTGGCCGCCGGCCCGGGTTACTGGGCGGTCACCCGCCATGCCGACGTGGTGGAGGCCAGCCGCCGTCCCGACGCTTTCTGCTCGGGCGAGGGAACCAACATCCCCGACCTCCCGCCGGAGTTCCGGGAGTTCTTTGGATCGATGATCAACATGGACGACCCCCGGCACGCTCGATTACGAAAGATCGTCTCCGCTGGGTTCACCCCACGGATGATGCGGTCCCTGGAGGACAGGGTGGTGTCCACGGCCAGCGGGATCGTGGATCGAGTGGCCGGACTCGGCTCGTGTGACTTCGTGACCGAGGTGGCGGCCCGGCTTCCGCTGGTGGTGATCTGCGACATGATGGGCATCGCTGCCGATCGCCATGACGAGGTGTTTGACCTTTCCAACATCGTGCTCAGCCAGGGCGACCCCGAGTACATCCCGGAGGGCTCTAACCCGTTGGAGGCCTTCCTGGCCGCCGGGGCGGGGCTGTCGGCCATCATGCAGGAGACGGCCGCGGACCGACGGGGCGGCGACGGTGAGGATCTCACCTCACTGCTGGTAAACGCCGAGGTGGATGGCGAGCGACTCACCACCGAGGAACTGTCCGCCTTCTTCGTCCTGTTGTGCGTGGCCGGCAACGAGACGACCCGCAACGCCATCTCGTGGGGTCTCCACTACCTGACCACCAACCCGGATCAGCGGGACCGGTGGTTGGCTGACATCGACGGGGTCACGTCCACCGCGGTGGACGAGATCGTCCGGATGTCCAGCCCGGTGATCCACTTCCGCCGCACGGCGACTGCCGATGGGGTTCGGCTCGGCGACCAGGAGTTCAAGGCCGGCGAGAAACTGGTGCTCTGGTATGCCTCGGCCAACCGGGACGAGACGGTGTTCGTCGATCCGGACCGCTTTGACGTGACCCGGGACCCCAATCCGCACGTGGGCTTCGGTGGCCCGGGACCCCACTTCTGTCTGGGCGCCCATCTGGCCCGCCGTGAGGTCGGGGTGATGTTCCGGGAACTGCTGACCCGTCTGCCCGACATCCACGCCACCACCGAGCCCGACCGTCTGCGATCCAACTTCGTTAACGGCATCAAGCACCTCCCCTGCGCGTTCACTCCGGCGTAACTGCCCGGCGCCCGTGCTCAGGGCGGGTAGTCAACCGCCGGTGGAGCCGGTGCGGGCTTCGAGGGTGGCGATCATGCCGTCGCGCCAGTCGATGGAGCACGGTCCGGTGAGGGAATGGCGCTTGGTGGGGTCCGCAGCGCTCCCCGGTTGTCCGCCCGGGAGGTCGTACCGGGCGATCTCAGGATCCACGCCGAGGTGGGCACCGAACGCCGCCGTCCAGTCCTCGGCGGTCACCATGTCGTCTCCGCACCAGTTAACAATCGTGGCCGGGGTCGATGCGGCATCGAGGAGGGCGGCCACCTGGCGAGCCATGTCCTCCTCGTGGATGGGGCTGTAGGCGTTCGGTCCGGGCTCGCGTAGCCACACGGTCTGGCCGGCGGCGACCCAGTCCCCGTGGTACGCGGGCAGGCCACCGTTCGGGCCATAGCTGGCGTTGATCCGGGCAATGGTGGTGGGAAGGTCGAGCACGCGGGCCATGGTCCGGGCCACAGCTTCCTGAGAGACCTTGGAGACACCGTAGGTCGGGCTGTGGGGAGCGGTCGGATCACCCAACGGGTCGGTCTCGGTGTAGCGGTGCAGCGGATCCTCGTTGGCCCGGTACACCGAGTTGGTCGAGGCGATGAGAGCAGCTTCGGCGTGCTGACAGTGGGCCATGAGCAGGCCGGTGGCCTCGGCGTTGGCCCGGATGGCCCGATCGTGGTCGTCGGCCTTTCCCTGCCAGGCCGCGAAGTGGACCAGATGGGTGAAGTCGTCGGGCAGCCCGCTGAGGTCCCCGGACGCCAGATCAGCTACGTGGGTCCGCACCCCGATGGATTCGGCACGTTCCTGGCTTCCATCGGCCGAGAAGCGGGCCACGCCCCACACATCGTTGTCCTCCGCCAGGAAGCGGGCGACAGGATGCCCGATCTGGCCCGTCAGCCCGGTCACGAGGATCCTGCGGTCGCTCAGCATGTCAGGGAACCTACGTCGCGTCGTCCAGTCGGGTCACGCCGAGCGAGAACTCTCCGGCCGCTGCGTAGAACAGCCATCGTCCGGCCGCATCGGGATCGTCGTCAACTGATACGTCGAGGACATAGGGGTCGCGGAGACCGTGCTGGGGTTGGAAGGACGGCCCCCGTGGCGTGGGCTCGACCGCCAGCCCGGCGCCCTCCCAGGCCTCCGTAGGCCTGAGGACCTCGACGGGTGGGGTCGGTCTCCAGTTCGTCCAGTCGTCGAGGAGGTCGACGGTGGTCCGCAGGATCTGTTCTGGTGCGGAGCGGGCCCGGGTGAACCAGATCAACAGTCGGTGCCCTTCGACCATCAGACCGGAATGACGGACCTCGTCGTCGTCGAACAACGACGGCCCAACCTCGAATCCGTCGAGGCCGTCGACCGAACGGCACAGGCCGGACGGCATGGATAGGCCGTACCAGTGTCCGCGCCACCGGAACGCACGGTGGTACGACGGCGAGATCGCCCGCTCGGCATCCGTGGGGTGGAAGCGAAGGCCGTCGGTTGAGGTGGCGACGAGCGTGTGCTGGTCCATGGTCGGGTAGCGACCCCATGACGGGAGGTGGCCGGCCACCGCCTCGGTCAAGTGCCCGTGGAAGTACATCCGCAGCGTCCGTTCTTCGTGGTCCACATGGACATCCGGTGAGGCGACGTGCCGTCGGGGGTCAGTCACATCCATGGCCGTCCTGACATCGTCGACGTGGAGGACGTCGGTCGACACGATCCGCCATGGACCGGTGGGGTGGTCTGCCGTGGCCAGGCGGATGGAGGCCCCCCAGTGGTGGGCGAAGTAGAGCAGGTAGCGGTCGAGCGGCTCGCCGGCCGAGTGGGGGAGCCAGTGTGGGGTGCGAATCACCGACGGCCCCTGAACGTTGAAGTTGCCGTGTTCGGTGGGCAGGTCGGGATGGTCCCGGGGGACGATCACATACCGTTCGTGCATCGATGGGGCTTCCGGAGCGGTGGATGGGGCAGGCTGTCAGTCGCCGGTTCTCTGTGTGCCGGGAACCGTAGGAGAGAGGTCGACAGGATGTTGGATCGGGATGGGGTGGCGGCGCTGCACGACCTGACGGGTCGGGTGGCTGTAGTGACGGGAGGAAGTCGGGGCATCGGGCTCGCCGTGGCCCACGCCTTCGCGGCCCAGGGTGCCCGGGTGGTGGTCTCTAGCCGGAAGGCTGAGGCTTGTGGCGAGGCGGTGGCCTCCATCCGTGCCGCCGGGGGCGAGGCGATCGCCGTGCCCGCCCATGTAGGGGACCTTCATGACCTGGAGCGACTGGTCGCTAGCACGGTGGACGCCTTCGGAGGGATCGACGTGCTGGTCAACAACGCAGCCAACCCGCTGGCCCAGCCCATCGGATCGATCACTGCGGACGCCTACGCCAAGTCGTTCGACGTCAACGTCCGGGGGCCGCTGTTCTTGTTCCAGGCGTGCCTTCCCCACCTGTTGGAATCGGACCATGCCGCGGTGGTCAACGTGATCTCTGCGGCCGCCTTCTTGCACACTCCGGGGGGCTCGTTGTACGGGGCGGCCAAGGCTGCGCTGCTGCACTTCACGCGGTCGATGGCCGCCGAGTACGCCCTGTCGGGAATCAGGGTCAACGCGCTGGCCCCCGGGCCGACCGACACGACAATGGTCCGCAACACCGGCGAGGCGGGGGCGGCGTCCATGGCCCGCTCGACCCGGCTGGGCCGCCTAGCCGATGCCGACGAGATGGTGGGCGCCGTGCTCTACATGGCGTCCGACGCATCGAGCTTCATGACCGGGCAGTGCATGACCGTCGATGGCGGACTGGTGCCCGCCCGCTGAGGTCGGCCCGCTGAGGTCGGCCCGCTGAGGTCGGCCCGCTGAACACACCGCCGTCGACCCTCGGTAGGGTGGCGACCGAATCTGACGGACCGTCAGGAATGAGATGGTCCATGAGCCCTCGGAGTACCCATGTCACTGGACGGCGTCGCCCACCTCGCAGGAAAGAACATCGCCGTCACCGGTGCCGGCAACGGGATCGGCCGGGCCATCGCCCTGGCCTGTGCCGCCGAGGGCGCAAACGTGGTGGTGGCCGACTACGGCGTCTCTATTGAGGGCAGCGACCCGTCCAGCGACGTCGCCGATGCCGTCGTGGCCGAGATCGTCTCGGCGGGTGGCACGGCCATCGCCGTGGCGGGCGACGTCTCCCAGATGGAGGTCGGCCAGCGGATCGTCGACACGGCGTTGGAGGCCTGGGGCAGCATCGACGGGGTGGTCTGCGTGGCCGGCATCGTGCGCGAGCGGATGCTGTTCAACATGAGCGAGGACGAGTTCGACCACGTGGTCGGTGTCCATCTAAAGGGCCACTTCACGCTCTACAAGGCGGCCGCGGCGGTCATGCGGAAGCAGGAGACCGGCGGCAGCCTCGTCGGCTTCACGTCCGGAGCCTTCGTGGCATCGACGGCCCAGGCCAACTACTCGGCGGCCAAGGGCGGCATCGTCTCGCTGACTCGAAGTGCGGCCTTCGCCCTCCGGAAGTACGGCGTGAACGCGAACTGCATCGCCCCGGCGGCCATGACCCGCATGTCGGAAAACGTGCCGTTCGAGATCGAGGCTGGCAGCCCCGAAGCCATCGCCCCGCTGGCTGTCTGGCTCATGTCGGACGCAGCTCGTGACGTGACGGCCCAGATCTACACCTGCACCGGCAAGCGCATCGCCGTGTGGAATCAACCCGCCGAGATCCGCCACATGTGGGCTGATGACGGCGCATCGTTCAGCGTCGACGAGATCGCCGAGAAGCTCCCCGCCACCATTGGCGACGAAGAGATGCCGATGTTCGCCGATCTGGAGCGGCGCATGAAGGAGATGGCTCAGGCCAAGGAACGGGCCGAGAAACAGGCCCCGGAACAGGACGCTCCGGCCTCTCAGGCCTGATCGCGCCAGTCGCCGGATCTAGCCTCCTGCCATGGATGCTCCTGAGTACGTACCTGGCCATGACCTGTTGGCCGATCGGATCGTCGTGGTCACCGCGGCGGCCGGCGCCGGTATCGGCTTCGCCGTGGCGAAGAAGGCCGTGGAGGAGGGGGCGACCGTCGTCATCTCCGATGTCCACGAGCGGCGCCTGGACGAGGCGGCCGACGTGTTGGCCGAACTGTCCGGCGACCGTCCGGTCACCAGCCTGTGTGACGTCCGTGACGAGAACCAGGTGCAGGGACTGTTGGACGCCGCCGTGGCCGCACACGGCCGCATTGACGTCATGGTCAACAACGCCGGCCTCGGCGGCGACACCCCGCTGGTCGAGATGCAGGATGACGAGTGGGAACGGGTCCTGGACATCACCCTCACCGGGGCGATGCGCTGCACCCGGGCCGCCATGCGGATCATGGGCGAACAGGGCCACGGGGTGATCGTCAACAACGCCTCGGTGCTGGGTTGGCGGGCCCAGGCAGGCCAGAGCCACTACGCGGCCGCCAAGGCCGGGGTGATGGCCCTCACCCGGTGCGCGGCCATCGAGGGCGTCGAGTCAGGCGTCCGGATCAACTGCGTGGCCCCCAGCTTCGCCACCCACCCGTTCCTGACCCGGACGAGTAGCGAGGAACTGCTCGCCGAGCTGGCCGCCAGCGAGGCCTACGGGCGGGGCGCCGAGCCGTGGGAGGTAGCCAACGTGGTCGTCTTCCTGGCCAGCGACTACTCGTCGTACATGACCGGCGAGGTCGTGTCGGTCTCCAGCCAGCGCGCCTGATTCAGACCAGGCGCCAGTCAGCCTTCCAGTCTGAGCTGGCACCACCGTCGTCTTCCGGATCGGTTTCGGCGACTGCCCGACCGGCCCGGGACAGGGCGAGGAGGTGGGCGTAGACCACGGCGGCTGCCGCCTTGTGGAGCTTTTCATCCACGTCGGCGTAGAGCTCGGCGACGATCGACTCGATCCCCCTGGGGCCGGCACCGAGGGCATCGACAATCTGGCCCTCACGCATCTCCCGATGGTCGATCAGCGCCGCGACGTAGCGGCTCGGGTCAGTGATGGCCGGTCCGTGGGTGGGTCGGTAGAGGGTCTCGGGGCGGTCCAGGAGCCGACGGAGGTTGGCTAGGTAGTCGTTCAGATCGCCGTCGGGCGCCGGGACGACGGTGGTTGACCAACCCATGACGTGATCGCCAGTGAACAGGGTCGCTTCCTCCCGGAGGGCGAAGCACAGGTGGTTCGAGATGTGGCCCGGGGTGTGAAGCGCCTCGAAAGTGAACCCTTCGCCGGTGATGACGTCGCCGTCGGAGGTGACCACGTCGGGCACGAAGTTCCGGTCGCCTGCGCCTTCTCCATCCTCGGACTCGGGTTCCTCGCCGGCCTCAATGGCCTTTCGGACCCGTTCGTCGTAAGCGCGGATGGCCTCCACCGGATGGGGGCCGAAGCCGTACGAGGTAGCCCCGGTGGCCTCCTGCACGGCGGCGGTGGCCGGGGAGTGGTCCGGGTGGGTGTGGGTAATGAGCAGGTGGGTGACCCGCTGGCCCTCGACGGCCTCTAGGAGGGCCGCCACATGGTCGTCGTCGGCCGGCCCCGGGTCGATGATGGCGACGTTCCCGTTCGGGTTCGCGCTCGGTGCGGGCCCAATGATGAACGTGCCCGATCCGTGGTAGGTGAACTTCGACGGATTGCGGGCCACCACCCGGCGCACGAGTGGCGAGAGCTGCTCCACCTCCCCGTAGGGAGGGGCGTCCTCGTACCGGAACTCGGGGGGCATGGCGGCATCCTGCCCGATGGACGGCCCCGTCGCGAACTTCGGTCCCGGCCGGTGGCCTGGTTGACGTCCCGGAGACCGAGGTTCAGCGGGCGTGGTTCAGGAACCCGATCAGGTGGCGCACTCGGACTCGCCGATCTCGGCCACGTATGGACCGGTCTCGTCGTAATCCACATAGAACTCGGGACCCTCGTCGGGGGTGGGGAACTGGTCCAGATCCTTGAGTCCGGCCGCCACCTCGGCAACGCCGCCCGAGCGGTTCATCCAATCGATGAACTTCTCGCCGGCCTGTCGCTCGTCGGTGAATCGTCGGACGACCCGGACCGTGGCCTCGGCGGCGTTCTTTGCTGGGAGGCGCAAGGCCTTCTGGCCGAAGTGGATCTGTTCCTGGCCGACGTAGCCGCCGAGCAGCATCTGGTAGCCGGGAGCCGGCTGGCCGTGGGCCCGGCGCTCGGCGCCGAAGAAGCCGATGTCGGCCGTGTGGTGCTGGCCACAACTGTTGGTGCAGCCCGAGATGTTCATTCGCACGCCGCCCACCTCGGCCAGCCCGGCCTCGTCAAGTGCCGTTCCGATGGCGCTGGCCAACCCACGGCTCTGGGTGACGGCCAGGTTGCAGGTGTCTGCGCCCGGGCAGGCCACGACGTCGCGGGACAACTCGGCCCCGGCCTTGGCCATGTCGGCAGCCACCAGTCGTTCGTACAGGGCGGGGAGCTGCCCCTCGGCGAGGTCCCTCAGCACGAGGTTCTGGCGGTTGGTGACCCGTACGTCGACGTCGAACTCGCGGATCATTGAGGCCACGGAACGGAACTGGGCTGACGTGACATCACCCAGTTCGCACCATGCGTAGGCCGACACGGTGCCGTTGGCGGCGCCCCGGACCACGTTGGCCTCCATCCAGCGGTCGAAGTCGGACTTCATCCCGAGGGTCACCGGGGTGCCCTGACCCATGGCCGTCGGGGTGACGCCCGCGGCTACGCCTGCCGGGTCGTCGCCCCACTCGGCGACTACCTCGGGGACGCCCCCCGGCCAGGTGGCCGAGGCGGGAAGGAGCTTGCGGATGGCCACCACGCGGCGACGCACCTCGTCGATCCCCAACTGGTCGACGACCCACTTCAGACGGGCCCGGAGCTTGTTGTCGCGGTTGCCGGTCTGCTCGAAGACCCGGAGGACCGACTCAATGGTGGCCAGCAGGTCCTCGCGGGGGGTGAAGTCCTCGAGGACCAGGGCCGGAAACGGCGTGGTGCCGAGTCCGCCGGCGATGTATATCCGGAAGCCCCGCTCGACGCTGCCGTCCTCGAAGGTCCGGCTAGCGGCGATGACGCCCACGTCGTTGAACATGGCCTGACCGCAGTCGGTGTCACAGCCCGAGAAGTTGATCTTGAACTTGCGGGGGAGTCGCTGGCCCAGCGGGTTGCGGACAAAGTGCCGGTAGGCGGCTTCGGCCCACGGGGTCACGTCGAGGATCTCCAGGGGACAGGCGCCGGCCAGGTGGCAACCCTGGACGTTGCGGACGGTGTCGCCGCAGGCCTCCCGGGTGGTCAGGCCGACCTCGGCCATCCGGCGCATGACCTCGGGGATCTCGGTGAGCTCAACGAAGTGGAACTGGATGTTCTGCCGGGTGGTGATGTGGCCCCAGCCGCGGCTGTGGTCGTCGACAACGTCGGCCAGCAGGTCGAGTTGGTCGGCGGTCATGGCGCCATACGGGACCTTGACTCGGACCATCTGGTTGGTACCGCCTTGGCGCTGGCCGTAGATGCCGTTGTTGAGGCGGAAGACGCGAAAGACGTCCTCCTCGACGCGACCGGCCTGATAGCCGTCCAGCATTTCCTCGAACTTGGCGATGTCGGCCGCCATCTCGGGGTCGATCTGTCGGGTGGGGGTCTCTTCGGTGAGGCTCATCGGGGCTCTTATCTGGCGGGTCAGCGGGTCAGGTCGGCGACGAGGCGGTGGAGACCAGCCTCGTCGTGCATCGGGTCAGCGGTGTGGTTGCCCGCGCCGTGGTCAGCAGTCAGGTCGAGGCCGGCCACCGTGCCGATGACCAGCACGGCCGGGGCATCGATCGACAGGTCCAGTTCGGGGTCGGCCAGGTCGGCGAGGCGGGCCCGGAGGGTGCGCTGGGCCACGGTGGTGGCCGACTGGACGGCGGCCACCGGGGTGGTGGGGTCCATGCCGGCGTCCAGTAGGCGGTCGGCAATGGCCGCGACCCGTGACGCCCCCATGAGGACCACGAGCGTGGTTCCGAGACGAGCCAGGGCATCCCAGTCGAGATGGCGGTCGGCGGCCGGGTCCTCGTGGCCGGTAACTACCGTAAAGCCGCTGGCGTGGCCTCGCATGGTGACCGGGATTCCGGCGGCTGTCGGCCCGGCGATGGCCGAGGTGATGCCGGGCACCACCTCGAAGTCGATTCCGACGGCCCGAAGAGCCTCGGCCTCCTCGCCGCCCCGACCGAAGACGAACGGGTCGCCGCCTTTGAGTCGGATCACGGTGTCGGCTCGTCGAGCGGCGTCGATCAGCACCTCGTGTATGCGGTCCTGTGCATCAGCTGGCGCGCCGGGTCGCTTACCGACGTCGATGCGCTCGGCCCATGGGGCAATCAGATCCATGATGCGTTTATCTACGAGGCGATCGTGGATCACCACATCGGCGGCTTCGAGCAGCCGGAGGGCCCGCACGGTGAGGAGGTTGGGGTCGCCGGGGCCGGCGCCCACGAGGTACACGGTCGAGGGCTGGTCGGTCATGCGGGCGACTCCAACAGGCCGAGGGCGGTCCGGAGATGGAGGCGGGCGCTGTCCAGGTCGCCGGACCGGACCAGGTCCAGAAGGTCGTCGTCGAGCGCCACTTCCCAGCGAGGGGATTCGGACGTTCCGTTGGCCGCCCGTAGTTCGTCGCGGGCCTCGGAGGCCAAGGAGACCACGGTGGCGTGTTCGGGGCCGACCGCGGTATCGATGGTGCGACGCAGCCAGGCGGCGACGGCTGGGCTACGGCCGTTGGTCGACACCGTGACCTGAAGGTCCTCGCGGGTAGTCACCGCAGGAAGGGTGAACGAACAGTGTTCGGGGTCGTCCGCGCTGTTCAGCCATACGTCGGCGGCCTCTGCGTCCCAGAAAACCTGACCATCGACCGTCGGGTCGCCGGTAGCCGTGACAGCCAGTCGGTACGAGGCCACCTCGCCCCGGCAGTAGGGCCGCTGGTGCCAGCGAACCCGGTGTTCGTCGGCGATCTCGTCGACGGCGTCGGGGGCCACCACGGTGATCTGTGCGCCGGCGGCCAGCAGACCCCGGACCTTGCGGGCGGCCACCTGGCCGCCACCGACCACTAGGGCGCGGCGGCCGGTCAGGTCGAGATTGACCGGATACGGGCTCACCGGATTGGCGCTGGCAGGCGAGTTGGCGTTCGCCGGTTCAGTCCGCGTTCCGTCTTGCCGGGCCTGGTCCAGCGGCTACTCCAGGGGTCGTCGTGGTCGGTTGGGCGCTCGGTGCAGGGCCAGGATCCCACCGAGGCGCACCCTTGGTCGAGCAGGTCATTGCGGAGTACGTCGTTTCGGAAGACCTCCATCGGGTAGACGCCCTCGAAGCGGGCATTGGGGGCGTCGAGGTCAGGGATGCACGGGTATACGGGTGTGCCGTGTAGCCGGAGGAGGACAGGGGTGTCCGTAGCGGGCGGCATCGTGGTGGAGAGCATGAGCGCAGCTGGAAACCTGAGTGGTCTAGTCGGGATTGATGGCCAACCTATCGAGGCCCCGCGCTGGAAACACCACTAATATGATCGGAATAGTCGGATTTAGGAGATCCTTGCCATTGCAGGGATCTTCATCGTGGGGATCGGCGAACGGATCACGCCGTCCGCGGCGATCCGATTTCGGAAACTGATGCAGACTGGTCCCATGCGTCGCTCAATCGATGACTACCCATTTGAAGAATCGGATTATCCACCGGACTACGAGGGTGACGAACTCACCCCCATCTCGTGGGCCGTGGGCATCAGCGACGACTACGCGGACGCCGAGCCACGGGTGATGTTGACCGTCGAGGAGGTCGGTCGCCCCGGACAGGGTCTCGTCGGGCACCTGTCTCCGGACATCGCCCGCCGTCTACGGGCCGCCATCCGCGACGCCCTGGCCGAGATCGGCGAGGAGCCGGGCCGCTAGGTAATGGGTCGTCAGGTCTGGCTTCGGCGGATTCTGGCGGCTACGTGTTCCACGAAGAACCCGTCGTACCGGGCCTGGACGGCAGGGAGCCGCCAGTCGTCACCGGTGACGGTGCCCCGACACGCCGCCGTTCCGCAGCCACACTCCAGGCGGTAGTCGTCGGTTCGGGCCGTGCCGTAGTCATGACACAACTCCTCGTCGGCCGCGATGTCGCGCATGGCCACGTAGACCACCTGGCCACGGAAGCCGACGTTGGCGTCACACGAGTGGTTGATTCGAATGGACGTCTCGTCCACCTCGGTGGCCGTACGGGGCGACAGGTAGAGGTCGTCGGCGATCTGAAGGCTCTGGTCGCCGATCTCGGCAGTGAGGCGAACCACCTCCGCGTGGTCGACGATGTGGCCGGCTTTTACGGCTACGACCTCCCCGGCGGCAATCGGTTCAAGGGCAAACACCCCGAGGCCGGCCACTGATCCGTCGCGGACCTCAACCTTGGGCGAACGCCAACAGCGGATGGGAGCCACGGGTCCGGTCAGGCGCGCGCTGCGCCCAGGTAGGCCGGGCCCTCGCCCCCGCCGTGAACCTCCACGGAGGTGCCGGTGACCCACCGGGCCAATGGTGAGGCCAGAGCGAGGCAGATGTCGGCCACATCGGCTGGCTCACCCAGCCGACCGGCTGGGAGGTTGGCGGCCACTGCGGCCTGCCCCTCGTCGTCACCGTAAAAGGCGGCGGCCTCGTCGGTGACGATCATCCCGACAGTGATGGCCACCACCCGGATGGCCGGTCCCCACTCATGGGCCAGCGTCCGGGTCATGTTCTCGAGACCGGCCTTGGCCGCCCCGTAGGCCACGCCGAGTGGGTTGGGTCGCGTCCCACTCACCGACGAGATGTTGATGATCACTCCGCCACCGTCCTGGGTGGACATCGTGGGGTGCACGGCCTGGCAGAACGTCATGGGCGCTGTGAGGTTCAGCGCGATGATCTTCTCGTTGAAGCGGGGCGACACGGTGGCCGAATCGGCCGGTGGTGCGCCACCGGCGTTGTTCACCAGCACATCGACTCGTCCCGACCTCTCCACAGTCGCGGCCACTACAGCGGCTACCTGCTCAGGATCACGTACGTCTGCCACCACGAAGGCGGCCTCCCGGGATCCGTCTGTCGAGGTGATGGGCTCGTCAGGCGCGCTCCTCGCGCAGGTGACGACATCAGCTCCGGCATCGAGGAACGTGGCGGTGATCACACGACCCAGGCCCCGTGACCCGCCGGTGACCACCACCGACCGACCGGTGAAGTCCAGCGGGTCGGACGACTGGGTCGGAGGGGTCGGCGAGGGGGCCACGGAACGCACGCTAACCGCCGGCCATCGTGACGGATCACACAATCTGACGGACCGTCAGGGTTTCCGTGGCGGTCCCGACTCGCCTACCGTTGGCCGGGTGACTCCTCCCAGCCAACGCTCTTATGCACCCTCGACGCTTCCCGCCCCCGACGGACGCCCGGACAAGCGGATGACCGAGGACGACGTCGTCGCCCGGCTGTCCAGCGGTATGACCATCGGCATCGGAGGCTGGGGCTCACGCCGCAAGCCCATGTCGCTGGTCCGGGCCATCGCCCGCAGCGAACTCACCGACCTGACCATCGTCTGCTACGGCGGCCCCGAGGTAGGGATCCTCTCGACACTCGGCAAGGTCCGGCGGGCCGTCTACGGCTTCGTGTCGCTCGACTCCATCCCGTTGGAACCACACTTCCGCCAGGCCCGCCAGCAGGGGACCATCGAGGTCACGGAACTGGACGAGGGAGCCTTCTACCTCGGCCTCCTGGCGGCCGCCCATCGGGTGCCCTTTTATCCGACACGGGCCGGACTGGGCAGCGACATGATGCTGATGAACCCCGATCTGGCCACCGTCACCTCGCCCTATCCGGACGCCGACGGTGTCCACGAGGACCTGGTGGCCATTCCGGCCTTCCAGTTGGATGCCTCCCTGATCCACATGAACCGGGCCGATGCGGCCGGAAACGGCCAGTTCCTCGGTCCCGACCTCTACTTCGATGACCTGTTCGCCAAGGCGGCGACGTCCACCTACCTGTCGTGCGAGAAGGTGATCGCAACCGGCGACCTGCTCGCCGAGGGATCCCTCCACACCCTCAAGATTCCACGGCTCTTCGTGGATGGCGTCGTCGAGTCGCCCCGGGGCGCCCACTTCACCGAATGCCCACCCGACTACGGGCGCGACGAGGCGTTCCAGCGGGTGTACGCGGCCACCGCCAAGGATCCCGAGGCGTGGCGGGCCTTCGTGGATCGCTGGTTGGAGGCGCCCAGTCACGCCGAGTACCTCGAGCGGCTTGATGCCGAGGGAGAGGGGGCCTGAGATGGCCGACCTCAAGCCCGACGCCAACCAACCAGAAGAGGCGACCATCGACGAGATCTGTGCGGTGGCCATTGCCGAGGCCTTTCGTGGTGACGGCGAGATCCTCTGCAACCCGATCGGCACCACGCCGATCATCGGTGGACGACTGGCCAGAGCCACCTTCGAACCGGCCATGGTGATGACCGACGCCGTGTCGGTGCTGGCCGCCAACCCGTTGCCGGTGGGTGACGACAACGCCGAACGCCTGGTCGAGGCCTGGATGCCCTACCGCGACATGTTCGACGTGGTCTGGTCAGGTCGCCGCCACATAGTCATGGGCGCCAGCCAGATCGATGCCCACGGCAACCAGAACCTGGCGGCCATCGGTGACTGGCGACGGCCCAAGGCTCAGCTCCTGGGCCTGCGTGGCGCACCGGGCAACCTGATCAACCACGCCACCACCTACTGGGTTCCCAACCACTCGACCCGATCGTTCGTGCTCAGCGTGGACGTGGTGTCGGGTCCGGGCTACGACCGGGTGGCACCCCTGTCGGCAGCCATCCGGGCCAGCCACGAGATCCGCCGGGTGGTATCCAACCTGGCCGTGATGGACTTCGAATCCAGTGGATCGGGCGATGAGCCCCGCCGGATGCGGCTGCGATCGGTGCATCCCGGCGTGACGGTCGATGAGGTGGTCGAGGCCACCGGCTTCGAGCTGGCCGTGCCCGACGAGGTCCCCGAGAGTCGACTGCCGACCGGCGAGGAACTCCACCTCATCCGTGAGGTGCTCGACCCCCAGGGCTACCGCAAGGCCGAGTTCGGCGGTTGACCATGGAGTGGCCGAACTCGGATCCCACGCCGGCTGACCGGCGCCTGCACACCCCGTTCTGTGACCTGGTCGGAGTCCGGTATCCGATCGTCCAGACGGGCATGGGCTGGGTGGCCGGCTCACGGCTGACGGCGGCCACTGCACAGGCCGGCGGGCTGGGAATCATCGCCGCAGCCCCCATGACGTACGACCAGATGGTCGACGCCATTGCCGAGGTCCGTGCCGCCACCGACGAACCGTTCGGGGTGAACCTACGGACCGACGCCGCCGACGTGGATCGACGGGTCGATTGCCTGATCGCTGAAGGCGTGCGGGTGGCCTCGTTCGCCCAGGCTCCGGGGCAGGCCATCGTGGAACGCCTCAAGGAGGCCGGGGTGGTCGTCATCCCGACCATCGGCGCGGCCCGCCATGCCGCAAAGGTCGCCGAATGGGGTGTGGACGCGGTGATTGCCCAGGGCGCCGAGGGCGGTGGACATACCGGTCTGGTGCCCACCTCGATCCTCGTCCCCCAGGTGCTCGACGCCCTAGAGGGCAGCGGCGTGGCCCTGGTGGCCGCCGGTGGATTCACCGACGGGCGTGGCCTGGCTGCCGCCCTGGCCTGGGGTGCAGACGCGGTGGCCATGGGCACCCGCTTCCTGCTCACTACCGACAGCGACGTCCCCGACGAGGTCAAGTCCGTGTACCTGGCCACGCCGGTCACCGGAACGGTGGTCACCCGGGCCGTCGACGGTGCGCCGCAACGGGTGGTGGCCACCGACGTGGTGGCCCGACTGGAGCGGTCCCGCGTGCTGGCCTTCCCTAGGGCAGCCCTGAACGCCCTCCGGTTCCGACGACTCACGTCCACCCCGCTACGCGAGCTGCTGGCCGAGGGGCTACGCATGAAGCGATCGTCGGAGATGACGTGGAGCCAGGTGGCCATGGCCGCCAACGCCCCGATGCTGACCCGGGCCACCATGGTCGAGGGCCGCTCCGAGGTGGGGATCCTCCCGACCGGTCAGGGGGTTGGCGCCATTGCCGAACTCCCGACGTGTGCCGAGTTGATCGACCGCACGGTGGCCGAGGCCACCGCGGCCCTTGATCGGTTGACCGGCCGGGGAGTCGACCCGGCTGTGGGGGAGTGACCACCATGGACCTCGACTTCACACCCGGCCAGATGGCCTTCCGTGACGAGGTGCGGGGCTGGCTGGCCGAAAACCTCCCCGCCGAACCGCTTCCCTCCCTGGACACCCCGGAGGGATTTGAGCTCCACCGCGAATGGGAGGGCGTGCTGCACGAGGCTCGCTGGTCGGTGGTGGCGTGGCCCGAGGCCTACGGCGGTCGGGACGCCGGCCTCGTGGAGTGGCTGCTGTTCGAAGAGGAGTACTACCGGTCGGGCGCACCGGGTCGGGTCAACACCAACGGGATCAGCCTCCTGGGGCCGACCCTGTACGCCTTCGGGACGGCGAAACAACAGGACCGCTTCCTGCCCCGGATGGCCTCCGGAGAGGAGATCTGGGCCCAGGGCTGGTCGGAGCCCGACTCGGGAAGCGACCTGGCGTCCATCTCCACCAAGGGCATCCGCGACGGTGAGTGGTTCGTGCTGGACGGTCAGAAGACGTGGTGTTCGCGTGGCGCATGGGCCGATTGGATGTTCTGCATCGTGCGGACCGACCCCGACTCCGAACGCCACCGCGGCCTCTCGTACCTGTTGGTACCAGCCGACGCCGAAGGCCTCGAGCGGCGTCCGGTCGGTCGTCTCGACGGCGAGCCGGCGTTCGCCGAACTGTTCTTCGACGGGTGCCGGGTGCACGAGTCGAACCTCCTGGGCGGCGAGGGTGAGGGTTGGAACGTCGCCATGGCCACCACGTCCAGCGAGCGGGGCCTGAACCTCCGGGCGCCCGGCCGATTCCTGGCCGCAGCGGACCGTCTGGCCGACCTCTACCGTGAGTTGTTGGAGACAGGATCTTCCGACGAGGGCCTGTTGGACGAGGTGGTCCGGGCATGGATCGGCGCACAGGCCTACCGGTGGCAGACGTACCGCACGGCCGCCCACCTGACGGGCGGTGGCGAACTGGGTGCGGCATCGTCGATGGGCAAGGTCTTCTGGTCCGAGTTGGACGTCGAGTTGCACGCCACAGCGCTGCGCCTGCTCGGTGAGCGGGGCGAGCTGGTCGACGCGCCGGCCGGACCGGAATTGCCGGGGGCCGACTGGATGTCGGGCTACCTGTTCAGCTTGTCGGGTCCGATCTACGCCGGCACCAACGAGATCCAGCGCAACATCATCGCCGAGCGGGTGCTCGGCCTCCCTCGGAAGTAGCGGCACCACTATGGACTTCACGCTGGGCGGGGACCGGACGCTATTCGCGGAGACCCTGCGAAACATTCTCGACGACGTCTGCACCGCAGACGCCGTCCGGGCCTCGTGGAATGACCCGGCGGGGGCCGTCGACGGGCTCTGGGCGACATTGGCCGAGACTGGCGTCCTGGGACTCGCCGCGCCCGAGGCCCATGGTGGTCTGGGGATGGACGAGGTCGACCAGGTGCTCCTGCTTGAGGAACTGGGCCGGGCGGCCTGCCCGGACCCGGTGGTCGAACACTCAGCGGTCGCCGTGCCGTTGCTCCGTGACCTGGCATCCACCGCCCTGCAGGAGGAGTGGCTGGGCCGGGCCGTCGAGGGTTCGGCGGTGCTCACCGCCGGCTCGCCGGCTGGCGACCCAGGGCGGCCTCTGGTGTTGGCTGGTGCTCGGGCGGACCTGGTGATCCTCGTCGTCGACGGAGCGCTCCACGCCGTACCGGCCGCCTCGGTCTCGGGTCAGGCTCGCTACAGCGTCGACGGCTCCCGACGCCTGACCGAGGTCATCGTGGACGTATCGGCCGACACCCTGGTATCCGTCGATCCTGAGGCCGTGTCCGCGCTGTGGGACCGGGGTTCTTGGGCCGCGGCGGCTCAGGCCGTGGGGGTGGCCCAGCGGCTGCTCGACCTGACGGTGGCCTACGTGTCCGAACGGGAGCAGTTCGGTCGACCGGTCGGAGTGAACCAGGCCGTCAAGCACCACTGTTCGAACATGGCCATCGCCATTGAGTTCGCCCGCCCCATGGTGCAGACCGCCGCCTGGGCACTTTCCACCGGTCGGATGCCGGAAGGGACAGTGCCACCGGGGGCGACCGACGGCGGTCCGTCGACCGCGGCGTCCATGGCCAAGGCCCTGGCATCAGAAGCCGTCGACCTCGCCTGCCGCTCGGCGCTGCAGTGCCACGGAGCCATCGGCTACACGATCGAATACGACCTGCAGCTCTGGTTGAAGCGGGGCTGGGCCCTATCCGCGTCGTGGGGCGATGCCCGCCGCCACCGTCGTCGTATCGCTCACGGTCTGGGACTGGTCTCCGCATGACGGCCCAGCGATGACGGCGTCGCCTGATGATTCCTGTCGGGAGGCCGGCGTTGACCTGGCCGACGAGGTGCGGGCTCTGGTCGCTGATGTGAATCGCCTCGCTCCCGGTGTCGACGGCCTTTTGGAGGCTCGTCGGTTGGTGTCCGAGGCCCGACAGATGCTCGAGGGTCCGGTGCGCCGCCGTTGGTACGAGGTTCCGGTCGATGAGATCGACGAGGACTTGGAAGCCCGGTTGCGGACCGAAGCGGGCGACCACAGTCTCTTCCGGGGTCGCCGCAACCCCTTGGCGCCGCCACTGGTGGTGTCCAGCGAATCCGACGATGACGGCCCTTTCGTGACGGGCTCGGTCCGTCTCGACCGATGCCGGGAGGGGCCACCGGAACGCCTCCACGGTGGTTATCTGGCCGGTCTGTTCGATGACGTGCTGAGCGGAGTCCCATCGCTCGTTGACATGGGGCCGACGGTCACGGCCCGACTGGCCATCCGTTACCGACGCGCCACGCCGCTCGACGTCGACCTCCGGTTCGAGGCGCGGGTGGTTCGTCATTCCGGACGGCGCCTGGTGGCTCGTGCACGCTGCGTGGCCCCCGGCGGGGACCGGGCGACGGCCGAGGCCGAGGCACTCTTCGTAGCCGTGCCGGCCCGCTCCCAGGAAGGGCGTCCCGGGGAGGGCAGCCTCCGGGGGGACGGGTGACTCAGCCCACTGTCCTGTTCCTGTGCACGGGCAACGCTGCCCGGTCAGTCATGGCCCGGGCGATGTTCGCCGAGCGGGCCCCCGACTGGCGGGCCGTGGGTGCGGGCACGCTGGTGTTCGAGGGGCTTCCCATGAGCCAACGGACCCGCAACGCGCTGGCCGACCACGGTCTGGCCGACCCTGATCACCGGAGTCGACAGTTCGGCGCCGACCACGAGGATGCGGACCTCGTGGTGACCATGGAGCCCTCGCACGTAGCCTGGATTCGTCGAAATCACCCCGAGGTGGCTGGGCGGACGGCATCGTTGCCCCGACTGGTTCGTGACCTTCCAGTGGGCGATGCCGCCGACCTGGCGGCCCGGGTGGAGGCGTTGGCCCTGGCCGAGGTGGAGGTCGGCGACTGGGAAGAGGTCGTCGATCCTGCGTCAGGTGAACAGGTCGACTTCGATGTCTGCGCGGCGACGCTCAGCGCCCTCGTCGACACCCTGGTGGATCGCCTGGGCCCCTGCAGGTGAACGCCTCGGCGATCCTTCTGTGGCGCATGCCGTCCCACCGGCGGGACGGCTTCCTACTGGCTGCAGCCTGCTTCCTTATCGGCATCACCTTCGGCGTGTTCGCCGACTCCTCGGGCCTGGGGCTCGGCCAGGCCGCGGCGCTCTCGGTCTTCACCTTCACCGGGGCCTCGCAGTTCGCCCTCCTCTCGGTGGTGGCCGGTGGCGGGACGGCAGTCGCCGCGGTGGGTGGTGCCCTACTGATCGGCGCCCGCAACGGCCTGTACGGACCGTCGATCGCTCCGCTGCTTCAAGGTGGGCGTGTCCGTCGGGCCTTATCGGCCCATTTTGTAATCGACGAGACCACGGCCATGGCCACCGCTCAGGATGATCCGACGCTGGCCCGGGAGGCCTTCTGGACTACCGGCCTCTGGCTATTCGCCTTCTGGAACGTCGGGACGGTGCTGGGCGTGGTGGCCGGCAGCGCATTGGACGATCCGGGGGCGCTCGGTCTGGACGCAGCGTTCCCGGCAGCCTTCGTGGCGCTGCTGGTCCCGCATCTGCGGACTCGTCCGGGTCAGGTCACCGCCCTGTTGGGTGGTGCCATCGCGCTGGTGGCCACACCGGTCGCAGCAGCGGGGCTGCCCATGCTCCTCGCAGCGTTAGCCGTCCCCGTCGGGATGTCGTTGCAGCGTCGGGCGATCCGTAGCCGGACGAGCGGCCGAGGCATGCCGTGAGTTGGGCGGCCATCCTCACCCTGTCCGGAGGGTGCTACCTCGCCAAGTTGACCGGGGTGATGGCGGGGGACCGCTTCGCCACAGTGCTGGCGCCAGTGACGACGCTGTTACCGGCTGCCCTTTTCTCAGCCATCGTCGTGCTCATGACGGTGGCCGACGATTCCACCCTGGTGATCGATGCCCGCCTGGCCGGAGTGGCGGTGGCCATCGTGGCCGTCATCCGTCGGGCACCGTTCGCAGTCGTGGTGGCACTGGCCATGTTGGCCACCGCGGGGATCCGTCTCCTGAGCTGATCGGACCGCGACCGGAACTAGTTCCCGACGCGCGGCGCCCTGCCACGACAGGTGCTTCCCGTCGGTCTACGTTCATCAACGTGATGGCCGGACCGAAGAAGGAACCGGGAACGGACCCGGTGGAGGTCGCTGACGTCTCCGGTATCTCGGCGTCCGTGCGGCGGTCGTTGCTCCTGCCCCGGCCCCGGTGGCGTGGGGTCATGCACCGATTGGCCGTGCCGTGCTCCCTAGCGGGAGGTGTCGTGCTGGTGGCCTCAGCTTCGGGGGGGCGCGACCGGACGGGTGCCGCGGTGTTCGTCATGGGTGCCGTGTTGATGTTCTCGGCCAGCAGCCTCGTCCACCTGCGCCGCTGGTCGATCCCCACGTGGGAGGTCCTGTTCCGCATCGACCACGGTGCGATCTTCGTCCTCATAGCGGCCAGCGCCACCCCGATCGGGTTGAGCGCACTCGATGGCCGGTCGGCCACCCTGCTGCTCTGGGCGGTGTGGATCGGTGCCGCGGTCGGCGTCGGAGTCCGAGTGCTGCCGTTTCATCCGCCGAAGGGCCTAATGAACACCTTGTTCATCGTCCTGGGCTGGGTGCCCATCGTGGTGGCGCCCGACCTGATCCGGGCCCTGAGCCTCACCGAACTGCTCCTGGTGGTCGCCGAGGGACTCCTGTACAGCGGCGGTGCATTGATGTTGGGAGCCCGCTGGCCTGATCCGTCGCCCGAGGTGTTCGGCTACCACGAGGTCTGGCACACGCTGGTGACCATCGCGGTGGCGCTCCACTTCGTGGTGGTGGGCCTCCTCGTCGCCGGATGACCCGGACGCACCGTGGGGCCGCCCGGAATAGGCGACTCCGCGTGGTGGTCGCCCTCTCGGTGGTTGCCCTCTCAGTGGCTGGCCTGGTGACGGGCTGTGGGGACGAGCCGGTCTCCGATCCCCGGCGGGCCACCACGTGCGCCGGGCTGGTGGAGGCCGGCCGGGTCACCGCGGAAGCGGTGCTCGACCTCCTCGGTGACCGGTCGCTGGCCGACCTGATGGAGGACGACCCCGACGAGCCATTCGCCGAGGTGGACCGCGTCCTCCGGGCCGAGGCGTTCGCCGAGCGGGCCGAGGCACTGGGTTGTGGTGCAGCGGAACTCGTCCGGCGGGCCTGCACCTCCTATCAGGGACTCTCTGCCCAGGCCCGGGGTGAGGCGGGCCGGGAGTTCCTGGCCCCCTACTTCGCGGCCTGTGACTGATCTGGGCGAGACTGGGCTGGTGACGACCGACCCCGACGCCTGGGAGCCCCTGCTCGACGACCTCCACGGGCGACGCACGGCTGCCAGGGCCATGGGTGGCAAGGATCGTCTGGCCCGACACCGTGACAAGGATGGCGGTGATCGACTCGACGCCCGGGCCCGGATCGACTACCTGCTCGACGATGGCTCGTTCCGCGAGATCGGCACGCTGGTCGAACCCCCGGGCGACGTCGCTCCGGCCGACGGGATCGTCACCGGATCGGGGACCATTGACGGCCGGCCCGTGATGATCGGCTCCGAGGACTTCACCGTGCTGGGAGGTTCCATCGGCTCGGGGAGCACTGCCAAGCGGTACCGCATTGCAGAGTTGGCCGAGCGGGACCGGATGCCGCTGGTCATGTTGTTGGAGGGCGCCGGTCACAGGCCTCCGGGTACTGGTGTCGAACCGGGTCGTGTACCGACCGATCTGCATCAGCAGGCCCGACTCTCCGGCCGTGTTCCACTGGTGACCGGCATCCTGGGTCCGTCGGCCGGCCACGGTGCGCTGGTGGCGCCCTTGTCGGACTACTCGGTCATGACCCGCGACGCCGCGGTGTTCACCGCCGGGCCGCCCGTGGTGAAGTCCGCCCTGGGCGAGGACGTCTCGGCTGACGAACTGGGCGGTCCGGACGTGGCGGTGGCCAGCGGCCTCGTCCATGACGTTGCCGAGTCCGATCGTGATGCCCTGGACCGGATCGCGACATGGCTGTCGTTCTTCCCGACCAGTGCCTGGTCGTACCCGCTGCGCCGCGAGGGTGGCGACACCTGCCGCCGGGCGGTGGACGAACTCGTGGACCTGATTCCCCGGCGGTCCACCCGCGGCTACGACATTCGGCCGGTCATCGAGCGCCTCATGGACGACGGCGAGTTCGTCGAGATCCAGGCCGGGTTTGGTGCATCCATCGTCTGTGGACTGGCCCACCTCGGGGGAGACCCGGTGGCCGTGGTGGCCAACCAGCCGGCGGTGCGGGCCGGCACCATTGACGTGGCGGCCGCCGACAAGGCGGCCCACTTCATCCAGGTGGCCGACTCGTTCCACCTGCCGCTGGTCTTCCTGACCGACAACCCCGGAGTGTTGGCCGGTACAGCCTCGGAACGGGCCGGGATCCTGCGGGCCGGTGCCCGGATGTTCGCCGCCCAGACCCAAGCCCGCACGGTCAAGGTCCAAGCCACCCTCCGCAAGGCCTACGGGTTCGGTTCCCTGGCCATGTCGATGGTTTCCTTTGACGGACAGACAGTGTCGGTCGCCCTCCCGGGGGTGACCCTGGGGGCCATGGGTGCCCGTAGCGCGGGCGAAGCGGTGGGCGCCGACGAGGCGACCGCGGAGGCCATCTCGAAGGCTGAGGCCAACGCCGTCTACCGCTCGGCGTCCCGATTGGGCTTTGACGAGGTGGTGGCGCCGGGCGAGTTGCGAGACGTCCTGCTGGATGCCGTGGCACGTGGGGTGTCCCGACGCCAGAAGGCTGCTGAGCCCACCGCCCGGACGGCCATCACTCCCTGATCGCCAGATCCGGATGATCGGCAATATCCGGTCGGGATCAGGTTCTCGAGATGGCAGGCTGGCCCAGTCTCGGAACCGTCCCGTACCTCCCCAGGAAGACCCATGAGCATCGAACGCCTTTCTCGCCGCATCACCGCCATCGCCGAATCGGCCACCATGGCCGTCGATTCCAAGGCCAAGGCCCTGAAGGCGGCTGGTGAGCCGGTCATCGGGTTTGGTGCCGGCGAGCCGGACTTCGCCACGCCTGACCACATCGTGGCCGCCGCGGTGGCCGCCTGTCAGGACCCGACCAGTCACAAGTACACCCCGGCCGGTGGCCTCCCTGCCCTCAAGGAGGCCCTGGTCGACAAGACTGAGCGGGACTCCGGCTGGCGCCCTGAGGCAGCGCGGATCCTCGTCACCAACGGCGGAAAGCACGCCGTGTACAACACGTGCGCCGCAGTGCTGAACCCCGGCGACGAGGTGCTCCTCCCGGCGCCCTACTGGACGACCTACCCGGAGTCCATTGCCCTGGCCGGCGCCACGCCCGTGCCCCTGTCGACCGACACCGACTCGGGTTTCCGAGTCACCGTCGACCAGTTGGAGGCAGCCCGCACCCCGAACACCAAGGCGTTGTTCTTCGTGTCTCCGTCCAACCCGACGGGGGCCGTCTACCCGGCGGACGAGATCACCGCCATCGGCCGTTGGGCCGTCGAGCACGGCATCTGGGTGTTTGCCGACGAGATCTACGAGCACCTGACCTACGACGACCACGTGCATTATTCGATGCGGGCACTCGTCCCCGAGATCGACAGCCACTTCGTAGCCATCAACGGCGTGGCCAAGACCTACGCCATGACCGGATGGCGGACCGGATGGATGATCGGACCGACCGACCTGATCAAGGCGGCTGGCAACCTCCAGTCGCACGCCACCAGCAACGTGGCCAACGTATCCCAGCGCGCCGCGCTGGCTGCCGTCTCCGGCGACCTCACGGCCGTCGACGAGATGCGGGCGTCGTTCGATCGTCGCCGCCGGACCATGACCGACATGCTCCGGGCCATCGACGGGGTCGACCTGCTTACGCCCCAAGGCGCCTTCTACGCCTTCCCCGACCTGACGGCCTTCCTCGGCCGGGAGATTGGTGGGCGGGTCCCCACCACCACGTCGGCGTTGGCGGCCATCATCCTCGACGAGGCCAAGGTGGCCATCGTGCCGGGCGAGGCATTCGGGGCTCCCGGCTACGCCCGACTGTCGTTCGCTCTGGGTGACGACGATCTGGTCGAAGGTCTGACCCGGATCGGCAACCTGCTGGCCGGTTGATCTGGTGGAACTCTCGATACGGCCCTATGGCGCCTGGCCGTCGCCCATCAGCGCGGAGCTCCTGGTAGCTGGAGCGGCAGGGCTGGGTGAGGTGGTCGTTGATGCCGGCCCCGACGGGAACACCCTCGGTAGCAGCGTGTGGTGGGCGGAGTCCCGTCCCGACGAGGGCGGGCGGACCGTGGTGGTCCGGCGCGGTTCCGACGGAGTGGTGGCCGATGCGGTTCCGGCCGGGGTCGACGTCCGAACCGGGGTCCACGAATACGGCGGCGGTGCCTGGTGGGTGACCGACGGCGTGCTGGTGCACAGCGACCGTTCCGATGAGCGTCTCGTCCGGCGGGAACCCGGTCGCCCTGACGTCGAACCGGTCATCCTCACCCCGGAGTCCGAGGTTGTCCGGGGCCTGCGTTACGCCGACGGGCGGATCACCCCGGATGGTCGGTGGTACGTCTGCGTCCGCGAGGCCCACATCGGGGATCCTCAGACAGGCGCCGATTCGGAACCGACCAACGAGCTGGTCGCTGTGGCCATGGACGGCTCCCAGCGGGTCGAGGTGCTGGTCTCGGGGCCCGACTTCGTGTCGTCGCCACGGGTCTCGCCCGACGGCGGCTGCCTGGCCTGGATCCAGTGGAACCATCCCGACCTGCCGTGGGACGACACCGAACTCTGGTTAGGGGACCTGTCTTTCGATGCTTGTCTGAGCGGCGCCCGGAGGGTGGACCCTCCCTCGGAGACAGATGCCCATGAAGCGGGAGAGTCATTCTTCCAGCCGGAATGGCGGGCCGACGGCGTGCTGCACGTGGTTACCGACCGGGACGGCTGGTGGCACCTGTACCGGGTGAACCCAGACACAGACGCGCTGGAGCAGTTGACCTCCGGGGCCTTCGAAGTGGCCACCCCCCAGTGGGTGTTCGGACTGTCGCGCTATGCGCTGGTGGGAGACGACGTGTGGTTCGCCCGTCGGGAGGACGGGGTGGACCGTCTGGCCGTGCTTTCCTTCGACGGGTCAGCCGCAGAGGGGAACGTCGTCGAGGTCGAACCGCTGTCGACCGGGACACCGGCCACGTCGATCGGGTCGCTGGCCGCGTTGGACGGCGGCGTGGCTCTGGTGGCGGCATCGTGGACCACCGAGCCCGCACTGGTGGCCGTCACCCGCTCTGGTGCCGAGGTGATCCGGGCGCCCCGTGACCTCGGCCTCGGCCCGGGATGGCTCCCGCTGCCCGAACAGGTCATGTTCCCCACCTCGGGCGACGAGCAGGCCCACGCCATCGTGTATCCGCCGACCAGCCCCGACCACCACGGGCCGGTCGACGAGCGGCCCCCGCTGATCGTGCTCGTCCATGGCGGGCCGACCGGCTCGGTGCGAACCCAACTGCAACTGGCCATCGCCTACTGGACCAGTCGGGGCTTCGCGGTAACTGATGTCGACTACCGGGGCTCCACGGGGTACGGCCGGCCCTACCGACACCGGCTTCGCGGCGGATGGGGGGTGCTCGACGTCGAGGACTGCGTGGCTGCGGCCCGGTACCTGTCGTCGAGCAGTCGCCCGTCGGCCGGTCGGGTGGACGGCGACCGATTGGCCATTCGGGGCGGGAGCGCCGGTGGGTTCACCGTGCTGGCCGCCCTGACCTTCCACGACGTCTTCGCCGCGGGGGCCAGCCGCTACGGGGTGGCCGACCTGGCCGCGTTGGCCGCTGACACCCACAAGTTCGAGGCCCGCTATCTGGATCGGCTGGTCGGGCGGTGGCCCGAAGACGAGGCGGTCTACCGGAAGCGGTCGCCCATCCACCACGTGGACCGGCTCTCCACGCCCTTGCTGTTGTTGCAGGGATCCGAGGACCGTGTGGTCCCTCCCGCCCAGGCCCACGCCATGGCCGATGCGCTGGCGAGTCGCGGCGTGCCCTTCGAGTTGATCGAGTTCCCGGACGAGGGTCACGGATTCCGAAAGGCGGCCAACGTGGTCCGGGCGTTGGAGGCCGAGCTGGCCTTCTTCGCCGATCGGTTCGGATTCCACATCACCGACTGAACCCGGCGAGGGCACCGAGACGGCTACCTGACCGGAACATGTGCGACGGATCGCACATCGAAAGAACTGGGCCAGCGGGTTGCCCATCGTGCACCATGGATCCATGGCGGCAATCCTGGATCCCATTGCTGGACTGGTGTGGCCCGTGGGTCGCTGAATGGGGTTGCAATCGGTCGAGCGGCCCCGTCTACACTGACCGGCGATGCGACCGATCCTCAACCTCCTGCTGCTGACCTAGGGCGAACGCCTCACATACGCGTTCGCCCGAACCTCCTGCGCCCTCCGGGGCCGGGGGGTTTCCTGCTTTTCAGGGGCAGGGCTTCGCAGGGGCAGGGCTTTTGGGAGCTGGGTCCCGATCGCATCCACCAGAACCACCACGAAAACGACAGAACACGAGACGGACGGGGTCGCCATCACGACGGCCCCTCGGAAACGAGTAGAAGCCATGAGCGAGCAGACCATGAGCGAGCGGACCAGTGCCGATCGGGTGATCATCTTCGACACCACGCTGCGTGACGGCGAGCAGTCGCCCGGCATCTCGCTGGACGTGGGCGAGAAGTTGGAGATCGCCGAGCAGTTGGCCCGCCTGGGCGTGGACTACATCGAGGCCGGTTTCCCCATCGCCAGCCAGGGCGACTTCGAGGCCGTACACGCCATTGCCTCGTCCATCGAGGGCCCCACCATCTGCGGGCTGTCGCGCACCGCCCACAAGGACATCGACCGGTGCTGGGAGGCCATTGAGCCGGCGACCAATCGTCGCATCCACACGTTCATCGCCACGAGCCCCACCCACATGGAGCACAAGCTCAAGATGAGCCCCGCCCAGGTGCTGGCCGAGGCCATCTCGGCAGTCGGTCGGGCCCGGGAGTACACCGACGACGTCGAGTTCAGCCCCGAGGACGCCTCGCGGTCGGACTTCGATTTCATGTGCGACGTGCTCCAGGCAGCGGTCGACGCCGGAGCGGGGACGCTGAACATCCCCGACACCGTCGGCTTCGCCACCCCGCTGGAGTGGTCCGAGCGCATCCGTGCCATCCGGGAGCGGGTCAGCGGCGACTATGTGATCTCGACCCACTGCCACAACGACCTCGGCCTGGCCGTGGCCAACTCCTTGGCCGCCGTGGAGGCCGGTGCCCGCCAGGTCGAATGCACGATCAACGGCATCGGCGAGCGGGCCGGCAACGCGGCCATGGAGGAGATCGTCATGGCCCTGCGGACCCGGCCAGATTCGTACCCGGGCCTGGAGGTGGACATCCGGACCGAGGAGTTGGCGAAGTCCAGCAGGATCGTCAGCCGCCTCACCGGCTATCCGGTGCAGTACAACAAGGCCGTGGTGGGCCGCAACGCCTTCGCCCACGAGGCGGGAATCCACCAGCACGGCGTGCTCAACGAGCGGACCACCTACGAGATCATGGACCCGGCCGCTGTGGGTCAGGGCGAGAGTCAACTGGTGCTCGGGAAGCACTCGGGGCGTGCCGCCTTCCGTGACGCCCTCCAGAAGCTGGGCCACGACATCCACGGCGACGCGTTGAACTCAGCGTTCACCCGGTTCAAGGAACTGGCCGACCGCAAGGTGCAGCTCAGTGACGCGGATCTCGAGGCGCTGGCCATCGAGGAGGTGGGCGGCAGCGTCCAGCATGCCTACGAGTTCGTGAGCCTCGACGTCAGCGGAGGCACCGCAAGTACCCCGACGGCCGATCTGGTCATGCGGGTAGCCGGCGATGAGGTCGCTGTCACCTGTGAGGGCGATGGCATGGTCGACGCCTCCTGTTCGGCGGTCAAGTTGGCCACTGGCGCCGAGGGGCGGATGACCGACTACAACGTCACCTCGGTAACCGGGGGTGTCGACGCGCTGGCCGACGTGGCCCTCACCTTCGAGAGCGTCGAGGGCGTGAAGGTTTCGGGGCGGGGCCTCTCCACCGATGTGGTCGAGGCATCGGCTCGGGCGTTCATCGGGGCCCTCAACAAGATTGCTCGGATCCGCGAGTCCGGGGAGGATCCGAACGCCGTGGACCGACCCGGCCACATCGGCTGAGCAGCCCCAGCCGGCTCACTGGCACGGTGGTGGGGACCGTTAGGTTGCGCCCCATGGCGGTCGGTACCGGTGCGGAGGGTTACGGCGTGTTTCCCCTCCGGTCGTTCCTCGACTTCGACATCCGGGATGGTCCGGACGGCGCCACCGTCGCGTTCCTGGACGTGGATGACCGGCACCTCAATCCGAACGGGATCGTGCATGGTGGGGTCGTCTTCACCCTGGCGGACACGGCCATGGGTCGGGCCACGATGGCGGTGCTGGATGACGGACAGACCTGTGCCTCGATCGAGGTCTCGGTCCGCTACCTGCGGCCCATCCCCGGGGGACGACTTGTCGCCACCACTTCGGTAATCAGGGCTGGAAGGCGAATCGTGCATCTGGAGTGCAGGGTCACCGTCGACGGAGACGAGCGGCCGGTAGCCGTGCTGCAGGGGTCGTTCGCCGTTCTGGAGGCCTGATCCGGTTCAGGCCCCGGGTCAGCCGAGGGTGACGACCTGGCGGCGCTCCAGACCGTCCAGTGCGTTCTCCTGGACGCGCTGCCACGAGTAGGACCAGAGCATGTCGCCGATCACCAACGTGCGTTGGATGGGTCGGACGTTGCCGCCGTCGGGCCAGCACACCACGACGTCGCGGTCGGCGGGAAGCGTTTCCGGATCGACCCCGAACTCCTCGGCCCACCACTTGGATTCCTCGCGTGGCAGGGGCTCACACCAGTGGCCACGCATCGACGTGGGGGCGCCCGGGTCGCAGACCATGACCACCGGAACGTCGCCGTCGACTGTCGATACCACGGGGCACGGGGGCACGGGTTCGACCATCTCGGCGTCGCGGTGGTCGATGCGACCCTCTTCGGTGATGCCGGAGTCAGATACCCGCAGCACGACCGCACCGTGCTCGTCGTTCCGCCAGTCTTCGAATGGCAGGACGGCCCGACCGTCCCACCACAGGAAGGCGTGGTGGTCCCATTCGGCCCCGCTGTGTCCGCCTCCCGGCGACCAGGTGGCCAGATCGACGGGGGCGTCCAGATCCGACACGTCGAACAGGGTGACCTTGGTGCCGGTGGTCCGTCCCTCGTCGGTGGCCTCCTGGCCGATGCCCAGGATCCGGTCCGGTCCCACGGGGTGGAGGTAGCCGGAGTAGCCGGTGATCTTCAACTCGCCGCGCACTTGTGGATCCGTGGGGTCCGACAGGTCGACGGTGTAGAAGGGGTCGGTCTGGCGGAACGTGACCACGTAGGCCACGTCGCCCACGTATCGCACGGCGAAGATCCGCTCGCCGCGACCCATGTCGCCCACCTGCCCGACTACTTCCAGCGCGCCATCGCGTCGGGCTAGGACCGACACCATCGACTCGGCGTCCTCGTCGAAGCGCCACGGGCCCCCGGTGGTCGAGGCCACCCGTAGGTGTCCATCGTGTTCGGACATGGAGAACTGGTTCAGCAGGTGGCCGGGGACCTCGCCCGAGCCGGTGTAGGCGGTCTGCGTCGGACCGGTCACGTCGAACTGGTGGATGGCCGTGTCCCAGTTGCGATCCCACCAGGAACGCTGCTGGTCGTCGGCCAGCACGTCGGGATCCACCCAGGCGTTGGTCGCCACGTAGAGGTGCTGGTTGCCGGCGTAGACGGTCGACCCCTCGGCAAGCACGGCGGTCGTGGCGGGTCGGGACAGCGGTTCGACCAGTGGAACGGTGATTACCGACAGGGTCGAGAAGCCGGCGAAGGTGGTGGGGCGGGACACGTTGGTGCACTCGTGCAGCGGCCCGTCGACCACCGTCCCGTCGGCCGACTCCAGGACGAAGTCGGGCATCCAGTCGGACAGGGTGGTCTCGGCCACCACCTCCCGGTTGAAGCGGCGAGCCCGCTCCTCGCCGTTGGAGTTCTGCGGGTACACGAAGGGCAGCTCGTCGGGCGGTGTGGAGACGACCACTCGGGCCGCGCCGCCGACCACACGGGTGGACACGTGGTAGCCCTCGACGGTGAGCACGTTGGCGATCTTCAGGTCGGTCGGATCCGACAGGTCGACCTCGATGAGGCTGGTCAGCGATCGCCATCCCCCCTCGGGCACGAGGCTGGAGAAGGCCGGCCGTAGTTCGGGATCCCCTTCGATGTGCGTGTCGGCGATGAGCAGGGCCCGATCGCCGGACAGGAGCATCTGGCGGCTCCAGTGGCCCTTGATGCGAAGGGAGTCGGTCAACGTCGCAGTACCGCCTGCCACCGACACGTGGTGGAGTCGATCGTCCTCGATGACCAGGATCCGGCGGCCGTCGGTCTTGATGAGGTCAGGTTCGTCGATGCCCAGTTCCTGAACGTTGGTACCCGAGTAGTCCTGCCCTTCGACGAGAGTCTGGTCGGCGGTCCGGAGGCTGAACATCGGGGTCCCGCCACCCATCGAGTCTTCGGCCAGGGCCGCCGCCTCCAGCATCACCGGGCCGCCGTACCGGCCCCCATTCAAGCCGTAGGGGCCGACCCGTTCGTCGGCCTCGGCCTGCAGATGGACCAGCAACTCGTCACACGCCGTGAAGGCGACGAGGCCGGCCGTCAACTCGGTGCCCGACACGTCGACCGCCCCGGTGGTCGTGGTGCGACCGCCGGACAGGCCGGGACCTTCGGGGTCCTGTGCACATGCGCCGGCCAGCAGCACCATCATCAAGGGGGCCAGGACGGCGCCTAGGAGGCGCCCCGCGGGGTGTGGGTGGGTCACGCCGTAGTGGGCAGCCATACCGGGCGAGTGGTTTCGTAGCCCTCGATGTCGGCTTCGTGGCGCAGAGAGATGCCGATGTCATCGAGTCCCTCGAGGAACCGCTCCCGGGTGGAGGGTTCCAGCGGAAACGAGCACGAGATCCCGGCATCCGGCGCTTCAAGCGTCAGAGCGGCCACGTCCACGGTGATGACTAGATCGGGGTCGGCCTCCACGGCGTCGAGCAGGGCGGCGCCCACCTCATCGGACACCTGGACCGGCACCAGGCCGTTCTTGGTGCAGTTGTTGCGGAAGATGTCGGCGAAACGGGGCGAGACCACGGCACCGAATCCGTACTGCTGGATGGCCCACACGGCGTGCTCGCGTGACGAGCCCGTCCCAAAGTTGGGGCCGGCCACCAGCACGACGGCCTCGGAGTAGCGCTCGTCGTTCAACACGAAGTTCCGGTCGTCGCGCCATTCGGAGAACAGGCCCTTGTCGAAACCGGTGCGTTCCACCCGCTTGAGCCAGTCGCTGGGGATGATCTGGTCGGTATCCACATCGGAGCGACGCAGTGGCACCCCGGTACCCGAGACGATCTGTACAGCTTCCATGGTCGTGCTCCCTTCTTGTTCCGGGTCAGGCCAGGTCGGCCGGCGAGGCGAACGTGCCGGCGATGGCGGTGGCCGCGGCGACGGCCGGCGATACCAGATGGGTACGACCACCCCGGCCCTGACGGCCCTCGAAGTTGCGGTTGCTAGTGCTGGCACAGCGTTCGCCGGCCACCAACTTGTCGGGGTTCATGGCCAGGCACATCGAACAGCCGGGTTCCCGCCAGTCAAACCCGGCTTCGATGAACACCTCGGGCAGACCTTCGGCCTCGGCCTGGCCCTTGACGACCCACGAGCCGGGCACGACCAGGGTTCGGATGCCGTCCTTCACCTTGCGGCCCCGGACCACCTCGGCGGCCGCACGGAGGTCCTCGATGCGGCTGTTGGTGCACGAGCCAATGAACACCGTGTCGACGGCCACGTCACGAATCGGCGTGCCGGCGGTGAGGCCCATGTAGTCGAGCGCTCGAGCCGCTGATTCCTGTTGACTGAGTTCGTCGAACGAGGACGGGTCGGGGACGTTGCCGTCCATACGCATGACCTGACCCGGGTTGGTCCCCCACGAGACCTGAGGGGTGATCTCGGCGCCATCGAGCACGATCTCATGGTCGAAGGTGGCGCCCTCGTCGGTGACCAGCGTTCGCCAGTCGGACACTGCGGCGTCCCAGGCAGCGCCCGCCGGGGCGTGGGGGCGCCCGGCCAGATACTCGAAGGTGGTGTCGTCGGGGGCGATCAGGCCGGCCTTGGCGCCCGCTTCGATGGACATGTTGCACACCGTCATCCGTCCCTCCATGGAGAGGTTCCGGATCACCTCGCCCCGGTACTCGATGACCGAACCGATACCGCCGCCTGTACCCAGTCGCCCGACGATGGCCAAGATCACGTCCTTGGCCGTGGAACCTTCGGGAAGCGTGCCGTCCACGGTCACCGCCAGGGTGCCCGGGCGTTGCTGGGGGAGGGTCTGGGTGGCCAGGACGTGTTCCACCTCGCTGGTCCCGATACCAAAGGCCAGGGCACCGAATGCCCCGTGGGTGCTGGTGTGGCTGTCGCCGCACACCACCGTCATGCCCGGCAGGGTGAGGCCCTTTTCAGGGCCGATGACATGGACGATGCCCTGGCCGGGGTCGCCCATCGGGTAGTTCTTCACCCCGAACTCGTCACAGTTGGCCCGCAGGGTCTCGATCTGGACACGGCTCACCGGATCGGCGATGGGCTGGTCGATGTCTGCGGTGGGGACGTTGTGGTCCTCGGTGGCAACCGTCAGCTCCGGGTGGCGGACCCGGCGTCCGGCCATGCGGAGCCCGTCGAAGGCCTGCGGGGAGGTGACCTCGTGGACCAGGTGGAGGTCGATGAACAGCAGGTCGGGTTGGCCGTCGGCGGCCCGAACGACATGGCGGTCCCAGACTTTTTGGCTGAGGGTCCTCGGTTCGCTGAGGGTTCTGGTGCTGTCGGAACCGGGCATGGTTGCTCCTGGGCATGCCCGGCGCGTCGGCCGGGCGAGATCGGGTCCGCTCAGGATACGGGTTGGGTTGCAGGTGTCGGGGATCAGGTGTCGCGGGAACGAGCCCGGTCGATCAGGTTGAGGGCATCCTGCACGTCAAGTTCGCTGACGTCGGTCACCAGTGACCCGCCGGCGCTAATGGCCACTGCCGCCGGGTGGCCCAAGATCCCGAACCGGAGATGCACCTCGCCGTCGTCGGCGATGTTGGGAAATCCGGTGATGCCCCACTCGGCGACCGTCTCCGTCGCTAAGTCCATCCGGTCAGCGGGAATGGTGGAGACGCCGATGACGGTGACGCCCGGAATGGTGCTCAGTTCGACGACCGCCGACCTCTCCCTTCGACACGTCACTCACGTGGGTGCCCAGAACCAGAACAAGACGTCTTGGCCGGCCACGCTGGTTCCATCGAACGGCTCGCCGCCTACCAGGGTGGCCGTGAACTCCAGCTCGACCGGAATCTCGTACGGCACGGGTTCTGACTCGGACGCCCGAGACGACTCCGAGACCGCCCCGACATCGGTAGCTGGCGCAGTGTCGTGGGATCCGGATGTGCAGGCGGCAGCGAGGAGCGTCAGGGCCACGAAGATGCCGACGTCTCGTCTCATGCTGCGACCCTAGGCGGGGTAACTTCACCGCTGTGAGTACGAGGATGTTGATCATCTCCGCGCTCCTGTGTGGCATGGCTCTCCTGGTGGCCTTCACCGTGCAGGTGGTGGTGGCCCCGTGACCCGACCCCTGGTTCTGGGCCTCGGTGGGTCGTCGCTGGTTCAGCACGACCTCGTTGTCATCGGTGGTGGCCCGGCGGGCTACGCGGCGGCCCTGTACGGCGCAGCTGCCGGCCTCGACGTCGGCCTGGTCGAGGAACACCTGCTGGGTGGCACCTGCCTTCACGTCGGGTGCATTCCGGCCAAGGAACTGCTGGAGACGGCCTCCGTGCTGCGAACCGTCCGCGACGCGGCCACCTTCGGGGTGGGCATCCCCGGGGCCGGTGAACACGAACCGGTTGTCGACCTGACGGTGAGCCAGGTCCGTAAGCAGAAGGTCATTGATGGGTTGGCCAAGGGAGTGGCGTCGCTCCTGAAAGGCCGGGACGTCACCGTCTATGACGGGACCGGTCGATTGAGTGCCGCCCACGTCGTGTCCATCGACCACGGTGAGGGAGACCCCACCCTGGTGGTGGCTGAGCACATCGTGCTGGCCACCGGGTCGTCGCCCCGCACCATCCCCGGCTTCGAGATCGACGGCACCCTCGTGGTGACCAGTGACGAGCTGCTGTCCATCGACCGGGTGCCCGCCCGGGTGGCCGTTATCGGCGGCGGGGCCATCGGCTGCGAGTTTGCTTCGATGCTCTCGGACTACGGGTCGGACGTCACGTTGCTGGAGGCTGCCCCAGAGATCCTGGTGGGATGCGATGCCGACGTGGCCACGGCCATCCGGCGGTCCTTCCGTCGGCGCAAGATCGACGTCCACGTCGGGACAGCGGTGCACGGCCACCGGCCGACTGACAACGGAGCCACCGTCGTGAGCCACGGGCCGATCGACTCCGACGATGAGTCGGTCGATTTGGAGGTGGACTTGGTTGTGGTCTCGGTGGGTCGTCGGCCACGCGGAGACTCCGCTGGCCTGGTCGGCACCAGGGTCGTCGTCGACGAGCGCGGTTTCGTGGAGGTGGACGATCGACTTCGCACCGGGGAGCCCGGCGTCTATGCGGTGGGTGACGTGGTGGCCACGCCGCAGCTGGCCCATGTGGGCTTCGCTGAGGGCATGTTCGTGGTGGGCGACCTGCTGGGCGAATCGCCGAAGCCCATCGACCCGTCTACCGTGCCGTGGTGCATCTACACCCACCCGGAGGTGGCATTCGCTGGGCTGACCGAAGCCGGGGCGATCGCCGCCGGCCACGACGTGGTGGTGAGCAGCCACCGGTACGTCTCCAACGGCCGGGCCTTGATCGTGGGTGAGACCGAGGGTCTGGTGAAGGTGGTGGCCGAGAAGGACGCCGACGGCCGGGCGGGACGGATCCTGGGCGTCCACATGGTCGGACCATGGGTCACCGAGCAACTCGGACAGGGCTATCTGGCCGTCAACTGGGAGGCCACGGTCGACGAGGTGGCGACCTTCATCCAACCCCACCCGACCCTCAGCGAACTCTTCGGCGAGACGGTGCTGTCGCTGACCGGCCGCGCCCTTCACGGCTGATCAGCGGATCGATCGACATGGCCGACGTCTTCCTTCCGCAACTCGGTGAGACGATCACCGAGGGGACCATTACCCGCTGGTTCGTGGGCGTCGGTGACTCGGTGGCCGTCGACCAGCCTCTGTACGAGGTTTCCACCGACAAGGTCGACTCGGAGGTGCCGTCCCCGCTGGCTGGTGTGTTGGCCGAAATCGTGGCCGGTGAGGGAGCGCTTGTCGCCGTCGGAGCGCTCCTCTGCCGTGTCGATCCCGCGGGCTCCACCGCTGCTGCACCCGGGACGGTTTCGGACGTTGCCACCGGCCCGGCCGCTGCGTCTTCCCCAATGACATCGACCGAACCGGTGTCGTCGTCGGGATCATCGGCAGCCGACATCGGTGGTGGACTGGGCGGGGGTGTCGCATCGCCTGGGTCGACTGGGGTGGGGGCATCGGGGTCAGCCGGGAGCCGGGGGTCTGGAGGCAGTCGTGGGAGCGGACTGCTATTGAGTCCGGTGGTGCGGAGGTTGTTGTCCGAGCATGGGGTGGATCCGGTCCGGGTGACGGGGACGGGGGTGGCCGGGCGCATCACCCGGGCTGACGTGGAGAGGTTCCTTCGGGACAACCCCGGCCGGGCCGAGCCGTTCGACGGGATCCGTCGGGCCACGGCGCGCCACATGGTGGCGTCCAAGGCCACGTCGCCCCATGTGCTCACCGCCATGGAGGTCGACTACACGCCGGTCGACGTCGTCCGGCTGGCCGAAAAGGACGCGTGGCGTGCTGCCGAGGGCACCAGCCTCACCTACCTGCCGTTCATCGTGTCGGCCCTGTGTGGAGCCCTGGCCGAATTTCCGCGGCTCAACGCCTCGGTGGGGGACGACGAACTCATCGTGCACGGCACCGTCAACCTCGCGGTGGCCGTCGATCTGGACTTCGAGGGGTTGGTGGCACCGGTGGTACGGGGTGTGGACGAGCGCTCCATCCAGGACGTGGCACGTTCGATCGTCGACGTGGCCACCCGGGCCCGTAGCCGGTCGTTGGTCCCTGACGACCTGGCCGGCGGGACGTTCACGGTGACCAACCCCGGGCAGTACGGCACGCTGTTCCAGTTCCCGATCATCAACCAGCCTCAGGTGGCCATCCTCTCGACGGACGGCATCGCCCGACGTCCCGCGGTGGTCGTCGACGATGACGGGCACGAGTCGATCGAAGCCCGATCGATGGGTGTGCTGGCCCTTGCCTGGGACCACCGGGCATTTGACGGGGCCTACGCGGCGGCCTTCCTCCGGTCAATGAAGCAGACCCTGGAGGGAGCCGACTGGGCCGCTCGATGGGCGGTCGGCGCCGACCGGTGACCACCACCAGGCCGTTTCGCGTCCGCTGGCTGGGACGGGTCCGCTACCGCGATGCGCTGGCCCTTCAACAGCGGATCCATGCCGAGGAACCGACTGCACCCCAGGACCACCTGCTCCTGCTGGAACACCACGCCGTCTACACGCTCGGCCTGCGGGCCACCCTCGACCACCTTCTGGCTCCGGCGAACGAGATCGACGCCGAGGTGGTGCAGGCCGACCGGGGCGGCGACATCACCTACCACGGACCCGGCCAACTGGTCGGCTACCCGATGCTCCACCTGGCAGGCAAGCGGGGAGGTGGGATGGCCGACACAGCGGCGTACGTGGCGTCCGTGGAGGAGGTGGTCATAGCGGTGTGTCGTGATCTGGGCCTGACCGACGTCGGTCGCCTCGACCGCTACCCGGGGGTGTGGGTGGAGCCTGCCGGACCCCGGCCCCGCAAGGTGGCGGCCATTGGGGTGAAGCTCACCCGGAGTCGGACCATGCACGGCTTCGCCCTGAACGTGGCGCCCGACTTGACCCACTTCGATCGGATGGTGCCGTGTGGAATCACCGAGTTTGGGGTCACCTCCCTGGCTGCCGAGGGGATCGACGTGACCATGGCCGAGGTAGTGGACCGGGTGGCAGCCCGGGCGATCGAGCAGTGGGCGGCGGGCCCGGTCGATCGAGCCGACGTGGCGTGGCGCCGGTTCGCCGGGAAACCCGTAGATGGGGAGGCCGTCAACGGTGAACGAGACGGGGATCTCAGCCTGTTCAGTCGAGGGGCGGGGCCCGGTGAGGTTCCAGCCCCGGACGACGGACGGGTGGGCCGCAAGCCGTCGTGGATGCGGGTGCCGTTGGATGTCGGCCCCGGCTACCGACGTCTGAAGTCGTTGATGCGCGACCAGGGACTGACCACGGTATGCGAGGAGGCGGGCTGTCCGAATATCTCCGAGTGCTGGAACGACGGCACGGCCACCTTCATGATCAACGGTGAACGTTGCACTCGGGCCTGCGGCTTCTGCCTCGTCGACACCCGAAGGCCCGACGCGCTCGATCCCGACGAGCCGCGTCGGGTGGCCGAGGCGGTCGTCGAGATGGGGCTGGCCCACGCGGTGGTCACCGCGGTGGCCCGTGACGACCTGGCTGACCACGGGGCCGGCGCCTTCGTGGCCACCATCGAGGCCATCCGCGGAGCCAGCCCGTCGACGGCCGTAGAGGTCTTGATCCCCGACTGTCGGGGTGACGTAGAGGCGCTCTCGAAAATCTTCGACGCCCGGCCCGACGTGTTGAACCACAACGTGGAGACCGTGGCTCGCTTGCAGAGGAGGGTCCGTCCGTCAGCGTCGTACGCCCGGAGTCTCTCGGTTCTGGCCCGGGCCGGAGCCTCCGGTCTGACCACCAAGTCGTCGATCATGGTGGGGATCGGCGAGACCGACGAGGAGGTCGACGGGTGCCTGGCCGACCTAGCCGCCGTGGGATGCGACATCGTGACCATCGGGCAGTACCTGCGGCCGACCACCACCCACCTGCCCATCGACCGGTGGGTCGAGCCTGACGTATTCGACCGCTGGAGCGACGTGGGGACGGCGCTGGGCATCGGTCACGTGGAGGCCGGCCCGCTCACCCGGTCCAGCTACCACGCACGGCAGGCGGCCCATGCGACACGGGCGGCGGGCGGACCGGTTCCCGTGGCCCTGTCAGTCGGACGCTGATCTCTTGGTGAACGGGGCCGACGGGCGCTGCCCCCGATCTCGCCCCATAACCTGACCGAGTGTTCCAGCAGCGCCTCGCCCAGGTCCGGGCCTCCATGGTTGACCGGGGAGTCGACGTCCTCCTCCTGTCCGTGGGTGCCGACCTTCCGTACTTCTGTGGGTACGAGGCCATGCCCCTGGAGCGCCTCACCATGCTGGTGGTGCCCCGTGACGGCGACGCCACCCTCGTCGTACCCCACCTCGAGGCACCCCGGGTCGTGGAACGGCCCGAAGTGTTCGACATGGTCACATGGCGTGACGGAGAGGACCCGATCGCCTTAGTGGCCGACCATCTGGTCGGCGTCGGCACGGCCGCGGTGGGCGACCAGATGTGGGCCGGCTTCGCCGTGGACCTGCTGACCGCCTGTCCCGACCTCCAACTAGGTAGGGCATCGGAGGTAACGGCGCCCATACGGATGGTCAAGGACGCCGCTGAGATCGATGCCCTGCGCAACGCAGCGGCTGCCGTCGACCGGATCCTGGCCGACGTCCAGGCCGGCAAGATGCCCCTCGTGGGGCGGACCGAAGCCGACGTGGCCGCCCAGATCGCCCGCCAAATCATTGACGAGGGCCACCAGCGGGTGAATTTCACCATCGTGGCGACGGGCCCGAACGCGGCCAGCCCGCACCACGAGGCGGGTGACCGTGTCATCCGCGTTGGTGAATCGGTCCTGTTCGACATCGGTGGGACGATGGCCGGGCCCGACGGGGTGGGCTACTGCTCCGACATCACCCGCTGCGTCCACGTTGGACCGCCGGCCAGCGGGTTCGCTGAGTTGTACGAGGTACTGCATTCCTCCCATGCAGCGGGCGTGGCCGCAGCCACGGTGGGCACGCCGTGCGCCGAGGTCGACGCTGCTGCCCGGAAGGTCATCGACGACGCCGGGTACGGCGAGTTCTTCGTGCACCGCACCGGCCACGGCATCGGGGTCGAGGCCCACGAGCACCCCAACATGGTGGCGGGCAACGACCTGCCCCTGGCTCCCGGCCACGCCTTTTCGGTCGAGCCGGGGATCTACGTGCCCGGCGTGTGGGGCGCCCGCCTTGAGGACATCGTGGTGGCCACCGAAGACGGCCCGGACCCGCTAAACCGGATCGACCACGGGCTGGCCGTGGTCGACGGTTGACGGTAACCAGCACGGCCGACCGGTGATCGACCTCGACGCGGCGAGCGTGCTGCTGCAGTGGGCCACCGGCGGACTGTTCTTCCTGTGGGTGACCGGGCGACGCCGCGAGGTGGGCATCGGCTACGGCTGGACGATGCGCATCACCTTCGGGTTGATGGCCGCCGGATCGGTGGCCGTGGGGCTACTGCTCGATCCGCACCCGGTGCGGGAGGTGGCGGGCACCGGCGTGGTGCTGGCCACCACGGTGGCCATGGTCATCTCGGTGGTGCGTCGACATGCCGGAGTGTCCGGCCAGCGCGGCCTCGAGGAGCGCCGGACAGCCCGGGTGGCCGAGATGACCGGGATCGACCGGGATGCCCGAGCGTTCGACGACGGCCCCGAGTTTCCACCGCACCTCGATCTTGTGGCGCCGTTGGTCGGGTTGGTCGGCCTGGTGGCGGCCGGCCTGGCTGCTGGTGATCCGGCCGCCCTGTCGGTGGCCCGGATGCTGGTGGGGGCCGTGTTCCTCGGCGCGGTAAGCGACGCCATGCTCCTCGGCCACTGGTACCTGGTACAGCCCGGCCTGGCCCGCGGACCGTTGATCGAACTGGTCTGGTGGACGGGTCTGGCATGGCCATTCGAGCTGGCCGTCCTGTTGTGGCCGACCGGCATGGTTTCGGTGTTGAACGGCACTATCGCCGACGGATACAACGGCCTCCTGGGATGGTTCTGGGTGGCGTCGACGGTGGGAACGTTGGCCCTCGTGGTGGCCACCCGGGCCGCCCTGCGGGAGCGCCAGTACTCGGCGGTCATGGCGGCCACCGGGCTGTTGTACCTGGCCATCCTCACCGCCTTTGGCATGGACCTGGTGGCTCGGGCTGTCCTCTCCTGAGGTGCCGCATTTCTTCTGGGGAAACAGCCCGACCGGTAGGGTTCGCGACCTGATGACCGAAACACGCGTGTACACCCGGCGAGGCGACGACGGTACGACAGGCCTGCTGTACGGCGGGCGGGTGGCCAAGGACTCGCCGGCGCCCATGGCCTACGGCGACGTAGACGAGGCCCAGGCGGCCATCGGGCTGGCCCGGGCGGCCTCCGGCCCGGAGATGGGCGCCATCCTCGTCGGCCTGGAGCGGGACCTCTGGTTGGTCATGGCCGAACTGGCCTGCAATCCCGAGAAGATCGTCCAACTGGGCGAGTCGGGGTCGCGACCCACGCCAGACATGGTCACAGCGTTGGAAGACCTCATTGACGACGTGGCGGATCGGTTCGAACCGCCGACCGAGTTCGTGGCGCCCGGCGAAGACGAGGTGTCGGCCCGTCTCGACGTGGCCCGCACGGTGTGCCGCCGTGCCGAACGTTCGGCCTTGTCGGCCAGCGTCGAGGGGTCGTCGGTAGTGCCGTACCTCAACCGCCTCTCCGACCTCCTGTGGACTCTGGCCCGGTGGCAGGAGGCCGACAGCGCGGAGGGTGGTTCGCTCACTGTCCGCTCCATTGAAGGCCGCTCGATCGAAGGCCTCTCCACGCCCGACTGACATTCGCCCCGATCCGATTCCCCGAGGAAGACCATGACCGTCACGTTCACACCCCCCCAGTTCTCCACGGCCCGTCGCGCTCCCGCTCGGGCCGAGGTGGTGGCCCACGGAATAACCATCGAACGGCTGGCCGATGGAGACCCGCTGCCGTCGGGCCTCGATCGAGCGGATCTAGGCCGTCTCGGTTTCGAGGCCAAGGCCGGGCAGGTCCAGGTCGTGCCGTCCGACGGCCGTCTGGTGGCTGCCGTGGGCCTCGGTGGCATCGACGAACTGGGCACCGACGGACTCCGACGGGCGGCTGCCGCGCTGGGTCGTGCCGCACGGACTCGTCGATCATTGGCCACCGACCTGGCGTCGGTGGTGGCCACCACTAACGGACTGACCGAGGCTGATGGTGTTGCCGCGGTGGTCGAGGGTCTGACCTTGGCCCTTTACCGGTTCGGCTACCGATCGGCCGACGACAAGGGAGCGGCATCGGACCGACTCGCCCGGGTGTCGATCGTGGGAAGCACCGCGGCGGGCGTGAGGACGTCGATGGAACGGGCCGAAGCGGTTGTCGGCGGCGTGGTGCTGGCCCGCGACCTGGTCAACGAACCGGGCGGCAGCCTGACGGCGCCGAAGTTCGCCAATCGGGTGCGACGCATGGCCCGCGACCGGGGGTTGACCGTCAAGGTGCTGGACGAGGCGGCCATCCGTCGTGCACGCCTCGGTGGCCTGCTCGGCGTGAACCGGGGCTCCACCCATCCGCCCCGTTTCGTCGAGCTCACCTACACGCCCAAGGGCCGCCCGAAGGGCACCCTGGCCCTGGTCGGCAAGGGGATCACCTTCGACGCCGGCGGGCTGTCCATCAAGTCCGGTCAAGGAATGATGGACATGAAGATGGACATGGGCGGTGCGGCCGCGGTGGTGGGTGCCATGTCGGTCCTGCCGACCGTGGCCCCCCGGTGCCGGGTCCGGGCCTACCTCCCGATGACCGACAACATGCTGGGCGGGGATGCCACCCGACCGGGCGACGTTCTGACCATCCGAAACGGCAAAACCATCGAGGTACTCAACACGGACGCCGAGGGCCGTCTCGTGCTGGCCGACGCACTGTCGATGGCCTCAGAAGCGAAGCCCGACGCCATTGTCGACCTGGCCACGCTCACCGGTGCCTGCATGGTCGCCCTCGGTCCGAGGATCGCCGGGTTGATGGGTCGCGGTGATGGCTTTCTCGAACAGGTCGAGGCGGCGTCGTCGCGGACCGGCGAACGGGTGTGGCGCCTGCCGCTTCCCGACGACTACCGCCGCATGGTCGACTCCCCGGTCGCCGACATGAAGAACATCGGCGGGCCATACGGCGGGGCGATCACCGCCGGGCTCATCCTCGACGAGTTCGTGGCCGAGGGCATCGACTGGGCGCATCTGGACATCGCCGGCCCGGCGTTCACCGACGCCGACGATGCCGAGGTGGTCCGGGGTGGCACCGGTTTCGGTGTGCGCCTGTTGGTCGACCTAGCCAGATCCTTCACGGCCTGACCTGATCGAAGAGGATCGGCCGATGACGGATGCATCCGAGGGGCCCGGGAAAGAGACGATCGATGCGGCGTTGCTGGTCGCCGCGGCGGGATCGGTTGCCGTGCTGACCGGAGCGGGGATCTCGACGGACAGCGGTATTCCGGACTTCCGGGGACCGCAGGGCGTGTGGACCCTGAACCCCGAGGCCGAACGGGCATCGAACATCGACGTGTACCTGGCCGAGCCTGAGGTCCGGAAGGCCAACTGGCGGGTCATGGCCGGCGGGATGTGGGACGGGGTGGAACCGAACCTCGGGCACCGCGCGCTGGTCGACTTTGATCGGCGGGGTGGGCTGCACACGCTGGTGACCCAGAACGTGGACGGCCTCCACCTCATGGCCGGGACCGACCCGGAGCGCATCGTCGAGGTCCACGGAACGGTTCGACGGTCGATGTGCCTGGAGTGCGGCGTGCAGGACGACATCGAGGTGGTCCTGAAGCGGGTTCGCTCCGGCGAGGAAGACCCTCGGTGCCCGAGGGGGTTCTGTGGCGGCCTGTTGAAGCGGGCCACCGTGAGCTTCGGCCAGGCGCTTTTCGAGGGCGACCTGGACCGGTCACTGGCCGCGGCGGCCGACGCCGACCTCCTGTTGGCCGTGGGATCGACGCTGGCCGTCGGTCCGGTGAACCTGATGGTTCCGACGGCCGTACAGGCCGGTCGGACGGTGGTCGTGGTGAACGGTTCGCCGACCGACATGGACGATCTGGCCGATGTGGTGGTCCGGGGGTCGATCAGCGAACTGCTGCCGACCATCCTCGGTTCATGACGCGATCGGCGAACCGCCCGGTGGTCGAATCCCGACCAGATCGGTAGGATTTTGGAATGGCTACCTTTCGAGATCTCCTGCGGGACGCTAAGTCCCGGATAACTGAGACCGACCCGGCGGGCGCTGAGGCGTTGCTGGCAGCCGGCCACCTCCTCCTCGACGTCCGCGAGCCCGACGAGTTCGAGCAGGGGGCGGTTCCCGGCTCGGTCCACATCCCGCGGGGCAACCTCGAGGCCAGCATCGAGAGTCGGGTCGACGACCGGGACCAGCCACTCGTCGTCATGTGTGCCGGCGGGGTCCGCTCGGCGTTCGCCGCCGACACCCTCCAACAGCTGGGCTACACCGACGTGGTCTCCATGGACGGCGGCTTCAACCGTTGGAAGGACGAGGGCCGCGACTGGCGCACCCCGCGCACCCTGAGTCCCGACCAGCGAAACCGCTACCAGCGCCACGTGCTCCTGCCCGAGGTGGGCGAGGAGGGCCAGCTGAAGTTGCTGGACGCCAGCGTCCTGCTGCTGGGAGCCGGCGGTCTGGGTTCTCCGGCCGCCCTGTACCTGGCCGCCGCCGGGGTGGGACGGATCGGCATCGTCGACATGGACGTGGTCGACGAGTCGAATCTCCAGCGCCAGATCCTCCACAACCTGGACCGGATCGGCGAACGCAAGGTCGACTCGGCCAAGAAGACCCTCACCGCGATCAACCCGGACGTCGACGTCGTCACCTACGACGTTCGCCTCGGCGCCGACAACATCATGGACATCCTCGCCGGGTACGACGTGGTGATCGACGGAGCCGACAACTTCCCCAGCCGCTACCTGCTCAACGACGCCTCGGTGAAGCTCGGCGTGCCGGTGGTGCACGGTTCCATCTTCCGCTTCGAGGGCCAGGTCACGGTGTTCGACCCCCGGGATGGGGTCACCTACCGGGACATGCTCCCCGAGCCGCCCCCGGCCGAGTTCGCCCCGAGTTGTGCCGAGGCCGGAGTGCTGGGCGTGCTGCCGGGCATTGTCGGCTCGATCCAGGCGCTGGAGGCCATCAAGCTGATCCTCGGCCTGGGCGAGGGCCTGTCCGGCCGCCTGGTGGCCTTCGACGCCATGGACATGTCGTTTCGGGAGTACCGACTGCAAAAGGACCCGTCCCTCGAGGTGACCTGGGAGAACCGGGACCGCATCGAGATCGCTGAGCTGGACGGCCTCTGCATGCCGAAGGTGGCTGCCCCGCACGAAAGCTGACCTGCTTCTGGAGCGTCGGGCAACCGGCGCGTCGGGGTTGGCGCCAGGTGCTGCGAGACTCGCCCCGATGACCTCGATAGCCATCATCGGGACCGGCTATGTCGGGCTGACCAGCGGCGCGTGTTTCGCCCGTCTGGGCCACGACGTGGCGTGTGTCGACGTCGATGCCGACAAGGTGGCCCGGTTGTCCGCCGGAGACGTTCCGATCGTGGAGGAGGGCTTGGACGCCCTGGTGGCAGAGGGCCTGGGGTCCGGTCGGTTGCGATTCACCACCGATGTGGCCGAAGGGGTCGCTGATCGTGCGGTGGTCTTTCTCTGCGTCCCCACGCCCCATTCTCCCGACGGGTCGGTCGACCTGTCCTACGTCGAAGCAGCAGCGTCGTCCCTGGGTCCGCTGCTGACGCCGGGGGCCGTGGTCGTAAACAAGTCGACCGTGCCGGTGGGGACGACCCGGGTGGTGGAGCGGCTTCTGGATCGCGATGACGTCACGGTGGCCTCCAACCCAGAGTTCCTGCGTGAGGGGAGCGCAGTGGCTGACTTCCTGAGGCCAGATCGGATCGTGGTCGGCGCCGATGACGAGCGGTCATGTGAGGTGGTTCGTTCCCTCTACGACGACGTCGACGCACCGGTGGTGATCACCGACCCGGCGTCGGCTGAGACCATCAAGTACGCGGCCAACGCCTTTCTCGTCACCAAGCTCTCGTTCGCCAACGCCATCGCTGCGGTCTGCGAGGGGGTGGGCGCCGACATCGACGACGTGGTCCTCGGGCTCGGGTACGACGCCAGGATCGGGGCCAGTCACCTCCGACCCGGTCCCGGCTGGGGCGGCAGCTGCTTTCCCAAGGATTCCCGGGCCCTCATCCACCAGGCCGGGCAGGCCGGCTACGACTTCCGGTTCCTGGACAGTGCCCTCGAGGTGAACCTCCAGCAGTTCGAACGGATGGTGGACAAGGTTCGGCGGGCCGTGGGCGGAGACCTGGAGGGTCGGACGGTGGCCGTCTGGGGGCTCACCTTCAAGGCGGGCACCGACGACCTCCGTGATTCTCCGGCTCTGGAGATCGTCGAGCGGCTGCTGGCTGGCGGGGCGAGACTACGGGCCCATGATCCCACGGTGTCCGAGTGGCGGCCTCCGATTCCCGATGCCGTCGAACTGTTCGACGACCCGGTGACGGCCTGTCGGGATGCCGATGTGCTGGTCGTGCTCACCGAGTGGCCGTCATTCGTCTCGGTCGACCCGGTGGCGGTGGTCGACGTGATGGTCCGTCGGGCCGTAGTCGACACCCGCAACCTCCTCCAGCCCGGGCCGTGGCGCGAGTTGGGCTGCGGGTTCGAGGGCGTCGGCCGTTAACCACATGGCCGACACGTACCTACCCGGCCGATGAGGCGCGTCCTGGATCGGCTCCCTGAGGGCACCGTGGCCGTCGGTGGCGGCCTAGTCGTGAACGGCCTTACCGCATACATGTTCATCACCCTGGCGTCACGCGACCTTGGTGCCGAGGCGTACTCGCCGGTCGGACTCTTGTGGGCGCTGAGCTTCCTGCTCGGTCCGGGGTTCTTCCAGCCGTTGGAACAGGAGACGACCCGGGTCATCGCCAGCCATCCCTCAGATCCGCCCCGCCTGGTCGTCGGGCCGGCCGCCATTATGGGCGGCTCACTGGCCCTGGGCCTTGTCGTGGTGGCCCTGGTGGCCGCACCCTGGATGGTCGACGGCCTTTTTGCCGGCCACGGGGTGCTGCTGGTAGGCCTCCTGCTGGTGCTGGTCGGCCTGGGAGCCGGTCACCTGGCCCGCGGCATGCTGGCCGGCCTGAACCGATTCGGCGGTTACGCCCGCTACTTCATTGGAGACGGCGTCGGCCGCCTGGCCCTGGTGGGTGTGCTCGGCTTGGTGCTGACCGACGAGGTGGCGATCTACGGCCTGGCTATCGGCGGTGCGCCGTTCCTGGGGGTGGCCGCCGCGTTGGCCGGTCGACGGTCGGACGGCGCTCGGTGCCCGGACCCGGCTGCCGAGGTCGGGCCAGTCCCGGTAGCCGAAGGGACCGTCAACCGTCGGGGTGGCCTGGCAGCCCTGGCCCCCGCCATGGGTGCCCTGCTGGTGGCCTCTGTGTCTACGGCCATCGTGCTCAACGTCAGCCCCCTAGCCGTCGAGTTGCTGGCCGGACCGTCCGAAGGCCACGAGGCGGGTCGGTTCCTCAACGCCCTCCTAGTGGCCCGGGTGCCGTTGTTCTTCTTCCAGGCTGTGCAGGCTTCCCTGCTGCCCAGACTCTCGGCTTTGGCCGCCGATCGCAGGTTCGACGAGTTCCGCCACGTGCTGGGTCGGCTTTTGGCTCTCGTCGGATTCCTCGGGCTGGCCGCCGTGGTGGCCTGTGGCCTGGTCGGCCACAGGGTCGTGGAGCTGGCCTTCGGAGCCGAGTTCGCCGTCGACCGTCGGGACATGCTCCTGCTGGCCAGTTCCAGCGCCGTACTGATGGTGGTGCTGTGTCTGGCCCAGGCGCTGATCGCCCTCCGGTGGCAGGGCCGGATGGCCATGGCCTGGTTGGTAGGCCTGCTGGCCTTTCCGATAGTGCTGGCCGTCGGGAGCGATCTGTTCCTCCGGGTGGAGCTGGCGTTGCTTGCCACCGTGTCCACCTCCATGGTCGCCATGTCGGTGCTCCTCGGACGACGGTTCCGACTCCTACAATGACCGCCTGACCGGGCGGAACGGGGCGTTCCCACACGTCCAACGACCCGTGTACGAAAGCAACGTGGACCCTCAGCCGATCGACCAGCACCCTCCAGCCCGCCGACCTCTGGTTTTCTGGGCGGCGGGCTTCCGGTCGATCGTCGTGGTCTCGGCGTTGGTGGGGACCCTGCTGGCCACGGCATCGCCCGCACCTGCTGACGTGGTGGTCACCGTGGAGGCCGGTGACAGCCTTTCGGAGATCGCCGCCGAGCACGGCACCAGCGTGTCGGCGCTCATGTCGGCCAACGGCATTATTGACGCCGACCGGCTCTTCATGGGCCAGCGACTGGTCATCCCCGGCCCGGGCGCTACCCCGACGACCCTCCCCACCATGGTCGTGGTGGTGCAGCGCGGCGACAGCCTGTCGGGCATCGCTGCGGAGTACGGCGTGACCCTCTCGGCGCTGATCCAGGCCAACAACATCGTCGATCCCGACACGGTGCACGTCGGCCAGGAGCTGCTGGTGCCAGGTGCCACCCGGCCGGTGACCCCCACCGGGCCTGTCGTGGTGACCGTCCAGCCCGGGGACAGCCTGTCGGCCATCGCCGCGGTGCACGGGGTATCGGTCTCGGCCCTCATGAACGCCAACGACCTGACCGATCCGGATCGGCTCTCGGTGGGCCAGCAACTGACCATCCCGGGTTCGATGCCGCCGGCCACCACCCTGCCACCGCTGATCGTGACCGTGCGGTCCGGAGACAGTCTGTCGGCCATCGCCGCGGAGCACGGGGTGACGGTGCCTGCCCTCATGGAGGCCAACGGAATCACCGATGCGAATCTCCTGTCGATCGGCCAACAGTTGCGGATACCCGGCCGGTTCGCCCCACCCATCTACTCGGTGGACTACGGCCCCGTAATCGTCGATGGCCGCGGATGGGGCCACGGCCGCGGAATGGGCCAGTACGGAGCCCTCGGCTACGCGGTGGACGAAGGCTGGGGTCGAGACCAGATCCTCGACCACTACTACGGGGGAACAACACCCACCATCGTCCCCAACGTCGAGATCGGCGTTCGCCTGTTGTCCCACGACAGCGACCCGACGACCGTCTACCTCTCCGACGGCCTGCTGCTGGTCGGCGGGATCCAGGGGCCCTGGACCGTGGTCCCGACCCGGGTGGTGCGCCTGGTGCTGGACGGCGACGCCGACCGCTACCGCGTCCTATCCGGCTCGTCGTGCGGCGGCGACTTCACCGACACCGGGCTGGTCATCCAGAGTCCGGTGGCCCGCATCACCGCGGCCTGGCCGACCGGTTCGGTGCACGCCACCAACGGAGGGATCGCCTCGACAGCCGACGGGGTGGCCTACGAACTGGTCGACACGGCCACCTCGGGCCTCGACCAGACGCTTCAGCTCTGCGAAGGGCCGACGTCGGCCACCTGGTACCGGGGCGAGATCCGGGCCGCCCGCTACGGGGCCCGCCAGCGGACCGTGAACTGGGTGGCCATCGAGCAGTACCTCCGGTCGGTGGTTCCCAGCGAGATGCCGTCCATCTGGTCGGAGATGGGTGGCGGTGCAGGCCAGGCGGCCCTTGAGGTCCAGGCGGTGGCGGCACGGTCGTACTCCTTGGCCGAGGTTCGGTACGGCTACGCCAAGACATGCGACACCATCCGTTGTCAGGTGTACTCGGGGCGCCGTAGCCGACGGGGGTCCGACGGCTGGGACCACGAAACCGCCGCTACCGATGCCGCGGTGGCCGCCACGGCTGGCATGGTCCGCCTGCAGGACGGCGTGGTGTCCCGCACCGAGTTCTCAGCATCCACCGGTGGTCACACCATCACTGCTGATTTCACCGGCGTGCCTGATGCCGGTGACGACGTGTCCATCAACCCCGTGCACCGGTGGACCGACGAGATCGACGTCGAGCGGGTCGGCGACGCCTTCGGGTTGGGTGCGCTGTACGAGATCGAGGTGATCGACAGGGACGGCTTCGGCGACGACGGCGGTCGAGCCGTCGAGGTGGAGCTCCGGGCCCGGGACGGCAACCGCTTCGTGGTGTCGGGCGACCGCTTCCGTCGGGAGTTCGGCCTGCGTTCCAACTGGTTCAGCGTCGGCTACGGGCCGCCCGATGCCGGCACCGCCTTCCCCGACCCGCAGGTGGATGAGTACCGGGTGACCTCGACGTTCACCGTCGAGGACCTGGCGAGGGTCACCGCGGCTGCCGACCATCTCGAGATGACCGTGCCTGAGTTCCAGCGGGCCGGCGTGTGGGTGGTGGCGTTCCTCCTCAGCCTGTCTTCCGGCGAGAGGGACCCGCTCGAGGTGCCCGCCCAGACGGGGACCGAGCGGGTCACCACGGCCTACATGGCTGCCGACGGGGACCAGCAGGCCCTCGAGAAGGTGGCTGCCGAATACTCGCTGGACGGTTCCCAGGCCCAACAGGTGGCCACCACGGTCCTCGTTTTCCTGGTGGGCCTGTCCAAGGCGGCTGGACGCTGATCGAAGCGCCCGGAGGCCCCGCGGACCTCCCGATACCCTCGTCGCGGTGAAGGGACTGATCCTGGCCGGGGGGAGTGGACGGCGTCTGCGTCCGCTGACCCACACCAGCGCCAAGCAACTGGTCCCCATCGCCAATGTCCCGATCCTGCACTACGTGGTGGCCGACCTGGTGGGGGTGGGGATCACCGACATCGGGATCGTGGTGGGCGACACCGCCGCCGAGGTGATGGCCAGCATCGGTGACGGCAGCAGATGGGGAGCGAAGGTGACCTACATCGCCCAGGATCGGCCCCTTGGCCTCGCCCACGCCGTGGTCGTCGCCGGCCCCTTCCTGGGCGACGAGCCGTTCGCCATGTACCTGGGCGACAACATGTTCGAAGACTCCCTCGACGGGGTGGTCGACGGGTTCGACGGCTGCTCGGCTGCTCGGCTGCTTCTGGCCCGGGTCGACGACCCGTCGGCGTTCGGGGTGGCCGACGTCGCGCCCGACGGGACGATCGTGGGGTTGGCCGAGAAGCCCGAGGAGCCGGCGTCCGACCTGGCCCTGGTCGGCGTGTACCTGTTCGGTCCCCGGATTCACGAGGCGGTGCGGGCCATCGAGCCATCAGCGCGGGGGGAGTTGGAGATCACCGATGCCATCCAGTGGCTGCTGGACGCCGGCGAAGTGGTGGAGCACCGGGTGCTAGAGGGCTGGTGGATCGACACTGGCAAGAAGGATCCGTTGTTGGAGTGCAACCGCCTGGTGCTGGACCGGCTGGGCGGTGACGGTGTGGTGGTCGACGGCGACGCCGAGGTGGTGGACTCCACTCTGGTGGGGCCGGTGGTGGTGGCTGCCGGCGCCCGGATCAGTGGCAGCACGGTCGGCCCCTACGTGGCCGTGGGCGCCCGCTGCGCCATCGAGGGTTCGACCGTGGAGCACTCGGTGCTCATGGACGGGGCCGTGGTGTCCGACCTCGACCGGCTGACCGGCTCGGTCCTGGGCCGGTCAGCCGAGGTGACGGGGTCTCCCGGCGACCAGGTGGACCTGTCGGTGCTGCTCGGCGACCATTCGGTGGTCGACGCCCGGAGTTCGGAAGGGGGCACCGGTGGCTGAGGTGAGGGCCGTGGCAGCCATCGACGGGGTGCTGGTAGTCGACCCGGTGGTCCACGCCGATGATCGGGGCTCATTCGTCGAAACGTGGCGTCAGGAGTGGCTGGGTGACGTGCCACCCATGGTGCAGGGCAACCGGGCCGACCGGGTGGCCGGTTCCCTCGTCGGGCTGCACTACCACCGCGGCCAGGCGGACTACTGGGTGATGGTCGGGGGGACGGCCCGCGTCGTGCTTCACGACCTGCGGGTCGGATCGCCCACCGACGGCGCCACCGTCGAGATGAACCTCGGAGGCGACGGTCCGGACCGCCATCGCGGCCTGTACATCCCGCCCGGGGTGGCTCACGGGTTCGCGGCGCTCACCGACATGACCCTCACGTACCTGGTGGACGGCACCTACGACCCAGACGACGAGCTGGGGGTGGCGTGGGACGACCCTGACGTCGGTGCCGACTGGGGGCTGGCCGACCCGGTGTTGTCGGCGCGTGACCGGGCCAACCCGAACCGGGACGATCTTTCCGACGACCGGCGACCCGTCTACGTGGGGCGCTGAGGTGCGCCTCCTAGTCACCGGGGGCGCCGGATTCATCGGTGCCAACTTCGTCCACCGGGCCGTGGCCCGGGGCGACGAAGTGACGGTCTACGACGCCCTCACCTATGCCGGCAACCCGGCCAATCTGGCCGGCCTGGACGGTCGGTCCGGCTACCGGTTCGTCCACGCTGACGTGTGTGACGCCTCGACCCTGTCGATGGTCATGCCAGGCCACGATGCGGTAGTCCACTTCGCTGCGGAAAGTCACGTGGACCGGTCGCTGGTCGACCCGGACCGGTTCGTCACCACCAACTGCGGCGGCACGGCAACCGTGTGCCGGGTGGCCATGGAGGTCGGCGTCGGGCGGGTGCTCCACGTGTCAACCGACGAGGTGTACGGCTCCATCGGGGAGGGTTCGTTTGTCGAAGGGGATCCGTTGGCCCCCAGTTCGCCCTATTCGGCGTCGAAGGCCTCGTCGGACCTGATCGCTCTCTCCTACCACGAGACGTTCGGGCTTCCCGTCGTGGTGACCCGGTCGTCCAACAACTACGGGCGCTTCCAGTTTCCGGAGAAGGTCATCCCGTTGTTCGTGACCCGCCTGCTGGCTGGCGGCCGGGTGCCGCTGTACGGCGACGGAGGCAACGTCCGCGACTGGTGTCACGTGGAGGACAACTGTGCCGCCCTGGAGCGGGTGCTGGCCGACGGCGAAGTCGGCACCGTCTACAACGTGGGGGCGGGCGCCGAGGTCGACAACCTGGACCTGACCCGTCGGCTCCTGGACCTATGCGGGGCCGACGAGTCGGCCGTCCAGTACGTGGCCGACCGTCCCGGGCACGACCGCCGCTACTCGGTGGACACCACCCGGATCCGGAGCCTCGGTTGGGCACCGTCGCGTGGCCTCGACGAGGGCCTGGCTGAGACCGTGGCGTGGTACCGCGACCATCAGGACTGGTGGGAGCCCCTGCTGGGGGATGCCCGGTGACCGTTCTGGTGACCGGCGCCGGGGGTCGCCTTGGGCGCGCCGTGGTCGCCGGATTCACCGACCGGGGGTCGGGAGCCGAGCCGGTCGTGGGTCTGGACCGGCTGGCTCTCGACGTGGCCGATCAGCAGGCCGTGCACGCCGCCGTGCGGACCCACCGGCCGACGGTGGTCGTGAACTGTGCGGCGTGGACCGACGTCGACGGTTGCGAGGGCGATGCCGCCCGGGCCCGACGCATCAACGGCGGGGCGGTGGGCCACCTCCGGGAGGCCGCCGAGGCGGTGGGGGCCCACCTGGTCCAGGTCTCCACCGACTTTGTGTTCGACGGGCGGGCGACCGAGCCCTACCCCGAGAACCACCCGACGGGCCCGTTGAGCGTCTACGGGGCGTCCAAGCTGGCCGGCGAAGTGGCGGCCGGCCCGGACGCCACCGTGGTGCGGACCAGTTGGCTGCAACCCGCGGACGCCTCCGGGATGGTGGAGTACCTCCTGGACGCGTTGGCCGGCGACGGGACGGTCCTGATGGGCGACCAGCGCCGGGCCTGCCCGACCTTCGTGGCCGACCTGGTCCCGGTGATTGTCGACCTGGTGGACCAGCGGGTGGCCGGGACGGTGCACGCCACCAACACCGGTGTCACCACGTGGTTCGAGTTCGCCCGGCACGTGGCCGTGGCCACCGGTTGCGATCCCGACCGGATCGAGGCCCGGTCTGACCCGGGGCTGGACGGCACGTCGCCGGCCCCCCGACCTGAGTTCTCGGCGCTGGACAACGGGGTGCTCCGGTCGATGGGCCATCCGGGCCTTCGCCACCACCTCGACGCGGTGGCCGAGCTGGTTGCCGGGGCAGGGTCCTGACCGTGCACGTCAACGCTGGCGACACCATTGCCCGCCGGGCCGACCGGACCCTCGATCTGGTGATGGTGGCCCTGGCCGTCTGGACGGTGCTCTTCCACCTGGGCCGCCTGGCCGGGTTGGGGCGCGACGCAACCTTCGGCGCGTGGTTGCTCGTGCTGGTGCTGGCTGCGGTGGGTGCCGCCGCCCGGGCATCCGGGAATCGATCGCATGCCGGTCAGGTGGCTGGTCGGGGAGCCGGGTGGGCTTTGCCCGCCGGGCCGGGCTCCGCGGGTCGTCTGTCGCGCTGGCCGCTACTTCCGGGCTTGGCCGCTGCTGGCCTACTGGCCGTGGTCGACGTGGACGGCCTCTGGTGGCCGGTGGTCTGGTTGGGCCTTCTGGGAGTGCTGGGCGTAGCGGTCCGGGCCATACGGGCGGCGGGTCCGACGGCCGCCACGACGGCTCGGGCCGTCCTGTACCGCACGTCGCGCACCGCCGCCCTGTCGGTACTGCTTCTGGCCGCCCTGGCCGCCCTGCTGTCGTTGGCCATGGTCCGGCCCGACCAGGACGACGTGTTCGTGGTCAACCGTTCAGCCTGGGTGGCCGCCCACGACGGGGCCTTTCCAGATCGCGACACCATCTTCAGTGATGATGTGCTGCCCGTCGAGCGGCCCGCCGCGTTGGCTACCTCGGTTGAGGCCCTGCTGGGGAGCGCAGCGGCCACCGGTCGGGTCTCGGCGGTCGGGTTGACCCATCTTGGGTTCGGCCCGCTGGTCGCCGCCCTGGCCGTACTGGCCACCTGGCGGCTCCTACGGGGTCTGGGTTCGAGGTCCGCGGCGGCCGCCACGTGGGCCGGTACGGCCTTTTTGGTGCTGGACGGCGCCGTCCATGGTTCGTTCGGCAACTTTTTCGCCGGCAGGTCGTGGCAGGGCAAGGCGGTCTTCTTGCTGCTCGTCGTCCCCACCCTCTGGCACCACGGGGCGGCCTACGGGCGCAGTGGGAGACGCCGTCACCTGTGGATGGTGGCCGCCGGTGTGGTGGCCGGCCTGGGACTCACCTCGTCGTCGGTACTGATCGCCCCGCCGGTCGTGTTGGCCGCGGTCGGGGCCGCCGCCTGGGACCGCGATGAGCTCCGCCGTCTCGTCGGGGCGGCCGCCGCCGTGGCGCCGGCGCTGCTGGCCGGCATGTACGCCCTGGCCGCCGATCCTCAACGCCTCGGCGACGTCGGTGCCACCTTCGCCTTCCTCGACGTGGGCCGCCTGCTCGACAGCGGTACCGAGCCGGTGGCCGTGCTGCGAATGGTGTTCGGTGACGGCTTTCCGGCGTTCTTGGCCCTCGGCGCAGCGTTGACCGCCTGGGCTGTGGTGGGCCCCCGGAGTTCGCGTCTGGTGCTGCTGGCCGGCCCGGTGATGGTCTTCGGGGCCTTTCTGGCCCCCGGGGTGCTCGACGTGCTTGATGCCGCCGGCGAAGCCGACGCCGTGGCCTGGAGGACCCTCTGGGTGTTGCCGTTGCCGGCCATGGTGGGCCTGGTTCTGACCGCGGTACGTCCCGGCGTGCGGGCCGCCCCGGCCATGGTTCCCGTGGTGCTGCTGGCCGCTCTGCTGGTCGTCGGTACGCCGATCACCAGTGGGGACAACCGGGGCACAGAGTTGGTGTGGCCGCCGGCGGTCGACCTGCCGCGCCCTGAGGTGGAGAGTGCCCGCACCCTTCGTTCCCTGGCGCCGGTCGGCGGGACGGTGGCCGGTCCGGAGGACGTGGACTTCGCGGTGGCCGTACTGGGCGTCGACGTGCGGGCCGTCAATCCCCGGTCGTCGTACCTGCGGGGGCGCCACGCCGGCGCCGACTTCCACGCCATGGATCGCCTGACCCTGTCGCACGCCCTGTCGCACGGCTACGCCGAGTGGGGGGCCGACGCCGTGGCCCAAGCCGTCGAGGTGTTGTCACCGGACGCGATCTGCCTCACGCCGGGAGGCGGCGACGAGGTGGCCGACGTATTGCATGTCGCCGGGTACGTCCGGGTGGCCGAGGACCCCGTCTGCCGGTTCTACGTGCGCTGATCGATGGCCGGTCGGGCCACTCAGCGGAGGCGTCGGACCAGGTCGGCCAGGCGTCCACCGCCGGGAAGCCGCTTGAGGGCGGCGAGGCGTCGGCCCAGGGGGGACCGTCCACCGCTGCCCACCGTCGGATCGGCCACGCTGCGGCGGCCCACCGCCCGAAGCTGGGCCACGTGGGTGGCCAGGTCGCCGCCCATGGCTTCAATCCTCAGGGATGCCTCGGCCAAGTGCAGGTGGTCCACGGTGGCCGTCGGAGAGCCGTCGGGTAGCAGGGCACACAGTTTGTCGGCCAGTCGGTCCACGGTGGTCGACGGAGGCCAGGGATGGCGGGTCCCGCCGGCCACCAGGGCGGCAGCCAGCTTCCAACAGGTCCGGACAGCCACCAGGTGGCGGTCCACGCCGCCCGTTGCCTCCCATTCGTCGTCCACGAAACGCAGCTCGTCTGGGCGGTCGACCGGGCCTACCAGGTTGTCCAGGCCCAGGTCGAGGTGGTCGCCGGGCAGCACGGTCCGGCTCCCGGCCGACAGGAACGGATGGGCCTCGGCGTCGGACACCGTGCGGTGGACCGCACCCCGGTCGGCCACTGCCGACCAGGCGGCCAGCACGACCCGCACCCCGGTCAGGTCACCGGCCCGGATCCGGTCCAGGGCGACCTGTTCGAGGTTGGGTCCCGGCGTGTAGTCGTCGGTTGCTCCGCCCGGCGAACGCAGCACCAGCCAGCGGCCGTCTCCGGTGGCCGTGTCGACCGGGTGGGTGGCCCGGCGGTCGATGCGCCGGACGCCGTCATCGGTGAGGCGCCGGACACGCAGGTGGGCACGCCGTCGGTCGCCGGTGAACCGCCAGGCCAGGGCGTCGCCGTCGGATCGCCGGTCCAGCGCCGTGTCGTCGGTGGCCGCCACCACCAGGAACGAGTTGGCCATGTCGGCTCCGTGCCCGGCTCCGACGACCTGCCGGTGGATGGCCCGCTCATCGGCCGACACCCGCCCGCCCATGCGACTGCGGTCGATGGGGGGACCGACCAACTGGTCGACGAGGTCGACGGCGTCGGGCTGGTCATAGCACCGGTCGGTCAACACGGTGGTGGGCAGCTTGTAGTCGGGGAACGGCTGGTACCAGCGTTGGGCGGTCAGGCCGGCGGCCGTCAGGTGCCCGGCCAGTTCGGGGCGTGAGAAGGTGCGCACGGTGGCCGTGGCGCCGGTTGCGGCCACCGGCGGGTAGCCCTCCAGGCCGACGAACGGCAGCCCGAGGTGGTCCTCGTCGGCCTGCAACCAGTAGGCGAGGCCGAACCGGTTCTCGATGGCCACCACCAGGGCGCCGCCGGGGCGCACCAGGCCGGCCAGGTGGGCCAGGAACCGGTCGGGTTCGTGGCCGGCGTACTCCAGCACCCCGATGCACAGCACGAGGTCGAAGCCGTTGTCGTCAACGACGTCGGTGGCCGAACCGTGGCGGACCTCGACGTCAAGGTCCTCGCACCGCAACGCGGCGGCCTCGGCCCGCAGTGCGTCGCCCTCGACGGCCACCACGCTGGCCCCCTGCTCGGCCGCCCACCGGCTGTTGACTCCGCTGCCCGCTCCGACGTCCAGGATCCGGACCCCGGTTCCGAGGCGCAACGGGTGCAGCAGGTTCGTGCGGGCCCGACCGAAGTGGTAGCGGGTCGGCCAGTCGTCGATGTGGGCGGCCAGCTCGTCGGACGCGCTGGACCGATCCGCGGCATCGCGGAGGACGGCGGTGATCCGGTCCTCGGCACCGTCCCGCCAGCGTCGGTCGCTCACGAGCCGTCCGATCCGGGGCCATCTGATCGGGGGCCGGTCGCGCTGGCGTCCACCGATCGGGCCGACCAGGTACCGCCGAGGGCCACCAGGCCGTTCTGGTGGTCGCCACCGCTGGGTTCCACCTCGAAGCGAATCAGGTGGGTGTGGCGCTCGAACACCTTGCGCATCGACGCATCGTGGAGGGCGACCGAGAGTTCGTAGGTGCCGGGCTGCACGGCCAGGGCGTCGATGGTGTAGTCCACCTCGACGGTGCCGGCACCGTCGCCTTCGGGGGCCCCTCCATAGGCGAGCCCGCGGCCCGCCGCCCCGGAATTGATGCTGGCCACGTGGGTGCCGTCGGACCGGTACAACCCGAGGGCCACCGTCAGCGGTTCGTCGGCCCGCCCGGCGTCCACCCGGACCCGGAACCGCACCGGGTGGCCCGATCCGACCCGGTCCATCCGGTGCCCGTTGGGGTCGACCAGGTCGACGGCCCGGACCAGGTCGTCGTCGCCCAGCCCTCCGAACCGGCGTTGCATGCCGGGTGTCGGGGTGCCCGCCGTCGTGTTGCCGGACGCCGAGGTGCCCGGCAACGGTTCGTCGGCACCGTCCAGGAACCGGTCGATGACCTCGGGTGACGGACCGACGGCCTGCAGGGCACCGTTCTGGATCCATGCCGTGCGCTCGCACAACCAGCCGACCATGTCCAGGTCGTGGCTGACCAGCACGATGGTGCGGCCCTCGGCCTTCAGTTGGGCGAACCGGTCCAGGCAGCGTCGCTGGAACGAGTGGTCGCCCACGGCCAGCACCTCGTCGACGAGCAGGATCTCCGGTTCGACGTGGATAGCCACCGAAAATCCCAGGCGGACGTACATCCCCGACGAGTAGTTGCGTACCGGCTCGTCGATGAAGCGGTCCAGTTCGGCGAAGCCCACGATGTCGTCGAAGCGTTGACGGATGTCCCTCGACGTGAAGCCCAGGATGGCGCCGTTCAGGTACACGTTCTCGCGGCCCGTCAGCTCCGGGTGGAAGCCGGCGCCCAGCTCCAGGAGGGCTGACAGGCGGCCGTCGACGGTGGCCGTGCCCTCGTCGGGGCGGAGGATTCCGGCCAGCACCTTCAGCAGGGTGCTCTTGCCTGAGCCGTTGCCGCCGATGATCCCGAAGGTCGAGCCGTGGGGGATCTCCAGGTCCAGGTCACGCAGGGCCCAGAACTCCTCGTAGCGGGTGCGGTGGCCGGCCAGCATGGTGGCCTTGAGGGTCCAGTTCCGGTCGTGGGTGAGGCGGAACCGCTTGCCTAGACCGTCGAGGTGCACCGCGGTGCCGGTGGGTGGCGCCATGCTCACACCTCCTCGGCCATGCGGGGCTCGAGCCGGTTGAACACACGGAACCCGACCACTAGCACGATGGCTGTGGCGGCCACGATGGCCAGCCACCGTTCGGCTGACGGGAACCTCAGGTCGTAGAGCACGTTCCGGTAGGCCTTGGCCCACGACACCATCGGGTTCAGCTGGTAGAGGGTCCGGTAGCCGATGCCCAGGAATTCCCGGTCGGCCGGCACCATGTTCAGCGGGTAGAGGATGGGCGTCAGGAACATCCACGGGGCCAGCGCCACCCCGAGGAAGTGCTGGACGTCCCGGAAGTACACGTTTGCCGCGCTGATCATGAGTGCCAGCCCGATGGTGAACAGCAGTTGCAGGGCCATGAGGAGCATCAGCACCGGGATCCACTGGAAGGCCACGTGGCCCTGGAGGACGGCGATGAGAACCAGCAGCACCGCCATCTCGACCAGCAGGGTCAGGAAGCGGGCCAAGACCGACGAGGTGGGCAGCACCCAGCGGGGGAAGTAGATCTTGGTGACCAGCGGGGCGTTGGCGGTGATGGCCCGGGTGGCCTCGGTCAGGCTGTTCACGTGGAACTGCCACGGCAACAGGGCGACGAGCAGGAACACGGCGTAGGAGTGGAGGCCGCTGGGGTCGCCGATCGACGGTTCGATGCGCAGGAACACGGAGAAGACGGCCGAGTAGACGACCACCGCGACCACCGGGTTGAGTATCGACCACGTCCAGCCCAGCGCCGAACGCTTGTACTTGGACCGGAGGTCTCGCAGGGTGAGGTTGACCAGGAGGTCCACCGGGAGGAGCGCGTGGAGGTCGCGGCGCGACCGCGGTAGCCGGGGGAGGGGCACCGACCGAGCCTACCGGTCGGTCCCGTGGCGGCCGGGGGCGCCCCGGCGTACCGGTGGGGCGGTGGGCCGGTGGCTGCCTTCTACGCTGATTGGGATCCTCCGATGAACACCACGCCACCCACCCCCTTCCCGGACTACGAGCCGGGCTTCGAACCGGGCTCCCCGCCGGAACCGGAGCCGACGTCCTCGGATCCGTTCCTGCGCCGGTGGTACGTGCGTCTGTGGCGGGTCGGCTTCCGCTGGTTGTACGCGCTGGATGCCGTGGGGGTTCTCTTCGTGGTGGTGGCAGTCACCGTGGCGCGATTCGGAACCGACTGGCCGGACCCGGGCGAGCTGATGGTCGGCATGGTGGCCTTGACGGCGATCATCCAGGTCACGTTCTACTTCGGGGGGCTGTACGAGAAGCAGGTTCGGCTGGGCCATCGGATGTGGTTTGCCCGGGTGGTCGGCCTGACACTGGTCGCTCTGGCCGTCGGGTTCGTGCTGGTGCTGCCCACCGGCCGCTACGCCGTACCCCGGGCCAACCTGGCCGCCATTGGCGTCGGCGTGGTGTTGGTGGCTACCAGCACCCGGGCCCTGTCGCGCCAGTTGCGGTCCAGACGGTTCGGCCCGCCGAGCGTGCTGCTGGTCGGTTCGACTGACGAGACCGAACGGGCCGCCGCCCACCTGGGCGAGACCGATCGGACCGCGGTCGTGGTGGCCCGGGTTCCGGCGGGTGCCGGCGTGGCCGCACGGGCCGATGAGCACCGGGCTACCGACGTGGTGTTCGTGGACGACGTGTCCCTGGGCGACGTGATGCCTGAGCCGCTCGCCGCGCTCGACCGTTCGGGTCGGGGCGTGTACCTGCGGGTCACGGCAACCACCGCTCTGCTTGGCCTGCGCGACGTGCGCGAGATCGGCGGTATGCCGTACGTGGCCATCCGGGCCCGGGCTCTCCGAACCCACCAGGTGCGGCTCAAGCGCCTGGTGGAGCTAGTCGTGCTGCTGGTGGCCGTCCCGGTGGCGGTGCCGGTGGTGGCCCTTCTCGCCGCCTATGTCCGCCTGGTAGCCGGCGGCGGGGTGCTGTACCGCCAGGTGCGGACGGGGCGCCACGGGGTGCCGTTCACGATGGCCAAGTTCCGCACCATGCACCATGACGCCGAGGCCGACGGCACGGCCCGCCTGGCTTCAGCAGACGACGCCCGGGTGGTGCGCGGCTGCCGCTGGCTGCGTCGGACCCGGCTCGACGAGCTGCCTCAACTGTGGCACGTGGTGCAGGGACGGATGTCCCTCGTCGGGCCCCGGCCAGAGAGGCCCGAACGGATCCTCGAGTTCGAGGCGGCTCTGCCGGGCTACGGCCGGCGCCACGAGATCGCCCCGGGCATCACCGGTCTGGCCCAGGTGCGGGCCGGCTACCACACCGATCCGGCCTACAAACTGGGCCACGACCTCCAGTACCTGGTCTCGTGGTCGCCGGTGCTGGACCTCCAGATCCTGGCCCGGACGGTGCTGGTGCTGTTCCGTCCGGGCAGCTGAGGGCCGACCTGCCGATGTCGGACCAGCCGATGCCCGGTGAGGAGGCTGGTTCTCCGGTGCCCGACGTGGCCGTCGTGCTGCCGGTGCGGGACGGGGCGGCCACGCTGGGTGACGCGGTGACGTCGGTGCTGGCCCAGGAGTTCACCGGATCGATCGAGGTCTGCATCGCTGTGGCCCCGTCGGCTGACCGAACACGCGAGGTAGCCGACGACCTAGCTGCCGCCGACCCGCGGGTGTCGGTGGTGGACAACCCGGCGGGTTTCACACCGGCCGGGTTGAACGCCGCCATCCGGGCGACCTCGGCACCGGTGGTAGTCCGTCTCGACGGCCACGCCGAACTGCCGCCGGGCTACGTGGCCCGGGCTGTCGAGACGCTGGAGCGGACGGGAGCCGTCAACGTGGGGGGCATCCAGGACCCCCAGGGGACCACACCACAGGAGGTGGCGGTGGGCCGGGCCATGGCGTCGGGCTTCGGTGCCGGCGACGCCCGCTACCGCCGCGGCGGCTCCGAGGGGCCGGTTGACACCGTGTACCTCGGGGTGTTCCGGCGTGCCGCCCTCGAGGCGGTCGGGTCGTTCGACGAGTCGCTGGTCCGCAATCAGGACTACGAGTTGAACTGGCGACTCCGTGAAGCCGGGGGGACGGTGTGGTTCGATCCGACGCTGCGGGTGGCCTACCGGCCCCGCGGCTCCGTTGCCGGGCTGGCCCGCCAGTTCTTCGGCTACGGACGCTGGAAGCGGGTGGTGCTGCGGCGTCACCCGAGGTCGCTCCGGTGGCGGCAGTTGGCCGCTCCGGCAGCCACGGTCGGCGTAGCGGTGGGCCTGGTCGGCGGACTGTGGTGGCTGCCAACCCTGATTCTTCCTGCCGGCTACCTGGCTGTCGTGGTGGGGGCGTCGCTGGTGGTCGGCGGTCGTCCGGGCACTATGGCCCGCCTACTGGTGGCCTTTCCGACCATGCACCTGGCGTGGGGCACGGGGTTCCTCATCGGACCGCCCCGCTCGGCAGGACGCAGCCGGTCGGTTCAGGACGCCTCGTAGGCGGCCAGTACCTCGTCGGTCGGCCCGTCGGCCACGATCTGGCCGTCCTGCAGCCAGATCACCCGGTCACAGGATCGTCGGATCTCTCCCAGGTCGTGGCTGACCAGCAGCACCGTTCCGGAGTCGGCCCGATGCTCGTCGAGTCGCCGGGCGCTCTTCTCGCGAAACGCCCGGTCTCCGACGGCCAGCGCCTCGTCGATTAGCAGGATCTCCGGTGAGGTGGCGGTAGCCACCGAGAAGTGGAGTCGGGCCCGCATGCCCGACGAGTAGGTCTCCATCCGCATGTCGATGGCGTCGCCCAGCCCGGTGAACTCGACGACCGCTGGAACCAGGTCGTCGACGGCGGCCCTGTCCAGGCCCTGGGCCAGCAGGCCGACCTCGATGTTTCGTCGACCGGTCAGCTGGTTGCGTAGCACGGCCTGTACACCCAGGAAGGCCGGAACCGACCGGACCAGGATCTCCCCGGCTGACACGGGCAGGAGGCCGGTGGTGGCCTGCAGAAGGGTGGTCTTGCCCGAGCCGTTGGGGCCGACCACGCCCACGCTCTCGCCCACGTGGACGTCAAATGTCACGCCCCGCACGGCGTGCACCTGCTGGGCGGCCGGACGTTGGCCACGGAGCAGGTCGCGGATGAGGGGGCGGTGCGACCGGATGGTGTAGGTCACCTCGGCGCCCACGCAGCGCAGGGCCAGGGCGGTCATCCGGTCCGCCCGTAGGTCTGTTCGCCGGCCCGGAACACGGCGAACCCGGCCACCAGCGCCACCAGTGCCCAGGCCACGGCGGCCGCGGCCTCCACCACGGTGGCCGGTCCGCCGACCATGACCCACCGCCAGGCCGTCACGTAGACGTACATCGGGTTGAGGGCGAACAGGCCCCGCAGCAGGGCGTCGTCCACGTAGTGGTCGACCGAGTAGAGGACTCCCGACACGTAGAACAGCAGGCGGAAGACGAACGGCAGCAGGTTCTCGAGGTCGCGGTACAGGTGGTTGAACCGGGCGGCGGCGAAGCTGGCGCCCAGGCTGAACATGGACTGCAGGGCGAACAGCACGGGCAGGAGCAGCCAGCGGGCGGTCGGTGCGTTGCCGTGGGCCACGACGACGACCAGCATCACCGCGAACACCGGGCCGAAGGCCACGGCCTGGCCGACCGAGTTGGACAGCGGCAGGGTGGCCCTAGGGAACCGCAGGGTCCGGATGAGGCCCATGGACGACACCATCGACCGGGCGCCGTCGCTGATGATCCGCTGGGAGTAGTGGAAGGCGAACACGCCGAGGGTCAGGAAGACCAGGTAGCTGTCCACCCCCCGGTCAATGGGCATGATCACGCCGAACACCAGAAAGTAGACGCCGACCTGGAGCAGGGGGTTGAGCACCAGCCAGGCGCCGCCTAGCAGGGTGTGGGCGTTCTGGGAGCGCAGGTCGTTGAGCGGCACCCGGACGATGTAGTCCCGCCGGGCCCATAGGTCGCGCAGGTAGATGCCCAGTGGTGTGGGTCGACCGATCGGGAAGAGCCCGTCGGTGGAGGGTTCGGTGGGGGTGGTCATCGATGTGGGGTGTCCCGTCGATCGGGACCGGTGACAGGGTAGGCGGGGGCCCGACCGGGGGTGGTTCACCGTCGGTGGTCTCCGTGTAGCACCATCTGTGTCGATGGAACGCGAAACCACCCCCCTTGGAGTACCGGCCGACGGGCCGCTGGTCCACGTGGTGTGGGGGACCAAGGCCGAGGCCATCAAGGTGGCGCCGGTGCTG
>JAAZZG010000050.1 GCA_014237715.1 Acidimicrobiales bacterium
TTCCCAGATCGGACCTGTCTGGCCCTCGGCCATGAGGACCGGGGTCTCTCGAGCACCGTGCTTGATGCCTGCGACACCGTGGCGTTCATCCCCCAGCTTGGCAAGGTGGGGAGCCTCAACGTCTCCACTGCCGCAGGCATCGCCCTCTACGAGCTGAACCGTCGACGCTGGTAGAACGGTTGCCGGTTGTTCCCATTCAGGCCCGGGCCGGGTCGACCTCGATTCTGAGTCGTCCGGGTGGGCGTTCAACCGACCGGAGGAGGTCCGAAAGGGCGACGGGATCCGGTGCCCGGACCAACCAGGCATCGTCTCGGGGCCCCATCACCTCGATGCCGGGTGCCGTCCGACCCTCAGCTGCAGCCAGTCGCTCCATGAATGCTGGCGCCACGGCGCCCGAGATACGAGCCAACGCCCCGAACGGCGCCAGACCGAGAATCTCCCGACGCTCGCGCTCTGCAACGGCCAGCCGACCTGGGTCGGCGTGGAGCACGGCCTGGAGGACTTCATGGTCGGGTTGGCGCGTCTGGACGATGAGGCGCCCACCAGTCGACCGCGGCCCCAGCAGGTAGGCGGCCCTGGCCAACAGGGCCATGGCCTGATCGGCGGCCCGCATCCGTGGCGCCAGCAACTCCTGATCGAAATCCAAAAAGATCACGCGGGCCACTCGGCGGCCGATCCGATGGAGTACTGCCTCGGTCCCCACGAAGAGTCCGGCGTGGGCGCCGTCCAACGCCGCCGGATCGGTCTCCGCGGTTACCTCCACGACAGGTCGACCGGCCAGCGCCTCGAGTTCCTCGCGTACCCGGTTCACCCCGGCCCGGAGGTTTCGCATCCGTGTGCCGCCGCAGCTGTCACACACCACCGGCCGTACGGCACCATCCACCGGGCAACGAAGCCTGGGCATCTCATCGACTCCGGCCGGCCGGTCCTCGACGAG
>JAAZZG010000051.1:0-528 GCA_014237715.1 Acidimicrobiales bacterium
ACCGATCCGACGGCGGGCCGGACCTGCTCGATGCCGATGAGTTCGCGACCCTGGTCGCCGAGGTGCGCCCGGACGTCATCTACCACCTCGCCGGCCAGGCCGACGTCGGTCGTTCCTGGACCGCCCCCGTGGAGACCCTGCGGGCGAACGTGGAGGGCACGTACAACGTGCTTGAAGCGGCCCGGTTGGCGGAGGTGGGCCGGGTGCTCACCGTGACCAGTGCGGACATCTACGGCGTGGTGTCGACGGACGAACTTCCCCTCACCGAGTCAGCACCGGTTCGCCCGGTCTCCCCGTATGCGGCGAGCAAGGCGGCCGCCGACCTCCTGGCGCTGCAGGCCCACCTGGGCCACGGCCAGGATGTCGTGCGGGCGCGTTCGTTCAACCACCTCGGGCCGGGCCAGAGCGACCGCTTCGTCTGTTCGGCACTTGCGGCACGGATCGCCGCCAACGAGTTGTCCGGTGAGACCGAGGTACGCGCGGGCAACCTCTCGCCGCGACGCGACTTCACCGACGTCCGCGACGTCG
>JAAZZG010000051.1:538-867 GCA_014237715.1 Acidimicrobiales bacterium
GTCGTCCGCGCCTACCGGCTGTTGGCCGAGCGGGGCCGGTCCGGCGAGGCGTACAACGTCTGCACCGGGACCTCGACCAGCGTCCAGGAGGTCATGGACCGACTGCTCGCCATGGCGGGACACGAGATGCACCTCTCGACCGATCCCGAGCTCTTCCGTCCGGCCGACCTGGTGGAACTCCGCGGCGACCCCTCTCGAATCGCGTCCGACACGGGCTGGGCGCCGAACCATGTGTTGGACGGCACACTGGTAGACCTCCTCGAGGACTGGCGCAAGCGACTTTCGACGGCAGACTGACGGCCCCCTGCCAAAGGGTGGCGGCGGCAAGA
>JAAZZG010000052.1 GCA_014237715.1 Acidimicrobiales bacterium
CGACTCCCTCGGCTTTGAGTTCGGCACGTTCACCGACCGGTTCGAAAAGCTCGAAGAGGCATTGCAGATCGTGATCCCAATGCTTCGCGGGGAAACAGCGAGCCTTGCGGGAAAGCACTACCAAGTTTCTGAAGCAGTCAACTCTCCGCGGCCTGTCTCCCGTATTCCGGTCATGATCGGTGGCAGCGGTGAGAAGAAGACACTCCGAATGGTTGCCCAGTACGCCGACGAGTCCAACCTCGCGACCGGCCCAGTCAGCGACATTCCTCGCAAGCTTGAGGTGCTAGAGGAACACTGCGACCGTCTGGGGCGCGACAGATCTGAGATCGTGGTCACCAAACTGCAGATGGTTTGTGTTGCCCCAACCATGGAAGAGGCGGAATCGGACTTACGTGAGATTGGAGCAGCAAAAGGGTGGTCCGACGAGGTCATCGAGATGGCCAAGATGATCCTGATTTACGGCGATTCCGACATCGTCGGAGAAAAACTCCAGGCGTGCATGGACACCGGCATCGACGGGATGACTATCTGCCTCCCGGCCAATGGGCACAAGATCGAGCGCATTGGCCTCCTCGGCGAAATCGGATTGGCAGCAACGGCGAGTTGATCATTGGGATCGGTTGAAACCTGTCGACCCACTCGGACAGTCGGTTAGCCCACTCGTCCTGAGGGCTAGGACGATCGACGTCGTTTGAGTTCGTGGTGGTCGGTGCGTTTCTCGTTCTGCGGTCCGGGTTTTTCGGCGGATGTTCCGCCGGGGGTCAGTTGGTGAACTCCAACCCGTCGAAGTTCCCGTCGGCCCGCCACCCTTCGAGGAGTTGGAAGAACTCGATGGATCCGCCCCCGTAGGGC
>JAAZZG010000053.1 GCA_014237715.1 Acidimicrobiales bacterium
GTTCACCTGCGGTGCCCCGCTGACGGTGTCGGTCGCCGACGATGGCTCGCGGGTGCTGTTCCTGCGGTCGGCGGCGGGGGACGATCCGGTCAACTCCCTGTGGTTGGTCGACCCGGTGACCGGGGAGGAACGCCTGGTCGCCGACCCGGCCGAGCTGCTGTCCGATGGGGGCCACGATTCCGACCGGGAGCAGGCCCGACGGGAGCGGGCGCGGGAGGTCGGTGCGGGGATCGTCGCCTATGACGGGCTACCGGACCTGTCCCGGGTGTGCTTCGTGCTGGCCGGGAGAGTTTTCCTCGCCGACGTGGACGAGGGGCGGGTCGTCGAACTCCCGTCGAGTGGAGACGCCTTCGACGCGCGCCTCTCGCCCGACGGGGCGTCGGTCGCCTACGTGTCCGGTCGGGGGGTCCGAGTCACCGGTGCCGGTGGCGACCACCGCCTGATCGGCGGAACGACCGACACCGTTTCGTGGGGGTCGGCCGAGTTCGTGGCCGCCGAGGAGATGGGCCGGATGCGCGGCCACTGGTGGGCGCCCGACGCCGGCCACCTCCTGGTCGCCCGGGTGGACGTGTCACCCGTGGACGAGTGGTGGATCGCCTCGCCCGTCGAACCGTGGTCGGAACCGAAGGCGATCCGGTATCCGTCCGCCGGTACGGCAAACGCAGATGTGGGACTCGGCGTCGTCGCCCTCGATGGCAGCGTGGTCGACGTCGACTGGAGTTGGGGTGGAGAGTTCGAGTATCTGGCGGACGTGCAGTGGAGGGAGGGTTCGCAGCCGACCCTCGTGGTGCAGTCGCGCGACCAGCGCACGCTCGCCATCCTCGAAGTCGATGCGGTAGGCGGCTCGACGAA
>JAAZZG010000054.1 GCA_014237715.1 Acidimicrobiales bacterium
GCCATCGAGCATGTCGGTACGGGCCGACACCTGAATGTCAGCAGCCGACCAACCCAACTGGCAAGGCTGGGTGCACATGTCAGCACCGAAGGCCGTGAAGCCCTCTTCCTGCTGATGGTTCTCGCCACCCTCCTTGCCCAACGGGTTGGACTCGTCAAGAACCGCCTCAACAGACAGCCACAACACGTTGTCACCAGGCACCAGCACCGTCAGGTACGAAGCCGGCGACCACGTGTACAAGATTCCCGGCTCACCGGCATTGACGCGGTTCACCATCTCGGCGAACAAGGCGTCGTACTCGGCCTTGGTCTCCTCCATGTTGTCCCACGGCTCAGTGCCGTTACCCCAGGCAATCTGGTTCTCGATGATGTCGTCACAGGTCCACGACTCCGGGCAACCAAGGATCTCGCCCTTGCCGTTGCCATCAGAATCGAACTGCGACCACAACGACTCGTCACGGTTGATCTGATCAACCGTCGAGATGTTGTTGTCCTCAGCCCAGCTCTTGGTCACCAAGAAGCCCTGAACACCAGAGTCCTGGAACAGACCCGGCACAGCCTCGACGTGGTCACCCACGAGGCTGCCGTCAGACAGCTCGTTTTCGAACCACGAGAAGTGACCCGGGTACCAAGAGTTGGCCCAGAAGTCACACGAACCCTCAGCCATTGCCGTGTAGGCATTGGACGGGCCCAACTCGATGACCGACGGATCAGAGATCTCGTAGCCGGCCTGCTGAAGAACCTGACGCACGATCTCGGCCTGGATGTAACCAGACGCCCAGTTCGCACGACACATCGTCAACGAC
>JAAZZG010000055.1 GCA_014237715.1 Acidimicrobiales bacterium
CAGCCACCGAGATCGCCGACGCCTCTCCGTTACGGGGAGCGTCGGGGTTCGTGGCGCTGAGGCGTGCAACCGCAGCGTGCGCAGCAGCAGCATTCTGCGACTCATGGTCAATCGCAGCCATGATCACTAGGAACACCTGCTCCGGATCAACGCTGCCACCAGCCGGGATCGAGTAGTAATCCACGAAGGCGGGACCATTGCGGAGAGAGTCCGGTGTGGTCTTGATCGCCGGCAGGAACTCGATCAGATCGACGACCAAAGAGTTCTCGGGATCGTCCATCTGTGAAGCACGCGACGCCCAGATCGTGGCCATGGGGAGCTCACCAGCTCGTAGAGCAGCCTCGGCATCGTCGATGCTGTAGGAACGGCCGGCATCGCTCATGCAGGCATCGGAGATCTCAACAATCTTGTTGACTGCCTCGAGACCCTCTGAAGTGTTCCAACCAGGCCCGTTGTCATTGTTGATGACGTTGCCGCCCAGCGACTTCAACAGGTTGGAGAACTCAATCTCCCACGCCCATCCAGCTCCGAGGTTCATGTTGAACGCATCGTCGAAACCTGCGCCGCGAAGAACGCCGCAGGCGGCTATCACGTCGTCGTAGGTGTCAGGCGGGGTAATCCCGTTCGCAGCGAAAATCTCGCTGTTGTAGAAGAAATGCATCGTGTTCGAGAACAACGGCACACCGAGCATTCTCCCGTTAACGGTGGCACCGTCCCACATGGCCTGCGAGATGTCGTCCAAGTCGAACTGGTCGCGATACTTC
>JAAZZG010000056.1 GCA_014237715.1 Acidimicrobiales bacterium
CCGTCGACGACGAGCTCGACCTCCTACGCGACCAGCTGACGTCGACTCTGGAGTCAGCGTGACCGAGACTGTTGAGGACGGACGCGTTGCTCGGGGCCGGCGCACCCGCGAGGCGATTATCGACGCCCTTCTCGCCCTTTACGCCGAAGGTGACCTCACTCCCACGGTCGAGGAGATCGCGTCGCGAGTGGGGATGACCCACCGGTCCATCTACCACCACTTCAAGGATCGGGATGCGATTGCGGTGGTACTGGCCGAACACCAGGTGGCCCAATACCCGGAACTACTCATCGCGCACCCCTTCTCCGGAGCCCTCATCAACCGGATCGGCGGCCTCGTCGCCCACCGAGCAGAACTCTTCGAGACGGTCGCTCCCGTGCGCCGCGCTGCGCTGGCCAACATGCATGTATCACCCAAGATCCGAACCCAGCAGGCGAATATGGCTGCGCGCCTCCGCCGGCAGATGACCCGGACGTTCGAGCCCGAACTCTCGGTCCTCGACCGCACAACCAGGGCCGACACCGTCGAACTCCTAGACCTCCACACCAGCTGGGACACGTGGGAACGGCTGCGACGCTGGCAGCGGCTATCGGTCAAACGCAGCCGCCAGCTGGTGACCAGCCTGGTCATCCAGACCCTCGAACGCTGACCGCCGACACAGCCAAACCCCCACCAAAGCTCGATCCCAAGAGGCCAAACCGGACCCACCGGTAACCTTGACAGCGAGGAAGACCGTT
>JAAZZG010000057.1 GCA_014237715.1 Acidimicrobiales bacterium
TTCTTCGGTGAACGGTTCAAGCATCGGCCGTTGACCGTCGGGGTAGCGAGGTGGACGGCTGTCCTTGACCGGGTTGTGGGCAATGTGCCGGCTTGCGACTGCGTGGCTCAAAGCGCTGGACAGGACCCGGCGGGCGACCCGGACCGTGCTTGCGGACAGGCCGGCGTCCAGCAGGCTGGTCTGCATCTTTTCGATGTGGCCGACGTGGAGTTGGCGCAACTGGTAGCGCCCGACGTGGGGCAGCACCCAACGGTTGAGGGCGTACTTGTACCCGGCGACGGTTCGTTCCTTGCACGTCAACCGGGCCGCACCAGCCAGCCATGTCTCACACCAGTCGGTGACGGTGATCGAATCGTCGACGTCGATCCGCCCGGATTCAACGTCGGCGAGCAACCCTCGGCGCAACTGCTCGGCTTCCTTCTTCGTCTTGGCGATTCGCTTGCGGCGGCGACGCCGACCAAGGTGGTCATTAGGGAGTTGGACTTCGGCAACCCACCTGCCGTCACTGCGCTGGTAGACGGTTCCCTCGCCGTGGCTGCGGCGGGTCATCGGACTGTCCAGCCGTCACGACGGGCCACCCGGGTGCGGGCGTCGACAAAGTGCTGCACGGACGATTCGGGGATACGGACCGCAGTTCCTATCCGGGTGGCGACCAGGTCACCTGACTTGAGCAGCCGGTAGATCGTCGACCGGGAAAGGGCTAGGGCTTCGG
>JAAZZG010000058.1 GCA_014237715.1 Acidimicrobiales bacterium
CACCCGGTCGTCGCCGAACGATGCTGCGGCCTCCCGCTGGGCGGTTGCCACCGCGTCGGCCAGGTCCTCGGGTCGTTTCACGAGGTGCATGCCCTTGCCGCCGCCGCCCGCTGCTGCCTTGACCAGGAGCGGATAGCCCACGGCGTCGTCATTGGTGGGGTCGTCCGAGGACGGAAGGGTGGGGACCCCGGCGGCCACCGCAGCGACCTTGGCCGAGATCTTGTCGCCCATTGAGGCGATTACGTCGGGCGTCGGGCCGATCCACGTCAGGCCGGCATCGGCTACCGCTATGGCAAAGGCAGCGTTCTCGGCCAGGAACCCGTAGCCGGGATGCACGGCATCGGCGCCGGCTGCCTTGGCGGCCGCCACCAGAACGTCGCCGTCGAGGTAGCCCCCGTCGTCAAGTCGGACGGCCACGTCGGCCTCGACCACGTAGGGCGCGGCCGCATCTGCGTCGACGTACACGGCGACGCAACGCAGACCCATGGAGCGGGCGGTGCGGAACACCCGAGAGGCGATCTCGCCGCGGTTGGCAACGAGTATCCCCGTGATCGGGACGTTGGAGATGTGATTCACAGTCGGAACACCCCGTAGTTCTCGGCGCCTTCGACAGGCGCTGTCCTCACCACCGACAGACACAGTCCAAGCACCGTGCGGGTGTCGCGTGGGTCGATGATCCCGTCGTCGCTGACCGCCC
>JAAZZG010000059.1 GCA_014237715.1 Acidimicrobiales bacterium
GGGGCAGGCCGGTGGTTTCGCAAAACTCGATGGACGCCGTGAGCGACCGCGACTTCGCGGTGGAGTTTTGTTTCGTCGCGTCGCTGCTGGGCGTGCACCTGTCGCGGCTCGCGGAGGACGTTATCCTGTGGTCGAGCAGCGAGTTTGATTTCATCCGCATCGCCGACGCGTACACGACCGGCTCGTCGCTCATGCCGCAAAAGAAAAACCCGGACGTCGCCGAGCTTGCCCGTGGCAAGAGCGGCCGGCTCGTCGGCAACCTCGTGTCGCTGCTGACGCTGCTCAAGGGATTGCCGATGACGTACAACCGCGACTTGCAGGAGGACAAGGAGCCGTTGTTCGACAGCATCGACAGCGTCCGCGCCACCGTGCGGTTGACGGCGGCCATGCTGCAGCACACCAGCGTGAATGCCGGGGCGTGCGCCGCCGCCGTCGACTCTGCGCTGCTGGCTACCGATTTGGCCGACTGGCTGGTCGGTCAAAAAGTGCCGTTCCGCGAGGCTCACCACTTGGTTGGTGAGGTCGTCGGTCTGAGCGAGAAATTGGCCAAGCCGCTCAACAGGTTGACGCTCAAGGAGTTGCAGGGCGTCAGCCGGAAATTCAAGGCCGGTGCGCTGGAGGTTTTCGAGCTGAAACAGGCCTTGGCCAAGCGCACCGCGACCGGATCGCCTGGCACGAAAGAGGTCAAAAAACAG
>JAAZZG010000005.1 GCA_014237715.1 Acidimicrobiales bacterium
AGGGCCGCTCCGGGGATGACCTCGGCGGTGCGCTCACCGGCTGCGACGGGGATGAGGGTGTCGGCCGACCCGTGCACCACCCGGGTGGGCACGGTGATTCCAGCCAACTGCGGCTCCCGGTCGCCCGAGAGCATCGCAGCGCCGCGCTGTCGGTCATGGGCGTGCTGCGGTTGGGGCGAGCGCTGCTGGTAGTCGGCGAACACCGACCGGGCGTGGTCATCGTCGTGCCACACGCTGGCCCACAGTCGACGGTCGGCCAGCTGCTTTTCGATCGCTTCAGCTGGATCGGCCGGCGACGGTACGAGCATGGCAGCCAGCGTGGCTTCGGCGGGGCGTCCGAACTCCCGATTGCCGGTGGACGAACCCAGGGAGATGAGGCTCCGGCACCGGTCGGGATGCTCGGCGGCCACGGTCTGGGCAACCATTCCGCCTAGCGAAAATCCGGCCACGTGGGCGTCGGCCAGGCCTAGGTGATCGAGCAGGCCCACCGCGTCGTCCGCCATGTCGCCCAGGTCATACGGCTTGCCGCCGGGAGGACCGTCGGCGCCGAAGATGGTCGACAGACCACTGTCTCGATGGTCGTAGCGGACGACGTGTAACCCGGTATCGGCCAGGAGACGGCAGAGGCCCTCCTCCCAGACCAGCAGCTGGCTGCCCAGGCCATGCATGAGCAGCACGGTCGGAGCGGCGGGGTCACCGAACGACTCGTGGCAGATGTCGATTCCGGTAGGGAGAGCGGCGATGGGCACGGGCCCATTGTCCGATCCCCGAGGCCGCCGGTCCAACCCGGGTGCCGGCACTACCGTCACCCCGGTGAACGAACCCGACCGACGACCCGACCGCCCATCCATAAACGATCGTCGATTTTTCGAGTTGGACGTCGGGACCCTGCACGACCTGCTGCAGCTCCGGGTCGACGTGTTCGTGGTCGAGCAGGACTGCGCCTACCCCGAGTTGGACGGACGGGATCCGGAGCCCGATACCCGCCACGTCTGGCTAGACGGACCGGATGGTCGGCCGGTCGCCATGGCCCGGGTGCTGGTTGAATCCGACGGAACCCACCGGGTGGGTCGGGTCACCACCCGAGCCGATGCCCGGGGCTCCGGCCTGGCCGGCGTGCTACTGACCCACGTGCACGACACCACACCTGGCCGCATCGTGCTCGACGCCCAGACACACCTGGTCCCTTGGTACACCTCGTTGGGCTACGAATCCACGGGCGACGAATTCCTGGAGGACGGCATCGCCCACGTGCCCATGGCCCGGCGCGGACGCTAACCCTCAGGCGAAGTCGGTCCCGTCCAGAAACTCGTCGTCGATCCCGAAGTGGTGGGCCACCTCGTGGATGACGGTGACCGTTACCTCGTGGCGAAGCTCGTCGACGTCGGTGGCCAGGTCGCACAGGGCCAGGCGATAGAGGTGGATCCGGTCGGGCATCACCAGCCCTCCCCCGTCCGGACCGCCACCCCAGACCCCGCCGTAGTCGTCACGCTCCGTGAGGGGAATGCCGTCATACAGGCCGAGGAGATCCGGAGGGTCGCCCCGGTTAGCGGTCAGGACCACCACGTTGTCCATCAGGTCGGCCAACTCATCCGGTAGGCCATCGAGGGCCTCAGCGACGAGACGATCGAAGGCCTCGGGTCCAATGGGCTCCACGACACGAGGGTACGACACGGTTCTTCTGGGTGGTCATGACCCCTCGCTAGGGTTCGGCCGATGAACACGGTGGACGGCTTCCCGGGCTTTGAACCAGCCCCCGGCGATCTACAGGGCGACGCGTACGACGACGCCGATGCGGAGGCACTGCTCAGCGGGTTGAACGACGAACAACGGGCCGCGGTGACCACCGACGCCCTGCCCCTAGCCATCCACGCGGGTGCCGGATCGGGCAAGACCCGGGTGCTGACCCACCGGATTGCCTGGCGTGCCCTCACCGGTCGGGACGACCCCAGGCGGGTACTGGCTCTGACCTTCACCCGGAAGGCCGCCTCAGAACTCCGCAGCAGGCTCCGGTTGCTGGGAATGCGCGACCAGGTGGCCGCCGGAACCTTCCACTCGGTGGCCCTCGCCCAGCTCCGAACCTGGTGGCGCGAAAACGACCGCCGCGAGCCCGAGCTGCTCGACCGCAAGATGGGAATGGTCCGGGCGCTCCTTCCGCGCGACCACCGGGCCACCGCCGCGCTTGACGTGGTGGCTGAGATCGAATGGGCCAAGGCCCGTCGCATCCGGCCCGAGGCCTACACCACTTCGGCTGAGGCGGCCGGCCGGACGCCACCGCTGCCTGCCCCCACCGTGTCCCGGATCTACGGCGAGTACGAACAGCAGAAGGCCGACCGTCACCTGGTCGACTTCGACGACCTGCTGGACCAGTGCCGTCACGCCCTGACCACTGATCGTCGATTCGCCGATGCCCAGCGGTGGCGTTTCCGGCACCTCTACGTCGACGAGTTCCAGGATGTGAACCCCCTCCAGTTCGACTTGCTGGCCGCATGGTTGGCCGGCCGGACTGATCTGTGCGCGGTGGGAGACCCCGATCAGGCCATCTACGGTTGGAACGGTGCCGATGCCGACCACCTGAATCGATTCGACGCCCACTTTCCGGGGGCCACGGTGCTTGAGTTGCGCCAGAACTACCGGAGCACACCGCAGGTTCTCCGGGTGGCGGCCCGGGCGCTGGTAGGACGGGAACCAATGGCCGCCAACAAGGACAGCGGGCCGGATCCGATCATTGCCGGTTACGTCGACGAGCGCGCTGAGGCCACAGCCATCGCCCGCAACATCCGCGACCGACGCGGCCCTGACGGTCGGTGGCGTGACCAGGCCGTGCTGGTCCGGACCAATGCCCAGACCGAGCCGGTGGTCAAGGCCCTGCGCGATGCCGGGATTCCCGTTCGTACCCGGAGCGGGAGCGGCCTTCTGGACCGGGCTGACGTGAAGGCTCAGATGAACACCCTCGGTCGCGTTAACGGACCACTCACCGACCATCTCGGCGACCTCCGGGCCGCGATGGCCGTACCGCTGGGATTCGACGAGTCCTCCGACCCAGGTGACGACGTGGCCACCGACGGAACCATCGCTGGCAGTGGTGACGAGACCGGACGGGCCACGGCCTTTGCGGAGTTGGTCCGCATGGCCGACGAGTTTCTGGCCCTGGAACCGACCGGTACCGGTCGGGGGTTCGTCGCCTCAGTCAAGTCCCAGGCCATGGCGGCCGCCGACGAGTCGACCGACGCCGTCGAGGTGGCCACCTTCCACTCGGCCAAGGGTCTGGAGTGGCCTTCGGTCCACCTGGCCGGGCTGGAGCACGGCCTCGTTCCGATCAGCCACGCCCGTGAAGCCGCGGCTGTTGCCGAGGAGCGTCGACTCCTCTACGTGGCCCTCAGCCGAGCCGAGGAACACCTCTCGCTGACGTGGGCCGAGCAACGGACCTTCGGCACACGCTCCGCCAAACGACGTCCATCACCGTGGCTGGCCGACCTCGAGGCCGCCATTGCCGGTCTGGATCATCCGGTGGGTCGATCCGAGGGCGCGCGCCGAGTTGCTGAACTGGGTGCCCGAACCCGCCGACCCTCGCTTCCCGACCACCCCGTGGTAGCCGCCCTGCGGGACTACCGGTCCACCGCGGCCCGGGCCGCGTCGGTACCGCCCTACGTCGTATTCAACGACGCCACGGTGGCTGACCTGATCGCCTCATGGCCCACCACGCCTAGCGAGCTCCTGGCGGTGCACGGGATCGGTCCGACCAAGGCCGAACAGCACGGCGTCGCCATCCTGGCCGTGCTGGCCGAACACGATCGCCCCGAGGGCCTGGAGCCACCGACTCCCCTGGTGTCGGCCGCCGTGCCCACCTCCACGCCGGCCGCTCAAACCCCCGGCCGCCCGGGCGGCCCCAGCTCAGGGCCGCTGCACGACCGGCTTCGCCACTGGCGACGGGAGACGGCCGCCGAACGTGACGTGCCGCTCTACCGGGTGCTCACCAACGCGACTATCGACGCCCTGGTCGATCTCCGACCTGTCGACGCCGACGGCCTGTTGGCCGTCTCTGGCATAGGTCCCAAGACCATGGAGGTCCACGGCCCGGCCCTGCTGGCCTTGATCAACGCCGACTGAACCGCTCCGTCGGCACCGAACCACCCTTCGAGACCCGGCCGGCGTCCGGGGTCAGATGAGAAAGAAGTCGGCCACCACCGGCGCATGATCACTGGGCTTCTCACCCTTGCGCTCGTTGCGGTCCACCACCACGAAGTCGAGCGCCGCGGCGGCCACCGGGGAGGCGTACACGAGGTCGATTCGCATACCCATTCGCTTGTAGAACGCGCCACCCCGGTAGTCCCACCACGAGTGCAGGCCCGCGTCGTCGAACCGCTCCCGGAAGACGTCGGTGAAGCCGAGTGACTCGAGCCGCTGGAGGGCGTCGCGCTCGGGCTCCGTCACGTGGGTCATCCCCTCGAAGGCTGCCGGCTTCCAGACGTCGCGGTCGTCGGGGGCCACGTTGAAGTCCCCGACCACCACCACGGGGTCGGTCGCCGGATCGGTGTTGGCCGCCAGGTCGTCGTGCAGGCGACCCAACCAGTCCAGCTTGTAGCGGTAGTGGTCGTGGTCGACCTCGCGGCCGTTGGGGACATAGCACGAGGCCACCCGCACCCCGGCGCACGTGGCCCACAGGATCCGGGCGTCGGGATCCGGGTCGTCACGGCTGTCGGCGAACCCCGGACGGACGTCGTCGAGGCCCACCCGAGAGATGACTGCCACCCCGTTCCAACGGCCCTCTCCGTGGTGGGCGGACTGGTAGCCGAGCGCTGTGAAGCGGTCGTGGGGAAACGCCTCGTCGGTCATCTTCGTCTCCTGGAGACACAGGACGTCAGGGGCCACCGCGGAGATCCACGCCTCGACCCGCTCGATCCGGGCCTTCAGGGAGTTGACGTTCCAGGTGACGATCCGCATGGGCCTGACCCTAGGAGAGCGAGATGCCGAGCACGGATTCGAGGTCGGCGATGGCCGCCGCCGGGTCCCCCACCTTGATGGTGGTCATGCCCATAGCCCGCGCCGGCTTCAGGTTGATGCCCAGGTCGTCGAGGAACACACAAGCCTCGGGCGTCACACCCAGCCGTTCGCAGGCCACCTCGTAAAACGCTGGCTCGGGCTTGCGACACCCCACCACGCTGGATTCCACCACCACCTCGAACAGGCCGACGACATCCAGCACCTCTGAACGCCGGGCCTCCTGCTCCGCCAGGGGCGTGATGTTGTTGGTCAACAGGGCCGTCCGCAGGGCCACGGAACATCGGCGCACAGCCTCGACCATGGTTGGCCGCAGTTCGCCGTGCAGCCCGGCCAGTACCTGGTGGGCATCGACGCTGTATCCCCGCTCGGCCGCCTCAGCCTCGAACAACACGCAGAACTCCTCGGGGTCGACCTCCCGACGTTCGAAGCGGGCCCACGAGTTGGTATCGGGGTCGGTGGCGTTGATCTTCCGGATGGTGTCGGGTGGCAGGCCGGCCTCGACCTCGTAGGCGGCGAACGCGTCGAACGGGCTGGTCAGCACCACGCCACCGAAGTCGAACAGCACTGCCTCGATCTCTGACATCCGGCGATCGTACGGAGCAGAGCGGCCATGCGACAGCCGGTGCGCCCACCGAAAGTCCGAGCCGGGACCACCGATAGCCTCGGCGCCCATGAGTGCCCAGTTCATCTTCACCATGCATCGTGTCGGCCGGTTCCACCCGCCGGACCGGGATGTCCTCAAGGACATCTCGTTGTCGTTCTACCCGGGGGCCAAGATCGGCGTACTGGGCGCCAACGGCTCCGGCAAGTCATCTCTGCTGCGGATCATGGCCGGCATCGACGACGGCTTCACCGGCGAGGCCCGCCTGACCGACGGCTTCACCGTAGGGCTGCTCGAGCAGGAGCCGACGCTGGACGCGTCCCAGGACGTGCAAGGAAACGTCATGGACGGCGTGGGCGCGGTGGCCGACCTCCTCACCCGCTACGAGGAGGTGCTGGCCGGATGGGCCGACGTCGACGCCGACTACGACAAGTTGGGCGCCGACCAGGCCGAACTCGAGAAGAAGATCGAAGCAGCCGGCGCCTGGGACCTGCAACGCACCATCGAGATCGCCATGGACGCCCTCCGGCTTCCGCCCGGCGACGCGGCCATCGACTCCCTGTCGGGCGGCGAGCGCCGACGTGTCGCCCTGTGTCGCCTCCTGCTGTCCAGCCCCGACCTGCTGTTACTGGACGAGCCCACCAACCACCTCGACGCCGAGTCGGTGGCCTGGCTGGAACGCACGCTGCGCGACTACCAGGGCACCGTCGTGGCCATCACCCACGACCGGTACTTCCTGGACAACGTGGCCGGCTGGATTCTCGAGCTGGATCGGGGCCGAGGCATACCGTACGAAGGCAACTACTCGGGTTGGCTCGAACAGAAGCAGGCCCGCCTGTCGTCTGAGGAGAAGGTCGACTCGGCTCGCAAGCGGACCATCGAGCGGGAACTGGAGTGGGTCCGGATGGCCCCCAAGGCACGCCAGTCCAAGGGCAAGGCCCGCCTCTCTGCCTACGACCGGCTGGTGGCCGAGGCCGCCGAGACAGAGACCCGGGCCCGCGAGCTCCAAATCGACATCCCGGCCAACCAGCGACTCGGTGACCAGGTCATCGAGGTCGACCACCTGTCCAAGGGATTCGACGACCGTCTCCTCATCGACGACCTGTCGTTCTCGCTTCCGCCCGCCGGCATCGTCGGCGTGATCGGCGGCAACGGCGCCGGCAAGACGACCCTCTTCCGGATGCTCACCGCGGCGGCTGACGGCAACGCCGACGGGGCCACGGCGCCCGACGGAGGCGCTATCCGGATCGGCCCCACGGTCGAGATCGGCTACGTAGACCAGTCACGCGACAGCCTCGATGCAGAGCGCACCGTCTACCAGGAGATCACCGACGACCGGGAGTTCATCGAGTTGGGTCGCCGGGAGGTCAACGGCCGGGCCTACGTGTCGTCGTTCAACTTCAAGGGCTCGGACCAGCAGAAGAAGGTCGGCGACCTCTCGGGCGGTGAGCGCAACCGGGTACACCTGGCCAAGGTGCTTCGGAGCGGTGCCAACGTGCTCCTGCTCGACGAGCCCACCAACGACCTCGACGTGGACACCCTGCGGGCACTCGAGTCCGGACTGGACGCCTACGCGGGCTGCGCCGTGGTCATCAGCCACGACCGCTGGTTCCTGGACCGGGTGGCCACCCACGTCCTGGCCTTCGAGGGCGACTCGCAGGTCCGGTGGTTCGAAGGGAACTTCACCGAATACGAGTCGTACCGAAAGAAGGAGCTGGGGCTCGACGACCAGCCCCACCGCATGAAGTACAAGCCCCTTGTTCGATGAGGCCCAGCCAGTGAGCAGAGCCGATGCTCGGACCCGGTTGCTCGCCCCGTCCACGGTCCGCGCCGCAGCCCTGGTGCTGTGCGTCATCGGTATCGCCGGGATGATCGTGACGTCCATTGCCGACCGGATCGACGCCGCCCTGACCTTCGGCTTCGTGGGTGCCGTCGGAGCCCTGACCCTCCTACTGGTCGGCGTGCTGGTCCCCGCTGTGGAGGCGGCGACCTCGCTGGACGAACAGCAGGCCGCCGAGGTGGAGGCCGCAGTGCAACGCCTGATGGCCGCCGGTGGAGACGAGGGCGACCTGCGAGCCGCCGTGCGGGCCGCCGTGGAGCTGGGCCGACGGTCGGCGGGCGACTGAGCCATGGTCACGCTCGAGGATCACCAACTGGCCGCCGACCTGGCTACCCGGGCCGGTGAGGTACTGCTCGACATCCGGGCCCGCTTGGCCGCGGACGGCGCGCCGGCCGCCGTCCTGAAGCATGAGGGCGACCAGCGGTCCCACGAGTTCCTGATGGAGGCGCTGGCCGAGGTCCGTCCCGACGATGCCGTGCTTTCCGAGGAGGGCACGGCGCACGACTGCCATCCCGATCGGGGAACGACGTCCCGGACCTGGATCATCGACCCGGTTGACGGCACCCGCGAGTACTCCGAACCACCGCGCACCGACTGGGCCGTCCACGTTGCGCTGGCCGTCGACGGACAGCCCGCGGTCGGAGCGGTGGCCCTCCCCGCCCTGGGATGCACCCTGGCCACGGACGAGCCGCCGTCGGCCACCGACCTCCCCCCGATTCCCGCACGGCCCCGGATGGTGGTGAGCCGCTCCCGGCCGCCCGCCGAGGCGCTCGCCGTGTGCGACGCGCTGGGTGGCGTCCTGGTGGAGATGGGGTCGGCGGGCGCCAAGGCCATGGCCGTGGTGCGCGGCGAGGTCGACTGCTACGTCCACTCCGGCGGACAGTTCGAATGGGACAACTGCGCGCCGACCGCGGTGGCACTGGCCACCGGCCTACACGCATCACGAATCGACGGATCGCCACTCACCTACGACCACCCCGACCCGTACCTACCGGATCTGGTGATCTGCCGGGCCGAACTGGCCGACGCCGTGCTGGCCGCGCTGGCCACTTCGCCGGCCCCGGAAGCCTGAGTCTGAGTCCGAGTCCGTGCACGTCGTCATCGCCCGCTGCACCGTCGACTACGACGGTCGCCTCACCGCCCACCTCCCCGAGGCCGTCCGACTCCTCATGGTCAAGGCCGACGGCTGCGTGGCCGTCCATGCCGACGGCGGGGCTTACAAGCCCTTGAACTGGATGAATGCCCCGAACACGCTCGCCATCGACGAAACGGGCGACGAGGCCGGCAACGAGGCGGAAGATCAGCACGAGACCGCACAGATCTGGCATGTCCGAAGCCCCAAGGGTGAGCAGCTGACCATCACCGTCCACGAGGTGCTGGCCGAAATGGACCACGAGATGGGCATCGATCCGGGCCTGGTGAAGGATGGCGTGGAGGCCCACCTCCAGGAACTGCTGGCTGCCGACCCCACGTCGATCTACAAAGGACTACGCCTCGTACGCCGGGAGTTTCCCACCGATATCGGACCGGTAGACCTGCTGTGCCGGGACACCGATGGCGGGGCGGTGGCCATCGAGGTCAAACGACGGGGCGACATCGACGGGGTGGAACAACTCACCCGCTATCTCGACTTCCTGAATCGCGATCCGATGCTGCGCCCGGTTCGAGGCGTGTTCGTGGCCCAGGAGATCAAGCCTCAGGCCCGGGTGCTGGCCACCGACCGGGGCATCGGTTGCGTGGTTGTCGACTACGACGAGCTCCGGGGCATTGAATCCGACGAGCTGAAGCTGTTCTGAGGACGTGCCAGTGGAACTGATGGCGGACGCTCCGACACGGACGGTGGACGTGCTGGTGGTGGGCGGTGGCCCGGCCGGGAGCGCAGCAGCCATCACGGCGGCCCGGGCCGGCCGGACTGTACTGCTGGTCGACAAGGCGTCCTTCCCGAGGGACAAGTGCTGCGGCGACGGCCTGACCACGCTGGCCCTGCGTCTCGGCGAGCAGCTCGGCCTGGATCCCAGCCCGATCGGTGGCTGGCAGCCGGTGGAGGACGCTGTGATCCACTCGCCGTCAGGCCGTTCGGTCCGCTTCCCGCTGCCTCGGGACGACGGACGGTACGCAGTGGTGGTCCCCCGCCGGGAGTACGACGCGGCGCTCCTGGACCTGGTGAGGACCGCGGGTGCCGAGGTGCTCGAAGGACATGCGGTCACCGGCCTCAGCTTGGACGCCGGGAACGGCCCCGGAAACAGGCCCGGAGCGACGGTGGACGTCGACGGTCTGGGGTCGGTACGGGCCACAACGGTGGTGGCCGCCGACGGCATGTGGTCGCCCATCCGCCGATTCCTCGGGTTGTCCACCGACGACGACCGTGGCCAGTGGCATGCCTTCCGCCAGTACGTGTCCGACGTGGGCCCAGCCGCCACCGATCTGCATGTGTGGTTCGAGTCTGATCTGTTGCCCGGGTACGCGTGGTCCTTCCCCCTGCCAGGTGGTCGGGCAAACGTGGGCTTCGGCATCCTCCGTGGCGGTCCGGTGGCCGTGGGAGACACCGGACAGATCTGGGGCGGCCTCATGGACCGGCCGTCGATCCGGGCCGTGCTGGGCGACCATGCCCGGCCCGAGGGCCGCCGTACGGCGTGGCCTATTCCGGCCCGGGTGGATCGGGCCGTGCTCGCCCACGGACCGGTACTGTTCGTCGGCGATGCAGCGGCAGCCACTGACGCCCTGACCGGTGAGGGCATTGGTCAAGCCCTGCTCACCGGCATCCTGGCCGCTGAGGCCTCCTCAGCCGGCGGATCGACCATGGAGGTGGCCACCGCGTACCGCCGGGCCGTACGCCGCAACCTGGTAGCCGATCATCGGATGTCGATGGCCCTGCAACGGATGCTGGCCCATCCAATCGGCGCGAGCACCGCCGTCCGCCTGGCCGACCTGAACCCGTGGACCCGACGGAACTTCTCCCGCTGGATGTTCGAGGACTACCCGCGGGCCCTGTTGGCCACGCCCCGGCGATGGGGTCGTGGTGCCCTGTCCACGTCAGGGGCCTACGCCGGCCACTGAGCCGGCGAGCCCTTCCCCGAAACAACCCCCGTAGGCTTGCCTCCGTGGAACCCGCCGACGTCGGGTCCGTCGACGACCTCGACGGCCTGACCGACGACCTGACCGACGACCCGTCGGAACCCGCCGACCAGCACCCGCTCGGGCCGCTCGGCGCGTCCCTCGACCACGCAGTCGACAAGGCCTGGAACCGCCTTCGCGGCAACCCCACGTTGGACCGGGTCTTCTACACGGCTAGCGAACTGGGCGACTTCAGCCTCATCTGGCACCTCCTGGGCACGGCCCGGGGAGTGACCAGCCGTCGGGGCAGTCGCGAGGCCACCCGGCTGGCCTTGGCTCTGGGTGCCGAGTCGGCGCTGGTCAACGGGGTCATCAAGTCAGCCATTCGGCGGGAACGCCCGGTCCACGACGGCGAACGCCCCCACGGACTCCGTCAACCGGTGACCAGCAGCTTTCCGTCGGGTCACGCGTCGGCTGCCTTCATGGCCGCCACCCTGCTCTCGGAACGGTCCCGTGTGAAGCCCGCCTGGTACGGACTGGCCGCCATCGTGGCCGCCTCGCGGATCCACGTACGCATCCACCATGCGAGCGACGTGGTGGTCGGCGCCGGCATCGGACTGGGCCTGGGGCGCGTGATCCAGAAAGTCTTTCCGCTGCGCTGAACCGTGGAGGCGGACCGGCGTCAACGCCGGACCGACGGGTCAGTTGGTGGGTGCTGCCTCGAGTTCTGCGTCGCTCGTGGCGAGCAGCAGGCGAAGATCCAACAGGAGATCAGCAACCTCAGAAGCGGCAATCAACTGACGGCTCTGGGTGGTTCCCAGGCCCCGATCGATGATGGCGCGGATCTCGTCGATCGTCGTGTTGTCGAGCGTCTCGGTCACGGCCACATCCTCTCATCGTTCGCTGAGGATCCCAACCCTAGACGCGCATCGGGGTGAATCCCGTCACCGGTTTCGACCGGGCGCCAGATCTCTGATCGCGTCGTCCACGTCGACCCCGGCCAGCGGCACGATGCTCAATACCGGCGTGGTGATGCCCGCGGCCACGTAGCGGTCGATGTGTGTCCGACATTCGTCAGGGCTTCCGTGCACCAACAGGTCGTCGACCACTGTGTCGGGCATGGCGTCCAGCGACGCGGCACGATCACCGGCATCCCACCGCTCCCAATGCTCGCCTAGTACGTCGCTCCGGCCCATCCACTCGTGGAACGCACGGTAGACGGGCACGTTCACGTAGGCGGCGACCAACCGCTTGGCCTGGGCCACTACGGCGTCTCGATCGGGCGACGGACAGACGAACAATCGGGCCGCCACCTCGGGCTCGGGGCGATCCGCCGCTGCCGCGGCGTCGCGGACAATGGCCGTCACCGTGGTCGCATCGTCGACCGACAGCCAGTTCACGACGGCCCCGTCGGCCTCCCGACCCGCCAGTCTGAGCATCCCTTCGCGGAGAGCGGCCACCACGATGGGTGGTGCCTCGTCCGGAACGTTGCCCAGCCGGAATCCGGCAATGTCAAAGCTCTCGTAGGACTCCGTGACCTTCTCGCCGGTAAAGGCCGCTCGTAGGAACCGGACCGTGTCTCGTACCCGGGCGTACGGCGCCTCGAATCCGATGCCGTTCCAGCGTTCGACGATCACGTTGGAGGAGGTGCCCAAACCGAGGACGAAGCGACCGGGCGCCGCGGACGCCATCGACGCCGCGCTCTGTGCCAGCAGTGCCGGGCCCCTGGTGAACGCTGGGAGGATCGCCGTTCCGAGCCGTAGCTCGGGCGCCCAGATGGAAGCGAGGGCCAGCGGGGCCAGCCCGTCGTGGCCGTCGGCTTCGGCGGTCCAGGCATCGGTGTAGCCCTGTTCGACCAGTGCCCGGAACCGGTCAGCCTGGCCGGCTAGGGGACCAGCGAACGGCACCGTCATTCCATATCGGGATCCACCGTTCATGACTTCTCCCTTGAGGATCGAGGATTCCGGAACTGGCAGGTCTGGCTGGCGGTAGCCAGCAGATGGCCGTCCTCGGACCAAAGGTGGACGGTCCCGTGGGCATAGCCGTGCACGAGGCTGCTGATCCGTACGTCGACGAGGATCCAGTCGGTGTCGACCGGGTCCACGACCCGGAGGGTGTTGTCCAAGCTCTGACCGCCCCCGAGGCCGCCGCCTACCGCGTCCCGGCCGCCCCACGGCACGTAGTCCCCGAGCACGGCGAGGAACGCCGGGTCGACCACCAGGTGGTCGGGCACCCGCACCCACATGGCGACCTGGCCGTCGTCCATTGCCGGTTCGTTGGCCTCGGTCCGGCCGCGGACGAGGCGACGTTCAAGGTTGGCCGACACCGACCGGGTGGCGCTCCGACTGGGAAACGCCGGGCAGTCCATGGGAGGTGGTGCATCCGGCGGTACGACCCACACGCCAGAACGCTCGACGTCACGGCGCCCGAGGGTGGCCACCACGGCGATTACCTCACGACCGTCGACGTGTCCACGGGCCCTGGCCTGCGTGGTGGCCCGTCCCTCGGCCAGCATCTCGACCTCGAAGGTGAGTAGTTCGCCGGGCAGAGCGTGGGAGATGAACTGGCCGGTAGCCCACACCAGCGGTCGACCGGCGTCCAGCTCGAGGGCTCGGACGGCCGCACCGAGGCCGGTCCCGCCGAACAGGCGCCCCGCACCGGAGCACTCATCCTCAGTCAACGGCAGGACCCAGGTGCCTAGACGGTCGCCGCGGACCAGTTCTTCGCTGAGATACGACCTCGGGGACATGCACGGATGATGCCGTCGCTGGGCCGTAACCCACACACCCGGCGTGAAACCGCAGGTCAGAGCCATTTCTGAAATGGCTGTCACACCCCGTCTACATGATGGAGTCATGACAAAGCAGCTCCGATTCCCCGCTGGATCCACCGACGCCCGATCCCGGGCCGTCCCACGACACCTCGACGAACTCACCCGTCAGATCGGTAGGGCCGGTGTGGCTAGCGCGCGGGCCGTCCTCGCCTCATGTGCGCCGACGGTCCTCGAAGGGGGCGCCGGCGTCTCGGGCCGAACCCGCTCGCCGCTCGCTCTTCCACTGGAGGAGCTCGCCGACGACGCGGAGATTGAGTTGCCGGCGGCAGCCTGATCCCCATGCCGACCAGCCTGCTCTTCTGCTCGCTGGCGATGGCGATGGCGATGGCGATGGCGATGGCGATGGCGATGGCGATGGCGATGGCGATGGCGATGGCGATGGCGATGGCGATGGCGATGGCGATGGCGATGGCGAGACGGTAGGCACGTCGGTGAGCGGCGGTGGGAGGATCGTCCACGACGGCTGTCCGGTACCGTGATGCTCGTGACCGCGCTGCTGGAACGCTTGGGGCAAGGGGCCAACGAACGGCTCCTCATCCTCACCGCCGACCTGCTCGGGATGTGCCACGCGTCGAACGTCGGGGTCTACGAAAGCCTTCGAAGCGGGCTGGCCACCGGTGCCGGTCTCATGGTCCCCGGACCTTGGGCGCGTGACGCCGCCTCGCACTACCGAGGCGAACCGGTGGGCGTCCACCTCACCCTGAACGCCGAGATGGGCTGCTACCGCTGGCGGTCCATCACTCAGGCTCCGAGCCTGCACGACGGTGACGGTGGTCTCCCCCGGACCGTCGAAGACCTGTGGGACCACGCGGACCTTGACGAGACCCGTCGGGAATGTCGGGCCCAGCTGGAGCGGGCCATTCTCTGGGGATTCGACGTGAGCCACCTCAGTACCCATCTGGGGGCCCTCCAGAACCGGCCAGAGTTCTTCGACGTCTACCTGGAGTTGGCCATCGATTTCGGTCTGCCCATCCGTCTGGCTGGCGGAGCCGCCGAGGCATCGGCCGGGTTCCCGTTCCGGGCGCTGGCTGCCGACGAGGGCGTGCTCACCGTCGACCACCATCAGATGCGTCGGCTGGCCGATCCGCAGGCCCTCGAACGCCAGGCCATGGACCTGGAGCCCGGGGTGACCGAGATCGTGTTGGAACCGGCCGCCGACACCCCCGAGTTACGGGCTATCGGCGACGAGTGGGGCCGGCGGGTCGAGCATCGTGACCTGGCTTGCGGCAACAGCGAGATGCGGGCTGACCTGGATCGGGGCCACGTATCGCTCATCAGCTGGCGGGACCTACGCAACGCCCAGCGAGCGTAGAAGCAGGCCCCCAGCGGGCCCCGACTCAGAACTCGGTGCGTCCAGCCAGATCGGACAACAGACCGTTCCACTCGAGCGAACCGAAGACCGGACGCAGGTCGAACACGTACCGGGCGTACGCGTTCTCGACCTTGCAACGGCCGGTCATGAACGCCACATCAGCATCCAGATCACCGGAGAACTGGGCCACAGCGTCGGCGTACTTCCAGGTGACCATGGCCTCGGCCTCGCCCTCACGACCCACCAGCACCTCCGAGATCCGGCCGTCGGCAACCACCAGACGGAACTGCACCTTTCCGTGGGGGGTACTGGTCATCACGAACCGCACCACACCGTCCACGCCGGGCCGTTCGGGTAGCGCGGCGCCACCCTTGGCCAGCGCGGCGATCCACTCCTCGGACAGGAACGAGAACTCAGCCATCAAGCATCCACCTCGGCCCGGACCCCGGCGAACAGGTCGTCCTCGATCGGCCCATCGGTCAGAAACTCGGCGGGCTCCACCGGCTGGCCGTCCACGTAGCAGGCCTCTAGGCGGTAATCGTCGAACGGATGGACTGTGCGGGCCGCCTCGTCGGGCAGGCCGAACCAGAACTTCGAGGTCGGGTCGATCTGGGTGGCGTGGGCACGTAGCGCTTCACCACGTACGTCCCAGTGACCGGAGATGGGCACCTGTGTGGTGATGAGGTGGTCGCTGGACGGACGTTCGAACCACCACTCGTCGTAGGGCGACTCGATCCCCAATTCCAGGAACTTCGCGTGTAGACCGGCGATCCGTGCCCGGGACCACATCGTGTAATAGAGCTTCGACGGCTGCCAGGCCGGGCCGGCCTCCGAGTAGCGCTCGGGGTCTCCCGCCGCGTGGAACGCAGGCACGGAGATGTCATGCACCTGGACATGGTCGGGGTGGTCGTACTCCCCACGGGCATCCGGATAGGTGACGATGACCTGGGGTCGGACCCGACGGATGATGGCCACCAGACGACCCACCGCCTCGTCGTGGTCGGCGTTGGCGAAGGCCTCGGGGCGGGCGTTGTGATCCGAGTCCTTCATACCCGAATCCCGGTAGCCCAGCATGATCACCTCGTCGTAGCCGATGATCTCGGCGGCCAGGGCCAACTCGACATCGCGTACCCCAGGGAGGTCGGCATGGACCTCGGGCACGTCCATGGCCGGGTTCAGGACGTCGCCCGCCTCTCCACCGGTGCAGCACACCAGGACGCAGTGCACTCCCCCGGCGTGCAGGGCCGCCACAGTGGCGGCCCCCTTGGATGCCTCGTCGTCGGGATGGGCGTGGACGGTCAGCAGGCGCAGCGACGCATCGGCGGGGACTGAAACGAAGGGGGGCACGGCGCATGACGGTAGCGCCCGCTTCCCAACCCCCGGCGATACTCCGCTGGATCCGGTATCGGGGTCCGGTACGTTGGTCAGCGAACCACGATCCCAACGAGGAGTGACAGGAGCGACCCGATGGATCCTGAGGTCTGGCGCTGGATCTGGCTTGGTGCCGCCGCGCTGTTCGTCCTGGGCGAGATCGCCATGACCGGAGCGTTCTTTCTCCTCCCGTTCGGTGTGGGGGCCACAGCGGCCACCATCGTGGCCTTCGCTGGTGCCAGCGAGCCCTGGTCGTGGCTGTCGTTCGTCTCCGTCTCGGCCGCCAGCTTCGCTGGACTCCGTCCCATGGCCCGACGCATGGCCCGGGGCGGCAACCCGGTGGGAGTGGGCGCCGGCCGGCTGGTGGGCGAGACCGGCATGGTGACCAGCGAACCCGACGAGGCTGGAACCCGTCTGGGCACGGTGCGAATCGGCCGTGAAGACTGGCACGTAGAGTCCGACGACGGTACGCCGTTACCTACCGGCACCGCCATCGAGGTCGTCCGCATCGAGGGCACCCGAGCCGTGGTGCGACCCACCGACTGACCAAACCCGACAATCGAAAGGATCCCCCATGGCTATATCCGTCGTCGTGCTCGCCGTCGTCGCCGTGGTGCTGTTTGCCTTCGCCGCGGCTGGCATCAAGATCGTCCGCCCGTACCAGAAGGGCATCGTCGAACAGTTGGGTCGCTACAAGGCCACCGTGGACCCAGGCCTCAAGCTCATCATCCCGGTCATCCAGTCGCTTACCCGGGTCGACATGCGCGAGCAGGTCATCGACGTACCTCCGCAGGAGGTCATCACCAAGGACAACGTGACGGTCACCGTGGACGCCGTCATCTACTACGAGCCCACCGATGCCCAGCGCCTCATCTACAACGTGGCCAACTTCATGCTGGCCGTCACCAAGTTGGCCCAGACCAACCTGCGGAACGTGATCGGCGACATGACGCTGGACAACGCGTTGACGTCACGCGACAACGTCAACGTGGCGCTTCGCGAGGTGCTCGACGACGCCACCGACAAATGGGGCGTGAAGGTCGTGCGCGTCGAGATCCAACGGATCGACCCGCCGACCGACGTCATGAACGCGATGCACGAGCAGATGAAGGCCGAACGCAACCGCCGAGCCGTGGTACTTGAGGCCGACGGCACCCGCGAGGCGGCCATCACCCGGGCCGAGGGCGACAAGCAGTCGGTGATCCTGGCCGCCGAGGGCGTCCGTCAGCAGGCCATTCTCCAAGCCGAGGGCGAGGCCGACGCCATCCGGGCGGTGGCCGAGGCCGAGCGCTACCGGCAGCTCACGGTGGCCGAGGGTGAGGCTGAGGCGGTCCGCAGCGTCTACCAAGCCATCCACGACGGTGGCCCGACACCGGATCTTCTGGCCATCAAGTACCTCGAGGCCCTCGGGGCGATCGCCGACGGTCGGGCCACCAAGATCTTCCTGCCCACCGATCTCGGAGCGACGCTCGGGTCGATCGGAGCGATCGCCGAGTTGTTCAACGGCGACGGCGACGGGATGGCGCCGGGAGACGTATCTGTTCCCGAATCGCCGGTAGAGGACCTCGGCGAGGAATCCGCGGACTGACCTCTTCGGCCCGGCCGACCCGCAGGACGAACCGGATCCCGATCAGCCGACGGGCACCAACTCGTCCTCACCCTCGTCATCCTCGACGAGCTGCCAGCCGCACATGGCAGCCAGGAGGGCCTGACCTTCGTCGGGGCCACTGGCGATGATCTCGTCGCCCGCTGACAGGCGAACCTGACCTCGGGGCCGGTAGACGTAACCACCGCCTCGACGGACGGCCAGCACGGTGAAGCCGGGTTCGATGTTGAGTTGCAGGGTCTTGAGGGTGGCCCCGTCCACGGCGCTGTCGGTAGCCACCGGGAATCGAACCACCACCTCGTCGGCCTCGCCCAAGGCGATGCCCAGGATCGGGGGCAGCTCCTCGCCCTCCTCGACTAGCCAGACCATGGCCCGGGCCTGATCGCCTAGGTCCTCAGCGGCCTCGGCTAGGTGTAGGAGACCGCGTAGCGACGACGGGTTCAGCCCCTCGGCAGCCGCACCGAGTACCCACAGTTCGAGGTGGTCCTTCATCTCGTCAAGCCGTTCCTCGAGGTGGCCCACCTCGGCGGCCAGCCCACGGTCGCCGAGCACCAGCGCGCTGTAGGCCAGTCCGACGGCTGCTTCGGAAAGGTTCTTCATCTCGACCAGCACGTCAACGGCTCGATCCAGGTCAGTCAGGGCCTCGCCGTCCTCGGGGCGTAGCGGTTCCCAGACCGGCGCGGCGGCTAGCTCGCGCAGGCGGGTGATCCCATCGCTCGAGCCATGTAGGAACAACGCGTCGCCGGGAACCAGCACGGTGTCGCCGTCCACGTCGGTGATCCACTGGCGACCCCGGCGAACCGCCATGACCCGCATTCCGGCCTGCACGGTCAACTCGAGGGCCGACAGGGGCCGGTAGGCCATGTGTGAGCCGTCGCTGACCAGTACCCGGTGGGACACCTCCTCGGCGTCGGACAGGTCGGCCACCAGCTGGTGGGGAATACCCAGACGGTGGGTGACTATCCGGGCGATGTCCACCGCGTCGTTGGCCATCCGCTCGATAGCCGACACCACCTGGAGCACCGATGACATCCCCTCGGCGTCACGGGGACTGCGGCCGGCCAGCACGCACACGGCGCGCATGTCGTGCACCAGCTCGCTCATCTGCTCTTCGAGCTCGTCAACCTCTTCGGCCATGTCAGGATCGCCGAAGTAGACCGCGGCATAGGCCAGGTCGACCATCAACTCCGACATGTCCTTGGCCTCGGCCAACATGGCCCGCAGGGTTCGTGGTCTGTCGTCCATCAGTTCCTCACTCGATGTCCGGGGTCATTGTAATTTCGTTTCCTTCTGGGCTGGGAGAGATCATGTCGACTCATGCCACCCCCACGGCGAGCATTGCTAGGACGAGGGTGAACGCACCGATCAGGTCGAGCACCGAGAGCACCATCGGGATGCCGTAGGTGTCGGGGTCCAGGCCGAACCGGAAGGCGGCCATTGTCGTGTAGTAGGCCACGAGGACGACCAGCACGGTGGCCACCGCTCCGGCCATGAGCACGACCAGCAGCAGGTTGCCGAGCCCCGGCGTGGTCTGTCCGGTGACCACCGACGCCCCCTGGGCGAGAGCAGCACAGAGTGCGAAAACCGGCACGGCGATAAGGCCGATCGAGCGAGCCTCACGGAGGCTGGACCGGCTGGGAAGCGGCTTGGCGTCATCGAGGCCCAGGTGGAAGTGGGTGGACAGACGGCTGGACAGGATCCCGCCGAGGGCACCGGCCGTCCCCAGGAATGCTGGAAGCAGCACGAGAAGCGCCTCGGCGGCCAACAGGTCGTCGAGACGCTTCTCGACGGTCACCCCGGCCACCAGGTCCAGCACGCCGGCCACGGCCAACACGGGGACCGACTGGCGGACGATCCGCCGAACCTCGTCCAGCGGTGTTCGCCACGCCACGACCAGCACCGCCAGCGCTGCGGCAAGCACGCCCAGTCCGACAGCATCGGTAAGTCCGGCCCGGTCGGCCAACATGGCGGCCACCACGAGGGCGGGCACGGTGGCCAGGTCACCCAACGTGGACACCAGCGGCGCCATCACGTTGTCGAGGTCCCACCCGAAGCGGACCGAACCGGCAGCCAGCCCGACGGTGACCACTCCGACCGCTACCGAGGCCAGCAGCCCCCCGAGGGTCGAGACGACCACGAAATCGGCCAGTGTCATGGTGGGTGCGATGCCGAATACCACAGCTGTGCCCCGGGCCAGAACCCCGAGCGCCGCGCTGAGCACCAGCGAAAGGGCCGCCGCACCCAGCATGTTCTGGCCCACCACGCCGTCGGCCCGGGCCGACAGTCGGAAGGTCCCAGTGTGCACCGCGGTGCCCAGCCGGCTGCCCACGGCGCCGAAGACGTTGCCCCGCAGAGCGATGGCGCCCGGGACGAGTAGGAGTAGGCCGGGGAGGTCGGTCAGCATCCCCTCAGCGGACGCCAGCACCAGGCCGCCGGCCGAGGCGGCCACCACGCCGATGACGAGCGCGACCAACCGTTGGCGAGTGTCGGCCGTCCGGACAGCCAGTGGAGCGCGGGTCGCGTAACGCATGCCTACAAGTGTGCTGGATTCCCGACGGCCGGCCGGGCTCTTTCCCTGGGGGCGTACAACATTGTGCAAAACCGCTCGGCTGGGCCGAGGTGTCTGGTCCACCACCAGGCTCACGGCTACTGTCGGCGGACGCCCCTGACGTCTGGGCGCCGCTCACCGGAAGGGCAGGCAATGGCATTCGACCTCATCATCCGCGGTGGGACCGTGGTGGACGGCACGGGCGCCCCGCCGGTCACCGCGGACGTAGCCGTCGACGGCGACCGCATCGCCGAGGTGGGTCGGGTGGAAGGCCGAGCCCATCGTGAGATCAATGCCGACGGGCTGGTGGTCACCCCAGGATTCGTGGACATCCACACCCACCTTGATGCCCAGATGGCTTGGGATCCGCTGGGCACCTCGGCCTCGTGGCACGGGGTCACCTCGGTCGTGCTCGGCAACTGCGGGGTGACGTTCGCCCCCGTGGCCCCCGGTGGCCAAAAGATGCTGGCCGAGATGATGGAGTCAGTCGAGGACATCCCGGCCTCAAGCATCTTGGACGGGTTGTCCTGGAACTGGGAAACGTACGGCGATTACCTAGACGAGTTGGACCGTCTCCCCAAGGGTCTGAACGTCGGGGGGATGGTCGGCCATTGTGCGGTTCGGCTAGCGGCCATGGGAGAGCGAGCCATGGACGAGACTCCAGCGGCCGCTGAGGACATCGAGGTCATGGCCACCATGGTCGACCAGGCGCTGGCTTCCGGTGCTCTGGGGTTTTCCACCTCGCGGACCCTGTTACATAAGGTGCCCGACGGGCGATACGTCCCGGGTACTAAGGCCTCAGCCGACGAGCTGATGGCCTTTGCCGACGTGCTGCGTCACCGGGGTGGGATCTTTGAGGTGGCTCCCGCCTACGTCGACATTGGCAACGGGTCGGAGGACCCGGTACAGGACGAGGTCGGGCTGTATGCCGACATCAGCCGAGCGGCAGACTGCGACGTCTCAATGGCCCTGACCCAAGTTGATGCCGCCCCAGACCTCCACCGGAATGTCCTGGCCGCCGTAGACCGCGAGAACGCCGCTGGAGCCCGCCTCCGACCCCAGACCACGTCCCGCCAGATAGGAATCCTGTTCGGGTTGGCTGGCCGAACCCCGTTCGACCGTTGGGGCTCCTGGCAGAGCCTGGCCGACCTCCCCTTAGAGGAGCGGGTAGCTCGCCTGCGCGACCCAGTCTCCCGGGCCACCCTGCTGGCCGAGGCTGAGCGGTCGGTGTCCGACGACCGAATCGACTGGACCCGCATCTACCCGCTGAGCGACCGGCCGGTCCGTCACGTCTTCACCCCCAAGGACAGCGTCGCGGCCATCGCCTCTCAACGCCGGGTGCCGTTAGCCGAAGCAATACTGGATCTTCTCGTCGAGATGGACGGACGGCGGATCCTCACATGGCCGATCCTGAATCAGGACCTCGACGAGGTGCTGGACATGCTGTCCCGTCCCCATGTGACCCTCGGTTTGGCCGATGCGGGCGCCCACGCCACCCTCATCATGGATGCCAGCCAGCCCACCTTCTTCCTCACCCACTGGATGCGCGACGAGGGGCGCTTCACCCTGGAGGATGCTGTTCGGCGCCTCACCTCCGAGCCAGCCGACCTGTTCGGCGTCTCCGATCGGGGCCGGCTCGCCGTCGGAGGTTTTGCTGACATCAACGTGATCGACCTCGAGGGCCTGGCCCTCGGCTACCCAGAGATGGCTCACGACTTCCCAGGCGGTGCTCCCCGTTGGATCCAGGGCGCCGACGGCTACCGACAGACGCTGGTCAACGGCGAGGTCTTCCTGGAGAACGGCCAGCACACCGGCGTTCTGGCTGGTCGGACGGTCCGCCTCTGAAGCGGGGCACGCTAGACCCCCTCAGGGATTGAACCCCTGAGGATGGGGTGAGGGCGACACCAGAACCCCAAGGTGTAGATGTGCACAGCCGTCTGTTTCCTTTATGTGACCTGCTCCGGAGAGCGGTCAGCGAAAGTCGCGGGACCGGGCCGGGAGTCGCACCCCTAGGGTCTCGATCCGCTCAGCTACCACGTTGACCACCCCCTCAACGGCCTCCACCCTCCCCCGGACGACGAGTGCCGAGGCGGTCACCACGTCGCGGTACCGCACCCAGCAGCCCGGCGAGACAATCACGTTGATCAGGCCGGTTTCGTCCTCCAGGTTCACGAAGGTCACCCCACCGGCCGTGTGGGGGCGCTGCCGATGGGTGACCACCCCGGCCACCCGGACCCGGGCCCCGTCGGCCACAGCCCGGAGGTCCACCGCGGTGACCACCCCATCGGCCGACAACTCATCGCGCACGAAGCGCGTGGGATGCCCGTCCGGTGAAACCCCGGTGGCCCACAGGTCGGCCCGGGCCTGTTCCGGCTCGGCCATGGCGGGGAGAGGTGGAGGCACGGTGCCGGTGACTATCCCGGCCAGGCGGTCCGGCCCTGTAGCCGCCAGGGCGCCCGCCGTCCACAGGGCCTCTCGTCGTTCCGCATCGAAGCAGGCGAAAGCACCGGCGGTGGCCAGTGCCTCCATGGCCGGTCGCCCTGGGTCGATCCGCCGCTGGAGATCCTCGATCGAGTCATAGGGCTGACCCGCGGCGATGGCCTCGGCCAGGTCCCTTCCGATGGCACGAACCGACCCGAACCCCATCCGCAGCGCCGGACCCCCGGCCTCCTCCGACCCGGAGCCCTCCAACGATGCCCCTTCCAGTAAGGCAAGTGCTCCGGACCGGTTCAGGTCGGGGGTCCGGACCTGGACCCCGTGGCGGCGGGCGTCCTGGACCAGGGAGTGCGGCGAGTAGAAGCCCATGGGCTGGGCGTTCAGGAGCCCGGCGCAGAAAGCCGCCGGGTGGTGGTACTTCAACCAGCAACTGGCATAGACGAGGTGGGCGAACGACACGGCGTGGCTCTCTGGGAACCCGTAGTCGGCGAAGGCAGCCAACTTCTGCCAGACCTGCTCGGCCACGTCGGCCACCACCCCCCGGCCACCCGCCCCGTCCAGGAACCGATGGTGGAGGGCCTCCATCCGATCGTGGCTTCGCTTGGATCCCATGGCCTGGCGGAGGCGGTCAGCCTCGGTGGCCGTGAAGCCGGCCACGTCGATGGCCAGTTGCATGAGCTGCTCCTGGAACAGCGGGATGCCCAGGGTCTTGGAGAGGGCGTTCTCACACAGGGGATGCAGGTAGGTGACCGGCTCACGGCCATTCCGTCGCCGGATGTAGGGATGCACCGACCCTCCCTGGATGGGGCCCGGCCGGATCAGGGCGATCTCCACCACCAGGTCGTAGAAGTGGCGGGGGCGTAACCGGGGCAGGGTGGCCATCTGGGCCCGGCTCTCGATCTGGAACACGCCAATGGTGTCCGCGGCACAGATCATGTCGTAGACGTCGCCGTCCTGGGGCAGGCGGGCCAGGTCGACCTCGATCCCCTGGTGGGCGGCCACCAGGTCCACCGTGTGGTGCAGGGCGCTGAGCATCCCCAGCCCCAGGAGGTCGAACTTGACAAGACCGACCGCCGCACAGTCGTCCTTGTCCCACTGGAGCACGCTGCGGTCCACCATGCGCCCCCACTCCACCGGGCACACCTCGGCCATGGGGCGGTCGCAGACCACCATGCCCCCCGAATGGATACCGAGGTGGCGGGGGGCGTCGCACAGCTCGTCGGCCAGGGCGGCCACGTCGTCCGGCAGGCCCGTCTCTCCGGAACCTGTCTCCTTTCCGGGGGCGGGCCGGATCCGAGCCCGACGATCCAGACCCTTGGCGAAGGCATCCTGCTGGCCGGGGTCGTAGCCCAGCGCCCGGGCTACGTCACGCACCGCTGATCGGGGCCGGTAGGTAATGACGTTGGCCACCTGGGCGGCGTGCTGCCGGCCGTAGCGGTCGTAGACGTACTGGATGACCTCCTCGCGTCGACCGCTCTCGATGTCCAGGTCTATGTCCGGCGGGCCCTCGCGTTCCGGAGAGAGGAAGCGTTCGAACAGCAGGCCTAGACCCACGGCATCGGCGTTGGTGATACCCAGCGCATAACAGACCGCAGAGTTGGCCGCCGATCCCCGGCCCTGGCAGTAGATGTCGGACCGGTGACAGAAGGCCACGATGTCGTGCACGACGAGGAAGTAGCCCGGGAAGCCCAACTCGCCGATGATGCCCAACTCCCGGTCGACCTGGGTCCACGCCCCGACCACCCGTTCGGCGTAGCGGGGCCCGTATCGGTCAACGGCTCCGGCGGTGGCCAGCCGTCGAAGGAGGCCCATCTCGTCGAGCCCGTCGGGACACGGGTACGGCGGCAGGCCGGGAGCCACCAGCCCGAGGTCGAAGGCGCAGCGGCGCCCCAACTCGTCGGCGGCTGCCACCACGCCCGGCCATCGGGCGAAGCGGTGGGCCTGCTCGGTCCCCGAACGGAGGTGGGCCGTGCCGGCCGCCGGAAGCCACCCGTCTAGTTCTTCCAGCGGCCGTCGGGCCCGGATAGCGGCCATCGTGGTGGCCAGTCGGCGGCGGGCCGGCCGGTGGTAGTGGACGTTGTTGGTGGCCACCAGACCCACACCCACAGCGGTGGCCAGATCGGCCAGGGCATCATTGCGCTCGACGTCCAGTGGGTGCCCGTGGTCCCAGAGTTCGACCACCACCCGATCACGGCCGAACCGGTCCACCAGGTCGTCCAGCGCCCGACGGGCCGCCGCCGGACCGTCGGCCTCCAACGCTGCGGGAACAGCTCCCTTGCGGCAACCAGTGAGCACTGTCCAGTGGGGATCGGCACCGGCCAGCTCGGCCAGACGGTCCGACGAGAGTCGGGGTCGACCCTTCCCTCCGGCCAGTTGGGACTCGGCAATGGCCGTTCCCAGCCGGGCGTAGCCGATCGGATCGGTGGCCAGGACGACAAGATGGGTGGCCGCCGGGTCAGGTGCCCCGGTCCGAGCCGACCGCGTGGCCGACCCGTGGGTGGCGGACCCGTTGGTGGAGGGCACGTCGAGGGAAAGCTCACTACCGAAGACGGTGGGCAGGCCGTGGGCCCGGGCGGCCTCGGCGAACCGCACCACCCCATAGAAGCCGTCGTGGTCGGTGAGCGCCAGGGCACTTAGCCCGAGGCGCACCGCCTCGGCCACCAACTCGTCGGGTGACGAGGCCCCGTCGAGGAAGCTGAAGTGGGAGTGGCAGTGAAGTTCCGCGTAGGGAGGGCCCGTCTCGTCCTTCGGAGCCCGGTCGACAGGAGAGGGGGGTCCGACAGGAGACCGTGGTGCGGTAGGCGCCGGTGGGGGCGTCCAAAGAGGGGCCGGAGCGAAGGGGCGATCCGACAGGCAACCCTCCAACTCTCGCCACGGCATTCCGGAGTTGGACCAGTCCATGTTCGAACGGTATCGAACACTTGTTCGATACTCAACTCACTGATGGCTCAGTCCCTGGAGGACAGCGGATCTACTCGACGAGCCCCTTGACTAGGGCATCGACCTCCGGGCCGCAGTCGCTCAGGTCACCGTCGGCGATGCACGGCTGGCCCAGAAGTTGAGCCACCAGATTGGCACCCAGGCCACCAAACATCCCCGCGGTGGTGCTGGGCGGCGGCACCGTAGTGGTGGGAGCCGCCGTAGTCGTCGGCCCTGCCGTGGTGGTGGGAGCCGCCGTAGTCGTCGGCGCCGCCGTGGTGGTGGGAGCCGCCGTAGTCGTCGGCGCCGCCGTGGTGGTGGTCGTGGTGGGTGGCGCCGGGACGGCATCGACAGACAAGCCCCGGACCGCATTCTCGGCCAGGTGGGCCTCCCGCGTCCCTGGCCCGTACCAGCCATCGGCCTCGACGCCCAACACTGTCTGGAGCAGCACTGCATCCGTACTGCGGCCCCAGGCGTAGGAGGCGGTGAGCACCGCCTCCTCGTCCACCGGCGCCACGGTGGCCGTGGTCGTCGTCGCGAGCGGAACCGTGGTAGTCGCCGCAGCAACCGGCGAGACGGTGGTGGTCCCCGGTGCGGCGGTAGTGGTGGGCGCAGCGGTGGTCGCCGGAATCGTCGGGGTCGGTAGCACAGGCGACGGCGATGCGGACGGCGGGTAGAGCACCGGGCGCATCGAAGGCTCGGCAACACGCGCGGCGACCACCACGCCCGCCCCCACGAGGGCGAACGCGAGCACCAGATCAAGCACTCGACGGGTCACCCCCCCAGCCTCGCATCGCGTCGCCTCCGAACCGTGGCACCCCGACCGATCCGTGACGCGACATCCGTCACTCCCGACCAGCCTCGATGTTGACATTTTGTCAATCTGAATGACCCAGAATGGCTAGCCTGCGTCCATGAGTAGTTCTTCCAACGCCATCTCCAGTGACAACTCGAGCGTAGGTATCGGCTCGTTTGATGCCGTCGAGTTCGACCCCGCCACCTTCGATCCGGCCCGATTCGGCCTGGCCACCGGCATTGTCGACGAGGTCGGCTACCAGCGGAGCGTCGAACGCTTCCGCACCCAGGGCATCGCGCTTCCCACGTTCGCCCAGATGGGGGATCCGTCGACCATCCCCGACGCCATCCGAGCCTCCTTGGCCGACGTGGATCGCAATGCGGCCGATGCCCGCAACCTCTACCGGGTCCACTGGTACAACGACCTGCACGGCGGCCTGGTCGACGTCCCCGAGCACGTCGTCCTGCCGCCCGAGATGACCGGCGTCCCGTCACCCATCATCGTGGCCTTCGGCAACCGCTTCCCGATGATCGGCGCCCACAAGGTGCTGGCGGCCTACGCCTGTCTGGTGCCCCGGATCGTCACCGGCGAGTACGACCCGACTCTCCACCGGGCCATCTGGCCGTCCACGGGCAACTACGCCCGGGGCGGCGTGGCTATCTCCCGTCTCATGGGCTGTCGGGGCGTGGCCGTGCTACCCGAGAACATGAGCCGTGAACGGTTCGAGTGGCTGGAGGAGTGGATTGCCGATCCGGGCGACGTGATCCGAACCACCGGTTCAGAGAGCAACGTCAAGGAGATCTACGACGCCTGCGACGAGCTGGCGAAAGATCCCGCCAACTTCATCCTCAACCAGTTCACCGAATTCGCCAACCACGTCGGCCACCACGAGGTGACCGGCCGAGCCCTCGAGCACCTCTACCTCCATCACGCCGCCCAGCACCCCGGGCTCCGACTGGCCGGCTACGTGGCCGCCTCGGGTTCGTCGGGCACCCTGGCCGCCGGCGAGAGACTCAAGGCCGACCACGGTGCCCGCATCGCCGCGGTCGAAGCCGTCGAGTGCCCGACCATGCTCTACAACGGCTACGGAGAGCACAACATCCAGGGCATCGGCGACAAGCACATCCCGTTCATCCACAACGTCACCAACACCGACGTGGTCGTGGGCGTCTCGGACCGGGCGTGCGACGAACTAGGCGTGGCCTTCGCCAGCCCCGAGGGGCGAGCCCGCCTGTCGGCCGCCGGCGTGGACGACGCGGTTCTCAACACTCTGGACCACTTCGGCCTGTCTAGCCTCTGCAACGTCATCGCGGCCATCAAGGTGTCTCGCGAGTTGGACCTGGGCCCCGACGACGCCCTGGTCACCGTGGCCACCGACGGCGGCGAAATGTACGGCAGCGAGCGCGAGTCGATGATGGCCGGCCGGTACGCCGCCGGATTCGGTGACGCGGAGGCCGGGACGGCCATTGACACCCACCTCCTCGGGGCCGACACCGACCACGTCGAGGTCCTGACCGAGACGGGTCGCAACCGGATCTTCAATCTCGCCTATTACACGTGGGTCGAACAGCACGGCGTCGACTTCGCCGACTTCGAGGTGCGACGCAACCAGGACTTCTGGCGACACATCCAGACCTTCGCTCCGTCGTGGGACGCCATGATCGACGAGTTCAACGGCCGCACCGGGGTGCTGGCCGACTGATCGGCGACGATCCCTTGAGTCCCGTCCCTGTCGACCGGCCTCCCGGCTGGCTCGGGGCGCCACCCGGCGCCACCTGGCCTGAGTTGGGCGCCCTCTCGACCGGCCACCTAACCGACGACGCCAACCCGTTCATCGCGTTCCGGACACTGCTCTGGTCACACCACCGGGCCATGGCTGCCGGCTGGTCCGATGCCCGATACGTGGACACCGTCCGTCGCTTTGACGACGCGGTGGCCGCCGTCGACGACCACGGCTTCCGGACCACCCCGCTGGTTCGCCAGACCGCGCTGGCCGACGCCATCGGCCAGACGGGTGGCATCTGGGCCAAGGACGAGACGGGCAATGTGTCCGGCAGCCACAAGGCCCGCCACCTGTTCGGCCTAGCCCTCCACCTACTGGTCAACGAGGTTCCGACCGATACGACCCTGGCCATCTCCTCGTGCGGGAACGCTGCACTGGCCGCCGCCATCGTGGCCCGGGCCGCCAGTCGCCCGCTGGCCGTCCACGTACCGACGTGGGCCGACCCCGCGGTTTTGGACCGCCTCGACGACCTCGGGGCCGACGTCCGGGTTTGCGAGCGTCGCGACGGCGAAGCCGGCGATCCATGCATCCTGCGGTTCCGGGAGTTGGTGGCCACTGGTGCCGTGCCGTTCACCTGCCAGGGCATCGAAGCCCCGTGGACCATCGATGGTGGTCGCACCCTGGGATTCGAGTTGGTTGCCGGCCTCACGGCCCACGACCGCTCCCCCACCCGACTCCTCGTCCAGGTGGGTGGCGCCGCCCTGGCCAGCAGCATCGTCCAGGCCCTGACCGATGCCGTGGACCTCGGCGGGCCCGACGCGCTCCCGGGCGGCCGGCCGCCGTTGGTCGCCGTCCAGACCGAGGGCTGTGCACCGCTAGCTCGGGCCTTCAACCGGGTCGCCGACACCGACGACCCCGTGGCCGCCCTGGCCGAGCGTGATGGACCCCACATGTGGCCGTGGGACGATCCCGAATCGGCCGCCACCGGAATCCTCGATGACATCGCCTACGACTGGCGGCCTGTGGTGCACGACATGTTGCTCGGACCGGTTCCCGGCGGTCCCGTCGTAGCCCTCGAGACCGACGTGGTCGAGGCCCACCGACTAGTCAGGACCCACACCTCGGTGCCCGCCGATCCCACCGGCACAGCGGGTCTGGCTGGGCTGCTTGCCGCCCGGCGCGACGGATGCATAGAGGCCGACGAGGAGGTCGTGATCCTGCTCACCGGGGTCGAACGGGCCTGACAGGACTCCGCTCCTGACGATGCCCCGCAAGCCAGATGGAGACCTTCAGCGCTCCTCGCGGCGATAGGCGATGCCCAGCGCAGCCGGTGCAGGAGAGGGCCGATTCCGCGACCGGATCGAGATGGCCACCAGGACGCTGATGGTCAACAGGTAGGGAAGCATCGACAGAAGGATCGGCGAAAAGTCCACGCCGAAGGTCTGCAGCCGGGTCTTAAGCGCCAGCGTCAGCCCGAACAGGAGCGCCCCGACCGCAACACGGCCCGGGCGCCACGCTCCGAAGATGACCAGCGCCACGGCGATCCAGCCCCGTCCGGCCACGATGCCGTCGGCCCACTGGGGGGTAAGCGAGAGCGTCAGGTAGGCGCCCGACGCGCCGGCTAATCCACCGCCGGTGGCGACCGCTGCCAAGCGGATACCAACTACCGAATGGCCAGCGGCATCCGCGGTGGATGCCGACTCGCCGGCGGCCCGGACGGCCAGGCCGAGGCGGGTGCGCCACAGAACGAACCAGGTCACGAAGCCCATGATGACCGCCAGGTAGACGAACGGCGACTGGGCGAACAGGATCGGCCCAGCCCACGGGATATCCGACAACGGACCCCAGTCCACGGAAACCATCTCGGCCCCCGCCGGCTCGCCGACCGAACCACGCCCCACAAAGGCAGCCAGGCCGAGGCCGAGGATGGTTAGCGAGAGCCCGGAGACCACCTGTTCGGCACCCAGCACCACGGTGAAAAACCCGTGGAGCAGGCCGACCATCGCTCCGGCGGCCACCGCTGCCACCAAAGCCACCCACGGGTTGCCAGTCTGGAGGGCGACGACGAAGCCCGTGACGGCACCCATGGCCATCATCCCCTCCACTCCGAGGTTCAGGATCCCCGCCTTCTCGGCAATCATCTCCCCTAGGGCGGCCAGGTAGAGCAGAGCACCGAACGACACCGTGGCCTCGAACAACCCGATCAGCGAGGCTTCGTTCACGGCGTCGCCTCCGTCGTGTCGCCGGCCACCATCTCGACCCGGTACCGGCTCAACACCCCGGCAGCGATAGCGCCGAACAGGATCAGGGCCTGGAGGATCGTCGACACCGATGACGAGACGCCCATGGTCTGGATGCTCTGTCCGCCGATCTGCACAGCCCCGAACAGCACGGCCACCGCTGCGACGCCTGACGGTCTCATCAGGGCCAGCGCGGCCACGATGATGCCGGCGAACCCGAAGCCGTTGGACAGGCTCTCGGTGATCCGATCCGAGGTGCCACTCAGCTCGATGCCTCCAGCGAATCCGGCCACACCACCGGAAAGGACGAGAACCGTCAGGATTTTGCGTTCCAGCGAGATCCCGGCATACCGGGCCGTAGCCCCCGAGGATCCGGCGACCCGCAACTCGTAGCCCCACGCGGTGCGGCTGGACGCCAAACCGAACAGAAAGATCACGACGGCGGCCAGCACCACCCCGACGTGGGCCCGCTCGAACAGACCGGGCAGCCGGGCGTTGTCGGACAACATCGGGGCCAGGGGAAAATTGTGGGAGTCGGGGTCCTTCCACCGGCCGTGGACCAGCCACTGGACGAGACGAATGGCCACCTCGTTCAGCATGAGGGTGGTGATGATCTCGTTGACACCAATCCGGGCCCGGGCAATGGCCGGACCGAGGGCCAGCAGGCCACCACCGAGGATGGCGGCGGCGAGCATGGCCGTGATGAGGAGGGGCGACGGCCACTCCCCGCCGACCCGAGCCACCCAGGCCGCACCTACGGCCCCAGCCATGATCTGGCCTTCGGCGCCGATGTTCCACAGGCCCATAGACCCAGCCACGGCTACCGCCAGACCGGCGAGGCCCAACGGCACCGCCCGGTTCAGGGTCACCGACCAGGCCCGGGGGTCACCCAGGGAAGCCTCAAACATCCGCTCATAGACCCGCATCGGGTCGTGGCCTGAGCCGACCAGCAGGACGATGCCGACCACGAGGGCCACGGCCAAGCCGATACCGAAGGCCAGCGGTTGGCCGCCCCGCAGCACCTGCTCACGGCGAACTAGCACCGGCCTCCCTACCCGTCTCCCCATTGGCCGATTCATCGGTTGGCTGCCTGATCATCGACTGGTACGGCATGACCGACCATCGCCTCGCCGATGGCGTGGCGTTCAGCGGCCGTCGGATCAAACTCGGCCACGATCCGACCGGCGTGGATCACCAGCAGGCGATCGGCCAGCGTCAACAACTCGTCGAGGTCCTCCGAGATGAGCAGGACCGCCGCGCCGGCGTCGCGCTCGCCCACCAGTAGATCCTGGATGGCCTTCACCCCCTGAACGTCGAGCCCCCGGGTGGGTTGGGCGGCCACCACGACCCGAGGGCCGTCGACCAACTCCCGCCCAACCAGCAGACGCTGGAGGTTGCCGCCTGACAGCCCGGCGATCGGCTCGTCCAGCGGGCCGGTACGCACGCCGAACTGATCGACGAGGTCCCTGCAATGGCTGGTCGCCGCCCCGGAATCCAGGAACGGACCACGGCGGTGACGGCCGTAGGTCCGCAACACCGCGTTGTCCGTCACGCTGAGTCGGGGAGCCAAGCCCACACCGAGGCGGTCCTCGGGGATGTAGCCCAGCCCGTCTGCGAAACGCTGACGCGGGCTGGCGTCCGTTCGGTCTTCACCCATCAGGTGGACCGTCCCCGACTCGACAGGTCGCAGACCGGCGATGCACTGGGTCAACTCGCGTTGGCCGTTGCCGGCTACCCCAGCGATACCCACAATCTCCCCCGAACGCACGGCGAGCTCCATGCCGTCGAGGCCGTTCAGCCCACGATCGTCGAGACACCGGAGATGCCGCACCTCGAGACGGACTTCGCCGGCCTCGCGGAGAGGGGGCCGTTCGGTAATCACCGGAGACGCTCCGACCATGAGCCCGGCCAGTTCGGAGGCGTCGGTATCGGCCACCGACAGCGAGGCGGCCACCGTCTTTCCGCCCCGGAGCACGGTGGCCTCGTCGCAGAAGCCCATCACCTCGTGGAGCTTGTGGCTGATGAACACTACGGTGCGGCCGTCGTCGGCCATGTGGCGCAATACGGCGCCCAGTTCGTCGGCCTCGCCCGGGGTGAGGACCGCCGTCGGCTCGTCCAGAATCAAGATCTGGGCGTCACGCCACAACGCCTTGAGAATCTCGACCCGTTGGCGCTCGCCCATGGAGAGTTGCCAGACCGGCCGGTCGGGTTCGGTAGCCAGACCGAAGCGTTCGGCCAGTGCCCCAACCGCGAACTCGACGGCCGAGCGCCGCACGATTCGCTCGCATGCCCCCAGCACCACATTCTCGGCCACGGTGAACGAAGGCACGAGCCGGAACTCCTGGTGGACCATCCCCACCCCGGCAGCCAACGCGTCGGCCGGTGTGCGGAAGTGGTGTGCCATGCCGCCGATGCGGACATCGCCTTCGTCGGGCCGGTACACGCCTGACAGGACATTCATCAGGGTCGACTTCCCGGCACCGTTCTCGCCGAGAACAGCGTGCACGCTGCCCCGGCGGACCCGCAGGTGGGCACCGGCATTGGCCACCACGCCGGGAAATCGCTTCCAGATGTCCCGTAGCTCGACGGCGGGTAGGTCGTCAGCGGACGCGACCCCATCCGGCATCTCCGAAGTACCGGCAAGGCCGGTCGGGTGCGGGGGTTCGGTCATCGGTGGTCCTGCGGTTCCGGTCTCGATGAATGGTCGCGATGAGAGGCCCTGCCGGGTGATCTCAGGTCGGACGTGACGGCGCCGGCGGGTCATCCCCGCCGGCGCCGCGTCCGTATGGTCCCCCTTGGCAGGGGGTGGGCGTCAGGGTGAGAATCAGCCGGCGGAGCCGACGACCCCTTCGACGAAGACGCCGATCCCCAGCATGTCGCCGTCGCTCATCGTCTCGCCGGCCGCCACGAGCACGCTGCCGTCCTGAGCGTTGATCGGGCCCTGGAACGGATGGAACGAACCGTCGATGATCTGCTGCTTCCGTTCCGCCACCGCGGCGACCACGGATGCGTCCACGTCGCTGGCGATGGGCGCCAAGTCGACCGTGCCGTCAGCCATCGAACCCCAGTAGTAGCCACCCTCATACGTGCCGGCCGTGGCCTGCCCGATGACCTCGGCGTAGCGCGGGCCCCAGTCCCAGACCGGCGCCGTGAGGTGGGCCGCCGGAGCGTGGGCGCTCATATCAGAGTTGTAGGCCACCCAACGGGCGCCCGCAGCTTCGGCCTTCTCGCCGGCTGCCGTGGAGTCCTGATGCATGGCAATCACGTCAGCACCCTTGTCGAGCATCGCCTGGGCCGAGTCACCCTCGACCACCGGGTCGAACCACGTGCTGGTCCAGACCACCTCGACCTGAGCGGCCGGGTTGATCTCACGGACACCGAGAGTGAAGGCGTTGATGCCCCGGATGACCTCGGGAATCGGGAAGGCCGCCACGTAGCCGATGAGGTTCGACGAGGTGGCCGAACCGGCGACCATGCCGGAGAGATATCGGGGCTCATACATGCGCCCGAAGCTGTTTCCGAAGTTGGTGCCGTTGGCCTTGTAGCCCGAGACGTGGTCGAACACGACGTCGGGGAACTCAGCGGCCAGGGCTTCCATGTCGTCCATGTAACCGAACGAGGTGCCGAAGATGACGTTGTAGCCCTGATCAATGAAATCGCGAACGTGGTTGCCGAAGTCGGCTGTGCCCTCCGGCACGGCCTCGACATAAGCGGTCTCCACGCCGGTCTCGGCTGCGGCCGCGGCTCGACCCTGATCGTGGGCGTAGGTCCATCCGGCATCTCCCACCGGTCCGACGTAGATGAAAGCCGCCTTGGTGGCGTCCTCGTCGTCGGATCCACAGGCGGAAGCCACCAAAGTAAGGCTCAGGACGACGGCCAACAGGCCGGCGATTCGGCGTCGCATCATTTCTCCCTCCGGCCGCCTCGGTCCGGGTCCACATGACCCGCCGAGAGCCAAGACGGCCCGCCGGCAATCATTCCACCTTTCGCCAATACGCGCCACGGCGGGTGGAGAGCCTTGTCTGCGGCCCCAAATCCGAAGGTCAACCGGCCACCGTGAGTTGCAGACTGAGCCGGGTGGCGCCGTTGGCCACCGCGGCCCGGACCACAGCGTCGACCGCGTCCAGCACGGTGATCGTCTCGCCTTCCACGGCAGTCCCGAAGGGGCCGACCTCGACGTCCAACCCGGCCGCCTCGGCCACCGCGATTGCCGCCTTGACGTGGGGCCCGGGGTCACCCTCCACGAAGGGTTCTATGGTGAACTCTGCGACCGTCGACATGGGCTCATCATGGCCCATGAACAGCGGTGCGTCAGTCCCATAGGACCCGGGCCCGCTGGGCCAGGTCTCGGTGGGCAGTCCGAAGATCCACCCCGGCGAGCTCTCCATCGGTCACCACGGCACGCCCCCCGACCAAGAGGTGGCGAACCCGACGATCCGGGCCCAGCACCAGTCCAGCCACCGGGTCGGCCATGTCGCCCAGATCGTCGCCGGGCCACACCGCCAGATCGGCCCGCATGCCCACGGCGAGGCGACCGGTGTCGGGCATGCCCAGGCAGTCCGCACCGCTTGTCGTGGCCATCTCCACCACATCGGCCGGCATCAGCGCACCGGGACGCAGCTCTCGCAGTCGGGCGGTGTAGAGGGCCTGCCGGAGTTCGGGGAACAGTCCTCCGACTTCGTTGGACGCCACACCGTCGACGCCCAGACCCACCGGGCAGCCGGCGGCCCGTAGGTCGGTGACCCGGCACATGCCGGCGGCCAGTCGGGCGTTGGACGACGGACAGTGGGCGATGCCCGTACCGGCCGAGCCCAGGCGGGCCATCTCATCGTCGTCGATGTGGATGCCGTGGGCCAGCCACACGTCGTCGCCCACCCAACCCCATTCGTCAAGCATCTCCACGGGGCGTCGCCCGAACCGTTCCAGGCAGTGCTCCTGTTCGGCGATGGTCTCGCACAGGTGGGTGTGAAGGCGTAGGCCGTGCTTCCGGGCCAACTCGGCGGACTCCACCATGAGTCCGGTGGTCACTGAGAACGGGCTACACGGGGCGACAGTCACGAGCACCATGTTGCCGTCGTGGTGGCGCGCGATCACCGACTCGGTGGAGGCCAAGATGGCGTCGCGGTCCTCGACCACATGGTCTGGCGGCAGGCCGCCAGCACTCTCGCCGAGATCCATAGACCCCCGCGACAGATGAAGGCGGATGCCAACGGTTCGGGCCGCATCGACAATGGCGTCGAACACCGTGTCGTCGCCGCCCGGGACCAGGTAGTGGTGGTCCGCCGCGGTGGTGCAGCCGGTGGCCGCCAACTCACCCAAGCCGACCAACGCGGCAGCCCGTACGTCGTCGACCGAGAGCCGACCCCACACCGGGTACAGCTCGACCAGCCACTGGAAGAGGTCGCAGCCGGTGGCCCGACCCCGGGTAATCCACTGGTACAGGTGGTGATGCGTGTTGACGAGACCCGCGGTGATGACGTCGCCGTCGCAGTGCACCACCTTGTCGCCCGACTCCGGAGCCACGATCCCCACCGCAGTGATCCGACCATCCACAATGGCCACGTCGCCAGGGTGTCGGGCACCCCGCAGGACCAGTCGATCCTCGGGCGCCGACGAACCTTCCCGAGAGGAAAACATGGTCACGGGGTCCAGTCGGCGAAAGTGTCGATCATCATCCGGACGTCGGGGCCCAGCGGATACAGGATGGGGCAGGTGCAACCGTCAGCCATGTACTGGCCCACCTTTTCCCGGACCTCATCGGGCGTGCCCGCCGCGCAGATCATCTGCACCACATCGTCGGGCACCAACTTAGAGGCGGCCACCACCTGCTCGTGGGTGGCCGGCCAGGTCAGGACCCGACCGATCTCCTCGAGTAGCGATGCGGGCACACCAGAGGCCTTCATGATGTGGGGCTGCTGACCCAGGTACTGGGTGACCATGAGGCGGGCGCCGTCGAGGGCCTCGGCCCTGGTCTCGGCCACCGAGCACACCACCAACTGGGGGCGGTCCAGGTCATCGACCGAGCGACCCACCCGGGCGGCCCCGTCGGCCAGGCGGTCCATGGCCTTCCGGTTGTACTCGGGCGACACCAGATAGTTGAGCACGACACCGTCGGCTATCTCGCCAGTCAACTCGAGCATCTTGTCGCCCGTAGCACCGATGTAGATCGGTACGTCCTTTGGGCGACGCTGCTGGTACACGTAATCCAACTCCACCCCATCTAGGTGCACGAACTCGCCGTCATAGGTGACCGTCTCGTCGGCCAGCAGAAGCCGACACGCCTCGACGGTCTCCCTAATGGCGGTCAACGGTCTCCGACGCTGCACGCCGACCTTGCTAGCCAGCGGTTCCCACCACGCACCGATGCCCAGGATCATCCGACCAGGGGCCAGGTCATCCAGCGTCGAGAAGGTCGACGCGAGGCGGGCCGGGTTACGGGTCCAGCAGTCGACCACCCCCGAACCGATCTTGATGGTCTCGGTACAGGTGGCAAAGGCCGCCATGGGAACCACGGCGTCACGGACCAGTCTCGAGTCGGCCTGCCACACGGCTTCGAAGCCGCGTTGTTCGGCGTACGTGACGTACTGCATCGCCTCTGTAATGGGGTGCGCATCCTGGAGGTAGATGGCCAGTCGGGTCATGTTGCTTCCTCTCTCACATCTCTTCGAGTCGACGGTGCAGGCGTACCGCCTGTTCGGCAGCCCGAGCCCGAACCTCGTCGGCGTCGACCCGGGTGGGTCGACCGTCAACCAGCACGACCTCGCCGTCGACCTCCACGGTGCGGGGACCGACCCCCGTGGTGAAGGCCAACCGCCAGGGGTCCATGTGCGAGTCATTCCAGGTCACCCGGTCATTGCGGGCCTCGGGGAACAGGTCCCAGCCGGTGGCCAACCATCCCCAGGCGGTCTCGGGCGAGGCGGTCACGTCGTCCTCGCGGTGGCGCGCGTAGGCCACCCGGAACTCGTCGAGCATGTCGGCCCCGATGCCGTCGGTACCGAGTGCTACCGGGTTGGCGAACCGGGCCGGGCGGGCGTAACCCACCGAGTTGTTCATGTTCGACCGAGGGTTGTGCACGAAAGTCCCGGCCAGGCCGTGGTCGTCGTGGAGATGCACGCCGTGGACGAGCAGCCAGTCGTCGGTGGCCAGCGGCCGCAGGCGGTCGGCCACTCCGACGTCGGCGGCCCCCTCGGCCACATGCACGTGGACTCCCACCCCCAGGTCGGCGGCAAGGCCGGCGGCCGCCTCGAGGCTGGCGTCGCTGCAGGTGAAGGCGGCGTGGATGCCCACCATGCCCCGGCCACCAGCCCGCAGGTACCGCTCGTTCTCAGCCAAGCCCCGGCGGGCTCCGTCGGCGCCGTGACGGTCGGTGATCCCATAGGCGCACGACACCCGAACGCCCACCTCGGCACACGCCTCGGCGATGACGTCGAGTGACCCGTCGATGGCCTCGGGCGATTCGTGGTGGTCGATGATCGCCGTGCAACCACGCTCCAGGGCCTCCACCGCACCGAGCATGGCCGACCAACGGATCGATTCCAGGTCCAGCGCCCGGTCGAGTCGCCACCAGACCAACTCCAGGATGTCGGTGAAGCCGGTCGGCGTGCGGGGTGGGGCGGGCATACCCCGAGCAAGGGACGAGTACAGGTGGTGGTGCGCGCAGACCAGGCCCGGGCTCGTCGCTCCGTTCGCGGCATCCACGGAACTCAGCGTCCGTCCCAGTCGGCCCAGTGTTCCTGCTGGTCCGGTGCCGCCATGGGTAACGAATGGCGCCACATCCCGTCGTGGGCGTGGAGGGCCGCGGCTACCGCCCCGGCGGTCGGGACGAGACCGATCTCGCCCACGCCTTTGATCCCGTAGGGGGCGTTGGGCTGGGGTGACTCGACGAGGCGCACGTCGACGTCAGGCATGTCCTTGGGGCGGATGATCCCGAGACTGCGCAGGGTCTCGTTTCGTGGGCGGGCCTCGTCATCGGCCGGGAACCCCTCGGTGAGGGCATACCCGAGACCCATGTGCACCGCGCCCTCCACCTGGCCTTCGCACAGCATTGGGTTGACGGCCCGGCCCACGTCGTGGGCAGCCACCACCCGGTCAACACCGCCCGTCTCCGGGTCGAGCACGACCAGCTGGGCGGCGTAGCCGAACGTGGAGTGGATGATCGGATTCTCGACACCGTCGTTGAGCGAGTTGGTCCAGTCGACCCGGTACTCGCCCTCATAGTCGACGCCGATCCGACAGCCGTCGGCCAGGGCGTTGCGACAGGCATCGGCCACCGATCCGGCGCCCATCAAGGTGCCCCGGCTACCCGTGGTCTGTCCGGCACCCAGCTCCCGGGTGGTGTCGACAATCACGTCGATGCACTCCGGATCGATACCGAGCTCCTCGACGGCCACCTGCATGGCCACGGTGTGGACGCCCTGGCCCATCTCGGTCCAGCAGTGCCGCACCTCGACCCGACCGTCGTCGCGGAAGTGCACAACGGCCCGTGCGACCTCCTTGAAGCCATTGCCCAGGCCCGAGTTCTTGAGGCCCAGGCCGAGACCGACCGGTCGACCATCGGCCACCGCGTCGTCATAGGCGTCCTTCACTTCGTCCAGGCACGCCCGGGCACCCAGACAGCCGTCGTCCATGATCTGACCCGGCCCCCACACCGCCCCCGGGGAGATGACGTTGCGGCTGCGGATCTCCCAGCCGGAGATGCCGGCCTTCTCGGCGAGGCGATCCAGCACGCCCTCCATGGCGAACTGGGCCTGGTTGGCCCCGAAGCCCCGGAAGGCGCCACAGACCGGGCTGTTGGTTCGCACCGCGGTGGCTTCCACGTCGATGGTGGGCAACACGTAGGGACCACTGGCATGCCCGGCGGCCCGCTCCAGAACCTTCATGCCGACCGACGCATAGGGGCCCGAGTCACCGATCATCCGCACCCACAGGCCGGTCAACCTGCCGTCAACATCACAGCCTGCCCGGTAGGCCATACGGATCGGGTGCCGCTTGGGATGCATGAGAAGCGACTCCTCACGCGACAGCGTGCACTTCACGGGACGCCCGGTGACCCAGGCGGCGAGCGCCGCGTGGGCCTGGTTGGACATGTCCTCCTTGCCACCAAACGCTCCGCCGTTGGACACCAGCTCCACGGTGATCCTCGACGTGTCGACGTCGAGGACCGAGGCGATCTGGTTGCGGTCGTCCCACACGCCCTGACCACCGGAGTACACGTACAGACCGGGCTGGTCCCCGCTGCCCTCCCCGGACGGGTCGTCGCCGGGAAGGACCGTGGGTACGGCGAGGGTCGACTCGGGCTCCACGAAGGCGTGCTCGATGCGTTGGGTTTGGAAGACCTCCTCGACCACGTGGGCGGACCCGGCCAGCGCGGCTTCTACGTCACCGCGGGCATAGGTCGAGACCGAGAGCACGTTGCCGTCTAGTTCCCAGACGGCATCCTCGTCGGCAGCTACCGCCACCACCGGGTCGCTGTACACGGTCAGCGGCACCTGCTCGACGGTCACCAGCTCGGCGGCCCGGCGAGCTGTCTCACGGTCGTCGGCCACCACCACGGCCAGCACGTCGCCGAGGTACGAGGTGCGACCCCCCTCGGGGATCATCACCGGCCAGTCGATGTGGATGATGCCTACCCGCCGGGCCCCGGGGATGTCGGCCGCCGTGAGCACCCGATGGACGCCGTCGACCGCCTCAGCGGCCGAGGTGTCGATGCGCACGATGTCGGCCCGGGCATGGTCGGCCAACCGCAACGCCGCGTGCAGCAGACCCTCGGGACAGAGGTCGTCGACGTAGGGACGATCGCCGAGGGAGAGTTCGAAGGCCTCCACCTTGATGCCGCTGGATCCCACGCCTCCGCGGGGCAGGGGCACCGGCACCTCACCGGCGGCCAGGGACTCCACGGCGTCGAGAACCTTCACGTAGCCGGTGCATCGACACAGGTGGGCGCCCAGGTGCCGGGCCGCGTCGCCGCGTTCCAATACCTTCCCCTTGCTGGACGCCTTGTCCAGCAGTGCCTTGGTCCGCATGACGATGCCCGGGATGCAGAAGCCGCACTGCAGGGCACCGTGGGCGGCGAACGTCATGGCGTACCGCTGCCGCTCGTCCTCGTCGAGACCCTCCAGCGTGGTGATCGACGCACCATCGGCCTTGTCCATGGACGTCTGGCACGACACCCGCGCCTTGCCGTCCACCAGAACCGTGCAACAACCGCACTGACCGGAGGGCGAGCAACCGTCCTTGGGTGAGGTCACACCCAGTTCGTCGCGCAGGGCGGCCAGCAGATGTGGGTGGTCGACCGAGGCTTCCACCGTCGTGCCGTTCAGGTCGAAGGTCGTCACGACCGGTCCCCCTCATCTCGTTTCCGGTCGATCTGATCATCCAGGGCGCCCTGCACGTGGGCAGGTACCTCGGGCCCCCGCTGGGTGGTGATACGGCCGTAGACCTCGGGACGGCGGTACCGGTCGAAGTCGAAGAGCGTTTCAGTGAAGTTGGCGCACAGGTCCAGGTCAGCGGTGGCCACCACCAACTCATCGCCCACCGTGGTCGCCACTGCACGGACCTCTCCCGACGGGGCGATGATGGCGCTCTCGCCCAACAGGTCGCAGCCCTCTTCACACCCGGCCTTGGCCACGCCGACCACCCACATGCCGTTCTGGTAGGCGCCGGACTGGAGCACCAACCCGTTGTGGAAGCCCTGCAGACGGTCCTGATCGGGGTCGGGGGCGTAGTGGATCGGCGTGTTGTAGCCGATGAGGGCGAGCTCGCAGCCCTGGAGACCCAGCACCCGGTAGGTCTCAGGCCATCGCCGGTCGTTGCAGATAGCCATGCCGACAACCCCACCGAACGCACCGTGCACGTCGAAGCCATCGCCGGCCTCGAAGTAGTAGCGCTCCAGGTGCTGGAAGGCCCGCCACGGCTCATGGTCCTCATGGCCGGGGAGGTGGACCTTGCGATATCGACCCACGACGGTGCCGTCTCGTTCCACGAGGATCGCCGTGTTGTAGCGGTGCCCGTCGGGCGTGAGTTCGGCATACCCGAGGTGGAAGCCCACGCCGAGGCGACGGGCCTCATCGAACAGGGGTTGCGTCTCGGGGCCGGGCATCTCGGTCTCGTAGAACCGGTCGGCCTCAGCCAGATCATCGACCCACCACCGCGGAAAGAAGGTCGTCAGCGTGAGTTCAGGGAACACCACCAGGTCGCACCCGGCCTCGGCTCCCTCCCGGAGCAGGGCGATGAGCCGCTCGACGACCATCGTTCGAGTGTCGGCCAACTGGATGGGGCCGACCTGGGCGGCCCCGATGGTGAGGGAGCGCGTCATCGGTCCAGTGGCTCCTGATCAAGGGTGAGGATGGTCTGGAGCAGGACATCGGCCCCGGCCACCAGATCAGCCGGGTCGGTGTGCTCGGCTGGATTGTGGCTGATCCCATCACGGCTGGGCACGAAGACCATGCCGGTCGGGCACACCCGGGCCAGCATCTGGGCGTCATGGCCGGCACCCGACGGCATCCGTCGCACCGAGTGGCCCAGATCGACGGCCACCGCGGCCACCGCGTCGACCACCCGGTCATCGAAGGCCACCGGTTCGAATCGGGCCAGCGTGCGTTCGACGACGGTCACCCCCTCAGCGGCCGCGGCTTCGGCCACGAAGCGGGCCAGGTCGGACTCGGCTTCCTGAAGGAGGGCCTCGTCGGTGTTGCGAAGGTCCACGGTCATGGACGCCGAAGCGGCCACCACATTGACCAGATTGGGGTGTAGTTCGATCCGTCCCACGGTGGCCACCTGTCGACCCTCCCCCATGGCACCCATGCGAGTGGCCAGCTCACGCACATGGGCCGTGACCTTGGCGGCCACGTAGGCCGGATCGTGGCGCAGGGCCATGGGGGTGGTCCCGGCGTGGTTGGACTGGCCGGTGATGGTCAGCTCGGTCCACGAGATGCCCTGAACGCCGGTCACCGCGCCAATGGTGACACCCTCGGCCTCGAGCACCGGGCCCTGTTCCACGTGCAGTTCTACGAAGGCCCGGGGTGACGGGCCGGGACACGGCGAGGTGCCCCGGTAGCCGATGCGATCCAGCTCGGCGCCCACGACGGCACCGTCGATACCCTCGATGTCGAGTGCCTCCTCGACGGCCATGCCACCCACGTAGACAAGGCTGCCCAGCATGTCCGGCGGGAACCGGGCGCCCTCCTCGTCTGTGAAGAAGCCCACGGCCACCGGATGCTCAGTTTCGATGCCATTGGTTTCAAGGGTCTCGATGACCTCTAAGCCAGCCAACACTCCGAGGTTCCCGTCGTAACGACCGCCGGTTCGGACGGTGTCTATGTGGCTACCCGTCATGGTCGGCGGCCCGTCGATCCGTCCAGCCCGCACGCCAACCACGTTGCCGATCCCATCGATTGAGATGTCCAGACCCAGGTCACGCATCCATGTGACGACCAGGTCGCGGCCGGCCCGATCGTCGTCGGTCAGGGCGAGACGGCACGAGCCGCCACCATCGATGGGGCCGATGGCCGCGAGGTCCTCGATGCGTCGCATCAGGCGGTCACCGTCGATACGTAGTGCAGCGCTCCGGTCGCTGGTCATGCGATGACCTCCGCGGTCAAAGCGTTGTCACCCAGGCAGATGTCCGACGGCCGGATCGGTACCCGTGGCAGGGCCAGGCCGGTGGCGTCGCGGACGGCCGCGGCCACCGCGGCGGTCGATGAGATGGACGGCGGCTCACCGATCCCCTTGGCACCGAACGGGGCCCCGGGTTCAGGTTGTTCGATCAGAGCGGCCACCTCGAGGGGCGGCATGTCCAACGCCGTGGGGATCAGGTAGTCGGTGAACGAGGCGTTGCGGATGCGTCCGTTGGTGACCTGGACCTCCTCCATAACCGCTAGGCCCACGCCCTGGGCCGCTCCCCCCTCCAGTTGGCCGAGGGCCTGAAGCGGATGCAGCACACGACCAACGTCCTGGGCAGTGGTCAGCTCGACGACCTTCACGAGCCCCAGGTCGGGATCGACATCAACGATGGCCCGGTGGGCCGAGACGGCGAACGAGACGTGGGCGTCACCCTGCCCGTCGCCATCGAGTGGTGACGTGGGGGCGTGCCGGTGGACCACCTCGGCCTCCACCCGCTCGACGGTCAACTCCTCAAGGGAGAGATCCAGATCTCCAGCCAACGACACGATCCGACCATCGACCAGCACGAGGTCGTCGATCGACACGCCATGGGTCGCGGACACCGCGGCCAACAGCTCGCGGCGAACCGTCTCACAGGCCAGCTGCACGGCCCCACCGGACATCCAGGTCTGGCGGCTGGCCGACGTGGAGCCCGCAGAACCGATGGACGTCGTCTCGACCGGTGCCAGGACGACCTCGTCCACGCCCAACACCTCGCCGGCGATCTGACGGGCCAGGGTCACGAATCCCTGACCAACCTCGGCACACGCACAAGTGATGGTGGCCACGCCGTGGTGGAGCACGCACCGTGCCGCACTCGAATCGTCGAAGCCCTCTGAGAACATCAAGTTCTTGAAGCCCACAGCCACCGCCTCGCCACGAACCACGTGCTGGGCATCCGCGGTTCGTCCGGCACCACCGGGTCGAGCCATGGGCTCGTCGGAACCGAGTGCAGCTGATGGGTGGCCGGCACACGCCCGGATCACCTCGGCCACCGGCAGCGTCCCGGCTATGACCTGGCCGGTGGCAAGACGGTCCCCAGGTTCCAGGGCGTTTCGCAGCCGGAGGGCCACGGGATCCATGTTCAGCGCGGCAGCCAGACGATCCATCTGGGCCTCGTGGGCGAAGCAGGTCTGGACGGCGCCGAAGCCCCGCATGGCCCCGCAGGGCGGGTTGTCGGTGCGGACCACCACACCCTCGATTTCGACCGATGGGACCATGTACGGGCCGGCGGCGAAGCAGGTGGCGTTGGCGATCACCGCACTGCTGGACGAGGCGTAGGCCCCACCGTCCAGCAAGAGGTGGGCCTCGACGCGCACTAGGTCTCCGTCGGTCGTGGCGTGGTGCCGGTACCACATCCGTGCTGGATGGCGATGCACGTGACCGTGGAAGCTCTCCTCGCGGCCGTAGGACATCTTCACCGGGCGCCCGGTGCGTAGCGCCAGCAGGCACAGATGCACATGGAGGCTGAGATCCTCTCGGGCACCGAACGCCCCGCCTACGCCGGCCAGTGTCAGGCGAACCTTCTCGTGGGGCAGATCGAGGCAGGCCGCCACCTGGTCGCGATCGACGTGCAGCCACTGGGTGGCCACGTACAGGTCGACGCCACCGTCGTCGTCAGGAACGGCCATGCCGGATTCGGGGCCGAGGAATGCCTGGTCCTGCATGCCCACCTCGTAGGTGCCCTCGACGGACACAAGGTCGTCACGGTCGGCGGCCGACTGGTCGCCATGACGCAAATGGATTCGCCGGATGACGTTGCCGTCGGGATGGATGGGATCGGCGGTCTCGGCCAGCGCCGGATCCACCAGGGGTTCGGTGGGCTGCCAGTCCACGACAATGGCCGCTAGGGCACGGCGCGCCGTGTCGGGATGGTCGGCGGCCACCACGGCCACCGGTTCGCCCTCGTAACGCACCACGTCACCGGCCAGCACCGGCTGGTCGCAATGCTCGAGTCCGAAGGTGGGGCTACCGGGCACGTCCTCATGGGTGAGGACGGCATGGACTCCGTCGATGGCCAGCGCCGGACTCGTGTCGAGGCCCCCGATCCGGGCCGCGGGGTGCGGCGACCGGAGCGTGGCACCCCAGAGCATCCGGTCGTGATGAAGGTCGCTGGAGAAGGCGAAGCCGCCGGTCACCTTGGGGACGCCGTCAGGGCGGGGTGCGTTCTCGCCTATCCGGGGGCCGACCGACGTCCGGGCACCTGTCTCAACCACCGTCACGGGGTGGCCTCTGCCTGTCGGGCCGCGGCGGCCCGGTCGACAGCATCGAGGATCCGGCCGTAGCCGGTGCAGCGGCAGAGGTTGCCGGAGATGGCCTCGCGTACCGTGAGGTCGTCGGGCTTGGAATCGTCATCGAGTAGGGCGTCGACGGCCATCAGTAGACCGGGTGTGCAGAATCCGCACTGCACGGCGCCGGCGTCCAGGAACGCCTGCTGTACGTCGGAGAGGTCGCCTTCCGAGCCGAGGCCCTCGATAGTCACCACCTCGCGTCCGGCGGCCGCCTCGGCCAGCACCAGGCAGCTACACACCGTCTCGCCGTCGAGGCGAACGGTGCACGAGCCGCACTCGCCCTCTTCGCACGCATTCTTGGACCCGGCCAGACCCAAGCGCTCGCGCAGCACGAACAGCAGGCTCTCGCCGGCCACGGCATCGACTACCGAACGGTTGTGACCGTTGATGGACAGGGAGAAACCGTCCACGCTCGTCATGCGGGCACCGGCGCGGACCCGGGAAACGCCCGGAGGATGGCCCGGCGGGCCAGGACGCGTACGGCGTGTCGGCGGTACGCCGCAGAGCTGCGGTGGTCGTCGATGGGTCGGGCGGCATCGGCCACCAGGTCGGCGAAACGGTCCACGAGGTCGGAATCCGGAGAGGCCATGTTCTCGAAATCGAGCCGCTCGGCCACCAGCACCTCGGCTTCTACGGCCCGCAGCGGGACCGGAGCCACCGAACCGAGGGCTATCCGGACGTTGCGGCCCGGTCGGTCTACCACCAGGGCGAGGGAAGTCACGGCGATGACCATGGCGTTGCGGGTTCCCACCTTGAGGAACTCCTGGGGGCCTTCGAGGACCGGCACGCGGATGACCGTGATGAGCTCGCCGGGGATCAGGGCGTTGGCCTTGACCCCGGTCACGAACTCGTCCAGCGGCAGCCGACGGGCTCCACCGGCCGACTGCAACTCGATCTCGGCGTCCAGTGCGGCAAGTACGGGCAGGGTGTCGCCGGCGGGTGACGCAGTGGCCAGGTTTCCGCCGAGGGTCGCCGTGTTGCGGATCTGTGGGGAGCCGACGGTGCGGGCTGCCTGGGCCAGAGCGGGCACCAACGAGGCGAGGGCCGGTTCGGCGAGGTCGGTGCACGTAGTCCCGGCGCCGAGGCGTAGGACGTCAGCACGGTCGCCCTCAAGGCTCCATCCCCGGAGTTCAGGTATCCGATCCACGGCCACCACGTGGCCGATCGTGCGGACTCCACGGTTCACCTCGACCATGAGATCGGTGCCACCGGCCAGAACCAGTGCATCGGGGTGGGCAGCCAGGGACGCGCAGGCTTCGTCGATGGATGTCGCAATGGTCACCGGCACCCCAACATGCTGCCGTGCCACGCCCCATTCGTCAACATTTTGTCAACTAAGGGGTCGGGGCTAGGGTGCCCCCGTGGCCACCTCCGACCCACTCCTGGACGCGCTACAGCCAGTCGTCGAGGCGCTCGGGGGCACGCTGGTCCCACCGGCCGAAGCCGAAGGCGAGGATGTCAACGTCGTGTGGGATGGCGCCGTGGTTGCCGCCGTCCGCCGGCCCGACCCCCACCTGGACCTACACGACGCCCTTCCCACCCTCATCGCCGAGGTCGAACACGACATGGGTCACCCGTGCGCCGAGATGGACCGCTCCCAGAAGCAGGAGGCCGTGGCGCTCCTCAACGAACGGGGAGCGTTCACCCTCCGCAAGTCCGTGGAGGACGTGGCCGAGGCGCTCGGGGTGAGCCGCTTCACCGTCTACAACTATCTGGAGCGCGCCGAAGCAGGCTAGATCGTGGGCCTCCGGTACGGTCCGCGGCCATGACCAGCCCATCCCTTCCCAAGTCCGATGCCGAGCTGGCACGGATCGACGCCGTCGGCTTGGCCGACCTGATCCGCAGCGGACAACTCTCAGCGGTCGAGGCGGTGGAGGCCACCATCGACCGGATCGAACGCCTCGACGGCGATCTGAACGCGGTCATTCACGAGCAGTTCGACCAGGCCCTCGAGTTGGCCGCCTCACCCGACCTGCCCGACGGGCCGTTCCGGGGCGTACCCATGCTCATCAAGGACCTGTGGGCCACCGAGGCCGGGCAACCCCACCACGCCGGAATCCAGGCCCTCAAGGAAGCGGAGTTCACCGGAGAAGTCGACTCGAATCTGGTCGCCCGCTACAAGCAGGCCGGCTTCGTCATCGTGGGCCGGACCAACACCCCCGAGCTGGGCCTCGTGGCCACCACCGAACCACATGCCTACGGGCCAAGCCGGAATCCGTGGAGCACCGACCACAGCACCGGAGGCTCGTCCGGGGGTGCAGCCGCCGCAGTGGCCGCCGGCATGCTCCCGGCCGCCCATGCCAGCGACGGGGGCGGGTCCATCCGGATCCCGGCCGCCATGTGCGGCCTGGTCGGCCTCAAGCCATCGCGGGGTCGGATCTCCAATGGTCCGAGGGAGGAGTGGTCGTTCTCGTGCCAGCACGTGGTGAGCCATACCGTCCGTGACACGGCGGCCATCCTCGACGCCACGGCCATCCCGTTCGCCGGTGATGGCGTGGTGGCTCCCGATCACGGGCGGCCTTACGCCGGATGTGTGGACGCCGACCCGGGTCGCCTCCGGATCGGCCTCATGCCCGACAATCATCGCAACGAGACCCACCCTGACTGCGAGGCGGCCACCCGCCGCACCGCCGACCTGCTCTCCGACCTGGGCCACGAAGTGGTCGAGTCCCGGCCGGAGGCCTTCCTGCACCTCGGCGAACTCAAGGATCTGGCCTGGGCCTTCACCGTCAACTGGTCGGTGGGCGCCGTGGTCAGCCTGTCAACCCTCGGGGAACAGTTGGGTCGGACCGTCACCGCCGCCGACGTCGAACCCGGGACCTGGGCCATGGCCCAGCAAGGCGAGGGCTACAGCGGCCCCGACTTCTCCCGGGCCCAGTCCATTCTCGGCGGCTGGCGCCGCTCCATGGCCCAGTGGTGGAACGACTTCGACGTGTTGTTGACGCCGACCACTGCCCAACCACCGGCCCGTATCGGTGAGCTCACGCCCACCGACGACGACCCCGTGCGAGGCTCGAAAAGATCGCTGCCCTATGCGGTGTACACGTCGCCGTTCAACTGCACCGGCCAGCCAGCCATCTCGCTGCCGCTCGGGTCATCGGACGGCCTACCCATCGGCGTCCAACTGGTCGGCGCCTACGGCCGTGAGGACCAGTTGCTCTCCGTGGGTGGCCAGTTGGAGCGGGCCATCAACTGGTCGGCCCACCGGGCCCCCATCCACGCCTGATCCGGGCTCCAACAATTCGGGATATTCAGGCGTCGAGGACGGCGGTGCCAGCGCCCTGAAGGTCGACCACCGGAGGCTCGGTCGACCACGGAAAGTTGATCCACTGATCAGTGTGGCGCCAGACGTACTCGCAGTCGACCACCGACTGGGGCTTCTGGTACAGCACTGCAGAACGCACCTCGGCCACCGCTTCGGTTGCCGTCTCGTGCACCAGGGCCAACGTGTGGCCGGTGTCGGCCACATCATCGACGATCAGGATCTTCTTGTCGCCCAGGTCCACCCAGTCGACGTAGGGCGGCAGGATCACCGGAATGTCGAGGCGCTCGTCGACGCCGGTGTAGTACTCGACGTTCATTACGTAGAGGTTCTTGACAGCCAGTGCGTAGCCCAGCGAGCCGGCCACGAAGAGGCCACCCCGGGCAATGGACAGGATCATGTCGGGCCGGTAGCCATCATCAGCCACCATCTGTGCCAGTTCGCGGACCGCCGTGCCGTAGATCGGCCAGTCCATTTCCTCGCGTACCGGTTCCTTCAGTTGGGGCTCCACTGCCACGTCCGCTCCGTCCTCCGTGCTCGTGGCCGGGAAACCTACCCGTTGAGCGACCGATCGGCCGGAGCCGGGTCCGGGCGTCCGGACATCAATCCCGGTCGTCAGTCACGAACTGTCAGTCATAGGTGGCGGCGACCGTCCACCGGCCGTCGGTCAGCACCACCAGGAGGGCCGTGCCGTCGGCCGTCACCACCTGAAGCCGGACCCGGCGGCGTCGCCGCAGGGGATCCCACCAACGTTCGTCGACCGGCCACGGCCCGGCCCACGCCACGACCCGCTCCCCCGGAGCCACAACCTGACGAGACCCGGCGGGTGGCTGCGGGACGATCAGACGGTCGGGCGGCGCCGAGAGCCTGCTCCGTCCATCCACACCCACCGGTGCCCCTGCGGCATCCACTACGTCGACGACCACCGGCTCGAGATGGACCGCCGCCGGGGACGGTCCCGGCAGGGCACCTGGCCAGGGCTCCACTTCCGGCTTCCCTCCCCTTCCCGGGCAGGCACCCGATCCGCCTTCCCGAAGCGGTTCGACGAACGGCACGAGGACCACCCTGTCGCCGGGATCCCGGCCGCCCCGCCACTCCGGAATCCTCACCGACCCTGGACCCATCAACCCCACCACCCGGGCGCACGCCCGCCCGGCCCGCTCGTCGGCCGCCGAGACCCCACCCCAGAACCCCAGCTGGCGACCCGATGCCGGGACAACCTCATCGGGGGCCAACACCAACCGCGTGATGCCCGACGTGGGGCGAACCGCCGGAGGACCATGCAACCATCCCTCCAACTGCCACCGGACCCGGTCGGCCACCGCGACCGGACCCAGCACCCCCTCGTCACGCCAACGGCGGGACACCCTTTGGCCGTGCTCGGTCTCGGCCTCGACCACCACCCGGGTACACGCCATCCCCCGAGCCGACAGCCGTTCGTGGAGAGCCTCAGCGGCAGATCGGGCAGCAAAGGCGGCCCGGTCGATTCGGTCCACCGGTGGGTCGAAAGCCATCGACACCGCCAGGTCCGGTGGCGCCGGACGATGACCCACCGGGCGGTCGTCGATCCCTGAAGCCAGACGGTGGGCGTCAAGGCCGTCGGTACCGAATCGGGCCAGCACATCGGCTACCGGGAGGGCGGCGAACGCCCCCAGGGTGGTCAGGCCTAGACGGATCAGGACGTCGACGAGGTCCGTGGACCCGCCCGCCGACCCGACTGGTAGCAGCACCCCCACTGGGAGGGGAACCAGGAAGGCCGGACTCCCACCCCGGGGAACGATCACCGAGTGCTCCGGAGCCGCGCCACCGCTATGGGCCGCCAAGCCAGCGGCAAATGCGCCATCGGCCACCCCGATCCGACACCCCGGGCCCGCAGCCGTACCTGCCGGCACCCCTGCTCCGATCCGAGCAACGGCGGCGTCCACCACCTCGGCGGTGTGGCGCACCAAGGCCGACTCCCCACCGAATAGTCGGACCGGACCCCGGACCCCGAACGAACATCGACCGGGTCGCCGGACCTCCACCCACGGGGTGACCGTCCCGAGGGCCGAGACCACAGCCTCGAACCCCCGGGCCTCCTGGCCTTCGTCACGGGCCAGCACCCGGACCTCCGGACAGAGGAACTGGGCCTCACGTCGACGCTGTCCCAGAGCCACCCCGACGGCCCGGGCCGGCCCGGTGGCCGCCACGACCCGCCCCGCCCCGAGCACCAGCGCCGATTCGTCGGAGGCCACCCCCAACGCGACCAAGGGCCAGTCGGAGCAACCCACCACGAGGGTCCGAACGGCAGTCGGGGTCACAGCCGATCCGCCCACCAGCGGAGGGTCACGGGTGAGCGGGAACGCCGCTCGGGCCCGGGAGGAGGAGCGTGTCCCGGCGCCCCTCCGTCGGGAGACCCCGACCGGTGACCGATACCTCCACCCGGCGGGACCGGAGACGGCCCTGTCCCCCGTGGGGCCCGTCCCACACAGCCCCGTCGACCGAGAACCGGAGGTCCAGGCGGCCCGGCCAGTCGCCAACCAAACGGCCCACCCCGGGTGACCCCGGCGACTCCGGTGACAGATGGACCAACACCGACCCCCGCTCCCGACAACGGGCCGCCAGGCGTCGGACATCACCCATCGACGGCCGGTGCCCGGGCGAGACCAACACCAGGTCGACCGCCCCCACGAAGGTGGCCACCACCGGGGCCCACTGCTCCCGGCCCGGGGCGTCCACCACCACGAGACGCTCCAGTGCCACCCCGACCTCGGCCGCCGCGGCAAGGCCCAGATCACCGTCACCGACCACCACAACCCACGACCCGGTCCCGGTGGCCCGAGCCATCAGGGCGAGGGCCACCGACCGGGCCCCGGTGCCCGATACCCCCACGGTGATGCCCCGCCGGAGGCCGTCGGGCAGTAGGCCGTCAAGAGCCTCGAGTACCGGGAGGGTCCGGTCCACGGCCAGCGTGGTCGGCCGGACCCGACGTGCCGCCTCGGCCAGAGACGGCACGACCCACAACACTGGCCCCGACCCAGCCTCCCCCGGGGAACTATCTCCCGGAAAAGCCTCTTCCGGTAACAGGTCATCGAAGGGCTCGGCTTCGGCTAGGAGGCTCCGGGGAAGGGGACGGGACACATCCCCAGTATCGAACACTTGTTCGATTAGAGCAAGAGGTTCTCTTCTCTGGTCAACCCGTCATCAGGACCAGACCGAGCACCGTGTACACGACCATGACCATCAGCAGCGGGTACTGGCTACGCAAGGCGATCGACGGCCGCCACGACTCGATCGAACGGTCGTGGGCCAGGAGCACCCCACCAAGGTGGCCGACCACGATCGCCCCAAGTTGCACCCACCCCACGGTGGCCGGCGAGACCCGAGTCCAGTCCACCGCGTCGCCGGCCGTCCCGAACAGATCCCATCCCCTCCCGTAGGGATCTGACGCCCGGATCCCCAACTGCTGCCCCTCGAGAACCAACAGAGAGAAGTAGTGGGCCACGTGATAGCCGATCACGATGGGCAACAGCGAGTGACCGAAACGCGTCGAGGACCCCGACCCACCGGTCAGATGATCTCCCAGCCGGGCCGCCGCCTGCCAGGCAACAGCGACAACAACAACCACCCAGACGAGCCCCACCGTGCCTACCGCGGTGGCGCCCCACCCGGTGTGGCCCGCCGAGACATCACCCCAGAACCGAGTCCGCGACACGCCGTCGAAAGCTGTCCCCCCGAGCACCACCAGGAGGAGTGCAACCTCCGATGGCCGGAGATCGTCTACCGCGGCACCCACCAGCGGGAGCCGGATGACCGGACGGCCGGTCTCCGGCTCCCGTCCAATCGGCGACAGTCGAGCCAACAGTCCGAACAGCACACCAAATCCCTCGGACCGCCGGGCCACACCGGTTCCCCACCGGAGGGCCATCCCCACCAACGCCACCGTGTAACCAAGCCCCGCCCAACCCAGCACCCGGGGACGGGCCCCATCGTGGTACACGAGCTCGAGCCACAGAAACGCTGCCACCGGGGCCACGGCCAGCCAGCCGTCGTACCGTCCGACGAGTAGGACCCCTGTTCGTCCCTCCCGGCCGACTCGGAGCCGGTCGACAAACCGGAACGCCGCCTCCCACGGACTGACCGAGGACCACCACGGCCCGATTAGCACCACAATCAGCGGCACGGCCACCCAGAAGGCCACGTACACCGCGACCGGAGCCAGATTGGCGGCCACATCGTCGACGCCGATCAGGCCGGCGGTGACCACGACCACCGCTCCGAATCCCACGATCCAACGCGCAGCGACCCCAACCGGGGCGCCGATCGACGCCAGCCCCGACCCCACGACTCGCCCGACGGCCAACTCCCGAAGCCGTGGCCGATGCCACGCCAGTCCGAGGACGGCAAAGGACACCAGCAGAGCCGCCGCGGCCGACCATCCGGCCTGCCAGGCCGAGAGCGGCAGGTCAGTCCGACCGCCGACACCATGGGCCAGCATCAGCGCGTGGGTCACGAGACCTCGAGCTCGAACACCCGCAGACCCGAACCGTGCAGTTCTGCCTCGAACACGCCCGGGACAGCAGCCCGGACCACCACTTCCGCCTCCACCCCCGGTCCGACATCAGCGACCGCGTCGTAGACGTGCAGGTGGACCTGATCGACCCGGTCGACCGTCAGGAGCACCGAGACCACCCGCCCCGTCGACACCTCGAACCTCGGAACACCTCCGACCACCAGGCCGTCCCGCACCTCGACTTCGAACCGGTCATCGACGGTCACCTCAGCCGGATCGACCACGTACGACCCAGCGTCGCGATCATGGCCGTGATTCGTCGACCCGGCACAGGAGGCAAGCGCGAAGGTCCACGAAACCGTCAGGACGAGGACGACAACCCGGTGAAGATTCACCGCCACAGGCTAAGACCCATTTCCCGGCGGCAATCCGGCGTGATCACGGATCCAGGCGTGCATGGCGATGCCCGATGCCACCCCGGCGTTGATCGATCTCGTCGAGCCGTACTGGGCGATCGAGCAGACCACCGACGCCGCGTCCCGAACCGCGTCGGACAGCCCCGGACCCTCCTGGCCGAACACCAGCACGCACCGTTCCGGCAGGCCAGTCGACTCCAACGGCACCGATCCCGGCAGATTGTCGATGCCGACGAGGGGCAGGTCCTCGGTGGCCGCCCACGCCACCAGGTCCTCGACCGTCGGGTGGTGGTGAACGTGCTGGTAACGGTCGGTCACCATCGCCCCCCGCCGGTTCCAGCGGCGACGCCCGACGATGTGCACACCGGAAGCCAGGAAGGCGTTGGCGGTGCGGACCACCGTCCCGATGTTGAGGTCGTGTTCCCAGTTCTCGATGGCCACGTGGAACGGATGCCGATGGCCGTCGAGGTCGTCGACGATGGCCTCCATTGTCCAGTAGCGGTAGCGGTCGGCCACGTTGCGTCGGTCGCCTCTCGCCAGGAGCTCGGGATCCAAGCGGAGATCTTCGGGCCACGGCTCGGAATGGGGCCCTACGCCCACCGGCACCGATTGCGCCTCTGGCTCCGGGGCTGGCTCAGACATCAGTCCACGAGGGCCTGGTTCACCAGCGTGCGAAGGTCCCAACGCAACGACACGTGGGTCGACGACGGAAGCAACTGGGTCAGGAACACGCAGTGGATCCCCTCGGTCGGATCCACCCAGAAGGCCGTGCTGGCCATGCCACCCCACGAACCCTCGCCCCGGGTGGCCGAGAACCGACCACGGGCCGGATCCTCCACGGTGGCGAGTCCGAGACCGAACCCGCAGCCGGCAAAGAATCCCGGCGTATAGAGCGGGTCGCCGACCTCGTCGAGGTGTGCGCCACCCGGCAGGTGGTTCACGAACATCTGCCGGACCGTCCGACTGCCCAGGATCCGCCGACCATCCAGTGCGCCGCCACCGACGAGGCCTGCGCAGAAGCGGTGGTAGTCGGCCATGGTCGACACCAGACCTCCCCCACCGCTGGGCCACGACACCTTGGCGAAACCCGTGGTCGGGCCCGGATCGAGAAGAGCCGGCTCGGAACCCGGGGCGAACGCATAGCACGACGTCATTCGGCCCAGCCGATCATCTGGCACCCGGAAGATGGTGTCGACCATGCCCAGCGGTTCGAGTACCCGGGCCTGCAACGCCTCGTCGAACGGTCGCCCATCGACGGCTTCTACGACCATACCCAGAACGTCGGTGGCCATCGAATACGACCACCGGATCCCCGGCTGGTACCGCAGGGGCAGCGTGGCCAGCAGGTCTATCCGGTCGGCGAGGGATCCGCCCCGCTCCAGGGCGTCGATCCCGGCCCGGCGGTACAACTCGTCCACCGGGTGCTGATTGAGGATCGAGTAGCTCAGGCCGGAGGTATGGGTGAGCAGGTCGGCGATCGTGATGGACCGTTCGGCGGGCACCGTCTCGGGAGCTTCCACCGTCCCCCCGGCGAACACCGTCATCTCGGTGAAGGCGGGGAGGAACAGCGACAGCGGGTCCCGCAGGCGGACTCGACCCTCCTCGATCAACTGCATGATGGCCACCGAGGTAACCGGCTTGGTCATCGAGAAGATGCGCCACAGGCTGTCGTCGGCGACCGGTACGGCGTGCTCGCGGTCAGCCAGACCGGCCGTGGATCGCAGCACCACTTGCCCGTGGCGGGCAACCAGCACGTCGGTGCCGACCATGCGACCGTCATCGACGAAGGCGCCAGCGAAGTCAGCCACCCGCTGTAGCCGGTCAGGATCGAACCCCAGACCGGCGGGATCGTGCATTTCGAGGCTCGAGACGTGCCCCATGTCAGATCTCAACGGGCTGGATCAGCCCACGGCGGCGGTCAACTCGTCGTCACTCGGCACCTCGACACCCTCCACCCAGTACAGGTAGAGGCCGGCGATGATGTCCTCGACACCGTCGGCGCCTGCGTCGGCGAACTCGACCGTCACGACGTTGCCGTTCACGTGCACGCCAGCGATGCCGCCGCGGGCGAACAGCCGGCGGGCCAACTCATCGGTGGGAGTGCCTCCGGAAATCTCGTCGCCGGCACGGAAGCGCTCGTGACCCATACCGGTGAGGGCACGGTTGGTCTCGTACCGAACGACCCCGACTCGGGACGATGGCTTGACAACGACAGTGATCGGCTGACCCATGGATGGGCAGGCTAGCGGTCGACGCCCATCACAGGGTCGGCGGACGGCTCCCCAACCAGGTCCCGGTCCGCCCGGTAGAGGACGCCAGCCAGAGCGATGGAAACCAGGGCCAGCACGGTGTGAACCACCTTGAAGCCGACCTCATGGTCACCGAACACCATGCCGCCACCGCGCACCGTCCAAAAGACGATGGTCCACAGGCAGAACATCGCCACCAGACGGGTCGACCCGAGCGGGCGGCGGTGCCAGAGCCCTAGGGGCACGGTGGCCACCAGAGCTCCCAGCACGAGGAAGATCAGGGCCACCACGATCTGCCAGGTTCGAGCCCCGGCGGTCAACTCGTCGTCGCCGACCACGTTGCGGATACGGCCCACCCAGACGATGGCCGTCCACGCCAAGGCCAACCAGAGGAGTCGCACGGTTCCACGCATGGCCAAAACGGTACCGGCGGTCAGAACAGACGGGCCACCCCGGCCCGACCCCGGGCCGGTTCGCCCACCTCGGGCAGACCGTCCATGAACGACCAGGACCGACGATGGAACATCGTGGCGCCCCGTTCGGCCAGGGCCTCGCGATGGACGGGACTGGGATAGCCCTTGGACGTAGCGAACCCGTAGCCCGGGAAGCGGACCTCGGCACCCCGCATGATCCGATCCCGGGTGACCTTGGCCACCACGGAGGCCGCGGCGATCGAAAGGCTGGTGGCGTCACCCCTCACGATGGTCCGGGCCCGTCCTCCACCTACAAAATCCCAGTTGCCGTCCAGAAGCACCCGGTCGACCTCGACGCCGAGGGTCTCCAAGGCCCGCCGGGCCGCCAGGCGTTGGGCAGCCGACATCCCCAGATCATCGCACTCGTCGTTACTGGCGTGACCGACCGACCAGGCGGTGGCCCATCCGGTGATGCGATCCATGAGTAGTTCGCGTTCCGGCTCGGTAAGCATCTTGGAATCACGGACCCCGGTGATGCGGCGGTCCGTGTTGACAACGACGGCCCCCACGGTCAGCGGGCCGGCCCATGAGCCCTTGCCCACCTCGTCCATGCCGGCTACCACGGCGTGGCCGTCGGTCCACAGCTCCTGCTCGGCCTTCAGGCCGGGGGCCTTCCCCCGCAACGCGGCGCGCATTCGGGTCCGTCCGGTCATGCCCTGACCCTATGAGACCGGCCCCATGAGCCCGAGAATGCGAAGTCGTAGAATCAGGTGAACGAACCACCCTCGGCAGGAATGCTGGTCCGGGGAGGAATCCGGCCGGCCGGCGCGGCCAGCAACGCCTCTCCGGTGGCGCCGGTGCTAGAGAACGCCCGATCCAGACCCGGCACCCGGAGGACCACCGGACCGACTTCGGGGCCCGGGAACGGGTGGGCCTCGAGCTCCCACAGGAGGGCCGGACGTTCCCCGTGCCACCGCACGGCGAACCCCAGTCGACCGACCGGGGTGGCCAGACCACGGACCTCGACAGGCTGGCCCAACCAGGCGTCGGGCAGGTCCACCAACAGGTCTAGACCGTCTGTAGTCCGGCACACCAGGCGGTCAGCGAGCATCCGGAGCTCAGCGGCCGGACCCGTATCGACCGCTAGTGGGGCGTCCTCGACCGGGGACGTCATCTCGCCGAGAGAGGCAGCATCGGCAGCGGCCGTGTAGTCACCGAGCACCTCGAACAGCCCGGCGAGGACCCCTACGGCCCGGCGGGCTTCCGGGCCGTCTCCGCCGGCCCGGATAATCCCGTCCAACCCATCGGCAAGCGGTGCCCCAACCAGCGCCCGTGTGAACAACGCCGGATCACGGGTCAGATCCCACAGGGCGGCAGCGGCACGAAGTCGGCCGGCGCCCGAACCGGTCCAACCCGACTGCAGCCGTTGGGCCGCCTCCTTGCCGAATCCCCAACGGGCCAACTCGACGACCACGGAGGCCGACGGTTCGGCCAGCAGAAGGTCCACCAGGGCCCGGTGAGCGTCAGCGCCCTCGGGAACATCAACGGTGGCCGCCACCTCCAGTCGAGACGCCCAGCCGGCGACCACCCGCTCGACAGCCGGCAGAACGGCCGACGGGTTGTCCACCAGATCACCGGCCGGCACCGCGAACCGCAACGCCGTCCGATGCGGGAGGGGAACGACGAGGGCACCGGCCGCCGCGCCGATCCGACAGCGGACCGGGTCCGGCGCCTGTTCGACCGCCCGGCCTCCGGTGACCTCGGCCCACAAGTCCCCGCCGGCGTCCACCAGTGAGAAACGGCCCGGATCCCGGTCGACCACCACAGCGGTGGCTCCGTCGGCCATGAGTCGACGACCGTCCACAGCCAGCCGTCGGATCCGGCCACCCGCCGCGGCCTGGACGGTGACCGCCACTGCCACCGGCACCGGCGTCTCATTGCTCAGTTCCACGACCACCGCCGGTCCAGCTGAGCCATCGGCTTGGGCAGCCCACGTGGTGGCCACGATGTCTCCACCCGACACCCGCATCCGGGTCTCCAGTACCGGTGCCGTTCCGGGCCTGACCTGACGGACCGCGGCCTCCACCCCCGGGGCGTACCAACGGTCATCCGCTCCGATCCACCATTCGACCTGACACCCGTTGCCATCCCCATCACCGAGGGGCCAGACCGTGGCCCGAGAATCAACAACCGCCAACGGGCCGTCCCACGTGCCAACCCGCGTTCCGGCCAGCACGGGTGACCCATCAGCGGGCCGAGCGCGCCAGAACGCCAGACGAGAGCAGAAGCCCGCCCCGGGAGGACCGGCCATCAGGAGTCCGCGCCCCCGTTCTCGGGTAGTTCGACCTCGGCGGCCGGTCGGCGGGCCATCAGGTTCGCCCAAACCTCGACCGGCGAGCGGCCCTCCTCGAACACGCTGCGGACACCCTCGGCGATCGGAACCTCGACGTCGACCCCGACAGCCAGTTGACAGGCCACTCCGGCCGCCCGGACGCCCTCGGCCACCTGATCCATGCCGGCCAGTACCTCGTCGGGCGGCATGCCTCGACCCACCTGCTCGCCGACCCACCGGTTGCGACTCTGGCCGCTCATGCAGGTGGCCAGGGCGTCACCCATCCCAGCCAGACCGGCCAACGTCTGGAAGTCGGCTCCGAGGGCCACCCCCAGTCGGCTCATCTCGGCCAGGCCCCGGGTGATGAGAGCGGCCCGGGCGTTGTCGCCGGTGTCGAGCCCCTCGGCCATGCCAGCCGCCAGTGCGATCACGTTCTTAACCGCGCCACCGATCTCACAACCCACCAGATCGTCGTTGGTGTAGACCCGCAAACGGTCCGAGGCCAGCAGACCCTGGAGAGCCAGGGCAGCCGACGGATCGGTGGCGGCCACCACGGTGGCCGCAGACCGTCCCTCGAGAATTTCCCGGGCCAGGTTCGGCCCGGTCAGCACTCCGACCGGTCGGCCGGGCAGCACCTCGGCGGCCACCTGGGTCATACGCAGACCGGTTCCCTGCTCGAAGCCCTTGGCCAGACTGATCACCGGCACGTCCGCGCCGAGGGCGGGCGCCGCGCTGACGAGGGTGGACCGGAAGCCGTGGGTGGGCACGCCGGCCACCACCAGATCAGCGCCCGACACTGCGCCGAGCAGGTCGTCAGTGGCCTCCAACTCACGAGGCAGATCGTGGCCCTCGAGGTAGCGGCGGTTTCCCCGCCCGGCGGCCACGTCGGCGGCCACCTCCGATCGTCTCGACCAGAGCACGGTCGACACGACGGGCGCCAAGAGGGCAGCCACCGTGGTCCCCCAGGACCCGGCACCAATAACGACCACCCTCTCCACGGACCGAGCCACGGGCTCGAGGCCGGGCGCGTCGGCCGGAGACGAGGGCGTCATGGCGTCACCCTAGGGTGTCGCGATGTCCGGACCCATCGGCGTACTGATCCCCATGAAGGCCTTCGCCGACGCTAAGGGCCGTCTTGCCGGAGCGGTCGACGCTGATGGTCGTGCCGATCTGGCCCGAACCATGGCGTCCACCGTGGTCGCCGCGGCGGCCCCCCTCCCAGTGACCGTGGTCTGCGACGACGACGGGGTCGACGCCTGGGCCCGCTCGGTGGGCGCCGCCGTGATCCGGGTCCACGGGCCGGGCCTGAACCGGGCCGTGGAGGCCGGCGTGGCTGCCCTGGCCGCCGACGGTGTGTCGCAGGTCGTGATCGCCCACGCCGACCTTCCCCGGGCCACCCGACTGGACCACTGTGCGGCCACCCAGGGCATCACTCTGGTGCCCGACCGGAACCTCGATGGCACCCCGGTGCTCTCGGTGCCCACCGATGCCGGATTCCGATTCGCGTACGGACCGGGCTCGTACGCCGCGCACGTGGCCGAGGCCGAACGACTGGGGTTGCCGTGGAGGAGCCTGCACGACCCCGACCTGGCCTTCGACGTCGACGATCCGGCGGATCTCGAGGGTCTCGACGGGCTCCTCGGGGCGCTCGGCTTCCAACCTGCGGACTAGACGCCGGCGGCCTCAGATCGGCGCGACCGGCCGGAACCCACCGAGGGCTCCCACCGGAACCGTCGGGCGGCCACCAGGGCGCCGAACACTCCCCAGCAGGCCATCCGCAGCAACAGCGCCGGTTCCCACCCCGAACCACTGTGGTACGGATCGAAGGGGGTGAAAAAGGCCTCGACGAAGGCCTTGAGCGGAAGCACGTCGCCAACCACCTGCAACCACCGGACCGGATCGTCACCCAGAGGAAAGAACACTTCCGACACGAAGGCCATCGGCAGCATGGTGGCCTGAGCCAACGCCGGCGAACTCTGACCCGACGGGGCGACAGCGGCCAGAGCCAGACCCAGCATGGCGAACGAGGCTGTACCGACCACGAAGGTGATAACCGCCGGAAGGGCCCGATCGAGGTCGACCTCCACGCCGTAGACGATCATTCCGACCACCAGCATGAGGAGCACACCGAACGCGGCGATGCTCACGCCCGAACCGACGACTCCGCCGAGGTACACCCACCTGGGCAGCGGGGTACCGCGGACACGTCGCAGGATCCCCTCATCACGGGTGATGGCCGTCGAGATACCGATGTTGGTGTAGGTGGCCGACGCAGCGGTGAACACGGCCAGGCCCGGCACGTAGAACTGGGCCGCAGAGACCTCATGACCCCCACCGATGAAGATGTCGCCGGAGATCGCCGCGAACAAAAGCAGGAACATAAGCGGGAAGGCCAGGGTGAAGAACGCCGAGATGGGCACCCGGCGAAACACCCGGTTCTGGTAGCCAATCTGGTGGACCAGCAGGCCTAGCGGCGACGGTAACCGTCCCGGCCGGTCAGCCATGATCTCCAGCTCCGACATCGACCTCTCCGTCCCCACCGACCAGATCCAGGTAGACGTCCTCGAGCGTGGGCCGGACAACCTCCAGGTCAGCCAGCTCCAGTTTTCGTTCCATGGCCCATGCGGTGAGCCGGTGCAGGTCGGCGGTGGGCTGTTCGGTTCGTACCTCGAGGCGACCGCCACGCACGGTGGCCCGCCCCGACAGCCGGCCCAGCAGGTCGTCAACCGTGCCGTCGGCCTCCAGTGGGAACCGGGCCCGGATGGCCGTCTCGCGGTCCATCGAGCCGCGCAACTCGTCAGGCGTGCCCTCGGCAACCGCCCGACCGCCGGCGATGACCAGCACCCGGTCGGCCAACGCCTGGACCTCGTCCATGTAGTGACTGGTCAACACGATCGTGGTACCCAACGCCCGCAGTCCGTCGACCATCTCCCAAGCCTGTCGGCGGGCCGACGGGTCAAACCCGGTGGTCGGCTCGTCGAGAAACAACACGTCCGGGTCGCCGATGATTCCCAGCGCCAGGTCGATCCGTCGCTTCTGGCCACCCGACAAGCGGTGGGTGCGTCGGTCGCCTAGTCCGTGAAGACCCACCAACTCCAGCACCTCGTCGACCGGACGGCGCCGCGAGTAGCAGGCTCCGTAGTGCACCAGCGCCTCGCGGACAGTCAGTTCACGCTCGATGCCGACCTCCTGGAGGACGATGCCGATCCGGTCCCGAAAGGCCGCAGAGGACGCACCCGGATCATGCCCCAGGACCTCCACGGTGCCGGTGTCCCTGGATCGGTGCCCCTCGAGGATCTCTACGGTGGTCGACTTGCCGGCACCGTTCGGCCCCAACAGGGCAAACACCTCGCCGGGTTCCACCTGGAACGACAGGCCGTCAACGGCTCGGACGTCGCCATAGGACCTGCCCAGCCCGGACACGGTCAGGGCAGCGGAAGCGGACACGGCGGCGAGGCTAGCCAGCCGGCCCCGACGTCGGGAGTGGATGACGATCCCCCGCTCAGGGCGAGATGACCTTGGCGTCACCGCTCGTGACGATGACTCGGTTATCCGGCGTAGGCACAAGTCCACAGACAGGCGTTGCGGGCTCAGGCGCCTCGCCCCGGCAACGGTCGCGGCCCGGCCCCGGAAGGCCATTCCGACCAGCCCCCACCCCCGCCGAGGCTCCAACTGGCGGACGGCTGACACGATCGCCTCCACCCGGGCACCCACCAATCTCGCCCCGCTTCATCGATCACCTGCCAGACTGCGCGGCTATGGAGACCGTGAGCTTTGAACACATGGTGGACGGCACACCCGAGGACTACGTCCTTATCGGGCGCGAACTTGCCGCCCACAAGGCCGAGCACCTAGCCGACCACGTCTTGGGCACGCTCAAGGCCATGGCCGGCCCGCTACTGGGCTACCCGGTAGACCGGTTCCAGCACAGTCTGCAGAGTGCCACCCGGGCGTTACGCAACGGCGAGGACGACGAAATGGTGGTGGCCGCCCTGCTCCACGACGTCGGCGACCCCATCGCGCCGGAGAACCACAGCGCGGTGGCCGCCGACATAATCCGGCCCTACGTCGCCGACCGGACGCACTGGATCATCCGGCACCACGGTGTGTTCCAGGGGTACTACTACTTCCACCATCTGGACGCCGACCCTGACGCCCGGGAGCAGTTCCGGGACCACCAGTGGTTCGACGACTGCGCTGCGTTCTGCGCCAACTACGACCAGAACTGCTTCGAGCGGAACCACGACACCATGGCGCTCGAGGACTTCGAACCCATGGTGCGGGCCCTGTTCGCCCGCGACAGCCGGTTCCCGCTGCCGTCCATGACTCTTGCCTGACGACCACACCTAGGAACCACTCCTAGGGCTCCAGGACCACCTTGATGGCGCCGGCGGAACGATCGGCGGCCACCCGAAATGCCTCGGCGGCCTCGTCCAGACCGAACCGGTGGGTCACCACGGCAGCCGCCAGGTCGGGCACCTCGACCAGCAGGCGCGCCGCCACACGCAACTCGCCGACCGGGTCGGCATCAGGCCCCGGGTCGGCTCCCGGACCCGACGCTCCATGGGCGTGCACCCCACGGGCGCAGCCGTACATGGACGACGGCACCAGGCGGACCTCCTTGAGGAACATGGTCATCACGTTGGGTAGCGCCAGACCGTCCCAGTAGACGCCGGGCAGCGACACGGTTCCCCCGGGCCGGGCGTGGTCGATGGCCGTGACCAACGCACCCTCGGTACCCGCTGCTTCCACCACCACGTCGTACTCCCCCAATGCCTCCGTGCCCGCCCCCAGACGTTCGGCGGCCGCCTGCTGATGGGGGTGACGGGCTGAGACGTCGACGTCGGCACCCACGGCCCGGGCCGCAGCCACCGCAGTCAGTCCCACTGTCCCGCCCCCGACGACCAGCACCCGATGCCCGGTCACGATGCCCGCGGTGGCCACCGCGTGGACCGACACAGCCACCGGCTCGACCAGGCAGGCATCGGCCACCGAGAGCCCCTCGGGTAGCGCCACTACGCACGACGAATCAACGATCACCCGGTCGGCCATACCACCGTCGACAGCCAGCCCGTAGAGCGCCATATCGCGGCACTGCTGAACCTCACCGACTAGACATCGATCGCAGGTTCCACAGGTCCGGGTAGGTCGAACAGCCACCGCGGTGCCGTCGGCGGTCCGTCCCGCCACCTCGTGGCCGAACGTGGTGGGCAGGCCGAAGCCCGCCATATGGAGGTCCGATCCACAGATACCGGCCGAGGCCACTTCGACCAGCACGCCGTCGCCCTCAGGCTCAGGCACCTCCACCAACTCGAATACCCCGCCGACCGTCCGTACTCCTCGCACCGCGCCTCCTCGTCCATTCTTCTCATCAGACCATCTCGGCTGATGGTTCCCTGCGCCCCGACCCCGAGCCGCCACGTACCCGACCGTAGGGTCCGACCATGGGCATCGACCTGCTGGACGGCGACTTCTACGTCACCGACCCGTACCCCACCTACGCTCGGCTCCGCGACGAGGATCCGCTCTACCGCGACGAAACCAACGGCCTGTGGGGCGTGTCGCGCTACGACGACATCGTGGCCATCGAACGCGACAAGGCCACCTTCTCCAACGCGGGCGACGGCTCCAGGGGCTACCGACCCAACATTCCCGCCGACCGATCGATCATCGGCCTGGACGACCCCCACCACATGCTGCGCCGAAACGTGGTGTCGCGCCGCTTCACCCCCCGGGCCGTCAGCCGCTGGGAAGACCACGTACGCGAAACCGTCACCGCGCTGATCGACGGCGCCCTCGCCGATCCCACCGCGGACGGCACCTGCCGGGTGGAGGCCATCAACGAGTTAGCCGCGCCACTCCCCGCCCAGATGATCGGTCTGCTACTGGGCTTCGGACCCGAGATGTGGCCCAAGCTCCAGGAGTGGTCCGAACGCACCATCGCCCTGGGCGGCGGCCCCGGCTACCACGACGAGGCCGGCGTCGTAGCCGCCATGGAGTTCGCCGGGGCGTGTGCCGAGCTCTACGAGGCAAAGCAGCCGGCGATCATCGAAGGCTGCCCGATGGACGACGTCATGTCGGTCTGGATCGATCGGGAACGCCAGGGGCCCGAGGCCATGGGCGGCCACGCCTTTGGCCTCAACGAAATCATCCCGGACTGCCTGCTGCTGTTGGACGGCGGCGCCGAGACCACCCGGACGGTCATTGCCCGCACGCTCGTCGAGTTGGCCGGCCGCCCCGACCAGTGGGCCTTGCTAAGTGACGGTGCCGACCTGACCATTGCCGTGGAGGAGTTCATCCGATGGGTGACGCCCATCCACAACATGTGCCGGGTGGCGACCACTGACGTGGAGATGCACGGCCACAACATCCGGGCCGGCGACCAGCTGGTCCTCATGTACTCGTCGGCCAATCGCGACCCAGCTCACTTCGACGACCCGGAGACGTTCGACGTGACCCGGGACCCGAACCACCACATTGCCTTCGGCTTCGGCACCCACTTCTGTCTGGGCGCCGCTCTAGCCCGCCTGGAGATCCGCTCGTTCTTCGAGGAGTTCGTAGCCCGGGTGGCCGAGATCCGCATCGCCCCGGGTACCACTCCCGTCGAGATGCCCAACTCGTTCGTCTACGGGATGAGCGAAGCCCATCTCGAACTGATGCCCGCCTGACCCAGCTCGCTTCCGAGCAGAAGGCTCCTGCGAATCAGTCAGCCGGTCGATGGCCGCGCAAGACATCATCACCCATCGCGGCGAGAAACGACGAGAAGTCGGGCCCGGCACGCAGGCCCTGCCCGCCGTCGACGTTGATGGCCGTCCCGGTGATCCACCGCGACTCGGGGCCGATCAGGAATCGGGCCAGGGCTCCCACATCGGACGGCTCCCCTACCCCGGTCGTCAACGTTGGGGCCAAGGGCGTGTTGCGAACGTAGGAGGCGAAGACCTCGCTGTCACGGGGTACGAAGTCCATGAGTTCGGTGGCGATGAACCCGGGCCGGATGGCGTTGCATCGCACCCCCGACGCTCCGAACTCGTCGGCTGCATTACGCATCAGCTCCTCGATCCCCGCCTTGGCTACCGGATAGGCGCCGAAGTGTGGATGAGTGACGTGTCCAGCGATCGACGACATCCCAACGAACGATCCGCCCCCAGCTTCCACCATCTCGGGAACTGCGTGCTTCAGACAAAGCATGGTGCCGACCACGTTGAGTCGGAGCACGGCCTCGAAGCCGTCGACTTCCTGGAGGTGGAGTGGGCGTAGTCCGCCGCCGCCCCCGGCGTTAGCCACCACGCCCCGGAGACTCCCGGCATTGGCGGCCGCAGCCGACACTGCCGCACGTACGTCATCCTCGGAGGTCACGTCGGCCACCACGTGATGCACGCTTCCCCCATGACCGGTGCGAATCTGGTCGACGGCGTCAACGAGGCGATCCTCAGTCCGCCCACAGATGGTGACGACGGCTCCGTCGGCAGCCAGCGCCTCGGCACAAGCCCGCCCGATACCCGTGCCACCACCCGTGACCAGTACCCCCATGCCACGAAGCGCTCCGTCAGTCATGCGTCTTCCTCCTCGTCGGCATCCTCGGGCGGAGCCAGCAGGTCGAGGATTCCCGGGTAGCCGGGCACCCGTCGAAGGGCCCGATCGGCCCAGAAGATGGCGGCCATGCTGGCCAGCGTCCCAATCGGCCATCCCACGAGGAACCGGATCAGCACGTAGCCACTAGCCGACGTCTGGTTGAACAGCCAGATGTCCCAGGCCGACGTCAAGAACTGGTAGCAACCCAGCCCGACGGTGAGATGGCCCATGACCTGCTGGTAGCGGGGGTGCTCCCGGGTGGCCCGGTCGAAGGGCACCGCCAGATGGGCGTAGCGGACCAAGAACGGACGACCGACCACCACGGTGCCGACGAGTGCTAACCCGACGGCTGCCTTGGTGCCGATCCCGATGCCGAAGTACACGGCATCGGAATCCGTGGCAATGCCGACAATGGCCCGCACCGCCAGATAGGCCACGAGGATCGGCAGGTAGCGACCGACCTCCTCGCCACGACGGCGACGACCCAACACGACCTTGATGCTCCACAGCGTGGCGCCGGCCACCCCGGCAGCTAGCCCCCAGGCACGTTCCAGTCCGATGAACAGGGCAACTGGCAGGACCGAGTCGAGGACCCGGTTGCGGTCGGGCCGGATGGGATCCGGCCGGACCGGTTCAGACGGTGAAGGCATCGCGGGCGGCGGCCGCGCCTAGCCACAGCACACTCTCAGGCACTCGGTCGGCGATCCGCCGGACCTCGGTGTAGTGGTGGTGGTGCGATACCTCGGCGAACAGGCTCCGTCGTTCGTCGAGCTGGTCGCCGGTGGGCGCCTCGTCAAGGAACCCGAAGATCGAGAAGGCCAGCTCGAGATCACCGACCATGGGGGCACGACCGAACAGCGCGGCCCGCTTCAGCGCGACGCCCACGCAACCGACGACCACGTCAGCGGCACGCTCGCCGTAACCCAGCTGGAGGCGGGCCGTGAAGCCCCGGGCCAGACGAAGGGCGTAGCCCTGATCGGGGCCCGGGTTGCCCAGACGCTCACCACGCGGTTGACCACCCACGACCTCACCCGGTCGATCGGCGTGCCACGCACCTAGGCGACGGCGCGGTCCCGAATAGGCCCAACTGGTAGGCCGGACGACGGGCTGTGGGACGTAAGAGGGTGCGGCCATGGATTCAGGCTACGGGGCCTATCCCCCCAGAGGGCCGGCCGGCAGCCACACCCAGCCGAGCGTCGCCCTCGTACCCAGAGCGTCATAGTCGTCATCGCCCTCGAAGCGGACCGGGGTGGTCGAATCGTCGAGTATCCGGACGTGTCGAACGGGTGCATCAGTCGTGGCCGCCAGCACCTCGTCGACCGTCCGCCAAGAGGCCAAGCGTTGGAACATAGCGATCGTCGGACTGATCATCGTGAGTTCGCCCGCCTCCCAACGCTCCAGCGCGTCGGCCGGTCGGCACCACTCGGCGTGTACGGCCTCACGGCCATCGACCACAGGTCGGGACCCGGCCGGCACCCGGGCCACGAAGAACGCCGTGTCATAGCGTTTGATGCTGGGCATGGGCGTCACCCAGCGGGCGACCGGATGGATGCCCGACAGGTCCAAGTGGGCACCCGCCGCGGAGACGAGGTCGGCCAGCGACACCGCACCCGACTCCAGGTCGTGGCGGCGGGCCACCAGATCGGCAGCCACTTCCTCGTCGGCGATGCCGACGGCCACCCCGATCTCCTCGATCGTCTCGCGCACCACGGCGATCCGGTACGAGAGGGGATCGTCCATGCCTGGCAGTGCTCCCACAGCACCCGAGGACAGGTCCCCCCACCGGGCATCGTGGTCGCCGTCGTCCACCGCTCCCCCGGGGAACAACGTGTACCCGGCCACGAACGTCGAGGCGTCGGTACGACGCAGCGCGAGCACGTGCAGATCGGGGCGGTCGTCGAGCAGCACCACGGTGGCCGCCGATCGGATCGGCACGTCATCGGTGGGAATCTCGTCACGGTGCGGGCCGGCTGACCCCTGCTCCGATCCTCCGCGGCCCACCCGCCGATCCTAGGGTCGGACCGATGTCCGACGACCAGACCGCCGACCGGGCCGAATCACTGGCCAAACCACCGTCGAGGCCCGTGCCGGCCGACCTGCTGGCCGGACTGAGCGTGGCCATGGTGCTGGTCCCCCAGTCCATGGCGTACGCAGAACTGGCCGGCCTGCCATCCCATCTCGGCCTGTTCGCCTCGGCTCTGCCGCCCATAATGGCTGCCTTCTTCGCCTCGTCGCCGTACCTGCAGACCGGTCCGGTGGCCCTGACTAGCCTCTTGACCTTTGGTGCCCTGGCTGGTCTGGCCGAGGTCGGCACTCCCGACTACGTGGCCATGGCCGCCCTGCTCGCCCTGCTGGTCGGGGTATCCCGGCTACTCCTCGGAGTATTCCGACTCGGGGTGGTGACGTACCTCATGCGTGATCCCGTCGTCACCGGGTTCACCTCGGCGGCCGCCATCCTCATCCTCGCCTCGCAGCTCCCCAAGGCACTCGGGGCGGCCGCCCCCGCCGGCGGCGTGCTGTGGCGGGCCGGCTGGTCGTTGGGCCACGTCGACCAATGGGAGGTTGCCTCGGTGGTGATCGCCGCGATCACCGTGCTGCTGGTACTGGCCGGTCGACAGGTCATCCACCGCCTGTTCCCCGGCGCCCTGCTGGCCGTCGTCGGAGGAGTGGTGATCAGTCGGATCGTCGACTACGCCGGACCGGTGGTCGGCCAGGTGCCGACCGGGCTGCCCGACCTCTCGCTGGACCTTCCTTGGGGATCCACCGGCACCCTCCTTGTCGGCGGCGTGCTCATCGCGCTAGTCGGCTACGCCGAGCCGGCGTCCATTGCCCGGGTGTTCGCCGAAGAGGATGGACAGCGGTGGAGCGCCGATCGGGAGTTCGTGAGTCAGGGCGTGGCCAACGTGGCTGCAGCGGTGTCCGGCGCCTTCCCGGTGGGCGGATCGTTCAGCCGCTCGTCGCTGAACCGCCTGACTGGGGCACAGACGAGGTGGTCGGGTCTGGTCACCGGGGCCGCCGTGCTGGCCTTCCTGCCGTTCGCCGACGTGCTCGCTCCGCTACCCCAGGCCACCCTCGGTGGAGTGGTGATCGCCGCGGTGGTGGGGCTCGTCCGACCGGTGGCCCTCGTCTCCATGGTCCGTCGATCACCGGCCGCTGCCCTGGTGGCGTGGTCCACCTTCTTCGCCACGTTGGCGTTGGCCCCTCGAGTTGAACAGGGCGTGCTGGTGGGGATCCTGCTCTCGCTCGCCGTGGGCCTACGGACCCGCCGGACAACCAGACGACCTGAGGTCCGATAACCAAAACCCGGGAACCAACCTCCAGCCCCGGCTACAACCACGCCTCAACGAGGGTGGCCACGTCGGTCAGCGTCGAGATGTAAGCCAATGTGTGCTCCAGCACCTGTTCGCCGTAGCCGGGCATCGTGGCCACTGACCCGTCGGCCGGGACCACCACCTGGAAGCCTTCGTTGACCAGGTCGAACACCGCGTTGGGGATGGCCACGTTGAGGCTCACTCCAACCACCACCACGGTCGTCACGCCCTCGTTTCCGAGCATGGGTGCCAACCCGGTGCCGGCCACCGGCGACAGCCCGTGGAACCGGGGCACGATGACGTCGACCCCCTCGACGAAACCGATCTCAGCAGCCGGCTCGACCGCCTCGGTGCCCACGTACTGCTGCACCTCGGCCCGACGACCAGCGGCGAACAGGCGGGAGTTCCGGTTGCCACCCCACAGGTCGGGGTGGGCGTGGAAGGTGCAGTGCACGACTCGTACCCCCGCCGATCGGGCAGCACCGGCCAGGACCGCCAGACGGGGCAGGAGCCCGGAGGCAGCCACCGCATCAGCCACCGCGGGCATGTTTGACGCCTCGCCCACCACACCGTTCTGGCACTCGACCACGCACAGGGCGGTGTGGGCGGGATCCACCAGATCCCGAAGATCCATGCCCATGACCGATCCTCCCATCCCCGGCCTCGCCGGGCTATTCGAACTTGGTGCCGGCCTCGCGCAGGACGTCCAGCCAGCGGGCACCCGCATCGGGTGCCTCCTCTCCGGGACGGTAGGTCACGCCGTCGAGCGAGCCCGTCCAGGCGAAGGTTCCGAATCGTTCCCGGATGGCCCACGAGACCGGCGACTTCCGGTCGATGCCCACGTCGATGCCCTGGAAGGGGGCCATGGCGGTCAGCACCGGAAGGTCACGGGCACCACCCACTACCTCACCGTCGACCCGCAACTCAACGTCGAGCTTCAGGTCGCCCAATGCCTCCACGGCCAGCACCACGGAGGCCGCTCCAGCAGTGAGCAATCCACCGTCTACTTCAGCCATCGAGCCGTAGCCGTTCCACGCCAACATCAGCTGGTCGTCAACCACGTAGAGGGCGTACCCGCCGCCCTGATCACCGTGGGCCACCAACGTGCCCCGGTCGCCCGTCGCAAAGTCCAACGACACCTCGACCTCGAAGGACCGGAAGTTGATGAGGGCGAGGGACCGGTACCGCTCCGTCGTCGGTCTGCCCGGCCTGAAGGTCGTCTCGACCACGGTGTCGGCGTCCCATGGGGGTCGCATCAGGTTCTTGACGTTGTTTCCCTCGTCGAGAGGAAACACCTGGTTGGCCCATGCCGCGTCCTCCCAGGCGGCCACTAGCTCGGCCAGCTTCTCGGGATGCTCGTCGGCCAGATCCCGTGACTCGGTGGGATCCTCGTCCAAGTGGTGGAGCTCCCACTGCTCGGTCGAGAACGGGGTTCGGACCTGACGGCACGTCACCGCGGACCAGCCGTCCCGGTAGAAGCCCCGGTGCCCCATCTGCTCGTAGTACTGCTCGGGGTGGGTGCTGTCGACCCCGGGATCATCCAGGGATCCCGCGAAACTGGAACCGGCGGCCGGCGGAACCCGTGCCCCGTGCTTCGTGGTGGGCATGGCCACCCCGACCAGGTCCAGCACGGTGGGCAGCAGATCGGTGACGTGCTGGTACTGGCGACGGATCCCACCGGCGCCAGCCAGGCCAGCGCCCTTCGAGATGATGAACGGCACCTGGTGGCCACCCTGGTGGGTGTTGATCTTGTAGAGCCGGAACGGGGTTCCCGACACCATGGCCCAACCCGACGGGTAGTGGGCCAGGGCCTGCGGGCCACCTAGCAGGTCCATGCGGGAATGGTCCAGTTCCACCGAATCCAGGGGGTTGGGTCGGGTCTGGCCGAGGAGGGTCCGGAAGTAGGCGGACGTGCCGTTGTCTAGACCCTCCCGGCTGCCGCCGTTGTCCGACGTGAACACCACCACGGTGTTGTCCCACTCCCCCATGGCTTCCAGTCCGTCACGGAGGCGCCCGAGGTTCTGATCGACGTTGTCGACCATGGCGGCGAACACCTCCTGGTACCGGGCGAAGACCTCCTTCTCGGTGACCGTCAGATCGTCCCATGCCCGGACCGCGTAGTTCTCCTCGGTGTTTCGGGGAGGCAGCACGACGTCGTCATCGAAGATGCCCATGGCTTTTTGTCGGTCGAAGCGGAGTCGTCGCACCTCGTCCCAGCCGGCCTCGTACCGGCCTCGGTACTTCTCTAGGTCGCCGGGTCGAGCCTGCAGCGGGGCGTGAACGGCGCCGTGGGAGAAGTAGAGGAACCACGGCTTCGTGGGGTGCCCGTCGCGGACCTCGCCGACCATGTTCAGCGCCCGGTCGGTGAGATCGTCGGTGAAGTAGTAGTCGTCGGGGAAGTCGTCGACGTCCAGCGCGTGGTTGTCCTCGTAGAGGCGATGCGGCTGATGGAAGTTCGTGAACCCGTCGAGGATTCCGTAGAAGCGGTCGAACCCGGTCTGGAGCGGCCACCCGTCCTTCGGGCCGGCCTCGGTGAGTTGGCTGTCTGGGCAGAGGTGCCACTTGCCGACCATGAGGCTCGACCAGCCTGCGTCGCGCAGCACCTCTCCCATGGTTACCGCATCGCTGCGGATAGACGCCGCGTACCCGGGGAAGCCGGGCTCCATGTGGCAGACCGTGCCCACTCCGGCCAGATGGTGGTTCAGCCCGGTCAGCAACGACGCCCGGGTCGGCGAGCACATCGGGTTGACGTGGAAGTTCACGTACCGAAGGCCCTCGTCGGCCAGACGGTCGACGTTCGGCGTGTCGATCTCCGAACCGAAGCAGCCGACATCGCTAAAACCCAGGTCGTCGACCAGGACCACAAGCACGTTGGGGGCACCGTCGGGGGCGTTGGGCGGTTGGGTCCACGCAGGGGTCGATGTGGACATGATGCGGCCCACCTCACCCCTAAATCCGTCGTAGGAAAATCCCTCGTAGGCCCTCGGACCCACCGGATGGTTGCTGGTCATGTCCCTCCCGAAATCAGTCATCACGGGGCATCAGGTCGGGTCCGAACCTACCGGCCGACCACTGAATCGTCGGAGCCGGGCGGTCGGGACCAGCAGCGCCACACAGACCACGGCCACCAGTCCGAACGCCCCGGCGAAACCTGCTGACGAGTCGGCCACGGCACCCAGCACGAACGGTCCGGCGAACCCACCGATCTCGGCCACCGCGAACCACAGCCCGTAGGCCACCCCGGTGTTGGCCGGAGTCACCGACTCCGACTCCATGAGTCCGATCAGAATGAGCGGAACCAGTGCCGACCGCAGCCCCGCGACGGCCACCGGCAGCGGATCCAGAGACGTGGGTAAGACCAGCAGGGCCACGAGGGCAACGGCGATCAGGAGGAACATGGCCGCCATGGTGTTCGGCATCCGACTCCGCTCGGTACGACGCGGTACGAGGAGGGAGGCCAGTACGCCTATCAGCCCGCCGAGGGCCGCCCAGTTGGCGGCCGCCATGGCCGAGAACCCGCTGTGCTCCCGGAGCGCCTCGGGCATCCACCCACCGAGGCCGTGACCCACGAAAAACACACCGAGACCGAGAACCAGCACAGTACGGACTTCGGGATCGGCCAGCAGAACCCGTCGACCCGCCGCACCGGCCACGTCGGCTGGGGCCACCCGGATCGGCGCCTCGGGCGCCCGGCTGGACACGACCAACCACGCGGTGGCGGCCACCACGACGACGCCCGTCTCGATCAGCACCGTGGTGCGCCACGACCCGGTGAGCGGCATGAACACCGAGTTGGAGAGCACCAGCGTGGCCATGCCACCAATGGCCGGCATGGTGCTGTAGGTGCCGATGGCCAACCGGCGTTCTCGCTCCTCGCCGAACCACAGGCCGACCGCCTTGGGTGCACCGGCCGAGATGAGTGGACCACCAATGCCGAACAGGGCAATGGCCAGCAGGAACGTTCCCAAGCCGCCGGCCGCCGCCCGGGCCACGCCGCTGATCGCCACCACCGAGGCCCCCAGCAGCACCCCCCGGTGGATGCCCAGTCGATCTAGAAGACGCCCGCCGATCGGTGCACTCACGATGTAGACGAGCTGCCAGGCGCCCAGCGCCAGACCCATGGCGCCACGGCTCAGGTCGAGATCAGCCCGCACCTCGCCGACCAGCGGCGGAATCGACATGGCTACCACCCCGAAGGCGAAGTAGACGCCGCACACTCCGCTGAACAGCACCCACCGGTAGGGATGTCGATGCCGGGAAGGATCGGAGACATCGTGCACCGGCTGATGGTCCCATGCGTTACCTCCCGGGCTCCGACTGGGCTCCGATCCCAGCGCGGACACCCGGTCACTGATCAGAGGCCGTCATCTGCGAACCTGTCCCAGTGACACCCGACCCGACCGAACTACGTTGGACGGCCGACGACCAGTTGCTCGACGAGTTGGACCGCCCGATCCTCGTGGTGGCATTCCGCGGGCTGTTCAACGCCGCCGGATCGGCTACCTCAGCCGTCGAATGGCTGATCGAACGCCTGGACAGCGCCGAAGTGGGCGACGTCGACCCCGAGACCTTCTTCGACTTCACCCAGGCGCGGCCGATCGTCGAGTTCGACGACGGCGGCGCCCGACGGGTCCGCTGGCCATCCAACCGAGTGTTGGTCGTCCGTACCCCGGAGGGCCAACGGGACCTGGTGCTGGTGGCCGGCGTAGAGCCTCACCTTCGGTGGCGGACGTTCACCGAGGCGCTCCGGGCCGCAGCGACCCGCACGGGATCCCAGCTGGTGGTCACCCTCGGATCGATGAGCGGCATGTCGCCCCACACCCGCCCCCCGGCGGTCACCGGGAGCAGCACCAACCAGAACCTGGCTGACCGCCTGGGCCTCGACCGACCCTCCTACCAGGGACCGACCGGCGTGGTCGGCGTCCTGCACGACACCCTGGACCGGGCCGGCGTGCCGGTCATCTCGCTGCGCGTGTCGGTGCCCTACTACCTCCCGGACTCACCCAACCCAAAGGCCACCCGCGCCCTACTCCGACGCTTCGAGCAGGTCAGCGGGGTGGACACCGCATTCGCCGACCTGGACGGTCCGGCATCGGAATGGCAGGTCCGGGTCGATCAGGCAGTGGCCGGCGACGGCGAGGTCACCGCCCACGTGCGACGTCTCGAGACCCAGGTCGACCAGAGCGAGGACCTGATGCCCCGGGGCGATGACCTGGCAGCCGAGTTGGAGGCCTTCCTGCGCGACCAGGACCAACGGGTCGACCGGGAGGGCGGGTTGGCCAACGAGGCCGCAGACGAGGACGAGGCCGCGGACTCCGACGAGGACTGAACCGGTCCGATGGGCGAGACTCGGCCCATGGACCACAACACTCTCCTGACCGCTGTCGAACGCGAAGGGCGGGCCCTGCTAGCCGCCGCCGAACGGGACCCTTCCGCCCGAATCGAACACTGTCCGGACTGGGACGCCTCGGGCCTGGTCGACCACATAGCCGGGGTGTGGAGCTTCATGGCCGCCCAGATCGAGGCCGCCTCACCGGACAAGCCAACAGGACCCGACCCCGACGACCCCTCGACAGCCAGTGACCGGCTTAGCCGCCTGGTGGCCCTGCTGGCCTCGGTCGAGCCGGCGACGCCATGCTGGAACTGGTGTCCCAAGGAGGGCCGAACCGCAAGCTGGATGGTCCGACGCATGGCCCACGAGAACAACATCCACCGCTGGGACGCCGAGAACGCCGTGGGTAACCCTGATCCGCTTGACGCCGACCTGGCCCACGACGGCGTGGACGAGATCCTCGACGTCTCGTGGCGACACCTGCCTAGCGGCCCGGTGGGCGACTATCCCTCCTCGACCCTCCACCTACACCGCACCGATGGCGACGGCGAATGGCTGCTGTCGTCAGCCGGCGGCCAGTTGGTGGTGGGACACGAGCACGCCAAGGGCGATGCTGCGGCACGTGGCACGGCTTCGGACCTGAACCTGCTGGTATGGGGTCGTCGTCAGCCGACGCTGGAGGTCTTCGGCGACGAGGCCGTCCTCGACGCCTGGCTGGCCCTCGCTCCCTGACCCCGGGGAATCAGTCCCTTTCGGTACCCCAGATGCCCACGAAGGACACCATCTCGCCCGGGTAGCCCCCGAGGTTGTGCACCAGCGCCCGACTACGGGTGTCCAACGTGGTCACGCGGCGATCGGCGGGCGCCTCACCCCGCAACTGGAGCCACGCCTCGTAATGCATGCGAAGCCCACTCGCCCCCACCGGATGGCCGAAGCTCTTGAGCCCGCCGTCGGTGTTGACCGGTAGGTCCCCGTCGAGGGCGAACCGGCCGTCCAGCACGTCGCTCCAGCCCTCGCCTCGTTCGCTGAACCCGAGATCCTCCATGAGCACTAGTTCGGTCGGGGTGAAGCAGTCATGCACCTCAGCCATGGCCAGCTCGGTCCGCGGATCGGTGATCCCGGCCTGGGCGTAGGCGTCGTCGGCAGCCGCCACGCACTCAGGCAGCGTGGTGAAGTCGAACGCCGGATCCACGAGACCCGACCCGTCACCGGCCACCAGCGAGAGCGCCTTCACGTACAGCGGGGCATCGGTGTAGTCCGTCGCCCGTCCCGCGGGCACCACGACGGCCGCTGCCGCACCGTCGGCCACACCGGCGCAGTCGAACACTGACAGGCGGCCGGCCACCGCGGCCATCTCGCAGATGGCCTCAGCCGACATTTCCCGTCGGAACTGGGCCAGATCGTTACGGGCTCCGTTGAAGTGGTTCTTCTCGGCGATCTTGGCCACCACGTAGCGAAGCCTGTCCTCGTCGACGCCGTAACGCTCGGCGTAGGCGGGCAGCATCAGGCTGAACATGGCCGCGGCGGTGAGGGTTCGGTTGGTCCCGTCGGTGGGAATCGGGAAGGCGTTGAGGCCCTGATAGCCACCGTCCTTGACCTTCTCGCCGCCGATGGCGACGGCCACGTCGTAGGCGCCCGACGCCACGGCGTAACAAGCCTGGCGTAGGGCCTCGGACCCCGTGGCGCAGTAGTTCTCCACCCGGGTGACCGGACGGTTATCGAGGCGAAGCGGCGTGGCCAGCGAGATGCCCGAGGCCGACGACTGAGACGTGCCGTACCAGTAGGCATCGACGTCGTCCTTGACCATGCCCGCCGAGTTCAGGGCGAGGCCGTGGGCCTCGATAAGCAGGTCGTCCAGCGAGCGGTCCCAGTGTTCGCGAAAAGGGGTGCACCCCATCCCGACGATGGCCACCCGATCCAAGATGCCGTGTGATGCCATGTGCGCGCTCCTCTCCGCTGCGGGTCAGCCCCGAGCGGGATGGGCCTTCCAGAAATAGTTGTGTATTCCATCGGCCGTGAACATCCGACGGAACGTCATCTCCACCCGGTCGCCAATGGCCACCTCGGCCGGGTCGGCGTCGGTGAGTTCGATGGGCATGCGGCCGCCACCGTCGAAATCGACCACCGCGAACACCACCGGTGGGCTTTGCGAGTAGACGAGGTGGTCCACGGTGAAGGTGGCGATGGTGCCCGTGGCATCGGCCATGGGGGCCGGGTCCATGTCGTCGACCGACCCGCCGGCGATGCCGATACGACTGGGCGGCAGGTGGGTGATTCCGGTGGTCCGGTCGGTCGCCCCGACGAAGCCGTGCTTCCAGTCGGTCCGCCGAAGGGCGGCTGCCGAGGAGGGACGGTTGGGTTCGGGCCGGTTGGGGGGCTGGATCTCCAGCAAGCCGCGCCACGCCAGGTAGCGGGTGTAGGCCACGTCGGCACGGTCGTCGACCTGAGCGGCCACCGATCGGGTCGGCCGGCCGGCGGCCAGCGCATCGGTGGTCCGGAAGAACAGGACCTCGCACCCGTCTGCCAGCACCACGAGGGCCACCACGGCACCGGCTTCGGCCCCGTCCAGCACGTCGGCCAGGAGGAGGGAGGGATGGGCGGCACCAGCGTTGCCAATAGTGGCAGCCCGGTCGTCGGCCACGGCCACGCCGAGGCCGGACGCGGCCTTCTTGGAGGCCCGACCATGTAGCCCGGTGATCACAGCGACATCTACGTCGTCGGCGGTGAGATCAGTGGCGGCTAGGGCATCAGCCCAGGCCTGTCGTACGAGGGGCAGGTAGGCCTGCTCGCCGAAACGGTCCTCCCAGGTACGCGAATAGGCGCTCCCCGGAGTGCGCCAGCGGTCGGTAAATTCACCGGTGGACGTGGCCCCGCCGAGGTACTCGGCCAGAAGCGGACCGTCGTCCGATGATCCGGTGAGGATGGCGGTCGCTGCGTCGCCGCCCCCGCCGTCCTCGGGGCCAGTCGGCAGGCCGATCCGGATGTCGGAGGCCACCACCAGAGTCCGGCCCGGAGCGGTCAAGGCGGCACGCAGGGCGCCCACCGCGGAGCGCTGGGCGCCCCCGAAGTCCAATGCGGGGATCGTGGAGTCGAGCCGGAGGGCGGCGTGTATCACCGTGGCATTGGTCTTGTCGAGATATGCCGGAGCGACCGTCGAAAACCAGAGAGCGTCCGGCGTTGTGTTGTCAAGCGCACCCAGCGCCCGGCGGGCCGCCGCCACACCCATGGTCGTGGTGTCCTCGTCAAAGGAGGCGACGGCACGATGGCCCCTACCGCCCCCTGCTCCCATGACCGATGAAATCTCGGCCCGGTCAAGACGCCGGTACGGCACGTGGGCGCCGTAGGCAAGGATTCCTCTGGTCATGCTCATCCGTCTCCCCTCCGATACCGTACAGATCTGACGGACCGTCAGATTACCTTCCACGAGACCGGACGCCCCATGGACTTCGATTTCACCACCGAACAGGAGGCCTTCCGGGCCGAGGTCGAGACCTTCCTCAACGCCAACGACGACCCCGACGTGTTTGACCCCACCAGGGAGAACATGGCCCAGATCGTCGACACGCCCAAACGCCGGGCCCTCATGAAGAAGATGGGCGAGCAGGGCTGGTTGGGCATCACCTGGCCGAAGGAGTACGGCGGCCAGGAGGGCGAGGGGGTCTACGAGTACATCCTTAACGAGGCCCTTGCTGGACGGGGCGGCCCCCAGATCGGCAAGGGCGTCGGAATCATCGGCAAGACCCTCATCGCCCACGGATCAGAGTTTCTCAAGGAGGAATTCCTCCCCAAGATCCTGGCCAACGAGGTGGAGTTCGCCGTCGGCTACAGCGAGCCCGAGGCCGGCTCGGACGCGGCGGCCATGAAGCTCAAGGCCGTCGAGACCACGGGAGGCTGGACCCTCAACGGTCAGAAGACCTGGACCACGTCGGCCCACTTCGCCGAGTGGTACTGGGTGGGCGCCCGCACCAACCCCGACGCCCCCAAGCACTCGGGAATCACCCTGTTCCTCGTGCCGATGGACCACCCAGGCATCACCGTCCAGGGCATCTGGACCATGGGCGACGAGCGCACCAACGACGTCTTCTTCGACGACGTGTTCGTCCCCGACGAATACGTGGTCGGTCAGCTCGACCACGGCTTCCAGTACATCTCCCAGGCCCTCGACCTCGAGCGGTTCACCATGTTCACCTTCTCGCCGATCAAGCAGCGCTTGGACCTTTTGATCGACCACGTGCGCTCGGCCCGCCGCGACGGCCAGCCACTCAAGGACGACCCGAAGGTGCGTTCGCGCATCGCCCGTCTAGCCACCACTGCTGAGGTGGCCCGGGGCATGGGCCTGCGGGTCGTCGACGCCTCGGTGAAGGCAGAGGCCAGCGGTGGTGCACCGCCGACCATCGAGTCCTCGGAGTACAAGCTGTTCACCACCGAGTTCTCCAAGATGCTCGCCGATGCGTCAATGGACCTAGGCGGTCCGGGCACCCAGCTTCGGGTCGGCACCGAGGAAGCCCCCATGGCTGGGCGAGCCGAGTCGACCTACCGGTACACCGTGCTGGACACCATTGGCGGCGGCACCTCGGAGGTGCAGAAGAACATCATCACCCGCCGCGGCCTGGGCCTCCCCAAGAACTTCTAGCCCCACCGACATTCGACCATGACGACCGACCGCCCCCTTCTCGACGGGATCACCGTGCTGAACCTCGCCTCGGTGGGGCCCGCGGTGCGCGCCGCTCGCTGGCTGGCCGACTGGGGTGCCGACATCATCAAGGTGGGGCCGGTTCCGCGTGACGCCGACGTGGAGATCACCCCACCGGCCTACGCCTACAGCGCACACCGGGGCATGCGTCGGGCCCTGCTGGACCTCAAGTCCGACGGAGGACGCGACGCCTTCCTGCAACTGGTCGCTCACGCCGATGTGGTCATCGAGAGTTTCCGCCCCGGCGTCGTCGACCGTCTGGGCATCGGCTACGAGGCCCTCCGCGCCGTGAATCCCCGCATCGTGCTGTGCTCGACCACTGGCTTCGGCCAGACCGGCCCACGGGCCCAGTGGGCGGGCCACGACCTCAACTACCTGGCCGTGGGTGGTTACCTCCACTGCTCGGGCCGCGGTAGCGATGGCAGCCCGGCACTTCCCGGTGCGACGGTGGCCGACAGCGCTGGCGGTGGCCTGCACGCGGTGGCCGCCATCTGTGCCGCACTGACCGCCCGGGGGACCACCGGCGAGGGCACCCACCTCGACGTGTCGATCGCCGACGGCGTCCTGTCGCTCATGTCGCTGGCCGTCGACGAATACCTGGCCGACGGCACCGAGCCCGAGCCCCGCCACGGCCTGCTTACCGGCCGCTACGCCTGGTATGACCTCTACGAAGCCTCCGACGGCGGCTGGCTGGCCGTGGGCGCCATCGAGCCCCGTTTCTTCGCCAACCTGTGTCACGGCCTGGGCTGTGACCAGTGGGCCGGGCAGCAGTACGACGACGACGCGGTCGATGCCATGCGGGCCGACTTCACGGGGGCTTTCGCCTCGCGCCCCCGCGACGAGTGGGTTGACCTCCTGGGACCGGCCGACGCGTGCGTCACGGCGGTGCTGGACGTGCCCGAACTCCTGGCCGACGAGCAGTTCCGGGCCCGGGGCGCGTTCACCGAGGTCACCCACCCAACGGCCGGAACCATTGCCCAGGTGGCCGCCCCGCTGGCCGGGCAGGTCGATGCCGCCGGTCTACCCGTCCGCGACATGGCCCGGCCGGACACCGACGAGATCCTGGCCGCCGTCGGCGTGGGTGCCGACCGACTGGCCTCTCTGCGAGCCGAGGGAGTGATCGCATGAGCACTGAACTGGCTCCGATCACTGAAGCGGTCACCGACCGGATCGGGCTCGTCCAGTATGAGGAGGAGGGCGGCTTCCCGGTCGAGCACGGCTACATCTGGACCACGTGCGCTGCCGTCGAGAACGGCAACCCGCTGTTCTGGGACGAGACGGTGGCCGACGACCTCACCGACGGGCCGATCGCCCCGCCGACCATGCTGTCGGTCTGGTTCCGCCCCCACCACTGGTCGCCGGGCCGCACCGAACCGGCGGTCCCCCTACAGGCACACTTCGACCTGAAGGACGACCTCCACCTGCCCGAGGCCATCATCTCGTCGAACACCAACACGTTCCACGACCCGGTCCGCATCGGCGACCGGGTCCGGTCCCGCCAGATCCTCCGGTCGGTCAGCGAACCCAAAACGACCCGACTGGGCCACGGTCGCTTCTGGACCATCGACGTGGAGTACCTGAACCAGGACGACGCCCTGCTGGGCGTGGAGTCCTACACGGCCTTCGGCTACCGCCGCGCCGACGCCAAGAAAAGAGCCGACTCGTGACCCGACTGGTCCACGGTGACGTGGCGATCGGCGACACTCTGCCTGGTCTGAGCGTCGACGTGACGGCCACCACGGTCGTGCTCGGCGCACTGGCCTCACGGGACTGGCGACCCATGCACCACGACCGAGACTTCGCCATCAATCGCAACGGCACACAGGACATCTTCCTCAACACCCCGAACCAAGCCGCCTGGTTCGAGCGTTACGTGACCGACTGGACCGGGCCCGCCGGCCGGCTGGGCCGGATGACCTTCCGTATGAACACCTCCGTGTTTCCCGGCGATCACATGGTCTTCACGGCCACAGTTACTGGCACCGAGGTCGACGATGCCGGATGCGGCTGGATCGACCTGGACGTGGCCCTCATGGTGGGCGAGGTGGCCGCCACTACGTGCGCCACCCGGGTGGCCCTCCCCCTCGACGAGAACGACAACCCCTGGGCGCGCCGTGGCGATGCCTGGCGACCCTAGGAGACCCGACCGTGGACCTGGCCTTCACCGACGAACAGGAGATGTTGCGAGAGGCCGTGCGCGGCCTGTGCGCCGATGCCGCTGACTCGGTCCGTGCCATGGAGAACGATCCGAAGGGCTTCGACGACGACTTCTGGCAGGGCCTAGCGGCCATGGGCCTGACCGGGCTCATGACCCCCGAAGCCCTCGGCGGCTCCGGCATGGGCCTGTTGGACGCTGTGGTGGTCTACGAGGAGCTGGGCCGCAGCCTCGTGCCCTCACCCCATCTGGTGTCGGCGGTGGTGGCCGCCGGCGTGCTGGCTACCGCCGGATCCGACGCCCAGCAGACCGAGTGGTTGCCCGCCATGGCCGCCGGCGACGCCGTTCTGTCGGTGGCGTGGTTGGAGCCCGACAACAGCTCGGGCCCCAGCGGTGTCCAACTCACCGCGCAGGCCAACCCAACCGGAGGCGACGACCGGGGATTCGTCCTGACCGGCATCAAGCGCCATGTGCCCTTCGCCTCGTCGGCCGACCGACTGGTGGTCCTGGCCCGAACCGGAGACGGAAGCGAGGTGATCGACCTGTTCCTGGTGGATCCCACGGCTGAGGGCGTCACCCTGACCCTCCAGCCGACGGTGGCCGGCGACAGCCAGTACCGGGTCGACCTAGACGGCGTCCGGGTGACGGCTGACGACCGGATAGGTGCAGCCGGTACTGGCTGGGCTACCTGGTCGACGGTCATGACCGACGCCATGGTCCTGGTGGCGGCCCAGGCGGTGGGCGCGGCCGAGGCCACCCACGCCCTGACCACGGAATACGCCAAGGAGCGACACCAGTTCGACAAGCCCATCGGCTCGTTTCAGGCCATCAGCCACTATCTGGCCGACGGCATCACGGCCATCGACGGTGCCCGGGTGCTGGTCCACCGGGCCGCCTGGACCCGCGACGAGGGGCGGGACGTGGCCTCGCTGGCCCCCATGGCCAAGCTGTTCGCCACCCAGACCTGCCGGGACGTGACCGGTGTGGCCATCCAGGTGCACGGCGGTATGGGATTCACCGTGGAGTGCGATGCCCAGCTGTACTTCCGCCGGGCAAAGTCGTGGCAGCTGAACTGGTTCGACACCGACCACCTCGAGGACCTGATCGCTGCCGCCGTCCTCGACTGACCCGTCCCCGACTGGAAGCAACCGGACGTGTGTGCCCTAACGTCCGGACCCCGTCGGGCGATCGGTCCGCGGAGGGCACCGGGGGGCACCGTGGGAACGTCATGGATCATCGAGGGATCGGTCGATGACCGTTGGCCGATCAACACCCGGGGCAACGTCGGCGAGGTCTTCCCTGAGGTCCTTACCCCACTCTCGTACCGGCTGGGAGTGATCGCTGCGGAGAAGGCGTGGCGTGATGCCTATGCCGAACTCGGGGTGGCCGTGAAGGGTGACTTCGCTGGCGACGACCCGGTGATCATCGGCCTGTACGGCGGCTACGCCTACCTCAACCTCTCCTACCTCCGAATCCTCGGCGTCCGGGCTCCCGGTTCGTCGCCGGAGGCCATCGACGTGGCCTTCTTCGGTGAAGGCGATCCCCCACCTTACGAACCGAGGAAGGGCGACCGGAGTCTCCGCTCTACGCTCCGGATCCTGAAGTCGGTGATGGGCGCTCTGGGCACGAAGGCCATGCCGTCAATGGTGGCCGAGAGCTACGCCCTGGCCGACGCCCACCGGGAGGCCTGCCCGCCGCTCGACGCCTCCGACGAGGATCTGCTGGCCTACCTCCACGCCTTTCCCGCGGCCTTCGGTCCGGCCTTCAAGAACCACATGCTCTCGTCAGCCCTCGCATCAATCGTGGCCGGCTTTCTAGCTGATGCCTGTGCAGCGGCCGGCGAACCGGGACTGGTCACCCACCTGCTTGGGTCGGCAGGTGACGTGAAGTCGGCCGAGTACGCCCGCGACCTGTACGCCATTGCCCGGACGGTGCAGAACCAGCCCACGGTGGCCGCCGCCTTTGACGCCGGCGTGGCCGGGCTCCTTCAACGACTGGACAGTTCCCGGACCGGCGATTCCGACGTGGCTGACTTCCTCGGACGATTCGCCGACTTCGTGGCCGACCACGGACACCGCGGTCCCAACGACTGGGAACTCTCGTCGCGCAACTGGGAGAACACGCCGGAGATGGCCCTCGTGGCCATCGACCGTATGCGTCTGGCCGACCACGACCTGGACCCGGCGGCCCGCCTGGCCGATGACGGGGAGCGCCGCGACGCGGCCATCGCCGTGGTCCGTCCCCACGTCAAGGGGCTGGACCGGAAGAATTTCGACAAGGCGTTGGCTGCCACCGCCTGGTGGGCCCAGGCCCGCGAAGCCACCCGGGACCGGGCCATCCACATCGGCGCCCCCACCAAGCAGGTGTACCGCGAACTCGTCCGTCGGGCCGCCAAGCGTGGAGGCGACTCGAATCCGGTGCGAGTCGCCCTGCTGGATCCGATCGACGAGCTCCCCTCCTACCTGGCCGATCCGGGAGCGTTCACCGACCTGCTGGCCGAGCGGGGCGCCCTGTTCGACCGGTATGCGGCGGTCGAACCACGCTTCTTCATCACCAGCCAGGACGAGGTACCCACCATCGAGGAGCTCGAAGCCGATCAGGCCGCCCGAGCCGCCGACACCATCGCCGCTCCCGGTGACGTGCTCACCGGTGCATCGGGGTGCCAGGGCGTGGCCCGGGGCCGGGCCCGCATCGTGATGGATCCGGCCGACGCCCTCGACCTCGAGCCGGGCGAGGTTCTGGTGGCCCCCATTACCGACCCGGCGTGGACTCCGCTGTTCCTGCCGTCGGCCGCCGTGGTAGTCGACGTGGGGGCGCTCATGAGCCACGCAGTAATCGTGTCGCGTGAACTGGGCATCCCGTGCGTGGTGTCCGTCGAAGGCGCCACCCGACGGATCCCTGACGGGGCGCTGGTCGAAGTGGATGGCACTGCCGGAACGGTCACCGTGCTCGACGACTAACCCGGTCCGTCAGCCGGTGACGCCAATCGGGCAGGACACGCCGGTGCCACCGAGACCGCAGTAGCCCATGGGGTTCTTGGCTAGGTACTGCTGGTGGTATTCCTCGGCGTAGAAGAACTCGGATCGATCCACGATCCCGGTGACGATCTCGTCGTAGCCCGCCTCGGCCAACCGGGGAGCAAAGTCATTGCGGGTGGCCTCCGCGGTGGCCCGTTGGACGGTGTCGGCCACGTGAATCTCGGACCGGTACTGGGTGCCCACATCGTTGCCCTGTCGCATCAACTGGGTCGGATCGTGGTTCTCCCAGAACACCCGGAGCACACTGGTTAGGTCGATCGCCGTGGTCTCCCACGCCACCAGCACGACCTCGTTGTGCCCGGTGTAACCCGAGCAGACCTCTTCGTAGGTGGGATTGGGGGTGTGGCCGCCGGCGTAACCCACCGCGGTGGTCCACACGCCGGGCGTGTCCCAGAACATGCGCTCAGCGCCCCAGAAGCAGCCCATTCCCACGATGACAGTCTCGATACCGTCGACGAACGGACCGACCAGGGGTCGCCCGTTCACGAAGTGGGCGGCTGGGACGGCCATGGCATCGGGCCGACCGGGCAGCGCGTCGGCTGGATCCGGAACGGAGAGTGGCTTGTGTCCAAACATGGCGTGATCCTAGGACGGGCCCGGATCGACTCGAACCAAATCCGCTCCGACTCCCGGTCAGATGGTGAAGGCCAGACGGGTGGCCATTTGGATTCCCAGATCGACGTCGCCACCCACCGTCACCCGACCGTCGTCCAGTAGCGGCTGCGGATCGATCCGACCACCGGTGAGCGACAACCAGTCGTGCGACGACATGGCCAGGGTCACCGTCGGTTCGCCTTCCAGTTCGTCGACCACCGCCGCCCGTCCATCGACGACCACCCGAATGGTGGCCTCGACCGGTCCGGTGAGGGTCACCTCGACCCGGCTCCCGTCGGGCGCTCCGGCCTTCTTGCCGATGACGAACCCGGCCGCAGTACTCACCTCGGCCACCGACATCTCGGCCGGCCGACCGGCAGTCCCCTGCGGGTGACCCAACGGCGCACGACAGTCCTCGAGGTGGAGCCACGAGTCGTAGACCCGGACGTGCATGAATCGTAGGTACGGCACCTCGCCCACCGGCGACCAGCCGACCTTCAGGATCTCCTCGTCGGGCATGGCGTTCAGCTGGTCGAGCCGTTCGGTCGAGATGGTCCGGAAGGCGTCCAGCACCTCGGCACCCGACATCGACCGCATCGATTCCACCCACTGTTCGTTGCCCGCCGCGATGGTGTTCTTGAGATGCTCGGTCGGGAACTCGACCTCGGGAGCCTGCTCGCCCCGGAGCATCCGCTCGGTTCCGATGATATGGGCCAGGTTGTCCTGGACGGTCCAGCCAGGACACCGACTGGGCGTGGCCCAGTCGTCGATCGACAAGCCGTCCGCCCAGTCGATCCACTCGTTCCAGATTTCGGCGAGTCCGCCGAGAATGTGGTCGCGGTCCAGCGTGATGTCCATGGAATCTCCGTTCGGGGGGTCGTTCGTCGAGCGTTCGGGTCTGGTCAGGACGTGAGGTTGATCAGGGGGTCGGGTTGGCCACGGACTGCCACTCCCGAGCGTCGAGGTAGGGCTTGAACACCTCGCCGACCGCGTGCAGGTCGGCCGGGGTCTTGGGGCGCTGCAACTCGTAGAGGTGAGGGAACTCGAGCCATCCCAGCACTAGGTCCCAGAGTCGCTCGGCAGCCTCGCCGGTCGGTGGTTCGATGAGGACCGGGCCAAACAGCTTGCGGGAGTCGTCGGCATCGGCACCTGGGAACACCAACGTCGGCACCCCCCAACCACCCATGCCCAGCACACGATCATGATCAGCTCGGACGTCGTCGTGGGTGGTCTCATCAGCCAACGCGGCATCCACGTAGCCGGGATCGAGGTCCATCTCGACGAGCAGCTCGCGGGCTACTTCGGGACGGTGGGGCTTGCGGCCCTCGACGTGCAGGGCAGTGCCCGATCGGAGGTACCAGGCGTCGTTCAGCGCCGGGTCCTCACGCTTGAGCAGGGCGCCGATCCGCATCATCGACCAGCCGTAGGACCACTCCCGTTCCCACGGATGCTTCTTCCCCTCGGCCCGGTTGACCTCCTCGAGGCTGAAGAACCGCCAGTCCACGTCGAGTTCGAGCCGGTCGCGGACCTCGCGCATCCACAGCGAGGTCTGGTAGGCCCACGGACAGATCACGTCGAAGTGGAAGTCGACCCGCATCGGTTGTTCATCCATGACCAGAGCCTCGCGCAGACTCGTAGCGAGGGGTCAGTCGGGGACGCGAAGCTCATGACGGGTCACCTTGCCCAGGGCGTTGCGGGGTATGGCATCGATGGCCACCACCCGCCGGGGCAGCTTGTACGCCGCCAGGTGGTCCTGGGCGAAGGCCCGCAACTCATCGACTCCGGGGCAGTCGTGTCCGTCGGCCACCACGATCCACGCCACCACCTCCTCGCCCCACTCGGGCGAGGGAACGCCAGCCACCGCCACCTCGGCCACCGCCTGGTGAAGAATCAGGGCGTCATCGACCTCCCGGGGATAGACGTTGAAGCCACCGCTGATGATGAGCTCCTTGGCCCGTCCGACAATGGCCAGGTATCCGTCGTCGACCGCGCCCAGGTCGCCGGTCCGGAACCACGGGTCGCCACCGTCCGGATCGACCACGAACGCCTCGGCCGTGGCCTCAGGTCGCTCCCAGTAGCCGGCGAACACGTTGGGTCCCCGGACGAGGATCTCGCCGACCGGCCCGTCGGACCCGTCGGCCAGCCGAACGTCCACTCCGGGCAGCGGGATGCCCACCGCTCCCGGACGTCGATCATCGTCAAACGGGTTGGAGACCAGCATCACCGTCTCGGTCATGCCGTAACGCTCCAGGACCGAAACGCCGGCCCGTTCGGCCAAACGAACGTGGAGTTCGGCAGCCAGCGGCGCAGAACCGGCCACGCAGAGGCGAAGGCCTCCGAGGAGGTCGACCCGATTGTGGTCGGCCAGGCGGTGGTACATGGTCGGCACGCCGAAGAACATCGTGGCGTCATGGACGTCGAGGGCGTCCAGCACGTCGTCGGGGGCGAACCCCGACTGCAAAACCGCTGAGGCCCCGGCCAGCAGGGTCCCGTGGAGGCCCACACCGAGTCCGTGCATATGGAACAACGGCAAACACAGGACGAGCCGGTCGACTTCGGTCCAACGCCAGGCCACGCGAACCGACTGGGCGCCGGCCAACAGGTTGGCCTGGGTCAGGACCGCGCCCTTGGGGCGCCCCGTGGTTCCCGACGTATACCCGATGATCGCCGGATCACCGGGTAGCGAGACATCCAGAAGTGCTGCCGTCCCGTCATCGACGGGCACGTCCGGGAACGGATCGACTAACTGCGCTACCAGCAGGTCGGGATCCAGCCCGGCCAGCAGTTCGGCCCAACCGTCATGGCCGACCAGCGCTGCCCGGGGAGTGCAGTCGGCGATCACGTGGGCCAGTTCAGCCTCGCGGTAGGACCCATTGGTCGGCACCACGACCAGGCCGAGCCGCAGACAAGCCACGTGGGCCACGGCCAGGTCGACGGTCGACGGTCCCGAGAGCAGCAGCCGCTCGCCGCCCACCAGACCCGCCCCGGCCAGACGGGCCGCCAGGCGTTCGGTGCGATCCAGGAACTCGCCTCTGGCCACCCACCGGGCCGGACCGCCGCCGATCGAACCCCACAACAGCGGACGGTCCGGTTCCGCACCGAGGGCCGCGGTCCACGCCCCGGCCAGCGTGCCGGGGTGAGGGAGGTCGAATCCGTCCGGAGCCCCGACCGGCAGGTGTGCACTCCAGTGCCGGAGATCATTCATCGTCCGGACCGTACCGTCGACGCCGGGGCTGGCCGGATTCGGGAGGGCGACTTGACCAGAGATACCGGTTGATCCATACTAATGACATCCATTAGATCACCACGGAGAGCAACTTCATGGAATTCGGCATCTTCAGCAACGGCTACACCCCGGGCCCCGCTGCTCACGACTCGGAAAGCGAGCACACCGAACTGATGCGGGAGGCCGAGTACGCCATCCTCGCCGACAAGCACAATTGGAAGTACATCTGGTTCGGTGAACACCACGGCCTAGTCGAGTACAGCCACATGTCGGCCCCCGCCCCGATGATGGGCTGGGTAGCCGCCCAGACCGACTACATCCACATCGGGTCGGCCATCACCAGTCTCCCGACCAAGAAGGAGCACCCGGTCCGAATCGCCGAGCGGGCCGCCATGCTCGACCACGTCACGAACAACCGGTTCGAGTTCGGTACTGGCCGGGGGGCCGGAAGCCACGAGCTCCGGACCTTCAACGTGATGGACCCGAGCGAGACCAAGGCCCAGTGGGACGAGGTCATCCGCGAGATCCCGCGCATGTGGGAGCAGAAGGACTACGACTTCGACGGCGAGTTCTTCACCGTGCCAACCCCGCACAACATCCTCCCCAAGCCCTACGGACCCGGCCATCCACCCCTCTGGGTGGCGTGCGGCAACCCGCCGACCTTCGCCAAGGCCGGCTCGATGGGCATCGGTGCCATCGCCTTCAACTTCGAACCCATCCACAACCTCAAAGGCCGGGTCGACGCCTACAAGGAGGCCATCCAGGACCCGATCGACCAGATCGGCCAGTACAAGAACGACAACATCATGATGACCAACGCCTGCATCTGCCTGGAGGACCGCGACGAAGCTCGGGCCGTGGCCATGGCCAAGGGTCGCGGCTACCTGGTGACCATGGTCAACATGTACCACGACACCATGCCCAAGTCGCCCGACGCCATCGTCTGGCCCAACGCACCCATAGATCCAGGCTGGACTGAGGAACTCCTCGACATGGCCATCGACGGTGGCTACATGCTCTGCGGCAACCCCGAGGAGGTCTGCGAGCAACTCAACCGCTACAGGGATGTGGGCTGCGACCAGGTGGTGTTCGGCCTGCCCACCGAGGGCCTCACCCACGACCAGACCCTCGAAATGATCGAGCTGTTCGGCGACCAGGTCATCCCCGAGCACGACGGCGACCAGGTCCACTCCACTGACCGCTACCGGGCCACCGCCGAGCGTCAGTTCCCCGACTTTGGTTACCCGGTGCCCGAGGACATTGACGTGTCGATCATCCCGACCACCGCCCTGCTCCCCCTGGACTGACGCCCGAACCCGACCGGAACCCCCGAACCGGAAAACAGACGCGCCATGGCCCGCGACGGCACCGAGACTCGGACCCGTCTTCTAATGGAGGCCGAGCGTCTCTTCGCCGAGGTGGGGGTCTGGCAGGCAGCCACTGGCGACATCGTCCGCTCCGCCGGCCAACGCAACGCCTCGGCGCTGACATATCACTTCGGATCACGCCAGGGGGCGCTCGACGCCATCCTCGCCGAGCACGGCAACCCGGTCGACCAGCGGCGGGGCGAGCTGCTGAGCAACCTTCAGGGGGCACCCACCACTGACACCCCCGCCGTGCGGGACCTGGTGTCGACCCTGGTGCGACCCATGACCGCCGTATTGGACGACCCACGGGGACGCCGCTACGTGCGGATCATCGCCCAACTCTCGGACCGCTTCCCGGCCTGGCGGGACGCCCCGCCGGGCGTTGACCAGACCCATCTGGAGAGGGCGTTGAACCTCTTGGAGGGGGTGGCCACCGGCGACGGACCGGCGGCACGCGAGGCCCGCCTGCTGGCCATGATCCAACTCATGACGGTGTCACTGGCCGCCCGGGCCGGCGAGATGGAACACCGACGGCCCCGCCTCGATTCCACAGCCTACGAGCGGCACCTAGTCGACGTCCTGACCGGTGTGCTCACCGCGCCCAGCACCTAAACCGCTCCACGTGTCCGGTACCGTCGCCCGCCGTGCACGTCATCCTCGTCCGACACGGACGCCCCGAGATCGTCGTCGACTCCCCCACCATTGCCGACCCCAGTCTGGACGAAATCGGTCGATGGCAGGCCGAACGCCTCACCGCGTGGCTGGCGTGCGAGGAAATTGACGCGGTGATCACCAGCCCCAAGGCCCGAGCCATCCAGACGGCGGCCGGGACGGTCGAGGGGTTCGGTCTTACCCCCCGGGTCGTCAACGGCCTCGACGAAATCGACCGCGGTGCCCACACCTACCTACCCACCGAACTGCTGCCCACCCAGGGCGGCGCGTACTGGGACCAGATCTGCGAGAAGCGGTACGACGAGATCGGGTGGGACTCCCCCGAGGCGTTCCGCGACCGGGTGGTGGCCACCTGGGACGACCTCTGCCGCAATCCGCCGGGCGAACGGGTGCTGGTGGCCTGCCATGGCGGGACGATCCGTACCATCCTCGCCCATGTAGCCGGCAATGACGGCGCCGGCTTTCGCCTCGACTACACGTCAATCAGCCGGGTCGAGGTCACGCCTCCGGGCGGCGACCCCTCCGGCGAGGACGGCCCCACCGACCCGTACTGCTCGGTGGCCAGCGCCAACGAGGTCGCCCATTTCGACGCGGAGCGCACCGCAGTGGTGGGCGCCTTCCGGGGCGCCGAACGCCCGGGCACCACCTTCAACCGTCGGCCACTGTCCGCTCCCACTTCCTGAACAGCAACCGGGTAGGAGCTTTCCTCAGCGGGACTCCAACAGATCCGGGCCCAGTTCGTCGACCGTGGAGGCCCCCACGAGGGCCATGGTGCGTTCGGTGCCCGAGCGGAGCAACTCCAGAACGTGGTCCACGCCCTGCTCGCCGGCCGCCGCCAACGCATAGAGGAAGAGGCGCCCACCCATGGTGGCGTCGGCGCCGGCAGCCACCGCCTTGACGATGTCGGACCCCCGACGGATACCTCCATCGCAGATCACCTCGATCCGGCCAGCTCCCGCTTCAGCCACTGCGGTGGCCACTGCACTGGCCACCGCTGGCACCAGATCAAAGGGTGCTGGGGCCGTGTCGAGCTGGCGTCCACCATGGTTCGACAGGATGATCCCCTCCACCCCGTGTTCGACGGCTAGCACGGCGTCGGCCACCGACTGGATGCCCTTCACGAGGATCGGCCCGTCCCAGACGGTGCGAAGCCACGCCACGTCGTCCCAAGACAGGCCATGGTCGAACTGGGCGTTCATGTAGCCAGCCAGGTCCACGGCCCTCTCACCGGTTCCCGGGGTGCCACCTGTTTCGGTGATCTCACCGGACCGAGCGCCTCCCCCACCGTTGGCCAGTCCCTCCACGTTGGCGAACCGGATCGGATCGGATCGGAGGAAACGCCACGTCCAACCCGGACGGCGTATCCCGTCCAGAAAGGTCCCGGGCCCGATCTCCGGTGGCAAGGTCAGGCCCCGCCGGACATCACGCTCCCGTCGACCCAGCATGGCCGTGTCGACTGTCAGGCAGATGGCCTCGAAGCTGGCCGCCGCGGCGCGGTCCAACAGGGCCTGTATGAGGTTGCGGTCGCGCCAGGCGTACACCTGGAACCACAACCGGGCGCCCGGCCCGGCCACCGCCGCACACTCGTCGATCGATCGGGTCCCCATGGTCGAGAGGGTGAACGGAATACCGGCCCGCCCGGCCGCCCGGACCACGGCCAGCTCGCCAGCCGGATCGGCGATGCGAGTGAACCCGGTGGGCGCCAACACCAGCGGGAAGGCCAGCGGGCGCCCCAGCAACGTGGTCGAGGTATCCAACTCGTCGAGGCCCTGCAGTACCCGCGGCCGAAACGTCGTCTCCCGGAAGGCCCGGACGTTGCGGTCCAGCGTCAGCTCATCCTCGGCCCCGCCGTCGATGTAGTCGAACACGCCGGCCGGGAGACGACGGCGGGCCATGTCCCGTAGGTCGTCGACGTTGGCGGCACCCCGCAGGCGTCGGGCCGTCCGATCGCCCACCGGGCGACGCAAGCGCACCACGGCCCGCAACGTTCGGATCATGCCCACGGAAGGAACTGTCGAGAGGGGCGTCAGGCGCCTAGCTCGTCGGCCTTTCGCTTCTCGTAGATTTCCCGGCACGTTGGACAGACCGAAAAGCGGTCCGGATCACGGCCCGGCACCCAGACCTTGCCGCACAGGGCCACCACCGGCTTACCAGTCACCGCCGACTTGACGATGTCGGACTTGCGGGCGTAGTGCGAGAACCGGTCGTGGTCGCCGTCGTCGAGGACCGGATCGTCTAGGAGCGGATCGACCGGAGTGATCGTCTCGAGGTCCGAGAGGACCGCAAACTGCAAGGTGTGCATCGAGGTCGCCGATCAGTCCGCGGCGTACCGGTCGAGCGAACCGTCGAGGCCGGACAACTTGTCGATCCGCCCAGTGTGGCGACCGCCCTCGAACTCGGCATCCAGCCAGGCCCGGAGGGCTTCGGATGCCACCTCGGGCCCAATCAGGCGTTCGCCGAGGCAAATCACGTTGGCATCATTGTGCTGGCGGGTCAGGCGAGCCGACGTGACGTCATGCACGGTCGCCGCCCGGACCCCGGGAACCTTGTTAGCCGCCATGGCAATGCCGATGCCAGACCCACACACGCACAGGCCTAGTTCGGCGTCGCCGCCGACTACCGCCCGGCCCACCGCTGCGCCGAAGTCCGGGTAATCGACCCGCTCGGACGAGTGGGCGCCCAGGTCGAGCACCTCGTGGCCGAGATCTCGTAACTCCCCGGCCAACTGCTCCTTGAGCGCGTATCCGGCGTGATCGGAACCGACGGCAATGGTGGCCATGAGTCGAGGCTAGCGGTCGTCCCCGGGGCCGGCCGATCCCGGCTCTACCCGGATTCCGGCCGCCTCCAGGTCAGCAGCGGTGAACGTGCCCTCACGGAGGATGACCGCCGGATCGACGGTCAGGTCGACCACCGTGGAGGGCATCCCGGTGCACCGGCCATCGTCCAGCACTAGCAGGTCGCCGCCCAGGGATGCGGCCGCCGATGCGGCATCGGCAGGTGTGGGGTCGCCCGACCGGTTGGCCGATGTGGTGGCGATCGGCCCGACGGACGTCGCAACGGCCTGCACCAGGGCATGGTCGGGACACCGCACCCCCACCGTGGCCTCGTCGGATCCCGGAGCTGTCGGGAGCACCATGGTCAACGGGCCCGGCCATGCCACCTCAGCCAGCGCGATCGTGCGCTCATCGACAACGGCCAGCGACCGGGCCTGATCCAGATCGGCGACCAGCACGGCCACCCGTCGATCGGCCGGTCGACCTTTTCGCACGAATAGTTCCTCGACGGCCGACGAATTATCGGCTATGGCCGCCACGCCGTAGACGGTCTCAGTGGGCAGCACCACCACCCCACCCGCCTGCAGACACGCCACCGCGGCGTCCACCGCCCCGGCCGGATCGGTCGATATATCCAGTATCACGGTGCGCTCGGCATCACTGCGTGTCCAGCATCACGGCCGGCGGGCCACCAGGGCCCGGTCCCGGTCCGCCAGATCCCGATAGACGACCACGTCGACGAACCCGCCGGACCAGGCCAGGTCGGCCATTACCCCGATCTGGTCGGGCGCCATCTCCAGCACCAGCGCGCCACCGGGAGCCAGCCAGCCCGGAGCCCCCTCGATCAGGATTCGTACGTCGGCCGTTCCCTGATCGTCTGCGTACAGGGCGGCATCGGGTTCCCAATCGGCCACCTCGGACGGCAGCCCGTCGTCTCTGGCCACGTACGGCGGGTTGGATGCGATCACGTCGAGCCGGCCCCACAGGTCAACAGGCAGGGCGTCGAACCACGAGCCCTCGGCCAGGGTGACCCGCTGGGCCGGACGTCCCAGCCCCACGCAGTTGGCTCGGGCCACGGCCAACGCATCGGACGAGGCGTCGGTGCACCACACCCGGGTACCCACCCGTTCAACAGCAACCGATAGGCCAATTGCGCCCGAGCCGGTGCCCAGATCGGCAACCAGCACCGGTTCTGATGACAGGTCACGCCCCACGGCGAACCGGTCCACCTCGTCGAGTACCAGCCCGGCCACCACCTCGGTCTCGGGTCGGGGGATCAGTACCCGCTCGTCCACCATCAAGTCGAGCGTGCGAAACGGCCAACGCCCTAGAACGTATTGCAACGGCTCACCAGCCAGACGACGCTCCACCATGGCGTCGTGGTGGGCCATGCCCCGCACGGTGACCAACACCTCCATCTCCGCTGGGGACATCGCTCCCGAAGCGCCCAGGACACCGAAAGCCTCCTCGACGATCCATCGGGACTCCCGAACAGCCGATCCGGCATCATGGCCCGCCGCGAGCAACCGGCCCTCGGTCTCGGCCAACACCTCACGCCACGAGATGGTTCCCTCGTCAGGCGGCACCAGCCGACCCGTCCTCGAGGCCGGCGGCCAGCTGTCGGGTGCGTTCGTCGGCCAACAGCCCGTCGGTCACATCGTCCAGTTCGCCAGCCAAGATCCGATCCAGCTTGTGGAGGGTCAGACCGATGCGGTGATCGGTGACCCGGTTCTCCTTGAAGTTGTACGTCCGGACCTTCTCGGACCGACCGCCACCGCCGATCTGGCCCCGCCGAGCTTCGGACGCCTCCGACATCTGGCGCTCCTGCTCGATCTGGAGGAGCCGGGACCGAAGCACCCGCAAGGCCTTGGTCTTGTTCTGGAGCTGGCTCTTCTCATCCTGCATCGACACGACCAGCCCCGTCGGCTTGTGGGTCAGCCGGACCGCCGAGTCGGTGGTGTTGACCGACTGGCCGCCCGGGCCCGATGCCCGATACACGTCGACCTGCAGGTCGTTCTCGTCGAGCTCCACCTCGATCTCGTCGGCCTCCGGAAGCACGCTGACCGTGGCCGACGATGTGTGGATCCGCCCCTGGGATTCGGTCACCGGAACCCGCTGGACCCGGTGCACCCCGCCCTCGTACTTGAGACGGGTCCAGGCATCGTCACCTTTGACCAGAACCATCACCTCGCTGAAGCCGCCCATGTCGGACTCGCGGGCCTCCAATAGCTCGATCTTCCAGCCGTGGATGGTGGCGAAGGCCAGGTACATCTCGTGGAGGTCACGGGCGAACAGGTTGGCCTCCTCACCGCCCTCAGCACCCCGGATCTCCAAGATGACCGGACGGCCGTCATTGGGATCCCGAGGTAGCAGAAGGGTCCGAAGCTCGTCCTCCAAGCGGTCGATCTCGCGTTCAAGCTCGGAGATCTCGACCCTGAGTTGATCGCGGTCGTCTCCATCGGCCATGTCGGCCAGCTCGCGAGCCGTCTCGAGGTCGCCGTGGGCGACCGCCAACGGACGGCCCACGGCCAGTACCTCGTCGAGTTCCTTGAAGCGCCGACCAGCGGCCTGCAGGCGGTCCGAATCGCTGATCACCTCAGGGTCGGCGAGCCGCGACTCCACCTCGGAGTACTCGGCTTCGAGGGCCTCGACCTGATCCAGCATCAGGCCAAGGCTAGCGAGGGGCCCCGAGCGGACCCCGGTGGCCGACCTGTTGGTCAGGCATCCCAACTACAGGCCACGCCTACCACCGTGGTCGGGACCCGGAGGCGGGCCATTACCCGCTCGACCGGAGTCATCACATCACGGGTTGGAAGGGCCACCACGACCCGATCGGGGACCTCGCGTAGCGCCAGTTCGGCGGCCGCCGAGACGAGGTGGGGGTCGACCCCCACCGAACAGATAACCAGGACCCGGCCTCCGTCGGCGTCGCTACCCACCGCCGGGGCGGGCGCGGGGTCACGGAGGTTCAGACGCTCAGCGGCCGGATCCACCGGCATCAGGTTGACGAGGTCTAGTAGCTCGGGGTGGGCACACAGGTCTCGCCGCATCCACCGTTCCCGAGCCAGGGTGGCCAACGGATGGGCACCGGCACCAGGTCGGCGCTGGGCTCGCACCAGGTCGGCCGCTGCAGCGAGGGCCTCGGCATCGGAACGTCCGGCACGCATCAGCACGCCGGCCTCCCGGTCAAACCGGCCCACACCCACCTCGATCATCGGGCGAGCACCGGAAAGGCCATCTGAACGGCCACCCTCAAGCTCACCGGTCATCGGGTCGATCCCGTCAACCGCTCGCACGACCTCCAGGCCCAGCACCTCGCCACGCCACGTGCCGTGTTCCAGGATCGGCTCCACCCCAACGCCGCGGCAGAGATCGTCAAACTCGACCGCGAAGCCATCGGGCGACCTGTCCGTTGTTGGATTGGGTGCATCAGCCGGCGCCACCGTGACCAGCGACCGGCCGTCGACGTGACGTACCTCTGGCGTCGGTTCCAGTGCGGTCACCCAGCGGGCCGTCAGAGCGGCCTCGGAGACATTGTCGAAACAGACGGTCAGCGGCGTGGCATCGCCATGGCGGCCGGCTCGTAGCAGCCCCACGCCGAGCGCAGAGCCGGGCTCGTCCTCGGACGCCAGGGTCCAGAGCCGTGTGCCGTCGAAGAGGTGGTCGCCGTCGGGTTCCGGGACCGACGCCCCATCGGTCGCTTCAGCGACCAGGGCGCGCAGCTTGGCCCCACGAAGGGCGGTGCGACGCTCGGGATCGAGGGCCACGGGTATCCCGGTCAGGAGTGGGCCCGGTCCACTTCAGCCTGCTCGGCCGAAGCGAACCGTGTGGGGGCTCAGCCCTTGCGGCGCTGGCCGTACCGGCGCTCGAAGCGCTCGACGCGGCCGGCGGTGTCCACGATCTTCATCGTGCCGGTGAAGAACGGGTGGCTGGCCGACGAGATCTCGACCTTGACCAGCGGGTACTCCACGCCGTCGTCCAGGGTGATCACGTCGTCGGTCTCAACCGTCGAACGGATCACGAAGTTGGTGCCCTCGGAAAGGTCCTGGAAGACCACGGGGCGATAGTTCGGGTGGATGTCCTGCTTCATAACTCGTCCAGTCTGCGGTGCGGTCGGGGGTTCGGCAACCCGCGTGACGGGTGGCCTTTGGGTATCCGGTTCGGGTGTCGGACCCGGATAGCCGTTCAGTCGCCCATGCTCGGTCCCTTGGCGATCTCTACCAGGAACTCCTCGTTGTTGTTGAAGGTCTTGAGTCGGTCGATGAGTAGTTCGAGACCGGCCGCCGCACCGCTGCCGTCGTTGGCCAGGCCGTTGAGCACCCGACGCAACTTCCACACCTGGTTCAGCTGCTGGCGTTCGAACAGGAGCTCTTCGTGCCGGGTCGACGAGGCGTCCACGTCAATGGCCGGATAGATCCGACGTTCGGCAATCCGACGATCCAGACGGAGCTCCATGTTTCCGGTGCCCTTGAACTCCTCGAAGATCACCTCGTCCATCTTGGAGCCCGTGTCGACCAGCGCCGTGGCCAGGACGGTCAGCGAACCGCCCTCCTCTAGGTTCCGAGCCGCACCGAAGAACCGCTTCGGCGGATAGAGCGCACCGCTGTCCACCCCACCGGACATGATCCGACCGGTAGCCGGGGCAGCCAGGTTGTAGGCCCTCGACAGTCGGGTGATCCCGTCCAGGACGATCACCACGTCGTCGCCGTACTCCACCATGCGCTTGGCCCGCTCGATGGTGACCTCGGCCAACTGGGTGTGCTCATCGCTGGGACGATCGAACGTGGATCCAACTACCTCGCCGCGCTGCAACCAGCGCTTCATATCGGTGACCTCCTCGGGACGCTCGTCGACCAGCAGGACGATGAGCTTCACCTCGGGATGGTTGGTCTCGATGGACCGCACGATCGACTTCATGATCGTGGTCTTGCCCGCCTTGGGGGGCGACACGATCATGCCGCGCTGGCCCTTGCCGATCGGCGAGAGCAGGTCGATGATGCGGGCCGTCATGTTGGTCGGGTCGCCGTCGACCTCCATGCGGAGCTTCTCGTCGGGGAACAGAGGGGTGAGATCCTCGAACTTGGGTCGGCTCTTGGCCAGCTCGGGATCCCGCCCGTTGACTTTGTCGATACGCAACAGGGCCGGGTTCTTCTCGCTGCGGTTGGCCGGTCGGGATGCCCCGATCAGGTGGTCCCCCCGGCGCAGGCTGAACTGGCGGACCTGCTTGACCGAGATGTAGGCGTCGTTCTTGGACGGCTTGTAGCCGCCGGTCCGGAGGAAGCCGTAGCCCTCGTCACGGAGGTCGAGGTGACCCTCGATCTCGACGGGCTCACCGTCCCAGACCTCTTCGGGACCACTCGGCTGGTCACGCTCGCGGCCCCGACGGCGGCGGCGGCGGTTGCCGGGGTCGGCGGTGTCCCCTTGTCCGTCACGGTTCTGGCCACCCTGACGGTCACGGTTCTGGCCACCCTGCTGTCCACCCTGACGGCCGCCCTGACGGTCACGGTTCTGACCACCCTGACGGTCGCGATTCTGGCCACCCTGACCACGACCACCGTCACGACCCGACTTCTGGTCGCCGGAGCGGTCGGCATCGGCTTCCGTGCTGGTCTCTGCGTTGGCTTCTGCGCTGGCATCCGAGTTGGCGGACTGGTCACCATCGGTGCCCGCTGTCTCCTCGGCCTCGGCAGCCACCTCCCACTCGGCCGGCGGCTCCTCCGCAAACTCCTCAGCAGGGGCCACAGGCTCGGCGGCAACGGTAGGAGGCCGTCCACCGTTGGAGGACGAACCATTGCCTCCGCCGGACAGATCCAGGATCAGGTCGACGATCTCAGCCTTGCGTGCACGCGAACCGGGCTTGCCGCCCAGCGCGGTGGCGATCGTCGTCAACTCGTCGCGGTCCTTGCTTTCCAGCGTTCCGCGTTCCAGTTGGGTGGAGTCCATGCTCACAACACCTGTTTCTCGAGGGCCTATGGCCCTTCGGTTTTTCGAGGGCCAGAAGCCCTGCGGGTCTTTCGAGGGCCAGCGGCCCATCGGATGGATGCGAACCGGGTTCGGTTCCCATCGGAATCCACCGTCCACCACCGAAGATCGGGATGGAGGGTGTGTCGTGGACGGCATCTCCGGAATCTGTCCATCCCCCACGATTGGGTCCACGAAGTGGAGTCCATGAGGAGGAAACGAGGTTTCCGGAGAACACGTCGCCCGCCCGACGACCGTTCCACTCTACCGAATCGCCGCGAACGACAGCAACATGCCCCTGGTCGGAATCCCCGGATCCGTTACAGGGAAAGGAAATCAGCCGGCCAGGAGCCTTCCCATCAGGGCATGTCCGGGAACCGGAGCCCGGTCGGCCACCCCGACCTCGGTGAACGTGCCACCCGGTCCGTCGACAGCCGAATCCACCAGCAGGTACGGCACGGGATCCGGGGTGTGGGTTCGGGTGGTCAACGGAGTGGCGTGGTCCGGGAGCATCAGTAGGCGCCACGGCCCCATGGCGTCCAACGCCGGAACCAGGTCGGCCAGGATCCGCCGGTCCCAGTGTTCGAGGGCCTCCACCTTGGCGGCCACGTCACCAGCGTGACCGGCCTCGTCGGTGGCCTCCACGTGGATCACGAACAGGTCGAGGCCTGCTTCCAACTCGGCGAGGGCGATGTCCCTCTTTCCCTCGTAGTCGGTGTCGTACCACCCGGTGGCGCTGGGGATGTCGCAGATCTTCATGCCGGAGAGCACGCCGATCCCACGCACCAGGTCGACCGCGGTGACCAGCCCGGCCTCGACGCCGTGGGTCTCGCGGAACGAGGGCACCTGCGGCTGGAAGCCCTGGCCCCAGAGCCATGTCTGGTCGGCCTCCATGTCGAAATGCTCCATGACCTCCCGGGAGGCCTCCATGACCTCGATGAGCCGTCCGGCCGCCGGGCCGGTGGGCAACACGATGGGGTCACCGGAGAGATCGTGCGGGGGCGTGCAGTCGGCATCTATCCACTCCTTGGGAGCGATCATGGCGTTGCGGAACCCCACACCAGCCAGAAACTCGACCCCCTCGTAACGCGGTGCGACCTCGTCCTGTAGGGCGGCCACTACTGCGGCACCCTCCTCGCTGGACGGGTTGGCGCCCGCGTAGTCGACCATCACGCCGTCGTGGACCACCACCAGATTGCACCGGAAGGCCGTCTGGTCGGGGCGCAGCGTACGACCCATGGCCGCCACCTCGATGGGGGCCCGACCGGTGTGGAACTGGACCGGATCGAATCCCATGATCGACATGTTGCCGACGTCGCTACCCGGTGGCATCCCCTCGGGAATCACTGCGGCACGCCCCACAACGGCCCGGGCAGCCAGAGTGTCCAGCATCGGCATGTGCGCGACCTCAAGCGGGGTACGCCCGTCGAGTTCGGGCACCGGCAGATCGGCGCAACCGTCGGGAACACAGACGACGTACTTCATGACGGGTACTTCACGCTGCTCTCCATGGAGGGATCATTCCAGACCATCGGTTCAGACCGGTCACCGTCGATGCGACCGCACGAAGTCCTCGATGACCGCCACGTCGGCGGGCAGGGCGGTCAGGCGTTCGGGACGATCGTGGAGGTCGGCCAGATGATCGGGTAACTCCGGCCGGGAGCCGGTGGCCGCCTCAACCGCATCGGGGAACTTGGCTGGGTGAGCCGTGGCCAGGGCGACCATGGGGATCAACGGATCACGACGGCAGGCCCGGGCGGCCAGTACGCCGACCGCCGTGTGCGGGTCGAGCACCAGTCCCGAGCGAACAGCCTCATCGGCGATGCAGGCACGAACGGCGTCGTCATTGAAGCGGGCGCCGGCCCAACCGCTGGCCAGGGAGGCGTGCTGGACCGGATCCAACCGGAAGGTACCGGTGGCCCGGAAGTCGTCCAGTTGGGCACCCACCGCGGCACCGTCACGGCCGTTGATCTCGAACAGCAGGCGCTCGAGGTTGGACGACACCTGGATGTCCATGCTGGGCGACGTGGTGGGCACCACCTCGGTGATGTCCATCGTCCCCTCGGTGAAGAACCGGGTCAGGACGTCGTTGGTATTGCTGCCAACCACCAGTTGGGGCACGGTCAAACCGGACAGGCGGGCCACGTGCCCGGCGAAGACGTTGCCGAAATTCCCGGTGGGCACCGAGAAGGCCACCGGAGCTCGGCGGCCACCGAGGCGCTCGGCGGCCACCACGTAGTAGACGACCTGGGCCATGACCCGGGCCCAGTTGATGGAGTTGACCGCCGAGAGGCGAACCTCGTCGCGGAAGGCCACGTCGGCGAACATGGCCTTGACCAGGTCCTGGCAATCGTCGAACGTGCCGTCCACGGCCACGTTGTGCACGTTGGCCGACTGCACGGTCGTCATCTGTCTGCGTTGGACGTCTGAAACCCGCCCCGCCGGGTGGAGAATCACGATGTCGACAGCGTCGCGGTCCCGGCAGGCCTCGATGGCCGCCGAACCGGTGTCGCCCGAGGTAGCGCCCACGATGGTCGCCCGTTCGCCGCGTCGGGAGAGTTCGTGGTCGAACAGGCGACCCACCAACTGCAGGGCCACGTCCTTGAAGGCCAGCGTCGGCCCGTGGAACAACTCCATCAGGTGGATGCCGTCGGACAACTCAACCAGCGGCGTCACGTCCGGGACGTCGAAGGCCGCGTAGGCCTCGCTCACCATGGTGGCGAAGTCATCCTCGTGGATAGATCCGGCGACGAACGGCGCCATCACCTCGACCGCCGTCTCCACGTAGTCGCCCTGTCCTCCGTCGGCTAGTAGAGGCCAAGACTCGGGCACGTACAGCCCACCGTCGTCGGCCAGGCCGGCCAGCAGGGTGTCGCCGAAGCCCAGAACGGGGGCCGATCCCCGGGTACTCACGTAACGCATGATGTCGTCCGGTGGTCTGTGGGAGACGGCCGGTCAGCCGCCGATGACCCGCAGGACACTGCCCACGGCCCGGACGGCGTCCAACGAACGAAGATCGGTCAACGTGGCCCGCAGATCGCGTTCACGCGCCCCGTGGGTGATGAACACCAGCCGGGCTTCGTCACCCAGGCCCTCCTGTTCCATGGAGCGGATCGACACGCCGTGTTCGCCGAACACGGCGGCCACCGCGGCCAGCACACCGGGGCGGTCGTCGACCTCGAGGTTGAGGTAGTAGGCAGACGTGACGTCGTCGATCGGGGCGATGCGCGCCCGTTCGAGGACGCCGATGCCTGGGGCGCTCCCCCGCCGCAGGTTGGCCGCCGCGTCGATCAGGTCGCCCAGCACGGCCGACGCGGTGGGTCGACCACCGGCCCCCCGGCCGTAGAGCATGAGGTCACCGGCTGCCCCGCCCTCGATGAACACGGCGTTGAAGCTGCCGTTCACCGAGGCCAGCGGATGGTCCAACGGAACGAGCGTGGGATGCACCCGCACGCCCACCTGTGGTTGGCCGTCGTCTCCCATCGTCTGCTCGGCCACGGCCAACAGCTTGATGCAGTGCTTCAGGTTGGCGGCAAACTCGATGTCGGCCACCGAGACGTCCGAGATGCCCTCGTGGTAGACGTCGCCGGCCACCACCCGGGCCCCGAAGGCAACGGTGGCCATGATGGCCGCCTTGGCCCCGGCGTCGTAGCCCTCGACATCTGCCGTCGGGTCACGCTCGGCGTACCCCAGGCTCTGGGCCTCAGCCAACGCGTCGGCGTAGCTGGCACCGTCATCGGTCATCCGCGACAGGATGAAGTTGGTCGTGCCGTTCACGATGCCCATGACCCGTTCGATGGGCTCACCGGCCAACGACTCGCGCAGCGGTCGCATGATCGGGATGGCCCCGGCCACCGCCGCCTCGAACAACAGATCGACGCCGTTGTCGGCCGCCAGGGCGTACAACTCGGCGCCGTGATTAGCCAGGAGTTCCTTGTTGGCGGTCACCACCGGCTTGCCCGCGGACAGGGCGGCCATCACCAGTTCCCGGGCCGGCTCGATACCGCCCATGACCTCGACGACCACGTCGACCTCGGGATCGGCGACCACCGACGAGGCATCGGTGGTGAAGGCGCCGTCGTCAACCGGCACGTCCCGGTCGATGGCCGTGTTGCGGACGGCGATCCGCGTCACCTCGAGATCGAGGCCATGACGGCGAGCCACCTCGGCACGCCGTTCGGCCACCAGTGAGGTGAGGGCTGCGCCCACGTGGCCACAGCCGAGCACGCCGATGCGGACGTGGTCCCGGGAGCCCAAAGAAACATCGTTCATGGCCACGACGGTACCGGGCGCAACGGGCCCGTCAGGACCCGGATTCGACCGTTTCATCCCCGGGCCCCGGGGCCGGGGCATCGCGGGCCACCAGATCGTCGAACGTCTCGCGCCGGACGACCTCACGAGCTTCGCCGTCGGCGACGAAGACCACGGCGGGACGCAGGACGTGATTGTAGTTAGAGCCCATGGAGTGGCCGTAGGCGCCGGTGACCGGCGTGGCCAGCACGTCGCCCACCGTCAGATCCTCGGGCACCCAGCCCTCGCGCACCAGAAGGTCACCCGACTCGCAGTGCTTGCCCACCACCCGAACGGCCCGGGGGCGCTCGGCGGCGGCGGAGCGGGGCAACAGGGTCTCGTAGCCCGAGCCGTAGAGGACCGGGCGGGGGTTGTCGCTCATTCCGCCGTCCACGGCGACATAGGTGCGGATGCCCGGCAGGTCCTTGACGGTGCCCACCCGGTAGAGGGTGACCGCCGCAGCGGCCACGATGGCCCGCCCAGGCTCAGCCGAGACGTGGGCTGTCACGCCTGCCGCGTCGCACACGGCACGGATGCCGGCGGCCCATTCGGTCAGCGTGGGTGCCGACTCTCCCTCCACGTAGGGCACACCGAGGCCGCCACCCACCGAGAGCTCCGGCAGGCCGAACGGCGCGGCGAAGTCGGCCAGCACCTCGACGGCCCGGGCGAAAGCCCCGACCTCGAAGACCTGGCTGCCGATGTGGGCGTGCAGCCCGACCAGCTCGACCGATTCGGTCCTGACGGCCCGCTCCACGGCCGCCAGGGCCAGACCGCTGGACACGGTGAAGCCGAACTTGGAATCGTCCTGACCGGTGGTCACGAACTCGTGGGTGTGGGCCTCCACGCCGGGCGTGATGCGTAGCAGTACCCGGGGTCGGGCGCCGGTGGCGACCGCAAGAGCATCGAGGCGGTCCAGTTCGTCGAACGAGTCGACGACAATGCGACCCACCCCCTCCTCGACCGCCATGGCCAACTCACGGTCACTCTTGTTGTTGCCATGCATGACGAGACGTTCACCGGGCACCCCTGCGTGGCGGGCGACGAAGAGTTCGCCACCTGTGGCCACGTCGAGGTGCATGCCCTCCTCGTAGGCCAGGCGGGCCATGGCCCCACAAAGGAAAGCCTTGGAGGCGTAGGCCACGCCATCGCCGAATGCGACCACGGCCTCGCGACAGCGGGCCCGCAGGTGGTCCTCGTCGTAGACGAACAGAGGCGTGCCGAACTGGTCGGCCAGATCCACGAGGTCGCAGCCACCGATGGACAGCCGGCCGTCATCGGCAACGTCCGCCGTGTCGGGCAGGAGATGGGCGGAGATGGGACCGGCCATGATCAGACCCGTTCCCCAGCGCGCTCTTCGTCGCGCCACATCTCGGTGGGGGCACCCACGCCCAGCAGGTCGAGCGCCACGGCCAGGCCGATCCGAGCGCCCTCGGCCAGCCAGAGACGGGCCACGGTAAGCGCCAGATCGATGCCATCACCAAGCACCCGACAGTCGTGGTAGAAGCCGTGGAATGATGACGACAGGTCACGCACCCAGGTAGTGACCTGGTGGGGCGCCCGCTCACGACGGGCCCGTGCCACCACGTCGGGAAGCTCATGGAGGGCGCGGAGCACCTCGAGTTCGCGGGGGTGGACCAGCAACGTCAGGTCGGCTTCATCCAGTGACCCGCGGTCGATACCCGCGCCGGTGGCCCGCTGCACGATCTGGTGGATCCGGGCGTGAGCGTACTGCACGTAAAAGACCGGGTTCTCGTTGACCTGGCTGGCCACCAGGTCCATATCGAAGGTCTGGCTCGAGTCGACAGACAACAGGAGGTAGGTGAAGCGAGCCGCGTCGGCGCCCACCTCCTCGACCACCTCGGCCAACTCGACCATCTCACCGGTGCGCTTGGACAGGCGGACCTCACGACCGTCGCGCTGCAGGTTGACAAGCTGCGTGATGGCGATCTCCAGCTCGGAGGGATCGTGACCAAGTAGCGCCATGGCAGCACGCATCCGTGCCACGTAACCGTGGTGATCCGCACCAAACACGTTGACCAGGCGGTCGGCTCGACCGAACTTGTCCCGGTGGTATGCCACGTCCGGCATCAGGTAGGTGGGCTCTCCATCACTCTTGATGAGCACCCGATCCTTGTCATCTCCATGGTCGGTGCTGCGCAGCCACACTGCTCCACCATCCTCGAACACCGCGCCGGCGGTCCGCAGGTCCGAAAGGGTGGCGTCGATGGCCCCCGAGGCGATCATCGAGCGTTCGCTGAACCACGAATCGAAATGAATGGACAGGGATTCGAGCACGTCCTGATGGGCGGCCAACGCCCGCGCATAACCCCACTCCATCGGGTCCGCGGCATCGCCGGATTCGGCATGCATCTCGGCCGCCCAGTCGATGATGTACTGCCCGTGGTAACCGTCCTCGGGCACGTCATGGCCAGCCGCACGGGCCGCCAGCGAGGCGGCGAAGTTCTGCATCTGCAGCCCACGGTCGTTGATGTAGAACTCGCGCACCACTTCGTACCCGCAGCGTTCGTAGAGGCGGGCCACCGAATCGCCGTAGCAAGCGCCCCGGCCATGGCCGGCGTGCAGGGGCCCGGTCGGGTTGGCACTCACGAACTCGACAATCACCCGGGTGCCGTCACCCTCGTCGATCCGGGCCCAACCGTCGGTCCCGGCGGCGACCACATCGGCCAAGACGTCGTGCAGCCATGAATCGGCAAGGCGGAAGTTGACAAAACCCGGGCCGGCCACCTCGACGCCCACCACGTGGGTCGGCAGCGAGGCCTCCAGGCGTTCCACCAGTTGGGTACCCAGCTCACGGGGGTTGCGGCCGACCGCCTTGGCTGAGGCGAGCGCCACGTTGGTCGACCACTCGCCATGGTCCGGATTGGCCGGACGCTCCAACTGGACGACCCTCGGCACCGGGTCGACGCCCAGGTCGCCCAGCGCGGCGCGTACCGCATCGATGATGGTGTCGCGCACGTCCATGGGGTCTGTCCTGATCAGGATCGGGGCGGCCCCGGTCGGGGCAGTCTTCCGATGCTACCGGGGGCACCGGAGGCGGCCCGGCTCCTATTGTGCGCGCCATGATCAACCCGGCATCCGGCTCGCCGAGCATCGACCATGAGGCACTCATCCACTTCCGGCGGGACCGCCTCCGCTCCCAGATGGTCGAGCACGGCGTCGACGCCTGCCTGCTGTTTGACCCGGTCAACGTTCGCTACGCCACAGGGGCCCGGAACATGCAGGTGTTCCACCAGAGGAACCCGTCGCGGTACCTGTTCCTGCCCGTCGAAGGTCCGGTAGTGCTGTTCGAATTCGCCGGAGCCCACCATCTGGCCACCGGCCTGTCGACCATCGACGAGATTCGGCCGGCCACCACGGCCAGCTACGTGGCCGCCGGCCCGGCCATCTCCGCCGTGGAACGCCGGTGGGCCGACGAGGTCGGAACGCTGCTACGCGAGGTGGTAGGAGACGGCGCCACCGTCGGCCTCGAACGGATCAACCACGGAGCATCCATCGCGTTGGCCGGCGCAGGCTTCCGAATCGTCGACGCACAGGCACCGGTCGAGCGGGCCCGGGCCATCAAGGGACCCGACGAGCTGATCTGCATCCGCCAGAGCCTCCGGGCCACCGAACGCGCCGTGCACACCGTGCGCGATGCCATCCGGCCAGGGATCACCGAGAACGAACTGTGGGCCGAACTGCACCGGGTGGTCATTGCCGAGGGCGGCGACTACGTCGAGACCCGCCTGATGACCGCCGGAACCAACACCAACCCGTGGTTCCAGGAAGCCGGCGACTCCCCCATCCCGGCTAACGCACTGGTGGCGTTGGACACCGACGTGGTGGGGTGCCACGGCTACTACTCGGATTTCTCCCGCACGTTCCATGTCGGTCCCGATGCCCCGACGGCTGAACAGAAGCGCCTGTACGGCCTGGCCCACGAGCAAGTCCACCACAACATGGGGATCATCGGCCCCGGGGTGTCGTTCCGGGAGTACGCAGAACGGGCATGGGACATCCCTGACGAGTTCGCCGCCCAGCGGTACTACCTGTCGTCGCACGGTGTCGGAATGACTGGCGAGTATCCCTACCTGTACCACCGCCACGACTTCGCGGCCTCCGGCTACGACGGGATGATCGAGCCCGACATGACCATCTGCGTGGAGTCCTACATCGGTGCCGAGGGTGGTGCCGAGGGGGTCAAGCTCGAGGAACATCTCCTGATCACGGGGACCGGCATCGAACTGCTCAGCGACTTTCCGTTCGAGAACACGCTGCTCGGCTGACCCGGGTCGTAGTGGACCGAGTCGCCGGGGACCGCCCGACCGTCGGCGGCGGCCCGGTCAGGTCTCGTCCGGCGTGGCGTGGAGCCGGGCATCGCGCCGAACCACGAAGACGAGGCTGACCACGACCACCGTCATCCCCGCCACCTGGACGGGTGCCAGTCCCTGGTCCAACGCCAGCCACGCACCGAAGGCCGACAGCGCTGGAATGGCCAGGGTCAACAGGCCGGCGAGGCTCAGGCTCACGTGGAGATGCGCCCAGTTCATGAGGAAGTGGCCCGTCCCCGGCACGGCCAAGAGCAGGCACAGCCATGCCCACTGGGAGCCCGACGGCCATCCAGGCAACATCCGGCCAGCGTCAAACGCCGCCATGGGGAGGAGTACGACGGCGCCGATGGACATGGTGAGGGTCTGCAACGTGAACGTGTCGATCCGGGCTCGGATGTCCTTGGCCAGGACAAAGTACGCCGAGAACAGGACCATGGCTCCCAGGGCCATCAGGTCGCCCCGTAGGTGAAGGCCGGCATCACCGCCCCCGCCGAACATCACCACGGCCACCCCGCCGATGGCCACCAAGGCCACACCGACCAGCCAAGCCCCAATGCGCTCACCGAACCGCCGGGAAGCCACGACCATTAGGACGATGGTCTGCAGCGAGCCGATAGTGGTGGCGTTGGCCACCGAGGTGTGGTGCAGGGAGGCGAAGAACACGCCCAATTCCAAGGCGAACACGACCGACACCGGAAAGGCCAGACGAACCTGGGACCACGTGATACGGCGGCCCGCGAGGTGGAGTCCGATCCCGTAGACCAGCGCACCGAGGGCCAGGCGCCAGAAGGCGATGGCCAGGCCCCCCATGTCGACCTGGGCCACGACCACGTTTCCCGAAGACCAGCAGAAGACCGCCCCGATCGCCGCCAAGCGACCGACCGTAGAACGGTCGCCATTCGTGTGAGTGCCCTGCATCGCCGCACCCTAGGACGGGCACACGACGGCGTAGTTCCGGCACCAAATTTCCGACACTCGGTTTCCGACACCCGTCGGCGTCCACATGGAGAGGCCGGATTGGCTACGGTCGCGCCTACGGCGGACCGCTGGGGACGCCACTCGACAGGAGGACCCATGAAGATCCGATCTCTGCTCACCATTCTGCTGGCACTGGTGCTCGTCGCCTCGGCCTGCTCAGACGACGGAGAGTCCGCAGCCGCCGGCGACGGAACCTGGCCCGACAAGATCACGATGGGCTTCGTGCCGAGCTCGGAGCAGGAGTCGCTCCAAGACGACATCCGGCCCATCATGGACGTGCTGAGCGCGGACCTGGGGATCGAGGTGGAGGGAGTTGTCACCACCGACTACACCGGCCTTGTCACTGCCCTGGGCACCGGGAAGGCCGACCTGGGCGCCTTCGGGCCCTTCGGCTACGTGCTGGCCCAGCAGCAGTTCGGCAACATGGAGGTGCTGATCCAAGCCATCCGCTACGGCTCTGCGACCTATCACGGCCAGTGGATGACCAACGATCCCTCGCTGTGCGACACAGCACCCGAGTCAGCCACTGCTCTCGAGAACACTGCTGATGGCGTGGCACAGGTCGGCGCACTGGATGCGGTGGCCCTTCAGGTCGGCGTGTACTTCGGCGACGCTGGCAAGGCCCTCGGCGAGACGGTGGACGACGGCGACATATCACCGGGCACCTCGTGCATGGCCGACCTTTCCAAGGTCAAGGGCAAGCGTGTGGCCTTTACGTCCGAGTCGTCGACCTCGGGCTACCTGTTCCCGGCGCTGCAGCTAATCGAGGCGGGCATCGACCCGGTGAACGACATCACACCAATATTCACCGGAGGCCACGACGCCGCGGTGGTGGCCGTCTACAACGGCGATGCCGACATCGGCGTGTCCTACGACGACGCCCGCCGAACTCTCCGCAAGGAGAAGTTGGACGTGGGCGACAAGGTGATCGTGTTCAACATCACCTCGGAGGTACCCAACGACGTGATCGCCGCCAGCTCACTGCTGCCCGACTCGCTGCAGAAGGCCATCTACAACTCCATCGCTGCCTTCCTCGATACCGAAGAGGGCGAAGCAGCGTGGGACGAGGCCTACGGTTGGACGTCGATCCGCCCGGCCGTCGACTCGGACTTCGACGTGGTTCGCGCTGCCGCCGAGGCCCTGGGCATCACCGAACCCCTGGGCTGACCCCTACCTATCCGAAACGCAGAAGCCTGACGGCCACGACGGACGAACCTGACCGGGTGATTGAATTCCGAGACGTCTCGGTTACCTACCGAGGCGGGGTCAGGGCGTTACGCAACGTCGATCTCACGATCGACGACGGCGAGTTCGTCGTGGTTGTCGGCCTCTCCGGGGCCGGCAAGAGCACGCTGTTGCGGGCCATGAACGGCCTGATCCCTGCTACCGGAGGATCGATCACGGTGGGTGGCACCGAGGTGGTGGGCGCCAGCAACGCTGAACTGCGCGACGTTCGGTCACGCATAGGAATGATCTTCCAGACGTTCAACCTGGTGCACCGCACCTCAGTGATGAACAACGTCCTGATGGGTCGCCTGGCCGGTGTGCCGGCGTGGCGGTCCACCCTCGGGATGTGGCCGGCCACTGACCGCGAGGCCGCCATGGCCGCGCTCGAACGGGTGGGGATCGTGGAGAAGGCCTATGTCCGGGCCTCGAACCTGTCAGGTGGACAGCAGCAGCGGGTGGGCATCGCCCGGGCCCTGGCCCAGGAACCGTCGGTCATGCTGGCCGACGAACCAGTGGCCGCCCTCGACCCGGTGACCAGTCGTCAGGTGATGGGCGACCTCCAACGGATCAACCTGGACCTCGGAATCACCACGCTGGTCAACCTCCACTTCCTGGACCTGGCCCGTGAGTTCGGGCGACGTCTGGTGGGCCTCCGGGAGGGAGAAGTGGTGTTCGACGGAGACATCGACGACGTCACCGATGAGACCTTCCGGGAGATCTACGGACGGGCCATCACCGTCGACGACCTGAAGACCGCCGACGGGTGAACCCGCCGCCTACCGCTGGATCGGCCGTCGGGCCGGTTGACGAACAGGCCACCGGTCAGATCCGACCGACCCGGCCCCGGGTACGACGTCGGACCTGGGTGGCGGCCGTCCTGGTCGTGGCCTACACCCTGGTGGCCGGTCGAACCGTCGGCTTCGACCTGTCCACGTTCTGGCAGGTCTGGTCCAACCCCCTGTGGGAGAAGTTCTGGCCCATCCCATGGGGCTGGGTCCTGGATCGTCACAACGTGCTCGACCCATTGGTCGAAACGTTCCAGATCGCCATCGTCTCGACGCTGATCGGTTGCGGTCTGGCCCTGCCGCTGGCCTTCGCCATGTCGCCACTGACCGCGCCCAACCGGGTAGTGCTCGTGGTGAGCCGTTCGATCATGAACGTGGTGCGGGCCGTGCCCGACCTGTTCTGGGCAAAACTGCTGGTCACCGCGGTGGGCATCGGTGCCTTCGCCGGCTCGTGGGCCCTGTCGGTCTTCTCCCTGGCCGTCATGGTCAAGTTGTTCAGCGAGACGGTCGACGGTGCCGACCCCCGCCCGCTGGAGGCCGCCCGGGCGGCCGGCGGGCGACACATGCCCGTGGTGCGGACCGGAGTCCTACCCACCGTTCTCCCTGAGTATGTGGCCTACGGGCTCTACGTGTTCGAGTTGAACATCCGGGCCTCGGTGGTCCTCGGTCTAGTCGGGGCCGGCGGCATCGGTCGCGTGGTGGAGGCCCAACGCCAGTACTTCCGCTTCGACCGGGTGCTGGGCGTGCTCGTGCTGGTGTTTGTGGTGGTGTTCGTGATTGAACAGGTCAGCATGGCTGTCCGGAAGCGGTTGGTCTGACGGTGGTTGCAACCCCGACCACCGTGGAGGCCGCCGGGCGTCCGATCGCCCCCCGGCGGGCAGGCCGACGATGGACGCTCGTGGTGGTGGTTGCCGTTGCCGTTGCGTGGTCGATCTCTGGCCTCGAGGTCACGATGGATCGCCTGCTGGGTGCGCCGGGTGACGCCTGGGACGTGTTCCGACGCATGGTTCCGCCGGCCTTCGGTGAGGCCGTCGACCGCGGGGTGCCCGGCAAGGTCCTCGAATCGGTGCACATCGCCTGGATCGGCACCCTGATCGGGGCGGTGCTCTCGCTGCCTCTGGCCTTCCTGGCGGCCGGCAACGTGGCGCCGGTCTGGATCCGGACTCCGGTCCGCCAGCTCTTTAACGTCATCCGGGCCGTCCCCGAGTTGATTCTGGCCGTCATCCTCATCCCCATCACCGGCCTGGGTCCGTGGGCCGGTGCGCTGGCCATCGGCGTGCACTCGGTGGGAACGCTGGGCAAGTGGGCCACCGAGGCCATCGAGGGCGTGGATCCCGGGCCACTGGAAGCCGTGGCGGCCACCGGTGGGCGGTGGGTGTCAGGCATGCGGTGGGGGGTGCTCCCCCAGGTACTTCCGGTGGTGACGTCGCAGTGGTTGTTCCGCTTCGAGATCAATGTCCGGGCTTCCGCGGTGTTGGGCATGATCGGTGCCGGCGGGGTGGGTTCGGAACTGGTGTCCCAACTGGTGTTTCGGAACTTCCCGGCGGTGGGCGCCGTGCTGGCCATGACCATCGTCGTGGTGCTGGCCATCGACACCGCCTCGGCCGCCGTCCGGCGACGGATCATCCGGGGAGCGGTCTCGGGGGTCGACGAGGGCGAGGCCGACCGCAACGCGGCGGTGTTGACCGACCTGACCGGGATACGAACCCCTTGACCGCCGCTGGGCTGGCCACCATTGGGCTGGACGTTGGCGGCACCAAGGCCGCCGCGGTGCTCGTCGACCCAATAACGGGCACGGTCCTGGATCGGGAACGGGCGTCCAGTGCCGGATCGGCCGAGAATCTCGTGACCACCCTGACCGATCTCGTCGAAACCCTCCGGGCGCGCTCGACCGGTCTTCACGTGGAGGTGGGCGCCGTGGGCCTGGGGATCGCTGGCCTGGTGGACCGTGACGGCATGGTCCGGTGGTCGCCCAACCTGCCGGCAGCCGTGGGCCATCCGGTGGCCGCCGATCTGGCGGGCGGTAGCGGGCTCCCGGTGGCCGCCACCAACGACGCCACGGCAGCCACCCTGGCCGAATCCCGCCTCGGTGCCGGCCGGGGCTGCGACGACGTCGCTCTGGTCACCCTGGGCACCGGTATCGGCGCCGGGTTCGTGGTCGACGGACGACTATTGCGGGGTGCCCACGGGTTCGCCGGTGAGCCGGGCCACATGGTGGTCGATCCGGGCGGCCCCGAGCATCTGACCGGACAGCGGGGTCCATGGGAGGCCTTGGCGTCAGGCAACGCCCTGAGTCGGATGGCCGCTGAGGCTGGCTTCGGCTCGGGGACCGCTGTGGTGGCCGCCATGGCCGCTGACGACTCCAGGGCGGCCGACGTGTTTGACCGGTGGTGCCGGGAGGTAGCACAGGGGCTGGCCAACCTGGTGGTCATGCTGGACAGTCGACGGATCGTGCTGGGCGGCGGTCTCGTCGAAGTCGGCGAGCCGTTGCGGCTCGGCGTGGCGTCGTGGTTGGAACGGTTGACCCCGGGTGCCGACTCGCGACCTGCCGTCGAGGTGGTCCTAGCCGAGCTGGGGTCCGACGCCGGTGCACTGGGTGCCGGCCTACTTGCCGGCGACCTGCTGTCGGACGACGACTGACGCCGGCCCCGATATCTGGTGGACGCTCCCGACTACAGGTGGGCGTCTAGCAGGGCGAGGGTGCGGGTCCAGGCGAGGGCGGCCGCGTCGGCGTCGTAGGTGCCGAACGGGTCCTCCTCGTTGGCGAACGGATGCCCTGTCCCCTCGTAGACGTGGAAGGTCACGTCCCGACCCATGGTCCGGAGGTCGTCACCCAGGGCCAGCACGTCTTCGATCGGGAAGAAGTCGTCGTGTTCGGCCATGTGGCCCTCGACCACCGCCGTCAACCCGGACCAGTCCATGTCGAATTGTTCTCGACCGAGTGGCGCCCCGTAGAACGGCGCCGCTGCAGCCACCCGGTCACCCTCGAGGGCGGCGATCAGCAGGGTGAGCATTCCGCCCATGCAGAAGCCGACCACCCCGACGGCGTCACCGTTGGTGGCGTCGTGGTCCAGCAGGTGGTCGATGGCCGCCGACATGTCCCGAGCGGCCCGGTCCGGCGGTAGCGAGGTCATCAGCTCCCCGGCCTTGTCCATCTCCGTGTGCTCGGCGAACTCGCCGTGGTAGAGGTCGGGGGCGAGAGCCACGAAGCCCTCACCGGCCAGGCGATCACAGACCCCCCGGATCTGGGGCACCAGTCCCCACCATTCCTGGATCACGAGCACCCCGGGCCCCGAGCCCGACGCTGGAACGGCGAGGTAGCCCCCAGCCGTCGACCCGTTCGCCGCGAACTCCACCGGCTCGCCGGCACGCTCTGGGTCCCGGTCACCCTGAGTATCGATCATCGGTCCTACTCCTTCTCGCCCGCCTGCTCGTCCGGTTCCTGATTGTCGGATTCGACCAGCCACGACGGATAGTCATCGCTGGATCGGCTTCGGGGGGGCGGCATTGCCCTCGACTCCGATCTCATGGCCAGGAACGGCTGCTCGAGCCTTGAGACTTCACCAGCCGAGAAGAGGGCCGCCGGCCGTCCTCTGGAGCCACTCGGGTCGGTGGTCCGCCCAAGGTCCCGCACGAAGTCCGGCTCGGACCGCACCTTTCGCTGGAAGTTGCCCTGATCGAACTCGGTCCCCCACACCGCCTCGTACACCCGCCGTAGTTGCCTGATGGTGAACTCGGGAGGACAGAAGCGGCTGGCCTCCGTCGAGTACTCCAACCTCGACCTGGCCCGGTCGACAGCATCCAAGACGATGGTCCGGTGGTCGAAGGCCAGCTTCCGCTCCTCCCGCTCGATCTCGACCACGGGAACGAGAGCGGCCTCAGCTGCATCGCCCCCACCGGCCAGGTCCCCTACGTCGGCCTGGATCGTCCAGTAGGCGACGGTCACCACCCGCATCCTCGGATCCCGATCCGGCTCCCCGTAGGTCCGGAGTTGCTCGAGCTTGTCGGGCTTCAGGCCGAGCTTCGTCTCCTCGGCCAACTCCCGACGCGCAGCTTCTCTAGGAGCCTCATCTGGGCGGACAAACCCGCCGGGCAGCGCCCAGCGATCCCTGAATGGAGACTCGCCCCGCCGCACCAGGACCACCTGGAGCACGTCGTCGACGATGGTGAACACCACCACGTCGGCCGTGACCGCGAACGGAGGGTATGCGGAAGGGTCGTAATCGCTCAGTGACGAATCGCCTGAGCCATCGCCGTCCGTGATATTTATGTCAGGGGTTGACATTATTAACTAGTCTCCTATATAGTGATCTTGACACAATATAGAACATCTACACACCCGACATCAACATGGACTGTCACAGGGGTTCGGTAAAACAGGTGTCAGGAACGGGAACCCAGATCGGGTCCCGGTCAGGAATAAGGAAGAAAGAGCAGGACACACACATGACGACGAATGAAACCTACATCGCACGGCTCCGCAAGTTGATCGCCGAGGCACCCGACGGCCTCGACGTCGGCTCGCTGGAGGTCGCCCTGGCATCGGCCGAGGCCGCCCTCGCCAGCTCGGACTCCACCGGTGACCGCACCAAGATCTGGTTCCTGCTGGACCGCTCCGGGTCCATGGGCCACCTGACCGGCGACGTGATCGGTGGGTTCAACGAATTCCTGAAGCAGCAGAAGGCCCAGCCGGGGAAGGCCCGGATGTCGGTCGTCCTGTTCGACGGCCAGAATCCCTACGAGGTGGTGGTAGACGGCCGCCGCATCACCGAGGTTCCGGCGTTGACGCCCGCCGTCTACCGGGCCCGAAGCTCCACCCCCCTGTTTGACGCCCTGGGTACCCTCCTGGGGCAAGCCGACCAGAGGATCGCCCAGCGCGCCGAGACCGGCCGGAAGGCAGAGGACCAGCTGGTCCTTATCTTCACCGACGGCCACGAGAACGCCTCGAGACGATTCGACCGGGCCCGGATCTTCGAGATGATCAAGGATCGTCAGGACGCCGGCAACTGGACCTTCGTGTTCATGGGCGCCAACCAGGACTCCTACGCGGCGGGCGGTGGCGTCGGTTTCGGCGACGGCAACATCCAGGACTTCGCCGCCACCTCGGCCAGCGTGCACGACTCGTTCTCGGAGTTCACACGTAGCACGGTTGCTTACCGGGGCAAGCCCAGGCGCCAGCGGATGCACGACCGGCACGACTTCTTCGAGGGCCAGAAGCTCGCCGAACAGGCTCTCAGGGAGCAAGACCGGAACTGATCGGGCCTCCCCGAGGGCAGGCCGGTCGGGTCGACGGACCCGGCCGGCGGCCTTCCCCCCTCCCACACACCACTAGCCGCACGGCTGACCAGCACAACCGACAAGAGGAAACACCTTGACCATCACCCCGCTCGACTCCGCCCCCATCGGGCCGCCCATCACCCGTGGTGGCATCTCGATCTACCCCATCTACCTACCCGGCAACGCCCTGCCCCCCATCGGCACCGGACGGGAATCCGGCCTGACCATCGACGAACTACCCGACGCCCAGGTCCCCCACCTGGTGGTCCACAACCCCACCGACCAACCCATCCTGATCGTCGAGGGCGAGCAGTTCGTGGGCGGACGCCAGAACCGCACCGCCAACGCCAGCGTGCTGGTGCCAGCCGGCGAAACGCGAGAGATCCCCGTCTCGTGCCTCGAGGTGGGCCGCTGGGGTCAACACCGGGCCTTCGAGCACGCCCCGACCTTCACCCCCCGCCGGGTGCGCCGTACCAAGCAGCGCGAGGTGGCCCGGAGCATGGTCGAGGCCGGCGTGCGGTCCGGTGACCAGCAGCAAGTCTGGCAAGCCATCCAGGTCGAAATGAACAGCATGGCTGCACCGTCGAGCACCGGAGCGATGGCAGATGCCGACCAGGTCTTCGCACGAGACGGACACCGCCAGGCCGCCGTAGACGAGTTGGTGACCCGTGGACCGCTCACCGGCCAGTGCGGCATCATCGTGGCCCACGGCTGGCGGGCCATAGCTGCCGAGGTATTCGGCTCTCCTGAACTGCTGGCCGCCCACTGGGGCCCGTTGGTGCGTTCGCACCTGCTGGAGCACCCCACAGCCACCGGTCAACGGTCCGCCACCGGCGCCATGAAGCTGCTTCGGCGCTTCGCCGAAGCCAAGTCAGTGGACTCCCCCGGCCTCGGCCTGGGCACCGAACACCACGTGAACGCCGAGCGGGTCACGGGGCAGGCCCTGACCCTGGACGGAGCGTTGGTTCACGCAGGGATCTTCCGGCGGGGCTGATCCCATCAGGCCCGCCGATACCCGCCGGTGGGGCCATGGAGCGGTCCGGTAACCTGACCCGTCCCAGCCCCTGTAGCTCAGCGGATAGAGCATCGGCTTCCGGAGCCGTGTGCACAGGTTCGAGTCCTGTCAGGGGCGCCAGACGCCACCAAGAGCCAGACACGGTGACGACCGGATTCACCCCATGCCTGATGTAACACGCGACGAACTCGAGACGACTTTTTCCGAGTTCGTCCGGCGAGCCGACAAGGCCGCCAATATCGGCGACTGGCACGTGGTCGACGAACGTCGAGGCACGGTGGTCGCCCGGTTCGGCAACCGGCTGCGAGACCCCGGCAACGGCAATATCCACGAACCCTGGAACCTGGCAGTGCTCACTTACGGGGGCGATGGCCGTTGGGCAGGCGAGCGAGACGTCTACGACGTGGCCAACTTCGGCGCCGAGATCGTGGCCGGGGTGGCCGCACGCGACGCCTGTTCCTGAGCCCAACACCCGAGCCCAGAAGGGACCGTGGCTAGGGTGACCGGCAATGGCCGCACCCCGCAAGAAGTGGACCTTCCAGTGGAAGGAGCTCTACGACGAGGTCATCACCTCCGGCCTGTGCACGGGCTGCGCGGGCTGCGTGATCGCCTGTCCGCATGACGTCATCGGCTACGAGCACGCACCGGGGCAGTACAAGCCGTTCCACCTCGAGGGCGACCTAGGCCTCGACGACTGCGGCCACGGCCAGAAGGGCTGTACGTCGTGTACCCGGGCCTGCCCACGTTTTCGCGACTGGGAGACCGAAGCCGACCAGCACCTGTTCGCCCGAGCCCGCAAGTCCGATGAGATGTCCGGCGTCTACAAGGACGTCCTGCTCACCCGGGCGAGTGACGCCGGCGTCCACCAGATGGGCCAGGACGGCGGCCTGGTGTCAGCCATCCTCATCTGGTGCCTAGACAACGGCATCATCGACGGCGCACTGACCAGCCACCTCGAACCCGAGGGTCCTGACGGATCCAGCAGTTGGAAGGCCATCCCCGCGGTGGCCACCGACCGTGCCTCGGTGCTGGCCGGGGCGGGCAGCCGCTACACCTACTCGGCCAACACCCTGGCCATGCCCGAAGCGCTGGATCGTGGCCTTTCCTCACTGGCGCTGGTCGGCATGAGCTGCCAGACGTCCATCGGGCCGGTGATGTGGCACCGCAAGGTGGGCAAGGCCGGCAAGCCGATCAAGCTCAATATCGGACTGCTGTGCTCAAAGTCGTTCGACGACGCCATCTTCGAGGAGCTCTTCTGGGCCAAGTACCGCCTCCGCAAGGAGGAAATGGTCAAGATGAACATCAAGGGCGTCTTCCAGATCTGGATGCGCAACGGCGACTACCACGAGATCAACCTCAAGGAGTGTCACGCCTGGACCCGTGAGGGCTGCACTCATTGTCCGGACTTCGCCGCAGAGCACGCCGACATCTCTACCGGCGGCATCGGCGAGAACAACGACTGGACGCTGACCATCGTGCGAACCGAACTGGGTCGTCAGGTCATCATGGGGATGCTGGCCGACGGCGTCATCGAGGGCCGGCCGGGCGACAGCGACCCCGGGGCCATCGCCCTCATGCACAAGCTGGCGGCCAAGAGCCGGGACCGGTGGCCGGAGTGGGCCAATCCGACGGCCCGGGTCGGACTACCCGTCCGGGCAGTCTGAAACGAACCGGCTGAGCCAGAACGGGGCCCGACGGATCAGCGGGCCCGGGGGTCAGGTCAGGCGCCGCAGTCGTCAGAGATGTCGACGAACCAGCCGAAGTGCTCAACCAGCATGTCCCGGGTCACGGTGTCCCGCTGGTCGTCGATGAAGGCGTCCAACTCACGGAACTTCTCGAAGGACACCTCGGACCGGATGCCGTCCAGCACGCAGCCACAGAATGCCTTGGCCTTGACTGAACCCAGGTCGTCGTTGGCCTCCACGCAGGCGGCCACGAACTCGCGCTCCACGAGACCCTCGCCGGATGCGTCGGCCTGATCCTCCCAGGACACCGGCTCACCGGAGGGCACGCACGCCGTGGCCACCAGGACGACGGCCACCAGGGGCAGGAGGAGACGGATTCGAGAGGAGCTCTTCACGGCCCAGAGGCTACCGGCGGTCGCCGGCTGACGACCCCGGCCGACCGGCCCCAGCCAACTCGATCGCCCGGACCAGCACGGCGTCGAACATGGGCTCGGTCAGCCGACCGGTGAACGTGTTCTGCTGGCTCACGTGGTACGAGCACAAGATCGTGCGCCCATCGTCAAGCGGCACCTCCACCCCGTGCCCGAATGTCGGCCGGGGTCGCAGGTCAAACTCGGATGCCGCGGCCACGTACCCGATCTGCCCGAGGACTACCACGACCTTCACCGCCGCCAAGGCGGTCACCTCGCGCTCGAAGAACGGCCGACACGCCGCCCTCTCGTCGGGAGTGGGCTTGTTGGCCGGCGGCGCGCACTTGACCGGCGCCGTGATGAACACGTCGGTCAACGCCAAACCATCGTCGATGCCCACCGCTTCGGCCTGATTGGCCAAACCCACCCGATGTAGGGCAGCGAACAGGAAGTCCCCCGACCGGTCGCCGGTGAACACCCGGCCGGTCCGGTTAGCGCCGTGGGCCGCCGGTGCCAGACCCACGATCAGGATCCGGGCCTTCGGGTCCCCGAACCCGGGCACGCCACGACCCCAGTACTCCTGATCCCGGTAGGCGGCCCGCTTTTCGGCAGCCACCTGCTCGCGCCACAAGACCAGGCGGGGACAGGCTCGACAGGCCACCACCTCATCGTGGACGGCCCGGAGGGTCGACGCACCTCGGTCGGAAACAGGTCGGGTCACAGGGTCAGAGTAGGTTCGGCGACCGATGCCCCCCACCCTCGTGCTCTACGTCCGACACGGACGCACCCCAACCACCGGCGCCCGCCTCCCCGGCCGCGCCCCCGGTCTACACCTGTCCGACGAAGGCCATGCCCAGGCCGAGGCCGTGGCGGCCGCCATCGCCGGGCGCGACGGAACCGGACAGCAGGTGGCCGCCGTGTACGCCTCGCCCATGGAACGAACCCGGGAGACCGCGGCACCCATCGCCCGGGCCCTCGGCCTACGGGTCCGCACGGCACCGGGCCTCAACGAGTGCGACTTCGGCCGCTGGACCGGTCGACGCCTCAAGGACCTCATGAAGCTCAAGGCGTGGGCCACCGTCCAACGCCAACCGTCGGCCTTCCGTTTTCCGAGCGGCGAGTCGTTCGCCGAGATGCAGGCCCGTATCACCGGTCAGGTGGCCGACCTGGTGGCCCGCCATCCCGGCGAGACCATCGTCTGCGTCTCGCACGCCGATCCCATCAAGGCGGCCCTCGCCCAAGCCGTCGGTACCCCACTAGACCTCTTCCAGCGGCTGGTCGTAGGACCGTGCTCGGTCAGCGCCGTGCTGCACACCAAGGAGCGACCCGTCGTTTTAACCATCAACACCACCGGCGACCTGAAAGGCCTGACGCCATCATGAGCGGCTCGGTCAGGAACGCCTCTCGCGCTGCCCCCGGGCTCGATGTAGCCGAGTGCACCGACGCCCGGATCCCGGCCAGCACCTTCCAACTGCGCGCCGACGACCCCACCGACTCGTAGGTTCGAACCGTGGGACGACCGGAGATCAACTGGGACGACACCGACGGGTTCACCGCCGGCGTCGTCGGGCCCCAGGGGCGTCGGGTGTTCTTCCTTCAGGCCCGACGTTCCGGTCAGGTCGTGTCGCTCAAGGTGGAAAAGCAGCAGGTGGCCGGTCTGGCCGAATTTCTCGACGGGCTGATGGGCGACCTCCCTCCGACCGACGAGCGGACCCTCGAAGTGATAGATGCCAACGTCCGCTTCGAGGATCCCGGCGAGGCCGACTGGGTGGTGGGCAGTCTGGGCATCACCTACCAACAGTCCACCGACCGTCTGGTACTGATCGCCGAAGAGTTGCTGCGCGACGAGGACGAACTCCCCGCTCAGGCCCGGTTCCCCATGCGTCGCGAGATGGTGGCCTGCTTCATCGACCGGGCCCGCCTGCTGGTCGCCGCCGGCCGACCCCCGTGCGACTGGTGCGGCGCCCCGCTGGAGCCCTCGGCCGCCGGCTGGTGCCCCTGTGTCAACTAAGTCGCCGGCTGAGAGTTCCGCCACCTCGCCAACCACCCCAGGTGCTCCCGATAATCCGGCAGACCCGGTCGACCCGTTCCGTCGGCGAGGCCCGCTCGACGACCAGATGGCCGTCGAAGTGCTGAGCAACGGCGGCATCGAGATCCTGGGACGGATGCCGTGGACGTCCAACGCCACCTTTCTGGTCGACGTGACCCATCCGGCGACCGGTCCGGACCCTTTCCTGCAGGGCGTCTACAAGCCGGGGCGGGGCGAACAGCCGCTCCACGACTTCCCCCCAGGGCTCTACCGGCGGGAGGCCGCGGCGTGGGAACTGACCGCCCAGTTGGGCTGGGGGCTCATCCCGCCCACCGTGGTTCGTGAGGGACCACATGGTGAAGGCTCAGTCCAGTTGTACGTGCCGTGCGACTACGAACAGCACTACTTCACCGTGCGCGATAACCCGGCCCATGCCGACGCCCTCATGCGACTCGCAGCCTGGGATCTGGTGGCCAACAACACCGACCGTAAGGGCGGCCACGTACTGGCTGGCGACGACGGGAAGTTGTGGGCCATCGACAACGCCCTGTGCTTCCACCACCAGTTCAAGGTCCGGACGGTGATCTGGGACTTCGCCGGACACGCCCTGGCCGACGACCTGGTGGCCGACCTTCGACGCCTTACAGAGGACGGGCTCTCGACGACACTGGCCGACCTCCTAGACCCGTTCGAACGCGACGCCGTGCTGACGCGGGCCGACGCGGTGGCCGCCGGCGGCGAGCTTCCCTCGGACCCAAGCGGACGCCGGGTTCCCTGGCCGCTGGTCTGACGGATCGCCCGTTACCCAACAATATGACCGACCTCGATCGACTGCTCCTCGAGGGCGACCTCGACGGCCTGCTCCGGCTCGTCGACGACGCCTGCGACGACGGCGACTGGGACACTCTCGAACAGATCGCCACCCGATCCCGCCCGGCCGTGGAGCGGGGCCATCAACTATGGCCGGCCGCCGACCATGCCGAACACCGGCTAGCGCTACAGGCCCCGGGGTCGTTCGCAGCAGCGGCCGTGGTCCGCGACGCCACCACCTTCGGGGTGGCACCCCTGGCTGAAGTAGCCGCGTCGTCACATACCTGGGCCGACCTGGAGCCCCATCTGGCCAACGCCGGGACACGCCGCGCCGTGGTGGCTCACGAGCGGGTGGCCCGCGGCGAGGACCTCCGTGGCCTCCAACTCGACGACGACCCGGTGGGGCTTCCGCTGCAGCTGGCCTGCTGGGAACCGGCCACCGACGGGCCGACCATTGGCCCCTACGGCGTCGACGACCCGGTGCCGCCTGCCGGGCTGCTCGCTCCGGTCGCCCAGGTTCCCAATCCCAAGGTCAACGAATCCATTGCGGGCGCCGAGGCCGACGCGGCCCGCACCGCCCTCCGGGACCTCGTCTCGACATGGACCGAACAGTCGCGGGGCACAGCGACGGCCGTCGCTGTGTGTGGGACCGGGCCACAGGCCGCGGCCAGTGCCGGGCGGTCCATCGACGCTGGCCACATCAGCATCCGAGCACTTGCCTCCGACGAGGCAATCGGGCTGCTGGCCTGGGCCGGCGCCTCAGGCGGTGCCCACGGGCGACGCAGAGGGGCGGCTCGGGGTCGATTCGAAGCTTGGTGGTGTGCCGCGGCCCTCGTCGGGCTGGACGGGCCCGGGGATGATTGGCCACCAGATCCCGACACCCTCGGCAATGCGTTAGCCGACCTGAGATGGTGGCGTTGGGACAGCGCTCTGCGTCCTGCCGGTTGGTTCCTGGGGATCGCCGTCGACGACCCGTTAGACGGCCTGGCCTGGGCGCTCGCCGCGAGCGACCGCCCGTCCTGAGATCTGGGCCTGAGGTCTGAGCCCGAGAAACGGGCCTGGCCTGGGCTGGGCTGGGCTGGGCTGGGCCAGAGCCCAGCGGTTCAGCCTCGGGCCTGCAGGGCCTCGATCAGCTTGGGCAGCACCTTGTGCACGTCGCCCACGATGCCGAGGTCGGCGACGCCGAAGATCGGCGCCTCCTCGTCCTTGTTGATGGCGATGATGTTCGCCGAGCCCTTCATGCCGACCAGGTGCTGCGTGGCTCCGGAGATTCCACACGCCACATAGACCGTCGGCTTCACGACCTTGCCAGTCTGACCGACCTGGTACGAATACGGGACCCACCCTGCGTCCACCACGGCACGTGATGCACCCGGGGCGCCCTTTACCAGCTTGGCCAGAGCCTCGATCATCTCGTACTTCTCGGCCTCGCCCAGCCCACGGCCACCGGAGACGACCACGGCCGCCTCGTCCAGCTTCGGACCCGACGTCTCCTCGACAAAGCGCTCCTTGACGACGGCGGCACCGGTGCCACCGAGTTCTCCGACTGCGAGGTCCGACACCGCGGCGGGCGCGCCGCCGGACTCCTCAGCGACGAACGACTTAGGTCGCACGAGGAAGATGGCCAGTCCGGTGTCGGTGAAACCGGTCAGTACGTCGGTGGTCCCGCCGAACACGGGCTCGCTACCCACCAGACGGTCACCGTTGGCGATCAGGTCGACCACGTTGGTCAGCACCGGGCGGTCCACCTTGGCCGACAGGCGGCCGGCCACGTCACGGCCGTCGTAGGAGGTGGTGGCCAGTAGCACGTCGGGGCCATTCCCGGCCTCCAGCGCACCGGCGATGGCCGAGGCGACACGTGCACCCGGCAGCGCACCGTCGGCATCACCCACGGTGTGGACAGTGGTGGCGCCGTGCGCACCGAGCTGGCCGGCCACGGCCGAACCGTCGCCCGCCATGACCACCTCGACGGAATCGGCCAGCGTGCGGGCTTTGGTCAGCAGTTCCAACGTCGATGCGGTGGCTCCGGCCTCCGTGGCCTCACCGAACACCCAGATCTTTGAGATTCCCATGATCGCCTCCTACAGAACTTTGAGGTCATCCAGGAACGCCAGGATGCGTTCGTGGGCGTCGCCCTCGTCGACGATGACCTCGCCGGCCTCCCGGGCGGGAGCCTCGGTGATGGTCGTGATCTCCTGGCGGGCACCAGCCCAGCCCACGGTGGCCGGGTCGATGCCCAGGCCAGCCAGGTCGAGCTCGTCAACCGGCTTATTTTTGGCTGCCATGATCCCCTTGAACGAGGGGTAGCGGGGCTCAACAACACCGGCGGTCACCGAGACCACGGCGGGAAGCGGGCACTCAACCTGGTCGAAACCGGCCTCGGTCTGACGCTTCACAGTGGCCACACCGTCGGCGACCTCAATCTCCTTGCCAAAGGTGACCGACGGAAGGCCCATCAACTCGGCGATCTGCACGGGCACGGTGCCTGTATAGCCGTCGCTGGACTCGGTGGCCGTCAGGATCAGGTCGGGCTCGCAGCGGGCGATCGCCGCAGCCAGCACCTTGGCCGTCGAGAGGGCATCGGAACCCGCCAGGGCTTCGTCGCTGACCAACACGGCGCTCTCGGCGCCCATGGCCAGGGCGGTCCGCAGACCGCTCACCTCATTGTTAGGGGCCATGGAGACGAGCCTCACCTCGCCACCGCCGGCGGCGTCCACCAACTGCAGGCCCATCTCGACGCCGTAGGAGTCCGACTCATCCAAGATGAGCTTGACGTCCCGCTTCAGGGTTCTGGTTTCAGGATCCAGCACACCCGGGTCTGCCGGATCGGGGATCTGCTTGACACATACGACGACGATCATGGGTCCGAGTCTGCCTTACGACGAAGGGAACGGGACCAACCGCGGCTGGGGATTTCGCGACGGTCGTCGGTCACCGGCGGGCCTGCCTCCGAGCGGGTCTCGGAGGCGCCGTAGGGTCGTCGCCGTGAGCGACAACGAACCATCAGCAGCCAGCCCTCCCCGACCGCTCTCCAATCAGTCGAGGCGGGGTTTCCGCCACGCCTCGACAGTAGACCCGGCAGTCCCTCCCTCGAGCCTCATCGATCTCGTTTTCCTGCCCCTCATGGGCGCCAGCGGCGAGACGGTCTCGTGATGCGGTACCCCATCACCCATCTTCTCGAGACTTGCCGCTTCCCGGCGAGCGGAGCCGGGTGCCGACCATGAAGCTGCTGCTGATCGTCAACCCGTCAGCATCGTCGGTCACGGCTCGGACCCGGATCGTCATTCAGAAGGCGCTGTCAGCCGACCACCGCCTGGAGGTGGCCGCCACCACCCGTCGAGGCCACGCCACCCGCCTGGCCCAGAGTGCGGCCAACGACGGCATCGACGTGGTCGCCGTGCTGGGCGGTGATGGCACCCTCAACGAAGCAGCCAACGGGCTGGTCGGGACCGAGACCGCGCTGGCCGCGCTGCCCGGCGGTTCCACCAACGTGTTCGCCCGGACACTCGGCCTGCCCGACGATCCTGTGGAGGCAACCGGCGCGCTGCTGGATGCCATCGATGCGGCGGCTATCCGTCGGGTCGGTCTGGGTTCGGTGAACGACCGCCACTTCCTGTTCCACGCCGGGATCGGGTTCGACGCCGCAGTGGTTGAACAGGTGGAACGCCGGGGAGGACTGCTCAAGCGGTTTGCCGGCCATCCGCTCTACATCGCCGCCGCCATCGATACTTGGATCCGCCACTACGACCACCGGCGGCCCGCCTTCCGGGTGACCTTCCCCACCGACGTCGACCCGGCGACCGGCCAATCGGCCGGCGGGGCATCTGATGGGGGCCCGGGGATCCCCGGCGTGTTCGCGGCCTGCCTCAATACCGACCCCTACACGTATCTGGGTACCCGGGGGCTCTCACTGGCACCGGCCGCCACCCTAGAGAGCCCCCTCTCGGTGGCCACCTTCCGGAACCTCTCAGCGGTCACGCTGGCCACCACCTTGGCCGCCGCCGTCGGCCTCCAATCGGCCAGGCGCCCCCGGTCGGGTGGTAGGGCCGGTCTTGAGGTGCGTGACGGCGTCGAGTTGGCCGAGGTGGTCGCGTCGCGTCCCCTGCCTTGGCAGGTGGACGGCGACCACGTCGGCGAGGCCGAGAGATTGGTGGTTCGCCACCACCCGGACGTCATGGATCTGGTAGTTCCGCTGGCCTCGCCCGCATTTTCCTAGGACGACCGTATGAAGACGGGCTTGGGACAAGGGGTTCGGTCAGCCGTCGACCCAGGTGCCGTCTCGCCGACCGTCGATGACCGCCCGGGCCAACCCGGGGCGGTTGGTCACGATGCCGTCGACCCCCCAGTCGATCAGTTCGGCCATCCGTCCCGGATCGTCGACCGTCCACACCAGTACGGTCAAGCCACGATCTTGGGAGGCCGACACCAGATGCTCGTCGACCAGTTCGTCCCACGGATTCACCGACCCGTGCCCGTGGGCTGCCGTGCGGTCCAGCATCAGGTCGGTCCCGTGACGCTCGGCCACGATCCACGCGGTGGGCAGTGACGGATCGGTGGCCCGGATCCGGTCCACCGCCGTGATGTCGAACGACGACACCAGCAATTGCTTGGGCGACCGATAGGCGACAGCCAGACCGGCCACCGCCTCGCACACCATGGCCGCTGCATCATGGTCCGGGTCGCCGGGAAGGTTCTTCACCTCGACGTTGACGCCCATCCCCTCGCAGGCCTCGAAGGCCTCGGCCAGGTTCGGGACGTGGTCCGGCGCATCGGCGGCCCGCACCTCGCGCACGAGGCGGCCGTCGGCGAAATGGGCGTCGTGGTGGACCATCAACACGTCGTCGGCCGAGAGCCGCACGTCGAGTTCGACCCAGTCGGCACCCTGTACCCGGGCCTCGACGAAGGCCTCCGCTGTGTTCTCGATCCGATCGTGTGACGCACCGCGGTGGGCCACCACCAGCGGTCGCCCATCGGGCCGTTCGGGTCTCACGAGCAACGACCCTAGGTCGCCCACTTCACCCTGGCGGCCCCATCACACCGGATCCCGTGAATCCCCCCACGGTCCGACAAGCCGGTTGGTCGGGACCCACACCTCGGCCACCGTGCCGCGGCCCCGCTCGACCGGCACCAGGCGTATATGCCCCCCCAACTCGCCTTCCACGAAGGTCCGCACGATGGTCAGGCCTAGCCCGGAGGCATCGGCCACATCGAACCCCTCGGGGATTCCCACGCCGTCGTCGACCACCCGCACAATCAAGCCGTCAGCACGACGATCCAACTGGATGCGGACCCAGCCCGCCGCTGAATCTCCGTCGGTTCCGCCAGCCTCCGGATCGGCCAGTTGAGCGGTTGGGAAGGCGTGGTCGACGGCGTTCTGCAGCAACTCGGTGAGGACGACGGCCATGGTCGTGGCGACCTGGCCGGGCACCACACCGGCATCACCTTCGACGGTGATCGACACGGGACGGAGCGGCGAGGACACGCTCTCTTCCACCACCCGAACCAGCGGTCGCACGATCTCGGCGAACCCGACTTCGTCGTCCGCACTCTGGGCCAGCGTCTCGTGCACTACCGAGATGGCGCCGATGCGTCGCACCGACTCCCCGAGGGCCTCCCGGGCCTCTTCGCCCTCCAGCCGCCGGGCCTGGAGGCGCAGCAGCGACGAGATGGTCTGCAGGTTGTTCTTCACCCGGTGGTGGATCTCGCGGATGGTGGCGTCCTTGGACACCAGCTGGCGGTCGCGACGTCGCAGCTCAGTCACGTCACGCACCAGGACAATGGCCCCGGTCGGCGTGCCAGCATCCAGCAGGGGGAAGCAATGGCTGACCACCGCCACCTCGTCGGGCCGTTCCATCTCGTCGATCACCGCGGTGCGACGGGCGAATGCCGACCGCAGCATCGACGAACCCAGCCCGGTGTCGTCGAACCGGGCGCCGGTGACCCCCCGGGTCACTCCCATGCGATGCAAGGTGGAGACCGCGTTGGGTGAGGCGAACTCGATTCGACCGTCGGAGTCGACGAGGAGCAGACCGTCGCCCACCCGGGGCGTCCGATGTCGGAGCCGTTCCTCGTCCTGGTACGGAAACTCCCCCCGCTCGAGCATCCGGGCGAAGCGGTCGAACACCGTCAGGTAGGTGCGTTCCTGCTCGCTGCCCGGTCGGTCCTCGGGCCGCAGTCGTTCACGGGCAAGCACGGCAATGGTCTCGCCATTGCGGCGTACCGGCACGGCCGTGAGGTGCACCGTTCGCTCCGAACCAACCTCGACCGCGCCATCCACGGTGCACTCGGCCTCGAATGCCTTGACGATCAGAGGCCGGCGTCGGGGCTCGAACACCTGGCCGACGAGATCGGCCCGATACAGGGTGGTCCCGGTGGTGGGTCGAATGTGGCCCAACAGGACCAACGATCCGTCCGCTTGTCGCGAGTCCCGGGCATAGAGGACGAGGTCGGCGAACGACAGGTCGGCCAGGAGGCCCCACACGCTGACCAGATTCTGGAGATGGGCGATTCGGACCTCGTCGAGGTCCGAATGGGCCCGGGCCAACTCGGGGAGGGTCGCCACCGGCCCGCTGCTCCCCGACCCCTACGTGTCGTCTCTCCGGCTGTCGTTCAGCCGAAGCCGACGGGGTTGTGCCCGCCGTCGGCACCGATGTCGACGTAGGCGATCCGCTCGGCAGGTACCCCCACCCGGCGGCCTCGCACGTCGGTTAACCACAGCACAGCACCGTCGCCACCCACCGCCGACTCGACGTCGGCCACCAGGGCGTCCACGTCGGTGTCATCGGCCAGTTCGACGGTGATCTCCTTAGGGGTGTTGGTGACCCCGATACGTACGTCCACGTTCCGCTCCCGTTCCTTCGTTCCCTGACAGTCAGAGAACCTTGAGTTCCCTGTGTCGACGCTTCGTCGGCTTCATCTCCACGTCCAGCACCCGGGCCAGTTCCGCGAACACCGCGCCCACTTCGGTCGAGGGGTCGACGGCCACCGGGTGCCCCCGGTCGGCACCCTCGCGCATGGCTGGCACCAGGGGTACCTGGCCGAGTAGCGGCACGCCGACCCGGTCAGCCAGCGCCTGTCCGCCTCCGGCACCGAATAGTTCGTAGCGGGTGCCGTCGTCGCCGGTGAACCACGACATGTTCTCGATGACCCCGTGGACCTTCAGGTTGACCTTGTCAGCCATGAAGGCTGCTCGCTGGGCCACCGTCTGGGCAACCGGCTGAGGGGTGGTCACCACGTACATCTCCGCAGTCGGTAGGAAACCTGCCAATGAGATGGAGATGTCTCCGGTTCCCGGGGGGAGGTCGACCAGCAGGTAGTCGGGCTCATCCCAGTAGACGTCGGTCAGGAACTGCTCAAGCGCCTTGTGGAGCATCGGACCCCGCCAGATCACCGGCTGGTCCTCCTCGGCAAAGAATCCCATGGAGATACAACGCACCCCGTGACCCTCCGGCGGGATGAGCATGTCGTCGATAACCGTCGGGGGCTGGTTGACACCCAGCATCCGGGGAATGGAGAACCCCCACACGTCAGCGTCCACGACGGCCACGTCGCGGCCCCGACCTGCGAGGGCCACAGCCAGATTTGTCGTGACCGAGGACTTGCCCACGCCGCCCTTGCCCGAGGCGATGAGCAGCACCCGGGTCGACGAGTTGGCCTCGGCGAACGGCACGGCCCGTCCCTCGGAATGGCCGTAGGTCGAGTTCGTGCCGGCGGTCGCCGCCGGATCGCCGTGGAGTCGCTCACGCAGCTCGGCCAGCTCAGTCTCGGTCATGACGGTGAACTCGACCTCGGTGGCGTCCACGCCATCCAGCGCTGTGACCGCGTCACCGACCGACTGCTGAATCTCGGCCTTCATCGGACATCCGGGCACGGTCAGGGCTATCTGGACGGTGACCTGGGCGCCGGAGATGCCGATCTCACGAACCATGCCGAGATCGACGATGCTGCGGCGGAGTTCAGGGTCCTGAACGGGTCGGAGGGCATCAACCACCTGAGGTTCGGTGACCGGCACGGGGCTCCTGTTCGAGGATCTGTTGAGGGATCGAACGCTGTTCGAGCGGACGGCCGACAGGTCCGAACGGCCGCTGGCGGCCGGCCGGGGTGCCGGGATCGGTAGAATAACCGGGTGGACGGGCCCCCCCTCACGGCTACCGAGTTCTCTTCGGCGGTCACGGCGATCACCGGAGCATTCGGTGACCCGACTCGACGGGACATCTACCTCCACGTCCGTGAACGTGTAGACGAGGACACGGGCGTCACCGCAGCGGATACCGCAGCGGTCTTCAACCTCCATCCCAACGTGGCCCGGCACCACCTAGACAAGTTGGCCGCCGGCGGCTATCTGGAAATCGCCGTGGAACGCCCCGAGGGCGCATCGGCCGGCCGGCCCTCCAAGCACTACCGGGTGGCCGACGCCGGCTCCCCCCTTGAACTCCCGGTCCGTCAGGATGCCGTGCTGGTCAGCCTGCTGGGCCGCGCTCTGGCCCTCCTGCCCAGCGACCAGGCCGAGGAGATGGCCGAGGAGGTGGGCGCCGAGGTCGGTCGGAGCATGGCGGGCTCCCTCGGATCCGATGAGGCCCACCGGTCGTTGCGATCGGCCATGCAGGTGGTGGCCGAGGCCCTCACCGCCCACGGTTTCGCCGCTCGAGCCGAACGGTCGGGTGACGATCGTCTGCGGATCGTCTCCGAACACTGTCCGTTCGGTGGCGCACCAATCGACCATCCTGTGATCTGCGCGGTCGACCGGGGCCTGGTACGCGGAATGCTGGGGGCCCTGTACGGCGAGACGACTGCTGAGACGCGGTCGTCGCTGCCCATGGGTGATGCCGTGTGCGTCACCGACGTCCTGGCCTGACCCGCACCCTTCTTCAGGCCTCCGTGCGCACGCCCGTGACCCGCCACTATCGAGATCACGCGTCTACCTCGCCGGGCCGCCTGGAGGCCGTGAACCCCAAGAGCGCCACCCTGAGTGACGGCGTCGGCGATCTCGGTCGCATTCACCACGAAGGCATGGTGGCCCGTCAGACCGCTGAGGAGGCCCGGGAAGACCTGGCCGCCATGGTCGGAGCCCGGAGCCGGGAGGTCGTATCCACCTCGGACGCCGCCGAGGCCATGGGCGTCGACGCCTACCGGTCGTTACGCCTGTCGGTCGGCTGGTGTTCCACGCAGGCCAATGTGGAAGCGGCGACCGCGGCGTTGCCGGGCATCATGCGGGACCTCCGGGCACTCCGTCACGACCCTCACGACCGGCAACACGACAAGCCATGACCATCCTCCTCATCCGTCACGGTTCGGCCGGCGATCCCTACCAATGGTCGGGCGACGACGCCGACCGGCCGCTGGATGCCGCCGGCACCGACCAGGCCACCCGTCTAGCCGACCATGTAGACGGGCTGCTAGTCGGTCGGCCGCTGGCTGGGATCCGCAGTAGCCGGGCCGTCCGGTGCATCCAAACCGTCGGGCCTACCGCAGGCCGCCACGGCCTACTCCCGGAGACCGACCCTTCCCTCTTCGAGGGCGCGTCGTCCGCCATGACCAAACTCGTCCGGGAACACGCCGGAGCCGAGGACGCGGACCGACGGGTCGTGGTGCTGTGTAGCCACTCCGACGTCATCCCCGACGTGATCCGTGACGTGGTCTCCGACGGTGCCGGACTGAGCGGCGGAAGGGGCTGCGCGTACGCCTCGATCTGGGAACTGACGGTGGCCGACGGCGCCGTCGTTCACGCCCATTACCACGAGTAGCGGACCGGCTGTCTCGGGTCGGCAAGAGGCGCCCGGGCTGGGACTCAGCCGTCGAGCAGGCCCAACGAGATGAGGGAAGCCGTGAGATCGGCCGGGGGATCTTCCAGGGCGGCGAAGGCCCGGACGTCTGCAGCCACCTGATCGGTGCGGGCAGGCACCGACATGCCCACCACGGCCCGATAGGCCAACGCGTACGGGTCGGTCGGCCCGACGACCACCGCCTCGTCGAGACCAGCCAGACCCCGTTCGACCAACTCGGGCACCCGGGTCGAGGCCAGCAACCATCCCCGCTCGGCCAGTAGGGCGGCCCGCTCCGGTTGGCGACCCGCACCCGCCCGCTCGGCGGCATCTAGACCCGAATCCAGGAGCTCAAGGGCGGCCAACAACTCGCCCTCGGAAGCCAACGCACCGGCGATCCGCTGGCGGAGCCGGCTGGCGGCCAGCAGGTCTCCCACTATGGGCGGTGCTTCTAGGTCGTCGAGCACCGTCAGGTCGACCGCGGCCCCGGCGTGGTCACCCTCGGCGTGACGGGCCGACGCCCGGAACACCCGCACGTCAGCAAAGGTGCCATCGGAGGCCACGGCATCGTCCAGGTCAACCAGAGCGGCGACCCGGTCGCCGGTTCGCCAGCGAGACCAACCCCGGTAGGCCAGCGCCTCCACGTTGGACGGCTGGATCTCCAGGACCTGGGTGTAGAGCGCATCGGCCTCAGCCGGCGCGGCCACCCCCGCCTCGGCCAGCAGCGTGCGCGTCGACGACCTGATGTCGCCGGTGAGGGTATTGCCGGCCGTGCGGTCCCCCGCTGTGCGAGCCACCAGAACACCGGCCAGCACGGCGACCACCGCCACCCCGACCAGCGCCAAATTTCGATTCGACGTGTTGCCCGACGTTCCGGCACCGTCCGATCCCGCAGCGGAACCCGCCTGAGCTCTGGGCCGGCCCGATGTCCAGCGGGCGACGGCCAGGCTCACACCGGTGAGGGCCGCCGCTGCGGCCAGCACAGGCAGCACCCAGACCAAGCCGGTCAAGCCCCGACCGGTCGGCGTGTAGTCGATGTCCTCGCCGAAGCGGTCCACCAGCATGGTCCGGACCTCGGCATCGGTTCGACCCTCATCGACCATCGTCCGGATGGTCGACCGGATGGTCCGGGCAATGGGTACATCGGACTCACCCAGGGACTGACCCTGACAGACCGGACAGGCGAAGTCCCCGGCCAGGGCATGGACCCGATCGGCATTGGTACGCGGCGCCTGATCGGCTACCTCGGATACCACAAGGCTGCCCACCGCCACGACCAGCACCAGCAGCCAGATGGCCCGGCCCCAGCCGGTACGAGCAGGCCGACCGTTCACGACCCGGTCCGATCTCCGGCCACGACAGCCAGGCCTCGATCCAGAAGGCCTTCCAGGTCCTCGCGGACCACGCCACCGACCACCTTGGCGGCTACGTGACCCGACGGGGTCACGAGGTATGACTCGGGAACCGCCACCACGCCCCAGTCCACGGCGATCCGACCAGTGTCGGCGGGAAGGACCGGCCACCCGCCGCCGTGTTCGGCGAAGAAGCGGGAGATGGCCGACGGGCGATCGTCGAAGGCCACGCTGACCACCCGGACCTCAGGTACCGCCGGATCGGACCCGTCGTGGACCTCGGCGAAGGCCACCAACTGTGGGTGTTCCTCGATGCATGGGACGCAGGTGGTGGAGAAGAAGTTGACCAGCACCCAACGACCCCGTTGGTCATCGATGTCCCAGAGGGCGCCGTCGAGCGTGATGCCCGCCACCGGCGGCGCCACGGCACCCACCAGGTGGGTGGTCATCCGATCCCTCACGGCCTCACGGGTAGCGAACACCATGACAAGCACGGCCAGCACCAGGCCCACAACCAACGCGGTGCGACGTACCGGGTTCATGTGGACTGCTCACTGATCTCTTCGGCAAGCAGGTCCCTGCGCCGGGCACGACCCGTCGGGCTGCCGGCACCGGGGACGGCGGCCAATGCAGTGCCGATGGCCATCACCGCCCCTCCGATCCACAACCAGGCCACCAAAGGCTGCACGGTCACCCGGACCACCGTGCTGCCGGACCCGTCACCGGACGCGTCGCCGAGCCCCTCATCGGGATCGGGTACCGCCAGCACCGCCAACTGCACGTCATCGCGGACCGTGGACCGGGTGGCCGGCGTGCCGATGGTCTGCCCCGCATACGGGAAGACGCTGATGGCCGGCTCGAACCGCTCGCCGTCGACCATCACGGCGACCCGGGTCTCGGTCTTCTCCGGCAGTTTCACGGTCGACAGGCCGTCGAAGACCAACTGGTGGCCGGCGAACGTGGCCCGGTCACCCACTGCGTTGAACCGGAACTCGGCCTGACGGACGAACGACGACGAGCAGGCAAAGGCCACGGCGACCACGGCCACCCCAACGTGGACGACCATCCCGCCGCTGGACCGTCCCACCAGGCCGCGCAGGCCGCGGGCCCGGACGGCCAGTATCAGGTGCCGCATCGCCCCACCGGCAGCAAAGCCCCCCAGGCCCACGGCCAGGGTCGGGGCCCAACCGCGGCCTCCTAGGACAACCGCCAGGACCATGGCCGCCGCGCCGGCAATCGCCGGCCAACGCAACCGGACCGACAGGACCTCTACGGTTCCCCGGCCCCACGGCAGGGCGGGCGCCACGGCCATAAGGAAAAGCAGGGCGAAGCCCACCGGCATGGTCATCCGCTCGAAGTACGGGTTGCCCACGGCGATCCGATCGCCCTGGGCCGCTTCGACCAGCAGCGGGAACACGGTGCCCAGCAGCACCACGAAGGCGAACGCCCCGAACAACAGGTTGTTGCCCAGGAACGCCCCGGTGCGCGACAACGGCGACTCGATGGAGCCCGGCGCCCGGAGGGCGTCACCCCGCCAGGCAATGAGCCCCACCGTGGTGGCCACCACGAGGGCGAAGAAGCCCAACAGCAGCGGCCCGATGCCCGACTCGGTGAAGGCGTGGACCGACTCGAGCACGCCGGACCGGGTTATGAACGTGCCCAAGATGGTGAGGGCAAACGTGGCGCACAGCAGCGACAGGTTCCAAACCCGCAGCATCCCCCTCCGTTCCTGGACCATGACCGAGTGGAGGTAGGCGGTACCGGTCAACCACGGGAGGAACGAGGCGTTCTCCACCGGATCCCACGCCCAGTAGCCGCCCCAGCCCAGCACCTCATAGGACCACCAGGCACCGAGAATGATCCCCACGGTCAGGCATCCCCAAGCCGTCAAGGTCCAACGCCGGGCCTCGAGCAGCCACCCCTCGCCCATCCGGCCGGTGGCCAGGGCGGCCACCGCCAGGGCAAAGGGCACGGTGAACCCGACGTACCCGAGGTACAGCACCGGCGGATGGAAGGCCATCAGCACGTGGTTCTGGAGCAACGGGTTGGGACCTGGCCCGTCGTAGCCGGCCCACGGTTCGAACCGACCAAAGGGCTGGGCCGGGCCGGCCAGCAACAGGAAGAAGAAGGCGCAGACGGCGAACATCACCAGCAGGGTCCAGCCGACCATCGGGTCGTCGAGGCGGTCCCGGAACCGGCGGACCACCAGTACCAGGTACCCCACGAGGATCAGGACCCACAACAGAATCGAACCCTCGAGGGCCGACCACAGAGTGGCCACGTTGAACAGCGCCGGGGTGCGGTGGCTACCGTGCTCTGCCACGAAGGCCACGGTGAAGTCCCGGGTAATCAGCGCCCGTTCCATAACCACCACCTGGCCGACGGCTGCCACGGCCAGCAACACCGCCCAGGTCCGTGACCGACCGACCAGCGATGGCGTGCGGGTGGCCAGTCCGACTGCCACGGTGACTATCCCGGCGACCGAGGCAGCCAACCCGAGGGCTACAAAGAGCGTTCCGAGGGTGGCGTTCACCCGCCCGCCGAAGCGTTGTCGTCCGGGAGGCCACACGCCTTGAGCTCGGCACCCTCGCCCCGGTAATCGTTGTCGTGCTTGACCACCATGTGGTCGGTCCGGAGGTACCAACCGTCAGCGGCCGGCGCAACGAGGCCGGGAGGCACCGGACCACGAACCCACGAGCCCTGCAGGACCACCGGAACCCCGGGTTGGAACAGCTCGGCCGGGTCCCCGAGGTGCACTACGTCGGCTAGGACGTCACCGGCACACAGGGTGAAGACCACCGCCGACCCTCCGTCCACCTCAATCTCGAGGATCCCGGGCTGGGGCGTGCCAACCACCCGGAACCGGTCACCGTCGAGTTCGGAACGCAGCTCCACGGCCCGGTCCGCCTCGTAGAAGAAGAGCGACGCGTCACCCAGGGTCTGGAAGAGGACGGCCACCACGGCCGCCACGAGCACCACGAGCACCACGACCGCGCCGGGTCGTCGTTGGACCGAGCCCGATTCGGGACGGGCGGGTGCCGGTGTCAGATCGTCGATCAGGTCGCCTTCTGGCCCCATCTTGTCGCCGGGATCAGGCATCGCCGGACCCCTGGTCCTCCAACCAACGCCGGTGGGCGTCGGGCACCTGAGCGCTGAGATCCCGTCCGCGTCGGACGAGGCGTAGCGCGTAGACCGCCAGCGTGCCCAATGTGATGCCCCAGCCGGCAATCAGGTAGCCCACATGGGTCATAACGGTTCCCCGGGAGACCGGTCGCCGACCGCCCTACGAAGCTCGTCGTCGGGCGTCTCGCCACGACGCTCGACAATGGCGGCTGCCACCGAGTGGTCCAGGGCCGCCCGCTCCAGCCACCCCACCCGGAACCGATGCAGCAGCAACCAGGCTAGGACCATGCCCAGCACGAGGAAGCCCAGCATCAGGGTGAACAGGGTGAGGTCCTCGATCTTGAGGTCGCCGAGGGTGGACTGCTGGTGCAGGGTCCGGTTCTCCCACCATTCGACCGACCGGTTGACCAGCGGGATGTCCAGTACGGCGACAAGCGCCACCACGGCGGCCCGACGGGAGACCGCCCGGGGGTCTCCGGTGGTGCGCCGCAGGGCCAAATACCCGGCGAACATCAGGAAGAGGACGAGCGTGGTCATGAGCCTGACGTCGCCCCACTCCCACCAGGTGTTCCACACCGGTCGACCCCAGATGGAGCCGGTGACCAGCACCAATCCGCAGAACACCGTTCCCACCTCGGCCGCCGCGTGGGCCGTGACGTCCCACCACGGGGTACGCCGGATCAGGACCCCGAGGCTGGCCACCGCACACAGCCCGTAGGCCAGATAGGTCATGACGGCCAGAGGCACGTGCACGTAGAGCATCCGCACGGCATCGAACTGTCCGAACTCGGCACCCGTGGAAGGGTGGATCCGGACGTCGGGATCGGTGAGGACGAAGGCCAGCACTCCGAGTGCAGCCAGGCCGACGAGGGTGAGCACACCCAGCAGACGCGAACCGCGCGACCCAGTGGTATCGCTTGCCGTGCCTTCCGGCAGGGGTACTGGGCTCATGGGTTCTTCGGCCATTGGGTCTCCCGGTCAGTCCTCGACCAGTGCGCCGTGAGCCGACGCACCGACCACGGTGAGGACCAGGGCGGCCACAGCCAACAGACCGGTCCATGCCCAGCCGTCGACCGCCGCGACACCGAGGGCATCGTCGTACGCCCGGGTGGCCCCGATCAGCACCGGCGCTAGCACCGGAAGCACGAGGATCGGCAGGAGGGTCTCCCGCGCCCTCAGCCCCGAGGCCAGCGCGCCGTAGAGGGTACCGGCGGCCGCCACGGCGACCCCGGCCACCACACCGGCCACCACAAGCAGGAACCATTCCTCCACGCTCACGCCGTAGAGCACCACGAGTCCGCCGACCAGCAACGCCTCGAGCGCGAGCAACTGGACGAATACAGCAGCCGTCCGTCCCAGGTATCGGGCTACCGGCGAAAGACCTGACATGCGAAGGGAGGTGCCCGTACCGTCGGCCGAATCCAACGAGGCCGACCGCTGGATGGCCAGCAGGGCACTCAACAGCACGGTCACCCAGAAGAGTCCAGGGGCGAAGGTTCGAAGGGTCCGATGGTCGGCATCTAGAGCAAAGCCGAACAGCACCAGAACGAGCACCGCGAACGGCAGAACCTGGTCGATCACGACCCGTGACCGGGCCTCGATACGAAGGTCTCGTCCCGCGACTAGTCGGGCATCGCGCAGAACGGTCCGCAGCGTGCTCACCGGATTCCCCCGCTGTCGGTCGCCGGCCCGTCGACCACCGCGCCCCCGGCCAGTGTCACTGTCCGAGGGGAGAGGGCCGCCACCCGGTCCAGTTCATGGGACGACACGACCACGGTGCCACCGGCCGCCACCGCATCACCGATCAACGCATCGACGAGATCCCGGCCCGCTTGGTCGAGGCCGGCGTGCGGCTCGTCCAACAGCCACAGTTCGGGCCGGCGGACCACCAGGGCGGCCAACGACGTCCGGCGACGCTGACCGGCCGACAGCGTGTGGACCGGCTGATCGAGCAGACGGTCGGGTACCTCGAGGCGGGACCGAGCCTCGTCGGTCCGACGATCGGCCTCGGCAGCCGACAGGCCGGCGGCCCGGGCCCAGAAGCGGAGGTTCTCCCCCACGGTGAGGTCGTCGTAAAGCCCGGTTGCGTGGCCTAGGAGCGCCACCCGGCGCCGAACCGACCGGCGGCCGACCACCTCGGTGAGATCGTGGTCGAGTACCCGCACCCCACCGGACTCGGGTCGCAACAGCCCGGCGCACAGGTGCAGCACCGTGGTCTTACCCGCGCCATTGGGTCCACGGAGGAGAACCGTCTCACCAGCGTGGATCGTCAGGTCCACGCCGGCCAGGGCGGGAAAGCGCCCCAGTAGCGCGACCGCGGCGCGCAACTCGACCACCGACACCCCGTCACGGTACCGGCCGGTCGTACCCTGACCCCATGTCAGACGCCTTCCGACGCTGTTTCTCTGGTTGGTGGGCGACGGTGCTTCTGGGCCTGGTCCTGCTAGCCGCAGCCTGCGGGGGCGGTGACGACTCCACCCTGACCGGTTCGCGTGGTGGCGGTCCGGCCGGCGAAGCGGGCAACGGGCGTACCGGAGCCACGTCCTCGATCGTGGAGGTTCGACCCACGCAGCCCGATGCCGAGATCCCCGACTGGGTGGGCGAGGTGGTCAACCTCCACGACCTGGAGGCCGGGACCTGCTTCAACAGTTACTCGTGGGTTCAGGACGACCGACAGATCGCCATCGACACCCGGGTGCCGTGCCCCGGTCCCCACCAGCACGAGATCTACCTGCGGACCGCCCATCCGGCCCGGGCCGGCGCACCGTGGCCGGGGGACCGGGAGATGGAGGCCTATGCCCGTGCCGAGTGCTACGCGGCCTTCGCTGGATTCGTGGGACTCATCTTCGAACTCTCGGAACTCGAGTTGGGCTACCTGACCCCGTCACGGACTGACTTCGAGCACGACCGGGCTGTCTTCCGCAACATCCACTGCTTCGTCCACCGCTCCGACGGGACCGAGATGGTGGGTACGGCTGCGGGATCCCGCCTCTAGCGGAGATCCACTGGCTGGTCCCCTACCGCGCCTTCTCTCGGCCGACGGGCCAGCACCAGGGCCAGGCCGGTCCACGACTGGGGGATGGCTCCCAGGCCGGCGCCGGTGTCGGGGTTCCAGTACTCGGCCATGCCCGAGGCCCATGCCCCTGCCACCGTCGTCCGAACCAGCACCTCAGCAGCCCCCGGCGAACGGGGAGCCACGGCCCGCACCATCAGGTAGGCCAGCTGCGGCCACACCGGTCCCCGCCAGTAGGCGTTGGGATCGAAGACGGACTCAGCCCGGTGCACGCCGGTCGGACCGGCCGGTCCGCCGTGGGCCATGGGATCCAGGAGCTGAGCTACCACCCGGTCGGTCCGCCGCTCATCGTTCTCGACCAGCAGTGGCAGCAGGGCGTCCAGCGTCCGGACCCGGCCCGATCCGTCGGCCGTGGGTCCGGCGTCCACCCAGGTGCCTAGGTCGTCGTCCCACCGTTCGGCTAGGGCATCGACCAGCTCGTCGGCGGCCGCCGCAAGGTCATGGTCGCCGGTCACCGTGACCAACTCCCGGGCGTTGAACGCCACCAGGGCATTGAAGCCCGCGGGCGCCACCGCGAACACCGGGTTGGCTACCGCCTCGCCGTCGGGACCGGTCTCAATGGTCGAGGCCAGCCGGTTCTTCACCGACCGCCACCGATCACGGTCGAAACCGTCGGGACAGTGGTCGTCCCAGCGGGGCGAGTCGTCGGCCCCCGTCTCCCACGGATGGCAGGCCCGGACGAGGCCCGAGGGGTCACGACGGCGACCCCGCAGCAGGAACCACAAGCCGGCGGTGGCCCGCTCGACCACCTCGCCGTCGACCGGTTCGCCAGCCCGCACCAGCTCGGCCACCGCATGGCCATACATGGGCGGCTGGGTGATCGACGAGTCGCCCGATCTCCCCCACAGGTCCTCGTGGAACCCGGGCTGGCGGACGTAGTGCATGTGGGGCACGAACCCCGACGGCGTCTGGGCGGCCAACGCCACCGCCAACTCGCGGCGGGCCCGGTCACTGTCACCAAGGGCCAGCCACACCAGGACGTGGAAGCACGAATCCCATAACCACTGCCACGGGTAGACCGTCGAGTTGGGGGCTGCATACCCTTCCGACACCCAGTGGTCGTCCAACATCGTGCGTACGACGGCCTCCATCGCACCGCTGTCCGGATCCGGGAGACCCATGGCTCGCTGCACCATCGTCTCCTTTCGTTTCGGCCCCACCGACGGCGTTTCGGTGGTGGCTCGGATGTGGGCCGACGCCCTGAGCGGGATCGGCTTCGACGTGGACTGGTTGGCCGGCGGGGTCGAACCCGGCTGGGACGATCCCCGACCGGTCCGGATCGTAAACGGCCTCGGCATCGGTGACCCGGAACCCCCGGTCCTCGGCTCCCCCGATGCCGGTTCACTGGCCGACGATGTGGGCGATGCCCTGGCCGGCGCCGATCTGGTGGTGGTGGAGAACCTCTGCACCATCCCGCTGAATCCGACGGCCGCCCGCGTGGTGGCAGGCGTACTGCGAGGCCGGCCAGCCATCCTCCACCACCACGATCCACCGTGGCAGCGAGAGCGGTTCGCCCACATGACCGACCTCCCTCCTGACGATGCAGCCTGGCGCCACGTCACGATCAACGACCTCACCCGGAGGCAGATGGCCGACCGGGGGTTGACCGCGTGGACCATCCGCAACGGATTCGATCCTGACCCGCCGATCGGTGACCGGGACGGCACCCGCGGTCGCCTCGGCCTCCATCCCGACGACCTGCTGGTGGTGCATCCCGTCCGGGCCATTCCCCGCAAAGCGGTCGATCGGGCGATCGCCCTCACCGAGGCGCTCGGCGGGAGTCGGCCTTCCGGTGGTCGCCCGGCCACCTACTGGCTACCCGGGCCGGCCGAGGACGGCTACGGCCCCGAGTTAGCCGACCTGATGGCCGCTGCCCGGTGCCCGGTGATCCGCCACCCGGCTGCCTCACGGGCCGACCTGTACGCGGCGGCCGACGTGGTGGCCTTCCCCTCGACCTGGGAGGGCTTCGGCAACCCACCGGTGGAAGCCGCGCTGGCCCGCCGACCAGCCACAATCGGGACCTATCCGGTGGCTGACGAATTGCGGGCCCTCGGCTTTCGTTGGTTCGACGCTGCTGAGCCCGGCCCGCTCGTCGCGTGGCTGACCGCACCAGCTGACCAACAGGTCGAACTACTGGACCACAACCAGCGGGTGGCGGCCACCGAGTTGTCCACGGATCGCATGGCGGCCGAACTGGAAACGCTCATCACCGAGGCAGGCTGGATGCCGTGAACGATCCGATCCTCGTACGACGGGCCCGGCTGGCCCGAGTGGCCAGTGTCGGTCAGCGGCTGGGCTACCTCGCCTACCTGGTGGCCATTGTCGTGTTCGCCGTGGGCCTGACTACCGGCTTCACCGACGCCTTCGCCACCACTCTGGTGGTGCTGCTGGTGGCCGGATCCTTCGTGCTGGCTCCGGCCATCGTGCTCCACTACGCCGTACGCGCCGCTGCCGAAGAGGAACGAGCCGCGGAGCGGGCTGGAGAACAGACCACTCCTAACCCCTAGTCGGCAACCGGTGGCCGAAATCCGGGTCGGCCCGGAGGAGGAATCCCCGTCCGGTTGGTCGCCGGGTACCGACCTGTGCCTACCGTCACACAATGGCGAACGAAACACTGGCCGCCGAGGTCCTGAAAAACACGGTCCCCGACGACAAGGTCAGGGATGAGAAGGAGACAGCCCCCCGGGCTCGTCGACGTTCGACGGCGACCCGTATGCCCGCCGCCGAGCGGCGTCGCCAGATCCTCGACGTGGCCATCGAGACGTTCGCCCGATCTGGCTACCACGACACCTCGATGAACGCCATTGCCCGCGAGGCCGGCGTCACCAAGCCCGTCCTGTACCAGCACTTCGCCTCCAAGCACGAGTTGTTCGAGCTCCTGCTGGCCGAGACGGGCGACCACCTGATGCGGGCCATCGAAACCGCATCACACGAGGAGACGCCCCGCGAGCGGGTCGAAGCCGGCTTCCGGGCCTTCTTCCACTTCTTCGAGGATCAACCGTCGGCGTTCACCGTCCTCTACGGCTCGGGCCTGGCCACCGAACCCGAGTTTCGTCGCGTCGTCCGCCGGGTCCGCGACACGTTTGCCGAACACCTAACCGGTCTGGTGGGCAACCGGAACCACGACGAGGCCCTCGCCCTGGCGGCCGGCATTAACGGCCTGTCCGAGGGGATGATCCGCCACTGGATGCACGAGGGGCGAACCCGTCCGGCCGACGAAATGGCTGCCCTGGCCGCCCGTCTGGCGTGGGGCGGCGTCGAGTCGCTGATCTGATCCGTTCCTGAAAGTCCAGTGGTTCAGGAATCCGTCGCTCAGGAACCGGCCGCGCGAGAATCCGACGAATTTGCGCGGGACAACGGTTCAGTCCAGAGGAACCGGCGAGATGTCGATCGGTTCGTCCGGTAGGTCACCGGCCACGATCGGGCTGAGGTGTTCTCGCAACAGGGCCGGTAGCAGCGGTTCGTCGGACGCCAGCAGATCCTCGAGGGCCCACCATCGGGCGCCCATGAACGCCGCGGCCTCCAGCGCCTCGAGGTGTCGGGGCTGATAGTCGCCCCCGTCGCACCAGGCCACGTGAATCTTCTCGTGGCTGTCGAAGAAGTACCCGCCGAACGTGAACTGGACGTGCTGGGTCCAGATGACCGGACCCATCTCCACGTTCTCGATGCCCGTCTCCTCGTAGAGCTCGCGGGCCGCAGCGGTAGCGCTGTCCTCACCCCGGTCGATGCCGCCACCGGGAATTTCCCACCAGGCCGGCTTGTAAGGGTCCAGCGGATCCTCGGCATTGACGAGGAAGATCTGACCCTCGCGGTCCAACAGGACGACCCGGGCCGCCGGCCTCTTCAGGAACACGACGGCGAGACCCCGTAGGAAGACACGGTCAGCGGCAGTCGGCGCATCGGCCAACCATGTCGAAGCGGTGGGCATCCACCCGGAAGCCCCGTTCGGCCGCCACGGCGGCCAACTCGGCCACCCGCCGCTCGAACTCGTCGGGCACCTCAAAGTCGTCGATGCGGCCACAGCCGTCACACACCAGATGGTGGTGGTGACCGGTGAGGGACTCGTGTAGCTCAAACCGTGCGTGGTCGTCGCCCGAATCGACCCGGCGGACCACCGCGGCGTCTACTAACTCTCCGAGGTTTCGATAGGCCGAGCTCTGGGCGAGGACCCTCCCCACATCGGGCTCACCGTCGAGGATCTCCGGCAGCGTGAGGGGGCGACCAGCGGCGGCCAGGACCTGGACCACCGCGTGACGCGACCGGCTGTACCGCATTCCTCCGGCCCGGAGTCGACGACCGATGACCACGTGCAGGTCGTCGACCACGTGGCGGTGATCATCAGTGGAGCCGGGCCTGGAATCTGACACGTTGGCGATCCTAGGACCACCAACCCTTGCCGGGAATCAGTGGGAACGTGGGTACACAGCGGAAACGCCCCACCGGTGGAAGGTGTCAGGCGGGGTGCTTTCGCATGAGGGCGTTCCGACGGGCACGACACACCATCTCGTCCCTCGTGTTGTGGGCCCGATGCTCGAAGGTCACGATCCCGGCGTCGGGACGGGAGCGCGAGGCCCGGGCCGCTACCACCTCGGTCTCGAACCGGAGCGTGTCGCCGATCAGTACGGGCGCCGGGAAGATCGTCTCCTCGAAGCCCAGATTGGCCACCGTGGTGCCCAGCGTCGTGTCACCCACGCTCACCCCGACCACCAACCCCAGGGTCAGCAAGCTGTTCACCAGGCGTTCGCCGAACTCGGTGCCGGCCGCAAACTCGGCATCGAGGTGCAGGGGCTGCGGGTTGTGGGTCATGAGACAGAACTGGAGGTTGTCGGCCTCGGTGATGGTGCGGGTCAGGGCATGGCGCACCACGAGGCCCACCGGCAGTTCCTCGAACCAACGGCCCGAGGCACCATGCTCTACCTGTCGTTCATCGCCGTCGCCCATCCCCCGCAGTCTGACCCGTCGGACAGTCGCCGGTTGCAGCGGCCTACACCGGGCGACTGGCTAGTTTCAGCAGTCGTGAGCAGCCCCCTGTGGATCCCCGACGACGCCCGGGTGGCGGGGACCCAGGTCGACGGGTTCCGACGGTCCGTGGGGGTCGACGGCGGCTACCACGAACTCCACCGGTGGTCAGTCGACAATCCGGCCGATTTCTGGCAGGCCGCGTGGGGCCAGCTGGGCGTGGTCGGTGACCCCGGAACCACTGTGCTGGCTCATGACGGGTCCGGTCACCTCACCGGCACCCGCTTCTTCCCCGACGGACGCCTGAACTTCGCCGAAAACCTCCTGGGCGTCGCGGACAACCGTCCTGCACTGGTGTTCCGTGGCGAGGACCCCGAGGTGGCTGGCGCACGACATACCCTGACCCGTCGGGACCTCCACCATCTGGTGTCACGCCTCCAGCAGGCCATGCTGGAACTCGGGGTAGAGCCCGGCGACCGGGTGGCTGCATGGATGCCCAACGTGCCCGAGACCTGCGCCGTGATGCTGGCCGCCGCGTCCATCGGCGCAACCTTCTCGTCGACGTCGCCTGACTTCGGGGCCTCCGGGGTGATCGACCGATTCGGGCAGATCCGGCCTGTGGTCCTCTTCGCCTCCGACGGCTATCGCTACGGCGGGCGCCGCCACAACGTCACCGGGCGCCTGGCCGAGGTAGCCGATGCCCTGCCTGCCCTGAAGCGCCTCGTCGTGGTTCCCGAAGATCCGCTGGCCGGCCCGGTCGGTCTGCTGCCCGACGGGGCCATCACGTTGGACGAGTTCCTCGCGCCGCACCAGGCCGACGTGGTCCGGTACGTGGACCTCCCCTTTGACCACCCTCTGTACGTCCTGTACTCGTCGGGCACCACCGGACGCCCCAAATGCATCGTCCACCGGGCGGGCGGCATTCTCCTCAAGCACCTGGTCGAACATCGTCTGCAGTGCGACGTCCGGGCCGGCGACCGGGTCTTCTACTTCACGACGGCCGGTTGGATGATGTGGAACTGGTTGGTCTCCGGACTGGCCGCCGACGCCACCGTGGTCCTCTACGACGGCTCACCCTTCCAACCCGACGGCAGTCGCCTCTTCGACCTGGCCGACGAGTGCGACCTCACGTTCCTGGGGGTGTCGGCCAAGTTCATCGACTCGGTGGCCGCCGCCGGACTCCGTCCCGTCGAAACCCATGCACTGGACAACCTCCGGACGGTCTGCTCCACCGGCAGCCCCCTCAGCCACGAGGGATTCGCCCACGTGTACGCCGACTGGTCGCCCGAAGTGCATCTGGCGTCGATCTCCGGAGGCACAGACCTCTGCGGCTGCCTGGTGGCCGGACACCCCGCCGGGCCGGTCCACGCCGGGCAGATCCAGGGGCCGGTCCTAGGGATGGGCATGGACGTGGTGGACGAAGACGGCGCCACGACCGGTCCCGGGGTTCACGGCGAGCTGGTGTGTCGGACAGCGTTCCCGTCCATGCCACTGGGCTTCTGGGACGACCCCGGCGACAAGCGGTACCGCGCCGCCTACTTCGACCGGTTCGAGGGGCTCTGGCACCAGGGCGACTTCGCCGAACGCACCCCCGAGGGCGGCTTCGTCATCCACGGGCGGTCCGACGCCACCCTCAACCCGGGCGGGGTACGGATCGGCACCGCGGAGATCTACCGACGGGTCGAGCATCTCAACGAGATCGTCGAGGCACTCGTCATCGGTCAGCCGTGGCAGGGCGACGTCCGGGTAGTCCTGTTCGTGGTGACCGCCGACGGCGTGGTACTTGACGACGACCTCCGGGACCGGATCCGCACCGACGTGCGGATGGGCGCATCACCGCGCCACGTACCGGCGGTGATCCTCGAGGTGCCCGAGCTGCCCCGCACCCGATCGGGCAAGCTCGTGGAGCTGGCCGTGCGTGCCGTGGTGGAGGGCCGGCCGATCACCAACGTCGAGGCGCTGGCCAACCCCGAGACCCTCGACCACTTCCGGGACCTTCCGGAACTGGTGCCATGACCCGGGACCTCTGAGAGGGGTCGGTCACCAGCCGACTCCCTGCCGGCCGACCATTAGGCCGGTCACTAGCCCGGTCAAATGTCGCTGAGGGACACTCCAGCCACCTGTAGGTGACCCAGTTCGTTCATGGAACGCACCGACCGGTGCCCGGCCGATGACGCTGCCACCCGGGCCACCGACGTGTAGTGGGCCTCATAGAACATCACCCGCCCGATGCCCAGCAGGTGGGACAGGTAGGCCGACACCACCCCGCCGTGACAACCCACGGCAACGGTCCGCCCCGGGTTGGCGGCGATGATCCGGTCCATTCCCTCGACCACCTGGGCCTGAAAGGCCTCGGGGTCGGGCAGGTCGTCGCCGGCCATCATCGCCTCCCAGCGGGGGTCACCGCTGGCCTTTAGGTGCTCAATGGGGATGTACTCCGGCTCACCCTGGTCGTACTCGTTGACCATCGGCTCGATGACCAACTCGAGACCCAGGCGGGCAGCCAATGGCGCCACCGTCTGCTGCGCCCGGGCCTTGGGACTGGCGTACACGGCGTCGATCCGCTGGGCGGTCGGCGGGTTCACGAACCAGTCGGCCAGCGCCTCGGCCTGTCGGCAGCCCAGCTCAGACAGCACCGGATCGGCCTCGGCCCCGGTGTCACGGTTGTCGACGGTGACCGGGAGGCCGTGGCGGATCAGTAGGAGCTCCATGACCGGCGGACAGTAGCGGCGCGACCGGCCCCCGCTACCTTCGGCGCCATGAAGATCGACGGAGGACTCACCGGACTCACCACGCCCGCCGACAAGAGCGGCATCGGCGCCATCGGAGAGGCGGCCCGCCGCCTGGAAGAGGCCGGCTACTCCGGAGCCTGGACAGCTGAAACCAGCCACGACCCGTTTCTGCCCCACATGGTGGCCGCCGAACACACTGAGCGCATCGAGCTGGGCACGTCGATTGCCGTGGCGTTCGCCCGTAATCCGATGCTGCTGGCCAACCTGGGCCACGACCTGCAGCGTTACAGCGACGGTCGGTTCATCATGGGTCTGGGCACTCAGATCAAGCCCCACATCACCAAGCGCTTCTCGATGGAATGGTCCAGGCCGGCCGCCCGCATGCGCGAGATGATCAGCGCCATGCGGGCCATCTGGTCCACCTGGAACGACGGCGAGAAGCTGGCCTTCCGTGGCGACTTCTACTCGCACACGCTGATGACCCCGTTCTTCGACCCCGGCCCCAACGAGTGCGGACCTCCCAAGGTGTTCATCGCCGCGGTCGGTCCGCTCATGTCCGAGGTAGCCGGCGAGGTATGCGACGGGCTTATCTGCCATGCCTTCAGCACTGAGCAGTACCTCCGGGAGATCACCATCCCGGCCATCGAGCGGGGCCTCGAGAAGTCGGGCCGCACCATGGACGACTTCGAAATCGTCGGACCGGGCTTTGTGGTGACCGGCAGCACCGAAGAGGCCATGGCAAAGGCGGCCACCGGGGTCCGTCAGCAGATCGCCTTCTACGGCTCCACGCCGGCCTACCGACCCGTCCTGGAGACCCACGGTTGGGGCGACCTCCAGGACGACCTGAACCGCATGTCCAAGCTGGGCCAGTGGCAGGAGATGGGCGAGCTCATCGACGACGAGGTGCTGGACGCCTTCGCGGTGGTCGGCGAACAGGGCGCGGTGGCCACCGGCTTCCGGGAACGTTACGGCGACTGCGTGGACCGGCTGAGTTTTTACACCCAGGGAGGCGAGGGTGGTCCGGAGTTCTGGGAACCGATCATCACCGACCTGTCTCGCGCCTGATCGGTACGCCGACCCGGTCCGGCCAATCACCACCGAGCACACGAGGCCTGACCGGTAGGTTTAGGGCATGGCCAAGTCTGAGGTACCCATGTCTGAGGTACCCATGGCTGTCGACCTGCTGCCCCTGACCGAGGATCCTTACGCCACCACGACCTACCGGCACCTGACCGCCGACGGCGTGTCAACCGTCGAAGGCCCCGCCGGCCGGACCTTTCTGGAGGTCGAGCCGAAGGCCATCCGGCTGCTGACGGCGACCGCCATGCGTGACATTGCCCACCTGCTTCGCCCCACCCACCTGGCCCAGGTGGCTGCCATCCTCGACGACCCCGAGGCATCGCCCAACGACCGCTTCGTGGCCACCGAACTCCTCCAGAACGCCTGTATCGCTGCGGGCGGCGTGCTCCCTTCCTGTCAGGACACTGGCACCGCCATCGTGTCGGCCAAGAAGGGCGAACTGGTCCTCACCGGCGGCGACGACCGGGAGGCCATCTCGCTCGGCGTACAAGACACCTACCTCACGTCGAACCTGCGTTACTCACAGCTCGCTCCGGTGGACATGTTCACCGAACGCAACACCGGGACGAACCTGCCGGCACAGATCGAGATCGAGGCCGTTCCCGGCAGCGCCTACAAGTTCCTCTTCATGGCCAAGGGTGGCGGCTCGGCCAACAAGAGCTTTCTCTTTCAGGAGACCAAGGCACTCCTCAACCCGGAGGGCCTGACCCGCTTCCTCGAGGAGAATCTCCGCAGCCTGGGAACATCTGCCTGTCCGCCGTACCACCTGGCAGTGGTCATCGGCGGCACATCGGCCGAACACACGATGCGGACCGCCAAGTACGCCTCGGCCCACTACCTCGACCACCTCCCCACCGAGGGCAGCGAATCGGGCCACGGCTTTCGCGACCTCGACTGGGAGCAGCGGATCCTGGATATGACCCGCCAGTTCGGGATCGGCGCCCAATTCGGCGGCAAGTACTTCTGCCATGACGTCCGGGTGGTTCGGCTGCCGCGCCACGGCGCGTCCAACCCGGTAGGCATCGCCGTGTCCTGTTCGGCCGACCGTCAGGCCCTCGGAAAGATCACCGCCGACGGCCTGTTCCTCGAGCAACTGGAGGAGGACCCCGCCCGGTACCTCCCCGAGGTGACCGACGACGACCTGTCGACCGATGTCGTGCCCATCGACCTCGACCAGCCCATGGACGCCATCCGGTCCGAGCTGTCGAAGCACCCGGTCAAGACCCGGCTGGCCCTTACCGGCACCCTCGTGGTGGCCCGCGACATCGCCCACGCCAAGATCGCCGAACTGCTCGACGCCGGCCAGCCCATGCCGGACTACCTACGGGACCATCCCGTCTACTACGCCGGTCCGGCCAAGACCCCGGAGGGCTACGCGTCGGGCTCATTTGGCCCCACCACGGCCGGCCGCATGGACGGCTACGTGGATCGTTTCCAGGAGGCCGGCGGGAGCCTCGTCATGTTGGCCAAGGGCAACCGCTCCCGTCAGGTCACCGAGGCGTGTGCCCGACACGGGGGCTTCTACCTCGGGTCCATCGGCGGTCCTGCGGCCCGGCTGGCGCTGGACTCCATCCGCAAGGTCGAGGTGCTGGAGTACCCCGAACTGGGCATGGAGGCCGTGTGGCGCATAGATGTCGAAAACTTCCCGGCCTTCGTGGTGGTCGACGACAAGGGCGGCAACTTCTTTGACGAGGTGTCGACCCCGGTCGCTCTTTCCTGAAACTGGGTGGGGCGTCGCTCAGACGCAGTGGTTGACCATGTGGCCCACGCCCACGATGTGCGAGTCGATCCGCTGGCCCACACCGAGGCACCGCCCCTGAGCGTCGCCCACACCGGCCGGCGTACCCGTAAACACCAGGTCACCGGCCTCAAGCGTGCACACGGCCGACAGGTAGGCCACCAACTGCTTGACGCCCACGATCATGTGACTGGTCCTACCGTCCTGACGGATCTCGCCATCCACCGCGCAGGTCAACTGCAGGTCGTACTGCTCGTCTAGCAGATCCGATGAAACCACGGCCGGCCCGATGGGCCCGAAAGTGTCGTAGCTCTTGCCGAGACTGAACTGGGCGGGGGCCGACGCGTTCTGTAAGGCCCGCTCGGAGATGTCCTGGCCGACGGTCACCCCGGCCAGGGCATCCCACACCTCGGACTCGTCGAGGTCCCGGCAGGTCCGACCGATCACCACCACCAGCTCCACCTCGTAGTCGGTGCGGTCACCCACGATCCGGACATCGGCCGAAGGGCCGACCAGACACGACGGGAACTTGGTGAAGATCACCGGTGCGGTGGATGGCGCCCGGCCCATCTCGTCGATATGGGCCAGATAGTTCATGCCAATGCCGAACACCTTCTGTGGTCGGGGTACCGGTGGGCCGAGATCGTCCAGGCCGACCATCCCGTCGGGATCCCCCGCGGGGATACCCCGATCATCGGTCAGCGCATCGAGCGCATCGCTGGCCGACACAGCGGCCATCGGATCGGCCAGACGGCCGTCGGTGAGCCGACCAAGGTCCCACCACCTCGCGGTAGCTCCATCCGTCGATCTCCCGCCGTCATCCGGCGGGTCCACCAGCCCAGCGTCCAGAAGGACGGCGCGTCCGTCGTTGAGTACGGCCAGTCGGAATGCCATGGCCAGAGTCTCGCCCCCCGCCGCGCAGATCCGTCGCCGAACCAGACCTGACAGGCAGGCTGCGACGCGCCATGATGGGCACGCGCACACCGTCGGTCCGCCACCCATAACGATGGGGCCGGTCCGACCCCGACAACCGGAGGTTCGAGCTTGACCAAGCCACATGCCGTCTGCGAGGTGGAGTTGCTCACGAAGGGACCTGTGCGGTCAGCCGACCGGACTCTGGCCTCGGACAAGATCCAGGCCATGTGCGAAGTCGGACACGAACCGGTGCTTTCCGCGGTGGTCAAGCTGCACATACGGGACCATTCGATGGACTCGCTCGCGGCCATTGCCGAGGCCACGCTTGACCTCAACGGTGTACCGGTCCGGGCGCACTCCTCGGCCAACACCATGACCGAGGCCATCGACGAACTCGACGACCGTCTCACCCGTCGGCTCCGACGCCATCGCAAGCGCCTGGAGGACCGCCGCCACGATTCCGAGCCGGACGCCAGTCGAGCCCACCCCGGCTACGCCGAGGTACCGGCCGACGACCGCGAGGTGGTCCGCCACAAGACTCTGGCCATGACATCTATGACCGCCGAGGAAGCCGTCGACGAGATGGACCTGCTGGACCACGGCTTCTACCTCTACGTTGACGCAGACCACGACATCGACCGGGTCGTGTACCACAACGGTGACGGGCTCATCCACGTCGTCCCATCGGTGGACGGCGAGGAGCTTCCCGGCGATACCCGGCCCCCTATCCACCCTGCCTCGCTCGTGCTGAACCACCTCCCGATGGAGGAGGCAGCCATGCTGCTCGACGAGGGAGACGAGCCGTTCGTGTTCTTCGCCGAACCTGAAACGAACCGTGGCCAGGTGCTCTACCGGCGCTTCGACGGCCACTACGGCCTCATCACCCCCGCCGTCTGATCAGACCCGTCTGCCTCTTCCGGTCCCTCTGGTGACCCACAGGATCCGGGTCGTTGGCCTCTGTGGAGGCATCGGTGCCGGCAAGTCCACGGTGGCCACCCTGCTGGCCGAACGGGGCGCCACGGTAATCGACGTGGATGCCATCGGCCGCCAAGTCCTTGCCGACGATGACGTGCATGCCGCCGTGGTGGCCGAGTTCGGCAATGGCGTCCTGGACGCCGACGGTGCCGTCGACCGAAAGGCCCTGGCCATCGAGGTGTTCGCGTCTGAGGGTCGCCTCGCCGACCTCGAAGCCATCAGCCACCCGGCCATCAACCGGGAGTTGGACCGCCACCTCACCCAGTTGGCCGACCCGACGGAATCGGCTGGCACCCTGCTGGTGATCCTGGACATGGCGGTCCTAGTGGAGAGCGACCTCGGTCGTCTCCCCAACGGTCGGGGTTACCGCGAGGTGGTGGTCGTCGAGGCCGATCTCGAGATTCGCCTGGCCCGGCTGGTGGATCGCGGCATGACGGTCGAAGACGCTTCGGCCCGTATGGCCGCCCAGGCCGATGACGCGAAACGCCGGGCGGTGGCCGACCACGTGGTGGTCAACAACGGCGACGAGGTCGAACTAGCCGCCGAGGTCGACCGGCTGTTTCAGCAGCTCACCAGTGACCCGGTTACCAGTGGAGCGCGCCCAGTACCCGATCGGTGTACTCCGGGCGACTGACCACCAGCCCGGGCACTACCGGACGGGGCTTGTTGAACACCAACTGCGAGCCGTCGATGCCCGACACGTCCAATCCGGCGGCCACGGCCACCCCAGCCGGCGCGCAGGCATCCCACTCGTAGAGCCCCGAGGGGTGGACGTAGACGTCGACCGCTCCGGACACCACGGCCATGGCCTTCACGCCGGCCGAGCCGCACGAACGGACCACCCCACCGATGGCCGCCGCCACCTCCTCGGCCTCACCCCACTGGGACCGGCTGGTGACGATGATAGGTCGGTCCCGATTCGACGTCCGGTCGACTACCGAGACCCCGGTGCCGTACAGGCCACCGCTGGGCGGCAACGACACGGCTGCTGCGGTCGGCACACCGTCCTCCACGAGGGCCACGTGCACCGCCCACTCCACACTGCCCGGGCGGGCGAAGTCACGGGTCCCATCCAGCGGATCGATGATCCACACGCGATCGGCACCGAGACGGGCTCCGTCATCGCTGCCCTCCTCGGACAGCACCGCATCGTCGGGCCGGAGCTCCGACAGACGAGCCATTAGGTGCTCGTGGGCACGGTGGTCGCCCTGGTCCTGGATCTGCGACGGGGTCCAACCGGCGGCCCGGCCCTCAGCCAGCACGCCGAGGAGCACGTCACCGGCCTCCTGGGCCAGAAGCCCGGCCAGTTCGTGATCCCCCATCGTCGGGCGACCCTAACCCCAGCCGGTGGCTACCCTTCCCCCGGGGCTGATCGGCCCCAACTGCACACATCGGAGCACCCCATGGCCCACGGCCGTATCACCGGTTGGGCAACCCATCTTCCCGAGCGCCGGCTCACCAACCACGATCTCGCTGAGATCGTGGACACCACCGACGAGTGGATCCGTGAACGCAGTGGTATCGGGGCCCGCCACGTCGACGGAAGGGTGACCGAGATGTCGGCGGAGGCCGGGCGCGACGCACTGGCCATGGCCGGCGTGGATCCCGCCGACGTGGACCTCCTCCTGCTGGCAACCTGCAGTAGCGATCAGCAGTTTCCGGCAAGCGCCTCGGTCGTCCAGCACGAGCTGGGTATGTCCTGTGGAGCGATCGACCTGAACGCGGCCTGCTCGGGCTTCGTCTACGGCCTGGTCACCGCGATGCAGTTCGCCGAGGGCGGCATGGAAACCATCTTGCTCATCGGCAGCGATGCCCTCAGCGGCATCACCGACTGGACCGACCGGGGCACCTGCGTCCTGTTCGGCGATGGTGCCGGCGCCGTGGTTATCCAACGCTCCGCCGACGCACCGACGCTGCTGGGCTGGGACCTCATGTCGGACGGCTCGGCCGCGTCCATCCTTACTTGCGAGCATGGCGGGAAGATCTTCATGAACGGCAAGGAGGTCTTCCGTCGCGCCATCCTGGCCATCGAGGGAGCGGCCACCAGGGCCCTGGAACGGGCTGCCGTGTCCATCGACGACATCACCCTGGTGGTCCCCCACCAGGCCAACATCCGAATCATTGAGGCTGCCCTGAAGCGGCTCGACATTCCCATCGAGAAGGCCGCCATGGTGCTCGAACACACCGGCAACACGTCCGCCGCCTCGATCCCTCTGGCCTTCGTCGACGCTCTCGGCAAGGGTCGGGTCGATCCCGGCGACCTGGTTCTGATGGTCGGATTCGGTGCCGGGATGTCCTCGGCAGCCGCTGTGGTCCGCTGGGACCCACCCGGCGCCTGACCCGCCTCACGACCCGGACCGTCCACCATGCTCACCGCTACGGGGCTGTCGCGTGCCTTCGGCCCGCGCCTGCTGTTCCATGACGTTGCACTCCAGTTGGGTGCCGGCCGGCGGGTGGCCCTGGTAGGCGGCAACGGCACCGGCAAAACCACGCTGATAGAGACCATCGTCGGGCTTCAGGAACCCGACACAGGGGAGGTCCATCGACCACGGGACCTGCGGATCGGCTACCTCCCCCAGGAACTGCCGACCGAGACCGGGAGATCAGTGTTCGAGCAGGTGATGCTGGGTGCCGGACCGGTCACGGAACTGGCCACCCGAATCGAGGATCTCGGGGTACGGATCGGCGCCGCCTCGGGCGACGAACAGGCCCGCCTCCTGGACCAGTTCGGTGAGGCCCAGTCACGCTTCGAGCAGATCGGCGGCTACGCCGTGGAGGCCGACGCCCACCGAATCCTCTCGGGGCTCGGCTTCGACTCGGCCGACCACGACCGACCCATGGACGAGATGTCCGGTGGCTGGCGAATGCGCATCGCCCTGGCCCGCCTCCTGTTGTCGGCCCCTGACCTCCTGATCATGGATGAACCCACCAACCACCTCGACGTGGACAGCGTGGCGTGGCTGGAGCAGCACCTGGCCAACTGGTCAGGGGGCCTGTTGTTCGTCAGCCACGACCGGGACTTCATCGATGCGGTGGCCAATCGGATTCTGGAACTGTCCGGCAATCGGATCACCGAGTACGTGGGCGGGTTCGCCGAGTTCGTGGTGGCCCGCGAAGAGCAGTTGGCCGCCCAGCGGGCCATCGCCGCCCAGCAGAACCGCCAGGTGGCCCAGACCGAGAAGTTCATCGAACGGTTCCGCTACAAGGCCAGCAAGGCCCGTCAGGTCCAGAGCCGGGTCAAGGCTCTGGAAAAGCTCGACCGGATGGTCGTTGACGAACCCGACGACCCGGCCAGCCGGTTCGGGTTCCCCAAGCCACGGCGGTCATCGCGTCTGGTCGCTGAACTCCACGACGTCACGGCCGGCTACCCGGTCGCAGACGGGGCCAGCGTCCAATCGGGCAACGAGCCGGGCAACGAGCCGGGCAACGAGGTCATCCTACGGAACGTCACCTTCGACGTGGAGCGGGGTCGCAAGGTAGCCCTGGTCGGTCCGAACGGGGCCGGCAAGACCACCCTCGTCCGGCTCCTAACCGGCGACATGCCGCCGCTGGCCGGGCAGGTGACCCGGGGCACCAACGTCGACCTTTCCCACTTCGACCAACTCCAAGCGGAGATACTCGACGATCAGCGCACCGTGCTCGAGGAGTTCAAGACGGTTCCCGGTGTGGGGGTCGACGGTCGTAACCCACGGACGTACCTGGCCTCCTTCGGCTTCCGAGGCGACGCCGTCGACCGCCGTGTGGGCGACCTCTCGGGCGGAGAGCAGACCCGACTGGCACTGGCCAAGACGTTGGCCGTCCCGGTCAACCTCCTGGTACTAGACGAGCCCACCAACCACCTGGATCTGCCCAGTTGTGACGTCCTGGAGGACGCCCTACTGGCCTACCCGGGCACCGTCGTGCTCATCACCCACGACCGCCACCTGATCCGATCGGTCGCCGACTGCGCCGTTGAGGTCAGGGACGGCAGGGCAACCTGGCACGAGGGCGTCCCCGACCGGGTGCTCTACCCGGTGAAGGTGGACTCGATGCCTGCCCCGTCATCCCACGGTGCGACGGCCCGTCGCGGAAACGGAACCCCGGACGGAAACCGGAAGGGCGGTGGCCAATCTGCCGGGAAGGGCCGCCAGCGCGATCCACGACAGGGCCTCCAGCGGAAGTTGGGACGGGCCGAAAAGCAGTGGGAGGCCGCCGAGGCCGCCGTGGTGGAGGTCCAGGAGCGTCTGGCCGACCCCGACCTGTACCAGGACCCCGACGGTGCCGCCGCCGTGGTTGCCGAACACGAGGCGGCCAAGGACCGGGCCGCCGAGCTGATGGCCGAATGGGAACGCCTCAACCTACAGCTCGCTGACTGACCAGGGCCCGCTGACCAACGCCCCACTGGCCAACCAGGTCGCGACGCTCACTACGGTCGGGAACCATGCGAATACTGGTCACCAACGACGACGGCATTGACTCGGTGGGCCTCCACGAACTGGCCCGGGCTCTGGTCGACCTCGGCGAGGTCACAGTGGTGGCCCCCGATGCCGAGTACTCGGGAGCCGGCGCCTCGCTAGGGGCCATGCACCTGATCCGCCCCGAGGTCCATGACGCGACCATCGACGGCATCGACCGCTCCTGGTCGGTCAGCGGCCCGCCGGGGCTGTGCGTCATCTACAGCCGCCTCGGTTTGTTCGGCGACCCATTTGACCTAGTGGTGGCTGGCATCAACCCAGGGATGAACGTCGGACGGTCCGTGTACCACTCGGGCACCGTGGGCGCAGCTCTTACTGCACGCAACGGAGGCACTACAGGCATCGCCGTGAGCCAGGCCGTCACCGGTTGGGGCATCGAGGGTCAGGGGGCCGACGAGGTGCTGATCGATCAGCACTGGGCGACAGCAGCCACGGTGGCCCGCTCCGTGGTGGAGGCAATGGCCCAGAACCCGCCGACTACCGCCGAGGTGCTCAACGTGAACGTCCCCAATATCCCGTTGGGCGAACTGCAGGGCTGGCGCCACACGGTGACCGGATCGGCACCCCCTCGAAGTCTGACCACCGCCGACATGGTCCCCAAGGAGGGCCATGCCGGGAGCTATCGGGTGGAGATGCACTGGGGTGAAGCCGGCGAACTCCCCGTCGACACCGACGGTGGCGCAGTGATGGCCGGCCTGGTCAGCCTCAGCCGCCTGAACCGCCTGCACGATGAGCCGCCCCCGGCCGACGACCCGGCAGCTCGCGGCCTCGATGGGCTACTGGGTCGAGCATGACCGAACCCGGATCGACCCCGGTCTGGTACGTGGCCTACGGGTCCAATCTGCTGGCCGCCCGGTTCGACGCCTACCTTCAGAGTTGCGGCGACGACACGCCGTGGGGACCCCATCGGGGTGCCACCGACCCCCGTCCGGCGACCGGTGACAGACGGGTCGTGGTCCCCCATCCGGTGTTCTTCGGCGGCCACTCCTCACGTTGGGACGGCGGCTGCTGCTTTTGTCCAGACGAACCCACATCGGCCGACCGGCGCGACGTGGTGGGTCGGGCATGGCGCATCACGTGGGATCAGATGGCCGACGTGGTCGCCCAGGAGAACGGCCGGCCCACTGAAGACGCCTTCCTGCCCTCGGAACCGCCTGCATCTGGTGAGTCCGTCCGGGTGCTGGACGGGATCATCGACCTGCTGATCGGCATGGATCGAATCGACGACGAGCCGGTCTGCACGCTGGGTTCCACGGCCCCTCCGCCCGCGGGACCGCCCAGCATGTCGTATCGGGCTGTGCTGGCCGCCGGCATGGCCGAGATGGGCCTCCAGCCCGAAGAGGCCGAACAGCACCTGCTGGATCTAGACCGCAGCCGCTGAGCACGCTGGCTGACCAGACCCGCTGACGACACCGGCCGATCCGGATGGGAAGGCCGAAGCCCGCACCTGGCAGGCGCCTGTTCAGATGGTGATGAGGCCGCCGTTGGGCGAGATCCACTGGCCGGTGATGAACGAGCTCTCCGACGAAGCCAGGAACAGCGCCGTGGCGGCGATCTCCTCGGCCGTTCCCTGCCGTCGCAGTGGTGTCATCATCACCATCGGGGCCAGCATGGCCTCATCGACGTCGGCGGTCATCGGGGTGTCGATCACCCCGGGGGCAATGGCGTTGATGCGGATGCCCATGGCCCCCAGTTCCCTAGAGGCTGCCCGGGTGAACCCCAGGACCGCTCCCTTGGCCGAGGCGTAGTGCACCGGACCCCAACCAGCCAGACCGGCAATGCTCGACAACGTGATGACCGACCCGCCCTCACCCATCAACTTGACGGCCTCGCGGGTACCAAGGAAGGTCCCCCCGGCGTGGATGGCCATCATCTTGGAGAACGCCTCGTAACCCATCAGCGACATCTGGGAGCCCTGTCCGGCCATCATCTCGTCGAAGCCGTCGCCGGGCAGGCGGCTCACTCCAGCGTTGTTGACCTGCACGTCGAGACAACCCCAGGTCCCGTGGATCTGAGCAAACATCGAGACCATGTCGCCCTCGTCGCACACGTCGCCCCCGAAGGCCTGGTGACCGTCACCGTCGAGCAACTTGACGGTCTCGTCGGCCGCCTCCTCGCGAAGGTCCTGGGCAGCAATGGTGGCGCCCTCCTCGGCGAACCTCAGGGCCATGGCCCGTCCTAGGCCCGAACCGGCACCGGTGATGCAGGCCACCTTCCCTGCCAGACGGCCCGTTTCCCGACTCATACGTGCTCCTGATCCATGTTGATTCCTCCCCGATCAGGCTGGCCACAAGGTGCCCAATCGGCGGCGAGTGTAGGACGGCTCGTTCCCATGAGGCACACTGAACGCTTGAACGTCGTCGTGATCCACCAGAGCCGGACCGGCAACACCCGCCGGGCCGCCGAACTCATCGGCGGGGCTGTCGCATCAGCCGGCGCCACTGTCGCCGTGCGCCCGGTCACCAACATCGACTACAAGGAACTGGCCGAGGCCGACCTGGTCTTCGTCGGCACGTGGGTCGACGGTCTGGTCCTGTTCGGCCATCGCCCCGGCGACGTGGGCAAGGTACGCCAGATCCCGAAGCTGTGGGACAAACGGGTGGCAGCGTTCATGACGCATGCCGTGAACCCGGGCAACGCAGCGACCAAGCTCTCCGATGTACTGGAGGGCCATGGCGCCACCGTGGTGGCCGCCCGGTCATTGAACCGCCGCCGCCTCGATAGCGAGGCCCCGGTGTTCGCCTCCGAGGTCCTGGCGTCGATCAGCGCCACTACCTGAACCGGAGACACCTGAACCGGCTCAGGTCTCAGCCAACCTGACCCCGTTGTCCGAGGGGCCGCCAACCGGTCAGCTGTCCACTGGACCGGACAGACCGGAGCCCATCGAGGGTGAACACAGCGAGTCCCGTCCACACGAGGGCGAAACCGATCAGGCGTCCCCCGCCGAACGGCTCGTTGTAGGCCACCACGCCGAGTAGGAAGTGGGTGGACGGCGCCAGGTACTGGATCACGCCGATCACCGACAGCGGCACCCGCTGCACCGCCCCGGCAAAGCACAGCAACGGCACTGCAGTGAACAGGCCGCTGCCCAGCAGGACTATGTACTCGGTGCCCGACGCCGAAACCAGCGCGTCCTGCCCGTTGATCAGCCGGGTCCCGAGGAACACCAGGACCAGCGGCAGGATCACCATCAACTCGATGGTCAGCATGTCCAGCGGCGGCCGGTTCACCGTCTTCTTCATGAGGCCATAGGTGCCGAACGTGGCCGCCAGGAAGAGCGACACCCAGGGCAGACCACCCATGTCGATGGTCAACCAGATGACACTGGCCGCCCCCAGGGCTACGGCCGCCCACTGGGCCCGTCGAAGGCGTTCGCCGACCACGACAACGCCGAGGACCACACTGACCAGCGGGGTGATGAAGTAGCCGAGGCTGCCCTCGAGCACCCGACCGTTGGTGACCGCCCATACCCATACCAACCAGTTCGAACCGATAAGGACCCCCGCCAGTGCCTCCAGGGCCAGCGTCCGGAGTTCACGGGCCGCGGTATGCACTGAACGCAGGGACTGACGGACGAGGTGAATAACCAGCACAGTGACGAAGGTCCACAGCACCCGATGTCCGAGCATGTCCATGGCCGGGATCTCGGTACCGAGACGCCAGAAGGCCGGCGACAGGCCCCATATGACCTGGGCGCACACGATCAACACCAGGCCTCGTCGCATCGGCCCAGTCTCACCAGTAACCACCCGCCCGGCCAACCCAGTGCCGGCCATCACGGACCGCTCCGTTACCGTTTACCAAATGCGGATCGGGCTACTGCGGTGTGACGACATCTTCACCGACCTGCGCCCAGAGTACGGGGGCTACCACCAGCTGTTCACGAACCTCTTCGCGACCGCCGACGCCAACGTGACGACGACCGCTGACGGGATCGTCGAGCCCCTCGAGTTCGTCGACGTGCCGGTGTATCTCGGAACCTTCCCTTCGGCTCCCGACGACTACGACGCCTGGCTGATCACCGGATCGGCCCGCGGCGTCTACGAGGACGAACCGTGGATCCGGTCGCTACTGGACCTGGTGCGTGATCTGGATGCCGCCCGGGCCCCCACGCTCGGGGTGTGCTTCGGCCATCAGGCCATAGCCCAGGCCCTCGGCGGACGGGTCGAACGAGTCGACACATGGGGAATCGGCAACCGGCCCGCCCGGATAACCCGACGGGAATCCTGGATGACCCCGGGTCACGACGAGGTGGGCATCTTCTACTGCCACCACGACCAGGTGCTGGACCTGCCCACCGGTGGCCGTGTCGTGGCCACCGCGGACCACTGTCCGGTGGCCGCGCTGGCCGTCGGCGACCACATGTTGGGCGTCCAGGCCCACCCTGAGTTCGACCCCCACTACGCCGACGTGCTTTACCGGGGCCGCTACACCGGAACCCATCCCGAGGCTCTCCTCGACGACGCCCTATCGACGCTGGACGATCCGCTCCACCGGATTGACGTAGCCACCTGGATGCTGCGGTTCATCCGCGGCTGCTGACGCCGACCCCGGCAACCGGTCGAACTACCAGTCGGCTGGTCAGTCGCCGCTTCGGGCCACAACCTCGACGGGCCGGGTCACCACGAAGGACAGGGCGATCAGGACCACGGCCATCCCCACCCCCTGCTGACCAGCGATGCGTTCACCGATCAACCACCACGCGTACAGCGGAGCCACCGCGGTGAACAGCAGACTGATCAGGCTCATCTGGGTCAGCGTCACGTGGCCGTGAGCGAAGTTGGTGAGTAAGTGGCCGGTCCCGGGAATGATGGCCATGGCGGCCACCATCCACCAGTCTCCGTCCGACGGCAGAGCCACGCCACCCTCGACCACCAGTGCGATGGGCAGGAGAACCACCGTGGCCACCACGGTGAGCGACAGCTGATACGTGATGGAGTCCATCTCAGCCCGGGCCTGCTTGGAGGCCACGTAGTAGGCGGCAAACAGGACCATGGTGACGAAGGCCATCAGGTCGCCCGACCAGGTCGCCACACCACCAGCCCCCGAACCGGCCATAGCCACCACCACGCCGACGAAGGCCACGGAGGCACCCACGTAGACCGATCGGTGGGGTCGTTCACCGAACAGTCGATGGCCGACAACCAACAGGAGGATCGGTTGCAACGAGGCGATGACCACCGCGTTGACGGCGCTGGTCCGGCGCATGGACAGGATGAAGAACACGAGGTTCACCGCGAAGATCACACCACCGACCGCGGATCGCTTCAGGTCGATCCATCGGAGCCGGTTGCCCGCCAAAATCAGGACCACGGCGTAAAAAGCCGCGGCGATGCCGAGCCGCCAGAAGACGAAGGCCATCTCCTCCATTTCGACCTTCTTGACGATGCTGGGGCCAAAGGCCATGAAGCCCACGGCCCCAATCGCCGCACCGCGCCCCAGAGCTACCCGATCCCGCATCCGGTGCACCCTTCCACCTCTGGTCCGACACCCTGTCGTCGGGAGCCGAGACCTACCTGGCGGGCCTCGAGGTGGACTGGCTACTGCCGGGCCGCAGCCTCGTCCTGGACAGCCTGCAGGGCATCGGTCAGCCCCTCGGTCCATGTTCGCAGCGCGCTCCGGGCGCCCCTGGGCTCCGGTGGATCGATCGGCGGTCCGACCACCATCCGCACCCGGGTCGGTCGGGGGAACCGGGCTCCGGCGGGCATGGCCTCCCCCGTCCCGGCAATTCCCACGGGCACCACACGAGACTGCGTCTTGGCCGCCAACCACGCCGTTCCGTCGAACAACTCACCGACGCCGTCACCGTCATGGCGCTTCCCCTCCGGGAAGACCAACAGGAGATTGCCCTCGTTCAACAACTCCCGGGCGATCCGCATCGACTCGCGATCCGCGGTGTCACGGTGCACCGGAAAGGCACCCAGTGAGGCGATCACCCAGGCCAGAGGTCGGAACGTGAACAGGCTCTCCTTGGCCAGAGCCCGGAGTCGTCGCCGCATCAGCGGCGCCAACATCAACGAATCGAGGTTGGAACGGTGGACGGGCGCCAGAATTACCGGCCCGTCGCTCGGGATGTGCTCACGCCCGACGCTCCGGGTTCGGAAGTACGGCCAGAGCAGTACCCGGGCGAGACCGCGGATAGCGCCGTAGACCAGCGGCGCCGTCCAGGCCGCGCTGGTACGACGGGCGCGGGCCTGACGTTCCGACGAGTCCATCGCGTCTGGTAACCGGGGCAGGGGTCAGCGCTGGGCGATGCGGGCGCTCAGCACGTCACGCAGACTGACCATGCCCAGAAGTTCGCCGTCGACCTCCACGGGAAGGTGGCGATAGCCGCGGCTCAACATGAGGGCGGCCGCCTCTTCGGTCTCGAAGTCGGGCGGGGCAGTGTCAGGATCCGGGGTCATCCACTGGTCGATTCGGGATGCACGCAGGTCGTCCTCGTCGGCAGCAGCCCGCAGGACGTCACGCTCGGTCAGGATGCCCAACAGCATCCGTCCCTGGACCACGACCACCGAACCGAAGCCACCGCGGACCATTACCCGCGCGGCATCGCTGATCGTCGAATCAGGCGGGAGGGTGACCACGCTGTCGGTCATCACCTCGGAGATGGCGACCATCAGCCACTCCCCCCGACCTCGTCGACGTCCCTGTCCTCCCGAGCCCCGGACGGGACCTCCAGATCCAGATTCAGATTTCGCCAGAGGTTGCCGGCCCACACGCTGGTGTGGGGCCACTCCCGCCAGAAGGCCTGCAACACGGCGGGATCCATCTCCGCGGCGGCCTCAGCCGGGCTCTGGTCGCGAGCCAACGCGTCGAGGGCGTCGATCACGGCGAGCAGACGGACTGATGGAGTCTCGGACACAAAGCCTCCCAGGCTCACAGACGATCGGTGGGTCCGTCGTCCGTCCTCCGATCATCCCCTGAATCGGGCGGCTCGGCAACTGGACCGGTCGGATATGCCCCTCCATCGACCTCAACAACCTCGTTGTCCAGCATGACCAGCAGGCCCCGGTGGTGGAAAACGAGGGCGTGAACAACCAGTAGACAGCCGGCGCCGAGGGCTACCCAGCGCAGGCCCACCAGGTCACTGAGGATGCCAAACGTCAGGCCACCCAGCGGAATTCCACTCAGGACAGCTACTAGGAACACTGACATGACCCGACCCCGGTACGCATCGTCGACTCGAATCTGCAGAGCCGTACTAAGCGTCGTCCCGTGGAGCATGTGGGCCGTGCCCATGCATAGGTAGCCGACGATCCCGACAGCCATCCAACCCGTGGACGCCACCACCACCAGCCCGCACCCGTACAACAGGATGCTGCGGTACTCCATGGTCGAGCGAGCCACCCGGGAACCGGCCCCACTGATGTAGGCGCTGGCCAGCAGTGAGCCCACACCCGCGCTAGTGGCCAGAACCCCGAGACCGCCGCCGCCCAGGCCATACAGGTCGTCGGCCACCCCGGCGGTCAGCGAGAAGGCGAACACTGCGCCAAGCGAAGCCACAGTAAAGGCCAGCCGAAAGGCCAGCCGCATCTCAGGTCGGGCCCGGACATAGGAAATCCCGTCGCCCAGTTGCGATCGGAGCGAGCCACCGTCGCCGGTTGGCGACCAGCCCGTCTTCACGGTGGTCAGCACGCTGAAACCAACCAGATAGATACCCAGAGCCGCGGAGAATGCCAGGCCAGGACCTCCGAAGGCCAACGTAAGAGCGGCCAAGACCGGGCCTACGGACCGAGCCACGGTAAACGTGATGGACACCATGCGTACCGCTGCGGCCAACGACTCCCTGGGCACTAGGACGGCGGCCAACGACTGGGTCGGTGCCCAAAGGAACGACGACGCCGACCCCCCGAGGAAGTTCAGGCCCAAGATGAGCCAAGGAGTGAGGCGGTCGGACGTGTACAACACCACGATGGTCACCATGACCAGGATCTGCAAGCCGGTCCCGGCGAGCAGAAGCAGGCGACGGTCCATCTGATCGGCCAAGGCACCGGCAAACGGTGTACCGATGACCGCCGGAAGAAGGGCGGCGAACGAGGCCGCGCCGACCCACGAGTTGGAGTCGGTGAGTTGGTTGATAAGGAACGGGGTAGCCAGACCAGCCAGGAACTGGGCGACACCGCAGAGGGTCGACCCCAGGGCGAAGCGGGCGAAGGCCGGGTGGCGGAGCGCCGAGAACGGGTTGGTGACGTGTAGGGACTCTCCAGTCACCCGGTGCCCCCCACGGCACGGGTGAGAAACAGTTGGAACTCCACCACGCCGCGATCGGCCACCGAGATCACGATGGATGCACTGGGCGCCACCACGTCGTGGTCAGCCAGCACCACCGGCAGGGTTCCCACCACGGTCAAGATGTCACCCACCAAGGTGACCTCGAGGGCCGCCTCGACGACCACCGACACCCCGTTGACGGTCAGGACGCCGGGCACCGTGGCGGACATCTCGGTGGCGCCAGCGGTCAGGGGAACTGGGGCGGCTAGCACGAACACGGCCTCGGGATGCCGGTCGACATGGAGAACCTCAAAGACCTTCCCGTCTCGGTAGATCCGGTCGGACTGCAAGCCACGGAGATCGGCTGTGACCTCAGCGGACACTGCGACCCCGTTGCTGACCTCCACGGTCCCAGCGACCAACGGTGTACGGCCCACAGCTGTCGTGGCTCCAATCCCCTTCCCCAGTTCCTCGTCAATCCGGTAGCCCACCCAGGTCGAGGTGAAGTCCTGGAACGATCCGATAGCGGGGTCCACAGCCCACCTTCCCGACGGGTCGACGACCGGCACGCCAATCGTGGCCGTAACAGCGGTGGTCGTGGCCTGCATCGTGGTGGCCGATACCTGAGCAGCCGCCGCTGTCTCGGCCGCCTTGGCCAGATCCGGAGCGGGTGGCGCATCGGACCGCACGAGGAACCACCAAGCGACGACGGCTACCGCGAGGATCCCCACCAATATCAGGATCGGCGTGGGCACCCCCCGTCTCCCCGCCACGGTCACCACGGTCGAACCACCATGAGGCGACCCTAGGGCTCCCCCTCCCGACCGGGCCCGGTCGGGCAAGCGTCCGTAGGCTCCACGTCGTGAAGTTCGGCCTGTTCTACGAACACCAGATCGCCCGCCCGTGGGGAGAGGGAGATGAACACCGCCTGTTCAAGGACGCCCTCGACCAGGTGGAGTTGGCAGATCGCCTGGGTTTCGACCACGTGTGGGAGGTCGAGCACCACTTCCTCGAGGAGTACAGCCACAGCTCGGCCCCCGAGGTCTTTCTGGCCGCAGCCAGCCAACGCACCTCGCGCATCCGACTGGGCCACGGAATCGTCCTGCTCCCCGGGGCCTACAACCACACCGCCCGGGTCGTCGAACGCATCAACACCCTGGACCTGCTGTCCGACGGTCGGGTCGACTTCGGAACCGGCGAGTCGTCCTCCAACGCCGAATTGGACGGCTTCGGTATCGACCGAGCCTCCAAGCGAGACCAGTGGCTGGACCACATCGAGGCCGCCACCCGGATGATGGTCGAGGAGCCGTTCGCCGGCTGGGACGGCCCGTGGCTCCAGATGCCGCCCCGCAACGTGGTGCCCAAGCCGTACCAGAAGCCCCATCCGCCGCTGTGGGTGGCCTGCACCCAACGCGAGACCATCCGGTTGGCAGCCACCAAGGGCATTGGCGCACTGTCGTTCGGCTTCGTGGAACCCGGCGAAGCCGAGGAGTGGGTGGGCGAGTACTACGACACCATTGCCTCGGACGCCTGCGTTCCCGCCGGGTTCGCGGTCAACGCCAACGTGGCCTGCGTCCTGCCGTTCATGTGCCACGACGACGAGCAAGAGGCCATCGACCGGGGCCTCGACGGTGCCCACTTCTTCGGGTACTCCCTGGGGCACTTCTACGGATTCGGCAACCACCAGCCTGGAGTGACCGACATCCACGAGCAGTTCCTGGCCAACCGCACTGCCTTTGGCTTCGACCGGGAGACGGCCGCCCAGGTCGGTGTGGGCCTCCGAGCCCGAATGAAGAAAGAGGTCAACGGAGTGGACGAGGGCATCGCCTCGCTACGCGGCGCCATCGGAACGCCAGACCAGATACGGGATCTGCTCTTGGATTACGAAGCGGCCGGCGTAGACCAGGTCATCTTCATCAGCCAGGCCGGACACAACCGGCACGAGCACATCTGCGAGTCGATGGAACTGTTCGCCCGCGAGGTCATGCCCGAGTTCGCCGAACGTGACCGGGCCCACGTGGCGGCCAAGGAGGCTCGTCTGGCCGACTCGGTGACCGCCGCCCTGACCCGCCGTAACGGCCGCCGAACCGTCGAACCGGACTATCGCATCCCACCACCGAGCGGCGCTTGACCCCCCGGAGCAGCGCCCTCCTGGTCGCCTCGGCGCTGCTGGCCTCCCTGCTCGCCTCGTGTGGAGGCACCGGAGACGGCGCCACCGCGACGCCCACCACCGCGACGCCCACCACCACGGCACCCACCACCACGGCACCCACCACCGCGGCACCCACCACCACGGCACCCACCACCACGGCACCCACCACCACGGCACCCACCACCACGGCACCCACCACCACGGCACCCACCACCACGACGGAGGGGCCCGATCCGGATCAGGTCCGTGACGCGGCCACCCTGCGGGCCTACGTGGCCGAAGCGGCCTCGTTTTCCCAGGCAGACGCCGCGTGGCTTCTACCCGGCGGCATCGACCCGGCGGCCGGTGGCGCCCCCGGCATGACCCGCTACGTGTTCCGGGAGACATCCGCTGGTGTGGTGCCAACCCTCGTGGAGGGGCCAATCGGCCGGCAGGTCCGCTGTCAGGACCCCGACCTGCCGTGCTCGTACCTCGACCTAATCGCCCTGCAGACCTCGGTCGGCCCCATCCCCGAGGCCCTATCGCTTACCACCGAGGAGCTGGCGTCCCTCGTAGACGAACTCGACACGCTGGCCGCCTTCGCCGCGCGCCACGCGGAACCCGACGCGGCCTGCGCCGCGGGATTCGTCTCCGACGCCATCCAGACACCCAACATGGGGTCACACTTCCACCGGGCACGATCGTTCCTCGACGGTTTCGACCCCGGCGCACCCGAGATCCTCATCTACGCCCCGTCCGACGGCTCACTCGTCAACGGACCCCTCGGGTACTGCGCCGACGGACAATGGGTGGGCCCGGATCTGTCGCTGGTGGGAACTGCGTTCCTGCTTCCCCCCGACGTGGTGGGTATCGAGCACCCGGCGGGCTTCACCGGGGACCTCGACAACTGGCACAGCCACTTCAACCTGTGCCGCGGCAACGCCCGGGGCCGGGACGCCTTCGTGACCCGGGCCGAATGCGTGGCTGCCGGAGGCAACTGGTTCGACGCCATCGGCTGGATGCTCCACGCCTGGGTTGCTCCCGGCTTCGACAGCCAACTCGGTGTGTTCTCCATGTGGAACCCGACCATCGCCCCGGTGGTCGCACCGGATGTCGTGCGGGCCGCACGACAGATTCAGGGCAGCGACTTCCCCGACGGGGCCCGCCAGTCCCTCATTACTAACTTCGCCTTCGATCGGACGCTGGTCGTCGACGTGGGCCAGAGCGTCTACTTCAACAACGTGGACTCGGTCCCCCACACGGTGAGCGCCGGCACCCCCGACGATCCCGACCTGGCATCGTTCGACAGCGGGCTGCTCTCACCCGGCGACAACTGGGAGCTACCCACGTCAGAGGCCGGGACCTTCAGCCTGTTCTGCGCCCTGCACCCCGACATGACGGCCACTGTGGTCGTCGGCTGATCAGGTGGTCTGAGAAGCCAGACGGCCGGTCAGCCAGTGGGCTGGCCGACCGCCCAGTTCCAGGTGGAGTTGCTCGGTCAAGCCCGGCCGGACCTGACGGGCCAACGCCCGGTCGGCCACCAGTACCCCGATCCCCCACCCCGGGCACTGCTCGGCGGCCACCCTCCCGAGCGTCGCATAGAGGTTCCGGAGATCACCACCGCCCAGTCGCCCACCCCACGGCGGGTTGACAGCGACCAGTCCCGGGGCCAGCCCCGCCACCGATCCAGATTCGACCGGCGGCTCGAGCGCGGCCACCGGGGCCACCCGGAATTCGATGCGGTCGGCCACCCCGGCCCGTTCAGCGTTGGCCCGGGCCGCCTCGATGGCGCCAGCGTCGCGGTCGGCGGCCACGATCCTCGGCGGGCCATCGACCTCGGGCACCGGCGCTTCACGACGCTCCCTGCCGACGTCGGCCGACACGCTGGCCCACGTACCCGGCTCGAAGCAGGGCCAGGAGCGGAGGGCCAGGTCCCGGTCGTGGGCCGGCGGCACCCCGGCAGCTCGAAGCGCCGCCTCGATGGCAATGGTCCCCGATCCGCACATCGGGTCGACGAGTGGTGATGTCGGATCCCAACCCGCCGATGAGAGCAACCCGGCGGCTACCGATTCGCGTAGTGGTGCCTTGGCGGTGGCCTGACGCCAGCCACGTTCATGCAGCGGTGCACCCGACGAGTCGATGCTCACCGTGAACCGGTCGTCCACCGCCCGGACCACGATCAACGGGTTGGGCCCTCCGTTAGACGCCTCGGTACCGGAACCCGGACCGAGCGCCGCGGCGAACCGCTCGGCTATCGCCCCGTCGTGCCACAACTTGGAATGACGGGTGGTGACCCGAAACCGGGGCGCTACGTCTGGAGCCAACCAAGAATCCCAATCCAATTCGCCGATCCGGCGCTCCAGGTCGGCGAAAGTCCGCACGGTGAAGCCCCCGACCCTCACCAGCACCCGGGTGGCGCATCGCAGGAACAGGTTCGCCGCGTACAGCCGGCGGGTCGTCAGATCGACGGTGACCGTCCCCTTCCCCCGACGCCCCGGCCGGGCCCCCAGAGCAACCAGCTCATCGGCCACCAACTCCTCGAGCCCCGGCGGGCAGACCACCAGACACGCATGGGTGGGGGTACGACGTCCGCTCATTTCCCCGCCATGCCGTGCTAGAAGCCCATCGGGGCGGATCGCACCTCGGTAATGCCATCGGGGTCGCCGGTAAACGACACCACGGCATGATCCCGCCGTCCGAAAAAGAACAGCGCCATCTCCAGGGGCTCGGCGGTGACCAGCACCGGTCGATCTGACGGCTTCACCTTTGCCGGCTTGGAGACGTGCAGCAGGTCGCCATTCGGTCGGGCGATCGAGAGGTCGACGTCACGCATCGACCGGCAGGTGAACCGCGTGCCACTACGTAGGTAGGGCCACAGGGCGTCCTGCAGGGCGTCTATCCCGGCCCGGGGGGCCCAGCCCTCGACCGCCCGACGGACGTCCTCGTGGTGAACGGCGAACTCCACCAGGTTCATCGGCCCATCCAGCAGACGGAGCCACGGCGGCGGTCCTAACCGCACCCGCTGGACCAGTCGCCCGAATGGCGCCCGTTCGGCGGTACGGGCGGTGACCCGTGCCGTGTGGCGAGCCGCCGCACCTCCCATGACCAGACCCGGCCCGACATCGGGCCGACGCTCGCGGACCACCAGGTGGGCGGCTAGCAGGGCCGTCGTCCAGCCATCACAGAGGGTGGGGGCCTCGGGGCCCAGCTCGTCGAACAGACCACACAGGGCGGCCCGCTCGGCACGGGCCAACGCGACGGTGCTCATTCCGGAGGCACGGCGGCATCGGAGACCCACGCACCGTGGAATCCGTCGGGAACCCGCTGTGGAAGATGGACACGGGCCACCAGCGGGCCGGCCAGATCCTCACCATCGAGGACCACCAGTTCGGCAGGTCCACCAGCCCGGTCATTTACGCACACCAGGATCCAGGCCTGCCCCTCTTCGGTGGATCCGTCCTTCGGCACGGCGATCGGCTCGGCGCCGAAGCGACCCTTTCCATGGTCGTGGGTGACCACTTCACCGCTGTCGACGTCGATCCGGGTGGTCGGGCCGAGTCCCAGACCATCCGCCGTGTAGGCGTAGCGGTGGCGCCGCGTCCCGACCCGGGGGTCATGGGTAGGGAACTCGTGGGTGCCGTCGACCAGCACCGTCTCAGTCACCCGGCCGGTCGCCGGATCGACCACCCACCGGGCCAGGCGGGGCTCGCTGTCGCCCACCGGGCCCAGACGGTCGCGGTCGAACATCGAGCCGTACCGACAGACGTCGACCACCACGGTGCCGTCGTCGGCGTCGTACGCGTTGACGGGATGGAACACGTAGGCCTGCGGGGCTTCGCACCACACGACGTCACCGGTAGCCCGCGACAGCACCCCGACCCGGGACGGATGGTCGGGCTTCCACGAGAAGGGGAAGGGGCTGCCACCCATGGCCATCTCGATGTCCAGGCAGACCGGCAGGTCGTAGACCAGCACGCTGGTCGCCGTCAGGGACATGTCGTGCACCATCGGCATGTCGTCGACCGCCACATCGGTGACCGAGGTGACGAGACCCTCAGCACCCACCACCACGTGCTGAACACGGTCCGGATGATCCGGGTAGGCATAGCAGACGGCGTGCAACTCGCCGGTCGACCGGTCGTACTTCGGGTGGGCGGTGAACCCGGCGGGCAGCGTCCCTCCGAAGTTGTCGTAGCCAATGGTGTCGAGTTCGTAGGTCAGGGTCATCGGCGTCGTCCCCGCTTCGACCATGGCCCACGTCCGGCCGGCGAAGCCTCCGACCGAGGTGTTAGGGCCGAGCCCCCGGTCGCCGAACGAACGGCCGCCGGGGGCCGGCTCACCGAAGGCCTCGGCCATCCGGGCACCCCGTACCCAGCGATTGCGGTACCACTCGGCCCGCCCGTCCCGTAGGCGAACGCCATGGACCATTCCGTCACCCAGAAACCAATGGTGGGTACCCGCATCGACCGCGCCACGCGGGTTAGGCCCGTTGCGAAGCCACCGACCCTCCAGCTCGTCGGGCAGCGTTCCGGTCACCGGCAGGTCGTGGGCCGTGACCTCCTCGACCACCGGAGCCATGGCGCCAGCCAGGTAGGGGTTCAGGTGGGGATCTACGTCCATCTGCCGAGCCTCCCACACCCGTCCCAGCCTGCCGGCTGGGCTACTCGGGGCGGGATCTGGCTCGAGCCCTATTCCTCGAAGAAGGTCTGAGTGGCCTCGCCACGTAGGACGGCCTTGACCACCTTGCCGCTGGCGTTGCGGGGAAGTGGCTCGTCGCACACCTCGAGGTGATCGGGCAACTTGTAGGGGGCGAGTGTCTCGCCACAAAACGCCCGCACCTCGTCGAGGTCGAGCGCCATGTCCGGCCGGACCACCACATAGGCCTTGACCTCCTGACCCAGAGTGCGGTGGTCGACTCCGTCGACGGCGCACTCCACGACCGCCGGATGCATCTCCAGTCGGGCCTCCACCTCGCCCGGATAGACATTCTCGCCGCCACGGAGGATCAAGTCGCGTAACCGGCTGGACAGGAACAGTTGGCCTCCCTCCAGGCGCCCGTAGTCTCCGGTCTTCAACCATCGGCCTTCCAAGAGGGCCTCGGTAGTGGCCTCGGAGTCCTCCCAGTAGCCGGTCATGGTGAGCGGGCTGCGCACGCAGATGGCGCCGCTCTCCCCCTCGGGAAGTTCGGCACCGTCCTCGTCGACGACCTTGAGCGACACCGTGGGCATGGCCATGCCGATGCTGTCGGCGTTCGCCCGAAGCATCTCGTTGCTGGCGTGGCTAACCATCCCGCCGGCCTCCGTCGACCCGTAGCCCGACGTAAAAGTGTTCACCAGATGGGGGAACCGCTCCTCGGTGGCCCGAAGGAGCTCGGGAGTGGTGGCCGATCCGCCGATGGCGATGGTCTCCACGAGGCTCGCATCGAGGTCTTCGATGTCGGGGTGTTCCAGCAGCCGGAAGATGTGGGTCGCTGTACCGTTCCAGGCGTAGATGCGCTCTTCGGTGGTGAGCCGGATGACCGTCGCCGGGTCGAATCGGCCCATGGGCCAGACGTTGCCGGCGCCAGTGGCCATAGGGGTGATGCTGGCGCTCTGCAGCCCCGAGATGTGGAACATCGGGAACACGGCCAGCCGGGGGCGCGCCGCTCCCGACGTCGAGGCGCCGACCTGTGCCCCCTGGGCGGCACCGAGGAAGACGACGATCTGGACGAAGCCAACCAGGCTCCGGTGGCTCAGTACCGCTGCTCTGGGTCGCCCCGTGGTTCCCGAGGTGAACTGCATCAACGCTGGCTGGTCCTCGTCGATGTCGACGTCAGGCAGGTCGGCGTCGGAGGCGAAGTCGGCCAGGGCATCGAAGTCGTCCTCCATGACGACTACGGGCATGCCCGGATCGGCGCCTTCGAGGCGCTCGAGGCGCGGACGGTCGGCGACCAGCAGAGACGGGCGGGTCCGACCCAGCGCGTGTTCGATCTCGTCGCGGGTCCACCATCCGTTGCAGGCCACGACAACGGCCCCCAGGGACACGGTGGCCCAGAACGTCAGCATCCACTCCGGGCGGTTGGCGGCCAGGATGGCCACGCGGTCACCAGCGCCGATCCCGCGGTCGGACAGTGCGGAAGCCACCGAGGCGACCCGGCGGACGTTGTCGGCGAAGGACAGGGCGATGCGCCGGTCCCCGTCGTGGAATACCGCATAGTCGATGTCGCCGTGACGGGCTGACGATGCCAGCAGGTCGCGTAGCGAGCCGAGTCGCTGGACGAAGACCTGCATCTCCTCGCCGAGAACCTCTTCGGTGCCCATCTCGAACGGGGCACCGGGGGCCATGAGAGCCATGACCCGTTCCATGGGGTCGGGGGCCTCGGCGTCGCCCTCCCCTTGCTCTGTGGCTTCGACCGACACGAGTCTCCTCTTCGGCTGCAGTCGGCTCAGACGGCCGTCGGTGTTCCGACAAGGTCCTCGCGGAGCTGGCGCTTGACGAACTTGCCGTTGGCGTTGCGGGGCAACGACTCGTCGCGGAACCACACGTGCTCGGGCACCTTGAACCCTGCGATGAGGGTGCGGGTGTGGGCCTGGAGGTCGGCGGCCGTCAACTCGGCGTCGGGGAGGAGCACGACTGCCACCCCGACGACTTCGCCGTGCCGCTCATCGGGCACGGCGAAGACCGCTGCCTCAGCGACGGCCGGGTGCTCGTAGATGGCGGCTTCCACCTCCGCGCAGTACACGTTCTCACCGCTGCGGAGGACCATGTCCTTGGCCCGGTCGACCAGGAACAGGAAGCCGTCCTCATCGAGATAGCCGATGTCCCCGGTGTGGAACCAGCCGTCGGTCAGGGCCTCGGCGTTGGCTTCCGGACGGTTCAGGTAGCCCCGGAAGACGTTCCCGCCCCGCACCCACAGTTCTCCGTGGCCTCCCGGCGGCTGGTCGGTGCCGTCCTCGGCCACGATGCGGGCCTCCATGACCGGACACGGCGACCCAGCCGACGCCGGCTTGGCCAAGAAGTACTGGCCGGCGTTGATGGTGATGACGCCGTTGGTCTCGGTGAGGCCGTAGCCAGTGCTGGGGCGGCCTTCCATCCGGTCTTCGATCTTCTGGACCAGGTCGGGCTGCACGGCTGCACCGCCACCGCCGAGCGATGTGATGCTGGACGTGTCCCTGATGGCGAAGTCAGGGCTGTTGATGAGCTCGCGGGCCATGGTGGGCACACCGGTGAACGTCGTCGGTCGCTCCCGTTCGATGAGTTCCAGGGCCACCTCGGGGTTCCAACGGTGCATCAGCACGAGCTTGCCGCCGACCGCTGTGACCGGGTGCAGGCAGCAGTTGCAGCCCGTCACGTGGAACAGCGGTACGCCCAGCACGGAGCCGGGCATGGCGTCGCCGGTCTGCTTGTCCGAACCGGCCGGCGGCTCGCCAGCCGCCACGGCCTTGGCCTCGGCGCTTGCCTGCATCGTCTGCCAGAAGGCCAGGTTCAGCAGGTTGGACACCGCACCCCGATGGGTCAGCACGGCACCCTTGGGGTGCCCGGTGGTGCCCGAGGTGTAGAAGACGCAGGCATCGTCGTCGGTGTCGATGGCCACGGGTGGTGGTGCCGGCAGATCGACCGCCCCGGCCAGGGCGCCCGCCCAGTGGACGGCGTCATGGCCCAGATCGGTCCCGTCGGCCCGGGTGGCTACGACGTGGAGCGATCGGTCGGCCCGCAGCACGTCGAGGTGAGGCGTCACCCTCTCGAACCGTTCGCCGTCGCACAACAGGACCTTCGGTGCCGAATCGGACAACCCGAACTCCATCTCGGGGCCGGTCCACCAGGCGTTCATCCCGACCACGGCCGCGCCGAGGCGCACCGTGGCCCAGTAGCCGACAACCCACTCAGGCAGGTTGCGCATGGCCAGTGCCACCCGGTCCCCGTGCCCGACGCCTACTGAAGCCAGGTGGGCGGCCAGGGCGTCGACCGCGGCGTGGGTCTCGGTGTAGGTCAGGCGCTCGTCACGGTAGACGAGATAGTCGGCGTCTCCGTGGGCCGCCGCGCCGGCCCATAGCAGGGCCAGGTCGGGGGGCGCCGAGTCGTAGGTTCGGGTCGGAACTCCGCGGACGTCGGTGGTCGACCAGGCGAACGGGGATCCAGGCGCGGTCAACTCATCCCACGCCTCGCTGTAGTACCTGTCCAATGCTCCTCCTCGGTCTCGTCGGGACCATGATGGCGGCAACATGGGACCACGGAAAAGCCGGGGCACACCCGAGATTACGGGAGCACCACAATGACTGAGATCGCCTTTGACGACCTGGAGGGCCTGCGCGCCACCATCACAGAGGAGTGGAGCGACTGGGGACCTGAGTACGAGATGACCCAGGAGAAGGTGAACCAGTTCGCCGAGCTGACCGGTGACCACCAGTGGATCCACGTGGACGTGGAACGGGCCACCGCCGGCCCGTTCGGCGGCCCGATCGCCCACGGGTTCTTCACCCTCAGCCTGCTGCCCATCCTGAACCGCACCGGCGCGGTGAGGATCACCGGCCAGACCAACGTCGTGAACTACGGCGCCGACGGGCTTCGGATGCTGGCCCCGGTGCCTGTGGGTTCGACGCTGCACGCCCGCAACCGGATCACCGATGTCCGCGAGCACAAGAAGGGCACCCTGGTGGCCACCCGGGTGGCCATCCACGTGGTGGGCAACGACGACGTTCCCGCTGTGCTCTACGACGCCCTCAGCCTGTACCAGGGCTGATCGTGTCGGATCGGGGCCGGTCCCCGCTGGGCCCTAGTTGTTCTTGACTGTCATGCCACCATCGACCATCAGTAGGTGGCCGGTGATGTAGCTCGATGCCGGCAGGGCCAGGTGAAGGATGCCGTGGGCCACCTCTTCGGGTTCGGCATAGCGCCGGGCTGGCACCCGCCGTCGGGCGAACTTCACCTTGGCCTCCTCGGGGATCCCGGCCGTCATGCCGGTGTCGATCGGGCCGGGACCCACGGCGTTGACGGTTATCCCCGTCTCTCCCAGTTCCACGGCCAGGGCCCGGGTTAGGCCCACCACCCCGTGTTTGGCCGCCGTGTAGGCCGACGTGGACGGTGAGCCACCCACCCCTTCGGTGGACGAGACGTTCACGATCCGTCCGGCGGATGATGCCCGCAGGTGGCCCAGAGCCGCCCGAATGGTCAGGGTCATGCCGGTGAGCATCACGTCCAACGCTCCCTGCCAGACGTCGCCGTAGTCGACATCCTCGATCGGAGCGCCGGCCGGGATGCCGGCGTTGTTGACCAGCACGTCCAGGCCTCCACCGTGGTCAACGGCCTCGGCCACCACCTGCCGGACTGCCGTCTCGTCGGAGACGTCCAAGGCCCACGCCCGGGCCCGACCCCCGACCGAAGTGATCTCGTCGGCCACTGTGGTCGCTCGGCTCCCGTCGAGGTCGGTGACAGCGACGATGGCCCCTTCGTCGGCGAACAGGTGGGCGGTGGCTCGTCCGATCCCCGACCCAGCACCGGTGACCAGCACCCGGTGACCGTCCACCGACCTGCTCAGACGCGAGAGTCGGGTTGGTGCGGGGTCTCCGGGATGGGTCATGGCTGGAGTCTCGCGTGGGGGCGTACCCTCCGGCGACCCGGTCCCATAGGCGTTCCGATCGGCGACCCCACGTTGCCCTGATGGTCTGTCAGGTCCAATGATGTGGGAATGAGCGAATCGACCTTCCCTGACGACGTGGCAGCCATCGACACGATGATGGGCACCCGGGCGGGCCCTAACGCCAGGCTCAACTACGAGAACCTGTCCGGGATCAAGGACGACGCCTCCAAGGAGATGAACTTCCCGGCCCAGTACATGTTCAAGGACGTGCCGTTCTCCGATCAGGCCCGCGGTACCGACGGCGAACTCCAGGACCCACCGCAGGGTGCCGATCTGTGCCTGCCCTTCATGGACCGCAACAACGTGCAGATGGCCATGATCGGCATCGGTCCCGGCAAGTCCGAGGGTCGGGCCATGATCGAAGAGCATCCGGACCGGTTCTTCGCCTGTCACGAGCCGGACCCCAATGAGGTCATGGGGTCGATCCGAACCATCCGCCAGCTCCACCGCGACGCCGGGCTGAAGGCGGTCACCGCCTTCCCGAGCGGCCGCAACCCCCAGGTCCCCATCGACGACCCGAAGATGTACGCCATCTACGCCACATGCTGCGAACTGGACATCCCCATCTTCTGCTGCGCCGGGATCCCCGGCCCCCGCCTGCCGTTCGCCCCCCAGCACGTCGAGTTGATCGACCAGGTGATGTACGACTTCCCCGACCTGGTATTTGTCACCCGGCACGGCTGCGAACCGTGGGAGGACCTGATCGTCAAGTTGATGCTGAAGTGGCCGAACCTCCACTACTCCACCTCGGCATTCGCCCCGAAGCACTACCCGAAGGCCATTGTCGACTACGCGAACACCCGGGGCGCCGACAAGGTCATCTACGCCGGCTACTTCCCCATGGGCCTGTCGCTGGACCGCATCTTCACCGAACTGCGCAACGTGCCGTTCAAGGCCGAGGTGTGGCCGAAGTTCCTCCGGGAGAACGCCATCCGGGTACTCAAGCTGGATGCCTGACTCGCTTCCCGACTGGGCCCGGACCCAGCGGGAGTGGCTACGACCCACCGTGGTGGGGCGACTGGGCATCCATCCGCCGTGGTTCGATCCGGTCGGCGAGGTCCCAGTTTCGATCGATCCGGGGCCGACCTTCGGACACGGAGCCCACCCCACCACCGCCCTCGTGCTGGCCGAGGTGGACTGACTAGC
>JAAZZG010000060.1 GCA_014237715.1 Acidimicrobiales bacterium
ACCTCAAGAGCAAGCAGGCCAACAAGCTAGAAAGATGCACCGCATACATGGCCAAACTGAGCGCTGCTGTTGAGGGTCAAGGTGGAGACAAGTCTACATTGCTTGCCGCGATGGTAGGTGGCGGTTTTGATATTGGAGACGACCAGTTCTGGCCCCTGCTGTGTGATTGGAATCAGTCCTGTCAGCCACCGTGGGGCGACCGAGAGCTTTCTCGGAAACTCCAGCACGCGCACAAGTACCGCAAGCGCCCGTATGGATGGAGGCTAATCGAGGACAACCGTGTTGTCTTTATGAGCGAACGAAGTGAAAAGTCCGAAGAGGATGAAGCGTACTGGGAGCGTGTCCTGTCCGAGGCAGACAACGAGTGCGCACCGGCTGCAGGCGGCGGTGGTGGATGGGGTGGCGATGGCGATGGCGATGGCGATGGCGATGGCGATGGCGATGGCGATGCAAGTAACCCAAGGCGTCGTCGTAGAGAAAGCCAGAGAGTGTTTTCTACGTTTCAGGCTCAGACCGGAGCGGCTCCACCTGAAGAGCTTCCGCCTCGGGTGATGGGTGAGATGATGCTCAGGCAGCATCAAATCATGCAGCATGTAAGCAAGTCGATCTATCAATACAACGGAACATTCTGGACTGAGATAAGCGACAAGTACCTCACAGGCATGGCTCTTGAGTTTGACCACTTTTCC
>JAAZZG010000061.1:0-404 GCA_014237715.1 Acidimicrobiales bacterium
GTGGTCGGTACCGCCGTCGTTGCAGGCGCCGTCGTAGTAGTCGGTGCCGCAGTGGTGGTCGGTGCCGCAGTCGTGGTTGGTGCCGCAGTAGTCGTCGTGACGACCGTTGTTGTCACCGCAACCGTTGTTGTCGGCACAGCAGTTGTGGTCGGCGCCTGAGTTGCTACAGGGGCAACCGTCGTAACTGGTGTGGCGGTGTCTGAACTACCGCCACATCCCGAGACGACCAACAAGAACGTCAGCGCAACCGCGTACTTCCTCATGGCCACATTCTGTCATCCCTCCCTTGAGGGGGGGAGAGGGTGTCGCTGACGCCCTCACTTGCAGCATCCGCGTTGCACACTTCATTGCACAGAATGCACGTAACCACACGGACCCAGACTCACCCGACAGACACACAGCCC
>JAAZZG010000061.1:414-689 GCA_014237715.1 Acidimicrobiales bacterium
CCTCATGGCCCCAGTCTGTCACCCCTGCCCTGGGGGGGGGGGCGGGGGCGACATCGGAGCCCCAGGTGTAGATACGCGTTGCTAGCGGGCCTACCTGTCGGCGTTCCGCAACAGTCGGTTCGCCTCAGACCGCTCCAACGTTGACGACGGGGGCGGTGTACCGAGCGGAATCAAACGGCAGGCGACCTCACAGATTGTGTTCAGGTCGATGACCCTGGGGGCTTGAGCAAACACGTTTGCCCGCGCCTCAGCAGTCCACAACAACCATCGGGTCA
>JAAZZG010000062.1:0-236 GCA_014237715.1 Acidimicrobiales bacterium
TGGCTTCAAGATTATGACTGATCCCTTTGTGGGGCAATTAGTGTTTTTCCGGGTGTATTCAGGGGTCGTGAAATCCGGCGACAGCATCTATAACCCCGTCAAGGGTAAGAAAGAGCGTATCGGGCGCATTCTCCAGATGCATGCTAATTCCCGTGAAGAGCTTAAAGAGGTGCGTGCCGGCGACATCGCGGCAGCAGTGGGACTAAAAGCTATCACTACTGGCGACACGCTTTGCG
>JAAZZG010000062.1:246-629 GCA_014237715.1 Acidimicrobiales bacterium
GTGATTTCGCAGGCGGTTGAACCCAAGACTAAGAGTGATCAGGAAAAGTTGGGCGTCGCACTGGGCAAGTTGGCGCAGGAGGACCCGTCCTTTCGGGTACACACTGACGAAGAATCAGGGCAGACCATTATTTCTGGGATGGGGGAACTGCATCTGGAAATAATCATCGATCGCCTTAGGCGTGAGTTCAGCGTCGATGCCAACGTGGGCAAGCCTCAGGTGGCCTATCGCGAGACCTTGAATGCGACTGTTGAACAGGAACACAAGTACTCCAAGCAGACCGGTGGGCGTGGACAGTACGGTCATGTGTACTTGCGAATCGAACCCCAGGAACGGGGTGAAGGATTTGAGTTTGTCGATAAAATCAAAGGCGGGGTTGTGCC
>JAAZZG010000063.1 GCA_014237715.1 Acidimicrobiales bacterium
AAGGGCGAGATCCTTGGTTGCCCGGAGTCGTGGACTTGTGACGACATCATCGAGAGCCAGATTGCGTTCGGTAACGGAACCGAGCCGTGGGACAACATGGAAGAAACCAAGGCCGGTTATGACGGCCTGTTCGCCGAGATGGTGAACCGTGTCAATGCTGGCGAGCCCGGCATCTTGTACACGTGGTCGCCGGCGTCGTACCTGACGGTGCTGGTGCCTGGTGTGAACGTCCTGTGGTTGTCCGTTGAGGCTGTGCTTGATGGGTCGAACCCGTTGGGCAAGGAGGGTGGCGAGAACCATCAGCAGGAGCAGGGCTTCACGGCCTTCGGTGCTGATATGTGCACCCAGCCTTGTCAGTTGGGTTGGTCGGCGGCTGACATTCAGGTGTCGATGCGGACTGATCGTCTTGACGAGAACCCGTTCCTGCGGAACTTGTTCCCGTTGATCAAGCCTTCGATTCTGGACATTTCGTTCCTGCAGGTCGACCAGACCGATGGTGACGGCTCTCAGGCCCATGTGGCTGAGCTGGCTACCGGCTGGATGACTGAGAACGCAGAGGTAGTTGCCGGCTGGATTGCCGAAGCAGCAGCTGCTGGCTGATCAATTAGGCGTTGATCAT
>JAAZZG010000064.1 GCA_014237715.1 Acidimicrobiales bacterium
TGCCACCCGGTCCCGTACCTGGCACTGCCAAGGTGGAGTAATACATCCGCCAGAGACCCGGCTCGACCTCGACGATAGACGGGCTACTGATAGCCGCCAGACCGGCGGCCTGAGCCGTCAATCGGTCCCCCGGATCTTTGATGAAATTGAGACCGTCGTCGCTGGTAAATGACGCAATCTCCCTGACCTTGCTCACGTACATCCGCAATCGGCCGTCGGGAAGGCGCCACACGCGCGGCTGTCCGGCCTCAGTCCCGGCGATTCGGACCCCCGGCTCCTCAGCAAACACCCGACCGTCGTCGGACACTGCGCTCACAATGCCGATCCCCTGAGCGAAGGCGTAAAGGCGGATCCGACCGTCGTCGAGAACGGTGGCTGTCGGATCAGCTATCGGCTGTCCGACCGCCACACCGAAGGCCGGCGGTTGGTAAAAGACGCCGTGACTGGTGCAGATAGTTGGCCCTTCCCAAACACCAGCTACCGGTTGTGGCGGGTCGCCCGCAGGCTGTGGTGGGTCCACCACCTGGCCGTCTTCGGTCCCACGGCCGAAGCAGTGCATGACCTGATCGGTCTCTGCTTGGCCCATGGGGCGTGTCCGCA
>JAAZZG010000065.1 GCA_014237715.1 Acidimicrobiales bacterium
AGATTCCGAACTTCTCGCCATTCTGGAGGGCGTACTCAAGGCAGTCGATGCGCACCTCGCAGCCCCGACAGACCTCCTTAGCCTCGCGGGTGCTCGCCCCGCGCTCGGGGACGAAGAGGTCCGGGTCCACACCCAGGCAGTTGGAGAGGTCCTTCCAGCCGGTGTCCAGATCAGGCTTCGCGATGATCCCCATCGAACCGTCCACCTTTCCGCCGGTCCGCCCCTCCTCCGGTCGGGGAAAGGCCACGTTTTAATACCAGCAGTGGAATTACATCACTGTGATTCCCTGAATTGCAAGGGAAATCGGAGGTTTTCTGGCGGTCCCTCGATCAGTGGGTCTGGCTCACCGTTCGTCGGTGTTCCACGAAGTCGACCACCTAGTCACCCAGGTCCTCGTTGGTAATGGAGAATGCCCGGCCACTGGTCCGACGCGGTTGGGCCGATCGGTGGACCCTCCCGTAGCGTCGAGCGAGCCGTCAACCCGACGACCCGACACCAGAACGGGAGCGCCCGATGCCCATCAACCCCGACGCCGCCGGTTCGGTTGGCGAGCCCACTGAGATCTCGTGGACCTCCAAACAG
>JAAZZG010000066.1 GCA_014237715.1 Acidimicrobiales bacterium
ACGGGTCGACGCACTTCAATGAGGTGTTCCTGACCGGGGTGCGGATCCCCGTCGAGCAGCTAGTCGGTGATCTGCATGGCGGCTGGGGGGCGGCACGGATGGTGTTGGCCAACGAGGCGGCGTTCATTGGCCGAGGTGGTGGGAGTACCGCCCACCGGCTGGTCGAGTTGGCCCGCATGTTCCGACGCCAGGACGATCCGGTCGTCCGTCAGGGCCTAGCTGACGCCTTTATCAGAGAACAGATCATCAGGCTCTTGGGTCGACGAATCCGGGCCGCCCTGCGGCAAGACGGGTCCTCGGTGGTCGACCCGGCCCTGACCAAGGTGTTTGCTGCTGAATCGAAGGCCCGCAACGGCCAATTAGCCACCGCCATCTCCGGCGCTGCCGGAGTGGTCGGACCGGACCCGGTAGGACGGTGGGTCCAAGCCGAACTGATCAACCGGTTCACCATCTCGATCGGTGGGGGCACCACCGAGGTCCAGAAGAACAATCTGGCCGAACGGTGGTTGGGGTTGCCTAGGGAGCCCTGGTCCGACAAAGACCTCCCTTGGAGGGATGTTCCCCGAAGTTGACGGTCA
>JAAZZG010000067.1 GCA_014237715.1 Acidimicrobiales bacterium
GGTGTTCCTTTCCGGGTTCCTCCTCGAGCAGGCCATCGGCTGACCGTGACCTCAGCCAGTCCGGACGACCGGATCCCGAGTGGCCGTCACGTCCACCACGGTGCCGCCCCCGACGCGGAGGTGGCGACCCGGCGGCGCCGGGCCGTCCTGGCCGGGCACCATGGAGACCCTGCCGGAGCTCGTGCCCTGCTGTCCGATCCGGAGCCCGTGGTGCGGGCGGCCGCCCTGGGTGCCCTCCACCGCATGGCGGGGGACCGGACGACCGACGGCCTCCGCGATCCCGAGTTGGCCAACGGCCTCACGGACCCCGATCCTGCGGTTCGGCGACGGGCTCTCGAGGTCCTTGCCGGGCGGGATCCCGCCAGCGACGCCCACCGGGAGGCCCTCGTGGCCCTGCTAGCTGACGGCGACCGGTCGGTGGTCGAGGTGGCCTGCTGGGCGGCCGGCGAACACCCGGAGTGGTCTAACCACACGGTCGGTCCCCTCTCCGTCGTTGCCGGGACGTCCAAACCGGCCGACGGCCACGACGATTCTCTGTGCCGCGAGGCCGCAG
>JAAZZG010000068.1 GCA_014237715.1 Acidimicrobiales bacterium
CCACTCCGTGCGCGAATTCTGCGAGTTCGCCTTCGGGCGAGCCGGTCTGGACTACAAGGACCACGTCGTCGTCGACGAGCGCTTCTTCCGGCCGGCGGAGGTCGACCTGCTGGTCGGTGACGCCGCCAAGGCCGAGACGCAGCTCGGTTGGAGGCCCCGCACCAGGTTCAACCAGTTGGTCGAGATGATGGTCGACCACGACCTCGAGACACTCCAGCGCCAGGGTGCGGGCTGACCCGACGGTGAGACGCCGATGATCACCGTCCTCGCCGGTGGCGTCGGCGCTGCGCGGCTGCTGCGGGGCCTGGTGCGGGTCGTCGATCCTGTTGAGGTGGTCGTGGTGGCCAACACCGGAGACGACCTGGTCCTGCACGGGCTGCACGTCTCGCCCGACCTCGACACGATCACCTACACGCTGGCCGGGGCGGGCAACCCGGAGACCGGTTGGGGGCTGGCCGGCGAGACCTGGCAGGCCATGGACTCGCTCGACCACTACGGCGGACCCACCTGGTTCCGCCTGGGCGACCGGGACCTCGGCAC
>JAAZZG010000069.1 GCA_014237715.1 Acidimicrobiales bacterium
CGTGTGCTTCATCCCCGCCGCCCACGGCCGCCACGACTTCCTGCGCCGGCGCATTCCGTTGACGCCCGGTCGAGTGGTGGACGGTGCTGGCATGGAGGTCGGGTCGGTGGACGCCGTGGAGCTGGTGACCGTCGGCCAGAGGAAGGGGATGGCCTTGGCCGGTGGTGGAGCGCCGCGCTACGCCGTGCACGTGGACGTCCCGGCGGCCACCGTCAGGGTGGGGTCGGCGCGCGACCTGCTGGTCGACGCCACGCCGGTGGAGAGGTTCTCGTGGGCTGATTGTCCGGTGGACGGTCCGGTGCTGGTCCAGACCAGCGCCCACGGTCATGTCGACCCGGCGGTCCTGGACGGTGACGTGGTCCGGTGGCCGGCTCCCCGACGCCGGGTGGCCCCGGGGCAGAGCGTGGTGTTCTACGAGGGCGACGAAGTGGTCGGCGGGGCCCTGGCCCGTTAGCTAACCGGTAGCCGCCGCCGGCCGGCCTCGTCCAGGACGACGTCGGGCCGGTTAGGCGAGCATAGGAAGGCCTCGATGGCCGCTA
>JAAZZG010000006.1 GCA_014237715.1 Acidimicrobiales bacterium
ACCGGAGAGGAAGAACGCCATAATCGGCCCGTTATCCGATGCTCTGGCCGCCGCCGCTGGTCGCCCACCAGGCCGAGACGGACTTGTTCGGCATCACCTTGCCCCGGGAGTGGGGTGGCCTGGGTTGAACCACAGAACAGCAGGTCCGCCTGACCCTCGAGTTCATCCGGGCCGCGCCCGTCTACCGCTCGCGGTTCTCCGGGACCCTCGCGGTTCTCCAGGACCATCGGGCTCTGCTCGCAGATCCGCCGCCCATCGTCATGTCGTCTCCGCTTCGTGACTAGTCAGGTCAGGGCCCCCACGATGGTGGCCAGACCACCAAGACCACAGATCCCCAGGAGCACCGGTCGGAACCACTCGCTGTCCACCCATCGGCGAACCGGGGGTGCCAACACCAGGCCGATGACGGCGGAACCCATGACGAGCGCGATCCGTCCCACCTCGGCACCGTCGATCGCCCCACCGACCAATAGGCGCACGGTCACCACCGCGCTCAGCACCATGACGAACCCCGCAAGGTTGGGCCTCAGGACCTGGGGAGGGTCATCGTGGTGGAGGATGGCGTAGGGCGGTCCCGGAAGGGCGGCCACCCGAAGCGTGAACGCCGTCAGCACGCCGGCCAGCACGGACATCCATCGTCGTCTCGGGGGTTTCCAGCCGGACCCCACGGCCACCACCGACAGCACGACCAGCACCCCCACAGCCAGCGTCAGACCCCGCTCCGAGAGGCCGGCCAGCGCCAGCTCGCCCAAAACCAGTCCAACCGGTGCCCCCAGAAGGCACTTCCGCCATCGCTTCGCATCAAAACCCGAGAACTCCATCGTGAGATTGCGGATACCGACGACCGTTCCACCCAGGATGAGGGGAAGGGGAACGAACGCCGGATCTACGGCCATGAGCACCGGGCTGGCCACTAGGGCAATGCCGATGCCCGCCGAGGCCTGGACGAGGGAACCCGCAGCGACGGCGACCACCACGAGGACGATCTCGATCGGGGCCACTGATCGACCCTAACCCGAACCGGCGGATGGTTAGCCAAGCGGCTAACCTCCTAATCTTTCCTAATCGAACCCTGACCACCACCGGAGCCCTATGCGTGCCGCCGTCCTCCACGAAGCCCCCGGCGACCTCGTCGTCGAAGATCTGACCATCGCCGAGCCGATCGGCCGCGAGGTCCTGATCCGAACGAAGGCGTCAGGCCTTTGCCACAGTGACCTCCACGTGATCGAGGGGCTGCTCCCTCTGCCATCGCTGCCCGCTGCGCTCGGCCACGAGGCCTCGGGCATCGTGGAAGCGGTCGGACCTGACGTGACGGCCTTCGCTCCAGGCGACCACGTGATCACCTGTCTGACCCAGTTCTGCGGCGTGTGCCCCGAGTGTCACGTGGGTCGCGTGTTCATCTGCTCGAACCGTCACGACCTGGCCCGCGGGCCCGAACTGGAACCGACACTGTCGCTGAGCGGCACTCCCGTGCTCCCCATGGCCGGGCTGGGGGCGTTCGCCGAGCAGATGCTGGTGCACGAGAATGGCGTGGTCGCCGTCGACCCGGCCGTGCCCTTCGACGTGGCCGCCCTCATCGGTTGTGCCGTGATGACCGGTGTGGGCTCAGCCACCAACGGCGCGCAGATCCGGCCGGGCGAAACGGTGGCCGTCATCGGCTGCGGCGGCATCGGTCTGAACATCGTGCAGGGTTGTCGGCTGGCCGGCGCCAGTCGGATTATCGCGGTGGACCTCAACGCCGAGAAGCTCGAGGCGGCCCGCGGGTTCGGAGCAACCGACGTGGTCGATGCCTCGACGGACGACCCGGTCGCTGCAGTACAAGTCCTGACTGGCGGCGGAGTCGATGCCGCCTTTGAGGCCATCGGGCTCACGGCAACCGGCGAACAGGCGCTGGCCATGATCCGCCCGGGGCGTACCGCCTACCTGGTCGGAGTCCCGCCGGTCACCAGCACCATGACCGTGCCTGGCGCGCTCATGGTGCTCCAAGCCAAGGGCCTCAGGGGCCTGTTCATGGGCAACTCCAACTTCAAGGTAGAGATGCCCAATCTGGCCCGCCACTACCTGGAGGGTCGTCTCGAACTGGACCGGCTGGTCTCGGCCCACATCACCCTCGACGAGGTGAACGATGGTTACGCCGAGCTCAAGGCGGGGGCCACCTTGCGTTCCGTCATCGTGTTCGACTGAGATCCGGAACCGCCGGGCCGATCAGGGCCCAGCAACCAGCTCGGGGAACAGCCCAGACAAGTCGGCCAGGCAGTCGATGACGTGGTCGGCCTCGGCACCATCTTCCAGATCGTCCAGCGCCCCCCGAAACCGCACCGTTCCCATGCCCATGGCGCGGGCCCCAGCTACATCGGTCCGCTTCAGGTCGCCCACGTGGACGATGGTCGTCGGGTCGTCGATGCCCAGACCATTCATGGCGGCCCGGAAGATGGTCGGGTCGGGCTTGTAGACGCCCACCTCGTCGGAGAAGGCGGCGAACGCCACGTGCTCCAAAATGCCATGTTCGTCGAGGTATGTCCTCAAATGCCGTCCGATGGCCAGATTCGTGTCCGAGATGATCCCGACAGCTACACCGCTTCTCGCCACGGCGGACAAGACGTCCGCCGCGTCCGGCACTGACCTCACCCGTAGTTGGTACGACGCGAAATCAAACGCGTCGGCGAGGGCCTGGTGGTCTCCACCTTCCAGCCGATCACCGAATGCGACGAAGCACTCCTCGAGCGCACGCTCCGGCCCGTAGTGCCTACCCGCCCGCCACTCGGTCTCAAACCGGTCGGGCAGTATCGACAGCACCCCCCACAGAAGCTCGGCCGGGATGTCGAGCTTTCGCTCGTCGATGACCTCCTGCCAGTGCCGACGACGGATCTCCAGACCCCCCGGGACGCTGGTGAGGAGGGTGTTCCAGAGGTCGAAGGTGACGGCGCGGATCAGCACGGTCGGACGAACGGGTTGGCTCGGGGTTCAGGCGTGGTCAGGTCCGGCAGACGCCGTCGGCGACCGCGGCGGCGGCCACGGCCTCGGCAACCCGGTAGGGCACCGACTTGTCAAACACCGACGGCACCACGAACGAGGGCTTCAGGTCGGCTTCCGACACCGAGTCGGCAATGGCCCGGGCGGCGGCCAGCTTCATGTTCTCGGTGATGTCGGTGGCGCCGACATCCAACGCTCCACGGAAGATCCCGGGGAAGGCCAGCACGTTGTTGATCTGGTTCGGATAGTCACTTCGCCCCGTGGCCATCACCGCGGCGAGCCCGTCGGCCTCCTCAGGGTGGATCTCGGGCTCGGGGTTAGCCATGGCGAACACGATCGGATCGGGATTCATGGTCCGCAGGTCGGCAGCGTCGATCAGGCCGGGACCGCTCACACCAACGAACACGTCGGTGCCGACCAGTACATCCTTCAGGCTTCCCATCTTCCGGTCAGGATTGGTGTGGTCGGCGAACCACTCCTTGGCGACGTTCAGGTTGTCGCGCCCCGAGTAGACGGCACCCATCCGGTCCACCCCGACGATCTCGCCCACCCCAGCGTCCAACAAGATCTTGCCCACCGCTACCCCAGCGGCTCCCATGCCGGCGATCACCACCGACAGGTCGCCCATGTCGCGGCCGGTGAGTCGGCAGGCATTCCACAAGGCGGCCAGGGTGACCACGGCCGTGCCGTGCTGATCGTCATGGAACACCGGGATGTCTAGGGCGGCTCGTAGGGCCTCCTCCACGTGGAAAGCGGCAGGAGCCGCGATGTCCTCCAGGTTGATGCCACCGAAGGTAGGGGCCATCCGAATCACGGTGTCGATGATCTCCTGCGGGTCGGTTACGTCCAGGCAGATCGGGAAGGCGTCGACGCCCGCGAACTCCTTGAACAGCAGTGCCTTGCCCTCCATGACTGGCATGGCGGCCGCCGGACCGATGTCGCCGAGGCCCAGCACGGCGGTGCCGTCGGTGACCACGGCGACCGTGTTCTTTTTGATGGTCAGTTCGTGGGCCCGAGCTGGTTCATCGTGGATGGCAATGCAGACCCGGGCCACGCCAGGCGTGTACGCCATCGACAGATCGTGCCGATCGTTCACCTTGGCCAGGGACACGACCTCGATCTTGCCGCCCTCGTGCATGTCGAAGGTGCGGTCGTACCAGTGGAGGATCTCCACCCCAGGCTGGTTCTCGATGGCCGTGACGACCGCCGCCGCGTGGTCTTCGTCACGACAGTTGGCCACCACGTCGTTGACCAGGAGATCGCCACGGACGTCGAACCCGCCCATCGACATGATGTTGGCGCCGGCCTCACCAATGGCGGTGGCCAGGCGACCCAGTGTGTTGGGCACATTGTCCAGTGCCACCTGGAGGTGGATGGAATAGGCCGCAGTGGGGAGGAAGGGCATCGGACGATCCTAGGAGTGACCCACAGAAACGCCCCGATCAGGAAATCCCCAATCAGAGAATCAGGGCCCCTCGTAGGGAAAGCCGAGGTCCAGGGCGGTCACCAGTGGTCGGAAGGCGATGCCCGTCTCAGCAGCTGCCGCCCCACACGTGCCACCCCGATCGACGATGGGCAGCACGGCCACCGGTTCGGCACCCAATGCCCGAACTGCCGCTGCCGCCTCCAGCGGGGATGTCCCCCGGGTGACGGTGTCCTCGGTGATGACCACCCGGTCGCCGGGCAGTAGGGCACCGGCCAATCGACCCTGGACCCCGTGGTCCTTGGACTCCTTGCGGATGCTGAACGACCGGAGATGTCGACCACGGGTAGCAGCCACGGCGGCGATCCCGAAGGCAACCGGGTCCGCCCCGGCGGTAAGACCGCCGATGGCCGTGATCGGGCCGGCACCTTCGGCGGCGGCATCCAAGGCATCGATTTCAGCCAGCGCGGCATCGGCCACCAGCAGGATCCCCTCGGCCCGACAGGCCGTCTGTTTGGCGTCGCAGAACCACGTGCTCTTTCGGCCCGACTTGAGGGTGAAGTCCCCGGTGCGGATGGAGTGCTCCAGTAGATGGGCGATCAACGCCGCACGGTCGCTCACGATCCGACGCCCCCTTGCCTCGTCCCACTCATCCGTACCTGACCGCTACCTGCCGTCAGTTCACCGACCACCCGGGCCGGTCGATCGTGGGAGGCAAGCATCGCCACCACCGCGTCGGAGTCACGATCAGGCACGGCCAACACCATCCCGAGGCCCATGTTAAACACCCGTTCCATCTCGTCGTCGGATACGTCGCCCATGTTCTGCAGTTCGCAAAAGAACCGCGGCACTTCCCACGTGGAGCGGTCCACCACCGCATCGAGCGTATTATCCATGACCCGCGGCAGGTTGCCGGGCAGGCCCCCGCCGGTTACATGGGCCACGGCATGGATCTCGTGGGCAGCCAGGGCGGCCACCACCGCCGGGGCGTAGATCACGCTCGGAGCGAGCATCTCGTCAGCCAAGGTGGTCGACGCGCCCTCCCATGCAGGATCGTCGAGCGACCGGCCGGCCACGTCGAAGGCCAGGCGGCGAGCCAGCGAGAACCCGTTGGACCGAAGGTTGGGCGATTCAATGCCGACCAGAACGTCGCCGGCCACCGCCGCAGTCCCGTCCAGCAGGGCATCGCGCTCGACGGCCCCCACAGCGAAGCCCACCAGGTCGAACTGGTCGGCAGCCATGACGCCTGGATGCTCAGCCATCTCGCCGCCGATAAGTGCACAGCCCGCCTCGGCGCACCCATCGGCGATACCGGCCACCAGGGACTCGGCGGCGTCCGGGTCGAGACGGCCGACGGCCAGATAGTCCAGGAAGAAGAGCGGCGCAGCGCCTGCGCAAACGAGGTCGTCCACGCACATGGCCACCAGGTCGCGACCAATGGAGTCGAGTCGACCGGTCTCGCGCGCGATCTCGGACTTGGTACCCACCCCGTCGGTGGCCGACACCAGTAACGGATCCCGGTAGCCCGAGCGACCGATGTCGAACAGGCCACCGAAGCCGCCGATGTCACCCATGACCTCGGGCCGGTAGGTGCTCCGCACCAGCGGACCGATGCGTTTTACGGCCTCCTCGCCGGCATCGATGTCAACCCCGGCTGCCCGATAGCTCTCTCCCGCTCCACTTCCCACTGACGAAGTCATCAGACTGGGCCCATCAACTGCGCCCGAATAGACGGTTGGCGGCATCGGTCGGGAGTTCGCCCTTCACGTCCCCATCGAGGATCGGCATGGCCCGCTCGGGAGCGGGGGCGCCGGCCGCCCCCTCGAGTACCGCCTTGGAAAGGTTCACCGGAATCTCGATCGGATAGGTCCCAGTCAGACAGGCGTCACAGAACCCGGCGCCCACCGCGCCGGTGGCCTCCAGAAGGTGGTCCAACTTCAGATAAGTGAGGCTGTCCACCTCGAGGTACTCACGGATCTCGTCCACGGTGAGATTGGCGGCCAGGAGTTCGCCCCGGGTGCCGGTGTCCATGCCGTAGAAGCAAGGCCAGCGGTAGGGCGGCGACGAGACCCGCATGTGGACCTCCGCCGCGCCGGCGTCGCGAAGCATCCGCACCATGGCCCTCGTCGTGGTACCCCGCACGATCGAATCGTCGACCACCACCAGGCGTTGCCCCTCAATGCTGTCGCGCAGCGGGTTGAGCTTCATGCGCACCGCCGCGGACCGGAGGGCCTGGGTGGGGGCGATGAAGGTTCGGCCGATGTAGCGGTTCTTGACCAGACCCTGGCCGTACGGGATGCCGCTGGCCCGGGCGTAGCCCTCGGCAGCCGGCATCCCCGACTCAGGCACACCCATTACCAGGTCGGCCTCCACCGGTGCCTGGTCAGCCAACATCTCGCCCATGCGGACCCTGGCGTGATGCACGCTCTGTCCGTACAGGACGGCGTCGGGGCGAGCGAAGTAGACGAACTCGAACAGGCAGAGCTTCGGATCGATGGCGTCGTCGTCGAACGGTCGGAGCGAACGCCAACCCGTATCGTCGATGATCACCACCTCGCCGGGATCCAGCTCACGAACCATGTGGGCCCCGATCACGTCCAACGCCGGCGACTCGGACGCGAGTACCCAACCACCGTCCAGACGCCCCAGGCAGAGGGGCCGGAAGCCGTTCGGGTCACGAACGCCGATGACCCGCTCGTGGTCGGCAATGACCAGCGAGAACGCGCCGGTGAGCCGAGGAAGTACGGCAGTCAGGGCAGCGTCCATGGCCTCAGCCTGTGGCAGGTCACAGTGGCTGGCCAGTTCGGTGGCCAAAAGCTCGGCCATGAGGTCGGTGTCAGACGTGATGGCTCCGGGGAGCATCCCGGCCTCGGCGGCCAGGTCCTCGGTGTTGACCAGATTGCCGTTGTGGCCCAACGCGAACTCGACGCGGTCGATACCCCGGTAGACCGGTTGGGCGTTTCGCCACGTGCTGGATCCGGTGGTCGAATATCGGGTCTGACCAATGGCCAGGTCGCCGGTGAGGGCGGCCAGCGTCCGGTCGTCGAAGGCGTTGGACACCAGGCCCATGTCCTTGACGACCGTGAGGGCCTCGCCGTCGCTAACCGCCATGCCGGCCGACTCCTGACCACGGTGCTGCAAGGCGTAGAGGCCGAGGTACGTCAGGTGGGCGACGGGTTGGCCAGGCGCATAGACACCGAAGACCCCACACGCCTCACGGGGGGTGTCGTCGTCCGCACCGGCCGCCAGAAGGTTCTCCTGGTCGACGGCTGCTGTGCTCATCGGTTCGTAGTTCCGGCGCCCAGGGCCTCGGGCAACCGATCCTCGTGGGCGTGTCGCACGTCGTCGACGGCCACGTCCAGAAGGCCCTTCACGATGAGGCGGTCGCCAGTGGCCAGACCGATCCGGGTAGTCGGTACGGCGACAGCCTCAGCGGCAGCCAGGACATCGGTGAGGCGTTCCGGATCGACACAGCACAGGACCCGACTGGGACCCTCGCCGAATAACGCACGATGGTCGGGCACCCGTGCCAGATGGGCACCCACGCCGGAGCGGGCCACCATCTCAGCCACCGCCACCCCCAGCCCACCAGCCGACAAGTCGTGTACGCCGTCGACCATGCCGTCGGCAACCAGAGCACGGATCAGGTCAGCCACCCGCTGGTGCAGGCCGAAGTCCAGAGGCGCCAAGATGCCGCCGGGGGCGTCGTGCGCCGATCCCCAGAGTGAACCACCGAGCGAGACGTCGTCGGGCCCGATCAGGACCAGACGATGGCCGTCCACGAGGGTGGCGCCGGGGGGTCGCCGGTCCAGGTCGTCGACCATGCCGAGCAGGCCGATGACCGGAGTGGGATCGATGTCGGTGCCGGCCGACTCGTTGTAGAGGCTGACGTTGCCGCCGATCACCGGAGCACCGAAGGCCTCACAAGCCTCCGCCAGTCCGTCGATGGCTTCAGACAGTTGCCACATGACCTCGGGATGTTCGGGGTTACCGAAGTTGAGACAGTTCACGACAGCCAGCGGGCGGGCGCCCACACAGGCCAGGTTCAACACCGATTCGGCGACCACTCGGGCCGTGCCACCACGGGGATCCACGGCACACCACCGGTGGTTGCCGTCGGTGGTCATGGCCAGAGCCCGTCCGGTCTCGGCTCCCGTGGTGGGGTGGCGAAGCTTCAGCACCGAAGCGTCATCTCCCGGGCCAACCACCGTATTCAGGAAGAGTTGGTGGTCGTACTGGCGATACACCCAGGCTGGACCGATCAGCAAGTCGAGTAGGTCGGCCCCCGTGTCGACCGGCGGGGCAAGCCCGTCGGCCATCGGGCCCCGAGGCTCGGCCGGAGCGGTCCGAGGTCGGTCGTAGAGGGGAGCATCCTCATGGAGCGAGGCGGCCGGCACGTCAGCCAGTACCTCGCCGTCGAAGCCGTCCAAAATGCGCAGGGCGCCGCCGGCGGTGACCCGGCCGATCACCGTGGATGCCACCTCCCACCGCTCACAGATAGCCAGAACCCGGTCGAGGCCTTCGGGCTCGACAATGGCCAGCATCCGCTCCTGGGATTCGCTGGTCATGACCTCGTGGGCCGCCATGCCGGGCTCACGCCGGTGCACAGCCGAGACGTCGACGTCCATGCCAACACCGCCACGCGACGCGGTTTCACTCGTGGCGCAGGTCAGGCCGGCCCCACCCAGGTCCTGGATGCCGACCACCAGGCCTTCGTCCAACAACTGGAGACAGGCCTCAATAAGGCGCTTCTCCTCGTATGGGTCGCCGACCTGGACGCTGGGGCGCTTGTCGCCGTCGTCCTCGGCCGAGAAGCCCGCCGAGGCCAGCACGCTGACCCCGCCGATACCGTCCCGTCCGGTGCTGGAACCCAGCAGCACGGCCAGGTTGCCCACGCCAGAGGCCTGACCGAGGACAAGACGCTCGGTGGGCAGGATGCCCAGGCAAAGCACGTTGACCAGCGGGTTTCCCTGGTAGGTCCGATCGAAAACGACCTCGCCGCCGACGGTGGGGACGCCCACCGCGTTGCCGTAGCCCGATACGCCCGACACCACTCCCTCGGCAATCCAGCGGCTGCGAGCGTCGTCGAGTGGGCCGAACCGTAGGGGGTCCATGAGGGCAATGGGGCGGGCGCCCATGGTGAAGATGTCGCGAAGGATGCCGCCCACGCCGGTAGCCGCGCCCTGGTAGGGCTCAATGGCCGAAGGGTGGTTGTGCGACTCGATCCGGATGGCGGCCGCGATGCCGTCGCCCACGTCGACCACGCCGGCGTTCTCGCCCGGGCCGACCAATACCCACGGCGCTTCTGTCGGCAGGCGTTTCAGATGGATGCGGCTGCTCTTGTAGGAACAGTGCTCAGACCACATAACCGAGTACATGGCCAACTCGAGTCCGTTGGCCTGACGGCCCAGAATCGAGTCGATCTGTTCAGCCTCATCATCGGTGAGTCCGAGGGCTCGATGGAGGGGCTCGCTCACGTCGGGCACCGTACTCCCCCATGGTCACTAGTCGGAGATCCGTCTGAGACCCGTCAGAGGGTATGTCAATACCCTCCTAAATCACACGGTTTTCATAGTGATAGAACATGTTCTATTCTGTAAAAGAACCACGTTGTTTCCTAGAACTAACTCGGAGTATTTTGCGGTAATACTGTATTCTTCGCAGGCCAACTCGATACCGGCCCGTGCACTACAGGGCGGGTCAACGCAGTACGGGCCTGACGGATCGACGGACAAGAAAGAGGTGGTGGCGATGACACGCCCCAAGATGACCGAAGCTGAGAAGTCCGAGGTGGCTGGGGTACGCGAGTACCTCAAGGCCCTGGAACAGAACGCTCCCCGTCGGGGACGCAAGCGGACCCCGGAGAGCGTGGCACGACAGATCGCCGCCGTGGACGCTCAGATGGCCGAGGCCACCGTTACCAAACGCCTGGGCCTGATCCAGCAGCGCATCGACCTCGAGACCGAGCGGGAAGCGCTGGCCGCCGCCGAAACCGTCGACATGACGGCCCTCGAAGCCGAGTTCGTGCAGCACGCCGCGGCCTATGGGGGTCGCCGGGGTATCTCCTACGGTGCCTGGCGCGAGATCGGCGTCTTGTCGGACACCCTTAAGTCAGCCGGTATCCGACGCAGTAGCTGAGAGACCGGTAACTCAGAGACCGGTAGGTGAGCAGCGGGTCGCTGGGCAACGGGTTTCAGGCGGCGTCAAGCAGCGAACTGATCAGCACCGCACCGTCAGCGCTACCCAGCAGTTCGTCACAGGCCCGCTCCGGGTGGGGCATGAGTCCGACCACATTGCGACCTTCGTTGCACACGCCGGCAATGTCGTCCACCGACCCGTTGGGATTATCCACGTAACGAAGGATGATCCGGTCCTCGTCGCGTAATCGGGCCAATGTCTCGGCGTCACACGTGTAATTGCCCTCAAAGTGGTTGATGGGCACCAACAATTCCGACCCCACCGCCGCCCGACGGGTCAGGGAAGAATCCGAGGACTCCACCCGCAGCACCGTGGGCTGGCACAGGAACTTCAGGCCACTGTTCTTCTGCAGCGCGCCGGGTAGCAGCCCGGCCTCGGTCAACACCTGAAAGCCGTTGCAGATGCCAACCACCGACCCACCGTCCGCGGCAAACCGAGCAATGGCGCCCATCATCGGCGAAAAGCGGGCAATGGCCCCCGGCCGCAGGTAGTCGCCATGGGCGAACCCACCGGGAACGATCACCGCGTCTACGCCGGTCAGATCCTGATCGCCATGCCAAAGCAGACGACCATCACCGCCGAGCCCCTCCACGGCAGCAACCGCATCCATCTCACAGTTTGTGCCGGGAAAGACCACGACACCCACGGCAGTCGCCATCAGGCATGGTCTCCGGTCGGGCCATCGGCCGGGGTCACCATCACCGTGGCGTCCTCAATGACCGGGTTGGTCAGAAACGAGGCACTCAGGTCCTCGGACCGGCGCGTCGCCTCAGCCTCGTCGGTCGCCTCGATGGCGAACCGGACCGTCTTGCCCACCGTCACGCCGGCCACACCGTCGTAGCCCAGAGCGGGCAGAGCCCGCTCGATCGTCGCTCCGGCCGGATCGGCAATGCCGCCCCGCAACCTGACGTCCACCATTACGTCGAACTTCATCGTCGTCTCCTCTCGGGATGCACTCTCATCAGACCGGTCAGCCACCCACGCCAGGCCAGTCGGCAAACGACCGGCCGGTGATCCGCTCGTAGGCCTCCACGTAACGCGACGAGGTGGCCGAGATGACCTCGTCGGGCAGCAGCGGCGGCGGCGACTGTTTGTCCCAGTCCAGGCCATCGAGGTGGTCGCGGACGGGCTGCTTGTCAAACGACGGTGGCGTGGCGCCCGGCTTCCATGCCTCGGCGGGCCAGAACCGGGACGAATCCGGAGTGAGGACCTCGTCAGCCAGCACCAGACGGCCGTCAACCATGCCGAACTCGAACTTGGTGTCGGCGATGATGAGGCCCCGTTCCGCAGCCCACTCGGCGCCCCGCAGGTAACAGGTAATCGACGCCTCACGGGCTGCTTCGGCCATCTCGGTACCCACCAGGTCGACGGACTCGGAATACGAGATGTTGACGTCGTGGCCCTCGTCGGCCTTGGTCGACGGGGTAAACACCGGTTCGGAAAGGCGGCTGGCCTCCAGTAGGTCGTCAGGCATCAGGGTGCCGTGCATGGTTCCCGAGGCTCGGTACTCCTTCCACGCCGAACCGGTGATGTAGCCCCGGACGATGCACTCGATGGGCAACATCTCGGCCCGGTGGCAAAGCATCGTCCGCCCGGCTAGTTCTGCGAGAACTTCCGGTGGCGCACCATCCGGCTGACCGACGCTCAGGATCTGGTCAAGGTCCGCTGTGTCCGTCGAGATGAGATGGCCGTCGACAAGGTCGGCAAACTGCTCAAACCAGAAGGCGGTCATAGCGGTGAGCACCCGACCCTTGTCGGCAATGGGCTCAGCCATCACCACGTCGAAGGCCGAGATCCGGTCCGAGGTGACCATCAATAGGCGGTCGTCACCGGCGTCATAGACGTCCCGCACCTTCCCCGAGTGCAGATGGGGCAGCGGGATCTGTGGACTCATGTCTCTCCGGGTGTTTACAGGATCGGTTCCGGATCGTAGGCCGCGGCATGCGGGTGGGCGGCCACCACCTCGGCGACCCGTTCGATCACCGCCGCGACCTGGGCCGAGGCGTTTCCGACGAAGGCCGACGGATCATCCAACAGGGCTTCCAGCGCGGCACGATCCAGGGGCAGGCGATCGTCGGCAGCCAGTCGGTCCAGGAGGTCGGTCTCCGACACCCCCTCTTCGCGACGGGCCAGCGCTGCACCGACGGCATGGGCCTTGATGACCTCGTGGGCTTCCTCCCGACCCATGCCGGCCTGTACGGCTGCAACCAGCACCCGGGTGGTGGCCAGAAACGGCAGGTACTGCCGGAGCTCGCGTTCGACGACTGCCGGGTAGGCACCGAACTCATCGAGCACGGTGAGGAACGTCTGGAACAGGCCATCGGCGGCAAGGAAAGCGTCGGGGAGGGCGATGCGACGCACCACCGAGCAACTCACGTCACCCTCGTTCCACTGGTCTCCAACCAGCCCGCCGACCATGGCCAAGTGGCCTCGCAGGACCACGGCTAGGCCGCCGACCCGTTCGCACGACCGGGCGTTCATCTTGTGGGGCATGGCCGACGACCCGACCTGCCCGGGGCGAAAGCCCTCAGTGGCCAACTCATTGCCGGCCATGAGCCGGACGGTACGAGCTAGGTTCGCCGGCCCACCGGATGCCTGGACGAGGGCCGACACCACGTCAAAGTCCAACGACCGTGGGTACACCTGCCCCACAGAGTCCAGTACCCGGTCGAATCCGAGGTGCCCGGCCACCAGCGACTCGAGGCGGTCCAACTTTGAGGCATCACCGTCGAACAGGTCGAGCTGGTCCTGCTGGGTACCGACCGGGCCCTTGAGGCCCCGTAGCGGGTAGCCGGCCAGCAGGTCGGTCACCCGACGAAGGGAGACCAACAGCTCCTCGGCTGCCGTGGCGAACCGCTTGCCCAGAGTGGTGGCCTGAGCGGCCACGTTGTGGCTACGACCGACCATGACGAGCCCGTCGTGCTCGGCGGCCAGACGGGCCAGACGGGCCAGAGCGGCCACCATCCGGTCGCGCACCACTTCGAGGCTGCGACGTACCTGGAGTTGCTCGACATTCTCGGTGAGGTCACGCGACGTCATGCCCTTATGGATGTGCTCGTGGCCGGCCAGCGCGCAGAACTCCTCTATGCGGGCCTTGACGTCGTGACGGGTCACCCGTTCACGATTACGGATCGAGTCCAAGTCGACCTGGTCGACTACCGCCCGGTGATCGTCGACCACAGTGTCGCCGATGGCCACGCCGAGTTCCTGCTGCGCTTCCAGCACGGCGATCCAGAGCTCACGCTCCATGACCACCTTGGCTTCTGGCGTCCAAAGGTCGACCATCGGTCGGCTGGCGTAGCGGGAGGCGAGGACGTTTTCCATGAGTGGCATGAGTGGCAGGTTCGGAGTTCGGCGGTTGACGGGTCTGACTACTTCGGGACCATCTCGGCGCGGTGTGCCTCTAGTTCGGCCACCAGTGCCGGATCGGAGATGCCCAACATCTGGACGACCAGGAGGGCAGCGTTCATCGCGCCGTCGACTGCCACGGTGGCCACCGGGATTCCCTTCGGCATCTGGACGGTGGCCAGCAACGAATCCCATCCGTTGATGGCGCCGCCGGACAGGGGCACGCCGATCACTGGAAGCGTGGTCTGGGCCGCAACCGCTCCAGCTAGGTGGGCTGCCATGCCAGCTCCGCAGATGATGGCCTGGTACCCGGCCTCGCGGGCACCCGAGACGAACTCGGAGACCAGCTTCGGGCTTCGGTGGGCCGACATGACCCGCACGTCGGCGTCGATCCCGTACCGCTCGAGGGTCGCCGCGGCGGGCGCCATCTTGTCGCCGTCGTTCGGTGAACCCATCAGCACCGCTACTCGGTAACCCATACTTTTGCTCCTGTTCTCCGGGCCCGTATCAGGTCCCCTCTGGTTCCGGATTGATTCTGACCGAGATCAGCGGGTCGGATCCGCCGCTATGTCGGTCCGGTACTGCATACCGGGCCACGAGATCACTGACACCGCCTCGTAGGCACGTCGGCGAGCTTCGCTGACTGTCGGCCCCTGACCGGTGACGGTCAACACTCGTCCTCCAGTCGTGACCAGGCATCCGTCTCGATCACCCACTCCGGCGGCGAACACGCTCACCCCGTCGATCGCCGAGGCGTCGGCCAGACCCTGGATCGGGTCGCCGGTGCGCGGTGCGGTCGGATAGTTCTCAGACGCGCAGACCACGGTGACCGCCGCTCCGTCATCGAACGTCGGTTGGTCGGCCCGTCCGGCCAAGTCGCCGGTCGCCGCGGCGGCCAACAGGACACCGAGGTCACTGGTGAGTCGGGGCAACACCACCTGGGTCTCCGGATCACCGAATCGCACGTTGTACTCAAGCACCCGGGGTCCAGTCGGGGTGTACATCAACCCGCAGTACAGGACGCCCCGGTAGTCGATGCCCCGTGCCCGCAGGGCAGCCAGGGTGGGTCGCACCGCAGTGTCCATGAGATCGTTGACCGTCGCACTGGTGGCCAACGGGACCGGCGAATAGGCGCCCATCCCCCCGGTGTTCGGGCCGGCGTCGCCGTCACCTAGTCGCTTGAAATCCTGAGCGGGGGCCAGGGCCACCGCGTCATGTCCGTCGCAGATAGCCAGCACTGAAAGTTCGGGCCCAGTCAGGCCCTCCTCGATGACCAACGTGCGGCCGGCGTCGCCGAAGGCGTCCCCGGAGAGGTACGACCGAACGGCATCGACAGCTTCGGCGCGATCGGTGGTGACCACCACGCCCTTACCGGCCGCCAAGCCGTCGGTCTTGACCACGAAGAGACCGTCCATGGTGTCCAGGAAGGCCAGGGCGGCGGCTTCGTCGGAGAACGTCCCGTGAGCCGCGGTCGACACGCCAGCCTCGACCAGGACCTCCTTCATCCACGCCTTGGAGCCCTCCAGGCGGGCACCGTCGGCGCCCGGTCCGAAGACCAGCTGGCCGGCGGCCCTCAGGCGGTCGGCCAGCCCGTCGACCAGTGGCGCCTCGGGGCCGATCACGAAGAGGTCGGCGTCGATTTCGCTGGGCGGCATGTCCACCGACCCGGGGATACCCGGGTTGCCGGGAGCCACCACCACGTCGTGGTGGTGGCCCAGTACGTGGGCTAGCGCGTGTTCCCGCCCTCCGGAACCGACCACACAGACCCTCATCCGTCCCCCCGCCCCGTGACCGGCCGGCTCAGACGGCGAACCGCAGAACCTGGTGGCGACCCGGACCGATACCCACCATGTCGACCGGAACGCCGACCTGATGCTCGACGAAGGCCAGGTAGTCCTCAGCCTCGCGTGGTAGTTGCGACCGTTCGGTGATATCGGAGAGGTCCACTCCCCAACCGGGGAGGTCCTCGTAGATCGGTATGGCCCGATGCAGGACCGACTGGTGGTACGGCAACTGGTCGTGGCGCTCGCCGTCGGCCTCGTAGGCCACGCAAACCCGGATGGTTTCGAGCTGGTCGAGCACGTCGAGCTTGGTGATAGCCAGTTCAGAGAGCGAATTGACCCGGGCCGCGTACCGAAGCATCACGGCATCCAACCATCCGGGACGGCGACGCCGACCCGTATTGGTGCCGTACTCGTGGCCCACGTCCACGAGGTAGTCGCCGACCTCGTCGAACAGTTCGGTGGGGAACGGTCCGGCACCCACGCGGGTGACGTAGGCCTTGGCGATCCCGATGACCCGGTCGATGTCGCGCGGTCCGATACCCGCGCCCGTGCACGCGCCGCCGGCCACCGGATTCGACGAGGTCACAAATGGGTAGGTGCCGTGGTCGACGTCCAGGAAGGTGGCCTGGGCGCCCTCCATGAGGACGCGGCCGCCACCGTCCAACTCGTCGTGGACCAGGCCTACGGCGTCGCATATGTGGGGAGCTAGCCGGGGAGCGCACCGGCCCAAGTACTCCTCGGCCACCTCGTCGGCGTCGACGGGCAGCCGGTTGAAGACCCGGGTCAGCACCTTGTTGGTGTGCTCCAGGGCGGCTCGCAACTTCTCGCGGAAGATCTTCTCATCGAGAAGGTCCTGGACCCGGATGCCGACCCGCATGGACCTGTCGGCGTACGCCGGACCGATGCCCCGCTTGGTGGTACCCAACTTGTTCTTGCCTAGGTGGCGCTCGTGGAGAGCATCGAGCTCCTGGTGGTACGGGAGGATCAAGTGGGCGTTTCCGCTGAGGCGGAGATTGGCCGTCGACACGCCGCGGGACTCGAGCATGTCCATCTCGGCGATGAGGACGCGGGGATCAACCACCACGCCATTACCGATAACCGGGGTGACGTGGGGATAGAGGACACCACTGGGAACGATCTGGAGGGCGAAGGACTCGCCGTCGACCACCAGCGTGTGGCCGGCGTTGTGGCCACCCTGATAGCGGACGACCATCGACATCTCGCCAGCGACGAGGTCGGTGAACTTGCCCTTGCCCTCGTCGCCCCACTGTGTCCCTACGACGACGGTCGCGGGCACGGCACCTCTCCTGGATCGGGTCCCTTACGGACCGAGCCTACCGTCCTCGTGAACGCCCAGTTCCGTCGCTTTAGTCACCGATCGGGACCATTCCGAGGGTCAATCCTGCGCGTTCGCCGCGCAAGATCCAAAGTCTCCCCAGCCCCCTGTGGACAACCCCCACCCACCAGTGGAGACAAGGGCTCTGCTGTGGACTGGAACGCCTTCTCGTTGCCTCCAGAGGGCCGAAAAACAGCGTCGTGAGGGCCTGGATCCGCTTCGGGAACCAGTGGGAAACCGCAGGTCAGCGGGTCCGGCGGCCCCGGTAGATGGTGACGCTCTGATCCACCGGGACGAGGTCTCGGCGGTACTGGCGGTGCACGTTGGCGACCGCCCGATCACCCTCCACTTGCGTGGTGGCCAACTCGGTCTCGAGACGAGCCACCTCGGCTTCGAGGGCCAGCACCCGCTTCACCCCGGCGAGGTTCAGGCCCTCCTCGGTGAGCTGAGCGATCCGCAGCAGCATGACGATGTCAGTCTCGCTGTACCGACGGTTGCCGCCGGTTGTGCGGGCCGGGTCCACCAGGCCACGGCGCTCGTAGATCCGCAGCGTCTGGGGATGCATGCCGGCCAGCTCGGCAGCCACCGAGATGACGTAGACGGCCTGATCGGGTCCGGGGCGGGGCAGGGGGCTCATGGGGTCTCACCGTTGAGTCTGTCAGGTGGCGGATCGTCATGTTCTTGAGGTTCCTGTCCCTGAGGTTCCTGCGGATTCGTCCGGGCAGCCATCGCCTCGGCCAGGACCTCGACGGCTTCAAGTTCCGCCTCGGTGGGATCGGTGGGCACCTCGACCTCGACGCTGACCAGCAGATCGCCGGTCCCGCCCCTCTCCGGGACGCCCCGCTTCTTCACCCTGAAGGTCTGGCCGCTGCGGGTCCCAGCCGGCACCTTGAGCGTCACCGTGCCACCGTCCAGGAGGGGCACCTCGATCTCGGAACCCAAAACCGCCTGGGGGTAGGTCACCGGGACAGACACCGTGAGGTGCCGTCCTCGCCGACCGAACCGGACATCGGGTTCGACGGCCACCACGATGAACAGGTCGCCATCGGGTCCGCCTCGACCCGGCTCGCCGCGCCTCTTCAGGCGAATGCGTTGTCCCTCATCCACGCCGGCGGGGATCCGGACCTTGACCTCCCGGGGGCGTCGCTCGACCCCACTCGCCTGGCACGACCCACACGGGTCGTCAATCTGGCTACCCCGACCACCGCACTGGCCACAGGGCCGGCTGAACGAGAACGGGCCCTGGTCCTCGGCCTGGACGCCGCGGCCACCGCAGGCCCCACAGGCCGTCGGCCGGGTTCCTGGGCGGGCGCCGCTTCCCGAACAGGTGCTGCAAACCGTGTCGCTGACCAAATGAACTGAGGTGGTGGCGCCATTAACCGCTTCGGTGAACGAGAGAGTGAGGCGGGTCTCGAGGTCGGCGCCGCGCTGGCCCCGACCACCACCTCGACCACCGCTGAACGCGCCACCGAACAGGTCACCCAGGTCGAATCCGCCCATGCCGCCGGCACCTGGGAAGCCACCCCCCATGCCTCCACCCGGGCCAGAACCGAATCCACCCATGGGGCCCATCTGTCGAATCTGGTCGTACTCGGCCCGGCGAGACTCGTCGCCCACCACGTCGTAGGCAGCCGAGACCTCCTTGAACCGGGCCTCTGAGGTCTCATCGCCCGGATTGGCGTCGGGGTGCAACTGGCGGGCCAGTTTTCGGTAGGCCTTGGTGACCTCCTTGGCCGACGCCTGCTTCGAGACGCCCAGCGTGGCGTAGAAGTCCTTCTCGAACCACTCGCGCTGGGCGGTCATCGGATGGGCTCCTCGTCCGGTTCGGTTCGGATCGCGGTTCAGCCGCGCACTCGGACCATGGCCGGGCGCAGCACGCGTCCTTCCCACGCATAGCCGCGCCGAAGGACCTCGACGACTACCTGTCCGGCATCATCTCCATCGGCGGCCGGCTCGTGGAGGACGGCATCGTGTCGGTTGGGGTCGAACGGCTCATCGACCGGATCGAGCACTTCGAGTCCGACAGGCTCCAAGGCCTGGACCAGCGACGCCCGGATGGGGGCCACGTCGTCAGCGCCGTGCTCAAGGGCAAGATCGCAGGCGTCGAACACCACCAGAAGCTTCTCGGCTAGATCACCACGGGCCCGACCACTCACCTCGGTGGTGCGACGGTCGGCCTGCTTTCGGTAGTTGGCGAACTCGGCTGTCACCCGTTGGAGGTCCGACAGGTACCCGTCCCGCTCAGCTTCCAGAACAGCCATCAATTCTAGAACCGGGTCACCGGTCCCCTCAGCCTCGTCCACCGGCAGACCATCAACCGGGATCTCATCGGAAGCTGTCGGATCGACGGGGTTGTCGACCTCTTCGGTCGGCGGAGCGTCGGACACCGACCCGGAAACGTCTGTCAAAGGGTCTGTGGACGGGAATCCGGCGTGCACATCGTCGGGTGACTGGCTTTCCGAGGACGCGCCCTCGTCGCTCATGACTCGTCGACGATCTCCGCGTCAACCACGTCGTCGTCGGATCCGGCGGCAGACCCGCTCGCGCCGGCCGCATCCGACTCGGCCTGGGCGGCCTCGTACAGCCGCTGGCCGAACTCTTGGCTAGCGGCCATGAGCGCCTCGGTGGCCGAGCCGATGGCCTCGACGTCGTCCTCGCCCAAGGCCTTCTTCAGACCCTCAAGCTTCTCAGTAACGTTGGTGGTCTCATCCTCGGTGAGCTGGTCGCCCTGGTCGGCCAGCAACTTGTCGGTCTGGTACACGAGGTTGTCGGCGTTATTGCGAACCTCAGCCTCTGCCTTGCGCTTCTGATCCTCATCAGCATGGGACTCCGCATCGCGCACCATCTGATCGATGACGTCCTTGTCGAGCGACGACTGACCGGTGATGGTCATGGACTGTTCGTTGTCGGTCGCTCGGTCCTTAGCCGACACGTGGACGATGCCGTTGGCGTCGATGTCGAAGGTGACCTCGATCTGGGGGGTCCCCCGGGGGGCGGGCGGCAGGTCGACCAGCTGGAACTTGCCCAACGTCTTGTTGAACTGCGACATCTCGCGTTCGCCCTGGAGCACGTGGATCTCGACGGACGGCTGGCCGTCCTCGGCGGTGGTGAAGACCTCGGACCGCTGAATCGGAATGGTGGTGTTGCGCTCGATGAGCCGGGTCATGACGCCGCCCTTGGTTTCAATGCCCAACGACAGTGGGGTCACGTCCAGCAGGAGCACGTCCTTGACCTCGCCGACCAGCACGCCGGCCTGGACCGCGGCGCCGATGGCCACCACCTCGTCCGGGTTCACGTTCTTAGACGGGTCGCGGCCGGCAATCTCCTTAGCCAGATCGACCACCGCGGGCATCCGGGTGGAGCCGCCGACCAGGATCACGTGGTCGACCTCGCCCTTGGAGAGACCGGCGTCCTTTACGGCCTGCTCGAACGGCGACCGGCAACGGGCCAGTAGGTCAGCGGTGAGCTCTTGAAACTTGGCCCGGGTGAGCGTGTAGTCGAGGTGCAACGGCCCGGAGTCGGTGGCCGTCACGAACGGCAGGTTGATCTGTGTCTGCTGGACCTGGGACAACTCGATCTTGGCCTTCTCGGCGGCCTCCTTGAGGCGCTGGGCGGCCATGGCATCAGCACCCAGGTCGACGCCGTGGTCGTTGCGGAACGAGGTGACGAGCCACTCGATGACGGCGTCGTCCCAGTCGTCGCCGCCGAGGCTGGTGTCGCCGTGGGTGGCCTTCACCTCGAAGACACCGTCACCAATCTCGAGCACCGACACGTCGAACGTGCCGCCGCCGAGGTCGAAGACGAGGATCGTCTGCTCGGAGTCATCCTTGTCGAGGCCGTAGGCGAGTGCGGCGGCCGTGGGCTCGTTGATGATCCGCAGCACCTCGAGGCCGGCGATCTGGCCCGCCTCCTTGGTGGCGGTGCGCTGGGCATCGTCGAAATAGGCGGGCACCGTGATCACGGCCTGGTCGACGGTGGTCCCGAGGTAGGCCTCCGCGTCACGCTTGAGCTTCTGGAGCGTGCGGGCCGAGATCTCCTGAGCGGTGTAGTCCTTGCCGTCGATGTTCTCGGTCCAACTGGTGCCCATCTGGCGCTTGACGGACCGGATGGTGCGCCCCGGGTTGGTGATGGCCTGTCGCTTGGCCACCTCGCCGACGAGGACCTCGCCGTCCTTGGCAAACGCCACCACCGACGGAGTGGTGCGCGAGCCCTCGGCGTTGGCGATGACGACGGGGTCGCCGCCCTCGAGGACGCTGACGACCGAGTTGGTGGTTCCGAGGTCGATTCCCACGGCCTTGCCCATGATTGGTGCTCCTATTTCCTTTTGAGGATTTTCTGTTGCGATTGTTCTGTTGCAGTTTTTCTGTGGCGGCCCGGACCCATTGCGGGTCAGGTCCGACGGAGAAGATCTGTCGAAGGGGCGGATGGGCCCCGTCGGCCCGGGTTGGGGGAGGGATCCCGGTACCGACGGTGCAGGCTATGGACTGCCTGCCATGGCACCACCCTTTATTACTATTTCACACTCTAGTTAGTTGAGTGTCTTCATAGCAACTTCTGAGGCCAGATTTCTCCTGACCGTCGAAAAGCCATCCGATACGGTGGTCTGATGCCCACATTGATCCTGCTCAGGCACGGCCAGAGCACTTGGAATGCCACCAACCAGTTCACCGGCTGGTACGACTGCGACCTGACCCCACAGGGCGAGGCCGAAGCGCAGGCCGGGGCCCGACTACTGGCCGGGGCCGGGCTCCTTCCCGACGTGGTCCATACTTCGCTGCAGATCCGGGCCATACGGACCGCCGAGCTTGCCCTGGCCGAACTCGGGCGGTCATGGATCCCGGTGCATCGGGACTGGCGGCTCAACGAACGCCACTACGGCGACCTCACAGGCCTCGACAAGGCCGAGACCAGGCAACGTCACGGCGACGAACAACTCCAGGCCTGGCGTCGCGGCTATGCGACCCCGCCGCCACCCATCGCCGATGACAACCCGTTCAACCCCAACGACGACGAGCGCTACGCCGGCATCGAACCGCCGCTGGCCGAATGCCTGGCCGACGTCGTGGTCCGGATGCTCCCCTACTGGGACGAGGCCATTGCCCCCGACCTTCGGGCTGGTCGGATCGTCCTGGTAGCCGCCCACGGCAACAGCCTCCGTGCCCTGTGCAAGGAACTGGACGGGATCTCCGACGAGGACATCGCGGAACTCAACATCCCGACCGGCATGCCACTGCGCTACGACCTCGACGACGACCTTCGACCGCTGGAGACCAAGGCCGTCTTGGAGCGCTCACTGGACCCCGAGGCTGCCCGGGCCGCCGCCGAGGCCGTGGCCCGCCAGGCCGGCTGACCCCGGACCCTTTCTTAAGCGTCCGGTCCCAGGGCTGCATCCTGGCCGCCGGCTGGTCCGACCCATTTTCAACCGTCCCGTTTCCAACCGGGTTGGGCCGGCCGACCAGAGTTCGCGAAGGCCAGCGGAAGCGACCGTGATAACCCGTGACAGATAGTCTCCGGTCGCCATGACTGACACTTCTGCACCTGACGAGGCCACCCGGCGGTTCCGCCCCAACCACGCCGTCATCGGGCTGGGCGTCCTGGTCGCCCTGTTCACCGCTGCGTCCGGCGTTGCCTCACTAGTCAACGATTTCCACGACGACTCCCCGATCACCCGCGAAGTCTTCGCCAACATTCCGGGACCGTTGAAGTTGGCCTTCTACTCCGTCATCCCGATGCTGATTGTCTACGGGGCCGTCCTGTTCTCCTACCGAGTCCAGAACTGGCAGCGGGGCGCCCCCGACGACCGGTCCACGAAGCCGGCCAACGCCAAGCGGCGATTCGGTGATTTCCGGTCCGGCGTCTACATGCAGACCCTGCTTCGGGAGCCCGCAGCAGGCGTCATGCACGCCCTCATCTACTTCCCGTTCCTGATCCTGCTGGCCGTGACCACGGTGCTGGAAATCAACCACCAGGTCCCGGAGGGCATGAAGTTCCTACACGGCGACGTGTACCGGGCCTACACCGCGGTGGGCGACATCGCCGGTGTGCTCTACCTCATCGGCGTGACGTGGGCGGTGCTGCGGCGCTACGGACCCCGCCGGTTCCGGCCCTATCGCATCCGCATCAAGTCCAAGCCGGAGCACGCCGCGGTGCTGCTCATCTTCCTGGCCATCGGTGTCACCGGCTTCGGCGCCGAGGCGTTCCGCATCGCCCTGCAGGACACCGCCCCCGGCGGGCACGGTGCCGATCCCGAGACGTGGTCGGTGGTCGGCTACCCATTGGCCATGGCCATCGGCGAGGCCGAGTGGCTGGTCGACGACGTGGCCGGCTGGCACCAGGGCTGGTGGATCGCCCACGTGGCCTCGTTCATGGCCTTCCTGGCCCTGCTCCCCATCACGATGATCCGTCACATGTTCACGTCGCCGTTGAACATGTACCTGAAGGACCGGTCCCGCCCCAAGGGCGCCATGAAACCAATGCCCAACCTCATGGAGACCGAGTTGGAGAGCTTCGGTGCATCGACCATCGAGGACTTCACCTGGAAGCAGCTGCTGGACACCGACTCGTGCACCATGTGTGGCCGCTGCACCAGCGTCTGCCCGGCGCATGCCACCGGCAAGCCGCTGGACCCCCGAGAGATCGTGCTCAAAACCGGTGAGGTCATGGCAGCCACCGGCCAGACGGCAGTGTCTCCCCCCATCGGGACCGATGCCGAGGTCACCGTTCCGGCCAACTGGATGTTCGACCGCATCACCAACGATGAGCTCTGGTCGTGTACGTCGTGTCGGGCGTGTGACGAGATCTGCCCAGTCAACATCGAAATCCTGGACAAAATCCTGGACATGCGGCGCTACCTGTCGCTTATGGAGTCTGACTTCCCTAGCGAGTTGGGAGCGGCCTACCGGTCAATGGAGAACTCGGGCAACCCGTGGGGCCTGTCCCAGAGCGAGCGGGCTGACTGGGTGGGCGATCTGGAGGGCATCGAGGTGCTCGACGGCGGCGATCCCTTCGAGGCCGAGTACCTCTACTGGGTGGGTTGCGCCGGATCGTTCGACGACAAGAACAAGAAGGTCTCACGGGCGATGGCCACGCTCATGCAGCGGGCCGGTGTGTCGTTCTCAATCCTCGGCCCGTCCGAGATGTGCACCGGCGACCCGGCCCGACGATCAGGCAACGAGTACATCTTTCAGATGCTGGCCATGCAGAACGTCGAGACGCTCGACGGCATGGGCGTCAAGAAGATCATCACCCAGTGCCCGCACTGCTTCAACACGCTGGCCAACGAGTACCCGCAGATGGGCGGTCATTACGAGGTGGTGCACCACAGCCAGTTCCTCGAGTGGTTGATCGCCGAGGGAAAGCTGGATATGAGCGATGCCCGACTCGACGAGCGAGTCGTGTACCACGACTCCTGCTACCTGGGTCGCCACAACGACGTCTACTCAGCGCCCCGCAACGTGATCGGAAGCCTGGCCGGCATCGATCTGGTGGAAGCCGAGCGCCAGGGCACCAAGGGGATGTGCTGCGGTGCGGGTGGCGGCCGCATGTTCATGGAGGAGCACATCGGCAAGAACATCAACGTCGAGCGCTCACAGGAACTACTGGCCACCGGCGCGACACGCATCGCCACAGCGTGTCCGTTCTGCTTCATCATGATCGACGACGGCGTGAAGGGTGAAGGCGTCGACGAGTCCGACGTGAAGGTGGGCGACATCGCCCTACACCTCCTCGAAGCACTCGACGCCGGCTCCGAGTAGCGGGTTCCCCAACGGCAAGCTCCCTGATCACGAGCGCCCGCCGGCGAATCAGCGGTTGAAGTTTTCCCAGTAGCGACTGGGTCGCGGGCCTTCCTGGCCCCGGTACTTCGACCCGAGCTCGCTTGACCCATAGGGCCGATCAGCCGCCGTGGTCATCCGGACGAACGAGATCTGTCCGATCTTCATGCCCGGGTAGAGGGTGATGGGGAGGCTGGCCACGTTGGACAGCTCAAGGGTGAGCTGCCCGTCCCAGCCGGCGTCCACATAACCGGCCGTCGAGTGGATGAGCAGCCCCAGCCGTCCGAGGCTCGACTTGCCCTCCAGGCGGGCCACCAGATCATCGGGTACGGCGACGCGCTCCGAAGTGGAGCCGAGCACGAACTCACCCGGGTGGAGGATGAACGGATCGTCCTCGTCGGCCTCAACCTGCTCGGTGAGCTCGGTGAGATCTTTGCGAACGTCGATGTGGCCCATGGTGTGGTTGCGGAACACGAGGAACCGGTGGTCAAGGTGGAGGTCGATCGACGACGGCTGCACGCAGGAGTCGTCGAACGGCTCGACCACGATGCGGCCCGCGGCGATCTCCTCACGGAGAGTTCGGTCGGAGAGGATCATGGCCCACCGATGCTAGGCCGGGTCGGGCGACGCTGCAGCCGGCGTCCTAGGCGTCGGGGCTGCCGACAGTCCGGCCGGTCCAGGGGTTGGTACCGAAGAACTGGCGGATCAGCGCCTCGTAGTGCCCGAGCGGGTTTGAGTCGTAGCCGGGGTCGAAGGCTGGCGAATCGTACTCGGAGCAGAACTCCTCGGTGAGCGCGTAGTGAGGTGAGTCGGCATAACGGTCGCGGGTGTTGCGGTCCATACCGAGGTGGTGCCAGAAGTAGTACCCCTGGAAGATGCCGTGATGCTCCACCATCCAGTGGTTGGCTTCGGACACGAACGGCTTGAGGATCGCTGCCCCCACATCAGGATGGTTGTACGGAGTGAGCGGATCGCCCAGGTCGTGGAGCAAGGCGCACAACACGTACTCGTCGTCCTGACCATCGCGTTCGGCCCGGGTGGCGGTCTGGAGGCTGTGCTCGAGGCGATCGACTGGAAAGCCGCCATAGTCATCGCGTAGGTGTTCGAACTGCTCGAGGATTCGGCTGGCGAGGACAGCTTCGAGTTCGCCGCGCTGTTCCATGATCAACATCCAGTCATCCTGCGTGGACTCCTGGAACGAACGGAACGATGCCCGAGGGGGAGTGGCCTGGTCGGTCATGGTGCTTCCTCCTTAGGTCTCGAACCTAGCCGGCCCCGGTCGGACGCCTGTCGGGGATCAGTCGAAGTGCAGGGCCTCCTGGGCCCTGAGTCGCTCGAAGAGCCCGCAAAGTTTCCGGTGGCTCCCAGGGTCGCCGGCCGGGTTGACCATCTCGTGGGGATCCTCCCCATGGTCGTACTTCTCATGCTCCTGTTCGCCGGAGACCACGAACAGGACGTTGGGGCGACCGTCGCTCATACCTCGATTTCGTCATCCACGGGTCGGCCCGACTCGGGGTCGATGGGCAGGGGACGGACCTTCGAACGGCGGCGACGACGGTCCGGGATCATGTCCCGCATCTCTTCCAGGCGACCGAAGCAGAGCAGCCGGTCGTTGGCCTCCAGCATGCGCTGGCCACGTGGGTTGGGGATGACCTGAGCCCCCCGATGGAGGGTCAGCACCGAGATGTCGCGGTCCAGAAGCCCGCTCTCGCCAATGGTCTGGCCGACCCACAAACCGTCCTCCCGTACCAGCATCTCAGCTACCCCGTAGCCGGTGCTCACCGACAGGCGCTGGCGAACGTCCAGTTCCGGGAACGCCACCTGGTTGTCGACGAAGTCCACGACCTCCCCGGCGATGTCCAACCCCGTGGCCTCCTCGATGCCCTCGAGGCCCGGTGAGGAGTTGACCTCCATGACCAGCGGTCCGTCCGTCCCCTCCAGCATGTCCACCCCTGCCACCCGAAGTCCCATGATCTGGGCGGCCCTCACGGCCGTTGCCTCGTACTCCTCGTCCAGGTCCACTGCCTCGACGGTGCCACCCCTGTGCACGTTGGAACGAAACTCGTCTCCGGCTGCGGTCCGGCGCATGGCGCCCACCACTCGGTCACCGACCACCAGCGCCCGTACGTCCCGCCCCCTCGATTCCTCCACGAAGGCCTGTATAAGCACGTTCTGCTTTGCGCTCTGCAGGGTCTCGATGATGGCCGAGGCGACCCGAGTGTCCGGGGCGAGGATCACCCCGATCCCCTGGGTCCCCTCCAGCAGCTTGATGACCACCGGCGCACCGCCGACCCGTTCGATGGCCGGCAGCACGTCGTCTCGGTTGCGGGCGAAGGCCGTCGCCGGGATGCCGATCTCGTGTCGGGACATGATCTGGATGGCCCGGAGCTTGTCCCTCGAGTTGGCGATGCCATTGGAGGTGTTCGGCGTGTAAACGTCCATCTGTTCGAACTGGCGCACCACAGCCGTTCCGAAGTAGGTGATGGATGCGCCGATACGTGGGATCACGGCGTCGTAGTCGTCAATCGGTCGGCCCCTGTACTGAAGGTCAGGGTCGTCGCTGGCCAGGTCGATGGCGAACCTGAGCGTGTCCAGCACGTCGACCTCGTGGCCCCGGTCTAGCGCCGCGAGGTGCAACCGCATCGTCGAGTACGAATCGGGCTGTCGGGAGAGGATCGCGAGCTTCACGCCGGCTCCGGGATCGGGTGGGGACATTCTGGTGGCACCATTATGGGGCGAATCGGTGGGTGGACGCCCGCCGAACCGCTAGGAGACGACCTCGTGCCCGAGAAGAAGCGGAAGCGTTCACCAAAGAAGCCGCCGCCCGCGCTCGGGTGGCGTGAGTGGGTGGGCCTGCCCGACCAGGGCGTGGACTGGCTGAAGGCCAAGGTCGACACCGGGGCCCGGACGTCGTCGTTGCATGCACCGGGCCTGCACACCTTCGAGGTGGAAAATCGGGAGTGGGTGCGCTTCTCGATCTATCCGTGGCAACGTTCGACGGCAGATGCCGTCCAGGTTGAGGCCCGGGTCCTGGACCGTCGGCTCGTGCGATCGTCCAGTGGGATCACCGAGCGTCGCCCCGTGGTGATCCTCCCTTTGCAGTTCGGATCCACGGTGGTCGACGTCGAGTTCACCCTCACCAGACGGGACCAAATGGGGTTCCGGATGCTGCTGGGTCGTCAGGCGCTGCGGGGCCGGTTCCTGGTCGACACCGGACGGTCCTACCTGCTGGGCCAGCCGCCTCGCACCGAACGACAGGCCAACCGGGCCCCCGATTCTGTGGCGGGTTCCGGTACTGGTTCCAAGACAGGTTCCAAGGCGCGTGAGCACCCCGAAGCGGTCCCCGATCCAGAGCCGGGACAGACTCCGACCAATGGCTGAACACGGATCGATCATCGTCGGCGGGCACGAGGTCCGACAGGGCACCACCGACCACTTCGAATTGCCCATCGGTCGTCTGGTAACCGGAACCGACATGGCCCTACCCGTCCGGGTGGTCCACGGGGCCGAGCCCGGGCCGACCGCCTGGCTGAACGCGGCCATCCACGGCGACGAGGTGGGTGGCGTGGAGGTCATTACCCGGGTGCTTCGGGATCTCGACCCGATGGCCATGCGGGGAACGGTGCTAGCCGTGCCGGTGGTCAACGTGTGGGGCTTCGTGGGCGGAGACCGGTTCCTGCCCGACCGCCGCGACCTCAACCGCTCGTTTCCGGGGTCACCATCGGGTTCGCTGGCCGCCCAGATCGCCCACCTTTTCATGACCGAGGTGGTGGGCCGCTCAGTGGTGGGCATCGACCTCCACACGGCGAGCGACCACCGGTCGAACCTGCCTCAGATCCGGGCTGATCTGGACGACCCGGAGACCCGGCGTCTGGCCGAGGCCTTCAGTGCTCCTGTGATGGTGCACGCCCGAAACCGGGCCGGGACACTGCGGCAGGCCGCCACGCGACGTGGGGCCACCGTGTTGCTCTACGAGGCCGGTGAGGCGCTGAGATTCGACGAGACGGCCATCGCCACCGGAGTGGACGGGGTACGACGGGTGCTGGCCGCCATCGAGATGATCGACGGGCCGACCGCTGCGGATGACCCGTCTGCCGAGTCCCGGGCCACCGGCTGGGTCCGGGCCGGGCGCAGCGGCATCCTCCACCTGAGCGTCGACCTGGGTGACCGGGTCGAGCACCGACAGGTGCTGGGCACCATCGACGACGCCTTCGGTAACGCGGTGGCCGCCGTCCGGGCGTCGAGGGGCGGCATGGTCATTGGGGTGACCCGCTCGCCGCTGGTAAACCGCGGCGACGCGGTGGCCCACCTGGCCGAAATCACCTGAACGAGGTCTACGGGAGCAGCCGGGCGGAAGGGAACCCGATGGACGTCGCTACGCTGGCGGCTCTCCGCGGGTGTAGTTCAATGGTAGAACCCCAGCTTCCCAAGCTGATGACGGGAGTTCGATTCTCCTCACCCGCTCGCCGTCCCCGATCCTCATGCCCCCGGCCATTCGCACATCATTGAACTGGTTGACGCCACACTGATCTCATCGGCACCGCCCAGATCCGGTCGTCGATCTAAAACGGAATCCCTCCGCTGTAGAGGAAGGCGCCGTACCGGAAGTTGTCCTAGAGCTTGTCCAGAGCCAGATAAGACCCCGAGCATCAGTTCGGTCCACGCTCATCGACGCCTTGATCTCGAGTCCGGCGACCTCGCCATGGACCACCAAGACCCCGTGGAACCCCTTGCCAACTAGTCAAAGGTTTGACTAGATTACGATGATGCGAACCCTCGAAAGCCATGTCTGCGGGTTCTGGCACTCTCCGGCCGCCGACGGCACGGTGACCCACCACGCCGTCACCGGCGTACCGGTGGCGTCGGTGTCCAGTACGGGAATCGACTTCAGCGCGACAACCGCCTACGCCCGCGATGTCGGTGGCCCCACCCTCCGCTCGATGAGCTTCCATGAGCGGGCCGCTCTCCTCAAGGCCGTGGGCCAACTCCTGCTGGCCGAGAAGGAATCGCTGTACATCCTCTCCACAGCCACCGGTGCCACCCGAGCCGACTCGTGGATCGACATCGAGGGTGGGGCCGGGGTATTGCTGGGTTACGCGTCCAAGGGTCGCCGCGAACTGCCCAACGGGACCGTGCTGCTGGAGGGTGAGCCCGAGGTTCTAGCCCGAGACGGTTCGTTCCTGGCCGCCCACGTGGCTACCTCGCGCCTCGGTGTGGCCGTGCAGGTCAACGCCTTCAACTTCCCCATCTGGGGGGCACTCGAGAAGCTGGCCCCGGCGTGGCTGGCTGGCGTGCCGGCCATCATCAAGCCGGCCACCCCCACCGCCTTCCTGACCGAGGCCATGGTCCGCCTCATCGTCGATTCCGGGCTGGTGCCCGACGGTGCACTCCAGTTGGTGTGTGGAAGCGTCAGCGGCCTGCTCGACCACCTTGACGGTCAGGATCACGTGGCCTTCACCGGCTCGGCCGACACGGCAGCGGTCCTTCGGGCCCACCCGACACTGGTGGCCCGCTCGGTCCGATTCAATGCCGAAGCCGACTCGCTGAACGCGGCAATCCTCGGCATAGCCGCCACACCAGGCACCACCGAGTTCGACCTCTTCACCTCCGAAGTGGTTCGGGAAATGACCGTCAAGGCCGGACAGAAGTGCACGGCCATCCGGCGGGCACTCGTCCCCGCGACGCAGCTCGACGCTGTGGCCGACGCGCTAGCCACCGCGTTGGCCGACGTGCGGGTCGGCGACCCCGCCGATGAATCCACCCAAATGGGGGCCCTCGTCGGCACCACGCAGCGCGAGGAAGTACGCGGCGCGGTCATGAGCCTGCGATCGGCCACCGACGTGGTTGTCGACGCCTGCACCTTTCATGACGTCGACCCATCGGTCGGCGCCTTTCTGGCCCCCACCGTGCTTCGAGCCACCGATCCCACCGCCCGGTCTATCCACGCCACCGAGGCATTCGGTCCGGTCTGCACGCTCATTGGCTACGACGGTCCCGACGACGCCATCCGGCTGGCCGCTCTTGGCGCCGGCAGCCTGGTGGCCTCAGTGGTCACCCCCGACGTTGACGAGGCCGCGACCCTCACCCTGGGCATCGCTGCCCACCACGGACGAGTCCACGTGCTGGACGCCTCGACGGCCGCCACCTCCACCGGCCACGGCTCGCCGCTGCCCACCCTCGTGCACGGCGGCCCCGGACGGGCCGGCGGCGGCGAGGAGATGGGTGGCCTTCGGGGCATCCGCCACCACATGCAGACCTCGGCGATTCAGGGCTCGCCCGACGTGCTCACCGCGGTGACCGGCCAATGGATGCCCGGCGCCACCCGCCACGTCGATCGGGGCCACCCGTTCAAACTCCACTTCGACGACCTGGAACTCGGTACGGCCATCCGGACCGACAGTCGCACGGTCACTCTGGAGGACATCGAGGACTTCGCCCACAGCACCGGCGACCACTTCTACGCCCACATGGATGAACAGGCCGCAGCAGCCAGCCCGATCTTCGGCGGGCGGGTGGCCCACGGTTACCTCGTGCTGTCCTTGGCCGCCGGCCTGTTCGTGTGGCCTGATCCGGGGCCAGTGCTGGCCAACTACGGCATCGACCGGTGTCGCTTCGCCAAACCCACCTACCCGGGCGACACCCTGACCGTCTGGCTGACCGCCAAGCGAAAGACCCTGCGAACCGGTGCCGGCTACGGCGAGGTGGCATGGGACGCCCAGGTGGTCAACCAGGCCGCCGAGGTGGTGGCCGCCTATGACGTGTTGACCATGGTGGCCAATCGTCCCGGCGTGAACGGCGCGGCCGAGTCGAAACCAGCCTGATGGGACGTACCTGGGCATCGATGGACGAGTTCGAGGCGTTCCTCGACGACGGCGGCACCGTCGAGGTCGACGACGAGATGCCCGACGACTACCGGCAGGCGGTGTTCGCCTTCATCGAGATGCACGCCAACTCCGAACTCATGGGTGGTCTCACCGAACGAGACTGGATTCCCCGTACCCCCGGGCTTCGCCACAAGATGGCCGTCCTGGCCAAGACCCAAGATGAGATCGGCCACGGCCACCTGCTCTACATGGTGGCTGCCGACATGGGACTCAAGACCCGCCGCGAGATGCTGGAGGACCTGTTTGCCGGGCGGTCCAAATTCCACAACGTCTTCCACTACCGGGCCGCCACGTGGGGCGACCAGGTTGCCATCTCGTTCCTGGTCGATGCCGCGGCACTGGCCAGCCAGCAGGCCGTGTTCAAGAACTGCTCCTACGGCCCCTACCGGCGGATCCTGAAGCGGATCATTGCCGAGGAGGGGTTCCACATGCGGATGGGCGAGGAGCGGATGATGCTCATCGCCGAGGGCACCGACTTCCAGCAGGTCATGTTCCAGCAGTCGCTGAACAACTGGTGGTGGCCGGCCCTGCAGTTGTTCGGGCCTGATTCCAAGCCCGACGACGTGCTGCTGCGGTGGCACATCAAGTCAGAACGCAACGAGGTGCTACGGGCCCGTTGGGTACAGAAGTTCGCACCGATGCTTATCTCGTACGGATTCACCATTCCCGATCCAGGCCTCGTCCACGATGCCGAGGCCGATACGTGGACTGCCGGTCCCATTGACTGGGAACCGCTGAAGCGCACCCTGGCCATGGGCGGGCCCGACTCGGCCCGACGCATCGGCGAGGCAGCCGCCAACTGGGCCGACACCCGCTGGGTGCGCGAGGCCATGGACAACGCACCCGACCGGGCCGCCGGAGCCCCAGCATGACGTCGATCCCGACCGTGGAGGCCGTGCGAGCCGCGGTGGCCACAGTGGATGACCCGGAGTACCCGGGCATCTCCATTGTCGACCTCGGCCTTCTGGAGTCGGTCGAGGTGCGGCCAGACGGCGACGTGGTGGTCGGCCTGGTGCCGACCTTTTCGGGTTGCCCCGCACTGGCCATGATCGCCGAGGACGTCCACGCGGCCGTCGCCGCCGTTGGCGGGGTGACCGGCCCCCGGGTGGACATCCGCTGGCTCAGCGGTCCGGTGTGGACCGTGGAACGCCTGACCGGTACCGCCCGACGGACCATGGCTGAAGAGTTCACGGTTGCCGTCCGCATCGGTGCCGGCCCCGTGCCGTGCCCTCGCTGCGGCGGCGATACCGCCGAAGAGTCGATGTTCGGCCCCAGTCGGTGTCGGGCTGTCCACGTGTGCCATTCGTGTACCGAGGTCGTGGAGGTGATGCGGGCCTAGACCCGCCAACACCATGAAGCGCTACGAGGTGTTCCTCAAAAAGGACGGTCGGGACGAGTACCGCCATGCCGGGTCGCTGGACGCACCCGACGACGAGTTGGCCCTCGTGTTGGCCCGCGAGTCCTACCTGCGCCGAGCCGAGGCCGACCGGTTGTGGTTGGTCGACCGGGAGCATCTGGTGGTGGGCAATACCGACTTCGTTGCCCCCAACGCAGACAAGCCCCACCGCCACAACGACGGCGAACGCATCGCCGAACGGCGGAAGCGCCTCCGCGAGGCACAGAAATACACCGGAGAGGATGCATCATGACCGGCCCGTGGAACGCCGACATCCGGGAGTTCGTCCTGGCCTTCGCCGACGACGAGCACCTGATGGGCCAGCAGCACACCGAGTGGATCGGCGTGGCCCCGTTCCTCGAGGAGGATCTGGCCTTCAGCTCCATCGGGCAGGATGAGTTAGGTCACGCCGCCACGCTGTACGCCATCGTGGCCGGCGAAGGAGACCCCAACCGTGAGGGAGGCATCGACGACCGGCGACTCGACGCTTTGGCCTTCGACCCCGACCCCTCACGGTGGCGCTCGGCACATCTGGTAGAGGCCACCACTGACGACTGGGCCCATGCGCTAGTTCGGCACTGGCTCTACGACACCGCCGAACAACTCCGATGGGAGCTCGTTGCCGAGTCCACACTCGAACCACTCGCCGGCGCAGCTGCCCGTGCTGAACGCGAGGAGTGGTTCCACCGTCGCCACGCCGACGGCCTGCTAGACGTGCTGCTACCGGCACCCGGTGCTGGCGACCGGCTCCGGGCGGCGTTGACCGACCTGCTCCCCCTCGCCGTGGGCCTCTTCGACCCGGTGGCCGGCGAGGTCCAGGCGGTGGCGTCAGGCGTGACGATCGCACCGTTCGATTCCAGAATGCCCGAGTGGGCTGACCGAGTCCGAGCCCGCTTCGACGGCGACCTCTCATCGATCGACCTGTCACCGTCCGACCGGGCGACCCCAACCGGTCGGACGACTCGCAGTAATGCCTTTGGTCCACTGTTGTCGAGGATGCGCGAGGTACTCGACCTCGACCCCGCCGCTATCTGGTAGTTGCTGCCACCGACCTGCCCACCCGACGACCCCTCCCGTCCGCGTTACGGTTCGCGACCATGGTGCTGGGCCCCGACGAGGTGATCGTCGCCGACGATTACCACACGGCCGGCGAGCCGTTCCGCATCGTCGACCTGGGCCCGATGGAGGGCACCACTGTGCTGGACCGTCGGTCGTGGGCCATGGCCAACCTCGACGACTACCGACGATTCCTGATCCACGAACCACGCGGGCACGCCGACATGTACGGCGGCATGGTCGTACCTCCCAACGAACCCGCTGGTGGAGCGGCCGGCGATCTCGGCGTGGTGTTCTTCCACAAGGACGGCTTCTCGACGGCATGTGGCCACGGCACCATCGCCATGGCCACTTGGGGCATCGACACCGGACGCCTCCAGGTACCTACCGACGGCGAGGCACCGGTGGTGGTCGACGTTCCGTCGGGACGCCTGCACACCGTCGCCAGAATGGAGGCGGGCCGGGTGGCCTCGGTGCGATTCACCAACGTCGAGTCCTTCGTGACAGCCCGCGACCTCACCGTGCAAACCAATCTCGGACCGGTGACCGCCCACGTGTCGTTCGGCGGCGCGTTCTACGCCTCGGTGTCCATTGACAAGCTGTCCGTCTCCTGTTGCCCCTCTGACGTAGACCAACTGATCGTCCTCGGTCGGGAGATCAAGGCGGAGCTGGCCGATCACCCGTCAGTCGTCCATCCGACCGACAACCGGCTGTCCGGCCTCTACGGCACGATTCTCCACGAGACGGTCATGTCGAACTGCGGGTCGCTCCATCAGCGAAACGTGACGATCTTCGCCGACGGTCAGGTCGACCGGTCGCCCTGCGGGTCAGGAACCTGTGCCCGACTGGCTCTGCTCCACGATGCCGGTGACCTCGATGTCGGCGCCACCTTCCTAAACGAGGGTGTGGCCGGTGGCGTGTTCGACGCCCGGGTCGAGGCAGCTACCAGCACCGGGATCATCCCGAGCGTGGAGGGCTCGGCCCATCGGCACGCCACCACGACCTTCCACCTCGACCCACATGATCCCATGAACCTGGGATTCTTGTTCCGATGACCCGTCGCTCAATACCGGCCCCGCTATGACAGGCCTCCCCCATTTCGATGCCAAGGCCATCCGAGCGGTGGTCGACATGCCGACCTGCATCGAGGCCCTCCGGGAGGGCAGCCGGGAGTTGGGCAAGCTCCACCCCCGGGCTCAGGTACCGCTCGGCCCGGGCGACGACTTCCTGATGATGCCGGCGGTGTCACCAGCCGGGATCGGAGTGAAGATCGTCAACGTCGTCTCGGGCAACCGCGACCGGGGACTACCCCTCATCCACGGCTTCTACCTCTACTGCGATCGGGAGACCGGGGTGCCGGCGGCCACGCTGGACGGCTCGGCGCTGACCACCCTGCGTACTCCGGCGGCTTCGGCTCTGGCTGCAGACCTCCTGGCTAGTCGAGATGCGACGACGCTCGGTGTGTTCGGCACCGGTATCCAAGCCCGAGGCCACATCGAGGCGATGCTGGTGGTGCGACCAGGCATCGACCGCATCGTGGTGTCCGGTCGAACTGCCGCTTCGGCGGTCGGCTTCGTGGCCGACCCCGACGTGCAGGCGTTGGCTGGCGATCGGGAACTGGTGAGCGGAACGCCCGAGGAGACCGCGGGGTGTGCCCTGGTGTGCGGTTGCACCTCGTCGACCGAGCCGGTGATTCCCACGACCGCCGTCCGTCCGGGCGCCCACGTGGGGTTGGTCGGCAGTTACTCGACGGCCCGCCGGGAGGTCGAGGCCGAGCTGCTGGCCAGGGCCACGGTCTTCGTCGATGACCGCCATGCCGCAGCCCACGAGGCCGGTGACCTGATGGTGCCCGCCGAGGCCGGCGACTGGTCATTCGATGCGGTGGCCGGTGACCTCGCCGAACTCTGCCTTGGAACCGCTGGGCGACGAGACGATGACGAGATCACCTTGTTCAAGTCAGTCGGCCTGGCCGTCTGGGACCTGATCGTGGCCGGAGCAATCGTCCGGGCTGACTGAACACACCGCCCAGACGGCAAGCAGTCAAACCTTTGATTATCTAGGAGACCGATCGTTAGGATCCCCTGATGCCCCTCCCCTTCGACCCCGTGGACACCATCGGTCTTCCCGCAGAGCAGAAGCGCTCACTGCAGGGCGAACGCCTGTCCGCGCTGGTGGACCGACTGGCCACCGGCGACAACGCCTTCTGGTCCGAACGTCTGGCTGACATCGCCCCGGCGTCGATCACCTCGGTGGACGATCTCACCCGCCTGCCGTTCACCGTCAAGCAGGACCTCCGCGACCAGTACCCGTTGGGCATGGTCACAATCCCGGTGGAGGCCACCACCCGTCTCCACGCCAGTTCCGGCACCAGCGGGAAGCCGACGATTGTCGTCTACACCCCCGCTGACCTCGCCATCTGGGCGGAGGTGAATGCCCGGGCCCTTGCCCTGGCCGGCACCCGATCCGACGACATCCTCCACAACGGCTACGGCTACGGCCTGTTCACCGGTGGCCTCGGCCTTCACTACGGCGGGGAGCGCCTCGGCTGCACCGTCGTGCCCGTGTCGGGTGGCAACACCGCCCTCCAACTCCAGCTCCTCGAAGACCTGGGCAGTCGGGTGCTGTCGGCCACGCCCTCGTTCTGCCTCGTTCTGGCCGAACGGGCCCATGCCCTGGGCATCCGGGACCGACTCGGCGTCGAGATCGGCATCTTGGGCGCCGAACCGTGGTCCGAGGGCATGCGCGAGCGCATCCACGAGGCATGGGGCGGCAACTTCACCGCACTGGACATCTACGGCCTATCGGAGATCATCGGCCCCGGCGTAGCCATGGAGGCCCCCGATGACCTCGGTGCCCTGAACGTCTTCGACGACCACTTCCTACCCGAGATTGTGGATCCGGCCACCGGTCAGCCCCTACCCGATGGCGAGTTCGGCGAATTGGTTATCACCACGCTCACCAAGGAAGCCATGCCGATGCTTCGGTACCGCACCGGCGACATCACCCGGATCCTCCCCGATACGGGTGACACGGCCGGGCCCGGCACCCGCCACTGGACCCGGATGGCCCGCCTCACCGGGCGGGCCGACGACATGCTCATCATCCGGGGCATCAACGTGTACCCGCGCGAGATCGAGGCCGTCCTGATGGACGATCCAGACGTGGGTGCCAACTACGCCATCGTCGTGGACCGCCGGGGTCCCATGGTCGAACTCCGGGTTCGCGCCGAGGCCACGACAGCGGCCAGCTCGGCCACCAACCTGGTCGCCGGCGCCGAACGCCTGGCCAGGATGATCACGGAACGCATCCGAATCCGAGCCGACGTCGAGATGGTGCCCGAGGGCTCTATGCCGCGCACCGAGGTCGGCAAGGTCAAGCGGGTCTTCGAGCAAGTCGACGACACCGATCCCTTGGAATGACTGGCCCACTGGCCTGAGGGCCCGAACACCAGCAAAAAACCTTCATTTCTGATGATCCGTCAGATTTCAGACGGGAGTAGCGTTACCCAACGTGTCGGACCGCCCCGAGGACACTCCTGAACAGGCCGAATTTCGCTCCGCGTCGCGCTCCTTCCTAGCTGAACACGCCGAACCCCGTACCCAGATCGACCCCTGGCAGGTGTCCGGCTTCCCCGACGACGCCGAGGCGAAGGTGTACTTCGAACATGGTCGTGCCTGGCAGCGGACTCTGGCCGACCACGGATGGGCCGGTCTGACCTGGCCTGCCGAGTTCGGCGGCGGTGGCCGCCCACCATGGACCGACCGCATCCTTAGAGAAGAATCCGCGGACTACGGCTCCCACCCCGGCTTCATCGGCGCCACCATCGCCATGCTCGGACCCACCTTGCTGGCCCACGCATCAGATGAACTCAAGGCCCGGTTCCTCCCGTCTCTGCTCAGCGGCGAGGTGGCCTGGTGCCAGTTATTCAGTGAACCGGGCGCCGGTTCGGACCTGGCCAGCCTCTCCACCCGGGCTGTACGGGACGGCGACCACTGGGTGGTCCACGGCCAGAAGGTCTGGAACTCATGTGCCCAGTTCACCGACTGGGGCTTCCTGCTGGTCCGCACCGATCCCGATGCCCCCAAGCACCGTGGCATCACCTTCCTACTGGTCGACATGACCTCGCCGGGCATCGAGGTCCGACCCCTCGTGCAGGCCAACGGGTCGTCGCACTTCAACGAGGTCTTCCTCTCCAGCGTCCGGATCCCCACCGACCAGATGGTGGGCGAGGTTCACGGAGGCTGGACTCCAACCCGCACCGTGCTGGCCAACGAGGCGGCGTTCATCGGTCGCGGCGGAGGTGCTCCAGCCTCGGACCGCCTCCGTGACCTCGCCGCCCGACACGGTGGACTCGACGATCCCACCGTCCGCCAACGCCTGGCCCTGATCATCAGCCGGGAACGCCTCCAGAGCCTGATGGGCCAACGGATCCAGTCTGCGGTCCGAGACGGACAACGACCCCCCTTCGATCCAGCACTCACCAAGTTGCTGGCCGCCGGCACCAAGGTTCTGACTGGTGACCTGGCCGCCGACCTGGCCGGCCCATCAGCCATTGCCGGTCCGGTCACCGACGACCGGGAAGGCACGTGGGTCAGAGCCGAGGTCCTGAACCGCTTCGCCATTTCCATCGGCGGAGGCACCACCGAGGTCCAGAAGAACAATCTGGCCGAACGGTCACTGGGGCTCCCACGGGAACCGGCCAACGACCGAGAAGCCGCATGGAAGGATGTCCTCCGCAGCTGAGCGGGAACCGGGGGATGCGAACACCGTGACCGAAGAACACACCGAGGAGTCAATGTCCTCCGGGGAAACCCCCGGCGAGACAGGCGAGGGCAGCAACGCCGCGTCTCTCGCGGCATCTGTACTGGCCGAAGAGGCCGCTCGCCACGCCGAGCAGGAAGCCAACCAGATCATGTTCCCCGATGAGCTGCTGCCAGGGGTCAACAGCGCCGGTCTGTCGCTGAAGAAGGGGCTCGCTATGGGTGGCGGCGCAGCGACCTTCGTCGTACTGGCCATCCTTAACTCGCTGGACGAACTCCAGATGGCCGCCATCTCCGTGCTGGCCCCCGACATCCGCGACACCTTCGGGGTCAGCGACGGCACCATCACATTCATCGCCAGCTCATCCGGTGCCTTTGTGGTACTGGGCGCCATCCCCATGGGCTGGGCGGCCGACCGGTTCCGACGGATCCCCATCATCGGCTGGTCCAGCATCATCTTCGGCGCCATGGTGGCCATGTCAGGTTGGGCGGTGAACGCCTTCACCTTCTTCTGGGCCCGGTTCGGCGTCGGGATCGCCAAGGCCAACACCATCCCGGTCCACTCGTCGGTCATTGCCGATACCTACCCCATCGGCATCCGTGGCCGCATCGGCGCCATCGACAAGGGCACCGGTCGCCTCCTGGCCGTGACCAGCCCAATCCTCGTAGGCGCCATTGCAGCAGCAGCCAATGGCCCAGGCGAGATCGACGGCTGGCGCTGGGCCTACTACCTCCTTGGGATTCCAGTGGCCGTGGCCGCCATCGCAGCCTTCTTCCTGAAGGAGCCCCTGCGGGGACGCTGGGAAAAGGAGGACGTGCTTGACGAATCGTTTACCGAGGACGACCCCCTCCCCGTCTCCATGGACGCCGCCTTCTCCCGCCTCATGCAGATCAAGACCATCAAGACGGTGGTCGTCGGCTTTAGCGCACTGGGCTTCGGCCTGTTCACCGCCCCGGTGCTGGAGAACCTCTGGCTAGAGGACGAGTTCGGACTCGAATCGTTCGAACGGGGAGCATGGGGCACCGTGGCCGGCCTGGCCACCGTCGGCGCCCTGATCTACGTGGGCCCCAAGTTCGACCGGATGTGGCGTGAGAACCCGACCCGGACCCTGCACCTGGTGGGCGCACTCATCGGCTTTTCAGCCATCTTCAAACCCATCCAGTGGGCCATGCCAACCGTTCCGCTGTTCATCGGCTTCTCGATCCCCACGCTGGTCATGCTGAGCACGGCGTTCGCCATGGTCGGTCCGCTCATGCAGGCCATCGTCCCCTATCGCCTTCGGGGCACCGGCACGGCGCTCATCACCCTCTACATCTTCTTCATCGGCGGCACGGGCGGCGGCCTCATCTCGTTCATGTTCGCCGATTCCTGGGGGCCTCGCGTCACCACGCTGGTACTGACCGTGCCCAGCGCCCTCATCGGCGGCTGGATCATGTACCGGGGCGCTCGCCACATCCGCGGCGACCTCTCCCTGAACGTCCAGGAACTGCTCGACGAACAGGACGAACAGCGCCGGGCCGATGGCGACGGCGAGGTGCCCGCACTGCAGGTCAACAACCTGGACTTCTCCTACGGGTCGGTCCAGGTCCTTTTCGACGTGGCCTTCGAGGTAAAGAAGGGCGAGACTCTGGCCCTGCTGGGCACCAACGGTGCAGGCAAGTCCACCATCCTCCGGGTCATCAGTGGCCTAGGCGTCCCCCAGCGGGGCGTGGTGCGACTGCACGGCCGCACGGTCACCTACTCGTCGCCCCAACTGCGGTCCCGACTCGGCATTCAGCAGCTGCCGGGAGGCAAGGGCGTGTTCGGCGACATGACCGTCCGCCAAAACCTGGTCATGGGCGCCTACGTCCATCGGGCCGACAAGGCTGACGTGGAACGGCGCATCGCCGACGTGCTCGACCTCTTCCCGGATCTGGCCAACCGCCAGAGCCAGCGTGCCGTGTCGATGTCCGGTGGCCAGCAGCAGATGCTGGCCCTGGCCCGTGTTTTGCTCCATGAGCCCGAGGTCCTGCTCATCGACGAGCTGTCCCTCGGCCTGGCCCCCACCGTCGTCCAGGACCTCCTGATTCTCATCGAACGCCTCCAGGAACGCGGTCAGACCATCGTCGTCGTCGAGCAGTCGCTGAACGTGGCCCTGGCCATTGCCGACCGGGCCATCTTCCTCGAAAAGGGCCAGGTTCGGTTCGAGGGCGCGGCCTCCGAGCTGGCCGAGCGCGACGACCTGGCCAGAGCCGTCTTCCTCGGAACGGACGGTGGCTGAAATGGACGTGCTTGCCTCGGAACTGGTCGCCTCCCCCGTGGTTCTGGCCGTCTGGACCACCCGTCAGCTCTGGTTCGACGGCCTCGTCAATGGCATGGTCTTCGGTCTGCTGGCCCTCGGGGTGGTGCTCATCTACCGCTCCACCAGGGTCATCAATCTGGCCGTCGGCAACATGGGCCTGCCTGCCTCAGGCCTCATGGGCGTCATGGTCATCAACTACGGATTCCCGTACTGGGCGGCCCTGGCCCTGGCCCTGCTGGTCGGAATTTCGGTGGGCGCCATCGTCGAACGGGCGATCATCCGTCGCCTGTTCGACGCTCCCCGGGTCATCGTGCTGGTGGCCACCATTGGTGTGGCCCAGCTCATGCAGGCCGTCCTGGCCTCGTTCCCCGACATCGAGAAGGTCCGGGGCCAGCGTTACCCGGTGCCCCTTGGATTCAAGTGGAACGACGTCTTCGGCCTGCGGATAACCGGACCGAAACTCACCATCCTCGTCCTCGTTCCCCTTCTAGCCCTTGGCCTGTCGTGGTTTCTGAACCGGACGGTGTTCGGCCAGACGGTGCAAGCCTCGGCATCGAACGCCGACCTGGCACGGATCTCGGGCATCGATCCCAAGACGGTTCAACTCTTCGTCTGGACGGTGGCCGGCCTGCTCTCGAGCGTGTCGCTGCTGCTGCTCTCGGGCAACCGTGGCTCGATCACCGGCATGGCCAACCTGGGACCCAACACCATGTCGAGGGCCCTGGTCGCCGCGGTGATCGCGGGCATGGTCTCGTTTCCCCGCGCCATCATCGCCGGCCTGTTGATCGGCGTGGCCCAGGCCCACGTGCAGTTCCTGTTTCTCGAACAGGGCGGGCTGATCGACTTCATTCTCTTCATCGTGGTGGCCGTCGCCGTGGCCTTCCAAAGCCGGGGTGCCGCCGAGTCCGAAGGATCGTTCTCCTTCTCGGCCCGACGTCGACCCATCCCGGAACGACTCCGGGAAATCTGGTGGGTCCGGCGGATGTCAACCATCGCCCTGGGCCTTCTGCTGGCCATCGCCGTCGTACTGCCCCTCCTGGTGACCCGCCCGTCCCGGCATCTGCTGTACGCCAGCATCATCGCTTTCGCCGTGTGTGCCGTGTCGATGACCATCGTGACCGGCTGGGCCGGACAGCTCTCGCTCGGTCAGATGACGTTCGCCGGCGTCGGCGCTCTCATGGCTGCCGGATTCAACCGGGGCCTCGAAGTCGGCATCGGCATCGGCGACTGGCACTTCTTCACGATCAGCTTTCCCCGGGTTCCGTACCTGATCTCGATGCTGCTGGCGTCTCTCGTCGCCGCCGCGGTAGCGGCCCTCATCGGACTCGGCGCGCTCCGCGTCAAGGGTCTACTGCTTGCCGTGACCACCTTCGCCTTCGCCCTGGCCGCCCAGCAGTACGTGTTCCGACGTCCCGCCTTCAACGGTGGTTTCACCCAGAGCATCCCGTTCCGTCGGGGCAGCATCGGACCGATCAACCTGGACAGCCAGCGTTCGTACTACTACCTGTGCCTCGCCGTCCTGATCCTCGTGCTCGTCGTCGTGCGGGCCCTGCGAGCCAGCGGTGTCGGGCGATCAATCATCGGCGTACGAGAGAACGAATACACCGCGGCGGCCTACACGGTCGGTCCGTCACGTACGAAGCTCACGGCGTTCGCACTTGCCGGTGGGATCGCCGGGCTAGGCGGTGCCCTGCTCGGCGGCCTCGTGCAGAACATTCCCTACACCGAGCGCCTGTTCCAGATTGGCGACTCGTTGCGCCTGGTCTCCATGGTGGTAATCGGTGGCCTGGGCACCCTGATGGGTCCGGTCATTGGAGCCATGTGGGTGGTCGGCCTGCCTGCCTTCTGGCCTGACAACGACCTCGTTCCGCTGTTCACCTCCAGCATCGGCCTGCTGATCTTGCTGCTCTACTTCCCAGGCGGCCTGATCCAGATCGCCTACGCGGCGCGCGATGCCGCGCTCCGACTTGCCGAGGCGCGTCTCGGTGAGGCTTCCACGGAGCGGACGACGGTACCCCCGGCGGTGGTCTTCAACCGAAGCGCCGCACGTCCGGTGCTGACCGGCCCGGCCCTCGCGGTCACCGACGTATCGGTCACCTTCGGTGGCCTCCGGGCTGTGGACAAGGCCTCCGTGTTCGCCCAACCGGGCGAGGTCGTGGGCCTTATCGGTACCAACGGCGCCGGCAAGTCGACGCTCATGAACGCCATCGGTGGATTCGCCCCGTCTGAGGGCACCATCGAGATCCTCTGCCGGGATGCCTCACAAATGAACTCAGCCAACCGGGCGCGTCTGGGTCTAGGACGGACCTTTCAGGCAGCCCGCCTGTTCCCCGACCTCACCGTTCGCGAGACCGTGCAGGTCGCCCTCGAAGCACGGGGACGTACCGGTCTGTTGTCGACCGCCCTCCACCTCCCCTCGGCCACCCGGGCAGAACGGTCCAAGCGGTCCGACGCCGACGACCTGATCGGCTTCCTGGGCCTTGGCCGCTACTCCGATGCTTTCGTGGCCGACCTCTCGACCGGGACCCGACGTATCGTGGAACTGGCCGGTCTACTGGCGCTCGATGCACAGGTTCTCTGTCTGGACGAACCAACCGCCGGCATTGCCCAGCGGGAGACCGAGGCATTCGGACCACTGCTCAAGCAGATCCAGCAGGAACTGGACGCCACTCTGATCGTGATCGAACACGACATGCCCATGATTATGGCCCTATCCGACCGGGTCTACTGCCTGGAGGCCGGACAGGTCATCGCACAGGGCACTCCGGATGAGGTGCGAAACGATCCACAGGTGTTGGCCAGTTATCTGGGTACCGACCAGCGGGCCATCGACCGCTCCGACTCCTAATCTCCGGGGCCCCGTCCACCGGGGAGCCCTCCCAACAGAGATCCTGACGGCAGGCCGTTACTCCTCGCCGTCGCTCCCTGAGCGGTTCTCTAGCAGGTCGTCACGGATCTGGGTGGTTTCGACGGCTGCCGCCGGTCGCTCCGACACCTGGTTGACCCAAACGGTCCGCTGAGGGAACGGAATCTCGATTCCGTTGGTGTCGAATGCCTTCTTCAGGCGAGCCCGGATGAGGCGACCAGTGGCCCACTGCTCGCCCGGCTCGGTTTTGACGGCGAGGCGGATGGAGATGGCGTCGGCTCCGAAGTTCTGCACGCCCCAGATCTCTGGTTCCTCGATGATGGTCGCCGACTCGATTTCCTCTCGCCAGACGCTGTCGGCCACCTCCTTGATGACGCTGGCCGCTAGGTCGATGTCGGTGTCGTAGGCCACGTCGACGTCGAGCACCGTGCGGGCCCAGAGTTGCGACGAATTGCCTACTCGGCGGATCTCGCCATTGGGCACCACCCAGAGCGCCCCGTGGACGTCTCGCAGCACCGTGGTCCGCAGGGTGACCCGCTCGACGGTGCCTGAAGCGGCACCAACGTCGACGTAGTCGCCGACTCCGTACTGGTCCTCGATGATGATGAAGATCCCGGCGATGAAGTCGGCGACCAGTGACTGGGCGCCGAAGCCCACGGCCAGGCCGACGATGCCCGCGCCAGCGATTAACGGACCTAGGTCGAGGCCCAATTCGCCGAGAGCCACCATGAACGCCAGGGCGTACACCGAGAAGCCAGCGAGGCTTCGGAGCACCGCACCGAGGGTCATGGCCCGCTGGCGGGACCGCTCGGCCTGTTCATGGATCTTGGTGAGCTTTCCGCGTGCCCGCCGGCCGAGACGGGACAGTGTGGCCGATGCCGAGCCCTCGGCCTCGGTCTCCTCCTGGGTGCGGGTCTCGACCAGGCGATTGACCATACGGTCGATGGCTCGCTTGACCAGCCGGTTCACTATCAACGCGCCGATCAGGATCACCACGACCTTCAAGGGTCGCTCGATCAGCCAGTCGACGAGCGAGGCGAGCGCCTCGTTGCCGGTGGTATCCCAGATCCATTCGCAGGTGTATCCCGGCTCAAGTCCACAGGCTTCCTCCAGCCCCTGATCCAGTCCCATGGTCGTCTCCGTTCCAGACATCGCCGTCGCCTCTGGCCCGGACGGTAGTGGACCGGGCCTACGACCAGCCGGAGCCGTTGGCAACCGTCCCGGTGGTTCAGCCAGCGAGAGTGGCCACGGCCCATAGGGCGGCGGCCGTACCCAGGACGATGTAGAGCAGGCTGCGCCACAACGGCGCCCGCTCCAGGTCGCCCTCTTCTCGTCCGACTGGTGGTCGGATTAATGCCATGGCGTTGCCGACGGCCATTGCCGCGCCGAGGGCCAACAGCAGCCAGCTCAACAGATTTTCGCCCAGAAACACTCTGTCACCCGGCCCGGGACATGTTGGCAAAGCGCGTGTACCTGGGAAGCCAAGCCAGCCGGACGGTGCCGGTCGGGCCGTTACGGTGCTTGGCCACGATGACCTCGCACATGCCCACATCGGCCGTGTCCGGGTTGTACACCTCATCGCGGTACAGGAAGATCACCACGTCGGCGTCCTGTTCGATCGAACCCGACTCACGCAGGTCAGCCAGCATCGGGCGCTTGTCCTGGCGGGCTTCGAGACCACGGGAGAGCTGGGATAACCCGATCACCGGGCACTGCAACTCACGGGCCAGGATCTTGAGTCCACGGCTGATCTCGGCAACCTCAACCTGGCGACTCTCCGCTGACGAGCGACCGGTCATGAGCTGGATGTAGTCCACGACCACCACGCCCAGATTGCCGACCCGGCTCTTGAGACGCCTCGCCTTGGCTCGGATCTCCATCACCGAGATATTGGGATTGTCGTCGATCCAGATGTGCGCGTCGCCCAGCTTTCCGGTGGCGCGGTTGATCTTCGACCAGTCCTCGCCAGAAAGCTGTCCGTTGCGGATGTTGGTGGCGTCGACCCGGGCTTCCGAGCAGAGAATCCGCTGGCTGAGCTCCAACTGGCTCATCTCGAGCGAGAACACCACGGCCGGAAGCGCCTTGCGGATGCCGACGTGCGCGGCGATACCCAGGGCGAACGAGGTCTTGCCCATGGCCGGACGCGCTCCGACAATGGTCAACGTCTCGTCCTGGAGACCGGACAACAGCCGATCCAGATCGTCATAGCCACTGGGCGTGCCGGTGATCTCCTCACCCCGCTCGTACAAGTCCTCCAACCGATCAAGGTTGGAGCTCAGGAGGTCGCGCATCTGGGCCATCGAGTCAGTGACCCGACCCTGCCCTACCTGAAAGACGAGGTTCTCCGCTTCGTCCACGGCCTTGACCACATCGTCGGGACGGCCGTAGCCGATTTCCGCGATCTCGTTGGCTGCTCCGATCAGCCCGCGAAGGGTGGCGTGCTCCTGGATGATGCCGGCGTACTTGGATGCGCTTGAGGTGGCCGGGGTCGAAGCCTGGAGCTCCAGGAGGAGCCCCGTCCCGCCCATCTGTTCGAGTAGTCCCGAACGGGTGAGGGCCTCGGCCACCGTGACCGAGTCGGCTGGTTCTCCTGAGGAATAGAGACCACAGATGGCCTCGAAGACATGCGAGTGGGACGGCTTGTAGAAATGCTCAGCAGCCACTACCTCGAGCGCATCGGCGATGGCGTCGCGCGAGAGGAGCATGGCCCCCAACAGGGAAGCCTCGGCATCGAGGTTGTGTGGCGGAACACGCGAGGCCAACGATCCGCTGACTCGACGAGTCGGGGACTGGCCTCCAGATCGCGATCCACTCGAGGATCCCACCGGGGAGGGCTCCCAACGCGGTGGCTCGTCGTACTCGGGGGGTTCGACGGGCGGCGGCTCACCGAGGGCCGGCGGCGGTTCGAGGGTAGGCGACGCCCCGAGCGAATCGGGCTGCATATCAGTCCCATCCGGCGACTGTTCCGATGCTTCTTCCAGGCGTTCCGAGGGCTCCGGAATTTCAGACGACGGCGCGTTCACGCCACGCTGCCGATCGCTACCCCACCCATGGGGACAAGCATGCACGCGATGCCCTGTGGGGAACCAGAAGGAAAAGCACCGAACTTCTCCCCATAGTGCGGTAACTCACCGGGGAAAACCGGAGCCTTTCTGTGGACGACCGTCTGGCCGGTCCGAGCCTTCGCCCTGGACCGGCCGACGTTCGTCATTACCGGGGGATCAGGCCTCGGCCTGCACCTCGACGGTGACCGGAACGGCCACGTCGCTATAGAGGTCGACGGTGAACTCATACGAGCCCACCTCCTTGATCACCTCACCGATGAGCTGCCGCCGATCGACCTCGAGCCCGACCTGCACGGTTAGAGCCTCGGCCACCTCGACAGTGCCGACCGAGCCGAACAAACGACCCTCATCGGAGGCCTTGGCGGTCACCTGGACCACCACACCGGCGATCCGAGCAGCCGTTGCCTCCGCCTCGGTCCGGTCGGACGCTGCCTTGAGCGCACGCTTGCGCCGCATGGACTCGGCCTGCGCGGTCACGCCGGCCACGGCCTCAATGGCCAGGCCCTTGGGCACCAGGTAGTTGCGCGCATAGCCGCGAGCCACGTCGACAACGTCGCCGGTCCGGCCCAGACCATCCACGTCGGAACGCAGGAGAACCTTCACGACTGGGTCTCCTCGTCCACCGCAACCACGTCATCGATCGCCTCGACAGCAACCACGTCGTCGATCGCCTCGACAGCAACCACGTCGTCGATCGCCTCGACGGTCTCGTCGGTACCGGCCTCATCATCCGAGCCGGGCGGCGGACCTGACGGACGCGGCGGCGGGCCATCGGCCCGGGCACCCCGGTCGTCATTACGACGCTCACGACGCTGGGTCGTGACGCGGTTGGTATAGGGGATCAGTGCCATCTCACGGGCGTTCTTGACCGCCCGGGCGACCTCGCGCTGCTGCTGCTCGGTATTACCGGTGATCCGACGTGCCTTGAGCTTCGACCGCTCCGACACGAACTTCTTGAGAAGCTCGGTGTCTTTGTAATCGACGTACTCAATCTTGCCGATGACGAGTGCGCTGATCTTCTTCTTGCCCCGCCTGCCCGCATCGCGGGGCTTGGATCGGCGGGGAGGGGTACGACGTGCCATCAGAAAGGCTCCTCATCGGTCGGGTGGGTGGGAGCGGTCTGGCCGCCACCACCGGTCGGGGCGACAGATCCGCCGTCGCCGCGGAACTCGGTCCTGGTCACCTCGGCGGTTGCCCACCGGAGGCTGGGGGCCACCTCATCGGCTACCAATTCCACCTTCGAGCGACGCTCTCCCTCCTGGGATTCCCAGGAGCGCTGATCAAGCCGCCCGTAGATGACGACGCGCATGCCCTTGGTGATGGACTCGGCCACGTTCTCAGCCAGGTCACGCCAACAGGCGACGTCGAAAAAGGAGACGCTCTCCTCCCCGGTCTTGGACTTCGTGTTCCAGGCCACACCGAAGTTGCACACGGGGGCGCCGCTCGGGGTGAACCGGAGTTCGGGATCACGGGTCACATTGCCCACGATGGTCACAGTGTTGTCGAATGCCATTTGTTCTCTCCGGTGCTCAACCGGCCTCAGCCGGCTCCGCCTCACCCAGGAAACCGCGTCGTGCGACCTCCGCATCGGGCAGGCGAATGATCTTGTGGCGGACCACTTCACTGCGGTCCGCAAGTCTGAGGATGCGATCCGTGGAGTCCAGGTTGCCCGCATCGGTCACCACGTCGAGGACGACGTAGACGCCCTCCCACTTGTGGTTGATCCGGTAGGCGAAACGCCGACGGCCCCAGGGTTCGGAATCCTTAAGAGACGCGATGCGTCCACCCTCGGATTCGATGTTTGCGGTGACCTTCGACAGGCTGGCCTCCAAGGCTTCAGCCTCGAGGTCTCCGTCGAAGATGATCATGAGTTCGTACACCCGCATGGCGGGGACTCACCTCCTCTGGTCTCGGACATCGCCCGCGGCGTGCCCGGGGCCCCACGGTGGGGCAGGGGTAACGGATTGTCAGAGCCGCCGTGGACACCGGCAGACCGGCATCCACAAGGGCGAGAGCAGGTTACCGGCCTTCGGTTCGCATCCACGCAGACACCATGGCAGAAGCCTGTGACAGGGCTTCTGGTACGGCTTCTAAAATGGGGCAGGTTGCGCCGTAGAGCCCTAACGCCTCGACCTCGTCATCAGCCATCCAGTAACTCTCGTCGACCGACGGGAACGCTCCGGACCGGACATCGGCGGCGAACGCCGGCATGGCGTCAACCCCGACAACATGGAGATCGGCGTAGCGACGCACGAACTTCGGCGCCACCCGGTGCTCGAGGCCCAGCACGTCGTGGAAGACCAGCACCTGCCCGTCGCAGTCCGGCCCGGCACCGATGCCGATGCCGATGGTCGGTACGTCAACGGCCTCGGTGATCTGCGCGGCCACCGGCGAAGGCACGCCTTCGAGCACGATGGCGAAGCAGCCGCCGCCGCCAGAAAACCGAAGGGTTCAGCCGCGGCCCAAGGAGGTGACCCGCACCAGATGATTCCACCCACAGGCCGCACAGACCTCAACCACGTACCCGGTGAGATGGGCCTTCCGGGCATCCAGCCGTTCCAGTTCGCCCGGGGTGGAGATACACCGCCCGAAGGCCGGCAACCGGGGCCCGAACACGTAGGTCACGTGCGCCACCTCGTAGTCCTCGCACACCGGACAGATCTCCGAGGTGGGCGTGCCGCACTCCACGGCGTTACGGCGCAGCATGGGCTGGGCATCACACAACACGTCCCGCCCTAACGAACCACGGCGCCAACCATTCAGGGTGGTCTGACGAGCCAGGCGGTAGTCGACGTCGGCCGGACGTCGTCCAGGGAGCAGGCCCTCTCTGACCTGTCTCGCCTCGCCGGTTCGCCGACCTGTCACGCCGTCACCCTAGGCCACCCGTTCGACGGGCTTCCCTCGAAAGGCTGTCCAACCAATGATCAGCCGTTGCCGCTCCCCCAGTGGTCAAGCAGACGGCGTCGGATCTCGGCATCGTCGAGGCGTCCCCCGCTGAGCCTAAGTTCGCCCAACCAGGCCATTACCTCGCCCACCCCGGGGCCTGCCTCCAGATTCAACAGCCGCATCACCGTGGCGCCGTCCATACCCGGTCCGAGATCGTCGAGTTCGCCCAGGCCCCGAAGCCGGGCCACCGCGCGATCCAACGCCGGACCGTCGGGTCCCACCCCGACGAGAGCAGCGAAGGCCAGCACCTCGTCCAGCTGGTCTCCCACACGTGCCGCCAGTCGACGGACCTCTTCATCCGACGGCGACCCATCGGGTGCCGATTCGGCCAACATCGCGGCACCATCTAGCAGGGTTCCGATACGGCCAGCCTCGCGCCCCGACAATCGGAACGCCGAACTCCACCTCCCAAGGGACTCCCGCCCCCCGGCACCGTGGACGAGAAGGCCGAGACGGAGCACCGCGTCCCCAGGATCCGCCGCGGCCACCCGACGCTCGAGCACTTCACGAACTGGCGGGGTCAGTGCCGCCACCTCCGGCAGTACGACGGGCAGCAGGCCCATGTCGTCCAACAAGGCGAACCCGGCGGTCGGATCCTCGACCTGCAACAACCGGAACAGTTCATCGCGGATGCGCTCGCCCGCTACGATCTCCATTCGATCCACCAAGGCCCGAGCGGCGTCCACCAGGCCATCGGCGGGCGTCAACCCATACCGGGCCAGGAACCTGGCAGCCCGCAACATCCGCAGCGGGTCGTCGGAGAACGACTCCACCGGATCCAACGGAGTCCGCAGGGTCCGGGTCTCCAGGTCGGCGCGACCACCGAACGGATCGTGCAACATTCCGTCAGCCACGTCGACAGCCATTGCATTGACCGTGAAATCCCGACGAGCCAGATCCTCGAACAGCTCGCTGGAGAATCGCACCACCGGCTTACGGGAGTCGCTCACGTATGCCTCGGCTCGATGAGTGGTGATCTCCATGGTGACGTCGCCCACCCGCAGCCCGACCGTGCCGAACCGCTCGCCCTGTAACCACACGGCGTCAGCCACTTCGGCCACCAGTTCCCGGATCCGATCAGGGGTGGCGTCAGTGGTCAGGTCGTGATCGGGCGTCCGGTCATCGCGCAGGAGCCGGTCACGGACCAGTCCGCCGACCAGATAGAGACCGTGCCCGGCCGCGTGGAATGGCCCGGCCACCGACGCCACCGCAGCGCGGATGTCGTCAAACGTCCCATCAGGAATCGCGGAGAGTTCGTCCACCGTTCAGCCCTCCAAGCCGTGGCGTCGAACCAAATCCACCACAAGGGCATCAACCTCGCCGACCACACCGCCGCGCCCTCGACCTGTGACCTGTTCGGGCCGATAATCCATGCCGACGATGGCCGCCACGGTGGCTCCGGCCGAATCGGCGAGTGCACCAAGGTCGTACCCGCCCTCCAGGAACAACACCACCCGGCCCGTCGGGACCAGCCCCACCAGTTCGACAACCAGGTCTGCGTAGTCGGCCGAGGTCAAACCCATGTCCGTCAGCGGATCGGCCCGGTGGGCGTCGAAACCTGCGGAGACCAGCAACCAATCGGGAGCAAAACGCTCAACGGCGGGAACCACCACCGACCCCATGACGTGGCGGTAGTCATCGCCGGCCGCACCAGGGGGAAGGGGAACGTTGATCGTGGTGCCGACTCCCACACCTGTACCGACCTCATCGACCGCGCCGGTACCCGGATACAGCGGCCACTGGTGGCACGACACGAACAGCACCCGGTCATCGCCGTAGAAGACGTCCTGGGTGCCGTTGCCGTGGTGGGCGTCCACGTCGACTATGGCCACCCGTTGACCGACTCCGGCCAGAGCAGAGGCGGCCACCGCCACGTTGTTGAGAAGACAGAACCCCATGGACCGGTCGGGCGTGGCGTGGTGCCCCGGAGGTCGTACCGCACAGAAGGCCAGGTCAGCGTGACCGGCACGAAGCCCATCGACCGCTACCAGGCCCGCGCCGGCCGCCAGTCGGGCCGCCATCCAGGAATTCGGACCCATGACTGTGTCGGGATCACACCGGCCACCACCCTCGGCATCGATCTCAGCCAGCTTCTCGAGGTACGCCGGCGGATGGACGCCCATCAGGTCCGCATCATCGGCCAGGCGTGGCGCGCGACGGATGACCGCCTCATCGACACCCGCGGCATCCAGCCCCTCCCACACGGCCGTCAGGCGAGCAGGCTGCTCTGGGTGTCGGGATCCCGCCCGGTGGTCCAGGAACCGCTCGTCGGTCACCAAGAGGAGCGACATCTAGCGAGCGTAACCCCCGTGCCCCCGGAGGTTCCGACCCCTCTGGCCAGTCGGACAAGTCATACCCTGTCGGGATCGACGTCCGGACCGAACGAACCTCCGTCGACGAACCCTTCCCCTCGGGTCGCGTCGCCCAGCCGCCTGTCGGGCTGCCGGGTTCCGGTGTTCCCTGTATCCAACGGTTCATGACCAGCGGAGGCACCATCTTCCGTCTGAGTCCATGGCGTGGCAACTCCCGGACCACCCAGGTGGTGGCCGTGGACGGGCCACCACCACGTCCCGACGACGTGTCCGACCTCATCGACTACCTCGGCTCCCTAGGCGTCCGAGAGGTCATGACCACCGCGCTGGGACCAATCGACCAACGATCATTCACAGCACGTGGATTCAATCCTCAGGAACACCTCCTGCTCATGGGTCGACCTGTCGACCCGACGAACCCATCCTCCCGCTGGAGATCACGCTGGACTGGGCGTACCCCCGGCCGTCCCCGGACCCGACCGGCCCGTCGGCATCACCGTGACGCCGTGCTGGAACTGGACAACCGAGCATTCACCCCGTTCTCACCCTTCTGGCACTTCGACAGGGCTGCCCTCGACGAGGTTGGGCAGGCCACCGCATCTCATCGTCGACGTGTGGTCCGACAGCGGGCCACCCGATGGACGGGTTCCACGGTGATAGGTCACGCCATCACCGGACGAACGACCACCATCGGATTCATCCAGCGTCTGGCCGTCGATCCAACGGCCGAGGGCCAAGGTGTCGGCTCGGCCCTGGTCGTCGACGCACTTCGCTGGCTACGCCAGACGGGGGCCCATGAGGTCTTGGTGAACACCCAGCCCGACAATGACCGCGCACGTGCCCTCTACCTCCGTCACGGATTCACTGAGCGGGAGGGGGGCCTCGACATCCTCCACAGGGTGATCGACGACCCGGCCGGAGACCCGGTTCGATGAGCCGGCGACGAACAACCACAGCCGTCTCGTCCAACCCCACGAGGTGGCTCAAGCAGCCCCTCCACCCGACCAGTCGGCAGAAGGTCCTGATAACGATCCTGCTCACAGCCCTGCTGGTGGCTGCATCCACGGGGGCGACGGCCGGTCAGGCTCGGGCCGACGGTGACTCGGCCAGCCTCGGTCTCATTGCCCAGTCGCCATGGATCGATGACGACGGTGATCTGGCCCTCCAGTTGCGGATCACCGGAGATGCCACCGGCGCCGGCCTCCGCCTCGGCCTCCACCACCCGGTGGATCGTCGTGGTCTTCTAGCCCTCCGGGACGATCCGGTACTCGGAGCCCCGGAGTCCACCCTCACCATCGACGTCTCCGACGTCATCAACTCGGCCGGCGTGGCCTCGCTCACCCTGCCGGTTGGTCCCAACGGGATCCTTCGCTCGCGACCCGGCGAGGTCTCCCCATTGACCGTCGAACTAGTGGCCGCCAACGGCCACCTACTGGACCGACTAGTTACCCCGGTGATCCATCTTCCGATCGTGCCCGCTGGCGAAGCAGCCGCCCAACGACCACTCCTCGTCGGTATCTCGCTGGACATCGACGGCCCGCCACCGCTTCGCCCCGACGGGCGAATCGAACTGGACGAGGCGACGGTGCGACACCTCGGCGCGGTGGCCAACGCCGTTCTCGACCATCCCGGCGCACCGGTGGACGTACGGCTGCCGCCAGCCACCATGGCCGGTCTGGCCCGCTCCGATGACCTGGCCCACGCCCGCCTCCTGGCCCATCTAGCAACAGCCGTACAGTCCGGCGGCCTTCATCTCCGGTCATCGCCGTTTGTGACCGCCGATCCCGAGGCATGGCGACAGGCCGGACGCTCCGACGTCCACCGGGATCTACTCGACCACGGCGACCAGGTTCTGACCGAACACCTCGGCGCCGCCCCCGACCGATCAGTCGCCGTGCTCGAACCCACCGCGGTTCCCTCCACCCTCAATCTTTTAAGCCGACTGGGAACCGTTTACCACGTTGTCTCAGCTGATCACCTCGACCCCCGTCCGATCACCGCGTCACACGGCTCCACCCATCCCGCCCGACTCCTTGATGCGTCCGGGGTCGCCTACCCGGCGCTGGTATCCGATCCCGATCTGGCCCGGCACCTGGTCGACCCCCGGGGATCGGTATCTGCCGCCCAGCAACTGGTGGCCGACCTAGCTCTACTGGCCTGGTCGGACCCCACGGTGACCCGGACGGCCATCATCACCATGCCCGACGATCTGGCCATCGACGCCCTCACTCTGGGCCTGGTGCTCGGAGTTCTGAAGAACGCGCCCTTCCTCCACCTGCAGCCGCTCCCAGACCTGTTCGAGGCGTCGTTGACCGCTGATGCAGCGGCCGCCATCAATTACGACCTCTGGCCGGACCCCGTCACATCGGTCTCACGGCGGGCCACCGACCGAAGCCTCGCCGAGACCACGGTTGCGGCCTACACCGCCATGTTGGGTGGCCCCCACCCCGACGCCACGGCTCTCAATGACCTTCTGGAGGTCACCGCGGCTGCCGAACTCGACGGAGATGCGATGGGCGCGTACCTCGCGGCCGTGTACGCCACGGTGTCCGGTGTCCTCGACGCATTCACCACCCCATCGGACCAGAGCGTCCGGCTCACGGCACACCGGGCCGACCTGCCGTTCACCATTCACAACGGCCTGAACACCGACGCACGGGTGGTGCTCGTCCTCCAGAGCGACGGTCGGATCGACTTCCCCGACGGTGACGTCATCGAGGCCGTGCTGGTCCCCGGTCGCAACCGGATCGCCGTGCCCGTCCGGGCCAGGACGTCAGGTGACGCCCGCCTCCAGGTCACCGTCCGATCCCCCGACGACGCCCGACTCCTCCAGCTCCGGTCGACACAACTCATGGTGCGTACCACCAGCCTCCCGGGCGTCGGTGTTGCGTTGTTCGTCGGTGCACTCGCCGTCCTGGCCATCTGGTGGGTTCGCTCAGCCCGACTACGCTCGGCGCGCACCAGACCTGGAGAGAGCCCATGACCGTCCGCATCGTCACTGACAGCGCCTGCGACCTCACCGAGGCCGAGATCGAAGCCCACGGCATCGACCTGGTTCCGTTGAGCATCCGATTCGGCGAAGACGTCCAACTGGACCGCGAAGAGCTGTCCGTCGACGACTTCTACCGCCGCATGGCGTCGTCCGATGAGCTTCCCCAGACCGCCGCACCGTCTCCCGGTGCATTCGCCGCAGTGTTCCGACGTCGCCTCGACGAGGGTGCTGACGCCATCGTGTGCATCAACCTCTCCAGTGGAATGTCGGCCACCATGGAATCCTCGGAACTAGGCGCCCGCGAGGTAGACGGCGACGTTCGCATCGTGGACAGCCGATCGGTCACCGCCGGACAGGGTGTCATGGTCCTTGCGGCCGCCATCGCAGCTGCCGGCGGCGCGTCAGCCGACGAGGTAGTGGCCCTGGCGGAAGACATTCGGGACCGCACACGGGTGTTCGCCGCTATCGATACCTTGGAGAATCTCAAGAAGGGTGGTCGAATCGGCAACGCTCAGGCCCTGCTGGGGAGCATGCTCTCCATCAAGCCCCTCATCGACGTCAGTTCCGGCGTCGTCGAGGAGGCCGGCCGCCAACGCACCCGGAAGAAGTCCCTGGCATGGTTGCGTGACCGGGTAGCCGATCATGTCGACGAGATCGAGACCCTGTCCGTCATGCATGCCCAGGCTGACGACGTGGACGACCTAGTGACCATGCTGTCCGACCTGGTGGACCCTTCGATCATCCGGGTGGGAGTGATCGGACCGGTAGTGGCCAGTCACGGAGGACCCGGCGTGGTCGGTCTCTGCTTCACGCTCCGTCCCTGATCGACCTGTTTCCCGTCCCATTCCCCTGTTCCGGACTGGTCGTCTGCAACCAGCGCCGACGGCGGCCCAGAAGGTGATCGGTAGGCTCGCCGCCATGGTTACACCGGTTGACCCCCACTCCACGGAGGACCCCACCCCCGGGACCCCCGTTCGGGACGATTGGGCCTCGTCGCTCGTCGACCGGTTCGTCAAGGTGGTCGACCAGGTTCGAAACGTCACCACACGGCCGATCATCACCCTCGCCCGGGGCCTGGTGTTTGGACTCGTCATGGTGTGTTGTGCCGTCGCTGCGGCCGTCCTGGCCGGCATCGGCCTGTTCCGCCTCCTCGACATCGCCCTTCCCGGTGAAAGCTGGTCGGCCCATCTCGTCCTCGGTGCAACCTGCTGCGCACTCGGTGGACTCCTCTGGTCCCGCCGGAGTCCCTGACCCCGAATCTCTCTCCCTTCTGGAGTACCCGTGTCTGAACCCGTATCTGAACCCGTATCTGGACCCGTATCTGGACAGGTCGCGTCCCACCGCGAGATCGTGATCATCGGATCCGGGCCCGCTGGCCTGACCGCAGCCATTTACGCCGCCAGAGCCAACCTCGCTCCCCTGGTCATCGAGGGCGAACCTTCGTCGAATAGTGATCAACCCGGTGGTCAATTGATGCTCACCACCGAGGTCGAGAACTTTCCCGGCTTCCCAGAAGGGGTGATGGGGCCCCAACTCATGGGCGACATGCGGGCCCAGGCCGCCCGATTCGGTGCCGAGATCGTGACGGCCAAGGTTTCCCGGGTCGACTTTGCCGAACGGCCATTCCGAGTCTGGATCGGTGACCCCGACGCTGCTGAACCCACTCACACCGCCGATGCCGTCATCGTCTCGACCGGAGCCCGGTCGGTCATGCTGGGGCTGGAGGCCGAGCAACGGCTGATCGGCCACGGGCTCTCCACGTGTGCTACCTGTGACGGCTTCTTCTTCCGTGATCAGGAAATCGCCGTTGTCGGTGGCGGGGACTCCGCGCTCGAAGAAGCCGGATTCCTCACCAAGTTCGCCTCCAAGGTGACGCTGATCCATCGTCGCGACGAGCTGCGGGCGTCAAAGATCATGCAGCAGCGAGCCATAGACAACCCCAGGATCGAGTTCGCCTGGAACTCCACGGTCGACGACGTCCTTGGAGAGTCCAAGGTCGAGGGCCTGGCCCTACGGGACACGGTGACCGACGAGAAACGCGTGCTACCGGTGACCGGTGTGTTCATTGCCATTGGCCACCGCCCCAATACCGACCTGTTCAGCGGGATTCTGGACATGGACGAGGCGGGCTACCTGGTGACCGGTGCAGACCGTTCGACCACCAACGTCGATGGCGTGTTCGCCTGTGGTGACGTCCAGGACCACACCTACCGGCAGGCCATCACCGCTGCGGCCTCGGGATGCATGGCCGCCATCGATGCTGAGCGTTGGCTGGAGAGCCGAACCGACTGATCACCCCTCGACGGCCTACGCTCCTCGAGAGGCCTTTCCTTGACCGTCACCGATCGACGACCTACGGCAGAGGCAACGACCAACTTGTCCTCCGGGACCCGAGGGAAGCGAGACCCCATGGCCGGCACCATCACCAACCTGTCAGAAACCACGTTCGACGAGGAGATCGGCTCCGCCACCGAACCGGTGCTGGTCGACTTCTGGGCTGAGTGGTGCGGCCCATGCAAGATGATCGCCCCCATCCTGGAGGAGATTGCCATCGAACAGAGCAGCTCGATCCGGATCGCCAAGGTGAACGTCGACGAAGCGCCGGATCTGGCTCGACGCTTCGAGGTGATGAGTATCCCGACGCTGATCCTGTTCGCTGATGGCCAGCCGGCCACTCGGATCGTGGGAGCCAAGGGCAAGCCCCAACTGCTCGAGGAACTGGCCCCCCACCTCTAGGTCTCGGCTCGGCGCACAGACCACCGGCTGCAACCGACCACGGATCCGGTCCTGACCGTGACCGGATCCAATGATCCGACGATCCACGACCTGCACCACCGTCTGGCCGACGTCGGCCATCCGGTCGATCACCACGAGGTGGTTGCCGGCTCGTTCGGACCCGACACCACCAGGGCACTGCTTGCCTTCCAGGCCGAGCGGGGCCTCGACGAACACGGAACGGTCGACGACGCGACACATGCCGCCCTCGTCGAGGCCGGCCACCGCCTCGGTGACCGCCACCTCTACCTCCACACTCCGATGTTCCGGGGCGATGACGTCGCTGACCTGCAGTTACGCCTCGGAAGCCTGGGTTTCGACGCCGGCCGGATCGACGGCATTCTCGGACCGGACACCACGTCAGCAGTGTCTGAGTTCCAACGGAACATCGGCCTCGCCGCGGACGGGATCGCCGGGCCGCTTACCGTGGACGGACTCCGACGCCTTCTGGGACGGACCGCAGGGCGGCAACCAGTGGCCCAGGTGCGGGAACTGGACCGTCTCCGTCGAAGTCGACCCGATCTCGTCGACCAACGAATCGCCATTGGTGAGTTTGGCGGAACCGCCGCTCTGGCCGGGGCACTAACCCGCCTCCTTCGGGCCCGTGGCGCCCATGTTCTGGAGTTGGATCAGCCCGACGCGTCCCTTCAGGCGGAAACTGCCAACGAATTCGACGCCGGAATCTACCTTGGCCTCCGTCTTGAGAATCATTCCCAATGTAGAACAGACTACTTTTCCACAGTTGGATTCCATTCCGAAGGGGGCTTTCGCCTGGCTCATCGTTGTGCCGATGCACTGGACCGGGCGCTGCGGATCCATCTGGAAGCAGCTACCGATGAGATCGTGAGCACCACCTGTACGGGTCGACGACTACCAATCCTCCGTCAGACGCGGATGCCAGCCGTGCTCTGCACCCTCGCACCCGCGTCCACCATCGTCCTCGCCACCGCGGAGATTGCCGACTGTCTGGCTTCGGCCGTTACCGACTGGCTGGCTGATCCGACCGCGAGTCCTATCTAATCCCATCCGCAGGATATGACATATCAGTGCAGGTCAGCCACCCAAAAGCTCGAACAAGCGCTGCAGATCGTCCCGATCGGCATACTCGACGACGATCCGCCCCTTGCGCCCCCGCGTAAGCACCCGAACCTTGGTATCGAACCGGTCTCCGAGGATCCGTTCGACCTCCAGGAGTGCTGCATCAGGCGTAGGCACGGGATACACGATCGGATCCACAACCGGCTCTTCGACCTCGTCGAGAGCCCGCACCAGATCCTCGACCTGGCGAACCGAGAGGCCGTCGTCGACCACTCGGGAGGCCAGACGCTCCAAGAGGTGATGGTCACCCAGCCCAGCCAGGGTTCGAGCGTGCCCAGCAGTGAGGAGACCCTCCATGATCATCTGCTGGACGGTGTCGGGCAGATGGAGCAACCGAAGCGCATTGGCCACCGCCGGTCGGCTACGACCCACCCGTACCGCCACCTGGTGCTGTGTAAGCCCGAATTCGTCCATCAAACGATGGAAGGCCGAGGCCTCCTCCAGTGGATTGAGGTCATCTCGGTGGACGTTCTCGACAATGGCCTGCTCGAGACTGTCCCGATCACCGACATCCCGGACCAGCGCGGGTATGGCCGACAACCCGGCCCGCCGAGCCGCTCGCCAGCGACGCTCCCCAGCCACCAGTTCAAGGCCGTCCTCGGTCCGGCGCACGAGAACCGGCTGGAGAACACCGATCTCCTGGATGGATAACGTCAGTTCGGCCATCTTTTCATCATCGAAGACCCTCCGGGGCTGGTAGCGATTTGGCTCGATGGCTGACACGGCCACCATTTCAAGATGCAGGTCATCAGCAACGCCACTCGCCTCCACAGGGACCGATGGCGCTGCGGTGGCCTCACCGGGGGCGGAAGGGGTCCCCCCCCGAGGTACCTCTTCAATCGGCGGGTCGGCCTGAGTCCCAGAGGGTCCGGGGCTCGTGGCCCCTCCTTCGGGAATCAGTGCGGAAAGGCCTCTTCCCAATCCACCCTTCTTCATGCCTGGACCTCCTCTGAGCCGGCCTCCGACTCACCATTCTCATCGTTATCAATAATTTGGCCGGAAACGGGCTTCGCTGGCCCTCTGAGGACCTCACGCGCCAGTTCCCGATACGCCACGGCACCACGACTGGTCGGGTCATACATGTTGATGGGCTGGCCAAAAGACGGCGCCTCAGACAACCGGACCGATCGGGGAATTATCTGACGGCATACCTTGGTGCCGAAGAAGGTTCGAACTTCGTCCGCCACCTGTTCGGAGAGTTTGGTCCGTGCGTCATACATGACCAGCGCAATGGTCGACACCTCAAGATCAGGATTGAGGTTCGCCTTGACCAGGTCCACGTTGCCGATGAGCTGTCCTAGACCCTCGAGGGCGTAGTACTCACACTGAATTGGTACCAAAACTTCACGAGCAGCCACTAGGGCGTTGATCGTCAAGAGACCCAGCGCCGGTGGGCAGTCGATCAAGACGATGTCGTAGTCGTCGACGATCTCCGCAAGCGCCCGTTCCAGCCGGTATTCCCGGCTGAAGGCCGCCACCAACTCGATTTCCGCGCCAGCGAGGGCCAGGCTAGAGGGGAGCAGGTCGAGGTTGGGGATATCCGTCGAACAACGCACGTCAGCCGCCGACGCTTGTTGCAAGATCACGTCATAGATCGACTGCTCGAGATCCCGAGAAGGCACGCCGACACCCGTGGTGGCGTTCGCCTGAGGATCTAGGTCGACTATCAGTACGTTCCTGCCCTCGTCAGCCATGGACGCACCGAGGTTGATGGTCGTCGTGGTCTTCCCGACCCCACCCTTCTGGTTTGCGACAGCGATGATGCGTGGGCGACGGGTTTCTTGGGACATCCCAGGCATCATGGCCAGAACGGTGGGAAAAGACAAGCATCCTGTGGAAAACCTCGTTCTAGAACGAGTTTTCGTGCCGCAACCGTCCAAGTGTTTCACGTGAAACACCTACTTCCCGGCCGGATTGCGGAATGCCGACCCAAGCAACCTGCTCGCTCCGAGATGTTTCACGTGAATCATCGCTCGTCAAGGCGGTGCTCAGAACAGGGGATCCGCCATCTGTCGGGCGAAACGCCGGGGAAAACGATCTGGGCAAGCCCCGATTCGGACCATGGCCCGGTAACCCGCTGGACCAGCCACCTGATGGCTGGTCCAACCTCCGAGATCCTGCAATCCGAGCTTAGACAGCCCTCCAGCCGGCCATCGATGTGCCTCACCGCCCCCGCCGGTGGTCTCTGGAGGCTCGCTGACCACCAGTACTCCCTGTTTAACCAGGAGAGGGGCCGCACATTCCGCCGTGATCCCGGGAGGAGCAAACCCGCGGGCAGTCACCAGGGACACCGTGCCTCGAAGCTCACCACTGGCGATATCAACGGCATCGGCCAACTGCACATCCACTCGATCCTCCAGTCCAAGTTGGCGAACCGCCCATCGGAGAAAAGTCACGCGACGACCTCCCCGGTCAACCAGAATCCACCGCCAAGGCGTCAGTGTGGCCAAAACCAGCCCGGGTACGCCACCCCCTGTTCCGAGGTCCACAGCGAGCTCGTTGTCGCCCATTTCCGGAATCGAAAGACCGTCACCTTCCCGGACTACTAGACCACCATCCAGAAAACCCAAGAAGCCCGCGCTATGCGCGGGCCCCTCGGACGCCGCCGATGAGGTGAGATACCCCTCGGCAACAGCCTCGTCCAGAATCTGGTCGAGGACCTTCTCGACGATGGTTCAGCCGTCGATCAGCGAGATCACCACTCGCCGATCAGCGTCACTGCCCTCAGAGAAGGTGGCGAGGCCATCGATCTCGCCCACGGTGTCATGTACGACCTTGCGATCCGCCGCTCCCATGGGCTCCAGCGCCCGGGGACGACCGTCATCAAGCACAGCCTCGCCCTGGTTCCGAGCGAAGTCCGCCAGGAAGGTCCGACGACGCTCGCGGTACCCACCAATGTCAACAGTCAGAGACCCATCCGCCTGACCATCGGAGCTCCTCTGCACGAGGGTCCGTGACAGTTCGGTGATGGCACGTACCGTTTCACCTCGCTGACCAATGGCCAGACCAAGGTTCAGGCCCTGAGCCTCGACGGTCAGACGATCCTCTTCGATTCGGCTGGCCACCCGAGCCTCGAGGCCCATCCGGTCCAGGAGTCCCTGGACGAACTCTTCAGTGATTCGTGCCTGCGTCTGCAGATCCATGGACTCCACGTCAGTCCTCTCCCGGTCGCTTCCACGACCGTTTCCATCGGTCGACGACTTCGCCGACTCTCCATTCCGACCTCGACGATCGGCATTCCTCTCACTACCCCGGTCCCGTCCACGTCCAGAATCGCCCACAGGCTCCCGTGACGCGCGCTTTTCCGAAGTTACTGACTCCTGCTGCGAATGGCCCTGCCCATCGCCACGACCCTCGCCCCCCCTGCGGCGACGGTTACCACCACGGGAACCCTCGCCCTGACGCTCATCATCACGATCCTGTCGACGATCACCACCCTGGGTGGTACTCCGGCTCCGGTCTTGATCCCCGCCCTTGGATTGTCCATTCTGTCGCCCACCGCCCTTGCCAGAACCGCCACGACCGCCGCCGCGGTCATTTCGCCGATTCCGATCACGTCGCTCCACCTTGGGACGGGGGCTGGTCGGCCGAACACGGGCCCGAAGACGGGCCTCGGTCTTCTTCAGACCAAACATCGATCGAGAGGCCTCAACCAGCACCTCCACCTCGAGTTCGTCTTCTGCCACACCAAGCCGATCCAAGGCTCGTTCTTTTGCTTCATCTAGTGAGATACCGGTGGTTTCAATCCACTCCATGGCTCACTTCCTCCTTTTCTTGGCACTACGCGCACGGGCTGTTCCGGGAGGAGTCGTCCGACCCCCACCAGACCGCCCGGCCGGCGGCCTCTTGTCGGTTGTTTTGATGTCATCAGACGCATCACTGCGTCCGCGACGACTCGCCTTCTTCTTCGCCGGGGAAGTCGAGGACCTGGATTTCCGAGCACGCTTCTTGCGTGAACGGGAATCATCCTCAGAGGACACTCCATCGTCGATCTTTTGAGAACTGTTCTCAATCTTGCCAGCTGTCGTTCGCCCTGATCGGACAGAACCGCTGGTTGAAGACCTATTTTCGGGCTTACCACCAGAACTTTTTTCGGGCTTACCACCGGCCTTGGTGCCGGATTTGGAACTGCCGGACTTGCCACCACCGGACTTCTTGGTCGACTCTGCACTCGTCGGAACCACAACCTCGGGATGATCCCGCCCAGGTCCGTACAACGTCTGGGTGATGTAGGCCTGCTGGGCGATCCGATACAGGTTCGAGACCACGAAATACATGACCAACGCCGCATCCAAGTTGAACGAGATAACCGGCAAGAAGAACGGCATGACCTTCATCAGCATCTGCTGCTGAGGATTCACCGTGGCATCGGGGTTCCGACCCCTGATCTGTCGCTGCTGGATCCATGAGCTGGCGAACACGATCAGGATCAGGAAGAGATAGGGGAGGGACGACATCAGGCCTTGCGACAACGCCGTTCCCGCTGATCGGGAGAGATCGAAGCCCAGGAAGAGCATTTCAGTCTCACTAGACAGGTCGATGAAAAGATCTGAACTCGAATCGACGTAGGCCGGATAGAAGGCCTGAGGATCGTTGGATGCCCCGGTCAACACCGCATTCGACCCGTCGGCCAACCGTCCGGCCACCCATCCCACACTGTCCCCGATGTCAGACAACCGCCTGGTCATACCCCGCAGCACGTTGTACAGGACCATGAACACCGGCGCCTGGATCAACATGGGCAGGCAGCCACCCATCGGGTTGATGTTGTTGGCCTGATAGAAGGCCATCATCTCCTTGTTCATAACCTCCCGGTCGCCCTTATACCGAGTCTGGATCTTCTTCATCTCGGGCTGGAGGTGCTGCATCTTGATCATCGACCGCGTGCCCTTAAGGGTCAGAGGGGTCACGATCAGCATGACCACGAGGGTCAGCAGGACAATGGCTAGGCCGTAACTGGGTACGAGCCCGTAGAACCAGGACAGAACGGCGGCGATCAGGTCGAACATGTAGATCCTCGGGAACCATGAAACGGATGGGGGCGCTCAGATGTCCCGGGCACGGGATCCAAGCCCGTACCACCCCACGGATGGCACCGGCAGAGACGCCCGACGGTCAACACGGAACCACGAATCGCCCCATGGCTCTCAAGGGCGTCCAGGGCGTAGTTCGAACAGGTCGGGACAAATCGACAGGGAGTGGGACGACCATCCACGACGCGCTGGTAACCACGTACCGCAGATCGCAAAAGTCGGGTAAGAACACCGAGGTCAGAGGATGTTTTCATAGGGAGGTTCCGTCAAGTACGTGCACGTCGGAGCGTCAGCCTTCGGTTAGTGCGTCGATCGCACCCGTCAGGTACCGCTGGAGCTCGTCGTAGGACGAGTCCGCCGCACCAGGTGACACTCGAACCAGGTAGTCGCCGACCGGTACACCCTGTGGGCGCCGGTCGAGGTCCACCACGATCGCCCTGAGGCGACGGCGGATCCGGTTCCGGACGACCGCCGGCCCGACGGTCCGAGGAATGGCGTAAGCCACCCTCGATCCCGGGCCATCCATCTGGTCTCCGCTGGCTCGAAAGCCTATTCGCAATGGTCCACGGCGAACCGTGCGACCATTGCGACGAAGTAGACGAAAGTCGTCCCGTCGACGCAGCCGGCCGATCAAGCCGACAATCGGGCGCGGCCCTTCTGGCGGCGGGCCGAGATGATGGCCCGGCCTGCGCGGGTTTGCATCCGCTTCCGGAAGCCGTGCTTCCTGGCTCGACGCCTGGTGTTGGGCTGGAACGTACGCTTCATAAATGGTCTCCTGCTGGCATCGAAAGGGCGTCGTCAGGAAGGGGAGCGCCCAGATGCCGTCGATTAATGGAATCCGGTCGGGCCCTTCATCGGACAAAGACGCCAGACGAAGAACGACCGTCCACCGTCGGTGACGGCAGGATCGGCTCGGCTGCCGATCGGACTGGACCGATGGATCGGGACGAATCCCGCACCAATCACGTGTCTGCCCGACAGGCTACGGGCCTATTGACGGACGCGCCAACCGTAAACACCGCATCTGACGAGATCCCTGCCTCCCGTTCAGGGACTTCTAACCCAACACCGACAACCCCCAGCGAGAGTTATCCACAGTTTCCATCAAGCCATGGCTCTCTGATTCTCCCCTGGAACCCGGAGCGGTGTCCCCATCGCGAAACCGTCCGATTCCGGGCCCTATCGCGCGAAACAAGAACTGAACAGGCGCGACGCGTGATGAAATCTGGCCTTGCGCGAGGTCATCCACAGGCTGCTACCTTGCCTCGCCCACAGCGAGGGCGGAGTGGGCCGACGGTGGCTGTTTTCCGTTCTCTAACGACCTTTCCACAACAGATTTAACATCTGTGGACAACTTGATCGGAGAATGCAATGGCGGATGCAACGGTGCTCTGGGAGGCCTGTGCGGCAGCCATCCAGTCAAAGGTGTCAGACGTCGTCTGGCAAATGACGTTCAGCGCGGCCCAGCCGGTGACTGCAGACGACCAGACCCTCACCGTCTCGGTACCCAGCATCGTGACCCTGGATCGGATCGAAGGTCGATACCACGACCTGGTCCATGACACGGTCTCCGAGGTGAGCGACGACCAACTCACGCTCAACATCGTCATCCGAAAGGACGACGTCGACAATCATGACGACCTGATCTTCGATCTCCCACCGCTCACTCATCCAGCAGTCACTACCACAGCACCAAATTCCCTCCAGCGAGCCAACCTCGATGAGCAAACCAGCCCCATCCAGCCAGCAGCATCCAGCCCGACTCCCACAACCGTCACCTCCGTCGACGCCGCTACCACTACCGGTACGGGAGATTCCTCTTTCGCTGGACGCCTTACCTTCAAAGACTTCGTCATCGGCTCCTCAAACCGGTTCGCCCACGCGGCAGCCCAGGCCGTGGCCGAAACCCCCGGTCGCTCGTACAACCCCCTCTTCATCTACGCCGAAGCCGGACTAGGAAAGACCCATCTCCTCCAGGCCGTCGGCAACTACGTCCTAGCCCACTATCCGACCAAACAGGTCCGGTACGTCTCCAGTGAGACGTTCATGAACCGATTCGTGGAAGCCATCCGCAACAAGCAACTCCCAGAGTTCAAGGACCTCCATCGCCGCAACGACGTACTCCTCGTCGATGACATCCAGTTCATGGAAGGAAAGGAGGGCCTCCAAGAGGAGTTCTTCCACACCTTCAACGCGATCCAGGAGGGTGGCGGCCAGATCGTGCTGACCAGCGATCGCCCCCCAGACGACATCTCCACGCTGGAGGATCGACTCCGCAGCAGATTCAAGATGGGTTTGGTCACCCACATCCAACCCCCCGACGTTGAAACCCGTCTGGCCATCCTCCGTAAGAAGTCTGAACAAGGAAGGAGCAGCATCGAGATCCCTGACGATGTCCTGTTCTTCATCGCCGAAAACATCACCGAGAACATTCGTGAACTCGAGGGTGCCCTGACCCGGATCACCGCCTACTGCAGCCTCAACCAAGAGGTCTGCACCATCGACCTGGCTACCACGGTTCTCGCGGATCTGATTACCAGCAACGCGCCGCTGATCATCACCCCGGACCTGATCCTCAACCAAACCTCGGAAATCTACGGCTTCAGCCGCGAAGATCTCGTCGGTGCCAGCAGGCGGAGACCCCTCGTAACTGCACGCCAAGTCTCGATGTACGTATTTCGTGAGCTCACCGACCTGAGTTACCCGGCGATCGGTCGAGAGTTCGGCGATCGTGACCACACCACGGTGATCCACGCCGTCGAAAAGATCACCCGTCTCATGGCCGAACGCCGAGAAATCTACGACCAGGTCTCGACCCTCACCTCAAACGTCCGTTCCGGTAAGTAAGAACCTCCCGGTCAGTTTGATCAGGAACCATCCGATCCTCCTTTTAGCCAATTCCTGTGGATCATCCCGTGGACGACCAGTGGAAGGCGATGTGGACGCTCGGTGGATCATGACCAGACCATCCACAGCCGTTGTCTCCATTCATCGTCACACTGGGGATACCGGTGGATGACCAACACGACACCATCATCATCCTGACCTGCGATGATGGGAGATACTCCACAATCCACAGCACCTATTACTGCTACGACCTGATAAGAAAAGCCACATAGAGAAAGTGACCAGTCTGTGAAGTTCCGATGCGAACGAGATGTCCTGGACAGGGCCTTCTCCATCACCCGGCGCGCTGTTGCCGGTCGTGGAGGAACACTTCAAGTTCTGTCGGGCCTCCACCTGGAACTCAAGGGCAACACCCTGACCGTGGTCGGTAGTGACCTTGACCTGGTGGTCCGTGTCACCGCCGAGGTGGGTGGTGAACAGGATGGTTCAGTGGTCCTGTCTGCCCAACTAGGAGCTGAGATTGTCCGAGCTTTGGACAGTGGACAGGTGGAGTTCACCGTCGATGACGACGGAGCCAGCGTGGTGTCCGGCCGATCCGACTTTCGTCTTCGGGTTATGTCGGCCGAGGAATACCCCCGCTTCGATGAACCCGGTGGAGAATCAGTAACCCTGGATGCCAGCGTGGTTGCTGATGCCCTTGACCAAGTCATTAAGGCGGCAAGCATTGATGACGCACGCCAGATCTTGACTGGTGTTCTCATGGCTGCCGAAGCCGACGGCCTCAGATTCGTGGCAACGGATTCCTACCGTCTCGCAGTCAGAGACCTCCCTGGGACAGCGGTGCTAGGTCGGGACCAAACGGTGCTCGTTCCATCACGAGCTCTGGACATGGTGGGAAAGATCTTGGGCGATGCCGAGGAGCTGACTATCCGACTAGGTGAACGAGATGCCACGTTCGAGGTGGATGATGTCCAGGTGGTGACCCGCCTCATCGAAGGTGAATTCCCGAATTATCGGGGCCTGATCCCAGATGACCATCCGAACGTTCTGGTGGTGGACCGTCTGGCTCTACAGGAAGCGGTTCGCCGGGTCCGGATTCTGGCCCAGGAATCCACGCCGGTGAGGTTGTCGATGTCTGCCGAAGGACTTGAGTTGGTGGCCATCACCCAAGACGTCGGGCAAGCTCACGAATCGGTGGATGCCACATACGAGGGTGCCGATCTGACGGTGGCATTTAATCCACAGTTCCTCCTCGATGGTCTTGAGGTGAGTCCCGGTGAAGAGGTCCGACTGGAGACCAGTGAGGCAAGCAAGCCGGCGGTACTCCGGTCGATCGGTGACGAGCAGTTCCTGTATCTGCTCATGCCTGTACGGGTGTCCTGACCCTTCGAACGCCTCAGGCCGGTGATCCTGTGGTGCGCCGGATCTGGGCGACTTCGCTGCCATGACCGTTGAGCGCCTCTGGCTGACCGATTTCCGGAATCATCCGGAGGTTGATCTGGTTCTGGATCCCGGGGTCACCCTGGTGGTCGGTTCCAATGGTCGAGGGAAGACGAACCTGATTGAGGCGTTGGCCTGGTTGGCTCGAGGGGCGTCCTTTCGCGGTGCACCCACTGAGGCGATGGTGAGACTTGGTGCAGACCGGGCGGTGGTTCGAGCCGAGATTGATACCGCCGGACGAAGCGTCCTGCTAGAAGCTGAACTGGTGGCCTCGGGACGAAACCGAATCCAGGTCAATAAGCAGCGGATAACCCGACTGCGAGATCTCCTTGGTCATTTTCGGACCACGGTGTTCGGTCCTGATGACCTTCGCCTGGTCAAGGGCAGCCCGGGAGAACGGCGGGGCTGGATCGACGACTTGCTGGTCGATCTTCACCCACGTAATCATGCGCTTCGGAGTGATCTGGATCGGATCCTCCGACAGCGGAACACGTTGCTCAAACAGGCCAGGGGCCGCCTGTCGCCTGAGGTGGAGACCACGTTGGACGTCTGGGACGCCCAACTGGGAGACTTGGGTGAACGCCTGGCGACCGCTCGACGGGAAACCCTCTTGGCCCTCGGGTCGACGGTCGATGAACTCTCCGACGCACTCACCGATGGGAGAAGCCGTCTGACGATGAAAGTGGTGGATCAGTGGTCCTCAGAGGGACTGGAGACGGCATTGAACCGGGCACGGTCCGATGACGTACGACGCGGAGTGACCACGGTCGGGCCTCATCGCGATGATGTGCTCCTGACTCTGGACGACATGCCGTCCAGAACCCATGCCTCCCAGGGGGAGCAGCGCTCGATAGCCCTCGCCCTCCGTCTTGCCGGTCACCGTCTGGTGGCCGAACAGACGGGTGCAGAACCGATCGTCCTGCTCGATGATGTGTTCTCAGAACTCGACCCCCGGCGGTGTGTCGTCCTGGTCGGGTTGCTGCCATCGACCCAGGCGGTGATCACTTCGGCCGGAGCGGTTCCTAAAGGAGTAGAAGCTGGTGTCGTCCTTCATCTCGACGACGGCGAGTTCGTCCCCGAGAGAGGACCATGAAGCCTGATCGCGGGCCGGTGCCCCTTCGGTGGAGTTTGGAACGGCTGTTGGCTGGCATGGGAGCACCGCAGATCGATGACACCATGATGATCATCGATCAGTGGCCGGAGATCGTGGGAGCTCGGTTGGCTGAGCGGATCGAAGCCGTCGCGGTGAGTGGATCAGAGCTCCTGGTCGCCGTTCACGATCCGGCCTGGGCCAGCCAGGTTGCGTGGCTGGAGGCCCAGTTGTTGGAGCGGATTGAGGCTCTGGTCGGGCCAGGGAAGATCACCTCGGTCCGGGCTCGAGTCCAACCTCGTGAGGGCCCCTGAGTGAGCAGATTCTGCACCTGATCGACACCATTTGGATCCGTGGTCAGGAGGCCATTGGCTGGTAGTCTGGTCAAACCGTGAAGATGCGCTCTGACCTGCGGTTTTACACCGCTTTGACCCGTCTTTTGGCACCTTTCTTCCCCGACCCGACGATCCAAGGGGAACGGCTCCCTTGACCACCGCAGAGACGTCCTACAGCGCAGCCGACATCACCGTCCTTGAGGGCCTCGAAGCCGTCCGGAAACGGCCCGGCATGTACATCGGATCGACGGGTCCCACCGGTCTCCACCACTTGGTGTGGGAGGTCGTAGACAACTCGGTTGATGAAGCGATGGCTGGCCACTGCACGATTATCGAGGTGACCCTCAGCGAGGACGGGTCGTGTGAGGTTTCAGATGATGGTCGGGGAATTCCCGTCGGCCTCCACCACCAGTATGAAGAGCTCACGGCCGCCGAGGTCGTGCTCACGGTGCTCCACGCCGGGGGCAAGTTCGGGGGCGAGGGCTACAAGGTGTCCGGCGGGCTCCACGGCGTCGGCATCTCGGTGGTCAATGCGTTGTCGTCCAGGGTCGAGGTGGAGATCGACCGTGAGGGCAGTCGGCACTACATGGATTTCGTGGAAGGCGGTCGACTAGAGACCCGCCTGGCGGTGAGCGGCGATTCACCCGATGGAAGGACCGGCACCACCGTTCGCTTCTGGCCGGATGGATCGATCTTTGACGAGACTCGATTCCGTTTCCAGACCTTGTCTGAGCGCTTCCAGATGATGGCGTTCCTGAACCGGGGTCTACGGATCCGATTGAGAGACGAACGGACGGACGAGAGCCGTGACGAGGTCGACTACCAGTACGAGGGGGGCATCCGCGACTTCGTGGCCCACGTGAATGCCTCCAAGGAGTCCTTGTTTGCCGAAGTCGGCTACATCGAAGGCATTGAGGACGGGCAGGAGGTCGAGGTGGCCTTCCAGTGGAATACCGGCTTCAACTCCGATGGTCTCCACTCCTTCGCCAACGGCATCAACACCCTCGAGGGGGGGATGCACGAGGAGGGATTTCGTAGCGCGTTGACCGCGGTGATGAACCGCTATGCCAAGAAGAGGAACCTCCTCAAGGACAACGACGACAATCTCCAAGGCGAGGACATTCGCGAGGGGCTGACCGCCATCCTCAGCGTCCGCCTGTCCGATCCGCAGTTCGAGGGTCAGACCAAGTCCAAGTTGGGCAACGTCGAGATGCGATCGCTGGTTCAACGGACCACCAATGACCGGTTGGCCGACTGGCTGGAGGAACACCCTCCGGAAGCCAAGGCCATTGTCCAGAAGGCAATCAACGCCCAGCGGGCTCGGGTAGCCGCTCAGGATGCGCGCAAGTCGGCCCGCCGGAAGTCGGCGTTGGACGGTGCCGGCATGCCCGACAAGCTCAAAGACTGCGCATCCAAAGACCCGCGGGAGTCCGAACTGTTCATCGTGGAGGGCGATTCGGCTGGTGGCTCAGCGGTACAGGCACGCGACCCCCGCACCATGGCCATCCTCCCCATCCGGGGAAAGATCCTCAATGTCGAACGTGCCCGTGCTGATCGGATGCTCAAGAACAACGAGATCCAGACGCTGATCCAGGCCATTGGAAGCGGATTCGGCGACGACTTCGACGTTGGTCGCATCCGGTACCACAAGGTGATCCTGCTGTGTGACGCGGATGTGGACGGCAGCCACATCCGGACGCTTCTGCTGACCTTCTTTTTCCGTCAGATGCGGCCGATGGTCGAGGCCGGACACGTCTACATCGCCCAACCGCCGCTGTATTCCACGGTGGTGGGGCGCGAGAAGATCTATCTGAAGGACGACCACGCCAAGGAGGCGTTCTTGGTCGAGAACCCTGGCCACAAGCGGGAGTTCCAACGTCTCAAGGGCCTCGGTGAGATGGACTTCGACGAGCTCAAGGAGACCACCATGGATCCGTCCCGTCGGAGTCTTCTGCAGGTGACCGTCGAGATGATGGCCATTGCCGACGAGGTCTTCTCGACGCTCATGGGCGAGGACGTGGAGAGCCGTAAGCGCTTCATCCAGACCAATGCTCGCGATGTCCGGTTCTTGGACATCTAATGGCTGACGAGACGGACGTCCCGACGACAGACGTAGCTGCCCTGGGTGACGAGGCACCGACGCTGGGATTCATCCAGCCCATCGAGATCCAGGAGGAGATGGAGCAGTCCTTCCTGGACTACGCCATGTCGGTCATCGTGTCGCGGGCTCTTCCCGACGCACGGGACGGTCTCAAGCCGGTGCACCGACGAATCCTCTGGGGCATGTACGACCTCGGAGCTCGGCCCGACCGGCCGACCATGAAGTGCGCCCGTGTCACTGGCGAAGTCATGGGCAAGTACCACCCCCATGGGGATCTAGCCATCTACGACGCCCTGGTTCGCATGGGACAGAACTTCAGCCTGCGTCACCCGGTCGTGCATCCGAAGGGAAACTTCGGCTATTCGCCGGACGACGCGGCCGCCGCGGCCCGTTACACCGAATGTCGCCTCGATCCGATCGCCCTGGACCTCCTGGCCGGGATCGATGAGGACACCGTCGATTTCACGGAGAACTACTCGGGTGAGTTCACCGAGCCCGTCGTCCTTCCGGCCCGCTTTCCGAACCTCCTGGTCAACGGCAGCCAGGGCATTGCGGTGGGCATGGCGACCAACATCCCGACCCACAACCTGGGCGAGGTGATCAATGCCACGATCCACCTCATTGACCATCCGGACGCCACGCCGGATGACCTGATGGAACACCTGCCCGCACCGGACTTTCCGACCGGGGCCCTGATCCTGGGGCGGTCCGGCATCCGCGAGGCCTACCGGACCGGCCGCGGACAGGTACGGATGCGGGCCCGCACCGACATCGAAGAGGGCCAGCGGTCGAGTCGGATCGTGGTCTCCGAGTTGCCGTACCAGGCCAGCCCCAACCTGATCATGTCCAAGATTCGTGATCTGGTGGATGCTCGTGAGATTGAGGGCATTGCCGATATCAACGACGAGTCGGCGCAGGGAAAAACCCGGATCGTGATCACGCTCAAGCGGGACGCCGCGGCGCTGGTCATCCTTAACAACTTGTTCAAGCGGACGCCGCTGCAGACCACATTTTCGGTCAACACGGTGGCCCTTGTCGACGAGGTGCCCCGCACTCTGAACCTGCGTGAACTGCTGGTGGCCTACGTCGACCACCAGGTCGAGGTGGTACGCCGCCGCAGTGAGTTCCGGTTGGCCAAAGCGCGCGATGAGGCCCACATCACTGAAGGACTCCTGAAGGCACTGGACCTGATCGATGACATCATCGCCCTGATCCGGGGGTCGGCGGATCGGGCTACGGCACGTGAAGGCTTGATGGGTGATGACTTCGAGTTCAGCGAGGTCCAGGCAAACCACATCTTGGACATGCAGCTGGCCCGTCTGACCCGTCTTGGACGGACCAACCTCGAGGAGAGGATGGTCGAGCTCCAGGCGACGATCGCTGAGTTGGAGGCCATCCTCGGAGACGAGGAACGCCTTCGCAGCGTTATCAAGGACGAGTTGGGCGAGGTGCGGGCCAGACACGCCACCCCGCGGCGCAGCGAGATGATCCACGATCCAGGCGAGCTCGACATCGAGGACCTGATTGACGACGAGGAGCTGGTGTTTGCCATGAGCACCTCGGGTTACGTCAAGACGATGTCAATCGGTGAGTTTCGGACCCAGGGGCGTGGTGGCAAGGGAGTAACAGGAGCAAAGCTCAAGGACGAGGATGCGGTGGCTCACCTCATCCACACCACCGCTCATGCCTACCTGTTGTTCTTCTCCACCAGGGGACGGGTATACCGGCTCAAAGCCCATGAGATTCCGTCGGCTGGTCGTACAGCCCGCGGGACATCGATTGTGAACTTGCTCCCGTTGCAGCCCGACGAGCGGATCCAGGCCGTCATCGACACCCGGGACTACGAGTCGAACCGTTTCCTGTTCTTCGCCATGAGGAGCGGACGGGTGAAGAAGACCCTGTTCACGGCCTACGACTCTTCGTTGAAGGCCGGTCTGATCGCCGTGCGCCTCAACGACGGTGACGAGCTAGTGGCCGTGGTGCCCACCAACGGTGACGACGACCTGTTCCTTGTCTCGAGCTCTGGTCAGACCCTGCGGATCTCCGAGGACGACGTGCGGCCCATGGGGCGGAGCGCGGCCGGGGTGAGGGGCATGAAATTCCGGGGCGAGGACGTTCTGGTGTCGTGTTGCGTGGCCCGTGCCGACGCCACGATCCTCCATCTGACCACCGAGGGCTATGGCAAGCGGACCGAGTTGGACGAGTTCACGGTCAAGGGCCGTGCTGGTCTGGGTGTACGGGGTATCCGGACGACCGATGATCGGGGACGAGTGGCTGGTGCGCTGGTGCTGACCGAGGACGAGGACCTGTTCGCCATCACGACGGCTGGAATGATCATCCGTATGCCCGCGACCGACATTTCGGTCCAGGGTCGGGATGCAACCGGGGTTCGGGTCATGTCCCCCGGCGATGGCCAGGAAGTCGCCGCGGTGTCGCCCGTACCGGCCGGCGAACCCGACGAGGAGTTCACCGAAGAGTCGACTGACGGGCTGCCAGAGGTTCCCGTCGAATAAGCCTGATCCCCCGGTAGGCCGTGCCCGGGCAACAGCCCAGTCGCGGGCCCGTCCGGTTGGACCGGGATCGGACCCGTAGACTTCCGGCCCGTGGCCCCCGACGACATCGATGATTCCAGTGAGCCGCGCCCGGACGCGCGCTCCGGAGAACTCTTCGCGGACCTCGGGGAGGAGCCGACTGAACTGGTCGATCCTGAAGGCGACACTGAAGCTGACGCAGGAACCGAGGCCGATGCCGAATCGACGCCGCAGCAGTCGTCAGGCGACCTGTTGGCCCAGATGTCCGGCGGGGACCTCGATGACGACGACCTCGACGTGTCACCAATCTTTCGACGAGAACGTCCACGTGTCCTGAAGGGCTGGTTCGGCCGGGCACGGGCAGAGGCCCTCCCGGTCGCCGAACGGGCTCCAGATGCCCCGACCGGTGGGTATCGAGTACGACGGGTTCGCCGTTTAGTCCGTCACATCGAGCCGTGGTCGGTCCTGAAGGTCTGTCTGGTGTTCTACCTCTGCGTCTGGGGTCTTCTGGTCATCGCTACCCGCATGCTGTGGAGCGCGGCTGACGAGGCGGGAACCATCGGCAAGGTCGAATCGTTCATCGAGGAGCTATTCGCCCTCGAGTCCTTCACCTTCGACTCGGCACAGATCTTCCGGATCTTCGTGCTGGGCGGCCTGGTCCTCGTGGTCGGCGGTATCGGTGTCACCGTGGTCCTTGTGGTGCTTTTCAACCTCATCAGCGATCTGACCGGGGGAATCCGCTTCACCATGGTGGAAGAGGAAACGGCGGTCCGACAGCGAAAGTTGCGGCGCGGTGATGTCGTCGTCGAGACCCCCGTGACCGGCACTAGTTGGCAAACCGAGGGCGGCCCGGGAGAGTAGTGACGCCTTCGTCGGCGCCGATACCGTTCCGGGGTCTGCGGGGCTATAGCTCAGTCGGTTAGAGCGCACCCCTGATAAGGGTGAGGTCGCTGGTTCGAATCCAGCTAGCCCCACGTTCATGCAGTTCATCCGACGAGCCCTCGCCGCGGTGAGCGTCGCCGCCGCGGTGGCCGCCGCCCTCCGCATTAACGGAGCTGACGGGATCGCGCGCCGTTCCGGCGGATGGCGACCCCTGGCTGGGCCACACCTCCGGTGAACCGTCTCCTATGAGACATTTTCGATGAACCGGGTCGCGGTCCTCGGGGCCGGAGCGGTCGGCGCCCGGGTGGCCCGTCAACTCCTGTCCTCCGATGCGGTCGAGCAGGTCTTGCTACGAGACATCTCGGCTGAACGCCTGGCTCGAGCCTCACGATCCCTCGGTGACCGGTGTCGGGTCGAACACCATCCGTTCTCTGACTCGCTGGAGGCCGATGTGGTTGTCGTGTCAACGCCAAGGGGGACCCATCTTGAGGCGGTGATCGAGACCATTGCGGCCCGTCGGCCAGCGGTACTGGTTGGTGACGGTCTAGCCGAGACGATCGCGGTGCTTCGGCGGTCGGGCGACGCAGCCCGTGCCGGCGTGCCGATCGCGGTGGGCAGTGGCTTCGGGCCCGGAATGTCCTGTGTCCTGGCGGCCCATGGTGCCTCGTGGTTCGACGAAGTCGAGGAGGTACACGTGGCGAAGGTCGGCACGGGCGGACCTGCGTGTGCGTTGGTCCACCATCGGGCACTCAGTCGACGTTCCTACGACTGGCGGGTGGACGATGGTTCCGGCGCGGGCGACTGGACTCGCCGGACGGGTGGCTCGGGCCGTGAACTGGCGTGGTTTCCCGATCCGGTGGGACCGAGGGACTGCTATCGGGCGGCTCTTCCTGATCCGGTGTTGTTGCACCATGCACTGCCCACGGTGCGTCGGATCACCGCCCGGGTGGCGGCCACCCGCCGGGATCGCCTGACGGCGCCATTACCCATGCTGTCGCCGCCGCATGTGGAGGGCGGGATGGGAGCTGTACGGGTCGAGGTCCGGGGTCGGCGAAATGATGCAAGCGACGTGGTCGTGCTCGGAGCCACCGAGCGACCAGCAGTGGCGGCCGCCGCAGTGGCCGCCACGACCGTGGAGTGGTTGCTGGCTGGTCGCCACCGCGTGGCCGGAATGGCCGGAATGGCCGAGATGGTCGAACCGGTGGCATTCCTGTCGGACCTGGCGGAGCGGGGTCTCCAGGCTTCGATTTTCGAGGGGGAGCGGGCCCTCTCCTGAGGATCGGTTCTGGTTACCTGTTCTGAGTACGGGCCCTCAGCGGCCGACTAGTTCGAGGATCTGGGGGGCGAGCGCCAGGTTGGTGGCCAGGGCATCCCCACCTTCGGCAGTCACGGCACCCGACAGATCGGTGAACACGCCACCGGCCTCCGGGAGGATGGTCAGCATGGGGGCGACGTCCCACCGGCTCACGATCGGATCGACCATGGCGTGCGCTCGACCGGTGGCCACCAGCACGTAGCCGTAGGCGTCACCCCAGGTCCGGATCACCGCGTTGCGCCCGACGAACTCGTCGAGTGCGGCGGCTGACGGCCAATAGTCGACGCCACTGGTAACGATGCAGGAGCCATGGAGGTCCTCGCGGTCCGACACGCTGGTCGGTTCGCCGTTCACAAAGCAACCGAGTCCCCGGCCAGCCCAGACGCATTCGTCGAGTGCGGGGATGTTGATCACCCCCACGACTGGGCCGTGCTTGTCCTCAAGAGCCACGAGGTTGGCGTAGAGGGGCACACCGTGGATGAATGACTGGGTGCCGTCGATGGGGTCGAGTACCCAGGTGCGTCCCGAGGTGCCGTCGGTGTCGGATTCCTCTTCACCGACCACGGCGTCGTCGGGATACGCGGCGCCTATCCGTTCCCTGAGAAGACGTTCGGCTCCGCGGTCGGCTTCGGTGACCGGGGTGCCGTCTTCCTTGCCTTCCACGGCGACGTCGGGACGACGGAAGAGTTCCAGGGTCAGAGCCCCTGCCTCACGTGCGATGGCTATGGCGAAGTCAAGGTCGGACTGTTGTGCGGCGGGAGCAGCGGGGGTTGGCGACATGTTCGGGAGCCTAGGGTCGGCACCTTCGGAGACGAGCGGACGGGAGGCCCGGTGTGGCGACGGTTCCGTCTCCACGCTGCCGGACTGGTGCTGGCTGCTGGCCTACAGACCGGGTGTCGGCCGACATCGGTTACCTGCCGGCACTGCGGTAGGCATCGAGTAGCAGGCCGTGGAAGTGGTGGACGCCGTGTTCGGATTTCCCCGATCCCGCCGGGTCGTGCACGATGCGACCCCGGGTAAACGCCGGGGTGGTCATGCCCCGCTGCACGCTCTCCACCAGCGCTATGTCCTCAGCTTGGAGGACATCGTTGATGTACCTGATGGCCTCCAACTCGGCCTCGGTCGTCTCGGCGGTCTCGAAGAAGAAGTCGTAGGTCTCGCGGGTGCGACCTGGGCCGTCGGGTACGACGTTCATGACGATGAAGTTGCCCCGTCCCGGGTAACGCATGAGACACGTGGTGGGCCACAGCCACCAGACGGCGTGGTCGGTAACCGTGGCATCGTCGACCGGATAGGCGGTGTTGTCGGATCGCCCAGCCTCAGCCATGTGGCTGGACCAGATCCCGTGGGTGGATACCTCGTAGGTGTCCATATTGACCAGCGTGCAGAAGTCCCGGTGGGCGACCGGACAGTGGTAGCACTCGAGGAAGTTGTCGATGACGTTCTTCCAGTCCGACGCAATCTCGTAGGTCAGGCGATGAGCGTGGGTGAGATCGGCCACGTCGGGCGCCCAGTGGGCAATCTCGGCAGCCAGATCACCGGCCTGCTCGGCCAGGGCTCGGGCCTCCGAGTCGAGGTTCACGTAGACGAAGCCGCCAAACTCCTCAACGGCTAGGGCATCGAGGCAGATGGAGTCCGGGTCGAAGTCGACTAGGTGGCCGGTGTGGGGGGCGGTGAGGAGGCCGCCGTCTAGGCCGTAGGACCAGGCGTGGTACGGGCAGGTGATCCGCTTTACGGTGCCGTCGCCGGTCAGGAGTTCGTGGGCCCGGTGCATGCAGACGTTGGAAAACGCCCGAAGGGTGTGATCGACGTCGCGGGCCACGACGACCGACCGATCGGCGATGGTTGTGGTCGTGTACGTGCCGGGGTCACGGACCTTTTCGACATGACACACCCACTGCCAGGTCCGGGAGAAGACGGTCTCGACCTCTACATCGAACCAACGTGGATCGGTGTAGGCATCTGCCGAGAGTGACATCGAGCGGGCGGGGTTGGGATCCCAGCCGGTGGCCAGAGCCTCTCGTTCAGCGGCGGTGGGCCCCATTGTCACAGCCAGACACTAGAAGCAGAGGGTCCGCGCGCGCGATGGTCCGCGCGCGCGAACCTCGAGGACCCACCCAGACAGCAGAGGAACCCCATGTCCCAGATCCCCGATTCACCCGAGATCAAGTCGGACCAGACCCAGGAGGAACAGGTGGTGGCACGCGCCCGGGACTACGACGAGGCCCGTCAGCGGGCCGCCGATCTCCACCGGGACCGCATCGTGGCCGATGAGGAAGAGCGTCTGGCGGACAGTGACTTCCACGCCGCATCAAACGACCGGTTCGCCGCAAACTTGACGGCGGATGACCGGACGATGGGGTTCACTGGAACGACCGAAGCTCCTTCATCTGATGGCGAACCGGTCGACCAGAAAACCGGATGGGCGAACCATCGATACCAGGTGCTGTTGGAGGCCCGAAAGAGGTTGGACGTCCTGTGTGATCGGGCTGACCGTGAGCTCGACGAGGCTCTCGGGGCGCTTCTGTCAGCCACCGACGGCCTCAGGCAGGTGGCCGGCGAAGACGAGGAGAGCGATGATGCCGAGGCCTTCGATCTGGTGGTCGGTGGCAGGGTCGACGCGGCGGTCAAGGAGTCCGACGAAGCCGTTGATCTCACCGGTGCAACGTCGGCGGCCTGAACGGTCTTAGCGCTACTAGTCGGTGCAGCTGAACATGACCTTCCTACCTGTCGGCGGTGATCTTGTCGAGGAGTGGTAGAAGCTCCTGGCCCAGCATGCTGCGATAGGTGTTGTGGTAGTGGTGCAGGGCAGGCTCGTTTCGTCCGAACACGATCTGGTCGAGTGCACCGGTGTCAGCTGACCTCTGTTGGCTGGCGCTCATGGCGTAGTCCTCGTCGCGGATGATCTCGCCGAAAGAGCGAGCAATTTGGGTCGCCAAGGCTTCGAAGTCAGGTACCTCGATGCCGAGGACGTTCGACTCGACGGCTTCCGGGCGGATGTAAAAGTCGACCTTGCTGACATGGTGGCCCGGGTCACCCGGCGTCGGAATGGCACGGACGAGGAATACACCGACTTCGAAGGGCATGAGGATGATGTTTGGGAATAGCCAGTAGACGGGGAGGCCGGCGACGGTGACGTCCCACTCCTCCTCCGGAAGCTGTCGCACCTGATCGATGGCTCGCTTGCATAGAACCATTCGGTGGAGGTGCCCGTCCTCGTCGTAGGTCTGGACGTTGCCGTGGAAGTTGAGTGCAAGGGTGTTCGAGTGGAGTGCGTTGAAGTGATACGTCTCGCCGAAGGTGTCCATTGCGAGCTTCCAGTTGCACTTGATGGCGTACTCGTCAGAGGTGAGGAGTTTGAGTTCGTCGAATCTCCAGGTTGGGAACTCGTCGTTGAACCACTCGCCGAGTAGCCAGTCGAGGTCGATTTCACCGTCGGGTTGGGGATGCACGAAGAGCAGTCCGTGTCGCTCCTCGGCCGGAAGTTCGCGCAATCCGAGGCATTCCATTTCGACTTGGCCGAAGTGGGCGGCCTTAGGCATCCCTACGAGGGTCCCGGCGGTGTCGTAGCTCCAAGCATGGAACGGGCAGGTGAAGCGACGCTTAGTGCCGTGGCTATCGGTTTCGAGGATGGTGCCCCGGTGCCGGCACGAGTTTACGAAGGCCCTGAACCCACCATCTTCGCCCCGGGTGGCGAGGATGGGTGTCCCGTAGTCGTTGTTGGTGAGGAACGACCCTGCCTCGGGAAGGTCACCGGACAGGCCGAGGAGTTGCGGCATCCCCCGGAACCACTCGTTCCACTCGCGGTTGGCCTGGGTGGGGTCGGTGTAGGTGATGGTCGGGTTTTGACGCAGACCGCCCGCATCGACGTTGGTGTCGCCGTCGAGATGGGCGCACAGTTCCTTGATTACCCGGACTTGCTCGTCGTGTCGCATGACGTGACCTGACCAGAAACTTAGAGGGTTAGCCAAACCCACTGAGGTCCTGGCCTGCGAAGGCGTGTGGCGCGCTCGGAGGGACTCGAACCCCCAACCTTCTGATCCGTAGTCAGATGCTCTATCCAATTGAGCTACGAGCGCAGCGGCCCGAGTGTACGAGCCACCCGGAACCCGCCCCACCGCTGGTGACCGGAGCCACCAGGAGGTGGTTACGGCCAATCGGTAGGCGGCTGGCGGAGAGGGTGGGATTCGAACCCACGATGAGCTTTTAGGCCCATACTCCCTTAGCAGGGGAGCGCCTTCGACCTGACTCGGCCACCTCTCCTCGGGGCCGGATGCTACCGGCGGCCCGGATGCCGCGGACCCCCGCCGATACGCTGCGCGACGGAGGGATGGCAGAGCGGACGATTGCGACGGTCTTGAAAACCGTTGAGCCTCACGGCTCCGGGGGTTCGAATCCCCCTCCCTCCGCCACTCGCCGGGACTGATCAGTCCCCTCAGGAGCGGATGCGACCCCGTAGGTCGGTCAGCCAGTCATCAGCCGAGCGGGAGGCCGCCGTGGCTTCAGACCGGACCTGCGCTCCGTTGGTGCCCGCCGCCGGGTACGACCCGAGGAACTTGACCTCTCCGTGCTTCTTCTGCAGGTTCCGGAGGCAGTCGGCCACCAACTCGTCTGCCACATGACCTTCGAGGTCCATCAGAAAGCAGTAGTCACCGAGCCCTCGCTTGGTGGGGCGCGACTCCAAGCGGGTCAGGTTGATCGAACGGGCGGCGAACTCCTGAAGGATCCCCAGCAGCGATCCCGGTCGGTCGGCCCGCTGGAAGACGACCAACGAGGTCTTGTCATGACCGGTGGGAGCCGGGATGCCGTCGGGGGCTACCAGTACGAACCGTGTCTGGTTCTCCGGATGGTCCTCGATGTCGGCGGCCAGCACCTCAAGCCCGTAGGCCTCGGCAGCCCGACCCGGGGCAATGGCCGCGGTGTGACCGTCGGGTGTGGCGGCCAGCAGGCGCGCCGCGTCGGCCGTGGAGTTGGTGGCCTGGACCTCAGCGCTTGGGAGGTGTTCGGACAACCAGCCACGGCACTGGGCAATGGCGTGCGGGTACGAACACACCCGGTCGACGTCAGCTAAGGCGGTGCCGGGCGCCACCATCAGGTTCAACTGGATGGAGATCACGACCTCACGTTGGATCAGTAGGTCAACGTCGAAAGCCAGAGTGTCCTGGGTGACGTTGACACTGCCCTCGATGGAGTTCTCGATCGCTGCGAAACCGAGGTCCGCCTCACCGGCCACCACCTGGCGGAATACGTCGGGAATCGACGGTGCGGGACGCAGGTCCAGGCCCGTCAGGTCGCGCTGAGTGAACAGAGCCTGCTCGGTAAAGGTGCCGGTGGGGCCCAGATAGACGAGCCTCGAAAGCTCCGGGGGTGCGAGATCGGTCACGGGAGGGGAGGATAGTGACGTGGACCCCGACGCCCGGCACCAGTTGCCCCTGTACGAGTTGCCCCTGTCCGAATTGATGGCCGGCGTGGCGGCGGGGACGATCTCGCCCGATGACGCCGTACGACGCCTGAGTCGACTGCCCTTTGTCGATGTAGGCGTGGCCCGCATCGACCACCACCGCGCCCTCCGGCAGGGACTCCCCGAGGCGGTGTACGCCCCCGGCAAGTCCGCCGAGGACGTGGCCATCGTGGTCAGCGAACTGCTGGACCACGGGACCGGCCCGGTGGTGCTGTCACGGGCCGACAAGGTGCAGACCGCTGCCGCGCTTGGCGTCGACGCCTCGGGAACCGTGCTGGGCCACACCGTGGTGTGGCGACGGGCTGTCGATCGTGGGGATCGGGTGTTGGTGGTCACGGCCGGTACGGCCGATGCGCCGGTAGCCGACGAGTGCGCGGCGGTCCTCTGGGCCCACGGCATCGATGCCGACCGGTTGTCCGACGTAGGTGTCTCAGGCATCCACCGCCTACTGGCCGACATTGACCGCATTCACAATGCCGACGCCATGGTCGTGGTGGCCGGCATGGAGGGGGCGTTAGCCAGCGTGGTCGGTGGCCTCACCGATTGCCCAGTGGTCGCCGTACCGACCAGCGTGGGGTACGGCTCGTCACTGGAGGGGGTCACGGCACTTCTGGGAATGCTGGCCTCGTGCGCCTCTGGGCTGACCGTGGTGGGCATCGACAACGGATTTGGCGCAGCATGTGCCCTGCTACGCGCATTGGGACCGGTTCCCGGCCGGCCGGCGGGGGGCACCCCTGCGACGGAAGACCTCGAATGACCCGGGTGGCGTGGTTCCAGCCGTTCGCCGGTATTGCTGGGGACATGGCCCTCGGCGCCCTGATCGATGCGGGCGCCGACGTCGACGAGGTTCGGGCGTTAGTGAGACAGCTTCCGATTGAAGGTTGGGCGCTGACCGCCGAGCCGGTCCTGCGTGGTGGAATCGCGGCGATCGACGTACGGGTGGAGACCGACGATGAGGCCACCCACCGACACGCGTCCTCGATTCTGGCCATGGTCGACGCTGCCGGCTTCCCGGATCGCATGGCCCGACGGGTACGCGACACCTTCGAGGCGCTGGCCGCCGTCGAGGGCCGCCTTCACGGGATTCCGCCGGCCGACGTGCACTTCCACGAGGTAGGTGCCATCGACAGCATCGTGGATGTGGTCGGCACGTGTGCCGCCCTCGAGGTACTCGATGTCGACGAGGTCCAGTCGGGCAGTGTGGCTACGGGAACGGGCACAGTCGAATCGGCCCACGGCACGATCCCCGTTCCCGCACCGGCCACCATCGCTCTGTTGGCTGGAGCCCCCACCCACGGCACCGACGTGGCTGCCGAGTTGACCACCCCGACAGGCGCCGCCCTGTTGGCCGCCACGGTCACCACCTGGGGTCCAATGCCGGCCCTGGTCGTCGAGGCCGCCGGTTACGGGGCAGGCGACCGGGACCTCGACGGACGACCCAACGTCACTCAGGTTGTGGTGGGCACCCTCGATCGGGCGGGGGAAGCCACCGGCGGGGGACCCGGCCGGGCCTCGGGTCAGCCGATGGTCACCCTCGAGGTGAACGTGGACGATGCCACAGGCGAAACCCTCGCCCACGCCCTGGCCCGCTGCCTAGAGGCGGGAGCCCGTGATGCCTGGGTCACGCCCATCGTGATGAAGAAGGGCCGTCCGGCCCACGTGGTGAGCGCCCTGTGCGATCCGTCCGCAGTAGCCGTGGTGGCCGAGGTGTTGACGTCTGAGACGGGATCGCTCGGCGTACGGGCCCACACCGTCCAACGGTGGTCGGCAGCTCGGACCATGGACGAAGTGGTGGTCGACGGACACCCGATCGCGGTCAAGGTGACCGCCGGTCGGGCCAAGGCCGAACACGATGATGCAGCCCGTGTGGCCGCGGCAACCGGTCGTCCGCTCCGTGAAGTTCTGGCTCTGGCCGAGGCTGCCTGGCGGGCCGCCGACGCGGACCCGTCCGAACCGGCCTCCTAGTCTGGCTCGACGATGACCGACACCACCCACCTCGAGACTTCCGACCGCCTCTACTTCCGCCAACTCCTGTCCGGCCGGGACTTCGCCACCGAGGATCCGATGGCCCGCCAGATGGTCAACTTCGTCTACCTCATCGGTGATCTGGAGACCGGCGAGGCCGTGGTGGTCGACCCGGCCTACGACGTTGACGGCATTCTTGATGTCCTTGCGGCCGATGACATGCGTTGCACCGGTGCGCTAGCCACCCACTACCACCCGGACCACGTGGGTGGTTCCATGATGGGCTTCGACATCATCGGGGCCGCCGAACTGCTGGAACGAACTTCGGTTCCCATTCACGCCCAGCGTGACGAGGCTGGGTTCATCGCCGAGGTGACCGGTCTAGGCGACGGTGAGATCGTCGGGCACGACAGTGGCGACGTGGTCACCGTGGGAGCCATCGACATCGAGCTGATCCACACGCCGGGCCACACGCCGGGCAGCCAGTGCTTCCTGGTTGACGGCCGACTGGTGGCCGGCGACACCCTGTTCCTCGAGGGCTGCGGGCGGACCGACCTCCCCGGCGGCGACCCCGCGGCGCTGTACCACAGCCTCCATCACCGTCTAGCCAAGGTGCCCGACGACGCCGTGCTCTACCCCGGTCACCTCTACTCGCCGCAACCGTCGGCCCCTATGGGCGACACGCGGCGTGACAACTTCGTATTCATGCCCCGTTCCGAGGAGCAGTGGCTGGCCATGTTCGGCCGCTGAGCTGGCCCGCCCTGCCGCCGAGAGCCTGGCCTCCGAAATCCCAGCCCCCGAGAAGAGAAGAGATGACCGTGTTTCGTGCCCTGCGGCTCGACAAGTCCGATGGTGAGTTCCGACGGGAGTATGTAGAACTTGACGACGGGGACCTACCGTCGGTAAGTGACGCTGACCAGCCCGAGGTGATTGTTGACGTCGAGTACTCGACGGTGAACTTCAAGGACGCATTGGCCGTCGCCGACCAGTCACCCATCGTGCGTTCGTGGCCCATGGTGCCCGGCATCGACCTGGCCGGCACGGTGGCTTCTTCGGACGACCCCGAGGTTCCGGTAGGCCAGCGGGTGGTCGTGAACGGTTGGGGAATAGGCGAGGAGTCCTGGGGTGGGTTGGCTCAGCGGGCCCGGGTACGCGGGTCGTGGACCCTGCCCCTACCCGAAGGCGTGTCCACCGCCCAGGCCATGGCCATTGGCACCGCTGGCTACACGTCGATCCTCTGCGTGCTGGCCCTCGAGGACCACCACGTGACCCCTGATCGTGGTCCGGTGCTGGTCACCGGTGCGGCGGGTGGCGTGGGGAGCGTGGCTATTGCCCTGTTGGCTGCCCAGGGCTATGAGGTGCACGCCTCCACCGGTCGCCCGGAGGAGGCGGACTACCTGACGGCGTTGGGCGCCTCCACCATCGTGGAGCGGTCTGAACTATCTGAACCGGGGGGTCGGCCACTGGCCCGAGCCCGGTGGGCTGGGGCGGTGGACGCGGTGGGCAGCCACACGCTGGCCAACGTGCTGGCCCAGGTGCAGCCCGAGGGCTGTGTTGCGGCCTGCGGCCTTGCCCAGGGGATGGACCTCACGACCAGCGTGGCACCGTTCATCCTGCGGGGTGTGACCCTGCGTGGCGTGCACTCGGTCCACGTACCCCGTGCTCGACGCGTTGAAGCCTGGAGACGTCTTGACGAGGATCTCGATCGGGACCTGCTGGCCTCTATGACCACACTGGTAGGTCTCGACGATGTGCCGGCCGTCGCCGACGACGTGTTGGCCGGACGGATCCGGGGACGGGTCGTCGTCGACGTCCACGCCTGAGTCGCTGACCTGGAATCGGAGAACGGAGCATCATGCGACTGGGTCTGGGGGTTGACGTCTGGGCCGCGCCGCGTGTCGATCTGCCGCTACGTCGGATTCTGTTGGCCGAGAAACTCGGCTTCGACTCGGTGTGGACCGCTGAGATCTACGGCGCCGATGCCGTCACGCCGCTGGCCTTCCTGGCCGCCCATACCCGTTACCTCCGCCTCGGCTCCGCAGTCGCTCAGGTCCCGGCGAGGCCACCCACCACAGCGGCTATGCAGTTCGCCACCCTCGAGGCACTGGCCCCCGGGCGTGTGGTGTGTGGACTGGGATTGTCGGGCCCGCAGGTCGCCGAGGGCTGGTACGGCCAGCCGTGGGGTCAGCCGTCAGCACGGTTGCGGGATTACGTAGCCATCGTGCGACAGGTGTTTCGCCGCGAGGGGCCGGTGGTCCACGACGGTACGGAAATCCGCCTGCCCTACGACGGGCCGGGCTCGACTGGGTCGGGCCGACCCTTGAAACCGATCCTCCATCCGAACCCCGACCTGCCGATCTTCCTGGCCACCGGTGGGCCGGCCAACGTGCGCCTTACCGCTGAGGTGGCCGACGGTTGGTTGCCGCTGGGCTACACCCCTGGGAGCGCGCACCTCTACGCCGAGGACTTGGCTGTCGGGCTGGCTCGGAGCGGCCGGACCATGGCCGACCTCGAGGTCCAGACAGGGGCCACGGTGTGCCTGACCGATGACGTGCGGTCTGTCTTGGACGCCGCCAAGCCGGGAGTGGCCATGCGGGTCGGTGGTTACGGGACCGCCGAGCACAACTTCCATCGTGATGCCATGGTCCGACGGGGGTTCGGAGAGGCGGCCGAGCGGATTACCGAGCTGTTCGTGGCCGGTCGGCGGGACGAGGCTGCGGCGGCCGTACCCGACGACTACGTGGATGACGGGGCGTTGGTCGGATCCGAGGCCCGGATCGCCGAACGCTTCGAGCAGTGGCGTTCGACCGATGCCACCGGTCTCACCGTGCGACCCGGCACCGATGAGGAGATGGTCCTGCTGTCTCGACTGGCTGGCTGCGAACCACGGCCCGACGTCGACGTTCCCTGACTACCGGCGCTACCGGATTTTGGGTTCGAGCAGGTGGTGCGCGAGGAGGGACTTGAACCCTCACATCCTTTCGGACACAGGAACCTGAATCCTGCGCGTCTGCCAATTCCGCCACTCGCGCGAGTCGCGGAGGAAAGGCTAACGGGACCGATGATGTTCCCGCTGCGCTGAAATGGCCGGCCGGCCACCGGTACCATCGTGTGACGGTGCAGGCGACCGACGGGTGGTGAGCGACAAGTGATGGTGGCCCGCCGACCTCGAAGACGGTCGATCCGATTGGTGATCGGTTCGGCTACCCATGTCGGTCGAATCCGTGACGTCAACCAGGATGACGTCGCCTCGGGTGACGACGTGTACGTGGTGGCTGACGGAATGGGTGGTCATCGAGGAGGCGAAGTGGCATCAACGGTGGCCACCGCGGCTGTGGTGCAGGGGTTCACTGGCCCCGACCGGGCCTCGCTGGTCCATGCGGTGCGTCTGGCCAATCGAGCGGTTCTGGAACGGGCCGCTGCCGATCCCGAACTGTCGGGTATGGGAACCACCCTGTGTGCGTTGGCCGTGGTCGATGGTCCGGGAGGACAGGGCGGGCCCGACGCGCTGGCCGTGGTCAACATCGGTGACAGCCGCGTGTACCGCCTGGATGCCGGTGGGCTAGTACGGGTCAGCGACGATCACAGCCTGGTGGCCGACTTGGTACGGGCCGGCGAGCTGACGCCGGACGAGGCGGCCGTTCACCCACAACGCAACATTCTCACCAGGGCCCTGGGGATCGAAGCCGATCCCACCATCGACAGTTGGGAGCTCCCGCCGGCTCTGGGAGACCGCTTCCTGCTGTGCAGCGACGGGTTGTTTAACGAGTTGGATGATGCCCGAATCAGCGAACTTCTGGGTGACGGCCCGGCCCACGAGGTGGCCGGTCGACTGGTTGCTGAAGCGGTCGTCGAGGGCGGGCACGACAACGTCACCGCGCTGGTCGTCGAGGTGGTCGACGGCCCGGAGGTCCCGCCCAGCGGGCGTCCGGCAATTCCCGCGGCCCGACCCGAGCGAATCACCGGTCCTGTCCTGTCCCGCCCGAAAGGCGACGACCCGCGGGCCACCCTGCGAGCCACTATCGGCTCGGTGGCTGCCGTGGTGATCGCAACGATCCTGGTCCTGTCGTTGTTTGCCGGCCAGGGGTGGTTCATCGGGGACGACGATGGGGACGTGGCGGTGTTCCGGGGGCGTCCATCCGGGATCTTGTGGTTTGATCCGACCTTCGTGGAGGGCGGAGATCTACGGATGTCCCGCCTCGATGACTCGACCCGGGCGGCCGTCCTCGAGACGATCCCGGTCGGAAACCTAAAGGAGGCCCGGCGTCTCATCGAGGGCTTCCGATCCCACCTGAGCGACCCAATTCCGAGTAACCCGGATCTGAGCAACGCCAATCCGGGCGACCAATGACCAATCACGGGCGACGGTCGGCCCAAACCGACCCCCGGTAGAATCCTCCGCCGTGTCAGCACAGGGCCCCACCGTCTTCAATGGGCGGTACGAACTCCACCGGCAGATCGCCCGGGGAGGCATGGCCGACGTCTACCTCGCGCGCGATCTCCTCCTGGATCGACCAGTGGCGGTCAAGGTCCTGTTCGACGAATTTTCCCGAGATCCCGACTTCGTGGAGCGGTTTCGTCGGGAGGCTCAGGCCGCAGCCAATCTGAACCATCCCAACGTGGTGAGCGTCTTTGACTGGGGCGAAGAGCAGGGCACCTACTTCATCGTCATGGAGTACGTGGACGGGCGGAGCCTGGCGGAGATCCTCCGCGCCGACGGGCCCCTGCCTGCCGATCGGGCCGCCGAGGTGGCTGCCGACATTGCTGCCGCGCTGGCCTTCGCGCACCGCAACGGTCTGGTGCACCGGGACGTGAAGCCCGGGAACGTATTGGTCACCCCCAACGGCCACGTGAAGGTGGCCGACTTCGGAATCGCCACGGCGTTGGTAGGGGCCCGCAACGACCTCACCCAGTCGGGTTCGGTCATGGGAACGGCCACCTACTTCTCGCCCGAGCAGGCGCAGGGACGACCGGTCGACCCGCGTAGCGACCTGTACTCCCTCGGCGTCGTTCTCTACGAGATGATTCTCGGGCGACCGCCGTTCACCGGCGAGACCCCGGTGGCCATTGCCTACCGGCATGTCCAGGACAGCCCGTTGTCGATGCGAGCTGCCGGTGCCGCCGTGGCCGAATCGTTGGAGGCCATCACCCTCAAGCTGCTGGCCAAGAACCCGGTCAACCGCTATCCCACTGCCGAGGACCTTAGGAGTGACCTCAAGCGCTACCGGGACGGTGCACACGACCTGCGTGCCATCTCGCAGGCCACCATGGTGTCACCAGTTAGTCCAATCGCCCCGATCCCGGTGCCGTCTGGGGACTTCGGGGCGGCCACCGGCCACCGTCGCGACGATGGGCTGCGCCGTACGGCCATGTTTACGGTGGTGTTGGTCGGCCTGCTGGTGGCCTTCGGCTACTTGGTGTTGGAGTTCGTCGACACGCTGGGGGTAGGTAGCGGCGATGAGCCGGCCCAGGTGGGGATCGAACTGGTCGAAGTGCCCACGCTGATCGGTCAGCCGTTGGATGAGGCCCGAGCCAGTCTGCGCGATGCTCGCCTCAGCGTTCAGATGGACTACGAGACCAACTCCGACTTTCCTGAGAACACCGTCTTCTCCCAGGATCCGTCGGGCGGTACCAAGGTTGAGCCCGCCGACACGGTCCGCCTGTGGGTCAGTCGGGGGACCGGACCGATGATGCTGCTGGACGTCCGGGGCGATCAGGCTGTCGATGCCGAACGCGACCTGGAGGCCATGGGCCTCAAGGTTCAGACGGTGGGCCAGGAACATCCAGTGGTTCCGGCCGGCGAGGTGATCGACCAGTCACCTGATCCGGACGTGGAGATCATTCCGGGGGCGCGGGTCATCTTGTTCGTGTCGACTGGGCCGGCCGTCGAGGAGGTGCCCGACCTCTCGAACCGGCCCGTGCTCGATGCGATGAACATTGTGTCGCGTCTTGGTTGGCGGGCCAGCACGGCTGAGGAGAAGAGTCGCACGGTGCCCGAGGGCCAGGTGGTCCGCACCGAGCCACCGGCCCGAAGTGAGTTGGCGCCCGGTGGCACCGTGGTCATCGTCGTGTCGTCGGGTCTGCCGTTGGTGCCCGTCCCGGCGGTCGAGGGCATGCGGGAGGCCGACGCGGTCGCTGCGTTGACCGATGTTGACCTGGTGGTCAACGTCCGCAGCGAGGTTCTGCCTGCCTACAGCCCCAATGACGGGCGGGTCATCAGCCAGAGCCCGGCACCGGATGGAGAGGTCGACCTGGGGACCCGAGTGACCATCGTGATTGGACGGGCCGAGGATCCGACCGGCTAGCAGTCGGCCGTAGGCGGGGCGGATCTACGGGTCAGGTGACCCGGGCCAGGAAGTTGGTTAGGAGATCGTGACCGTTGGCCGTCAGTATCGACTCGGGATGGAACTGCACGCCCTCCACGTCGAACTCGCGGTGTCGTAGGCCCATGACGAGGCCGTCCTCAGTGGTCGCCGTGATCTCCAACTCGTCGGGGACCGAGTCCCGGTCGACGATGAGCGAGTGGTAGCGGGTGGCTTCCAACGGAGCGGGTAGGCCGGCGAAGACTCCGGCGCCCTCGTGTTGGATCATCGACGTCTTACCGTGCATGACCTCCGGCGCCCGTACCACCGAGCCACCCCATGCGGCACCGATAGCTTGATGGCCGAGGCACACGCCTAGCAGGGGTACCCGTCCGGCTGCCCAGTGGATGACCGCCGTGGAGATGCCGGCGTCCTCCGGTCGTCCCGGCCCGGGGCTGATCAGCACAGCATCGGGAGCTAGGGCCTCCACGTCGGCCAGCGTCACCGCGTCGTGGCGGTGGACGAGCGGATCGGCACCGAGCTCACCCAGGTATTGGACGAGGTTGTAGACGAATGAGTCGTAGTTGTCGATGACCAGAACGCGTGGGCTCACTCTTGAGACGCTAACCGAACCGATTCGAGGCCCCGCTGGGTTCGGACCCCGGGATGGTGGCCGGGGGCCGTATCCTCGTGGACATGTCGAGTAGCGAGAACGTCAACCCCACTTCGGACCCGTCCCCTGAAGATGCTGTCGAGGGTGGTGCCACACCAGCGCGCCCCCGCCCCGCCAAGAAGCGGGTCCAGGGAGGTCGGGTTACCCCGAAGGGCACCCGTACCGGCGCCCCGGTGGACCACTCGATGTCAGCTGGTCATGCACCGTCGCCCACCTGGATGACGGTGCTGCTTTTCGGCCTGTTGGGCCTAGGCATTTTGATCATCTTCTTCAACTATGTCGGCTGGCTGCCCGGTGGAACCAGCAACGGTTTCCTGATGCTGGGCCTCGGTTCGATCCTCGGTGGGATCATCACCGCCACCCAGTACCACTGACCTAGCCCGTGCTGGGGTCCGGCGATCGAACCGGATCGCATCTTGGAATCACATCTCTGTGATTCGCCCACAGGCGTGTCCACACCCTGTGGAAAACCATCGCTTTTAAAGAGCGTCTGAACAGGCGCGACGCGTCCATTGACGGAGGGTCACTCTTCGGAGGCCTGGAGCTCCATGTCGTCCATGCAGTGACGCGGCGGGTCGGGGACCTCGTCAGGGGCCACCGTCATCCGGACTTCGGTCCCGCAGAGGCTGCAGCGGTACTGGAGCTTCACCTTCCGGAGTTCGCCGACCGGCGGAGGTTCGGGAATCGGAGTGGCTAGGGCTCGTAGCACAGCGATGCCCATGCGCAGCATCATCACGGCCACCGCGATGGCCATGATGATCTTGAACGTCAGCATCCAGCCAGCCTAGGACCGGCCAGGGAACGGACCCGGAGGCCGAGTGGCCCCAGTTCACGGATCTCCTCGTCCAGTGGGGTCCGGTCCCCCGGTAGTGTCCGCGTCGGTCGAGTCCTGCCCACCTGACCGGAGGTATTTCCATGGAACTGACCACTGACGCCAACCTGGCCCTGCTGATCCTGCGGGTGGTGGTGGGTCTGACGTTGGCTGCCCACGGCTGGAACAAGTTCACCGGCGGGGGGAAGATCCCGGGCACCGGACGGTGGTTCGACAGCATCGGGATGCGTCCCGGGCGGTTGAACGCCTATCTGGCGGCGTCGACCGAGCTGGGCGCCGGCCTTCTGCTGGCGGTGGGCCTTCTCCATTCGTTGGCCGCCGCGGGCGTAATCGGCGTGATGACCGTTGCCGGTTGGACGTCGCATCGCAGCAACGGGTTTTTCATCATCAAGGAGGGCTGGGAGTACGTCTTCGTGCTGGCCGCCATGTCCCTGGTGACAGCAATCCTGGGTCCCGGCTCCTGGTCGGTGGATGACGCCCTGGGCATCGCCGACGACCTCAACGGCATGACCGGGCTGTGGATCGCGCTGCTGGTCGGCGTGGGCGGTGGTGTCGTCCAGATGCTTACCTTCTACCGGCCATCCAGCGTGGCGCGGGGCGACTGATCGGACCGGCGGATCGTGCCAGATCACCTCAGGGGCCCGCTGGACGAAGACCTGGACCTCCGGGCATTGGAGGAATGGCTGGTCGACCGCCTCTCTGACGACGGGGTCGGGGCCGTGCGATTGGCGGCACCGGTCCGACCCGAGGGCGGCTACTCGGGAGAGACGCTGATCCTGCCTGCCGTCGTCGAGAAGGATGGCCGGGAGGTAGAGGAGCGCTTCGTCGTGAGGCGGGAGCCTTCGGAGGCGGCCATCTACCCGGCGCAGTCGCCGACCACCACCGTGGAGGTGGAGCTGCAGTGGCGGGTGCTGCGGGGACTGGAGGACCACTCCGAGGTGCCCGTGGCCCCGTCAGTCGGCTTCGAGCCGGACGGGAAGGTCCTGGGTGGACCGTTCTTCGTGACCGGCTTCGTAGCCGGCGACATACCGCGGGAGGATCCGGCCTACGTAGCCGAGGGCTTCTATGCGGAAGCCACGCCTGAGCGCAGGCGGGCCATGAACGAGGCGGCAGCGCAAACCATCGCCACGGTGAACCGGGTGGACTGGATGACCGCCGGCCTCGGCCACCTGGTCCCGGAGGGGTGTGAGCCCACGAACCTTCGCCAACTGGACCTGTGGGAGGAGTTCGCCACGGGCGAGTTGCGAGGGCGCCTGCATCCGACCCTGGCCGAAGGTTGGCGGAGGCTCAGGGCCGAGGTTCCACCCGATGCTCCACCGGCCCTCTGCTGGGGTGACTGCAGGCTGGGGAACATCTTCTGGGATGGAGCCAGGCCGGCCTGCACGACCGACTTCGAGGGGGCGACCATCGCCCCGGCGGAGTTCGACCTGGGATGGTTCTTGAGCTTCGACCGGTGGATCCACGAGGCCTGCGGGAACCCCCGCCTGGACGGCGAGCCCTCCCGGGAGGAGCTGGTCGGGGTGTACGAGCGGGCGTTGGGACGCCGGGCTGTGGGTGTGCGCTGGCACGAGGTCTTCGGCGCGGCCCGCTACTGCGCCGTCGTCCTGCGGGTCATGAACCGCCTGGAGGAACGCGGCCTCCTGCCACCCGGGAGCGACCTCTACCTGGGCGGCGGGGTCACTGATGCCCTGCAGATGCAGTTGGAGGAACGCTGAACCGGCGACCCACCTACGGTGACGGTATGCAGGTCATCTTGAGCGACGACCACCGTGCCCACTTCCCGTCCGCGGAACTCTTCGAGGGTGGCCTGGTTCGGCCATTCGAGTGTCCGGAACGATGGGACCACGTGGTGGCCGCCCTGGATGCGGCCGGGTTCGAGGACCGTCATGATCCTGAGCCGGTCGACCTGGATGGGGTCGTCCGGGTCCACGATCCTGCCTACGTCGACTTCCTACGGACGTTCTGGGAGGACTGGACGGCATCCGGGCATACGGGCGACGCCATCCCCACGATGTTTCCGGTGCGGGGACTCCGCCACGATCGGGTGCCCCTCGAGCCCGATGGTCGGCTGGGGTACTTCGCCCTCGCCGCTGAGACGGCGATCACCGCCGGGACGTGGAAGGCCGCATCGGCTGCTGCGGCAATTGCCCAGACCGGGCAGCGCCTTGTCGCCGGCGGGTCGCCGGTGGCCTTCGGACTGTGCAGGCCGCCGGGCCACCATGCGTCGTCCGACCAGTTCGGCGGCTACTGCTTTCTGAACAACGCGGCCATCGCCGCAGAGGGGTTCCTCGTCGACGGAGCCGATCGGGTGGCGGTACTGGACATCGACTTCCACCACGGCAACGGCACCCAGGGCATCTTCTGGGAGCGGGCCGACGTGCTTTTCACGTCGCTCCACGGGCACCCGGCCGACGCTTTCCCGTACTTCCTAGGTTATGAGGACGAGACGGGGGCCGGTCTCGGAGAGGGCTGCACCGCCAACTATCCGATGCGCCCCGGTACGGGCTTCGCCGAATGGTCGACGGCCCTGGACGATGCCTGCCGGCGGATCCTCGCCCACCGACCAGATGCCCTGGTGGTGTCGCTGGGCGTTGACACCTTCGAGGGTGATCCGATCAGCTTCTTCCGCCTAGCCACCGCTGACTACCTGGAGGTGGGCCGCCGTATCGGCGCCCTGGGCCTGCCCACCCTGTATGTGATGGAAGGTGGCTACGCGGTGGCGGAGATCGGCACCAACGCCGTCAACGTTCTGACCGGACACATCGGCTGACCAGCAGGCTCCCTGACGTCTGATTCGGTGATCAGACGTTGTCCCGTTCGGCCAGCTGGCGCTTGGTGGCGACGAGGCGCCAGGCATCCTCGACCACGGCGGCCACCTCGTCCCAGTCGAGGTCCACGTCGAGCCGCAGGCCGACCCATCCCCGGGGGCCCACGTAGGGGGGGACGAAAAACCGGTCCGGTTCCTGCTCGACCAGCTCGGCCTGTACCCCGGCTGCCGCCTTGAACCACAGGGTGGGACGGTCGTCCTCGTGGTGGTGGTGCAGGTTGCAGAAGGCCGTACGCCTGACCACGGCGAAGGTAGGCATGCCGTGGTTTATCCGCTCCTCGACACCGGGCAGCGGGAGGCAGGCAGTCCGTAGTCCGGTCAACAACGCCTGATCCTGAGCGTCACGATCCGTGGTCATCCGGTTATCGACAGACGACGATTCATGGTGGAGCTGATGGGAATCGAACCCACGACCCCCTGCTTGCAAAGCAGGTGCTCTAGCCAACTGAGCTACAGCCCCGTGTATAGATCCAGCGTACGGCCACCGACCGGGGAGGAAACCGACTAGGAATTCGATCGTGATCAAGTACCTGGGATCCAAGCGACGGCTCGTCCCGGTACTTGACGCCCTATGCGCGGCGTCGGGGGCAACCACCGCGCTCGACCTGTTCACCGGCACCACCCGGGTGGCCCAGGCCTTCAAGCAGCGGGGGCTGACGGTCACCGCGGTCGACTCGGCTCGGTATGCGCACCTCTTCGCCGAGTGCTATGTGGCCATCGACGCTGGTGAGGTCGACACTGATGACCTGGCCGACGCACTGGCCCATCTCGACGGACTTCCGGGAGAGGAGGGGTACGTCACCGAGATCTTCTGTCGTCGGGCCCGGTTCTTCCGTCCGGAGAACGGCGCCCGGATCGATGCCATCCGCAATGCCCTGGAAAAGGATTTCACGACCTCGCCGTTGTATCCGATCCTGCTGACCAGCCTCATCGAGGCCGCCGACCGGGTGGACTCGACGACCGGCCAGCAGATGGCGTACCTCAAGGCATGGGCCCCCCGGGCTGCTCGGGACTTAGAGTTGCGGGCCCCCAAGCTGCTCTTGGGTGCGGGTACGGCTCTTCATGGCGATGCGGTCGAACTGGTTCGTGACGGCTCGCTGGGGTCGTTCGACCTCGCCTATCTGGACCCGCCCTACAACCGACACCGCTACACGGCGAATTACCACGTGTGGGAGACCCTCGTGGCATGGGATGCCCCCGAGCACTACGGGGTGGCGTGCAAGCGGACCGAAGTGCGTGATGAGCCGACCAGCGTGTTCAACCGCAAGGGGGAGATGCCGGCGGCGTTGGCCGAGGTGGTGGCTGGTGTGGACGCCGAGGTGGTGGTGCTGTCCTACAACGACGAGTCGTGGCTGAATCGTGACGAACTCGAGGACCTATGTCGGGCGCGGAAATCTGGAGGGCGTACTGACGTGCGGTTGCTGGCCTTTGAACAGGACCGGTACGTGGGGGCCAAAATCGGCATCCACGGGCCGGACGGGTCGAAGGTGGGTGCGGTCTCCCACACCCGGAATCGGGAGTACGTGGTGCTGGCCGGCGAACGGTCCCGCGTCGAGCACATGGCCTCAGCGGTGGAGGGTGACCGATCCCGGTGACCCGGGTCACCGGTGAACCCGGTCACCATCCGGAGGGCCACCGGGGTGCGGGTCGTTAGCGTTTTTCGGATGGATACCGCACTGCTGGATCGAACCTTCGCCCCCCCGGCCGGTCCGGGCCGACTGCTCTTCGAGCGGTTCATGGCCCGGCTTGAACACGGCGACCTCGAGGTACTCCTCGACCTATTTGCCGATGATGCCGAGGTGCTGGCCTTCGGCGGTGTACGCCGTGGACATGCCGAGGTGGGTCATTGGCTGGGGGAGATGCTGGTCGAGCAGGGACCGGGCATGCTCGTGTCGATCGACCGATTCACCGAGGAAGGCGACGTCGTCCGCTTCGAGGTCACCATCACCAGCCTCGAGGGCCAGGTTCGACAGGTCTGCGGCGTACTGGCCTTCGCCGAGGGTCGCATCGTTCGGTTTCTCTCGGGTCTCATCACTGATCTCAACGACTGGAGCTGAACCTTCAACCTCGTTTGTCGGATCAGCTCCTCAGACCGCCATAGGGCGGCCGAAGGGCAGTTCTGTCTGCCACCCGGCCAGAAACGCCTCGGCCCGTTCGCAGGCAGCGAGCACTGGCCCGTCGGCATGGCCGACTACCGAACTGATGACGTCGGTGACGGCATCGCGAGAAGCATCCGCATCACCGATCAGTGGCCCGGCGGTCGTCACAAAGTCGGGGAGGGCCAGTACGCCGCTGCGACGGCAGTGGGCCACCGCCCTAGTGGTCAGCGGGAGCGGACCGGTGGGAACGACGGCCCGGACCCGGAGCTGATCTGCAACTTCGTGGTCGATGGCGCCGACCTTGGACCCCACGAACAACAGATCGGCCTCGGCAGTCAAGGGCTGTTCGGCATCGATGACGACTAGGCCCCGGGCGGTGAGTTCGGCAGTCAGCTCCGGGCCGGCTGATCCGTCGACTACGGCGGTACCGGCATCCGGGCAGGCGGTCAGACCAGCAGCCACCGCGCCGACAGCCAGAAGTACGGCGTCCGGCACCGTGGCGGCAGCTGACTCGATGGCCTCCAACGAGCCGGTGTCGACCCCCTTGGCGGCGACCAGTCGATAGTCGACGTCCCACCCGGCCACCTCGGCGACGAACGCGGCCACCGCGGTGTCACGGCCATCGGGAGCGGCGTTGATGCCAGCCGAGATCCCGGTTTCCCGGCGCTCGAGGACGGCCAGGGCGTAGGTGGTCGACCGAGCCAGGTCCTTTGCTCCCCCTTGGAGGATCTTGGGTGCACATCGCACGACGCCGGTCCCGGCCACATCGGCGAGGTCGATGGCCACGAAGGCGTCGGTAGAGGTGAGCTTGCGGATGAACACCGGTCAGGTGCCGGCTTCCTGTCCGGCGGTTTCAGTGTCGAGGGCGGCGATCACCCGGGTGACGTGGAGACGGGCGTCATCGAGACGGGAACGGCAGTGGCGGATGAGCACGTCGGCCCGCTGCACCCGCTCGGCCAGCAGGTCCACGTCGGCGGTGTCGGACTCCAGGGTCCCGAGGATTTGCTGGAGTTCGTCGAGGGCTTCGGCGTAGCCGGGCAGGTCCCCATCGGTGGTCACTGGTCGCCCTCCTAGCTGGCCGGGTTGTTGTCGTCGACGGTACTCGCCACCTGACTGCCGGCCAGCGTCGTGACCAGGGTGTCGCCGGTGCTCACGTCGTCGGCCGTGCGGACCAGCGAGCCGTCGGTCCGTCGGGTGATCGACCAGCCACGGGCAAGTATCCGGATGGGGTCCAGGGCGCGTACCCGGGCGGCCAGGCCGTCGAGCTCTCCGCCCTGCCGGTCCAGGAAGGTTCCTGGACTCCTGACGAAACGAGCGGTGGCCGTCTCGATCTGGTCGGCGTGGCGGGTCAGGCCGACCGATGCCGACCGGTTGGTTCGGTGGGCTACCTCGTCGAGACGGTCACTGGCTCGATCGACAGCGGCTCGGGCCCGGTCGGCAATGGTCATTCGCAGTCCGTCGACGGCATCGGAGAACGCCTGGACCTGTTCGACGAGGGCGGCCGCACATGCCGTGGGCGTTTTCAACGCCGTATGGGCCACTTCGTCGGCCACCGAACGGTCGATCTCGTGGCCGATTCCGGTCACCACGGCTACGTCGAGTGCGGCAATGGTACGGGCCAACACCTCAGCATCGAAGGCCGCCAGGTCAGTGGCTGAACCACCACCACGGACCAGGGCGATCACGTCGGGCTGGTGGGTAGCAACCACAGACAGAGCTTCGGCGAGATCGACGGCCGAGCCGTGGCCCTGGACACGTGCGTCGTGCTCGAGCACCTCGAAGGGCAGTCCGCTGCGGACCAGCTCGTCGGTGAAGTCGGCATGGGCTGCCGAACCCACGCTGGTCACCAGTCCGATTCGCAGTGGTGGCACCGATATGAGATTGGCCCGATTAGCCCGCAGCAGCCCCTCGTCGGCCAGGGCACGGATCAGGCGATCACGTTCGGCGGCCAACAGCCCCAGAGTGAACGTGGGGTCGACGCCGTTCATGATCAGTTGGAGGCGACCGCTGGGCGGGTAGAAGTCGAGCCGGGCCCGGATCCGGAGTTGCAAATCGTTGCCGAGGGCCAACCCGCCGGCCGAGGCAAGCGTCTGGTCCACGCCGGGGCGCGCCCCCTTGAAGAGGGCCACGCTGAGCTTGGCGGCCACCGCCCGTCCCGGTACGTCAGATGGCTCTACCAGGTCGAAGTAGGCGTGGCCACTCCGGGCATCGTGGAAGCCCGATACCTGGCCCTCTACCCACAGATCTTCGGGGAACAGGGTGGCCAGTCCGTCCTTGAGTAGGTGGGAGAGGTCCTCGACGGACAACACGGGGAGCTCACCCGATGGTTCGACCACGAGCCGAACCTAGCCGTGGTGATTCCAGGCTGGGGTTCGTCACCAGAATGTCATGGCCGACCTTGGACCGACGTCTCAACCTTGGGTTACTTTCCTGTATCTCGCCTAGATGGTTTAAGGCCAGATATTCCAAGCATTGGCTATCGGGCAGACGATTTCTATGGTCGAGCGGTCGGTGGAACTCAAGGGGGGCGAAACATGGCGATAACGCTCGAGGAACGTCCTACGTCTGACGTGCCGACGTTGACGGTCACCGTGGCCAGCCTCGCTCGGGACTGGGCATCGCGCGAACCCTCCCGTATCGCCATGCGGGAGAAGGACTTCGGCATCTGGCAGGAGATCTCCTGGGTCGAGACCTGGGAACTGGTGCTCGATGCCGCCCACGGACTCCTGGCCCTCGGAGTACAGGTGGGCGACCGGGTGTCCATCCAGGCGGAGGATCGCCCGGAATGGGTGATCTTGGACCTGGCCACCGTGGCTATCCGTGGCATCACCGTGGGCTTCTATCCGACCAACCCGACGGCAGAGGTGGAGTACCTGCTCACCGATTGCGGGTCGACGGTCCATCTTGCCGAGGATCAGGAGCAGGTCGACCGGGTTATGGAGATCGATCGGGCCGGGCTCGGCAGCCTCACGAGGATTCTCTACTGCGAACCCCGTGGCGTACGACAGTACGACGACGAACGTCTGCTGGACTGGAACGACTTCCTGGACCTGGGCAGGGATCACCGAGCGGCCCACGACGGCGCCGTCGAGGCGCTCATGGAGGCAGCGGAGGGCGACGATGTGATGACCCTCGTCTACACCTCTGGAACCACCGGCCCCCCGAAGGGGGCAATGCTGACCAACGTCAACACGGCCTATGCCATCGGAAAGATCACGGCCGAGGACGGATTGCGGGGAAAGCGGGCGCCGAGCGCCGATGACCTTGTGGTCACCTATCTTCCGTTGTGCCATGTGGCCGAACGAATTTTCTCCACGTGGCACATGGTCTCGTGCGGGCTGTGCCTCAACTTCGCGGAATCGATTGAGACCGTCACGATCAACCTGCGCGAAGTCCAGCCCACGTTGTTCTTTGCCGTTCCCCGCATATGGGAGAAGCTCCACGCCTCAGTGCTGATCAGGGGCAACGACGCCTCACCGTTCAAACGCCTCTGGCTCCGGTTCGGACTTCGCCTGGCCACGGTGATCGGCCGGGACAAGGCGGCCAATGGTGGAAGCCACACCGTTCGGAGTCGCCTGCTGGCCGCCATTGGCAATCCACTGGTCTTCCGAGCCATGAGAGAACGCATCGGGTTGCGGCGGTGCTGGCACGCCGGGTCCGGTGCTGCCCCCATTGCCCCCGAGGTGCTCGAGTTCTTCATGGGCATCGGCGTACCCGTCTACGAGCTTTACGGCATGACTGAGAACGCCGCGGTGGCCACCAGCAACTTCCCGGGCCGGATGATCCTGGGCACGGTCGGTGAGCCGTACCCCGACATCGGCTTCCGGCTGGACCCCGAGACCAGCGAGATCCAGACGAAGCACCCCGGCGTCTTTGCCGGCTACTGGAACAAGCCCGAGCAGACGGCGGAGACGTTCACCGACGACGGCTGGCTCATGACCGGGGACGTCGGCGAGTGGGTGGACGAGTCCCACGTCCGGATCATCGACCGGATCAAGCACATCATCATCACGGCAGGCGGCAAGAACATCTCGCCGTCGGAGATTGAGAACAGTCTCAAGGCCTCGCCGTACGTCAAGGAGGCGATGGTGATCGGGGACCGCCGTAGATTCCTCTCCGCGCTCGTCGGCATCGAATTGGACACTGTCGGCGACTGGGCGCTTCGCAAGGGCATCACATACACGACCTACCGCGACCTGGGTGAGAAGCCCGAGGTGCTGGAACTCATCCAGGGCGTGATCGACGGGACGAACGAGAAGTTTGCCCGCGTGGAGTCGGTCCGGGCGTTCCGCATGATCCCCAAGGAACTCGACCACGAGGATGGTGAGTTGACGGCCACGCAGAAGATTAAGCGGTCGGCCATGGAAGATGCGTTCGGCGAACTCATCGAGGGCATGTACGCATGACGGTTCTTCCAGTGGTGTTTGCTGCCAATGCGGTGGACACGTTTGTCCAGACGTTCTTTCGGGGCGCGGCCCTGGGGTCGTTGTATGCCCTGCTGGCCTTGAGCTTCGTGCTCGTCTTCAAGGCCACCCAAACGGTTAACTTTGCTCAGGGGGCCATGGCGTTGGCCGGGACGTGGTTCCTTTCCATGGTGTTCATCGACTGGGAGATCCCCGGTCGATGGCTCGGTGGCCCCATGTGGCTGAACTGGGTGTTGGCCGTGGTGGTGGCTGCACTCATGACCGGGGTTCTGGGACTCGTCGTCGAACGATTCACCATTCGACCATTGATCGGTCAGCCTCACTTCACGATGGCCATGGTCACCCTGGGTCTCGAGGTTGTGATCCAGGTCGTGTCTGTTGACGCCGTTTTTCTCACCCCGCGGGTCCTTGGTGTGCCCTGGGGAGCCGACACGTTTCGCATCGGCGGCGCCTACGTGGCCTGGTCCTACGTGGCGGCCATTGGCATGGCTGCTGTGACCTTCATTTGGGCGTGGCAGTTTTTCAAGACCCGTGCCGGGGTAGCCATGCGGGCAACGGCGTTCGATCAGGAAGCGGCATTGGCCCAGGGGATCAACGTGGGGCGGGTGTTCGCTATTGCCTGGGCTGCCGGAGCAGCGATTGCAGCGTTGTCAGGCATCTTTGCCTCGATGTCCCCTTGGGGTCCGGCTGGTGTGGCCAGTCGTGAGGGCGCCTTCTTCGTGTTTCGGGCGCTTCCTGCTGTCGTCCTCGGTGGTCTCGACTCGGCGACGGGGGCGTTGGTGGGTGGCTTGATCATCGGCTTTGCCGAGGTGTTCGCCGGCCAGTACCTGGCAGACCACGCCAATCTGCTGGGGTACGGCTATCAGCAGGTCGTGCCCTACGTGGTCATGCTTATCGGCCTACTCATTCGCCCCTACGGCATATTCGGGACCAAGGAGGTGCGTCGGGTATGAGGGGCCGGCCAAACCTCTACACCTCGTACGAGGCCGAGTCACAGCTCTTCCCGACGACGACCCACAAGGTCGCGCTTGGGCTCGGCCTCCTGGTGCTAGTGCTGATGCCGTTCGACCTGCCCGTCATCAACCAACTACCATTCGTCCGGTTCCTAGGCGACAGCATCTGGCTGCGTCTGGTCAACAAGATGCTGATCTTCACCATCGGCGCCCTTGGCCTCCACCTTCTGAGCGGTCTAGCCGGCCAACTGTCTCTCGGCCATGCCTTCTTCGGTGGCGTGGGGGCGAGCACGGCGGTCCTGATGGGCGGCAAGGCGTCAGCGAATCTGTGGGGCTGGGGGCTTCCCATGTGGGTGTGGCTGCCGGCCGCCGGCATGGTGGCCGCCCTGATAGGGATCGCCATAGCGCCTACCGCTGTCCGGGTCAGAGGCCTTTATCTGGGCATCGTGACCCTTGGGCTGGTTTTCATCGGCCTGCACCTGTCGCGGATGTTCCCGGAGATTGCCGGTCCGGGTGACCTAGGTCGCAAGTGGCCCCGGATGGAACTTCGCCTGTGGAAGGAGGAGGAACCGTTCCTTGACTTCTCCCGGGACGGCCATTGGCTGTGGTTTGATGCCTCCAAGCACCAGAAGACCTACTTCTTTCTCCTGGTGATCGTCGTACTCATGGCCTGGTGGGTGGCCAACCTCGGTCGGACCCGGACGGGTCGGGCTCTGGCCGCGATCCGGGATAGGGACATTGCGGCGGAGATCATGGGAGTGCACGAATACCGGTACAAGACCACGGCGTTTGCACTGTCGTCGTTCTACGCCGGGGTCAGCGGCGCGCTCTTTGCTTCCTTCGTTGGCCAGGTCCCCCCGGAGCAGTGGAGCCTCCGAGCGTCAGTGACCTTCCTCGCTGCACTTCTTATCGGCGGGATGGGCCGGGTTTCAGGTGTCTTCATGGGGTCGTTCTTCGTGATCATGTCGACCCGGTTCGTTGAGGAGGTCGTGGACTGGGCTAAGCATCAGGCTGAGGCCGACGGCCTCTTCTCAGGGTTCTTCGACTTCTTCATTAGCCGAGGCACTGGAGACGGAGGCTTGATCTCGGTGGCCGAGACGGCAATGGGCTACCCGTTGCCAGCCAGTGCGCTTGATGAGATCATCTACGGAGTCCTGATCATCGTCTTCTTGCTGTTCGAGCCGCTTGGCCTGTCCGGCATCTGGATGAAGGTCCGCAACTACTGGAAGGGTTGGCCGTTCAGCTACTGAGCCGCCGCCCGCCAACAAATCTCAGGGTCTATTGGGCCCACTGGGAACCAACAACATGAGGGGATTACTGACATGAAGCGATTTACCAGGGTGTTGGCATTGCTGCTGACATTCACGATGGTCGCCGCGGCCTGTGGCAGCGACGACGATGGGGATGCTGCGCCGGCTACTACGGCCGCGCCGGCTACTACGGCTGCGCCGGCTACTACGGCCGCGCCAGCTGCGCCGGCTGCGGATTCGTCGGATGCCATCAAGTTGCCGATCCACAACTGGTCGTCCCAGATCGCCGGCGTCTACGCCGTTGGTGCGATTCTGGAGGCAACGGGTAACTCGGTGGAGTACATCTCGGCGGATTCCACGCTGGTGTACACCTCGATGTGTGAGGGCGACATGGACCTGGTTCACGAGGTCTGGGAAGGCGCCTTTGGTGTGGCCTTCATGGAGCAGGTGGACAAGGGCTGTGTGATCGATGCCGCTACGCACGACGCCAAGACCCGTGAGGACTGGTGGTACCCGTCCTACGTTGAGGACGTCTGCCCCGGTCTCCCGGACTGGGAGGCGCTCAACGCCTGCGCCGAAATGTTCTCTACCCCCGATTCGGGTGGCAAGGGCCGCTTCCTCGGTGGTCCGGTGGACTGGTTGAAGGGTGACCAGGAGCGTGTCGAGGGCCTCGAGATGGACTTCATTGTCGAGAACGCCGGCACCGCTGGTGCCTTGTGGGCTGCACTCGATGCCGCTTCAGCGAACCAGGATCCGGTTGTGATCTTCAACTGGACCCCGAACTTCGTCGAGGCCATGTACGACGGCAAGTTCATCGAGTTCCCGGAGTTCGCCGACGAGTGTCGTACCGACGCTTCGTGGGGCCTCAACCCCGAGACCACCCACGACTGTGGTAACCCGAAGGATGGGTACCTCAAGCTCGGTGTGTGGTCCGGCTTCCCGGACAAGTGGCCGAACGCCTACAAGGTGGTTCAGAATATGAACCTCACCAACCTGGACGTTGCCCAGTTGGCCATGTACGTCGACATCGACGGCATGGAGCCTGAGGACGCCGCTTCCAAGTGGCTGGCCGACAACGCCGACCGGGTGAACGCCTGGGTTGGCTAATCCACTCCGAACACCGTCTCTGACGGTGTCGTAATGTCTGGCCGGTTGCCGGGGCCCACCCCCCGGCAACCGGCCAGACGCCTTCTCGGCCTACATTCGGGCAACAACCAGACTTCGAGGATCATCCTGATGACAGAAGCCAAGATCATCTGCCGAAACGTCTGGAAGTTGTATGGCCCGGAGCCGAAGAAGTTCCTGACCGCCCACGGGGGCAATCCGAGCGTGGCCGCCGTGAAGGAGGCCGGCTACATCCCGGCCGTACGGGATGCCTCACTGGAGGTCCACGAGGGTGAGATCGTGGTCCTGATGGGCCTCAGTGGCTCTGGCAAGTCGACCCTGGTTCGCTGCCTATCGCGCCTCATCGACGCCACCGCCGGTCATGTGGAGTTCGACGGTCAAGACCTGCTCGCCACCTCAGACAAGGAGATGATCGAACTCCGCCGCCACAAGATGGGCATGGTGTTCCAGCACTTCGCTCTGTTCCCCCACCGCACGGTGGCTGAGAACGTGGCCTTCCCCCTCGAGGTCCAAGGGGTAGACCACGAGACCCGAATGGCCAAAGCACTCGAGATCATCGACCTGGTCGGCCTCCATGGTCGGGGCGACTACTACCCCCGCGAGCTCTCCGGTGGCCAGCAGCAACGGGTGGGCATCGGTCGTTCGCTGGCCGTGGAACCCGACGTATGGTTCCTTGACGAGCCGTTCTCGGCGTTGGATCCGTTGATCCGCCGGGAGATGCAGGACGAGTTCATGCGCCTCCAGTCCACGTTGCAAAAGACGATCGTGTTCATCACACACGACTTCGACGAGGCCATCCGCCTCGCCGACCGGATCGCCATCATGCACGATGGAGTGATCGAACAGCTCGGCACCGCCGAAGAGCTCATCACCAATCCGGCTACCGACTATGTGGCCGCCTTCACCAAGGACGTTCCCCGCTCCAAGCTGCTACGGGTCCAGACCTTGATGGGTCCGGCCGACGACGACGCCGAGGGCGAGGTGGACGGCGCCGCCAAGGTCGCCGCCGTCGCCCGCCAGATCCTGAATGCACCCGGCCCGGTCCGGGTCGTCGAGGACGGGCAGGTGGTCGGTTCAATCAACGGCACCCAGGTGGCCAACGCCCTCTTCGAGAACGACTGAGCGCCCCCCCCATGAGCGACTCTGACGATGGGGCGGGCACGCCAGTGGCTGGTGCTACCGAGGTGATCGACGCTCCCGTTCCATCCCCCACTCCCATCGACACCAACGACGCCGCCTCGGCCGACGGCCCAGCCGCGGAGATGTCGGGACGGACTAAGACGGCCATCGCCCTCGGCCCGTTCCTCGCCATCTGGCTGCTCTGGTGGCGTCTGGGCGATGTGTTCCTCCACCGAGACCTCGAGGCCAAGGTCCCCGAGTGGCTCTACGAGGTACCGCGGTCGTTCACCGTCGACTGGTTCAACTTCGCCGGTCGCGAGCGCGGCCACAAGGCCTCGGGCTGGGTCAACACCTGGTTCGACCACCTCCGCTACGAGGAACTCTTCGACTTCACCCTCTCGTGGCACGCCAGCACGCTCTGGCTGATCCCCTGTCTGGCCCTCGTCGTCCTTGCCGGCTGGCGGGGCTGGACGCAACGCAGCGGCGTCTGGATGGCCCTGGCTTTCGGTATCGCCTGGCTGGGCTGGGGCTTCGACCTCTTCGACTGGGTCACGCTGGCCGCCACGCCGTGGGCCTTCGTGGTCGCCGCCGGCCTCGCCACCGTCGCCATCGCCCGATTCCGCAATGGCCGGGATATCGGCCTGACCGCTGCAATGGCGGCCATCGCCACCGTCGGCTGGGTCACCATCCAGGTCGGCAACGAGTCATTCAACCTCAAAGTTCTGTTCCGCCGAATCGCAGGATGGCTGGAGTTCCCACTGGACCTCAGTGAGGGCCTGCTCGTCAGCGGTCACGGCCCGTGGCACCTGTCGGACATGCCGTGGCTGCCCATCTTCGCCATCCTGGTCGGCGGGTCAGCGTGGATGAGCATCCGTGGTCGCAGCGTGCGGTGGGCCGTCATCGGTGCCATCACCCTGTGGTTCGCCGTGGTCAGCCTCTACGAGCCGTGGCACATCCCGGCCCTCCCGTGGGTCGTCATCGCCAGCCTGTTCGGTATGGCCGGCTACCGACTGGGTGGCTGGCGCCTCGCCCTGCTGAGTGTGACGTTCATCGTCTACGCCGCCTTCATCGGCGACCCGCCACTTAAGGATGGTGCCGAGACCCGCTGGGATAAGACGATGATCACACTGTCCGCCGTGCTGGTGGCCGTCCCGATCGCCACCCTCATCGGCGGGTTCCTCGGGATGTGGGCGGCGAAGCGGCGCCGGGTCGAGCAGTTCCTCATCCCGATCATGAACCTCACCCAGGCCTTGCCGCACTTCACCTTCCTCATTCCGGTCGGCGTGTTCATCGGCGTGTCCCACAAGGCCGGTGTGATCGCCACCATCGCCTACGCCATACCGCCCATGGCCCGCCTCACCATCCTCGGCGTGCAAGGGATCTCCAAAGAGGTCATCGAGGCGGGCATCATGTCGGGCTGCACACCGCGCCAAATGCTCTGGAAGGTCGAAATCCCGGCGGCCCGCCACGCCCTACTGGTCGGGATCAACCAGGTGGTCATGGAGTGCCTGGCCATGGTGGTCATCGCCTCCTTCGTGGGCACCGCCGGGCTCGGCCAGGACCTGTTGTTCCGCCTCACCGGCCTGAAAATCGGTGCCGGCATGGAGATCGGCATCGCCATCGTGGTCATGGCCATCACGCTGGATCGTCTCAGCCAGGCGCTTGGCAGCTGGGGTCCCACGCATCACGCACCCGGCGCGTCGTTCCCCTCCCGCCACCCGTACCTCATCGCCTCGTCCATCGCGGTGGGCGGTGGCACGCTGCTGGCCAGCATCTGGGACTCAGCCCAGCGGGTTCCCAAGAATTGGATGTGGGGCCATGCCCAGTACTGGGAGGCGATCGTCGACTGGTCCAAGACCAACATCTACAGCTCGACCATCTGGTTCCGCGACCAGTTGGAATCGTTCATTCTCCTGCGCATGCGTGACGCTTTCGCCACCATCCCGTGGATCGCCGCGGTGATCCTGGTGTTCACCATCGGCTGGTTCGTCAACGGCCGGCGTCTGGCCATCATGTCGTCGTCCATGGTGGCCATCATCGCTCTCACCGGCTTCTGGCCCCAGGCCATGACCAGCTTTTACCAGCTCACCTTCGCCGTGTTCCTGGCCTCTGTCATCGGCGTGCCGTTCGGCATCTGGACCGCCGGTTCGGAGCGCCGCAACTCGGTCGTCCAGGTGCTCCTGGACGGACTCCAGACGTTCCCGTCGTTCGTCTACCTCTTGCCGGCCATCATGTTCTTCTCGGTGTCGGAGACCGCAGTGATCTTCGCCGTGGTGCTGTCAGTCTCGGTGCCGGCCATCCGCTACACGATCTTTGGCGTCCGCAACGTGCCCGGCCACCTGATCGAGGCGGCCACCATGTCAGGCTGCTCCAAGCGGCAGACCCTCTGGAAGGTCAAGGTGCCGCTCGCCGTGCCCGAGATCATGCTGGGCATCAACCAGACCATCATGTTCGGTCTTTTCATGGTGATGATCGGCGGTCTCATCAAGACCAGCGGTCTGGCCCGTGACCTCATTGAAGCCCAGCCCAACGTCGATTCCGGCCGGGCCATCATCGGGGGCCTGGCCGTAGCCTGCATCGGCATGGCCATCGACCTGATCATCTCCGAGTGGGCCGACAAGCGAAAGAAGCAGCTCGGCCTCATTCAGGCCTGATCCCGCCATGACACGTGTCGCAGTGATCGGTGCCGGGCCCAGCGGTCTGGCCATGCTCCGGGCCTTCGCCTCGGCCGCTGAGCAGGGCGCCGAGGTGCCCGAGGTGATCTGCTTCGAGAAGCAGGATGACTGGGGCGGCCTCTGGAACTACACGTGGCGAACCGGCGTGGACGAGTACGGCGAGTCGGTCCACGGCTCGATGTACCGCTACCTGTGGTCCAACGGCCCCAAGGAGTGCTTGGAGTTCGCCGACTACGGATTCGAGGAGCACTTCGGGAAGCCCATCGCCTCCTACCCGCCCCGTGAGGTCCTGTGGGACTACATCAAGGGCCGCGTCGACAAGAGCGGCGTACGTGACCAGATCCGGTTCCGGACCACCGTGCGCGAGGTGGTCTACGACGCGACCGCTGGCGACGGGGCCGGGATGTTTACCGTCACCTCCCACGACCTGGATGGCGGCCACACGTCGTCCGAGAAGTTCGACCACGTCGTGGTCGCCTCAGGCCACTTCTCGGTGCCCAACGTGCCCCATTACCCGGGCTTCGAAAAGTTCCTGGGCCGCATCCTTCACGCCCACGACTTCCGTGACGCCGTCGAGTTCGCCGGCCGGGACATCCTCATCGTGGGGGCCAGCTACTCGGCCGAGGACATCGGCTCGCAGTGCCACAAGTACGGCGCCAACCGCATCTACTGCACGTCACGGGCCGGCACCATGGGCTACGACTGGCCCGACAACTGGGAGGAACTTCCGATCCTCACTCACGTGGACGGCAACACCGTCCACTTCTCCGACGGCCAGACCCGCGACGTGCATGCCATCATCCTGTGCACTGGGTACCAGCATCACTTCCCCTACCTGCCTGACGACCTTCGGCTCGAGACGGCCAACCGGCTGTGGGTGTCCGGCCTCTACAAGGGCGTGGTGTGGGAGCGGAACCCGAAGCTCTTCTACCTCGGGATGCAGGACCAGTACTACACATTCAACATGTTCGACGCGCAGGCCTGGTACGCCCGCGACGTCCTGATGGGACGCATCGATCTGCCGTCTGCCGAGGAGATGGCTGCCGATGGTGCTGCCTGGCTGGCCCGCGAGGAAGCACTTGAGACGGCCTACGAAGAAATCGACTTTCAGGGCGACTACACCCAGGTCCTGGTCGACGAGACCGACTACCCGGACTTCAACATCCCGGCAGTGAACCAGATGTTTAAGGACTGGAAGGGCCACAAGAAGGCCGACATCATGGGCTACCGGAACCTCGGCTTCCCGTCGACGCTGACCGGGACGGTGGCACCGCCCCACCACACGCCGTGGCTAGATGCGCTGGACGACTCGATGGCCACCTACCTGCTAGACGAGGCCCCGGAAGGCGGCGGCTGAGGCCGACCCCTTCGAGATCGGTTCACCGCTCAGTCCCCATCAGGTTGAGAGGGCGCCCTTCCCTGCCTTTTTGTCTTTCTTTGCCTGTCGCTTTTCTTTGGCGCTCTTGGAGGCGGGAGTCTTGCTGCTCCTGCCACCCTTGTCTTTGCTAGCCATAGCGGCCTCTCCAACTTTCTGTTGACCTCTCGACCCCAACCAACCTTAGGCCCCAGTTCGACGCTAGAACTCAAAACGACCACTGCCCCAGAGAGAATCCCCAGAGAGAGTGAAGCGACTGGCCCTAGCTCCAGGGATACGGCGAGTTGCTCTCGGGGTGCAGATTTCCCAAGGCGTACCGGCTGTACCGGAACGGCTCCAACAGGGCCTGCGTGTCGCCGCAGAGTTCCTTGGCCACCAGCGCGCCCAGCCCGACCATCTTGAAGCCGTGGTTCGAGTCGGCGATCACGTAGACGTTCTCGCAGAAGGTGTCCAGCACCGGGAAGCTGTCCGGGGTGAACGCCCCGATCCCACCGGATGGCACCTGGCTCATCAGGTGGGCCTTGCCCTCGAACCGTGACTGGCAGTGCGACAACGCAGCGGCCCACACGGCCCGGAAGTCTTCGCCGACCACGAAGTCCGGGCTGGCCGGGCCGTACGGATCGATGGCCACGTCACGCCACGGCTTGTCGACCGGGTAGGGCATATAGCCGCCCTGCACCCCACCGAAGTTGAAATCGGGTTTGTAGTACACGCCCCACTTGCCATCGACCAGCAGGTTCCCATCCTCGTCGTGCAGGGGTGCGTCGGCATCCACGTGGACGACCGGCGGCATAGTGCCGTCGTTGTTCATCAGGTAGCCGGGATCGACGTCCAGCGTCCCCTCCTGGAGGGCCCAGAACTTCCATGTCGGCACGGTGTGGGTGGAATCGCCGGACACGATGTCGGTGGTGTCAGGCAGGTCCAGCATCTCCCACAACTTCGGCACCCACGGCCCGGCAGCGGCGATCACATGGTCGACGGCGACCATGCCCCGACTGGTCACCACGTGGGTCACGGCACCACCGTTGACGGCCAGTTCGGTGACCACTGTGTCGGACACGACGTTGACGCCTTCGGCCTCCACCTTGGCCAGCAGTCCGTTGACGGTGGCCATGTTGTGGGCGTAGCCGCCCTTCTTCTCGTGGAGCACGCTGCTGACCCCGGTGGCACGCCAGTCGTCGAAGATGCCCAGCATGTGGTCGCGGGTGGCGTCGACACCGTCGATGAACTCCGACTCGTACCCGATGGCCTTCTGCTGCTCGTGGATCGTGGCCACGTCCTCGCTCATCTCGTCATACGAGATCTGGAGGTAGCCCACCGGGTGATACTCGAAGGCCTCAGCGTTGGCGTCCCACACCTCGACCGAATGGGCCATCAGCTCGCGCATGGCGGGCTGGAAATAGTTGTTTCGAACCACGCCGCAGGCGATGCCCGACGGGCCGGCACCCGCCGCGGACTTCTCAATGATGACGATGTCGTCGCCACTGCCAGTGCCACGGGCCTTCAACTCACGGGCCAGGTGCCACGCAGTGGACAGGCCGTGGATACCGGCACCGATGATGCAGTACCGGGCCGACTCGGGAAGCTTGCCGGTGGTGCTCATGGGGTACTCCTGTTTCCTGGGTGCCACCGAGTCAGCAGCACCGATCTATCACGGGTCGGACATGACCGGACCCGCCGACAGGTGTCGACGGGTCCGAATCAGAGATTTTCTTCGGTGGTCGTCCCGCCGGCGAGCTAGTGCGCCGGGGGCTCCCAGCCTTCGAGAACCGGCGCCTTGTAGTTGTCGCCCACCGACTTTGAGTCGGCGACCCACGGGCCGAGCTCCACCTGGTGGAACTTGCAGTGCTTCTCCTTGAGCTGGATGCCGTAGGAGTTCCCCGAGATGAGGTGTCTCATGAGCACCTTGCGGGCCAACTCGTCTCCCCGACCTTCCGGGATGTCGAAGTAGATCTTCAGGAAGGCGTTGGAGTTCCGATCGAATACCGCGGGGGTGCCGTCCTCCTCCAGTAGGTGAATGTCCTCCAGCCAGTTCAGATCCTTCCCCGGCGTCAACTCCATCAGGTCGAGGTCCTCGACCAGCGAGACGTCCTCCTGGTATTCGAACCGCTTCCCGGCCAGGGTCTCGGCATCGATGGCGACTGTGTGCTTCACACCCATCGTCAGTTCCTCCCGCTCTCTGCAAGCTGCTTGGCCATCATGTCCTTCATCTCCTGGAGCGCACGCTCCTCGCTGACGCCCGGGATGTAGGTGGTCCCGGCCAGCGGCACCTTGGCCATGGCCGACGCCTCATGGGTGAGAGCGGCCAGATCCTCGGGCTCCAGGCTGTGGATGTTGGTCTTGCCGCATGCACGGGCCAGCAACTGGACCTCCATGGTCAACGTATGGAGGTAGTTGTAGACCCGCAGGGCGGCCTCCTCGACGTCAAGGCGTGCCCGCAGCTCGACGTCCTGGGTGGCCACACCCACCGGACAGCGACCGGTGTGGCAGTGGTAGCACTCGCCGGCCGGCACTCCGATAGTGCCCTCATAGTCAGTGACACCCTCTATGTGCTTGTTGCAGTTCAGGGCCATCAGGGCAGCGGTACCGAGTGCCACGGCCTTGGCACCCAGAGCCAGACACTTGGCCACGTCACCGCCGTTGCGGATCCCGCCGGCCACCACGAGGTCGACCTCGTCGGCCAAGCCCACGTCCTCGAGCGCCCGTCGGGCCTCGGGGATGGCGGCCATCAACGGGATGCCCGTCTCCTCGGTCGCGAGGTGTGGACCGGCACCGGTACCTCCTTCGGCGCCATCGAGGTAGATCGAGTCAGGACCGCACTTGGCGGCCATCCGAACGTCGTCGTACACCCGTGACGAACCCAGCTTCAACTGGATCGGCACCTGGTAGCTGGTGGCTTCGCGGATCTCCTGGATCTTCAGCGACAAGTCGTCAGGTCCGATCCAGTCGGGGTGGCGGGCCGGCGAGCGCTGGTCGATGCCAGCGGGCAGCGAGCGCATCTCAGCCACCTGCTCGGTGACCTTCTGGCCCATGAGGTGTCCACCAAGGCCGACCTTGCAACCCTGCCCGATGAAGAACTCAATGGCGTCGGCCAGCATCAGGTGGTGCGGGTTGAAGCCGTAGCGGCTCTGGATGACCTGGTAGAACCACTTCGTCGACAGGTCCCGCTCGGGCGGAATCATGCCGCCCTCACCGGAGCACGTCGCCGTGCCGGCCATCGAGGCGCCCTTGGCGAGTGCCGATTTGGCCTCGATGGACAACGCACCGAAGCTCATGCCGGTGATGTAGACGGGAATGTCCAACTCCAACGGGTTGGCGGCAAACCGGCCGCCGATGACCGTCTTGGTCTCGCACTTCTCGCGATAGCCCTCGATCACGAAGCGGGTGAGCGTTCCGGGAAGGAACACCAGCTCGTCCCAGTGGGGGATCTTCTTGAACAGTGAGAATCCCCGCATCCGATAGCGGCCCAGTTCTGCCTTCACGTGGATGTCGTTGATGACCTCCGGCGTGAAGATCTTGCTCTTGCCGATGACGTCGGTGGCTGCGTTGGTGTCGACCTTGGGGGTGTCGACTCCCTTGATGTCGTTTGCTTCTGGCATCGTCATCTCCTCCTAGAGCACGAGCTTGCGCTCGGAGGGCTCCAGCGCGTCGTAGTTGTGGAGCACCTTGCCGCACTCGAACTTCTTCAGGTCCGGCGGGGTGCCGAGGTCGTAGATCTCGAACTTGCGGTTGATGAACTCGATGTCGTCGTCGTTCATCTCACCAGGCACACAGTCCACGCCGAGTGAAGCGATCTTGCCGCCGACGTAGATCACGCCGTCGTACATCGAGTCGCCCAGGCCATCGTTGGCGTCACCACAGATGATTTGACGACCACGCTGCATCATGAAGCCGGTGTTGATGCCGGCGCTGCCCAGGGCGATGATCGTTCCGCCCTTCTGGTCGATTCCGGTACGCGCACCCACGTTGCCCTTGATGACCAGGTCTCCACCACGGAGGGCGGCGCCGGTCAGGGAACCGGCCGGCCCCTCGACCACTACCGACCCAGACATCATGTTCTCGGCCAGCGCCCAGCCGACCCGACCGTTGATCTGGACCTCCGGCCCGTCGATCAGTCCGCAGGCATACCAGCCCGGGCTGCCCTCAAACGTCAGGTTGCAGCGCTTGAGGATGCCCACACCGAGCGAATGCTTGGAGCCCGGGTTGACGATGGTCACTTCGTTTACGCCCTCGTCGTAGACGATGCGCTTGAGCTCCAAATTGATCTTCCTGGTGGTCAGGTCGGTGGCGTCGATCACCGCCGTGTCACCGTCGATAACCGCGGTCATGGGCGGCTCGGGATCCGGCTCGACGAGTCCGCGGGCGTCGTAGACGACCCCGCTCTTGGTGTTCAGACCTGCCACGTCAGTACCTCCCGCTCGAACGGATCCCGGGTCTCGACCTCGGCCCCGACGAGCGCCCGGATGGCAATCTCCTCTGAGGCCATGGCCACCAGGTTGTCGGTCTCCATTAACACCAGCGGCTTAGCCGCCATCTCGTCCTTGGCGATGCCCAACTCGCTGCCGGTGGCCACCAGATAGGTGAACACCCCGTCGAAGTCATCCAGGCTGTGCTTCATGGCCGTCTCGAGCGGCTCGCCGTCCTCGAGATGCTGGGCCAGATAAACGGCAATGATCTCCGAATCGCACTCGGACTGGAACCGGTGGCCCATCCGCTCCAGGCGGCGGCGCCACATGTGGTAGTTGGTGAGTTGTCCGTTGTGCACGACAGCGACGTCGGCAAACGGGTAGGCCCAATAGGGATGGGCGCTGGCCAGGTCCACGTCGGACTCGGTCGCCATCCGAACGTGGCCGATGCCGTGGCTGCCCCGGATCCCGGCCAGGCCGTACTGCTCGTGGACGGTGTTGGCGTCGCCGAGGTCCTTGACAATCTCCAACGAGTTGCCCAACGACAGCACCTGGCAACCTGGGATGTCCTCCAGGTAGTCGGCCAGTGGCTTGAGGTCGCCCCCGTACCTGATGGTGGCCCGGAAGGCGTAGCCGCCGTCCTCGGTGTGGATCGTCGCCAGGTCGGCGCCGATCTTGGCCAGACGAGCCTCGACCTCGGCTCGGTTGCGCTCAAGCCTCTCGGCCATACCGAACCCCTTGAAATCATTGGGTTCGGCCAGCATGAACCTCACGATGACTAGGTCGTCAGCCGGTCCGTACATTGCGAAGCCCGTTGAATCGGGGCCCCGATGCTTCATGGAATTGAGCATCGCTGTGAGCTCGTCGCCGATGTCGGCCGCTCCGTCACGATGGATGATGCCGGCAATGCCGCACATGGTGTCTCCCTGCTTCTCAGGTCTTGAACGTCGCTTATCTGGTGTCTGGCAGTAGCTGCCAGACCATGAGAGGTTGGTCTCAAACGTCGTGTATCTGGTGTCTCGTGTCTGGTCTCTGGCAGTAACTGCCAGGCGATGAGCGGTGGGCGCTACGGCAGGATGTCGAGGTATTCCTCGACATCCCAGTCGGTGACCGTAGCCATGAAGCGCTCCCACTCATCGCGCTTGTAGTGCTCGAACACCCGGTACATGTCACCCGGAAGGGCACTCTTGACTACCTCATCCTGGTCGAGAGCCACGAGTGCCTCGCCGAGGTTCATCGGAATCTTCTTGACGTCCTTGCCCTCGTCCATGGCCTCGTAGATGTTCCGCTCCTCGGGCGGACCAGGATCGAGGTCATTGTCTAGACCGTCCTCCATGGCCTTGATGAGTGCGGCGAAGGTCAGGTACGGGTTCACCGCCGAGTCAACCGAGCGGTACTCGAACCGCCCGGGGGCGCTGATGCGCAGGGCGGTCGTACGGTTCTGGAATCCCCAGTCAGCGAAGACCGGTGCCCAAAAGCCGGTGTCCCAGAGTCGTCGGTACGAGTTCACGGTCGGTGAGCCCAGGCAGGTCAGGGCGTTCAGGTGCTTCATGATCCCACCGATGGCCTGCATGCCGATAGCACCAGGAATCTGCGGATTGTCTCCTTCGGGCATGAACTTGTTCTCGCCACCCTCGTCGGGCTCTCCGGTCCACAGGGAGATGTTGTGGTGGCAGCCGTTGGCCGACACGCCCACAAACGGCTTGGGCATGAAGCACGGGAAGGCGCCCATCTCGCGACCGACCTGCTTGCAGATCTGTCGGTAGGTGGTGAGCCGGTCGGCCGTCAGATCGGCCCGGTCGAAGTTGAAGTTGAGCTCCAACTGGCCCGGAGCGTCCTCGTGGTCACCCTGGATCATGTCTAGGCCCATGGCCTCGCCGTACTCGACCACCCGGTGGATGAGCGGCTGGAGCTCGGCGAACTGGTCGATGTGGTAGCAGTTCGGCTTGGTGAGACCCTCGACGGTGGGCTTGCCGTTCTCATCGGCCTTGAGCCACATCATCTCGGGCTCGCAACCGGCCCTCAGGTGGAGGCCGGTCTTGGCCTCAAACTCCTTGTGGATGCGATGGAGGTTGCCGCGACAGTCCGAGGTGAGGAATGCGCCGGGGTCGACCTCTTCTTCCCGGCCCCGGAACAGGGTGCAGAAGACGCGGGCCGTCTTGGAGTCCCAGGGGAGCTTGCAAAAGGTGTCGGTCTCGGCGACGCCCACCAGCTCACGTGACTCGGGTCCGTAGCCGATGTACTGGCCGTGGCGGTCGACGAACAGGTTGGCCGTCGAGCCGTAGACCAACTGGAAACCCTTATTGGCAATGGTGGCGAAGTGCTTGGCTGGAATGCCCTTGCCCATGATCCGGCCAGTCACCGACACGAACTGGCAGTAGAGGTACTGGATCTCCTCAACCTCGATGCGCCTCTGGATCTCGGCGACCTGCTCGGCACGCCCCGGCGCCTCGATGAACTCCTGGATATCGGTCATGGTCATCTCCCCCTGGCGCCCGAGGGCGCATCAATCGTGACGGTTTCGCTGCATCAGCGGCCCCCGGGACCTGTATCCAGCGTCCCAATTTTCCAACCGGCGTACCATACCAATCAACTACACTCACTGCCAGTGGAATCTGCCGTGTGAGTGGACGACATCCACACACAGGGGCGATTACCTTAGAAACTGCTGGTCAAACACTATTTTTGTTGTCAAGATCAGGATACGGACCACAGGGGTCGATGCCCAAACGGGGCGGCGGGGCGAAGGGAAACGGGACATGACGATCACGGTGTCGGAGAGCCCCCGCCTCCTCATGCCGGGCATGGCCGACTTCGAGCCCGGAATCGAGCGCTACCGAGTGACCGGCGGAGCGGTCACCGCGGTGCTCCTGGGTGCCGGCGACCGATTGCAGGTCATTGATCCTGAGGGTTGCCAGCCCGTTGAGGTGGCCGCCTTCGACCGCGACGGTCACTCCGATCCGGGCCTACTGGGCGACCTCCCCCACGGTGCGTCGGGTGCCCCGGCGACGGGCATCGCAGCAATCCTGGCCTCCGACCAGCACGACGCCCGGCGGGTCGCCGACGCGCTGTCCGGCAAGGGCATCGACCTCGCTGCGGCCACTGCCGTCCACCTGTTCGCTCCCGACTCCCCTGCCGGCCTGGAAGCTTGGCTGACCGCAACGACCGACCTGGTCTGTGTCATCGGTGTGACCGGCGGGAAGATGCTCCCCCACGAGCAGAACCCGCCGACCGACATCATCACCTTCGTCCACCGCACCGCCCCCCCGGCCCCGGGCCTCGAGGTGCTCCCCTCGCCGCTGGCCGACCAGAACCAGGACCTCCGAATCAGCGCGGCCACCGCCCGGACCTACGAGGTGAAGGCTGGCGAGTTCATCCAGGTCATCGACGTCGAGGGTCGGGAGTGCTCCGACTTCCAGTGCTTCGACGCCGCCCGCCTGGACGGTGGAGTGGAGGCCGCGCTGGACGCCACCATCACCCGCAGCCTCATGGGTGCCAGCTACCCCATGCCCGGCCTGTTCGCCAAGTACTACTCGCTGGACTTCCAACCCATGGTGGAGGTCGTCCACGACACGGTGGGTCGCCACGACACCTTCAACACGGCCTGCAACCCCAAGTACTACGAGGACATGGGCTACCCGGGCCACGTCAACTGCAGCGAAAACTTCAACCAGGTCCTGGCCCCCTACAACATCGCTCCCCGCCGCGGCTGGGAGGCCATCAACTTCTTCTACAACACCAACCTGGACGACGCGAATCAGCTCTACTTTGAGGAACCGTGGTCCCGACCCGGCGACTACGTACTCTTGAAAGCGCTGACCGATCTGGTCTGCGTCTCGTCGGCCTGCCCATGCGACATCGACGCCGCCAACGGCTGGCAACCCACCGACATCCACGTCCGGGTCTACCCGGCGACCAACACCTTCAAGAAAGCCACGGCCTTCCGCATGTCAACCGATGCCGACCCCGAACTAACCAAGGAGACGGGATTCCACGCCCGAACCTCGGAGCTCACTCGCAACTTCACGGAGTACGCGGGCTACTGGTTGGCCAACAGCTACACCAACCACGGCGCCCTCGACGAGTACTGGGCCACCCGCCAGAAGGCGGGAATCATCGACCTGTCGCCACTACGTAAATACGAGGTCGTGGGCCCCGATGCCGAGCTTCTCCTCCAGACCTGCGTGACCCGCAACGTCCGCAAGCTGGCCGTCGGCCAGGTCGTCTACACGGCCATGTGCTACGACACCGGAGGCATGATCGATGACGGAACGATCTACCGCCTCGCCCAGGACAATTTCCGATGGATCGGCGGCAGTGACTCCAGTGGGCTGTGGCTCCGGAAGCAAGCTCAGGAAATGGGTCTTCACGTCTGGGTACGCGACGCCACCGACCAGTTGCACAACGTGCAGGTCCAGGGACCACTCAGTCGGGAGATCCTCTCAGAGGTGATCTGGACCCGACCGGACCAGGCCTCGATCGACGAGTTGGGTTGGTTCCGCCTCTCGACGGCTCGTATCGGCGATGAGCACGGCATACCGATCGTGGTGTCACGCACCGGCTACACCGGTGAGTTGGGATTCGAGGTGTTCTGCCACCCATCGGACGCTCCGGAGGTGTGGGACGCGATCTGGGCCGTCGGCCACCCAAAGGGCCTTACACCCCTGGGACTCGAGGCACTCGACATGCTCCGCATCGAGGCCGGTCTGATCTTCGCTGGCTCCGAGTTCAACGACCAGACCACTCCGCTGGAGGCCGGTATCGGCTTCACCGTGCCCATCAAGACCAAGGAGGACGACTTCATCGGTCGTGACGCCCTGGTTCGCGGCAAGGAACACCCCCAGCGCACCTTGGTCGGCTTGGAACTCTCAGGCGACGAGCCAGCCGGCCCCGGCAACCCGATCATGATCGCCCGCCAGCAGGTAGGCACGGTCACCAGCGGGACCCGCTCCCCCATTCTGAGAAAGAACATCGCTCTCGGCTGGATGGCCATCGAACACGCCGAGATTGGGACCGAGGTCGAGGTGGGCCAGATGGACGGCCACCAGAAACGCCTCCCGGCCACCGTGGTGCGCTTTCCGCACTATGACCCCGACAAGGAACGCGTACGTAGCTAGTCCCGGAACCGGGCCAGGAACAATTCCCGGTCGGCCTCGGTCGGCCAGTTCCGTCCCAGGAACAGCCCTGCGGCGAGCTCTCCGAGGGCCGGTGCACACTTGGCGGCGAAGCCGTTTGCCCCGATGGCGCAGGCAACCCGGTGGGACCCGTCGTCCACCCAGTCGATGAACGGGAAACCGCTGGGCGTGTAGGTGGTGACGCACGACGTGGTCCTGCGCCCTATGCCACGGAGCCCGGGAAGCAACCCTTCCAGTATCTGCTCAAGCCTCACGGCCACTACAGGGTCACCGTCGGTCCGGAACCAAGCAACCAACTCGGCTGCCGTAGCCCGCACATGGTTGTCCTGTGGTGCTCCCACCTTGAGAATGTGGCGGCTTCCCGAACCAGGAGGGTGCCCGACAAGATGGTCACGCACGGGAGGCGTCAGGTAGAAGTCGTCAACTGGGTCAGGGAACTTGCCGATGATGCTGGGCATCCCGGCCAACCTGTCGACCTCGGCAGCATCCAGGTGGACAAGTAACTGGGTGTGCAACGCGTACTCCAGGTCCAAGCCGGCCGCTGGAGACTTGCCGTACCCGGAGAATGCACCGGTAGCCAGCAGCACGCGGTCGGCGGCGATGACGCCCACGTCGGTGGACACCGAGACCGGGCCGACCGCTCCCGCGAGGACCGAGTCAACAAGGGCGACCACGTGGGTGGCCCCAGCAGCCACAGCGGCGGCGGTCTCGGAGGCTACGTGGGCCCGGGGGTCCACACTGCCCGCCGGTGGTGGCTCCCACAGGGTCTCGCACCCATCAGGGAGCGAGAGGAACCCCATGCTCTCAATTGCTTCGGCTGCACCACGCCGTTGGCAACACAGCCCATACCGGACGTCGGCTTCGGCCAGCAGGTCGATACCGGCAGGCGAGTCCACCCAGAGGTGGCCCACAGGGTTGACGGGGTCGATGCCGGTACGGGCTGCCACTTCCGCGAACTGGCTGACCGACCGATAGCCCAGCCACGCCCGGACCGGATCCGGATCGATGATGCGACTCACCCGGGCGACGTCATGGTGACTGCCGAAGACGCCCCCATGAGTCTGTCGATCGGTCGGTTCGGCCTGACCGACGAGCACCACGTCGCAGCCGGCGTCGGCTAGGTGTCTGGCCGCCGATGCACCCAGCATGCCGGCACCAACCACCGCCACCTCACAGCGACGCTCCCCCGTCACCGGCTCTCCATCATCGGCCCATCGTCGCTCATGAGAACCTCCGACGCCAACAAAGCCACCTATCTACGGAGCATTCTCCCGGATATCGGCCAGCATGTTCCAGACCAGAAGGCCGACGGCCACAGAGGCCGCCAACGCGCCAAGCAGCGGGCCGAGGCTCTGGAGGCCGACTTCATCCTCAAACCACTGACGCCATAGGACAGCAGCGGAGAATCCGGCGGCAAACCAGGCCAAACGGCTACCAAGTCGGATCATCACGATCGTCACCACTGCGGTGAGGACGATCACCTGACCGTCGCCGACCTGAACGCCCCTCAGCGTGCGGTCGTCCTCGACGGTCCAGGGCAGGAACGACGAAATGACGACGACGGCGGCGGCCACCTCCGCAACTCGGAGACGCACCGCCGCCGTCATTCGACTGCTTCGCCTACTGCTCGTCAGGGACTAGCAGGACATCGCCCATGCATCTTCACCGCACGTGGGGCCACTGACGACGTTCACAGCGATGATGACGAACACGATGCACACGAGCGACAGGATCAACATCCCACGCTCGTAGGACTTCTTGTGCGTGTGGTTCTCCTGGAACTCAATCTGCTTTCCAGACATCTCACTCACCTCCCATCGATGTGTCCCGGGCCGCCAGTCGGCTAGCCGCATGCTTGAGGTTCCTGTCCTCGGTCCTGATCAGGTGGATGAAGCTCAACACGAAGGCTGCGATGCCCAGACCGGTGAGCACAAAGATTGCACTCTCATTGTCGGCCCAGGTGAAGATCGCACCATTCGCTTCTAGCGCCTCTGTCCAATCGGCGTAGGGAAAGGTATCCATATCGATTCACACTCCTTTCAAACTGAACTGTCGATGTCGTTATCTGCCGCCTCACGCAGGGCCCGCGACTTGCGCGTCGCCCAAATGCCCGCCGTCAGCACGACGGCGTACATCAGCGCAATGGCCCCGATGAGTTCCAGCATCAATCAACCTCGGATGATCTGACTGGCGGCATGAGCAAGTACCGGCCCGGCTGGCACCTCAGTGCCATCAGCTTCCACGATGACCTCGGTGGTGCTAGCGAAGTCCGGGTAGAAGTCCCCACCGAACTCGGCGACGTCGAGACCCTCCAACTCCACCTCGGGCGGCACCCGAAGCAGGTTCGCCTGCTTCAGCAGCCACGAGATGATGTAGCCGGAGAGGAATGCCAGCGGAAGGAGGGCGGCTATGCCGACCAGCTGGCCCAGGATGGTCACGGTGATCTGGTTCCCAGCGCCCGATGCGGCCGGGTAGCCGCTGGCAAAGACGCCCATGAGCAGGACACCCAGGAAGCCCGTCCAACCGTGGACGGCGACCGCCCCGACGGCGTCGTCGACCCGCATCTTCTCCTGCTGCCAAGTACCGATCCACACGGCGAACGCCGCGCCCAGCATTGCCAACAGGTAGGTCAGCGAGGGCGCGTAGACGTCCGCACCGGACGACACGGCGATCACGCCAGCCAGGCCACCGGACAGGGTCCAGAACGGATCACCCTTCGAGCAGATGTAACCGCTCATGAAGCCACCAGCGAACGCGATCGTGATCGTGAACGTGATGGCACCCAGCGTGGTCGGGTTGTAATAGATGTTGTTCCAACCCGGAGCCTCACCCGGCAACACCGCCAGACAAGCCGCGTAGAAGGCATAGAAGGCGGTGAAGATGATCATGAGACCCATGAGGGTCATGTGGAGGTTGTGAGGCTTGAATGCCCTGGCACCCCCGTTGTCATCAAACGCACCGATCCGCGGCCCCAGATTGAACAACACCCCGAGGGCGAAGAGCCCGGCAATGCCGTGCACCACTCCCGAGGCGGCGAAGTCGTGGAACCCGAAGTGGATGACCAGCCAGCCGTGCCAGCTCCAGCCCCAGGCAGCGCCGATGATCCACACGAATGCACCAAGGAACACGGTGAGCACCAGGTAGGCGGTGACCCGGATGCGCTCGATGGTCGCTCCCGACATGATCGAGCCGGTGGTCCAGGAGAACAACAGGAACGCCGCCCAGAAGACGGCCAGCACGTGGTCTCCGATGTTCGGGCCCATTAGCTCGCCCCACGGGTTGCCCCATGTGCACTCTGCGCCGTGGACGGCATCGCCGACCGTCGGGATGAAGCCTTCGGACATGCACAGGTAGGTCCACCACCCGGCGTAGTAGAAGGCCGGCGTAACCACGGCGATGGTCATGATGTTCTTGATCGCCGTCGACATGACGTTCTTTCGGCGACTTACCCCGGCCTCGTAACACATGAAGCCGACGTGCAGGAACCACATGAAGACCACGGTGACGAAGTAATAGTTCTCGATGAAGAGGTCATCACCCATCATTGGATCCTCACCTCCCCACCCAGACTGCGTGCTGACATGGACATTCGTCCTCCCCTTGACTGATGGCGCGCCTTACGGCACGGGTCTGACATCGGGCCGATGACAGTTCCCAACTCCCCCACCCGGGAACTGTCATTCACACCGACCACTGGTATGACGACGGTCACAGTAACAGTGGACGAACACCCGTGCTGGGAAAAAATTTCCCTCAGAGGAAAGTGAAAGTAGAAGGGATTCCGGCGTATCAGTAGTCGACGTGGACCGCTATGACGTCGCCGGTGCCAGCGTCCACCTCGACCGCTGTCCTCCGTTCGAACCCGTTCTCGCCGTCAGCAGCCGGGATCCAGAACGTGACCCCCCAAACGGCCCGTGGCGGAAAGCCCTTTTTGCCAAGTTCGGCATTGGTCTCCTCGGGGACGAAGTCGATCTCAGCACGAGCGATACGAACCGCTTCATCCCCTGAAACGGAAGTTCGACCGAGGCACCCGCCCAGGTAGCCGCCCACCACGACCACGAACAAGACGATGAACATCTTGGCTGGCAGGGACCACTGCCTAATGGGGGTCACCGTTCTCTCCGTTCGTTGACTGCAACCCAGGCCCTAAGAGCCAGGTAGCCGAGAACATGGGTCATACCGACCACTGAGATCCACCAAAGGGTTAAGCGTCGGTCAAAGCCCTGCTGACGCGCCTCCCAGAACGTCAGCCCGATGGCGCCAAGCAGTAGCAGTACGAGAAAACCGCTCTGGTGGGCCCCGAGGAGCCAGAGAATGCCCATCGTCTCGACCCGGGCCTACTCGGCCGCCGGAAAGACCTTGACCGACATGAAACGCACCGGCAGCTCCATCAGGCTGACCGGACCGTGGGCCACCTCGCCGTGGATCTGGATGGTGTCGCCAGTGCTCAGCACGTAGTTCTTCGGCCCGTAGCCATACTCCATCGAGCCCTCCAGCATGTGCAGGAACTCCACACCCTCGTGCTGGAACAGCGGGAACACCTCGTTGGCGGACTCCAAGGTGACCATCATCGGCTCGATGATTCGGGTCGGACCCCGCAGCGAACCGAGGTCCTCGTAGCGGTGGCCGTCGCGAGTGCCCTCGTGGAGGATCTCCATGCGGTCGTCGGACCGCACGATCACCACGTCGTGCTCCTCGTCCAGGCCACGGAAGAACGCCGTGATCGGCACCCGTGCGGCATGGGCCAGTCGGGTCAGCGTCGAGAGGCTGGGCGACGTCTGGCCATGTTCGATCTTGGACACCATGCCGAGCGATATCTCCGCCACCTCGGCGAATTGGGCCATGGTCAGCCCGAGCACACGGCGTGCGTCACGCACCCGCTCACCCACCACCCGGCACACGTCGTCTGAGGAGAAGCCGTGCCCGGCAGCCTCGTCGTCCTGCTGGATCATCGTTGTGAGCCTTTCGTCCCGACAGCCGCCGGATCCTCTACTTAATCTCGATGCTAATGAGAACCCTGCACGGTAGTGGTAAAACCCACGCGAGTGAACGGCTGACAGCCGGACTTCATGGCCGGTCGAGGCGGCAGACAACACGACCGCTCCCCTGGCCGGTGCAGCCGTCCTACGCTCCGGAACGTGTCTCCAACCAACTGGTCCAGCCAGCCTGACCAGCCCACGGGGTCCGACAGGCCTACGCCGCCCACCATGTATCCGGTCGGGGCATCGATCACGCTGGACGACCTGGCGGGCGACGTGCACCCGCATCTGGCCCGGCTGCGTGCCACCGAACCCGTGTCGTGGCTTCCGGCCCTTGGAGGTTGGCTGGTCACCGACCGAACCTCAGCACTCGAGGTGCTGAGAGACGCAGCCACCTACACCGTCGATGACCCACGGTTCTCGACAGCCCAGGTGGTCGGACCGTCGATGCTCTCCACCGACGGCGACGAGCACACTCGCCACCGTGCACCGTTCGCCTCGCCGTTCCAACAGGCCGCCGTGCGAGAAGGCTTTGAGGATTGGACCGGATCGACGGCCCGGCAGCTGGTAGAGACGCTGGCCACGAGACCCGAGAAGCGGGCTGCTCCGCGGGCCGACCTCCGGAGCGAGTTGGCCGGACCGCTGGCCGTAGCTGCCATCGCCCGGGCGCTCGGCCTGGTCGACGCTGACCCCGACCGAGTGCTGGGCTGGTACCGGGCCATCGTGGTCGGCGTCGAAGGGGTGAACGCCGGGCTTGAGGTGGGGGACGACACCCGCCGGGCGGTGGCCGACCTGAGGGCCGAGGTGGACCGGACCGTGCGAGAGGCCGCCGGATCGATGCTGGCCGGAGTAGCCGGAGAAAGTTCACTAACCGCCGACGAAGTCTTCTCCAACACTGCGGTGCTCATGTTCGGAGCCATCGAGACCTCGGAGGGGATGACAGCCAACGCACTGGCCCACCTGCTGACCGATCCCGACCAGACCGATGCCGTACGCAGTGACCGGTCCCTGGTCGCCGGCGCCGTGGAGGAGTCGCTGCGTATGGAGCCCGCTGCGACACTCGTGGACCGCTACACCACCGTCGACGTGGTTCTCGGGGACGCGCTCATACCAGCCGGTGACCTAGTGACGGTTTCGTTGGCCGGCGCCAACCGCGACCCGGAGGTGTTCCTCGAGCCCGACCGTTATGACGTGCGCCGGGACAACGCCCGACTGCAGCTGGCTTTCGTGAAGGGACCGCACGTTTGCCTGGGCCTGCATCTGGCCCGCCTGCAGACGATCGCCGCGGTGGATGCCGTACTCAACCTGCTCCCCAACGTGCACCTCGACCATGCGTCACGAAACGGGGGCTTCGAGCCTGCTCGGGGCCTGGTGTTCCGCAAGCCGGCACGGGTTCCCGTGCGCTGGAGCGCCTCGGGGAATGTCCGATGAGGCGCAACTGCCGAACTGGTCCAGACCATCTGAGCTAATTCTGAAATTGGTCCGAACTACCGTTATCCAACTGGGTTTCGTTCCAACTCCCACACCGTTTAAGGCCGGGCCGCCCGAATCATGGACGGACGGTCACAGGCTCTACGGTGGCTGTATGGCCCAGGCCGAGCGGCGGGCCGGAAATGGAGCAAAACGATGGGCGCCGACGGCACCTGGAACGTAACCATGAAGACCCCTATGGGCGATCAGGCGGGAACGCTGACTCTCGCCACTGATGGCGGCACTCTCACCGGCTCGATGTCTGGGCCACAGGGTTCGACGGAGATCGAAGACGGCACGGTCGACGGCGACACCTTGTCGTGGACGGTGAACATGACGTCGCCCATGCCCATCAAGGTCGAGTCCACAGCCACGGTCAATGGCGACTCGATCACCGGGGAGGCCAAGCTAGGAGCGTTCGGCACCGCCTCATTCAGCGGTACCCGCGCCTGACCCGACAAGTAACCCCCACCAACGGGACGACTGACCATCAGGTCCGTCGTCGAGTGGCCCCCTCCCACCAGTCGCGCGGTCGAAGTCTCCTGCCATAACCCAGGCGGTCGTGTAACCAACCCATCATCCGGCGTAGTCGAGTGGCGGCCAACCGCCGACCCAGACGGTTATGCCACTTTGAGAAGTTCTTGTTGTACGGGCAGACCCGAATGCAGATCATGCAGTCGCTGACGATCTGGGCCCAGTACGAAAAGCACTTCTCTCCGTCGGTCGTCCACTTTCGAACACCGCCGATCGTCGACCGGTTCAACTTCACCGATGTCGGCGACCCGTCGGCGATTGCTCCCGGCGGGCACGCCTCGGTGCAACGGCGACATGATTCGCAGAACTCCGTCACCCCGAACCGGGACGGTGAGTCGTGGTGTAGCGGGGCATCGGTGAAGATCTTTCCGAAGCGGACCCGTGGACCGAACTCGGGAGTGATCACCAGTCCGTGACGTCCGTATTCGCCGAGCCCAGCTTGGATTGCCAGCGGTATGGCCAGAGCGGTGTCGTTGAGGCTCGGCACTGCCCGGTAGCCGAGATTTCGAAGCCACTGCGCAGTTGCCAGGAGGACCATCACGTCCTTGGAGTACCCAAGCCCGGTGGCCGCTCCGGACAAGGCCGACGGCACGGTATCGACCAGATCGTGGTCCATGGCCTGACCCACCACGATGACATTGCCCAGGTCCTCGTCCAGACCCAACGGTCGACCCTCGTTGGCACGCCGGGCGTACCGCTCGCTGTACAGCCACCGGTCGTCGTTGGCACAGATCCCAACCAGGTCGGCCCCGAGCACGGTGGCTACCTGTTTCACGGTGGCCGACGCCTCAACCGGTGACCCCAGATCGAAGCGTTCGTCAGGCCCGTCGCGTAGTTGGCTCAACGGACTTAGGAAGCCGTCACGCAGGTCGTCGGCGTCGTGCATCTCAGAGAACACCCCGACTACGTGCCAAGCGGCGTTGCGGATTGCGTAGTCACGTTGCCCGAACCCAGCAGCGTTGCGCCACTCAAGGAGATCCTCCCGATATGAGCTGAAGAACCGACGGGCAGCGTCGGTGGCGATCTCCGGGTCCCAGAAAGCCCGGTTGAACACGTCGTCGACCTGGCTGAACCGTTCGAAGTCGTCCAGCACCTCCCAGGACGGCCCCCGGGGCCGACGCCCCCGGTTGAGGCCTACGGGGACCTCGCTTCCTGCGTCGGCGGTGCCGGCTTCGAACCCGGTCACTCCGGCGACCAGAGCCCCTCGGCAATCAGGTCGGCCTGGACCTCGATGATGCCCTCGCGCAGAGTTTCGACCATCCAGTCGATCTGCTCGACGGACAGCACCAACGGGGGCGACATCACGTTCAGGTGGGCAATGGGGCGGACGATTAGTCCTCGCTTCTCACAGGCGTCGGCCACCCGGTCGCCCACGTGGACCGACGGGTCGAAGAGTTCCTTTGTCTCCTTGTCGGCCACGTTCTCCACGCACTGCATGAAGTGGCTGCCCCGGACGTCACCGACGATCCCCAGGTCCGCCAGCGTCGCCAGTTGCTCGCCGAAGTACGGGCCGACTCGCTGGACGTGCCCGCAGATGTCCTCGCGTTCGAGGATGGCGATGTTCTCGAGTGCAGCGGCGCAGCACACCGGGTGACCCGAGTAGGTGAACCCGTGGGCGAAGACCGACCCCTCGGCTTGTGGAACGCTGATCACGTCGTAGATCTCGTCGGAGATGATGGTGGCCGACAGCGGGGCGTACGCCGAGGTCAGGCCCTTGGCCGACGAGATGATGTCGGGCACGATCCCGAAGGCGTCCTCGCTGGCGAACATGTGGCCGAGGCGCCCGAAGGCGGTGACCACCTCGTCGGATACGTAGAGGATTCCGTACTCGGTACAGGCTTCGCGCATGCCTGGCAGGTACCCGGGGGGCGGCATGAGCACCCCGCCGGCACCCATGATCGGTTCGGCGAAGAAGGCGGCCACGTTCTCTGGGCCGAGACTCTCGACCTTGGCCCGGAACTCGGTAACCAGTTGCGCCCCGTACTCCTCTGGTGTTGTGTCCTCGGGTCGTCGGTACAGGTCGGGACCCGACACCCGCTGGATGAGCGGCTCACCGATGACGTCGAATCCAATGTGGTCGTACTCCACACCGGTCAACGACATGGCCATGTAGGTGGACCCGTGGTACCCGTTGGTGCGGGTGATCAACATCTTCTTCTCGGACTTGCCGAGCATGTTGAAGTAGTAGTGGATGAGGCGCACCGCGGTGTCGTTGGCCATCGACCCGCCGGAGCCGTAGAGCACGTGGTTCAGCGGTCCCGGGGCGAGGCGGGCCAACACCGACGAAAGTTCGGCCACCGGGATGGTCGTGTGGTGTCCGAACGACGAGAAGTAGGTCATCTTCGTGGCCTGGTCGGCCATGGCCTGGGCAATCTCACTTCGGCCGTAGCCGGTGTTCACGCACCAGAGGCCGCCGATGCCGTCGAGGTAGCGGCGGCCGTCGCTGTCATAGATGTAGGCGCCCTCGGACTCTGCGACGACAAGCGAGCCCTGCTCCTTGAAGGTGGCAAAGTCGGTCCACGGGTGGACGAAGTGGTCCTTGTCCTTCTGCCAGATGTCCTGGGTGTCGTAGGAAGCGAACCGAGAGGCCGCCTCGGCGTCGGCCGCTACTGAGATTTCACGTTCGATAGTCATGGCGTTCCCTCCTGAAGTAGATCGCAGCTCGCAAGCATCGCCTACGACTGCCCCGATGCTTCATCCGGCCCCCTCTGTCGACCGAGACAGCCTGCCATGTGGACCACTGGGCGTTTCTACCCAACCGGTCCCATGCAAGGATCAAGCATCCTTGACCACCTACGAGGGGACATGAGGATGAGTCCATTCGGGACCGGGATGGTGGTGGCCGCTCAACCGGAAGCGGTGGAGGCCGGCGTCGACGCGCTGCGGGCCGGCGGCAACGCGGTGGATGCCGCGGTGGCCTGTGCCCTAGTGGCCGGCGTGGTCGATCCCCAAATGTGTGGCATAGCCGGATTCGGGAGCGCACAGTTGTTCCTGCCTGCCGGCCGTCCGGGCGCCGATTCTGGTGAGACTGTCCACACCTGTGTCGACTTCCACGGCACTTCGCCGGCTGCCGTACGCCCCGACATGTGGGAGCACCTACTGGTCGGGGAGACCCGAGACGGGTTCGGATTCATCATCGATGGCAATGTCAACGACGTTGGCTACCAGTCGATCACCACGCCCGGCTCGCTACTGGCCTACCACGAAGCGCAGACCCGGTATGGCCGTCTCGACTGGGCTGATGTAGTCGCTCCGGCTATTGCCTGGGCCGCCGACGGCTTTGCGATCCGGCCGTCGGTGTCTCACTGGTGGCAGGAGGGCGCCACGCTCGGCCGAGCCGACAACGTCGGACGTCTGGCTCACACCCCGGCCGGGCGCCGCATCTACTTCGATGAGAACGGGTCGCTTCGACGAATCGGTGAGACGCTCCGCAATCCCGATCTGGCCCGGACTCTGACCCGCATCGCCGAAGGTGGCGCGGACGAGTTCTACCGGGGCGGGATCGCCGCGGAGATCGACGCCGACATGGCTGCCAATGGCGGCCTGCTGACCGCCACCGACCTCGATGGCTATCGGACCGTCTGGGGAGATCCGCTGCGGACCACCTATCGGGGACTGGAAGTGGCCACCAACCAGCCGCCCGGCGGCGGGGTCATGGTGGCCGAGATGCTCAACATCCTCGGCCACTTCGATCTGGGGACCATGGGGCACAACAGCATCGAATACGTCCGCACGGTGGCCGAGGCCATGAAATGGGCCACAGCCGATAAGGACGCCCACGTAGGAGACCCAGCCTTCGTCGACGTACCACTGGACTGGCTGTTGTCGACCGACCACGCTGCCGAGTTGGCCCAGCGCATCACAGCAGGCGAGCGCGCCCACGTGGACCGCATGGCTGGTGAGCCGCCTGACACCACGCACGTCTGCGTAGTCGACGCCGACGGCAACGCCATGTCGATGACCCACTCGCTGGGCATGCCGTCCGGCGTCGTCACCGAGGGCCTGGGCTTCATGTACAACGGCTGCATGGGGGTGTTCGACCCCCGTCCAGGGCGACCCGGTTCGTTGGCCCCCGGCAAGCGCCGCTTCACCTCGCTCTGCCCGACCCTCCTCCTGGACCGAGGACTCCCAGACGGCGAAGCGTTGCGGTTCGTAGTCGGCGCTCCCGGGGGCACCCAGATCGCCATGGGCGTGCTCCAGGTGATCCTCAACGTCGTCGACCTCAACATGCCGGTGCTGGAAGCAATCTCGGCCCCTCGGTTCTCGGCCACGAGTGACGCCATCGACGTCTGCAACCGAATCCCCCGGTCGGTGACCCGAGAGCTGGAGGCCGACGGCTACGAGGTGGTCCGGTGGCCCGGCAGCTACGAGTTCGCCCGGGTGCACGCCATCGCCGTAGAACCCAGTGGGTTGTCCGGGGCCGCCGATCCGGGCGGCGACGGAATGGCGCTCACTCCCTGACGCCCACCCTCGTAACGACGGTGGTAGCCGGCCGGCCCGGAGACGAAGCGGTCAGGAACCCGCCGGGCAGGTCAGGTCGAGGTCCTCGCCCATCGCAGTATTGAACCCCTCACGGCCGTACATGAAGAGGGCGACGAACCACTTGGCGACGTCCTCCTCGACCAAGCCGGCCAGTAAGCAATCGGGGTCCTGTGGGACGCCGAGGCCGACCATGTCGGCCTTCATCAATGCCAGAAGGTCGGTGCAATAACCCACGGGTTGCACCAGAGACAGAGCGTCCTCGACGGCCATGCCACCCACCGAGGCGCCGTTCATGAGCGCACCGGTCCGGCCGATCCCCTCTACCTGGATCATGGTGACCACGGCACACTCGGCTTCGTCCTCGGTCCAGTGTCGGCCCAGGACGGGATGCGACTGGTGATTGTCCATCCAGTTGGCAAAGAGGGAGAACTGCTGGTCGACAACCTCGGTATCCACGCCGCGCTCCATGAGTTCGTCGGCACGAACCTCAGCAGCCTCCCGATCCAGGCCATCACGCTCCATGACCAGACGTACGACATCCTCGCGAACACCATCCATCGCCTCGTCGACGTCGTAGGTGCTGGTCGGCACAGCAGTGGTTGTCGGTGCAGCCAGTTCGGGCTCGACGTCGTCAGAACACGCCCCCGCAACGATGCAGGCCACGACCAACAGGACCAGACGAGTGCGCATCCGGCAGTCTCACACCGGATCCGCCCGACCAAAACTCGGCCCGGGACTCGTCCAGACCATTACGCTCCGCGGCTGATGCCCGAACCCTCGACGCCGGTGATCTCCGCGGAGCAGGTCAGCCAGTACGAGGCCGACGGATACCTGTACCTAGAGGACGCGCTCACCCCGCAGCAGGTGTCCGACCTTCGAACGGTGTTCGACGATTGGGCCGAGGAAAGCCGCTCCCATGCAGGGCCGTACGGCGAAACCTTCGACGGGCGCCCCCGGTTCGACGTCGAGCCCGGCCATACCGCGGAAAGCCCGGGCCTTCGCCGCATCGCCTCGCCCATCGAGGTGTCCGACGTCTACCTCGACGCGATGCGCTCCAACCGGGCGCTGGAAGCCGTGACCCAGTTGATCGGTCCCAATCTGCGATTCCGTGAGTCCAAGATCAACTCAAAGCTGCCTGGGACGGCCACCCACCTGAAGTACCACCAGGACTTCCCGTTCGGCCCACTCAGCAACGACGACCTGATCACCGTGCTGTTCCACCTCGACGAGGTCGGCTCCGACAACGGCCCACTGGAGGTTGTGCCGGGTAGCCACAAGGGGCCGCTGCTGGAGCACTGGCACGACGGGGTGTTCACCGGCGCGGTGTGCCCCGACATCGAAGCCAAGGCCCGGAAGCGAGCCGTTACCTGCCATGGGGCCGTCGGCTCGGCGTATCTCATGGACGCCCGGGTGCTGCACGGCTCAGCCCCAAATCTGTCCGCGTCACCCCGGACGCTGTTCATCGTCCAGTACCACGCCGAGGACGCCCACCCGTTGGCCCCCAACCACCTGCCCAGCCGCTTTGACCAGGAGGTGGTGGCTGGCGTGGCCACCGGACGAATACGCACCTCGGACTATGAAATGGCACTACCCGAGATGCCCACCGTGGCCTCCTTCTTCGCCGTCCAGGCGGTGAAAAGTGGGTAACTCGAAACTGCTACTGGCCGTAGCCATCGTCACGGCGTGTGTTTCCTCCTGCGGGGGGAGACACGGCAGATGGGGAAATGGGCGACCACAGCGACCACAGCGACCACAGCCATGACCATGGCTCGGCTATCGACCTGACCGGCCTCTCGGTTCGACCTGAGGTATCTCTCGTCGCCGAACCAGACGGATCGGGCGGGATCATGTTGGACATCGAAGTCCATGGTCTGGAGTTGGTGTCAGCCGATGCAGGAGCCGACCACCAGCCCGGAGAGGGACACGTGCATGTGATGGTCGACGGCTCGTCCGTGGCGATGATCACCGAGACCAGCTAACACGTCACGGGCCTGAGCGACGGTAGCCACACGGTCATGGTCACGCTTTCGGCAAACGACCACAGGGACTACCACGCTGACGGGAAGGTCATCAGCGACATGACCACCGTGGTGGTCACCGGGGGTTCATGACCACCAGGTGCCAGAGCGGAGCAAGGTCCTCAGCCCTCTGAAGCAATGGCGTTGACCGAACCAGCCCATGAGCCTGAGCACACCTCGCAAGCAGGTGGGGATCTCTTCCATCCCTGACCAGTCTCTGTAGCCACGACTTCGCCGCTATGACAGATCAGGAAGACGCCCATCTCGTCTGGGCCGGTGAGCCAATGGCGCTAGCTGGCGCGTCGACAATTCTCGACGATGGCGTCGCATATCTCCGACCAACGCTGCTCTGGTAGGTCATGCCCCATGTCGGGTATGCCTAGGAACCGTGACCCCGGCACCGCCTTGGCTGTCGTTAGACCACCACTGGGCTTGACGAGCGGATCAACCAGTCCGTGGATGACCAAAGTCGGGGCTGTAACCGCTTCAAGCAGTTTTGTTCGATCACGGGTGATGGAGATGGCGGCCATTTGCCGCTCCATCCCCTCGGGTTCGAAACTTCTCTCCACATTGAGTCGAACATGCTGCCGGTACTCGTCCGCATCGAAAAGGGGTCCGGAAATTAGGCGGAAGACCTCGACGTTGTCTTCGACGGCGTTATCCAGAGTGGGTTTTGGCCGCCATGCAAACTTGGGCATCAGCGAGGCCGCAATGCCTCCATTTCGGCGGTCACCAGTGTTCGACATGATCGAGCACATGGTCCGGACGCGATCGGGATGGTTGAGCGCAATCTCCTGAACGATCATCCCGCCCATCGAGAGGCCGACAACGTGGGCCGAATCGATTTCGAGGAAATCGAGCAGACCGGCGGCATCGTCCGCCATGTCGACCATGGAATAGGCCACTCCCTTCACCGGTTGTTTGGTGAGGAGGGCGCGAATGATGGTCGATTGGTTGGGTGGCTTCCAGGTCCCCTGCGAAGACAAACCACTATCGCGGTTGTCGAAGCGGATGACCTTGAATCCCCTGTCAACGAACAGGCCAACGAAATCGTCTCGCCAGTCAGTCAACTGGCCCCCAAGGCCCATGACGAAGAGCAATGGTTCACCATCGCCTTGGACGTCGTATTCGATAGCGATCCCGTTGACGTCGGCCCTAGGCATCGCTGAACCGTAGTTGTGATGGACGATTTCCTGGCTACCGGTCCCCATCTTCGAGCCACTGACGCTCTTCGCTGGTGAGTTCCATCTCCGCTGCCTGGAGATTCGCGGCGGCCTCCATGCCATCGCGCGCAG
>JAAZZG010000070.1 GCA_014237715.1 Acidimicrobiales bacterium
GGCCCGAGGACCTCGACTACGCCGGAAAGCGCGTGGTGGTAATCGGCTCGGGCGCCCCAGCCATGACGCTTGTGCCGGCCATGGCTGATGACGCCGAACACGTCACCATGGTCCAGCGCTCGCCAACCTATGTGGTGTCGCGACCGGCCCATGACGCGATCGCCAACCGTCTACGAAAGTTCTTGCCGTCCAAGTTGGCCTACGCGATCGTGCGAAAGAAGAACGTGGTCCGCCAGGGCCTCGTGTACCGCAAGACCCGTGCCGATCCCGACAAGGTCAAGAACCTGCTGCTATCAGGCGTGCGTGCGGGGCTGGGGCCGGACTACGACATCGAGACCCACTTCACCCCGTCGTACAACCCGTGGGACCAACGACTCTGCCTGATTCCCGACGGCGACTTGTTCAAGGCCATCTCCTCGGGGAAGGTCTCGGTGGTGACCGATCACATCGAGACGTTCACTGAGACCGGGATCCGCCTGATGTCCGGCGTTGAACTGGGTGCCGACATCATCGTGACGGCTACTGGGCTGAACCTC
>JAAZZG010000071.1:0-232 GCA_014237715.1 Acidimicrobiales bacterium
AAGATCTACATTTTAATTGTGACAAAAACTACAGTAGTTGTTCGCCTAACTCGTTGAACGAGTTAGGCGAACACGACCTTCAAAAAAGTTCAATTTAGGGTGTCTCAACGAGTTAGGCGAACAACGAGTTAGGCGAACAAAACCGACTTGAATTTCGAAAATATATACTTTCGCCAATGAGTCAGACGATCACCAAAATTAACGGATAAATCGATGACCAGACACTGTCTCA
>JAAZZG010000071.1:242-532 GCA_014237715.1 Acidimicrobiales bacterium
CAAATGATCACGATTTTCTGTGAAATCGATCAACTCGCCCAACACAAACGGCGGCATGACACAAATCATCACAAACAGGTGAACGTTAGGCCGGTTTTGTTGTCCCATTTTATATACTCAACGAGTTAGGCGAACAACGAGTTAGGCGAACAAAACCGACCTAGCACGTGAGGGGTAACTCAACGAGTTAGGCGAACAACGAGTTAGGCGAACAACTACTGTATCTCTAAGCTTCAAATGTAGCTACTTAGTTCCACTAAATCTTGCCTGATGCAGAAACGGCGTATTTT
>JAAZZG010000072.1 GCA_014237715.1 Acidimicrobiales bacterium
TAGACGACCTTGTCGCCGGGCTTGAAGGACACGGGAGTCTCCGGGGGGCAGTCTCGACTACGGGGGAAGAGGGGGACCTTGGAGGATAGCGGGCGGTGGGCCAGGTTGGTCGGGTCGTCAGGCCCCGAGGCGCTCACGGGCCAGGCGGCTGCGCTCGATCAGGTGCTCGGGCACACCGAACCGGTTGCCTGTCCCTGCGTCGTCGGCGTCGTCGTCGACCCCTTCGTCGTTCTCGTCGGGCAAGTCGGAACGCAGTGCTGTTTCGTCGCGGTCGGCGTCGACGGACCCCCCATCTACGCCGACCACGCCCTCCGTGGACGATCGGGTATGACGACGGGCGCCAACGAGGACGACTTCCACCTGGAGGGAGTCGACGTCGAACGCGACATCGAGGTCGATGCCGTTGTCGAACGACACCCAGTAGCGGTACCAGGAGATGCCGTTGGCGACACGGACCTTCCCGCCGGTTCCCTGCGGGACGCCCGGCAGGTCGACGGCAGCGACAACCTTGGTGAAGCGCCTGA
>JAAZZG010000073.1 GCA_014237715.1 Acidimicrobiales bacterium
CGAGGTGTTTGACCTGGTCACCTGGCGGGACGGCGAGGATCCCATTGCCCGGGTGGTCGACCTGGTCGGCGGGGCGGCCACGGCGGCCGTCGGCGACCAGATGTGGGCCGGGTTCCTAGTCGACCTCGGCACAGCGTGTCCCACCCTGTCGTTCACCCGGGCCTCGGAGGTCACGGCGCCGCTACGGATGGTTAAGGATGCCGACGAGGTGGAGGCTCTGCGCCGGGCCGGTGCCGCCGTGGACCGCATTTTGGCCGACGTCCAGGCCGGGCAGGTCCCGCTGGTCGGTAGGACCGAGGCCGACGTGGCAGCCCAGATCGGGCGGCGGATCTTGGACGAAGGCCACCACCGGATCAACTTCGTGATCGTGGCCTCGGGACCCAACGCGGCCAGCCCCCACCACGAGCCGGGGGGCCGGGTCATCGGGGACGGCGAGGGGGTGCTGTTCGACATCGGCGGCACCATGGCCGGCCCGGGCGACGTCGGCTACTGCTCCGACATCACCCGGTGCGTCCACATC
>JAAZZG010000074.1 GCA_014237715.1 Acidimicrobiales bacterium
AACTGAATCCCCTGGTTAACAGAAAGAGGTTTGCCGAACGGTTTTCTTTCCCCTGCATACTTCACTGACTCGGCGATGCAGTACTGGGCAGCACCGAGACTTGAAGCCGCCTGCCTGATTCTGTTTTCATTGAAAAAGTGCTGCACGATCTGCAAGCCTGTTCCTTCCCCGCCGAAGATCGCGCCATCGCCTACATAGACATCCTTGAACGAAACCGTGCCATGGTCGGTTGGCATGTTGAAGGTCCAGAGGAATTCTTCGATTTTTAACCCATCCGAGTTCATCGGCGTCAGGAATGCAGTAATACCGTTGCCATCGCCTGCCTTACCACTGGTTCGAGCCATCACCATGTCGTACTGCGCTTTATGGATGCCGGTATTCCAGGTCTTCGCACCATTGATTCGCCAGCCATCGCCATCACGAACTGCGGTTGTTTCCATGTGAGTCGCATCGGATCCGTGATCCGGCTCTGTAATACCAAAAGCAAACCCGCGTTTGCCTTCCAGCATGAG
>JAAZZG010000075.1 GCA_014237715.1 Acidimicrobiales bacterium
TTCGCCGCCGCCGCCCCGGCCTGACCCAACCGACCTGGAGGTTCGGCGGGGCTCAGTCCCACCAATCGGCGGTGCCCGACTTGGCAAGGGCGACCCATGTATTGCCCGGGGTTAGCCGGACGGGCTTCCCGTCGGCTGTGAACACGGCCGGGAGGGCCTCGTCGGGTCGGCTCCACTGGCCTCGAACTACGTGGCCGTCGGTGAACACCCAGGCCTCTCCCGAGCCCGTGGTACGGGCCTCAGGGGAGCGGGAGTCGGCTTTGGACCAGCCATAGGTGATGAACTGCACCACGACGTTGGCTGGCGCAACCCGGGTTCCGGAGTGGTCCACGTGGGGGTTACCACCGTGCGTGCGGGCCCAGCCGGTGCCGTCCCACTCGTAGTCGACCTCGGTGAGGCCGAAGTCGATGTTCACCCCGGCGGCTTCCTCGGCGTCCGGGTGATGGGCCTGGCCCACATGTCGGTAAAGGAACGGTGCAGGGGGAACCCCGGTCCGGTCGGTGT
>JAAZZG010000007.1:0-89121 GCA_014237715.1 Acidimicrobiales bacterium
GAGACAGGCCCGCAAGGTTGTGATCACCAAGGACGAGACGACCATCGTCGACGGAGCCGGCGATTCTGGCGACGTCGAAGGTCGCATTGGTCAGATCAAGCGTGAGGTCGAAGAGACCGATTCCGACTGGGACCGCGAGAAGCTCCAGGAGCGACTGGCCAAGCTGGCCGGCGGCGTGGCCGTTGTCCAGGTCGGTGCAGCCACTGAGGTGGAGCTCAAGGAGAAGAAGCACCGCATCGAGGACGCCCTGTCGGCGACCCGTGCGGCCATCGAGGAGGGTGTGGTTGCCGGTGGCGGCACCGCTCTGCTGCGGGCGCGTGCTTCGGTTTCCACGGCCATGGAGGGCCTCGAGGGTGATGAGGCGACCGGTGCCCGCATCGTGCACGCTGCCCTCGACGCTCCGGCCCGGCTCATCGCCGACAACGCCGGCCTTGAGGGTGCGGTCATGGTCCGTGAGGTCGAGCAGGCCTCCGGTTCGACCGGCCTCAACGCGGTGACCGGCGAGTTGGTCGATCTGGTGGAAGCCGGCGTCATCGACCCGGCCAAGGTGACCCGTGCGGCGCTGCAGAACGCGGCGTCCATCGCGGCTCTGCTGCTGACCACCGAGGCGCTCGTGGCCGACAAGCCCGAGCCCGAGGGGGCAATGCCTCCTGGTGGCGGCATGGACCCCATGGGGGGTATGGGTGGCATGGGCGGCATGATGTAGGGATCCCTCGGGATCGTCTTCCGGCCTTGGCCGGGGGTACGGAAGCCGGGCCCACGGGCCCGGCTTCCGCCGTTTTACACCCGCTTCCTGCCCGTCCCGCTGACTGGCGGGTCGGGTGCCGCCGGTACCGTGGCAACCATGTCCGACCCCGTGGTTCCCGACGATTCAACGGTGCCTGACCACCGGCCCGCCCCCGATTCCGCCAAGTTGGCCGGCCAGTTTGCGGAGTGGATCCGGGGTGAGACCCTGGTGGGTCGAATGCTGGCCAACCTCAAGACGGGTCGCCTCCCCGAGGTACTGGCCGCCGCAGCCTTGGCTGCTGAGGACGATGGCCCCCGAGCCGAGCTGGTCGCCGCCCTATCCGTGCACTGGAATGGCTGGGAGCGTGGCTCCATTGTCCCCCTCGAGGTAGCCGAAGGCCTCCGCGACGCGGGGCTCGAGGCGTTCCTGGCCGACCCGATCGAGCAGTGACCGCCGTCGTGCGGCCCACCGGATTGGGTGGACCCCAAGAGATCCCCCGGCCTGATGGTTGGCGCCCGGGCCAGGCGCCGCCGTGGGGCGCGCTGGTCGACCGGAACCTCACCCTCGGCCACCTGGTTGCCGTGTTTGCCGGCCGTAAACCCGGCGGCATCCGGGGGCGACCCCGCGGCGACGAAAGCGAAGCCGGCGTGCTGGTCGCCCTCTACGACGACCCCGAGGGTGGTGGACCCCACGTGGTGCTGACCCGACGGTCGCCCCACCTAGCCAGCCACACCCACGAGGTCTCGTTCCCCGGTGGCCGCCACGATCCGTCCGACCCGGACCTCTGGGCCACCGCCCTGCGCGAGGCCGAGGAGGAGATCGGGCTGGATCCGTCGTCGGTCCGACTGGTCGGTCGTCTCGACCCACTGGTCACCGTGGGCAGCCGGAGCCTCATCCACCCGTTCGTGGCCGTCCTCGACGGCCGTCCCGACCTGGTGGCCAACCCCGATGAGGTGGAGGCCATCCTCCACGTGCCGCTGGCCGAGCTGCTGCTGGACGAGGTGTACCGCGAGGAGGAGTGGTCCACCCACGGTGATCCGTGGATCATCACGTTCTTCGAGCTGGTCGGCGACACGGTATGGGGCGCCACGGCAGCCATGCTGCGCCAGCTGCTGGCGCTCGCCCTCGGCGTTGACGACCACCGCAACTACCGTGCCGACTCGTGAGGCCCGAGTTGAGAGGAATCAGCGATGACTGACCTGCCTTCTGATCGACCTTCTGAGCAACCGACGGGCCCCGAGCACATGACACCCGACGAGTTCCGAGAGGCCGGACGGGCTGCAATCGACTGGCTGGCCGACTTCCTGGCCGACCACCGCGACGGCGGACACGCCCGACCGATCGTGCCCGACGTGGCTCCCGGCGACGTCTACCGTTCACTGCCTTCGTCGCCGCCCGCGGTCGGCGAACCGTTCACCGAACTGCTGACCGACGTGGACCGTCTCATCGTCCCGGCCACCACCCAGTGGCAGCACCCCGGTTTCTACGGCTTCTTCCCGGCCGACTCGTCGCCGCCATCCATCCTGGGCGAGCTGATCTCAGCCGGCCTGGGGGTTCAGGGAATGATGTGGTCGACCAGCCCGGCCTGCACGGAACTGGAGACCCTCGTCCTGGATTGGCTGGTCGAGGCCTGCGGGCTTCCCGACCGGTTCCGCTCCGACGGTCCGGGCGGCGGCGTCATCCAGGACTCGGCCTCGTCAGCGTCGCTGTGCGCCGTGCTGGCCGCCCGTGACCGGTCCGGCGGCGCCGCCCAGCTGCCACGTCTGCGGGTCTACACGTCAGCCCAAGCCCACTCCTCGATTGAGAAGGACATCCTGGTTGCCGGCTTCGCCCGTGAGCAGTTGCGGGTCGTGCCCACCGACGTCGGGTTCGCCATGGATGCCGATGCGTTGGCCGCCATGGTTGCCGCCGACGAGGCCGAAGGCCTCGTGCCGTGCCTCATCGCCGCCACGGTAGGTACCACGTCGTCGGGCGCCGTCGACCCGGTGACCAGCATCTGCGACGTGGCTGGGCCCGTCGGGGCGTGGGTGCACGTGGATGCCGCGTGGGCCGGTTCGGCCACCGTGTGCCCCGAGTACCGCCACCTATTGGACGGCCTGGACCGGGTCGACAGCTACTGCTTCAACCCCCACAAGTGGCTGCTCACCAACTTCGACTGCTCAGCGTTCTTTGTGGCCGACTCGGGTCCGCTGCTGGATTCGTTGTCCATCGTCCCCGAGTACCTCCGCAACGCGGCCAGCGATGCCGGCGAGGTAATCGACTACCGGGACTGGCAGGTGCCCCTCGGGCGCCGCTTCCGGTCCCTCAAGCTCTGGTTCGTGCTGCGCTCCTACGGGACGGACGGCCTGCGAGCCCACATCCGGGCCCACGTGGCGGCCACGACCGATCTGGCCGACCGGGTGGCGTCCAACCCAAGCCTGGAGATGGCAGCGCCCCTGTCGTTGGGTCTGGTTTGCTTCCGCCACGTGGACGGCGACGAGGCCTCCGAGCGCCTGCTGGCCACCGTCAACGCCTCGGGCCGGGCCTTCCTCACCCACACCCGCCTCGACGACCGGTATGCGCTGAGGGTCGCGGTGGGTGGTACCTGGACGACCGCCGAGCACGTCACCGAACTGGCCGACCTCCTCGACGCCCTGGTTCTCGACGGCCCCTGATCGAGGCCGATGGTCCGGGTCGAGGCTGTGCCTGACGAACCCGGAAACAGTGGCCCCTTCTCGCCGTTCGCGTCGGACGCGCGTGACTAGAATCGACCCTTTCCGGGGGCCGCCACAGAGGACTTCCGGCCGGAGACGGTGACCTTCGGGCACCGACAGGGAGCTGCAGCAACCATGGCCGAGATCGAGATCGGGATGGGAAAGAGCGGTCGACGGGCCTATGGGTTCGACGACATTGCCATCGTCCCCAGCCGTCGGACTCGCGACCCCGAAGACGTCGACATTTCCTGGCAGATCGACGCCTACCGCTTCGACCTGCCCCTCATGGGTTCGGCCATGGACGGTGTCATCAGCCCGGCCACGGCCATCGAGATCGGCCGACTCGGCGGCGTTGGCGTGCTCAACCTTGAGGGCCTCTGGACCCGCTACGAGGACGCCGACTCCATCCTCGCCGAGATCGCCGAACAGCCCGTCGAGAAGGCCACCAAGAGGATGCAGGAGCTGTACCAGCAGCCCATCATCCCTGGTCTGGTAACCGACCGGATCCGCGAGATCAACGCCGCCGGTGTGGTGTCGTGCGCCTCGGTCACCCCGCAGCGCACCTACGGGATGATCGAGAACATTCTCGCTGGCGAACTGGACATGCTGGTCATCCAAGGCACCGTCGTGTCGGCCGAACACGTGTCGACCACCGTCGAGCCGTTGAACCTCAAGACGTTCATCCGCCAGTTGGACATTCCGGTCATCGTCGGCGGCTGTGCCACCAACAAGGCGGCCCTCCACCTGATGCGTACCGGTGCGGCTGGTGTGCTGGTCGGCGTGGGCCCCGGCCACGCCTGCACCACCCGCGGTGTGCTGGGCCTCGGCGTCCCACAGGCCACGGCCATTGCCGACGTCCGTGCGGCCCGCATGCGTCACCTTGACGAGACCGGCGTTTACTGCCACGTCATTGCCGATGGCGGCATGGCCACCGGTGGCGACATCTCCAAGGCCATCGTGTGTGGTGCCGACGCCGTGATGATCGGCTCGCCACTGGCTGCCGCTTCTGAAGCACCAGGCCGCGGCTACCACTGGGGCATGGCCACCTTCCACCCGACGCTGCCCCGCGGCGCCCGGGTCCAGACCGTGACGAGAGGCTCTCTCGAGGAGATTCTCCTCGGCCCGGCCAACGAGAACGACGGCAAGTTGAACCTGTTCGGCGGGCTCCGCACCTCGATGGCTACCTGTGGTTACCTCGACGTCAAGGAGTTCCAGAAGGCCGAGGTCATGGTCGCCCCGGCGCTGATGACCGAGGGCAAGTCGCTTCAGAAGTCCCAGGGCGTGGGGATGGGCCACTAGGCCTACGGCCCGGCTCCTCCGAACAACGCAACCGGATCGACCCACCACTTCATGGCTGAGACCCCCGGTGGGAGCGCACGTGCTACCGACCGCATCCTGGTTGTCGACTTCGGTGCCCAGTACGCCCAGCTCATTGCCCGAAGGGTTCGTGAGACAGATGTCTTCAGTGAGATCGTCCCTCACGACCTGACGGCGGCCGAGTTCGCCGAGCGGGCACCCACCGGGATCATCTTCAGCGGTGGCCCGGCCTCGGTTCACGTCGAAGGCGCCCCTCGGATCGATCCCGGCGTCTACGACCTCGGTGTGCCCATCCTGGGCATCTGCTACGGCGCCCAGCTCATTGCCCACCAGCGGGGCGGCACGGTGGGTCGCAACGAACGCGGCGAGTACGGCCGCACCGACCTGACCGTCACCGACACCGGTGTGCTCCTGGGCGACGCCGGCACCGGCAGCCACCCGGTCTGGATGAGCCACTTCGACGCCATCACCGACGCGCCGGGCGGCGCCACGGTGACCGCCTCGTCGCCCGACGCCCCGGTAGCCGCCTTCGAGGCCCCCGACGACGGGTTGTACGCCGTCCAGTTCCACCCCGAGGTCCACCACACGCCGTGTGGCCAGGACCTGCTCACCCGCTTCGTCCGCGACGTCTGCGGGTGCGCCGGCGACTGGACGATGGCCTCGGTCATCGACTCGTCGGTGGACGCCATCCAAGAACAGGTTGGCACCGGACGGGCCATCTGCGGACTGTCCGGCGGGGTTGACTCGGCGGTCGCCGCGGCACTCGTGCACAAGGCCATCGGGTCCCAGCTGACCTGCGTGTTCGTCGATACCGGCCTCATGCGGGCCGGCGAGGGCGAACAGGTCGTGGAGACCTTCCAGAAGACCCAGGGCATCGAACTCATCCACGTGCGGGCCGCCGACCGGTTCTTCGACAAGTTGGCCGGGGTCACCGACCCGGAGGACAAGCGCAAGGTCATCGGCGAACTGTTCATTCGGATCTTCGAGGACGCCTCGAGCGGCATCACCGATGCGAAGTTCCTCGTCCAGGGCACGCTCTACCCGGACGTCATCGAATCGGGCACCAAGGACGCAGCCAAGATCAAGAGCCACCACAACGTGGGCGGCCTGCCCGACGACATGGACTTCGCCCTCGTCGAACCGCTCCGCAACCTATTCAAGGACGAGGTGCGAGCTGTCGGTTCCGAGTTGGGCCTGCCCGACGAGATCGTGTGGCGCCAGCCGTTTCCCGGCCCCGGCCTGGGTGTTCGCATTATCGGCGAGGTCACACCGGAAACCACGGCCATCCTGCAGGCCGCCGACCTCATCGTCCGTGAGGAGATTCGTGAGGCTGGCCTGGAACGCGAGATCTGGCAGGCCTTCGCCATCCTGCCCGACATCCGGTCTGTAGGCGTCATGGGCGACGAGCGCACCTACGCCAAACCGATCATCATCCGGGCGGTCACCAGCGAGGACGCCATGACGGCCGACTGGGCCCGACTGCCCCATGACCTACTCGAGAAGATGTCCAGCCGCATCATCAACGAGGTCGACGGCGTCAACCGGGTGGCCTACGACATCACGTCCAAACCGCCCGGCACCATCGAGTGGGAGTGAGCCCGGGCCCGCTAACCGACGGCGAACGCACCGACACCGTCGCCGCCTACACCTCGGCGTGCGCCTTCTTCGGACAATGCCTCGCCGAGGTCACAGAACTGGACTGGACGGCCGAGACCGGGTGCCCCGACTGGGACGTCCGCACGCTGGTCGCCCACGTGGTCACCGGCGAGGCGCTGGTCACACGGGTGCTCCGCGACGGTGGAGCATGGGAGTCCCAAGCCGACCCGTCGATCCTGGGGCTCAACCCCATGGCCGCCTGGCGGGGCACGGTGCTGGCCGCCATCGATTCGGCCTCGGTCGACGGTGTGCTCGACGCCATGCACCCCCACGCGGTGGGCGAGCTGCCCGGCGGGGTCATCATCGGCTTCCGGGTGACCGAGAACCTCGTCCACGGTTGGGACCTGGCCCGGGCGTGCGGCACCGATATCGCCCTGCCCGAGACCCTGGCCGAACGTTGCCTCGACTTCTGGATGCCGTTGGCAGGTTCAGACGCGCTCTCGGGCCACTTCGGTCCGACGGTCATGCCGCCCGACGGTGCATCGGCGGGTGTCCGACTCCTGTCGCTGCTCGGCCGGACGGCATGATCTGACGGTGACCGGGAAACCAACCCAGACGGACCACGAGTACTCCGACGAGCCGTTCTACGCCGAGCGGGACGGCCTACTCATTCCCGGTCGGCTGACCGGCGGCCCGTGGGATCCGACGATCCAGCATGGCGGGCCGATCTCGGGGGTCCTGGCCCACCTGGTCGAGACGGTGCCCGCCCCGTCGCCCATGCGCACGGCCCGCCACACCGTGGACCTGATGCGCGGCGCGCCCTTGACGCCGCTGCGCCCCGAGGTCGAGGTACTGCGGTCGGGCCGTCGCATCCAGGTCGTGCGGGCCTCGTTGTTCGATGGCGAGGATCGGGAGGTGGCCCGGGCCACGTCGCTCAGGATGCGGGTCTCGGACACGCCCAATCCCGTTGACCCGGACAAGACGGCACATCCCGACGACGAGCCCCATCCGGTGCCCGACGAGCCGGTCCTGTTGACCATGTTCGGCATCGGTCTGCCGGCCTTCCTGCAGGCCGTGGAGTTCCGCCGGACCGGGGAGTACCGCGATGGTGCACCGGGTCTGGTATGGCTACGCATGCACAACACGATGGTCGAGGGGCGCCCGACGAGTGCCTTCGTGCGTCTAGCCACGGTGGCCGACATGGCGTCTATGGCGGCTCAGTACCTCTCGCCCGAAGAATGGACCACCATCAACGCCGACCTCGCGGTCACCGCGTTCCGTGACCCGGTAGGCGACTGGGTCGGCATCCGGGGACTCCACAAGAACGACGGTGACGGCATCGGCCTGTCCGAGGCCGTGCTCTACGACCTGGACGGTCGGGTAGGCCGGGCCACCGCTTCCATCCTCATCGAACCCCGCTGAACTGATCCGGAGACCGATCCATGACCGACGACAACCACGATCCGGAGATGGGCCCCATGCATCTCGTGACGGCGGGCAGCATGCTCTACACGCTGGTCGACCCCGAGAAGGGCTACGAGGTGGCCTACAACCGGTGGTACGAGCGCGACCACTTCTACGGCGGCTGCATGACCGGGCCGTGGTGCTTCGCCGGAAGCCGCTGGGTGGCCACCCGGGCCATGAAGGACCTGCGGTTCCCCGTTGAGGACAACTCGGTCAACAAACCGGTGGACCGGGGCTCGTACCTGGCCGTCTACTGGGTGGAGAACGGCCACCACGACGACCACTTCGCCTGGGGTGCCGACCAGGTGGTGAAGCTCTACATGGCCGGCCGGGGCTTCCAGGAGCGGCGCCACGCCCACACTGTCCTTTACAAGCACCGCTCTAACCGGTACCGCGACGCCGATCCGGTGCCTGTCGACGTGGCCCTCGACCACCACTACGCCGCACTGGTCTCCGTGGTTGTGGAACCGGTGGTCGAGCCGCCCGATGGAACCGCCGGCGACGACCTGTCCGCCTGGCTGGACGGCGAGGGCCTGCCCGGCCTCATGGCCGACGGGCCTGTGGCGTCGTGCGCCCAGTGGGCGGCCGTGCCCCGCGACGAGATGACCGGAAACGCCCCCATGGATCTCGGCTCGCCACCCATCGGGCCGGACGCCACGATGCAGTTGTTCTTCGTGGAGACCGACCCGCGGGACTGCTGGGAACGTTTCGTGGACTATGCGGCCCGCCTCGAGGCCTCTGGACTGGGCAGGGTCACGTCGGCATCACCGTTCCTGCGCACCGTGGTCGGCACCGACCGCTACACAGATCAACTCTGGTAGTCGGGTTCAGATAGGCGGTTTCTGGTGGGCGGGCCCGACCACCAAGATCAGACGCCGGCCAGGGCCTCGACCACGGGTCCGAACTCGACCATCGAATCCTCGTTGAGGCCGATGTAGGTCAGGCCCCACCGCTCGCGCCAGGCCAGCAGCGTTTCGACGCACTGGCCGGTGGAACCGATCAGCACGTGAGGTGAAGACAGCGCCGCTTCGGCGTCCAGTCCGAGAGCCGGGGCCATCAACTCAGCCAGACCGATCGGGTCGTCCGTGATCTGGGACATGTGGACTCGGGTCTGGAGTTCGATGTCCTCGAACCGGTCGCCGGCCGCCTCGCGGATCCAGCCCAACTTCTCGTCGGTTGCCTCCACGGTGGCCGACGCGCCGGCCCGCTGGTCAATGACCCCGGCGGCCATGTTGGCGTTGACTCCCACGATGTCAGCCTCCCGGGCAGCCAGCGTGAGCATCTTCTTTCCGCCCCCGGCCAGCAGGAACGGCGGATGGGGCGACTGGATACAGGTGGGTTGCCCGTCGTGTCCGCGCACCGTGTAGTGCTCGCCGTCGAAGTCAAACGACCCCTCGGCGAAGGAGCGCTTCAGGATCTCGACGGATTCGGCGAGGCGGGCGATTCGCACACCCGGTGAATCCAGCGAAATCCCTGACTGGTCGTAGTCACTGGTCTTCCACCCGGCTCCCAGGCCCAACTCCAGGCGGCCATCCGAGAGAAGGTCCAGCGTGGCGGCCTGCTTGGCCAGGAACAACGGGTGCCGGAAGTCGTTGCCCAGCACGAGGGTGGTCAGTCGCAGGTCTCGTGTGGCCTCGGCGGTCACAGCCAAGGCGATCAGGGGGGCCATCTCGGCATCGAGGTGGTCCGAGACCGAGAGTGCCGAGTAGCCGAGGTCCTCGGCCCGACGGCCGAGTTCACGCCATTCGGCTGCGGGGCGGGGTGCCGAGGCCTGGACGCTGAAACGGAAGGAACGGGTCATGGCCCGCACAATAGAACAGGCCGGTGGTCCGGTCCGAAGGGAGGCGCGGTGGCGGTTCCCTCCGAACCCGGATCGGCCCGGAAGGCCGTCACCGGGCACCGGTAGGGTGCGGCCGATGGCCCTCTCAGAACCCGAATCTGCGCCGGATGGCGGTTCCGACACCGGGTCGGGGCTGAACCCCGACCAGCTCGACGCCGTCACCCATCTGACGGGCCCGCTGCTGGTGGTGGCCGGTGCCGGATCAGGCAAGACCCGGGTTCTCACCCGCCGTATCGCCCACCTCATCGGCGAACGGGGCGTGTCGCCGTTCGCCATTCTGGCGATCACCTTTACCAACAAGGCGGCCGGCGAGATGAAGGAGCGGGTGGCCGAACTGGTCGGTTCGGTGGCCAACCGCATGTGGGTGTCGACCTTCCATTCGGCGTGTGTCCGGATCCTGCGGCGCGACGGCGACCGCCTTGGCTTTCCGTCCAGTTTCAGCATCTATGACCAGGGAGACGCGGTGCGCCTCACCGGCTACGTGGTGCGCGACCAGGGGCTCGACATCAAGCGGTTCCCGGCCCGAACCGTGCACTCGGCGATCTCGGCGGCCAAGAACGAGGGGCGCACCGCCGGGCAGTACGTGGAGCACGCCATGGGCCCGTACGAAAAGCGGATCGGCGAGGTCTTCGTCAACTACCAGGCTCGCCTGCTGGCGGCCGGGGCCATGGACTTCGACGACCTGCTCGGCAACGCAGTCCGCCTCCTCAGGGAGCACCCCGATGTTCTGGACCACTACCGACAGCGCTTCGAGCACGTCCTGGTCGACGAGTACCAGGACACCAACGTGGTCCAGAACGACCTGGTGATGCTGCTGGCGTCGGGTCACCGCAACGTCTGCGTGGTGGGAGACAGCGACCAGTCGATCTACCGGTTTCGGGGCGCCGACATCCGCAACATCCTGGAGTTTGAGCGTTCGTTCCCCGATGCCACGGTGGTCGTGCTCGACCAGAACTACCGGTCCACCCAGACGATCCTCGATGCCGCCAACGCCGTCATCACCAGGAATGCGGGCCGCAAGCCCAAGGAACTGTGGACCGATGCAGGTTCGGGTGAACCGATCACCCGCTTCCGGGCCGACGACGAAAACGACGAAGCCCGTTGGGTGGTCAGCCAGCTCCGGCGCCTGCACGACGGGGGTCGGCCATGGACCGACATGGCCGTCTTCTACCGGACCAACGCCCAGAGCCGGGCAGTCGAGGAGCAGCTGGTCGTCTTGGGGGTGCCGTACAAGGTGGTAGGCGGGCTTCGCTTCTATGACCGCCGCGAGGTTCGAGACGCCATGGCCTACCTCAAGTTGGCTACCAACCCGGCCGACGAGGTGGCAGCCAAGCGAGTCCTGAACGTGCCCAAGCGGGGGGTGGGCAACACGTCAGTGGCCCGGTTAGACGCCCACGCGGCGGCCAACGGCACCCGGTTCATCGACGCCCTGCGTGATTCTGAGGCTGCCGGGGTGTGGGGTCGGGCCGCCTCCGGTATCCGGTCGTTCCTCGAACTGGTTGATGCCCTCGCCCAAGCGGTCGACGACGGTCCGGCCACCATCCTCGAGGTGGCCCTCGAGCGGTCGGGTTACCTCGACGAGCTTCGGGCCGATCGGTCCATCGAGGCCGAGGGTCGTCTGGAGAATCTCTCCGAACTGGTCGGGGTGGCCAGCGAGTTCGACGACGTGGACGAGTTCCTCGAGCGGGTGGGACTCGTGGCCGACACCGATGACCTTCCCGCCCAGAACGCTGAAGGCGGCGACCCGGAAGGTGGCGATCTAGCTGCCGGAGAGACTGATACCGGGCAGGTCGTACTCATGACCATGCACGCCGCCAAGGGCCTCGAGTACCCGGTGGTGTGCATCGTGGGAATGGAGGACGGCGTCTTCCCCCACGTGCGGGCCCTCGGTGACCCCGAGGAACTCGAGGAGGAGCGGCGCCTGGCCTACGTCGGCATTACCAGGGCCCGCGAGCGCCTCATGCTGACTCACACCTGGAGCCGGATGCTTCACGGGCAGACCCAGTACAACCCACCCAGTCGGTTCCTCGATGAGATCCCCTCAGAGCTACTGGTCGACGCCGAGGGGACTCGAAAGGCCAACCGGCGGAAGGATGACAGCTGGCCGGGTTCTGGTGCCGGTGCATCGAGGTCGCTGTCCGGTGACACCGACTGGTTGGGCGCCCCCCGACGATCTTCCGATCGTGACGCCGAACCATCCGGCCGGGTGTTCGGCGGGGGTTCGAGCAACGGGGGATCTACCCGTAGCCCGGGGGAGTCCTCATCGGGGGCACATGAGTTGGGCCTCCGGGCCGGCGACGATGTGATCCACCGGGCATGGGGCGATGGAGTGGTCCTGGCCGTCCACGGAGACGGTGATCGGGCCGAGGCGGTGGTGCGTTTCGCCTCCAAGGGCGAGAAGCGCCTGCTGCTGGCCTGGGCGCCGTTGGTCCGACCCGGTGACGTCCCCGAAGAGGGGTCCGGGTAGCTCCGGGGAGACGTTCGAGGGGCGACCCGAGGAGTAGGCAGGCCGTTACGCTGCCCGGGTGGCCGACCCCTCGGGGCCGGTACAGGCCCGTGTAGCTCAGTCGGAAGAGCGATTCACTCGTAATGAATAGGTCCGGGGTTCGATTCCCCGCGCGGGCTCGACGAGCATTCACCGCCTCCCGTCGATCGGCTTCATGCCGGCGGGGGCCGAACCCCTAGGATCTGACCCATGAACTTGTTCGCAGGCGTGATCTGGCACTACTGGTTGGCCGTGCCGCTGGCTATCGGCGGGTTGGCTCTGACCGTGGCCACCCTGGTCGGCTACTTCCAGAAGGTCTCCTCGACCCGCTACCCGAAGCGCTGAGCACGTCGTCCGCCCAGGCGGTTCCGGCGTCGGTCCGTTCGATGTCCGATGACCCGTCTTCGGGCGCATCGTCGTTCGTGGACTGGGATCTCGCCGAGCGGGTGGCGATCCGCATTGCTGATCGGGCGCCGTTCAGCGGCGCCCACTACCTCGACGGGTTGACCGAAGAGTTCCACGTCCACACCTCGCGTGCCGAAGACCTCGTGGCGGCCACCACCGGCCTACGCTCGCTGTCGGGCAACGCCCGGGCCCGAGTGGTCGGTCGGGACGACTGGATCCGGGCCAACGTGGCCTCCATGCAGCGCCTGCTACGACCCCTCTTCGAGCGCCTCGACGACGCTGCTGACGACGGGACCGATGGGGACGAGTCGGGCGCTCCCTCGGCGTTGACCGTCCGGATGGGCGGCATGGAACTCGGGGTGGTCCTGGGCTGGATGTCTACCCGGGTGCTCGGTCAATACGACCTGCTGGTGGTGGAGGACGAGGCGGCCGAGGACCAGGACATCGTGTACTACGTGGGTCCCAATCTGGTGGCCCTCGAGCGGCGCTACGCCTTCCCCCGCCACGACTTCCGGCTCTGGCTGGCCCTCCACGAGGTCACCCACCGGGCACAGTTCACTGGCGTGCCATGGATGCGGTCGCACTACCTGGGGCTCGTGCAGTCCCTGTTGGACGGCGCCCAACCCGAGTCGTTCGACCTGATGGCCTCACTGAAAGGCCTGGCTGACAAGCGGGCAGCGAAGCGGTCGGCCGGGGGCGGCGGGGAGTCTGGTGTAGCCGGTTCGGGGGTGCTGGGTGCCATCTCATCGCCCGAACAGCAGGTGGCATTGGACCGCATCGCCGGACTCATGAGCCTCCTGGAGGGCCATGGCGACGTGACCATGGGTCGGGCCGGTGAGGGCATCGTGCACGGCGCCGACCGCATGGCCGGGGTCATGGCCGATCGCCGCCGCAACGCCTCGGGGGTGACCCAACTGTTCCAGAAGCTTGTGGGCCTTGAGGCCAAGTTGGCACAGTACGCACAGGGCGAGGCGTTCATCGGAGCGGTGGAGGCCTACGGGGGCACGGCACTACTGGACCGGGTCTGGGAGGACCCGTCCCACCTGCCCGATCTGGGAGAGATCCGTGAGCCGGACCGGTGGATCGAGCGACTGAAGGCCTGACCGGGCCCCAGTCGGTTGACCCGCCCGGGGAACCGGTGGCCAACGGTGCCGACCCGACTGCGCCGTTGCTGGATCGGTGTGCCTTCCCGCCCGCCGGAACCGCCGTGGACTGTGCGGTATCCGGTGGGCCGGACTCGACGGCACTACTGGTGCTGGCCGTCGCCGCCGGCTTGGAGGTCACCTGCTGGACCGTGGACCACGGCCTGCGTTCCACCTCGGCGGACGAGGTCCGTCTGGTGGCCCACAACGCGCTGAGCCTCGGGGTTCCGACCGTCACGGTCGACGGGCTGGTGGTCGACGGCCCCGACCTCGAACAGCGGGCCCGTGACGTCCGGCGGGCCGCCCTGCCCGGCGGGGTGCTGACCGGTCACACTGCGGACGACCAGGCCGAGACCGTGCTACTGAACCTTCTCCGGGGTGCCGGCGTGCCCGGAACGGCGGGTATCGGTGAGCCGGATCGCCGCCCGTTGCTGGCCCTGCGTCGGGCCGAGACCCGAGGACTGTGTACGGCGCTCGGCCTGAGGGTGGTCGACGATCCAAGTAACGACGACCCCCGCTTCACCCGTAACCGGGTCCGCCACGAGGTGCTCCCCCTGCTGGCCGATGTGGCCGGACGAGATCCCGTGCCCTTGTTGGCCCGTCACGCCACGCTGGCCGGCGAGGCCACCGGTTTGCTCGCCGGTCTGGTGGTCGACGTGGACCCGGCCGACGTGCGGTCCGTGGCCGACCTACCTGACGACCTGGTCCGCTTGGCCGTGCGCCGCTGGCTCACTGTCCAGGTCACCGGCCCGATTGCCGGTCGCCCCACGGGCCCGCCACCTGATCAGGCATCGGTCGACCGGGTGCTCGACGTGGTCCGAGGTCGTGTGGTGGCCACCGAGGTGGCCGGTGGACATCGGGTCCGTCGTTCGGCGGGGTTTCTGGTCTTCGAGTCCCGCTAGGGTCGCCGCCATGGCCAGCGACCCTTCCGCCGCGCCGGATCCGCTGACCGTGGGCCGCTATTCCGCGTCCTCGGTGATGGTCTCGGCCGCTGACCTAAAGGCACGGGTGCAGGCTCTCGGCGAGGAGATCACCGCTGACTACGCCGGCCGCGAACCCCTTCTGGTCGGCGTCCTTAAGGGCGCCTTCATGTTTATGAGCGACCTGGCCCGCTCAATTGACCTACCGGTCGAATTCGACTTCATGGCCGTCTCGTCCTATGGCCACTCCACGCGTTCGTCGGGCGTGGTTCGCATCGTCAAGGACCTCGACCTGGACCTGGCTGGTCGCGACGTGATCCTCGTGGAGGACATCATCGACAGCGGCCTGACGCTGAACTACCTGCGTCGCAACTTGTTGGCCCGCAACCCGGCCAGCCTCGAGGTGTGCGCCCTGCTGGTGCGCGAGAACCACAAGGTGGACGAGTCGATCCTGCGTTACGAGGGCTACCGGATCCCGTCGGACTTCGTGGTCGGCTACGGCCTCGACGTGGATGAGAAGTTCCGCAACCTGCCCGACATCCGCATCGTGGACGTGGCTCCCGAGGAGCCCGCCGACGACCCGACGGTGGCGAGTTCCCCCGCGTGAGATTCGAGGTGGATCTTCCCCGTATCGAGGCAGCGGTGGCCGAGATCCTCGAGGCGATCGGTGAGGACGTCACCCGTGACGGCATCCGCGAGACGCCGGCCCGGGTGGCTCGCATGTACGCCGAGGTGTGCAGCGGCATGCACGAGGAGCCCGCCGACCACCTCATCAAGACGTTCGACGTCGACCACGACGAGATGGTCATGGTCCGTGACATCCCGCTGTACTCGCTGTGCGAGCACCACCTTGTGCCGTTCTTCGGCGTGGCCCACGTGGCCTACATCCCCCGTCGGGGCGGGATGATCACCGGCCTATCCAAGCTGGCCCGCCTCGTCGAGGGCTATGCCCGCCGCCCGCAGATTCAGGAACGGCTCACCTCCCAGGTGGCCGACGCCATCCAACGCACGCTCGACCCCCAGGGCACGCTCGTGGTGATCGAGGCCGAGCACCTCTGCATGTCGATGCGTGGCGTACAGAAACCCGGTGCGGAGACCGTGACGTCGGCCGTCCACGGGGTGTTCCGCGACGAGGTCTCCACCCGCCTTGAGGCCATGCGGTTCATCGAGAGAAACCGCCGCCGCTGACGATGGCCCCCGGCCCTACTGGTGGCGTCATGGGCGTCCTCAACGTCACGCCCGACTCATTCTCCGACGGTGGGCACTATCTCGACCTCGCGGCGGCCGTCGCCCATGGACGGGCCATGGTTGACGAGGGGGCGTGCATCGTCGACGTCGGTGGCGAGTCGACCCGACCTGGTGCGGATCCGGTCGGCGAGGACGAGGAGTTGGCCCGGGTGGTGCCCGTCATCGAGGCGTTGGCTACCGACCCGGTAATAACCGCCGGGCTGGTCCGTCTCTCGATCGATACCCGCCACGCCGCCGTTGCGGTCGCCGCCGTGGCGGTCGGCGCGTCCATCATCAACGACGTGAGTGCTGGGCTGCACGAGGTGGCAGCCGACCTCGGGGTGGGATGGGTGGCCATGCACATGCAGGGCGACCCGCGGACCATGCAGCAGGAACCCGTGTACGACGACGTGGTGGCCGAGGTCCAGACCTTTCTGTTGGACCGGGCAGCGGTGGCTCGGACGGCCGGCGTACCCGAGGTGTGGATCGATCCGGGCATCGGGTTCGGCAAGACGACGGCCCACAACGTGGCTCTGGTCCGACACATCGACGTACTAGTGGCGTCGGGCTGGCCGGTGGTCCTCGGGGTTAGCCGAAAGCGGTTCCTCGGCGAACTGACGGCCGCCAGTGATGGCGACCATCTGGTAACTCCGCCGGAGGATCGGGCTGAGGCATCGGTGGCCATGGCCACCTGGTCGTTCGCTCGCGGTGTGCAGATTGTGCGTGCCCACGATGTGCGGGCCACGGTCGGAGCAGCAAGGGTGGTCGGATGACCACAATTTGCGGCACAGTGTCCTCATGGTGATGCGCGGGAAGTGGGCTCAGGGGATTGTTCCCCGCGGGTTCACATGGATTGTCAAGGACCGCATCGCGGTCAGCGAACGACCGGGAGGTGTCGGGGAGGGCCACCGCCGGGTCCGACGTCAAGAGGAGATCATCTGGATCCGTGAGAATGGCTTCCAGACCGTGTTATCCCTGCTGGCCAGCGACCACAACCTCCACAACTACGACGACTTCGACCAGTCATGGGTGCACCTGCCGTTCGGCGGCGCCACGGACGGTGTGGCGCGTCTCGAGGAGGTTTGCCGGGCTATCGACGAGCACAGTGCCGAGGGCCGTTGCGTATTGGTGCACCGCGAGGAGCTCAATGACGTGGTGTGCGGCGTGATGGGGGCGTGGCTCCTGTGGTCGGGCCTCGTGGCGGCCGGTCCGCAGGCCATCTCATTCGCCGAGCGTCTGACCGAGCGCCCGCTGGGCACCGTGGGTCGCGAGATCGTGGGCCTCGTCGCCCCGGCCGATCCGCCCGCGAGTGAAGATGGGGATGCCGGGTGAGTGACCGGATCGAGTTGCGGGGCCTTCGGGTGGTGGCCATCTGTGGGGTGCTCCCAGAGGAGAAGACCCGTCGTCAGCCCTTTGAGGTGGACCTTGACGTGCACGCCGACCTGTCGACGGCCTCGGTCAGCGACGACCTGGCTGACACCGTCGACTACGGGGGCCTGACCGGTCTAGTGGCCGGCATCGCCGACGGTGAGTCGTTCGACCTGCTGGAACGGTTCGCCGGTCGGATCGCCGAGGCCACTCTGGGCATCGACGGGGTGGACGCCGTTACCGTGGTGGTTCGCAAGCTTCGCCCGCCGGTCCCGGAGGATCTCGCCACCAGCGGGGTGCGGATCCACCGAACCCCATGACCCATCGGGCCCTGCTGGCCTTGGGTTCCAATCTGGGTGACCGTCGGGCCCTGCTGCAGGGCGCTGTCGACGGCCTGCCCGACGTGGTGGCAGTCTCCGACGTCTACGAGACCTCGCCGGTGGGTGGACCCGATCAGGGCCCGTACTTCAACGCTGTGGTGCGCCTCGAGACCGACCTCGGGGCCCGGGCCCTGTTGGAGGTGGCGCAGCGTTGTGAGGCGGCCGCCGAGCGGGTGCGCCTCGAACGTTGGGGTCCGCGCACGCTGGACGTGGACGTGTTGTGGGTCGACGGCGAGGAGGTCGACCTGCCCGACCTGGTGGTGCCCCATCCCCGGATGTTTGAGCGGATGTTTGTCCTGGTGCCGTTGCGCGACGTGGCCGCCGACCTAGTGGTCGATCCGTCGCTCGACTTGCTGGCGGAGGGGTCGGACGGGCCCGATGAGATCACGTCGCTCGGCGCGCTGCTCACCGTGGGCTCCAGCAGCGCGAGTTGACCGTGCCGTCGGTCCGGATCATCGGTGGCGGTTGGGCCGGTGGCTCGATCCATAGGACACTGGTGGCCGGATGAGCCGATCTGGCACCGACCCCGGGCAGGCTTGACCCGTGCAGAATCCCAATCCCCAGGGCTCGGCTGGACGACTACCTCCGTCGCTGGTGGCCCACCTGGCCGATCAGGCGAGTTCCGTCGAGCCGCAGATCGACGCGGTGGCCGACGCGGTGGTGCTGGCCCTCCATGAGGACCTCACGCCCGACGGTGACCTCAGCGCGGCGCTCGTACCGGCTGACGCGGTGGCCGACGGAGTGCTGGCCAGCCGGGCCGACGGGGTACTGGCCGGCTCAGCGTGCGCCACGGAGGCCTTTGCACAGTTGTCGGACGCCATCGAGGTGGTCTGGCTGCATTCCGACGGTGACCGGATTGCTCCCGGCGACGTGGTGGCCACCGTGCGGGGTCCGCTGGCCCCGATCCTGACCGCCGAGCGCACGGCGTTGAACTTTCTCTGTCGTCTCTCCGGGGTGGCCACCACCACCGCTCGTTGGGTCGAGGCGGCTGGTGCCGCCCGGATCTGGGACACCCGCAAGACCACGCCGGGCCTCAGGGCACTGGAACGGGCCGCCGTGCGGGCCGGTGGGGGATGGAATCACCGGACCAACCTCAGCCACTGGGTCATGTTGAAGGACAACCACCTCACCGGCACCGACATAGTGTCCGCCGTGGCGTCATCGCGTTCGCTCTGGCCGGCGCGTACCGTGCATGTCGAATGCGAGACTCTCAACCAGGTCCGCGAATCGCTGGAGGCCGGCGCTGATGCGCTGCTGCTCGACAACATGACCCCCACATCGATCATCACGTGCGTCGCCGAGGTGCATGCCCATGGCGAACGCCACGGCACGCGACCGCTTGTCGAGGCATCCGGTGGTATCACCCTGGACCAGGTGGCCGACTATGCGGCGACCGGCGTGGACTGCATCTCAACCAGCGCCCTGACCAACGGGGCGCCTTCGCTGGACCTTGGTCTGGACCTGGACCCGGATCCTCAGAGAGGGGCGCGAGCCTGATGCTGCTGACCATCGACGTGGGCAACACCCAGACGGTGCTCGGCCTCTACGAGGTTGGCTCCCCGGTCGCCGCGGCCGACTCCGGGCTGGCCGACCACTGGCGGATCCGTACCGACCATGATCGGACGTCGGACGAGCACGCGGTGCTCATCCGCAACCTGCTCCGCCAAGGCGGCCACGACCTCGAGGGGCAGGTCACCGGCGTGGCCATATGTGCCGGCGTGCCCCGGGTGTTGGCCAGCCTCCGAACCATGATCGGCCGCTACGTGGACTTCGAACCGGTGGTCATCGAGCCAGGTGTGAAAACCGGCATGCCCATCCTCTACGACAACCCCAGGGAGGTCGGCGCCGATCGGATCGCCAACGGCGTGGGGGCCTACGACCTCTATGGCGGTCCGACGGTGGTCGTCGACTTCGGTACCGGTAACAACTTCGACGTGATCTCCGCCGACGGCGAGTTCCTGGGTGGGGCCATCGCCCCCGGTGTGGAGGTCAGCCTCGACGCCCTGTTCGGCCGGGCGTCGGCACTGCGGGCCGTGGAGTTGGTCGAACCCCGCAACGTGATCGGCAAGAGCACTGTCGAGTCGCTGCAGTCGGGCGCCGTCTACGGCTTCGCCGCTCAGATCGACGGCATGGTCGAGCGGTTCCGCGAGGAGTTGGGTGGCTGCACCGTGGTAGCCACCGGTGGTCTAGCCCACCTGATCGCCCCGTCGACGTCGACCATTGAGCACGTCGAACCGTTCCTGACCCTGCACGGTCTCCGCCTCGTCCACGAGCGAAACCTATGACCGATGAGCAGGTGCCCGACGAGCAGGTGCCCGAGGAGCCTGTCCTTGAAGAGCAGGTGCCGTACCGGTTCGATCCGACGACCACCGCGGGCGCTGTGGTGGCCGACTACGCGGATCTGGCCGACGGCGAGGAGACCGGCGTGGTGGTCACCGTGGCCGGACGCCTCATGCTTCGCCGCGACCAGGGCAAGTTGGCCTTCGGCGACCTCCAGGACTCCACCGGTCGGGTGCAGCTGTTCGCCCTGCAACGGTCCACCCCCAACTTCGCGGGCTTCACCGGCCTTCACCTGGGTGACTGGATCGGGGTGACCGGCGAGGTACTCAAGACCCGGCGCGGCGAGCTGAGCATCAGGGTCGATTCGTGGGTCCTTTTGGCCGAGGCCCGTCGGGCGTTCCCCGACAAGTGGCACGGCATCACCGACGTCGACACGCGCTTCCGTCAGCGCTACGTCGATCTGTGGGTGACCGACGAGTCTCGGGCCGCCTTTGTGGCCCGCAGCCGGATCCTGTCGGCCACTCGCCGTTGGCTCGAGGAGCGGGACTTTCTCGAGGTCGAGACGCCGACCTTCCATCCGATCCCCGGTGGGGCTCTGGCCCGCCCATTCACCACGCACCACAACGCGTTGGACATGGAGCTCTATCTACGCATCGCTCCTGAGCTGTACCTCAAGCGTCTCACCGTGGGCGGCTTCGAGCGGGTGTTCGAGATCGCCCGGGTGTTCCGCAACGAGGGCCTGTCGCCTCGACACAACCCTGAGTTCACGATGCTCGAGCTCTACCAGGCGTACGCCGATTACACCGACATCATGTCCCTCGTCGAGGAACTGGTGGCCCATCTAGCCATGGAGGTTTGCGGTACGACCTCGCTCACCTACGACGGTCGCGATCTGGATCTGTCGGTGCCGTGGCGTCGGGCCACCATGCTCGAACTGCTGACCGAATACGGCGGCCTGACCGTCGATCTCGACACCCCACGTGATGAGCTGGTCCGGTTGTGCGAGGAGCGTGACATCCCGGTCAAGGACCACTACGGGTCCGGCAAGCTCATCTTGGAGTTGTACGAGAAGACGACCGAGGCCGAACTTTGGGGCCCGATCTTTGTAACCGACTACCCGAAGGAGGTCTCGCCACTGTCGCGTGACCACCGGGACCAGCCGGGCTGGGTGGAACGCTTTGAGGGAATCGTCGCCGGTCGTGAGCTCTGCAACGCCTTCAGCGAGCTGGTGGACCCCGACGAGCAGCGGGCTCGCTTCGTGGCCCAGGAGGTCGAGAAGGCCGCGGGTGACGCCGAGGCTATGGCCGTCGACGAGGACTATCTGCGGGCGCTGGAGTACGGGTTGCCGCCCACCGGTGGGTTGGGGATTGGCATGGACCGTCTGGTCATGCTCTTGACTGGCACGACCACTGTCCGCGACGTGATCCTCTTCCCGACACTCAGACCTGAGCAATAGGACCTGAGTAACAGGTCCTGAGTAACAGGTCCTGAGTTAGAACGACCCGTCGAGGCGGTCCAGTAGAAGGTCGCAGGTGGCCTGCATGGTGCCGACCGACGGGTTGGCCGGCAGCCCGTCGAGTGCCTCTCGGGCTGAGCCCAGAAACTCGATAGCTGTGTCTCGGGTGGCTCCGATGGCCTCATCGGTCCGGATCACGTCACGCACCCGGTCCCGGGTGGCGGCGTCGATCGGTCCACCCAGCAGGTCCCGTAGCTCGCTGCCCGATGGTCCGGCCAGGGCCCGGATCACGGGCAGCGTGTAGGTGCCCTCCACCAGGTCGTTGCCGGCCGGCTTGCCCAGTTGCTCGTCGGTGGCAACCACGTCGAGGAGGTCGTCGACTACCTGGAAGGCCATGCCGTAGTGGCGGCCGAAGTCGGTCAGCGCCTCGACCACATCACGGTGATGGCCGGCCACGATGGCTCCGACCCTGGCCGCGGTGGCCAGCAATGAGGCGGTCTTACCGGTGATGGAGGCCAGGTAGGCCTCCTCGGTGCGGTCCACGTCGAAGGCATGGCGAAGCTCGCGCACCTGACCCTCACAGAGTGAGGCGATGGTCGAGGCCAGCAGTCCGGCCACCTCGGTACCCAGGTCCGCGGCGATCTCCGAGGCGCGGGCGAGCAGGTAGTCGCCGGCCAGGATGGCCTCGAGGTTGCCCCAGCGGGCGTTCACGCTCTGGACGGTGCGTCGGGTCTCGGCGCCGTCCATCACGTCGTCGTGGTACAGCGACCCCTGGTGCACCAATTCGACGGCCACTCCGCCCCGGATGACGTCATGGGAGGCCACGCCGGGATCGGAATCCAGCACCTGGGCGGCAGTGACGGTCAGTGCGGGACGGACCCGTTTGCCGCCGGCGTCAATGAGATGGCGGGCCACCTCGGTTAGGAAGGGGTCGCCGGATTCCACGACGGTTCGGAGTTCAGCTTCGGTGCGGGCCAACGCGTCGGCCATCCCGGGAAGGTCTAGAAGTCGGTTCACCGGCATGCCGGTGAACGCTGGGGAGACAGAAGCCACCCGGTGAGGATACGGCGCCACCCGTTCCGGGCGAAACGGACCTGTCCCGGAGGGGAATCCCGGAGACGGAAACGCGCCAATGGCTCGTCACGGGCCACCGGTACACTTTGAAATGACGGGGGAGACGTCACCAGAGCTGGTAGAGCCAGTTCACTGAGCGCAGGAGGCATCGGCGTTGTTCGAGCGTTTCACCGACAGGGCCCGCAGGGTCGTGGTACTCGCCCAGGAAGAGGCGCGGCTGCTCAACCACAACTACATCGGCACCGAGCACATCCTGCTTGGGCTAATCCACGAGGGTGAGGGCGTAGCCGCCAAGGGCCTCGAATCGCTCGGCATCTCGTTGGAGGCCGTCCGTAGCCAGGTCGAGGAGCTCATCGGCCACGGCGCCAGCTCGCCTAGCGGCCATATCCCGTTCACTCCCCGGGCCAAGAAGGTCCTGGAACTCTCGCTGCGCGAGGCGCTGCAGCTCGGGCACAACTACATCGGCACCGAGCACATCCTGTTGGGTCTGATCCGCGAGGGTGAGGGCGTGGCCGCCCAGGTCCTCGTGAAGCTGGGCGCCGACCTTTCACGGGTCCGCCAGCAGGTCATCCAACTCTTGTCGGGCTATGCCGGTTCCGGCCAGAGCCCGTCCGAATCCTCGGACAAGGCGGGTGCCACCAGCGGCGGCGGCGGCGGCGATTCGGCATCCGGTTCGCTCGTCCTCGACCAGTTCGGCCGCAACCTCACCCAAGCCGCCCGCGACAACAAGCTCGACCCGGTGATCGGCCGCCACCGCGAGACTGAGCGGGTCATGCAGGTGCTGTCGCGTCGCACCAAGAACAACCCGGTCCTCATCGGCGAGCCCGGCGTGGGTAAGACGGCCATTGTCGAGGGCCTGGCCCAGATGATCGCCGACAACGCCGTCCCGGAGACCATCCGCGATAAGCAGCTCTACACCCTGGACCTGGGCGCCCTGGTGGCCGGCAGCCGCTACCGCGGCGACTTCGAGGAGCGCCTCAAGAAGGTCCTCAAGGAGATCAAGACCCGGGGTGACATCATCCTTTTCATCGACGAAATTCACACGCTTGTCGGCGCCGGTGCCGCCGAGGGTGCCATCGATGCGGCGTCCATCCTGAAGCCCATGCTGGCCCGTGGGGAGCTCCAGACCATCGGTGCCACCACGCTTGACGAGTACCGCAAGCACCTCGAGAAGGACGCCGCCCTGGAGCGTCGCTTCCAGCCCGTGAAGGTCGACGAGCCCACGGTGCCTCATACCATCGAGATCCTCAAGGGTCTCCGGGAGCGCTACGAGAGCCACCACCGGGTCACCATCACCGACCAGGCCCTGGTCGCAGCGGCGAACCTGGCCGACCGGTACATCTCGGACCGGCACCTCCCCGACAAGGCCATCGACCTCATCGACGAGGCCGGTTCCCGCATGCGGATCAAGCGCATGGACACACCCGACGACATGCGTGAGATCGAGACCGATCTGGCCGAGGTGGTGCAGCGTAAGAAGGCGGCCGTCGAGTCTCAGGACTTCGAAGAGGCTGGTCGCCTGCGCGATACCGAAAAGGAACTCCTGACCCGCAAGGAGACCAAGGAGGCCGAGCTCAAGTCGTCCGGTCAGGACCTGTTCGACGAGGTCGACGAGGAGGCCATTGCCGAGGTCCTCTCGGTGTGGACCGGCATCCCCGTCTACAAGCTGACCGAGGAGGAGACCCAGAAACTCCTCAAGATGGAGGACGAACTCCACAAGCGGGTCATCGGCCAGGAGGACGCCATCAAAGCGGTCAGCCAGGCCATCCGGCGCACCCGGGCCGGCCTCAAGGATCCGAAGCGCCCATCGGGGTCGTTCATCTTCCTGGGTCCGTCGGGCGTGGGTAAGACGGAGCTGGCCAAGACGCTGGCCGAGTTCCTGTTCGGTGACGAGCAGGCCCTCATCTCACTTGACATGTCGGAGTACATGGAGAAGCACACGGTGAGCCGTCTCGTCGGTTCGCCCCCCGGCTACGTGGGCTACGAAGAGGGCGGCCAGCTCACCGAGGCGGTGCGTCGCCGCCCGTTCTCCGTGGTCCTGTTCGACGAGGTTGAGAAGGCCCATCCGGACGTCTTCAACACGCTGCTCCAGATTCTCGAGGAAGGTCGCCTGACCGACTCGCAGGGTCGCAGCGTCGACTTCCGCAACACCGTGCTGATCATGACGTCCAATCTCGGTACGGCCGACCTGCGAAAGGCCAACCTTGGCTTCGCCAAGGCCGACGAGGCGGTCAGCTACGAGCGGATGAAGGCCAAGATCAATGATGCCCTCAAGGCGCACTTCCGGCCAGAGTTCCTGAACCGCATCGACGACACGATCGTCTTCCATGAGCTCTCGCTGGCCGAGGTGACCCGCATCGTCGACCTAATGGTCGTGCGGTTGTCCACCCAGTTGTCGGGCCAGGGCATGGGCCTGGAACTCACCGAGGCGGTCAAGCACCACCTGGCCGAGCAGGGCTACGACCCGTCGATGGGTGCCCGTCCGTTGCGTCGGGCCCTCCAGCGTCTTGTTGAGGACCCGTTGTCCGAGCGCCTGCTTCACAAGGAGTTCTCGGCCGGCGACATCGTCGTGGTCGACGTCGAGGACGCGCCCGATGACGGCGACGCCAAGGGCACCAGGCAGGTGGTCTTCCGGGCCGGCGCCGGGTTCGAGCCACCGATCGTCGAGATGGCGGTCGAGGGCGCGGAGTAGCCGCACCTCCCTTTCGCTCGGTCTGTCTCCCGGTCCGATGAACACCCCTATCCGGTTGGGACGCGCGTCGGCCATCCTCGGCCTTTTGCTGGTGGTCCTGACCAGCGCCGCCTGCCGGGTCGATGCCACGGTCACTGTGGACGTCGCCGAGAACGGCACGGGACACGTCGACCTCCTCGTCGAACTGGACGCGTCGGCAGTCGAGGCCCTCGGCGGACTCGATGAGCGGGTCCGGGTGGGTGACCTCGTCGAGGCCGGCTGGGTCATCAGCGGGCCCGAGGCCATTGGAGGGTCGGCCCGGATCAGCGCCCGCAAGGCCTTCGACAATCCGGATCGGTTGGCTGCCGTGCTGGCCGAGGTGGTCGGGCCGACGGCTATCTCCCAGGTCCGGTTGGTGCGTGAGCGGACCTTTGCTGAGACCACGTGGCGCCTCGATGGTCGAATCGACCTCTCTCCGGGGTTGGACTTGCTGGCCGATGCCGATCTCGCCGAGGTCCTCGACGGGTTGCCGTTCGCCCGCTCCGACGGCGAGCTGGCCGACCTGGCTGGGTGTCCCGACGGATCCTGTGACCCGACGGCATCGTTTTCTCTCACCCTGTTGGCCGAGATGCCCACCAACCCGGAACAGGTCCCCGAGCAAGTCACCGGGGTTGGTGTCGCGGCGGGGGTGTCGAGCGGCTCGTGGACGGTAGTGCTCGGAGACCCGGTGCCCACCCACTTCCACGCCACTGGGGTGCTTACCGACTCCACCCCTCGGACGTGGCGCACGGTGTCGATCATCTCGGGAGGCCTGTTCCTTCTGGTGTCGGTCTTCCAGATCCTCCGTCTGGTGATGGCTCGTCGTCGACGGAAGGCAGCGGTCGAGGGGCCGGGTTCCGACCGATCGGGCCAGGCTTCGGTAACGGTGCCCTCGCCGGTCATCGAGATGGTTCGGCCGGCCATGTCATCGGAGCGCCGGACGTTGCGTCTGGTGGTCCTCGGCGGCATCGGTGTGGTGTGGGATCCGGGCAGTGATCCCGAGGGACTCCTCGTGCCGTTCGTGCGTGACAACGGCGGTGTGGTGGATCCCGGTGAGGTGGCCGACCGGTACCGGGCGGCCAGCCTCGGACATCTGTCCAGTGGCGAGTTCTGGACCGCCGTTGGTGTGCCGGGCGAGGCCGACACGCTCGATTCGACCTACCTGTCGCGGGTGCGGATGCGGGCCGACGTCCAGCCGTTCCTAGATCGGATGGAGCAGCGGGGCCTGCCCGTGGCGTGTCTGACCAATGCGGTGCTGCCGTGGTCCATGCAGTTGCGGCGTCGCTTCGGGCTGGACCAGCGGGTCGATCCGTGGGTGGCCTCCGGGGAGATCGGGGCCCGTAAGCCCAGTCCGGCCATGTTCGAAGCTCTGCGGCGGATGTCGAGCGTGGAGTACGCCGACATGTTGCTCATCGATTCGGAACCGGTCACCCTGGACGCGGCACGGGGACTGGGCATGTCCACGGTGTTGCTGCGTGGCTCGGCACTTGTGCCCGAGGGGTTCTCCCATCCGGTCATCGACGGGTTCGCCGGCCTCTTCCGGGCCCGCCCCACCTGACCCCTGTCACAGGCGGTTCGTAGGTTCGGTCCCATGACAAGCCTCACGACCGGATCCCGTACCCGCACCACGTTCGAGTGCGCCTCGTGTGGCGCCCCGCACCCCAGTTGGGTGGGCAGGTGCGGTAGTTGCGGCGACTGGAACGCCCTGGTGGAGGTTCCGGTCGTCCGGTCCGGCGGCTCGAGTGTGCTCGCCGCGGCGAGCCTCAGGATTGGTGAGGCCCGACCTTTGTCGACGCTGGCTCCCGACGAGTCAGCCGCGGTGCCTACCGGTATGGCTGAAGCCGATCGGGCGTTCGGAGGGGGCCTGGTGCCCGGCTCGGTCACCCTGCTGGGCGGCGAGCCGGGCATCGGCAAGTCGACCCTCACCCTGCAACTCGCCGCCGCACGGGTCGGTGCCGGCGGCCGGGTCCTGCTGGTCAGCGCCGAGGAGTCGCCGGGTCAGGTTCGGTTGCGGGCCGAGCGGTTGGGCGCCGTGCACGACGACCTCTGGCTGGCCGGTGATGCCTCTGTCGAGGCGATCCTGGCCCACCTCGATCAACTCGAACCCGACCTGCTCATCGTGGATTCGGTGCAGACCGTCCACCTGGCGGCCGAGGGCGGTGCGCCTGGTTCGGCCGGCCAAGTCCGGGCGTCGGCGCAACGTCTGGTGGTTGAGGCCAAGGCCCGTGCGTTGGCCACCGTGCTGGTCGGTCATGTCACCAAGGATGGTTCGCTGGCCGGCCCCAAGACACTGGAACACATGGTCGACACGGTGGCAGAGCTGACCGGCGATCGCCATCACGCCCTGCGGATGCTGCGGGTCGTCAAGCACCGGTTCGGTCCAACCGACGAGATCGGCCTGTTCGCCATGGGTGCTGACGGACTGCAGTCCGTCGACGACCCCAGCCGACTCTTTCTGGCCGACCGGGCCCCCGACGTTGCCGGTTCAGTGGTCCTGCCCGCGCTGGAGGGGCATCGGCCGCTCCTATTGGAGGTTCAGGCCCTGGTGGTCCGTTCGTCCACGCCTCATCCTCGGCGTTCACCACAGGGCCTCGATGGGCGCCGGCTGGCGCTGTTGCTGGCGGTGCTGGAACGTCGCGCCGGCATCGATCCCGGAGCACTTGACGTGTATGCCACCGTGGTGGGTGGCGCTCAGGCCACCGAACCGGCCGCTGATCTTCCCCTCGCCCTCGCCGTTGTGTCTGCCGTGGTGGGTCGCCCACTGGGGTCGGACACTGTGGCCCTCGGCGAGGTGGGCCTCGGTGGGGAACTGCGTCAGGTGACCGGCACTGGTCGGCGCCTCATGGAGGCCGCCCGCCTGGGTTTTCGGCGTGCTGTCGTTCCGGCGTCCACACCTGGTCCGCCCGACGGCATCGAACTGGTCCGTGTCGCCACCCTCGTTGAGGCTGTCGCCGCCGTCGGCCTGCTCCCCGCAGGGGATGCCAGCCGGGATCGCTGACTGCTAGGAACGTCCCCATGCGAATTGAACTGCCCTCGGGCACCGCCGCCGAACTGGTTCAACCGCCGTCGGGCCCTGTGGATCAGGCCCCTTCAGAAAGAGGTCTGGTGGTGATCCCGGACGTCATGGGGATGCGACCCCTGTTCGACGACCTGGTGGCGCGTCTGGCCGCCGAGACTGGTTGGACGGTGGCGGCTTTCGAGCTCTACCCGGGTCGCGAGCAACTCGACGTGGGCGACCGTCTGGTCGCCGCTTCGACGCTGGACGACGACCGGGTGCTGGGCGATGCCATTGCTGCCGCGGAGGCCACTGGGGCCGGCACAGTGTCGATTCTGGGCTTCTGCATGGGCGGGATGTACGCCCTCAAAGCGGTGGGCACCGGGCGTTTCGAGCGGTCATGCCCGTTCTACGGGATGATCCACGTGCCCGAGGCCTGGCAGGGCCCGGGACAACGGGAGCCGTTGGATGCGATGGCTGCCGGCGATCCGTCGTCTGTGCTGGCGGTCATCGGCACGGCCGACGCATGGACGCCACCCGGCCACGTTGACGAACTCGAGGCCGCCGGTGCCACGGTTCTTCGCTACGAGGGTGCCGACCACGGTTTCGTGCACGACGCATCGCGACCGGCCCACCGGGCGGACGACGCGGCGGATGCGTGGGCGAAGGTCCTCGACTGGCTGGCCGGCTGAGCCGGACCTGACCAACTGAAGCGAGCTACCTGGAGCGGATCGTCAGCTGTTCGCGGTTGGTGATCCGGTAGGTGCGGTCAATCTGTTCGATCCACCCCAGTCGGATGAACGATGCGATGGCCTTGTTGACCCGCTCCCGTGATGCGCCGACCATTCCGGCCAGCTCTTCCTGGGTGATGGGCAGCGAGAACTCGTCATCCTCACCAGCCAGTTCCAGCAGTCGCTTGGCGGTGCGTCCGGTCACGTCCAAGAACACCGAGTCGGCCAGGGCGGTATCCATGGTCCGCAGTCGTCCGGTCAGCATGTCCACCACCCGCCACAGCAGGGCCGGGTCGGCTTCGTAGACGTCGCGTACCGGACCGTACGGCACGGTGGTGACCATCGAGGTCTCCAGTGCTCGGGCTCCGGCCGAGCGGCCCCGCCCGTCGAACAGGCCCATCTCGCCGAACAGGTCACCCTCCTCCATGAGGGCCACCATCGATTCTCGCCCGTCGATGGACTTGTTGGCGATGGCGATCCGGCCTGACACCACGACGTACAACTCGTCGGGCGGTTCGTCCTCACGAAAGAGCACGTCACCGCGCCGCAACTCGAGGTCCTGGCTGGCGGCGACGATCTCCTCGAGGACGTCATCGTCCAACCCGGCAAACAGGGTGGTTTCGCGAAAGAGCGTGGTGTCCGGCATGTCGATTGGCCATGCTAGTGAGATGCAAAGCACCCGGCCGACATCAGCATCTGCTCTGGCCTCGGGATGTCCCGTGCCGAACCGTGGAAGGTGCCGCAGGGGGGCCTCCCGGTGAGTGTCTGGACGATCGTGGTGGCTGCCGGTCGTGGCGAGCGGTTCGGTAGCGACAAACAGGCCGCCGACCTCGGCGGTCGCCCGGTGGTGTCTCGGAGCGTGGCCACCTCGTTGGAAGCATCCGATGGCGTGGTCGTGGTGGTGGCTCCCGAACGACTCGTGGCCGCTGAGGCGCTGGTGGCCGGCCCCGACGGCGAGGCGACGGCGGTAACCCTGGTGGCAGGCGGTGCGACCCGAGCTGCGTCTGTACGGGCCGGGCTGGTTGCCGTCCCCGATGACGCTGAGGTGGTGCTGGTACACGACGGTGCCCGCCCCTTGGCCACCGCGGCGCTGTTCGCTCGAGTAGTGGCTGCCGTTCGGGCTGGCGCCGATGCCGTGGTGCCTGGTGTGCCGGTCGCCGACTCGCTCCGGGCGGTCGACGGCGGTGTAGTGGATCGTGACGGGGTGCTGGCGGTGCAGACGCCCCAGGGCTTCCCAGCCGATCGACTCCGGGCCGCCCATGCCGCTGGGACCGACGCTAGCGACGACGCCACCCTCGTGGAGGCCGTCGGTGGCACAGTGGTGGTCGTGGATGGCGAGCCGGCGAACCTCAAGATCACCCGACCTGTGGACCTCGCGCTGGCCACCGCGTCCCTCGGGTCGGCTGATGATGGGAGCGGTTCCGATGACTGACTCCGGGTCTGATCGACCGACGATCCCCGAACTGCGTATCGGGCAGGGCTTTGACGTCCACCCGTTTAGCGAGGATTCCGGCCGGTCCATGGTCCTGGGTGGCGTGACGTTCGACGGCCCTGGTCTGGCCGGCCACAGCGACGCCGATGCGGTGGCCCACGCCGTCACCGACGCCCTACTGGGGGCCGCTGGTCTAGGCGACATCGGGCAGCGCTTCCCAGACACCGACGCTGCTTTCGCCGGCGCCGACAGCATGGCTCTGCTGGCCAATGCGGCCGACGCGGTCGTTGCCGAGGGTTGGACGGTGGCCAACGTGGACTGCACGGTGGTCCTCGAGGCCCCGAAGCTGGCGCCCCGTCGTGATGAGATGCAGGCCGGCTTGACCCGAGTGGTCGGTGGCCCGGTCACCATCAAGGGCAAGCGGGCCGAGGGCCTCGGTGCCCTGGGTCGTCGTGAGGGTGTGGCCTGTTTCGCCGTCGCCCTGTTGGTCCGATCCGTTGCCCCGTCGGGACGAGAAGATGGAGGCACCTCGTGAGTGGTTCCCGAGGTGGAAGTGGAAGGGGTCCGGGCGCTGGCGCCCGCAAAGGCGGTCCGAGTAAGGCCGGTTCGAGTAGGGGTGGCCCCCGTCGGGGCGGCCCTCAGAACGTCGGCAAGGGCAACCGGGGTGCGGCTCGTCCTGAACCGCCGCCCCGACGGTCGTCAACCGGTCGACCCAACAAGCCCGGGGGCGGTTCCGGCCGGGGCCGTGGCTCGGGCCAGCGGGGTACCTCGCCGTTGGGTAACCGTGACGGTGGCGACGGGCCCAAAGGTCTGGGTGGCGACCAGGTGGAGGGCCGTCAGGCTGTCCGAGAGCTCCTGCTGGCCGGCACCCGCCGGACACGCGAGGTAGTTCTGGCCGGCGATCTCGACTCGGCCCCCATCCTCGACGACATCATCGATTTGGCCGACGAGGCCAAGGTCACCATTCGAGAGGTGTCACGCAACAAGTTCGAGTCCATGACCCGCACCGAGGCTGCCCAGGGGGTGCTGGCCCTGGCCCAGCCGCTGCAGGAGTACCAGCTCGACGACCTCCTAGTGCCCGACGCTGCAGGTCGAGACCCGTTCCTGTTGCTACTCGACGGTGTGACCGATCCCGGCAACCTCGGGGCGATCCTCCGATCAGCGGAGTGTGCTGGGGTGACCGGTGTGGTTCTGCCCCGTCACCGGGCGGCCGGGGTGACGGCCACGGTGGCCAAGTCGGCAGCTGGGGCTATCGAGCACCTTCGGATGACCAGGGTCGGAGGCCTGCCCAAGGCGTTGTCACAGATGTCGAATGCTGGCGTGTGGTCCGTGGGCCTCGACGCAGGTGGAGATGGGGCCATCCACCAACTCACGGTGGCCGACCAGCCGGTGGCCCTCGTCATGGGCGCCGAGGGGACTGGCCTATCCCGCCTGGTGCGGGAGCGGTGCGACACCATTGCCCACATCCCGCTGGCTGGGGTGCTGGGCTCGCTGAACGTCTCGGCGGCTGCCGCTGTTGCCCTCTTCGAGGTGGCCCGCTGTCGGACCTGAGCCCGGTGTACGGCCGGACGGCCTAGGTCGCAGCGACCCGGGGCGTGCACGCCCCGGGCCCGCGACCTGTGACCGTGGTCAGGCTGTCGCGCCTGCCCTGCGAAACATGATGATGCTGGAGAGCAGCAGCCAAATGGCGAACACCAGGAAGCCGATGAAGGAGATCGGGTGGGGGATCACGAGGATGAGAGCCGTCGCATAGCCGATCCAGGCCAGCCACGAGGGAATGAGACCCGTCTGCTTCGCTGAGGCGCTCACGCCGACCGTGATGAGGACCATGCCGAAAAGGAAGGGCACCCACAGGTACTGGAGCATGGCGCTGACCGCCACCACTGCAGCGGTGGGCATGTGCTCGGCGGCGTCGAGGAGGGCCATCCGGGAAGCGGAGTCCATGGCCATGCCGGCGGCCATGCAGACGGTGCCCACGGCTGCAGTGGGGGCCAGGAGGGTCACCCCTCGTTCCCGGAGGGCGTTGCTGGTCCAGAGCCCCCAGAGCAGCATGAGGATCCCCACGAGGACTCCCACCCACATGGCGAACCAGGCCCCGTCGCCCATGTCCACCCAGTGGGCGACGATCTGATCGGTGGTCTTCTCGGATACATCCGGTGGATCGCCCTCGATGGACATCATGACGATCATGCCGATGATCGAAACGGCCCCGAACAGGGCGCCGAAGCGTTCGATGAAGCGTTGCAAGGGAGACTCCTCCCGCCAGTGGCAGGGTCCGTTCCCCGCCGGAACCGCGAGCATCGCACGGATTCGGCTGGATTGCGGGACCTTGAGCCCGAGGTCGGATTCGAACCGACGACCTGACGCTTACAAGGCGCCTGCTCTGACCAACTGAGCTACCCGGGCGGGATGGTGCGGGTCTTCCGACCAGTTAATCGACGTGGCCGGGCCTCCCTCCCTGACGAGGCTACTGAGACGGGCCGGACGTGTCGTCCGACCCGTTCCGCTGGGTGTTCCCCGTCTTGACGTCTCCGGCCTTGGGCTGAGGCCGATGTGCTGGCACCCCGGAACATGATGGTGGCGGCGATCAGCATCTAGACCATGGCCAGCACGACGCCGGTGAAGGCCACTTCGTGGGGATCAGGGCCCCGAGGGTGGAGACGTACCCGGCCTGGGCCAGCCACGATGGGATGAGGCCGGTCTGCTTCGCACTAGCGCCCACACTGACCAGAATCAGTACCTGGCCCACTGCGTACGGGATCCCCATCGCTGGGGGTACTTGAATGGCCACCCCGCGTGAACAATCATCAGGGTGTGGCACTGACGCAGCGAGACCGGGACATTCTGGACTTCGAACGATCGTGGTGGTCGGCCACTGCGCCTAAGGACGTTCAGATCCGTGAGCGGTTCGAGCTCTCAGCCACCCGCTACTACCAGGTGCTCGGCGAGATGCTCGACACCGACGACGCCATGGCCTACGACCCGTTGGTCGTGCGTCGCCTCCAGCGCCAGCGTGACCGTCGCCGCCGTGCCCGCCTCGAGCCCCGGATGATCGAGGAAGACGGCACCCGATGAATACCCGCCGACGCGGTGGGTTCGGTCCGAGTAACGCAGCCGCGGCCCCCCGGGCCTTCCTACTGATCACCATTGCCGTCCTCCTCGGACTGGTTCTGCTCTGGAAGGCCGTCGACTCCACTCCGGGGACCGTGGCACCGGCTGCCGACCAGACAGCGACTGCCGATTCGTCGACCGGCGAGACGTCCGCCGAGGCTGGCGATGCCTCTGCCGACGAGATGCCGGACGACGCCGACACGGACGCATCGGCCGATTCCGGAAGCGATGCACCAGCCACCACGGAGGCCCCGGCTCCGACCACTACCCAGGATCTCTTCCCGAAGCCCACCCACGCCCCCAACGAGGTGAATGTCCTGGTGGCCAACGGCTCGGGCGTGTCCGGCGCAGCCGGCAAGGTCACCGACATGCTCAGCCCACTGGGCTGGGCCATGGAGTCCCCGGCCAACGCCAACAAGACCTCGGTCACCGGGATCTACTACAAGACGGGCTACGCCAGCGACGCTCAGGTAATCCAGGAACACTTCGGTGAGGCCCCGAGCATCCTCTCGCAGTTCCCGGCGGGCGGCCTCTCGGTCCCTGACGGCACACTGGACCGGATCGACAACGCCGACATCGTGGTCGTCCTTGGATCCGACCTGGCCATCCAGGGCGGCTGACCCCGGTCGATCTGTTTATCGCATAGGGCGATTCGGAACGGAAACTGGTCGCTTCGATGAAGGTGGTCGCCGCCCCCGACAAGTTCCGGGGCACCGGCACGGCCCGTGAGGTCGCCGCAGCCATCGGGCGGGCCGCCACCGCCGCCGGTGCTGACTGCGTCGAGATTCCCATGGCAGACGGCGGCGAGGGCCTGCTCGACGTGCTGGGCGGACCGGACCGAACCACGGTGGTCACCGGTCCGCTGGGCGCTCCGGTAGAGGCCGGCTGGCGACTGGACCGGGGAACGGCGGTCATCGAGATGGCCCGGGTAGCGGGCCTGGAACTGGCCGGAGGCGCCGACGGAAACCATCCTCTGGACGCCACGACGGCTGGCGTCGGCGAGCTCATCCTGAGCGCCGTGGAGTCCGGGGCTCAACGGATCGTCATCGGCATGGGCGGGTCGGCCACCACCGACGGTGGGTTAGGTGCGCTCGACGCCATGGGCTCACCGGCCCGGTACCGGGGCGTGGAACTGCTGGTGGCCTGTGACGTGCGGACCCGGTTCGCCGACGCGGCCGAGGTGTTCGGCCCTCAGAAGGGCGCCACCGATGCTCACGTCCGGATGCTGACCGGCCGACTCGAACGTCTCGTGCAGGTCTACGGCGAACGCTTCGACGTCGACGTGTCGACCCTCGACCGGGCCGGGGCGGCCGGTGGGTTAGCTGGGGGCCTGGCCGCCATGGGCGCAGAACTGGTCGACGGGATCGACCTGGTGGCCGAGGAGCTCCGCCTCGACGAACACGTGGCCGACGCCGACCTGGTGGTCACTGGTGAGGGCTGGCTCGATGCGACCTCGTATGAGGGGAAGGTGGTCGGCGGCGTAGGCGTCTACGCCGCTGCGGCCGGGGTGCCCCTCCTGGTGGTGGTGGGAGGTGCCGAACCAGAGGTAGCGGACCGCGATGGTGTCGTCTCGCTTTCGGAACGCTTCGGCATGGCTCGGGCCATGGCTGAGCCCACCGCCCTCCTGGAGATCGTCATCGGCGAGGCGCTGGCCCGTGGATAGCGTGCCGGCCATGGCCGTCACCATCCGCATCCCCACCACCCTCCGTCCGCTGACCTCCGGTCAGCCCGAGGTCAACGTCGAGGCTGGCACCGTGGGCGAGGCCCTTGCCGCTCTTGATGTCGCCCATCCAGGGTTTACCGAGCGAATCACCGACGAGTCCGGCGCCCTGCGTCGCTTTGTGAACGTGTTCGTGAGCGACGAAGACGTCCGTTTCCTGAACGGGCTTGACACCGAGGTGCCCGACGGCGCTGTGGTGGCCATCGTCCCGGCCGTCGCCGGAGGCTGACCCGTCAACTGCGCCGGAGGCTGAGTCAGCTTCCGGTCAGCCGCCTCAGCGGTCGACATTGGCCTGTCGGACAACCTCCCGACGTTGGAAAACCGCCGATCCGGTGGTTGGATTAGCACTCGTAGCAAGAGAGTGCCAGCAGCCGCGCCCGTGAGCTGCCGGCCCTGTCGACCGGTCGCCGACCGACCGGTCATCACTTGAGTACGTACCAAAAACCTGACTGAGAGGCATTCCTGATGGCGAAGATCATCACGTTCGACGAGACGGCCCGCCGTTCCCTCGAGAGGGGCATGAACCAACTGGCCGACGCAGTGCGCGTCACGCTCGGCCCCAAGGGCCGCAATGTCGTCCTGGAGAAGAAGTGGGGCGCCCCCACCATCACCAACGACGGCGTCTCCATCGCCAAGGAGATCGACCTCGAAGACCCGTACGAGCGCATCGGCGCCGAGCTGGTCAAGGAGGTCGCCAAGAAGACCGACGACGTCGCCGGTGACGGCACCACCACGGCTACCGTTCTGGCCTGGTCAATGGTCCGTGAGGGCCTTCGCAACGTGGCCGCCGGTGCCAACCCGATGTCCATCAAGAAGGGCATCGAGGCCGCCGTGGCCGCCGCCGTGGATTCCATCCGCAACTCGGCCCAGGACGTCTCCAGCGACAAGGGACAGATCGCCAACGTGGCCGCGATCTCGGCCGCTGATCCCGAGATCGGCGCCATGATCTCCGAGGCCATCGACAAGGTGGGTAAGGATGGCGTCATCACCGTCGAGGAGGGCCAGACCTTCGGCATGGAGATGGACCTCGTCGAGGGCATGCGCTTCGACAAGGGTTACATCTCGCCGTACTTCGTGACCGACCCCGACCGCATGGAAGCCGTCCTCGAGGACCCGTACATCCTGTTCGTCGGTTCCAAGATCACCGCTGTGCGCGATCTAGTGCCGGCCCTCGAGAAGGTCATGCAGACCAACCGTCCGCTGCTCATCCTCGCTGAAGACGTCGAGGGAGAGGCCCTGGCCACCATCGTGGTCAACAAGATCCGTGGCACCTTCAACGCTGCGGCCGTCAAGGCCCCGGGCTTCGGTGACCGTCGTAAGGCAATGCTCCAGGACATGGCCATCCTCACCGGTGGTCAGGTCATCTCCGAGGAGGTCGGGCTCAAGGTCGACGCCGTGACACTCGACATGCTCGGTCAGGCTCGCAAGGTCGTTGTAAGTAAGGACGAGACCACCATTGTCGAGGGTGCCGGCGACGACGCCGAGATCTCGGGGCGCATCGCCCAGATCAAGGGCGAGATCGAGAACACCGACTCGGACTACGACCGCGAGAAGCTCCAGGAGCGTCTGGCCAAGTTGTCCGGCGGCGTGGCCGTCCTGAAGGTTGGCGCAGCCACCGAGGTCGAGCTCAAGGAAAAGAAGCACCGCATCGAGGACGCGGTGAGTACCACCAAGGCAGCCATTGAGGAGGGCGTCGTGGCCGGCGGTGGCGTGACGCTGCTTCGTGCCCAGGTGGCCGCCCTGGAGGCCGGCGAGTCGCTGGACGCCGATGAGGCCACCGGAACCCGCATCGTGGCCAAGGCGCTCGAGGGTCCGTTGACCCAGATCGCCGTGAACGCTGGCCTCGAGGGTGGCGTCATTGTCGACAAGGTCCGCAACCTCGAAGGCTCGGTCGGCTTCAACGCCGCCACCGGCGAGTACGAGGACCTGGTCGTCGCCGGCATCATCGATGCCGCCAAGGTGACCCGTTCGGCCCTCCAGAATGCAGGCTCCATCGCGGCGTTGTTCCTCACCACCGAGGCCGTCGTCGCTGACGCCCCGGCCGACGGTGCAGGCGGCGGCATGCCGGATATGGATTTCTAGAACGGGATTTTCCGTTCCGAATACGCGAGACGGACGCCCTCCGGGGCGTCCGTTCCGCGTTTTGGGGGCCGAGCCTGTTCACTGGTGTGCATGAGGCTGGTGAACACATTCGCCTGGGCCCGGACATGAGCCGGGGCCGGACCGCCCGGGTGCTGACCCGCCGTGTCGACGCTGACGGCAACCGTCGCGTCCCCGACGAGCTGATTGTCGAGGAACCCATGTCGATCCGCCTTGACGGTGAGCTGGTGGCCACCACCATGCGAACCCCGGGTGATGACTTCGAGCTGGCCGTCGGGTTCTGCATCACCGAGGGTGTTCTGGCTGACACTCCGGTCCGCTCGGTCCGCTACTGCGGACAGGGGTCGGCGTCGGAGGCCGAGTACAACGACGTCACCGTGGACACCGGTGGTCGGGCCCCCGTCCCCACGCCCCGGCTCGGACCCGCCTCGTCGTCGTGCGGCATCTGTGGAACGGTGGCCATCGACGAACTACGTGAACGCCTTCGCCCACTCGACGTCGAACCGTTCGACGTCGAGGTGCTGGCCTCCATGACCGACCGCATCGACGGTCAGGCCCTCTTCTCGACCACCGGGGCCGTGCACGCCGCCGTGGCCTTCGACCGCACGGGCCAGCCGTTGCTGCTGCGTGAGGACATCGGTCGTCACAACGCCGTCGACAAAGTGGTGGGTCGACTCCACATGGACGGTCTCCTGCCGGCCGGCGAGCTAGGGCTGTGGGTCAGCGGCCGGGCCTCGTTTGAGATGGCCCAGAAGGCGTGGGCCGCCGGGTTCGCCAGCCTGGTGGCGGTCAGCGGACCGTCGGCACTGGCCGTCGAGACAGCCCGGACCGCCAACCTTCAGTTGGCCGGCTTCGCCCGTGGCGACCGGCTCAACCTCTACACCGGCGACTGAGAGGGCCGACGGGGCCGTTCCCTAGACTCGCAGCGATGAGCGAACCCGTTTCCCCCTCCGACGGCCTGGCCGTTCTCCACCTGTTTCTCAAGGTGTGCGGCCACAGCGACGCTGCCGCCGTACGTATCGCCGTCGACGCAGCCACCGAGGCTGGCGACCAGGTCGTCCCAGTGGCCATTCTCGGCCACAAGGCCGATGTGGCCGTCATGACGCTCGGCACCGACCTGTGGCGGCTCCGGACCCTGCAGACCGCCCTGGTGGCCGCCGGCCTCGAGCTGGTCGACAGCTACCTCAGCCTCACCGAGGTGTCGGAATACGCCCAGGGCGTTCCCGACGAGATGAAGCGGGCCCGCCTCCACCCGGTGCTGCCGCCCGAGGGAAAGCCGGCATGGTGCTTCTACCCGATGTCCAAGAGTCGTGACGTGGGCGCCAACTGGTTTGAGCTGCCCTATGACGACCGACACGAGCTGATGATGGAGCACGGCACGTCGGGCCGGACCTTTGCCGGACGCATCCTCCAGGTGGTCACCGGCTCGGCGGGTATAGACGACTTCGAGTGGGGCGTGACCCTGTTCGGACAGCATCCCGATGACCTCAAGGACGTCGTCTACACGATGCGCTACGACCGGGCCTCGGCCCGCTTTGGCCAGTTCGGGACCTTCTACACAGGCATGGTCGACGAGCTGGACGTCGTGCTGAAGCGGGTTGGCTGCACCTGACCATGGGATCGGCCCCCGCCTTTCCGGAACCCGACATGCGCCGTCTGGGCGCGTCGGAGCCGAGTGCCCTGAAGTCGGAGGCGCTGCATCGGGTCCTGCGCGATCTGGACCGGGTAGTGGTGGCCTTCTCCGGCGGCGCCGACTCGGCGCTGCTGGCCCACGCCGCCCACACATTGTTGGGCCCCGACCGTGTCCACGTGGTCACAGCCGTGTCGCCGTCGTTGGCCGGCGACGAACGGGCCGACGCCGCGGCGTTGGCCGACGAGTGGGGCCTGCGTTGGTCGGCCGTTGAGACCGACGAGATGACCCACGCTGCCTACCGGGCCAACGACGCCGATCGCTGTGCCCACTGCAAAGAGGCCCTCATGGACGTGCTGGCCCCCATCGCAGCCGCCGAGTCGGCCACCGTGGTGCTCGGTGTCAACGTCGATGATCTGGGTGATCACCGGCCCGGCCAGAAGGCCGCGGCCGACCGGGGAGCACGCTTCCCCCTGGTGGAAGCCGGGCTGACCAAGGACGACGTCCGGGCACGGTCCCGGGCCCTGGGCCTGCGGACCGCAGACAAGCCGGCTGCCGCCTGCCTCGCCTCGCGGGTGCCCTACGGGACCGAGGTCACCGTTGGCGTGTTATCCGGCGTCGAGCGGGCCGAGGCCGCGTTGCGGCGCCTCGGTTTTGATGACCTCCGGGTCCGTCACCACGACGACACGGCCCGCATCGAGGTGCCGACGGATCGTCTGGCCGACGTGGTTGAACGCCGTGACGCCGTGGTGGCCGCTGTGACCAGCTCGGGGTACCTCTACGTCACCCTCGACCTCGAGGGCCTGCGGTCCGGCAACCTCAACGCCGCCCTGGGTCCCGATGGAGCCTGATCCGGGACCACCGCTAGAACCGGAGGCTCGCCTCGCCGAGCTAGCTGACGCGCTGGTCGACGGACTGGTGGCGGCCCTTCCCGGCTGGGTGGAGAAGTGCGTGTCCCGGGTCGCGGATGCCTGGAGCGGAGATCCGGCGGGTGACACGGTCGAAGTGCCGGCCGAGCGGCTGGCCGATGCAGGCCGTCGGGCTGCCGACGAGGTGGGGGAGCGCCTGCGGGCCCTGCTGGCTGCCGACGTCGACGAGCAGTGGACCGGACCGCTGGCCGTACTGCGCGACACCGTTCGATTCCCGACCGACCTGCTGCGGACTGCCGGTGTGCCACCGGTGGACCGCGACGGCGATGCCGTCCGGATGTTCCCCGACGATCTCTACGACCTGACGCCCTCCTCGTTTGCCGACATTCATCCTGACCTGCAGGCCCCCGGCCTGGCGTGGGGTGCAGCCAAGGCCTTCGTCCACCGCCGACGCCACCTCGAGGGAGATGGATCTTTCTGAGCGACGGGTCATCTGACCGGAACAGTTCACCGTCCAGAAACACTGGCGTGACCATGCCGTGATGCGCAGCGGTCAACCTGTCGACGACCATCCACATCCCCCGTCCGTCGTGGACACTGAAAGGACCCCCCAAATGGATTCTGGTGACATTGCCTGGATGCTGACCAGCACAGCCCTCGTTGTCTTCATGGTGCCGGGACTGGCCCTGTTCTACGGCGGCATGGTCCGCTCCAAGAACGTGCTGAACATGTTGATGATGAACATGTACTGCATCGGGATCGTGCCCATCGTGTGGGTGCTGGTCTCGTACTCGATCGGCAACTCGCCCGACGGGGACGGCTTCTTCGGTGGCGACTGGATCGGCAACTTCGACTTCATCGGTCTCAAGGGCATGGCCGGCGACACCGAGGGCCTGGTGTTCGTTGCCTTTCTCATGACCTTCGCCTCCATCACCCCGGCGCTCATCTCCGGAGCGGTAGCCGACCGACTCAAGTTCTCGGCGTGGGTGCTGTTCGTACCCGTCTGGCTGGTGCTGGTCTACAGCCCGGTCACCTACTGGGTGTACAGCGGATGGCAGCACGGCAATGGTGCGTTGGACTTCGCCGGTGGCACGGCGATCCACGTCAACGCGGCGGCCGCCGCCCTGGCCTTTGTTCTGGTCCTGGGGAAGCGGAAGGGCTGGCCAACGGAGGCCATGCCCCCGCACGACATGCCGCTGGTAATGATCGGTACCGGCATCCTGTGGTTCGGCTGGTTCGGGTTCAACGCCGGATCGGCCGGTGCGGCCAACGGCCAAGCCGTGCAGGCCCTGTTGAACACTTTTCTCGCCGCGGCGGCCGGCATGGTCGGCTGGCTGGCCACCGAAAAACTACGTGATGGTCAGGCCACCTCGTTGGGCGCCGCCTCCGGCGTGGTCGCCGCGTTGGTGGCCATCACCCCGGCCGCAGGCTACGTGGGTGGGCTGGCCGGCATCGTGTTCGGCCTCCTGGCCGGCAGCGTCTGCTATCTAGCCTTGACCCTCAAGACCCGGTTCGGCTTCGACGACAGCCTCGACGTGGTGGGCATCCACGGCGTGGGCGGCATCCTCGGCGGTCTGCTGCTGGGCCTATTCGCCGACTCCAGCGCCATCCCTGGTGGTGGCTTCGACGACGGCTTGTTCTTCGGTGGCGGCATCGAACTCTTCTTGGACCAGGCGGTGGCCATCGGTTCAGTCATCGTCTTCTCGTTCGCCATGACCTGGGTGATCGTCAAGGCGATCGACGCGGTGGTCGGCCTCCGGGTCGACGAAGAGACCGAGGCGGTCGGACTCGACCAGCGGATCCACGCCGAGTCGGCCTACAACGAAGGCCCGAAGGGCTCGGTGGTGACCTGATCGGCCCCGGGTCCACAATTAGAAACGTGACCGTGTTCGATACATCCGACCTACTGGACGACCGGTCCCTCCGGGGGCCGGCGTTCTGCGCCGCGTTGACCAGCCGATTCGATGACTACCTGGCTGCGGTGTTTGCGGCAGCCGACGTGCCCCCCGGGGTGGCCCTGGTGGCCGTCGGTGGCTACGCCCGGGGCGAGCAGTGCCCGGGCAGTGACCTGGACGTGGCGTTGGTGCACTTCCCCGGCATGGACATGAGCGGCATCGCCGAACGGGTCTGGTATCCGCTGTGGGATGCCGGCCTGAAGCTTGGACACCAGGTAGGCACGGTGGCCCAGTTGCTTGACGTGGGCGCCGAGAATCTGGAGACGGCCACCAGCCTGCTGGCTGCCCGGACGGTGGCCGCTAGCTCGGTCGACGGCGCGGCTCTGGTCGACGACCTGGCCGAGCGCGCGCTGACCCAGTGGAAGGGCCGGTCCCGCCAGAATCTCGACCAACTCCAGGGGGCGGTCGCGGAACGCCACGCCCGGTTTGGTGAGGTGGCGTTCCTTCTGGAGCCGGATATCAAGGAGGCCCGTGGCGGTCTGCGAGACGTGCACAGCCTGTTCTGGGTGGAGCAGGCCACGGTGCCGATCCTGCGCGAGGCCGAGTCAGCCGGCCTGGCCGCAGCCTTCGAGACGCTGCTGGCCGTCCGCGTCGAACTCCACCGGCTGACCGGTCAGCGGGCCGACAAGCTCCTGTTGGAACTCCAGGACGACGTAGCTGTCGCGCTGGGCCTGGCCGATGCCGACGTCCTGATGGCGGAGGTCTCGGCAGCGGGCCGGACCATTGCCTGGACGGGGGAGGGCGCGGCCCGTCGGACCCTGCGGGCCTCGCGTCGACGCGGACCGATGAAGGCACTGTCCGGGATTCGACGCCGGGAGGTGGCCCCCGGCCTGGTACTCGATGACGGCCGCCTCGAGTTGACCGATGATGCGGATCTGGGCGACCCTCTGCTCGTCCTGCGGTATGCAGCCAGCGCTGCCCGCCACGACGCCTACCTGCATCGTGGATCTCTGGAACGCCTTGCCGATCACGCCGAGCCGGTACCCGTGCCGTGGCCCGCAGAGGCCCGGGACCTGTTCGTCGATCTGTTGGCAGCCGGACCGGCGGCCATTCCGGTCATCGAGGACCTCGACCAGGTGGGCCTCTTCGTGTTGCTGGTACCCGAATGGGAACCCTGCCGTTCACGGCCCCAGCGCAACGCCTACCACCGGTTCACCGTGGACCGTCACCTGATGGAGGCGGCGGCTGAGGCATCCCGGCTGGTCGGCCAGGTGGAGCGGTCCGATCTGTTACTGGTCGGTGCCCTGTTCCACGACATCGGCAAGGGGTATCCAGGTGACCACACGGTGGTCGGCGTTGACCTCCTGACGACCATTGCCGCCCGAATGGGCTACGACGTCGACGATGTCGACCTGCTGGTCGCCATGGTCGAACACCACCTGCTGCTGCCCGACGTGGCCACCCGGCGAGACCTCGACGACGACGGCACTATCCGTCAGGTGGCTGACGCAGTGGGCGGAACCGTCCTGCTGGGCCTCCTCGGGGCCCTCACCGAAGCCGATTCGATCGCTACCGGCCCGTCGGCGTGGAGCAACTGGAAGGCGGGCCTGGTCCGTGAGTTGGTGGAACGCACCTCTCACGTACTGGGTGGGGGCGACGTCGGCGATGTGGTCGGGGGCTCGTTTCCGGATGCCGCCCAGCAGGCCCTGCTCGACGACGGGACGTTCGTGGTGCGTGGAGAGGGGCTGGAGCTGACCGTGGTGGCCGCTGACCGCCCGGGCACGTTTGCCAAGGTGGCCGGCGTGCTGGCCCTCAACGGGGCTGATGTCCTTGGTGCGTCGGCTCATTCCGAGCATGGGCGGGCACTCTCGGTGTTCCGTGTCGGATCGGTGCTGGGCGGCGAACCCGACTGGGCGCGGATCGACGAACAGGTCAACCGGGCCCTGGCCGGCCGCCTGGCCGTGGCGGCCCGCCTCGGTGACCGGTCGCGCACCTACCGACCCATCCACCTGACCGCCCGTCCGGCCCGCCCAACTATGACCGTCGACAACGTCTCATCGGCCACCGCCACCGTGCTGGAGGTGACGTGCCCAGACGGCGTCGGCGTGCTGTATCGGATCACCCGGGCCTTCGCTGAACTGGATCTTGACATCGTCCGGGCCCACGTCCAGACCCTCGGATCGGACGTGATCGACGCCTTCTACGTGCGGGATCCGTTCGGCGCCAAGATCACCGACCCCGAGCACCTTGCCGAGGTGGAACTGTCGGTGCTGCGATGGGTGGCCGTCGACTTCTGACCCCACCGGGCTCCCCGTCGGCGACCCCGTCATTCACTACGTCATGTCGCCCGCCTACGGTGCATCCATGAACTCTGATTCCGGTGCACCCCCGCCCCCCGGCCAGGCCGACCTACTGCGATGGGCCGAGGCGCTCTCGGCGTCGGCCCGCACCGGCATGGGCTTCACCGAGTCGCTCTACGAGAAGGAGCGCTACGAGGAGGTCCTCCACGTAGCTGCCGAGATCCGGTCCCGGTCCGACGCCCTGTCGGGACGCACTGTGGATCCCGACGACCTGGTGGCCGAGTGGTACGACACCGTCGGTTCTGGCGTCAGGGGATACGTCACCCCCAAGACCACCGTCGGCGCGGTGGTCGGCAACGACGCCGGCGAGATATTGCTGGTCCAGCGGTCCGGGTCGGGCGTGTGGCTGTACCCCACCGGGTGGGCCGATGTCGGCTACTCACCGGCCGAGGTGGTGGTCAAAGAAGTCCTCGAGGAGACGGGCATCGAGTGCGAGGTGGTTCGCCCCATCGCCATCCTCGACGGGCTTCGCCTGGGCATCACGGGCATCCCGCTGTATTCACTGATCTTCCACTGTCGGATGACGGGCGGCAAGCTGGCGGCCCACCCGCTCGAGTGCCTCGATGTGGGCTTCTTCGCGGCTGACTCCATGCCTGAGGGGCACGCCCTTCCTGCCGAGTGGGTGGACGAGGCCTTCGCTGCCATCCGGGGCGAACCGATGGAGGTCCGCTACGACCGTCCCCGAGAGCCTATGTGGGAGGGCGATGTGGCTTCAGAGGGAGAGGCTGCTTCTGAGGAAGACGTGACCCTCGAAGGTGACCTGGGTATCGGCTGACCTACCGTACGGGCCGGACGGGATCTCGGCCGGAGACGACTCAGGTGCCGGGCTGGTTCCGGAGGAAGTCTTCGACTTCGGCCACCAGACGGTCCGGAGCGTCAGCCGTCTCCTCGTCGAAGTCGGCCTCCAACTGCTCCACGTACTCGACGGTCTCGTCGTCCTCGGAGACAAGTTCGGTGACCTGGCGTTCGTAGTCGGCGGCCAGAATTTCCAGGTCAGTACGGGGCACATCGACCTCGAACACCCGGCAGAGGCGCTCCACCAGGGCGAGGGCCGCCTTGGGTGACGGGGCGTTGGACACGTACGAGGGGACGCTCGCCCAGAACGACGCCGTCACGACGCCGCGGTCACGCAGACCGGCGGCCAGCACGCCCACGATGCCCGTCGGGCCCTCGTAGGTCGATGGCGACAGGTCAAGACGCTCGGCCAGACGGGCATCCTCGGTCCCGCCGTACACCTGGGTGGGGCGGGTGTGGGGAACGTCGGTGAGCAGGGCGCCGAGCGTGCAGACCATCGCCGCATCGAACGCCTCGGCGGTATGGGCGATGTGGTCCACGAAGGTTCGCCAACGCAACTGGGGTTCGTGGCCGATGGCGCACACCAGGTCGTGGTCGGCGTCGGGTACCCGGGCCACGTAGATCGAGGTCGACGGCCACACGATTTGGCGGACGTCGTCCTCGTCGAGACAGACGCTGGGGCGGGCCACCGTAAAGTCGAAGAAGTCCTCGGCGTCGATGGTGGCCACGTGGACCGCTTCGTAGTGGTCCCGGATGTAGCGGGCGGCCGTAGAACTGGCCTCGCCAGCGTCATTCCAGCCCTCGAAGGCGGCCAGAAGGACCGGCGATCGTAACTCGATGGGCATCTCTTCGACGTGCCACGAGAGGTGCGGCGCGAGGTGTGGAGCGGGGTCGATGGGCATCGAGGCGGAGGCTAGCCAGACGCGCTCCAAGGCGCGCCGGTGCCGTCACGATCCGTCCGCCTCTGGCGGACCGGGGCGGGGTTCTAGGCTCGCCGCCCATGGAGACGCAGGAGGCTGGATCGCCCGACCAGGAATCTTCGAAGGGGTCGGCGGCCCCGGTCGAGGTTCGTGAAGTCACCGAGGTGGATGGGGCCCTGCTGGGTGCCATGGCCCGGCTCATTCCGCAACTGTCGAGCTCCAATTCGCCGCCGGATGCCATGGCGCTCGAGGCCATCGTGTCGTCCGACGCGTCGATCCTGCTGCTGGCCGTCGACCCGTCGACCACCGGTGAGACGGCGATCCTGGGGAGCATGACGCTGGTCCTGTTCCGCGTTCCGACCGGCCTGCGGGCCTGGATCGAGGACGTGGTCGTCGACGAAGGGGCCCGCAGCCGTGGCATCGGCGAGGCGTTGAACAGGGCAGCCATCGAACGGGCTCGCCGCGAGGGCGCCACCACCGTGGACCTGACGTCGCGCCCCTCCCGGGAGGCCGCCAACCGGCTCTATCGTCGGCTTGGCTTCGAGGAACGATCAACCAACGTCTATCGCCTGGATCTCTGATCGGCTGATACCTTCCGACACATGACGGACACGACGATCACCGAGGGTCCAACCAAGGTTGCGGCACGGAAGGCCTTCGGTGAGGTCGAAACCGAACTCCGGGACCTCTCGCGGTGGATGTATGAGAACCCCGAGTTGGGATACGAGGAGTTCGAGGCGTCGGAACGCTTGAGTTCGTTCCTGGGGCGCAACGGCTTCGACGTGACCTATCCCAGTCACGGACTGGACACGGCCTTCGAGGCGACCGCCGGGACCAGCGGGCCACGGGTCGTCATCTGCTGCGAGTATGACGCCCTGCCTGAGGTAGGGCACGCCTGCGGCCACAACATCATCGCCACCTCGGCTGTCGGTGCCGGCGTAGCCCTCGCCCCGCTGGCCGAGGAGTTGGGCATCCGGGTCACCGTGCTGGGCACCCCGGCCGAGGAGGGTGGCGGCGGCAAGGTCGAGCTGATCGAGGCCGGTGCCTTCGAGGACGCCGCAGCGTCGATGATGGTCCACCCCGGCCCCTACGACGAACTGGATCCGTCGTTCCAGGCGTGTCAGCACTACGACGTCGAGTTCTTTGGCAAGGACTCCCATGCGGCCTTTGCCCCGGAGGAAGGGATCAACGCCCTGGACGCTTTCGTGCAGGCTTACGTGAACATTTCCACCCTACGCCAGGCCATGGTTGACGACGATCGGATCCACTGCAAGGTGACCCGCGGTGGTGACGCCGTTAATGTCGTGCCGTCGCATACGAAGTCCGAGTGGCTGATCCGCTCGGGCAGCGTGGAGCGTCTCGCCGAGTTAATTCCCAAGGTGAAGGCGTGCTTTGAGGGGGCGGCCATTGCCACCGGCTGTCGGTTCGAGTGGCACGAGACGGCCCATCCATACGAGAGCATGCGAAACAACGACGTCATGACCGACCTGTACGCCGCCAATTCGGAGGCCATCGGTCGGCCCATGCCCACCCACGCCGAACAGGGTGGGGGCTCGGGTTCGTCGGACATGGGCAACGTCAGCCAGATCGTCCCGTCAATCCATCCGATGCTTGGCATGGACTGCGGCGACGCCGTCAACCACCAGCCCGAGTTCGCCGACCGGACCGTGGAGCCCGGCGGGGAGTCGGCGCTGCGTGACGGGGCGCTCGGCATGGCGTACACCGTGATTGACATGGCCGAACAGGACGTCTGGGACAGACTCGGGGCCTGAACCGATGACGGTGGACCCCACGCCGGTCCTGCGGGTCACCGACCTGACGACGCGGTTCAACACCCAGGACGGGACGGTGCACGCCGTCAACGGGGTGTCGTTCGACCTGGCCGACGGGGAGGTTCTCGGCGTGGTCGGCGAGAGCGGCTCAGGCAAGAGCGTCACGATGATGTCGCTGCTGCGGCTCATCCCCACACCGCCCGGCGAGATTTTGGCCGGCCAGGCGATCTTCGAGGGCGACGACCTTCTTTCGATGGACCTGGGGGACCTGCGGAAGGTGCGGGGCGGCAAGGTCGGCTTCATCTTCCAGGATCCGATGACATCGCTGAACCCGGTGGTCACCGTGGGCGACCAGATCGTGGAGTCCCTCGCCGTCCATCAGCCGGGTCGCCGGAAGGCGATGCGGCTACGGGCGCTTGAACTGTTGCAACTGGTCGGCATCCCGTCTCCGGAGGAGCGCCTCCGGTGCTACCCCTACGAGTTGTCCGGTGGGATGCGCCAGCGGGTGATGATCGCCATTGCCCTGGCCTGCAACCCGAAGGTCCTAGTGGCCGACGAGCCCACGACAGCCCTCGACGTGACCATTCAGGCCCAGATCCTGGAGTTGGTGAAGGGCCTCCGAGAGAAGCTTGGCATGGCGGTGATCTGGATCACCCATGATCTCGGCGTGGTGGCCGGCCTGGTCGACCGGGTGCTGGTCATGTACGGCGGCCAGATCGTGGAGGATGCGCCGGTCGACGAGTTCTATGCCCAGCCCCGCCATCCATACTCACAAGGCCTACTGGCTTCGCTACCGTCGGCCACCTCCCGTGGGGACAAGCTGGTCAACATCCAGGGGCAGCCTCCGGATCTCCGGTCGGCGCCCGCCAGTTGTTCATTCGCTCCCCGATGCCCGCACGCCTTCGACCGATGCGACCGGGAGAACCCGGTTCTGGCAGCCGTTTCGGCGACTCGAAAGGTCGCCTGCTGGCTAGACGAGGTGCCGGTACTGGTCGGCGCCCAGAGCGACGAGACAGCCAAAGGGCAGGTCGGCCATGGACGCTGAGATGACGGTCGTGCAGGAACAGGCAGCTGAAGCACCCGAAATGCCTGAGGTACTGGTCTCGGTTCGTGATCTGAAGAAGCACTTCCCTGTGACCAAGGGCGCTCTCCGCCGCAAGGTCGGCGCCGTGCGGGCCGTCGACGGCGTGTCGTTCGACATCATGCGTGGTCAGACCCTCGGTCTGGTCGGCGAGTCGGGGTCAGGCAAGTCGACCATTGGTCGCACCCTCCTGCGTCTCGAGGAGCCGACGGAGGGCACGGTGGTCTTCGATGGCGGCGACATGGCCGAGCTGTCGGCCAGGGGGCTCCGAAAGGTCCGGCCGCGGATGCAGATGGTCTTCCAAGATCCACATGCCTGCCTCAATCCGCGGATGACCGTCAGTTCGATCATCGGTGAGCCCCTCGTCGAGCACCTCTCGATGACGTCGCGTGAACGCAACGAACGTGTCGAGGAGTTACTCGGACTGGTAGGGCTGAACCCTGAGCACGCAAACCGCTACCCCCACGAGTTCTCGGGTGGGCAGCGTCAGCGAATCGGCATCGCCCGGGCCATTTCCCTGAACCCCGATCTCATCGTGTGTGACGAGCCGATCGCCGCCCTCGATGTCTCCATCCAGGCTCAGGTGGTCAACCTGATGGAGGAACTCCAGGACCTGCTGGGCCTGACCTACCTGTTCATCTCGCACGACCTGGGCATGATCCGCCACATCGCTGACCGGGTGGCAGTGATGTACCTCGGCCGGATCATGGAGTTGGCTGACGTCGACAGCCTCTACGACAACCCGTTGCATCCCTACACCCGGGCGTTGCAGTCTTCGGCGCCCGTTCCCGATCCGGCTGTCGAGGCCACCCGGGAGAAGATAGTGCTCGAAGGCGATATCCCCAGCCCCTCGTCACCCCCACCAGGTTGCGTGTTCTCCACCCGGTGTCCCGAAGCCGTCGACCGGTGCCGGAGTGAGGTGCCCGTCTGGCGCGAAGTGTCTCCCGGCCACGGCGTGGCCTGTCATCTGGTACCGGCCATCTAGCGCCGCCCTTATGACAGAGGCTTCTGGGGCTTGATATCGGGCCCCGCCGTCGCCTTTGGGGTTCTGACCAGCGGGAATCGTCGTCTAATCGTCATGGGCGACAAGTTGAGCGTTCGGTTCTTAGGTGATAAAAGTCACGTAATCATTTGGAGGGGAAGTTCGGCTGAATGGTCGTGCTTCGAAACGAGGGGAATCACCTTGAAGAAAATTATTCGTCTGGTCGCCGTACTAGCGGCCCTTACTTTGGTTGCGGGGGCATGCGGCAGCGACGATGACGCAGCTGCTCCTGCAGCGACCGAGGCTCCGGCAGCGACCGAGGCTCCGGCAGCGACCGAGGCTCCGGCCGAGTCGCTGTCCGAGTTGAACGTGGCGTACTTCCTGGAGTGGCCGACGGCCAACCAGGTCGCCCAGGTTGAAGAGACCTACGACGAGCGTCTCGGCATGACCGTGAACTGGCTGCCGTTCGGTTCCGGCGGCGACATGGCGTTGGCCATGGAGTCCGGCGACATCGACATTGCCTACAGCCAGGGCTTGACCCCGTTCGCCAACTTCGTGACCTCCGGTTCAGAGCTGGAGATCGTCGGCGTGGCCGTGAGCTACGCAGACGCCGACAACTGCGTAGCCCATCCGGATTACGGCGTGACGGCGGCCAATGCGGCTGAGACGCTGGCCGGGCAGAAGGTCTACGCCCCGGTCGGCAACGTCACCCACTACAAGTTGCTGAAGATGCTGGGCCACCTCGGTGTGGCGCTGGACAGCTTCGAGCACGTTCCGTCTGACGGTGGTGCGGCAGCGGTCGCAGCCTTCGAGAGCGGCGACGTGGCCATGGCCTGTGCGTTCGGCGGCGGTGTGCTGTCGATGCTGGCTTCCGGCGGCAACCTGGTGATGACCGGTTCGGAGCAGGAGGACATCGGTATCCGGGTCTTCGACATCATCTCGATTCCGACCCAATTCGGCATCGATCATCCGGGCGTCGTGGAGACGTTCCTGCAGGTGACCGAGGAGGCCAACGCGGCCTACGCCGGTGGCCGCCGTGCCCTGGAGGCCACGATCGCCGACGCGGCGGGGATGACGGTGGAGGGCTCCAACGCCCTGCTGGACATGTTCTCCTTCCCGGATCGGGCGACCCAGTTGTCCGACGCGTGGTTGGGCGGGACCGTCCAGGACGTGATGAAGCAGCAGATGGACTTCTTCGTCGAGCAGGGTGAGATCCCCAAGGCGCTCGACAGCTACGACGCCTTCGTGAACACGTCGTTCCTGAGCAACATCAGTGACGTCGAAGTCGTGATGACGTCCAGCGGCGCCGGCGAAGGCGGCACCGTGACCATCCTTTACTGGCAGGCCGCATCCACCCTGAACGCGTACCTGTCGGGTGGCTGGAAGGACCGTGATGCTTCTTCCGTGATCCTCGAGCCGTTGGCCGAGTTCGATGACCAGGGCGTGCTCGTTCCCGCGCTGGCCACCGAGATCCCGACGGTTGCCAATGGCGGCGTTTCCGAGGACTTGACCAGCATCACATGGAAGTTGCACGAGGGTGTGGTCTTCTCTGATGGCACCCCGTTGACCTCCGACGATGTGGTCTTCAGTTGGGAGTACTGCTCGAATCCCGATACCGGCTGCACCGGTGCATCGGGCTTCGACGGTGTGACCTCTGTGGTTGCTGACGACGATCTCACGGTCACGATCACCTTTGCTGAGGCGACTCCGTTCCCCTACGTGCCGTTCGTTTCGAACAGTTTCCCGGTCATTTCTCGGGCCCAGTTCGGCGACTGCGTGGGCGCGGCCTCGGCCGAGTGCACGGATGAGAACTTCGGTCCGATCGGTACTGGTCCGTTCAAGATCGAGTCGTTCACCACGAATGACACCGCGGTCTACGTCATGAACGAGAACTACCGCGGCGTGCCCGACGGTAAGCCCTACTTCGGGCGTGTCGTGATCAAGGGCGGCGGCGATGCTCCCTCGACGGCCCGCTCCGTTCTGGAGCTCGGTGAAGCCGACTACGCATGGAACCTGCAGGTCGAGCCGGAGATCCTGGCCAGCATGTTGGCCGGCGGAAAGGGCAAGGTCATCTCGGCTTTCTCGACCATGGTCGAGCGCATGATGGTCAACCAGACCAACCCGGATCCGGACCTCGGCGACGACCGTTCCGAGTGGCTCGACGGCACCAACCCCCACCCGTTCCTTACCGATCCGGTGGTCGGCCGTGCCCTCTCCATTTCCCTGGACCGTCAGACCATGGTCGACGTCGGTTACGGCGAGGCCGGTCGTCCGACGTGCAACGTGTGGCCTGCGCCGCCCGCCCAGACGTCGACGTCCAACGACGAGTGTCTGACCCAGGACATCGATCTGGCCAACCAGTTGTTGGACGATGCTGGCTACCTCGACACCGATGGTGATGGGGTGCGCGAGACGCCCGACGGCATGCCGATGAAGATCCTGTACCAGACGTCCACCAACACGGTGCGTCAGGCCACCCAGGAGCTCGTCAAGCAGGACTGGGCCAAGATCGGTGTGGATACCGAACTTCGAAACATCGATGCTTCGGTGTTCTTCGGTGGCGATCCGGGTAGCCCGGACACCTACGGCAAGTTCTACGCCGACATCGAGATGTACACCAACGGTGCAGCTGGTGTGGACTCGCAGGCCTACATGGGCAGCTGGACCTCGTCGAACATCAGCGGCGAGAGCACCAATTGGCAGGGCAGCAATGTTCAGCGCTTCCAGAGCGACGAGTACGACGCTCTGTACGCCGAGCTGACCCAGACAGCGGACATCGATCGCCGCAACGAGATCACCATTGCCCTGAACGACTTGGTGGTTGGCAACTACTCGATCATCCCGTTGATCCACCGGGGCAGCGTCTCGGCAGCGTCCAACTCGCTGACCGGGTACAAGCTCAACCCATGGGATGCAGAGTTGTGGAACTTGGAGGAGTGGGCTCGGGACTAATTGTCCTGACCTGATCTGAGAACCGTCAGACCGGAGGGGCCCGCGGCATACTGTGCCGCGGGACCCTCCGGTCGGGTTCGTTTTCGGCGGGATCCCGCCTCATGATTTCGGCCCGCGAGGCGAGAGAGGGGGAGGGAGATGCTCTGGTTTATCGGTCGCCGAGCGGCGATTGCCGTGCCGACGCTGGTTGCCATCAGCTTCATCATCTTCGCCATCCTTGATCTGGCGCCCGGCGATCCAACCTCCCACCTGCCGCTAACCATCCCCCGAGAGGTTCGGGAACAGATCCGCGAGTCCATGGGGGTCAACGACCCGTTCCTGGTCAAGTGGCTCCTGTGGGTCAAGCAGGTCATGATCCACGAGCCAATCAGCCTGATCGAACAGCTATTCAACGTCCAGATCGGCAGCGGCGAGCGGACCCGGGTCATCTCCTGGCAGTCACGAGGTCCGGTGGTCGAGACCATTGCGGAGCGTCTTCCCCAGACCACATGGGTGATGGGCCTGGCCTTCGTGTTCGGGATCCTCATTGCCGTGCCGGTCGGCGTCATCTCGGCCTACAAGCAGTACTCGGTGTTCGACCAGATCGGCACCTTCGTCTCGATGGTGGGCTACTCGGTGCCGACCTTCTTCACCGGCCTGTTGGCCATTGTCATCTTCAGCGTGAAGCTGGGCTGGTTCCCGTCGTACTACGACACGACGCTCGAGGTCACCGACTGGAGTTCGTTCGTGGCCCAGATCAAACAGATCGTGCTCCCAGTGGGCGTGCTCTCAATGTTCAACGCCGCGGCCCTAAGCCGGTTCACCCGGTCGTCGATGCTGGACAACCTCTCGGAGGACTACGTCCGGACAGCTCGATCCAAGGGCCTCAAGGAGAAGCGGGTCTTGGTGCGCCACGTGTTGCGCAACAGCCTCATCCCGGTTGTCACCCTGATCGCCCTGCAGGTGCCGGGGATCTTCGCCGGTGCCCTCATCACCGAACAGATCTTCCGGATCAACGGCATTGGTCACCTGCTGATCAGCTCGATCCACGGTGGTGACATTCCGATGGTTCAGACGCTGTCCTTCCTGATCGCCGCACTCACGGTGCTGTTCAACCTCGTCGCCGATGTGGTCTACGGGATGCTCGACCCGAGGATCCGTTATGACTGAGCCCAAGGTCCACGCGAGCCGGGAGGTGGTCGCCGCCACCGCGTCGGGAGCGGGCCCCAAGCACCGGTCGCTCCGCGGCGACGTCTGGCGCCAGTTCCGCCGTCACAAGGGCGCCCTCGTAGGCCTGTGCGCCTTCATGTTCGTGACGGTGGCCAGCTTCGTCGGGCCGTACCTGATGCCCTACGACGCGGTCGAGATCGACATCAAGATGCGAAACCTCAGCCCGACGTGGAGCCATCCGTTGGGCACCGACAATCTGGGCCGTGACATGGTGGCCCGCTCCATGGTTGGGGGCCGTATTTCACTGCTGGTGGCCATCACGGCCATGGCGTTGTCGGTCTTCCTGGGCACCACGATCGGTGTTCTGGCCGGGTTCTTCAAGCGGCTCGACGGGGTGCTCATGCGCCTCACCGATCTGTTCCTAGCCCTGCCGGTGCTGCCCCTTTTGCTGGTCATCATCATGTTGTTCCGTGACAGCCTGCGGGCCACCTTCGGTCCGGAACAGGGCATCTTCATGCTCATCGTGTTCATCATCGGCATCACCAGCTGGATGCAGACCGCCCGGGTGGTACGGGGCGAGGTGCTGACCATCAAGCAGCAGGAGTTCGTGGCCGCCGCCCACAGCATCGGAACCCGGCGCCGCAACGTGATCTTCCGCCACATCCTGCCCAACTGCCTCAGCCCGGTCATGGTCGCCGCGGCGCTCGGCATGGCGGTCGCCATCATCACTGAGTCGGCGCTGTCGTTTCTGGGTCTCGGGTTCCCGTCGGACTTCCCGACGTGGGGTCGGCTGCTGTACGACGGTAAGGACTTCATCAACCTGACCCCGATGCGGGTCGTCGGACCGGGCGTGCTCATCTCGCTCACCGTGATCAGCGTCAACTTCATCGGCGATGGCCTACGGGACGCACTGGACCCCAAGCTTCGTAGCCGTTGAGCCGTTGAGCCGTTGAGCCGCTGGGCTGCTGGACCATCCGGGGCTCGCATCGACGGTGGAACAGGACCAGACTGACGCCATGACTGTCATTGACGAATCTGCCGTGTACGACGCGGAGGGCGAACCGTCAGGCCTCGAGGAACTCGACGAGGCCCAGATCCGCGTCGACCTGGCAGCTGCCTTTCGTTTGGCTGCCCGGTTTGACCTCCACGAGTCGGTAGCGAACCATTTCAGCGCAGCGGTCTCGCCCGACGGGAAGCGGTTCCTCTGCAATCCGAAGTGGCGGCACTTCTCTCTGGTTCGGGCCAGCGAACTGATCCTGTTGGACGCCGACGACCCTTCGACCATGGAGCGACCCGATGCGCCGGATCCTTCGGCCTGGTGCATCCACGGGGCCATCCATCAGCGCATCCCCACGGCCCGGGCCGTCCTGCACTGCCATCCGCCGTACGCCGCAGCTCTGATCGGCCTGACCGATCCGACCATCCCCCCGTTGGACCAGGCTACGGCCCGGTTTTGGGGCCGGACCGTCTACGACTCGGAGATGGGTGGGCCGCCCGACGACCCGGCTGAGGGTGTCCGGGTGGCCGAGGCCATAGAGGGACACTCGGTGATGATGATGGGCAACCACGGGGTGACCGTGGTCGGTGAGTCGGTGGCCCACGCGTTTGAGGAGCTCTACTTCCTAGAGCGAGCCTGTCGGACCACGGTGCTGGCCTTAAGCACCGGTCGACCGCTCAGGCCCATGGACGACGATCTGGCCGACTCGGTGGCCCGCATGTGGACCCGGTTCACCGACCAGAGTGTGGCCCACTTCGCCGAGCAGAAGACCCTGCTCGACCGCGACGACCCGTCGTACCGGGACTAAGCCGTGGCTGAGGCGTCCGACGATCGTGCATCGGGCGGCCAAGTCGAACGACGGGCGGCCAACCGGGCATTGCTCGAGCACGTCGTCTCACTGTTCGGGACCGGCCGGGCGGGCGAACTGGCCGAGTGCTACACCCCGGACTGGATCCTGGAACTCCCGTTCGCCGACCCACCGGTGCGTCTCGAAGGCGGTCGTGAGATCGGCAACTATCTGGCATCGCGACTGGGTACCTTCGTGTTCACCCTCTCGCTGACTACCGTGCACGAGTGCCTTGATCCCGATCTGTTGGTCGTCGAATACGAGTCCGACGGCCACGTGACCCACACCGGCAGACCCTACCGAAACACCTACATTGCGCTCTGGCGGTTCCGGGACGGGAAGGTCTGTGGCGTCAAGGAGTTCCCCAACCCGATGGTGGCCGCCGAGGCCCTCATCCCGGTAGTTTCCGGCAGCCCTGACGACTTCGACGCCGGGGACGGACTGCCTGACGACGAGGAGGAGTAGCCGGGGTGGTCGGGCCACAGCTGCATCGGCCGCCGTTCCCTGTGGGCTGGTTCGCCGTGGCTGGTGTCGACGAGCTTCCCGGGGGCGCTCTCGTACCCTTGGCCGTGTTCGGTCAGGACCTGGCCGTCGGACGGACCCCGGACGGTCGGGCACTGGTCACCCACTCGGTCTGCCCGCATCTGGGCGCCGACTTGGCCGCCGGCGGACGGATCGACGATGACGAGGTGGTGTGCCCGCTGCACGAGTGGAGCTTCAGCCACGGTGGGGCTTGCACGTCGGCCGCCGATGGCCCCATCCCGAAAACGGCTCGGTTGAGGGTGTGGCCCACCGAGGTGGTCGGCGGCACCGTGTGGGCGTTCAACGGTCGTGATGGTGAGCCGCCGACCTCGCCGCCACCCGTTCTCGACGATGCCGTAGACGCCGTCGCAGATACCGGCGTTGAAACCCGATATCGAACCACAGCTGAGGCCGGCTACAGGCCGGAGATCCGGCCGGGGCATCCCGAGGACGTGCTGGCCGGAATTCTGGCCTACATCGGGGCGATCGACGGAGCGCCTTGCGTTGATAACCCCGGTACGTGGGTGGGAACCGGGCCGGACGGGCCACGAGCCCGGGTGCGCGGCCCGGGCACGGTGGTCGTCCGGCGGCCTGATGGTGTGGACGAAGTAGTGCACGTGACCCCAGTGGACGGGTTCTCCGTGATGGTCCGGACGGTTACCGGCACCCAGCTCCCGGACGTGGAGCCAACTGGAGCCGACCTCTCAGCCTTTCGAGCTTGGTACCGACGGTTCGATCATTCGATGACACCTGGCCCGTTACCGGCCCGTTCCGGCCGCGCCGCTCGCAGGCGGGCGAGCGCTGCTGGCGCCGGGGAGACCCCGGCCGGCTGAGCTCAGCTGGAACGGCCGACGAACCCGTCGAATCTATAGGGCTTGTACGGCCCGATACACAACTGCTCGAGCACGCCGATGCCGACCCGGTCGCCCAGGGTGGCCCGCATCAGGTGCTGGCAGTGCTGGTTCTCGAACGCCTGGTCGTCGACGGTGTCCATGTCCCACTTCTCCGAAGCCATGGCCAGGTCGCCCTTCCATGCACCGTGGCCCCATTCGGGGTGGTGGTAGCCGATGCCCTTCATCCGGAAGGTGAAGATCCGTTCCAAATGGAACTCGTGGCGTGATCCGTCGTCCACCGCGGTGAACGAGAGGTCGGCGGTATGGGCCAGTCGGCTGCCAGCGTCGAACTGCAGGCGGTGCTCGTGGGCCCGCATGTGGCGGGCCCCCGGGTCCTCGATGCCCGGCAGGTCGGCCAGCGTGTCGTAGGTGGGCAGCAGTGCACCCACGCTGGACAGCGGCCGGCCTAGTGAATCCTCGAAGAGTTGGTAATGCACGCACAGGTCATCGAAGTTCAGCGGTGCCCACAGGAAGAAGAGGCTGGATCGGGCGGGTGGGACCGGCGCGCCTCGCTGATCACCGCCGGCCAGGGGCCGTATGCCCCAGGAGCGGTCCTTGGTACCCCGGGTGGTGTCGGGATCGAACTCGATGCGACGGCCGTCAAACTCGATCCAACCCGTCCAGCGACCCATCTGGGTGAACCGGGTGGTGTCCATGGTGCGGCGGATGTCGCCACCCCAGTGGTGCCGGGGTTCCTCCACGTTGCCGGTCCGGCCTTCGAAGGTCAGGTCACACGCGAAGTCGGTCTCGTTGGATTCGAGCACCACCCGGCACGAACGCATGGCCTCGAGGACATCCAGGCGGAACGGTCCGACGATCTGGTCGGCCGGGTCGCCCTCGATTCGACACGAGGCGTGGAATGCGTGCTGTACGCCGTCCACGGCGATGCTGATGCCGCAGTCTCGGATCCCCAGGTGGGGGTACAGGGCGGTGCCGATCCCGAAGTACATATCGCCGGTCGTGGAGTAGCCGTTGAACCAGTAACGCTCGTAGACGTCCTTGTCGCTTGATGCCGGCATGGCGATCGGATCGGGCGTCTGGTGGATCGGGTAGTCGTCGAACCTGCTCAGCACGGGTGTGCTCCTGTTTCTCGGATCTAGACGCGGTTGTTACCAGGCCAGCTTCGGGCCGCCACGTTCGCCGGGCCAACGCGAGCCGCCGATGGTGTCGGCGTACGGCCAGAAGGCCACCGGGTCCAGGGGCCCGCCGTTGGTGATCGAGCGTTCCTTGTGTCGGGACGTCACCAGCCGGGCATCCACTAGGTCTTCCATGGGCAGGAGTTCGGTGTATGGATCCCACGGGCTGTCCCGCAGCACCAGCTCGCCGTCGAGGGTCTCGACGTGGACCGGTTCGCTGACCTGGTGGACGTGCACCACATGCGGGGGGAAATCCCACTGGCCCTCGGCGCCTCCGATGGCCCGGGAGTACTTCGTCCACCACTCGTCGTGCACGACATCAGACCCGTCGGTGTCCGCTTCGCCGGTGATCGTGCCCCGGAACTCCAGGAACGTGTACCCCTGATGGGTACAGGTGGCCTCGATGCGGTCACCGAGGCGGAAGTAGCGGGTAGTGCACGGGAACTTGGGCTGGCCGTTGGTCTCAGAGCTGACGAAGATCGCCGCTTCCTGGTCGATGCCGATCCCGAACGAGTACTGGCCCTTGATTCCGTTCCACACGGCATCGACCTTGGTGGACACGCCGTACTCCGGTTCATTGCGGATGGGCACGCAGTAGATCCCGACGTACACGTTCGGGCTGCCGGTGGGTTCAATCCCAGGTGGTAGCAGTGGGGCGATCCGGTCAGGGTCGGTCCGGTAGACGATGTTTAGCTTCGGGTGGGCGGCGATCTCCGCCGGCCGTGCCGTGGGTTTGGTCAAGGTGGTTTCAGACATGGTGTCAGCCTGCCGGATCGTCGGCCCGGAGGCCCAATCGGTCCGGAGGCCGCCGGACCGATTCGATCCAGCGACGGGTGCTCAGTCGCGCTCGTGGCGGGCCTTCTTGGCCGCCAGGCGCTCGGCCACCTTCACGTCGTTTCGCTCCACGGCGGTCTTGGCCGTCAGCATCACTATCTGCACGATGGTGAAGATGATGGACAGGAGCACCAGCACCGGCCAGCCGATGATGAGGCCGATCACGAGGGCCAGAAGCCCGATGGCGGTGGAGACGATCACGGGTCGGACCCTAGGGGAGCGGACCCGTTGCCGTTGGACCCGCTTCTGGAGGACTCGTCGCTGGAGGACCTGTAGCTGGAGGACCCGTTACGGGTGATGAGCGGAATCAGAAGTCCCCGGCGGCGGCGCGCAGCGAGCGGAGGCTGTTGGTGACCGCGGTCAGATCCGGTGTCTCCATGCCGTCCAGACCGAACCCCACGTCGCCTAGCGCGGCGGCAGCCCTCTCGACTCGCGTGCGTCCCGCAGGAGTGATCTCGACCAGCGTGGTCCGCCGGTCGGTGGGGTGGGGAATCCTGGTCACCAGCCCTTCGGCCTCCAGCCGGTCGACGGTGTTGGTGACGCTGGTGGGATGCACCTGGAGCCGTTCGCCCATGCGACCCATGGGCATGGCGCCGGTCCGGGTGAACGACAGCAGGGCCAGCGCCTCGAAGCGGCTGAACATCAGGTCGAACGGCTCGAGGGTTGCGTCGATCCGCTTGAGAAGGATCTGGTGGGCCCGGGTGATCGACGTGGCGGCTGCCATGGCGTCCACGGCTCCCCAACCTCTGGCCTCCCAGTTGCGACGGGCCTCGGCGATCGGGTCGAAGGGGAGGGGGGCGTCCGGGGGAGGCATCCGTCCAGCGTAGTGGCATGGTTGGTTGGCAGATAGTCGGACGCCCAAGTATCCTCGCGACATGGTTGGTAAGAACACCGATAGGGCCAGAGGTGGTACCTCGGAAGCATCGTCACCGGATGACCGGTATCGCACCCTGTCGGGGATTCTTGTCGATCGGGTGTACGGCGACGGACCGTTGCCCGGCGAGTTTCCCTACACCCGGGGGGTGCACGCCGACATGTACCGGTCCCGCCTGTGGACCATGCGGATGTTCGCCGGCTTCGGCACGGCTACCGACACCAACGCCCGCTTCCGCGAACTACTGGCCGCCGGGGGCACCGGCCTGTCCACGGCGTTCGACATGCCCACGCTCATGGGCCGCGACTCGGACCACGACTGGGCACTTGGCGAGGTCGGCCGTGCCGGGGTGGCCGTCGACACCGTTGAGGACATGGTCGACCTGTACGCCGGCATCGACCTGGGAACCGTGTCCACGTCGATGACCATCAACGGGCCGGCGTCCATCCTGCTGGCCATGTACGTCGTCGTCGCCGAGGAGGGTGGTGTCATCCGGGGTGACCTGAGCGGCACGCTCCAGAACGACATCCTCAAGGAGTACCAGGCCCAGAAGGAGTACGTCTTTCCGCCACGGCCGTCGGTCCGACTAGTCACCGATGTCATGGCGTTCACCGCCGCCGAAATGCCCCGTTGGAACCCGGTGTCGATCTCCGGCTATCACATCCGTGAGGCCGGCTCGACGGCCGCCCAAGAGTTGGCCTTCACGTTGGCCAACGGGTTCGCCTACGTGGAGGCGGCGGTGGCCGCCGGCATGGACGTCGACGACTTCGCCCCGCGACTGAGCTTCTTCTTCAACAGTCACAACGACTTCTTCGAGGAGGTGGGCAAGTTCCGGGCGGCTCGGCGCCTCTGGGCTCGCTGGATGCGTGATCGTTACGGCGCCAATGACGAACGAAGCCTGAAGCTGCGGTTCCACACGCAGACCGCCGGCGTGTCGCTTACCGCCCATCAGCCTGAGGTGAACATCGCCCGGGTGGCCATCCAGGCTCTGGCCGGCGTCCTGGGCGGTACCCAGAGCCTCCACACCGATTCCTACGACGAGGCGTTGGCGCTTCCGAGTGAGGACGCGGTCCGCGTCGCCCTCCGTACCCAGCAGGTCATCGCCCATGAAACCGGGGTGGTCAACACGGCCGACCCGTTGGGTGGTTCGGCTTACGTGGAGTGGATGACTGACGAGATGGAACGCCGGGCCGAGGAGGTCTTCGCCCACCTCGAGGGTCTAGGGGACGGCTCGCTGCTCGAGGGCGTGTACGCCGGGATCGACAGCGGCTGGTTCGTCGGCGAGATCGCCGATGCCGCCTACCGCTACGAGCGCGAGGTGAACGCCGGCGAGCGGATCGTGGTGGGCGTCAATGCGTTCACCGAGGGCGATGATCCGGAGCGCCGCCGCCTGCTGCGTATTGGTCAGGACACAGAGGACCTCCAACGCAAACGCCTGGCCACCGTCAGACAGGACCGCGATGACGCAGCGGTAGCCGCGACGCTGGCCCGGGTGGCCACCGACGCCGCCCAGCCCACCGTCAACCTCATGCCTGCTCTGGTCGATGCCGTCCGGGCCCGGGCCACCGTTGGGGAGGTCGTCGACACGCTCGAGGCCGAGTTCGGGACCTACGTCGAACGGGCGGTGGTGTGATGAATGAGACGCCGCTGCGGGTTGTTCTGGCCAAGTTGGGGTTGGATGGCCACGACCGGGGCCTCAAGGTGGTGGCCCGGATGCTGCGTGATGGTGGCATGGAGGTCGTGTACCTCGGCCTGCGCCAGACCACCGACACCATCATCGACGCGGTCGAGCAGGAGGACGCCGACGTGGTCGGCATCTCGATGCTCAACGCCGGACACCTGACGCTTGGCCCCCGCATGGTCGAGGCGCTGGCCGACGCCGGGCTGGACGTGCCGGTGGTGATCGGTGGCATCGTCCCCGACGAGGACCGACCCGCCATGGCCGCCGCCGGCGTGGCCGGGGTGCTCGGTCCGGGGGCTTCGGCCGACGAGGTCGTGGCCTGCGTCCGGGCGGCCGCCGACACCCGGAGCTGATCGGCGGTGCCCGGGGAGACCAGGTCCATTGCTGAACTGGTGGCCGCCGCCCGGGGTAGCGAACGTCGGGCCACCGCCCGGCTCCTGACCCTTGTCGAGCGGGGCGGACCACCGGCCGACGAGGTGGCCGAACGGGCCTGGTCGGCGCTCGGTGGCAGGGCTTCTAGCGGAGCGACTAGCGACGGTGGGGACGGCAACGGGCATCGTGCCCACGTGATCGGTCTGACCGGGCCACCGGGTGCCGGCAAGTCCACCCTGGTCGCTGCCTGGACGACCCGACTGGTCGAACGGGGGTACCGGCCGGCCGTGCTGGCCGTCGATCCGTCGTCCCCACTCACCGGGGGCGCCATCCTCGGCGACCGGGTCCGCATGGCGGAGGCCACGGCTGCGGGCGTGTTCATCCGATCCATGGCCACCCGGGGTCATGCGGGAGGCCTGGCGCTCGCTGTGCCCGGCATGGTGCGGGTGCTGGACCTGGCCGGATTCGACCCGGTGATTGTCGAGACGGTGGGCGTCGGTCAGGTGGAGGTCGACGTGGCCTCCACGGCCGACACCGTGCTGGTGGTGGTGACCCCGGGTATGGGTGATGCGGTGCAGGCCAATAAGGCCGGTCTGCTCGAGGTGGCCGACGTGTTCGCGGTGAACAAGTCCGACCGGCCCGATGCCGCGGATGCACGGCGTGACCTCGAGCTCATGCTCGACCTCTCGGACCTGACTGGCCATGGGCGCGCCGGCACGGGTACGGACACCCGTCCGTCGATCATCTCGACGGTGGCCACCACCGGGGTCGGCGTGGACGATCTCGCCGATGCCACCGATGCCCACCTGACAGCCCAGGTTGCTGCCGGTGCCCTGGCGGGCCGCCGCGAGGATCGGTGGCGGGCCGAGGTCCGATCGCACCTCGACCGGCTGTTGTTGGACGCGTCCCGCAGTGCCATCGCTGGGTCCCTTCCCGCTAGCGGTGCTCCGGGCGCCGTGGCCCGCTCCCTTTCCGAAGGGGTGGCCGACCGTCTGCTCGGCCACCGGATCCCGGGTGACAGGACGGCGGGTGAACCGGCCGGGCACGAGGGCGGCGCCGCGGAGGGGGATCGTTAGGCTTCCAATCTGTGGTGGCCAACCCCCTCTCTCTTCCGGCGCGACTCTGGCGGGAACACGGAACAACGCTCATCCGGTTCTCCCGGGTGTCGCTCGTCAACGTGTTCATCGGCCAGTCCCTGCTGTTCCTATTTCACAGCGTCATCGGCTGGCCCGGCGCCTTCGCCAACATGGCGGCGGTGGCCATCAGCAGTTGGCCCGCCTACTGGCTGAGCCGCCACTACGTTTGGGAACAGGAGCAGGGTGGACACACGGTGGGTGAGATCGCCCCGTTCTGGATGCTCTCGTTCGCCGGGTTGTTCCTGTCCACCGCAGCGGTCGGTGTGGTCGATTCCATCTTCGGCGGTGCCCTGTCGGTTCAGCTGGCCAACGCCGGCGCCTTCGCCGCCCTGTGGATCGTGCGGTACCTGGTCTTCCATCACGTGATCTGGGGCGACAAGGATGAAGCACCGGCGGGAGAGGTCGCCGCCGGAGACTCCGACGGAACCTGAATCGGTGGATTCCGTATCTGGAGCCCTCTCCACCGGAGGCATCTCCTCGACAGGCGACGCCCGGTCGGTCCGGTCCGCCGAGGTGCTGGCCCATGCGGTCGCCGCCCGTGGCTTCATGCCGGCCGACGAGGGGCGCGCCCTGTTCGACCACGCCAGCAGCGTTGGACAGCAGGGCATCGACGGTCCGTGGTTGGAGATCGGCAGCTACTGCGGCAAGTCCGCCTGCTACCTCGGTGCCGCGGCCGAATCCGCCGGTCGCCAACTGTTCGCTCTGGACCACCATCGGGGCTCAGAGGAGAACCAGGCCGGCTGGGAACACCATGAACCCGACCTCGTCGATCCGGCCATCGGTCGGATGGACACCCTGCCGGTCTTCCGGCGCACCATCCACGATGCCGGGCTGGAGGGCACCGTGGTGGCCCTCGTCGGGGACTCGCCGTCGGTGGCCGCCGTTTGGCAGACCTCGCTCGCCCTGTTGTTCATCGACGGGGGGCACGGCACCGAGCCGGCCCATCTGGATTACGAGGGTTGGGTGCCGCACCTGGCTGTAGGCGGTCTCCTGCTGATCCACGACGTCTTCGCGGATCCGGCCGATGGCGGTTGCCCGCCGTTCGAGATCTGGAGCCGAGCCGTCGGATCTGGGGCGTTCACCGAGGTCGACGCGGTTGGGTCGCTCCGGGTCCTCCGGCGCACCGGCTCCGGCATCTGACGTCGCTTCCCGGTTCAGGCAACACTCCCGCTAGCGGGTACGGGGATGCTGCCGCCCACCGGAGGCGGGCCGACAACGGGAACTCAGTCGTTCTCGGTGACCCGTGTTCTCAGAGGTAGTTCGTCGACGGCGATCACGTCGGGCAGGGCGCGGTGGTCTACGAAGACGCCCGAAGCCGGGCTGCATCCGCCCAGAGCGTCAGCGGCCAACACGACCGCAGCTGACGTGTACGTCGAGCATTCCTCGGTCGGGAAGGTCACTAGATCCGGGTAGACGATTCCGGTCAGGTACCGGCCGTCGGCCTGGCGCATGGGAAGCGTGGCCCGGAACAGGTCGGTCGCCGTGGCCCGATCACCGGCCAACAGGTAGGCCATCGCGCACTCGCTGGTCTCGGCCGCTGTCGCCCAGTGTTTGTCCGATACGCAGCGGACGCCGAGTGATCCGCCGTCGGCAACGCTATTGACGGCACCGTTGGCGGGGTTCGCTATCACGAACTCGTCCCGTCGGGCATCCAGATGGGTCAGAGCGTCGTCGCCGCTGATCGCCCCGCTCAGTACCGGGTAGTACCAGTCCATGGCCCACCGGTTCTTGGGGGTGAACGCACCGTCGGGCCGGGTTCGTACCACGTGGGCCAGATGGCCGAGGGACAGTTCCCAGTCGGGACGCTCGTGACCGGTCTCTTCGGCCACCGCCACCGCGCACCGGAGGCTGTGGCAGATGCTGGACGATCCGGTGAGCAGGGCGAAGGACCACGGCGTGCCGTCGGGGTGGCGGGCCCACAGGATTTCGCCACGTGGCGTTTGCAGGTCGAGCACGAAGTCGATGGCCCGCTCCACGACCCCCCACATGGACTCGAGAAAGCCGCGGTCACTGGTCAACAGCCAGTGGTGCCATACCCCGGTGGCCACGTAGGCGATTACGTTGGCGTCGAACTTCGGGTCCTCCACGCCGCCGGCCACGTAGTACTGGTGCCAGGCGCCGTTCTCGTGCTGGGTCGTGACCAACCACTGGTAGGCGGCCTCGGCCTGATCAAGGTGGCCGGTCACCGCGAGGGCCATGGCGGCCTCGGTGTGGTTCCAGGGGTCGGCATGCCCACCGGGGATCCACGGGATCATCCCGTCGGGTAGCTGCCACTCGGCAATGGTGCCGGCTGTGACTACCAACTGTTCGGCGTCCAGGACACCTGGGACCTCAGGCAGCGACATGCTCGCCCTCCCTGGTACTGGTTCCGTCCGGTGCGTACCGATGGGGGATCGGGGGGGTGCCTGCGACGGGCCGGCGGGCGTAGACCACGAGGCTTTTGCCCAGTACCGGAGCCAAGAGGCGTTCAGCGAGCCTCGTGGTGCGGGGCGCCTTCACGATGTCCCACGTCAGGAGCCGGTGGTAGAGCGACACGAGACGGCTTTCGGCAACGGGCCGGTTGGGCCCCACCGCGCACCGCAGCCACCAGTAGGGGCTGTGTAGAGCATGGACCCGGTGTTCGTCGATCGGCTCGAGGCCCGCGTCGGCCATCCGGGCCCGCAACTGGCCGTTGCCGTAGATCCGTACGTGGCCACCGGGCTGATTGGGGGCGTGGTAGTCGTCCGAGATCGCCCAGCAGATCCGTTCAGGCAGACGGGCTGGAATGGTCACGGCCAGCACGCCTCCCGGCCGGAGCACGCGCGTCAGCTCGGCTAGGGCGCCGGCATCGTCGTCGATGTGTTCCATGACTTCCGAGGCGATGATCCGATCGAAGGAGTCGTCGGCGAAGGGAAGCATCGTGGCGTCGCCGTTGGCCGTCTCCAGCACGACGTCGTTGGTCAGTTCGCCGTCGGCCCGCATCACGTCGCCGATGGAGCGGACCTGGCGTAGCTCGTCGAGGCCGAGGTCACACGCCACCACATGGGCGCCGCGTCGTAGGGCCTCGTAGGCATGGCGGCCAAACCCACAGCCCAAGTCCAGCACGGTCTCCCCGGCGGTGAGGCCCAGACGTTCGTAGTCAGCGGTCAGCACGGGTCAGGTTCCGGAAAGCGGGTGGTCAGACGCCGGTTGGTCAGGCGCTGGGCTGGCCGGTACTAGCCGGCTGGGTCTCTGCCAGAAGGGCGCGGTACTGCTCGACGGTGCGGAGTGCAGTGTGTCGCCAGCTCCACTGGTCGATGACACGCTGGCGGCCCGCCGCGCCTACCCGCTGGCGGGCTTCGGGGTCGTCCAACGCGGTACGGATCATGGTGGCCAGGGCATCGCTGTCCCCGGGCGGCACCTGAAAGCAGGTCTCGCCGTGAGTGCCGGTGACCTCGGGCAGGGCCCCGCCGGTGGTCGTCACCAGCGGCACGCCACACGACATGGCCTCGATGGCCGGCAGTGAGAACCCTTCGTAGAGCGAGGGCACGCAGGCCAGCTCGGCCTCGCTGTACAGCTCGACGATTCGCTCGTCGGGCACGTCGTGCACCCAGGTCACGCAGTCGGTGAGGCCCAACTCGGCGAAGACATTTGACGACGCACTGTCGTCCTTGGGTTTCCCGATGATCGTCAGTTCGACGTGGCGCTCGGTTCGCAGCTTGGCAATGGCCTCCAGCAGGTACTTTTGGCCCTTCATGGCGACATCGGCGCTGGCCGTGGTCACGATGCGACCCGGCACGCGCTCCACACCGGGCACCGGGAGAAACAGGTCGGGGTCCACGCCGACGGGCACCACGTTGATGCGGTCCGGGTTGACCCGATGGTCGGCCTCGATGTCGTTCGCTGATGACTGCGAGACCGTCATGACCCGGGTCATCCGCTTGGCCACCTGGGTCTGCATCTTGGTGAAGGCGTACCAGCGACGCTTGCCGAGTTCTTCCCAGCGAGTCCGAGCGTGCTCGATTTCGAGCCGTCGGTCCACGGTGATCGGATGGTGGATGGTCGACAGCACGGGCAGCTTCTCGCGCTGCTGCATGAGCAGGAGGCCCCATCCCAGGCACTGGTTGTCGTGCACCAGGTCGAACTCGCCCCGTCGGCCCTTGAGGTGCTCCCAGGCCCGCAGGGAAAAGGCCATGGGCTCGGAGAAGTTGCCGGTGTTGAACGACATCGCCTCGGCGACGTCCCACTTCGACTTCATCTCCCAGATACGCGCCTTTCGCATCGGGAAGTGGTCGTTGAACAACTCAAGGCTGGGAAGGGTGATGAGGTCGACCCGCTCGTCGAGCACGGGGTACGGGGGCCCGGCGAGGACCTCGACGTGATGGCCGAGGTCGACGAGCGCCTTGGTGAGATGGCGGGTGTAGACGCCCTGGCCACCGCAGTGGGGCTTGCCGCGGTACGCCAGATAGGCGATGCGAAGCGGATCGTCGGTCCGCGTGGACGCAGTGGGGTATTCAGGCATCCGACAAGTCTGGCGGCGGTGTCCGGCGAACCCTCCACCGGGCGACGTGCCTCCGGCCACCCCGGCGCCGGTCGAACCACCGCGGGTGGCTCCGGAAACGGTCCGCCGACCTAGGTTCGGGCCATGCGGGCGTTGGTACAGCGGGTCTCGAGAGCGTCGGTTACCGTCGTTGACGGCCAACCCGATGCCGGGGTTGATGCCGGGCCCGGCGGCGAGTTGGTGGGGTCCATCGGGCCCGGCTTGTGTGTCTTTGTGGGCGTGACCCATGACGACAGCCCGACCGAGGCGGATCGACTGGCCGACAAGGTGGCTGGGCTGCGCATCATGGACGATGCCGACGGGGTGATGAACCGGTCGGTGGCTGACGTGGGCGGGGCCGTCCTGGTGGTCAGCCAGTTCACCCTCTACGGGGACGCATCGAATGGTCGCCGGCCCACGTGGATCGCCGCGGCAAGGCCTGAGCATGCCGAACCGTTGATCGATCGGATGGTCACCGGCCTGAGGGAGCGGGGGCTCGAGGTGGCAACCGGGCGCTTCCGGGCCGACATGGTCGTGGATCTGGTCAACGAAGGGCCGGCCACCCTGATGCTGGAGGTCTGAGGTGGCCGCCGGGCCGGGAGTGGACGGCACCCGCTTCGGTTCGGCTGCCGACGACTATGCCGTCCACAGGGCCGACTTCCCGTCTGTCGGGATAGACCGGATGGTCGCTCTGGGCGTCGGGACGCCCGGGCAGAGGCTCCTGGACCTTGGCTGCGGTACCGGCACCATGGCTCGACAATTTGCGGCCCGCGGTTGCACGGTCACCGGCATCGACGTGGACGCCCGGATGCTTGCGGCAGGCGGCGCCCTCGCCGAATCGGCGGGCCTGGACGTGTCCTGGCGGGAGTGCCCCGCGGAGGACACGGGCCTGGAGTCGACGTCGTTCGACGTCGTCACGGCCGCCCAGTGCTGGCACTGGTTCAATGGCGACGCTGCCGCCGCCGAGGTGAGGCGGCTACTGGTGCCCGGCGGTCGCGTGGCCGTGTGCGGCTTCGACTGGCTGCCGTTGCCAGGTACGGTCTCGGGGGTCACCGAGCTGCTCATCCAGGCGCACAACCCATCTTGGAACCTGGGAGGCATCAGAGACCCGGGGCCGTGGGCCCGACGCCAACTAGGCGGTGCTGGCCTCGTGGAACTTGAGACCTTCACCTTCGACGTGGACGTCCCGTATGCAGTGAGTTCCTGGCGGCGCAGGATAGGAGCGAGCGCGGGAATCCTGGACCTCAGTGCCGAAGCGGCAGCCGCCTTCGACGTTGAACTCGCAGAGGTACTGGCCGACCGTTTCCCAGGTGACGACCTGCTAGCCCCTCACCGGGTCTGGGCGTCAGTGGCGGTGAGCCCGGTCTGAGTTCGGCCGACCGGCCTGCCGGTTCAGGTGTGGCGTCGAGATGCCGTCCAGGCACCTGCCATTGCCAGCAGCGACAGCATGGCCATGGGCCATGCGCCCATCCGGCTGGCCCAGGTGAGCCCCTGTCGACGCTCCACCCGGTGGTGGAGGACCGCCTGCTCGCCCACGCCGGTGCGTTGCAGTACCCGACCCTGGGGGTCGATCACGGCGCTGAAGCCGGTAGGGGCGGCCTGGAGCACCCACCGTCCGGTCTCCAGCGCCCGTAGACGGCTCGAGGCCACCTGTTGAGTCTGAACGTGGGTCAGCCAGTAACTGGCTCCGTTGGTCGGGTTGAGGATGACCTCACCGCCGTGGCGGATCGCGTCGCGTGACCGGTGGTCGAAGAACACCTCCCATGAGATGGTTACCCCCATGGTCCCTATCGAGGTCTCCAGCACCGCTGGGCCCGTCCCGGGTCTGAGATCCCTCGACGGAAGCATGTCGGCGGCCAGCAACTCGACCAGCCCCCGCATGGGCACGAACTCACCGAACGGCACCGTCCGAACCTTGTCGTACCAGTCGGCCACCGTGCCGTCGGGCTCGATCGCCGTCTGGTAGTTGAGGTTGGCCGTCGGATCGTCGGCGTCCCGGTGGAACCAGCCGGGCACCAGCACGGCATCTAGACGGGCCGCCTCGGCGGTGAGGGCCGCCGTGGCGTCGTCCGCGTAGAGGCGGTCCTCATGACGCCATCCGGAGGCGGGCAGCGGCACCGGGTTGATCACGTTCTCGGGCCAGAGCACCAGGTCGACTGGTGTCACCACCTGCTGGTTGGCCTCCAACTGGTTGGCGAACACACGGGCGGCACCGGTCGGGGTGGCCCGGGTGCGCTGAGGTCCACCGCCCTGCACGACGGCTACGTCAAGGGTGCCCACCGGTCGGCCGGTCGGAGCCACGGCGGACAGGACGGCTGCTACGGCCAGCACGGCGACGACCACGGCCCCGGTGGCTGCCGAGGCACCGTCGGCCCGACGCCCGTCGAACAGCGCCGACAGGCCCATGCCGACGGCCACGGTGAGCGCCACCAGCAGCAGCGGGCCGGCGATTCGGACTATCGGCGCCAGCGGACCACCGGCCTGTCCGAGCGCGATGCTGGCCAACGGGGCACCGCCGAACGGCACGCTCCACCGGCCGAGTTCGGCGAGGGTGACGGTGCCTACAAGGCCGAGGCGTCGCCATCGCCCGGGTGGGACGGCGGCGGCGGCCAGGCCTAGCCATCCGGCGTGCAGCAGGCCGGCGGCCAGCCAGCCGACCGGAGTCAGGTCCAGCATCCAGACCGTTGACGGGAAGGCCCAGGCCGCTCCGACCAGCAGGCCCCGACGGAACCTCGATGAGAGCGGCCGGTCGGCCACTAGACGATCCAGAAGGGCCAGTCCGATGAAGGCGGCCGGCCACCAGCCCCACGGGGGGACCGCCGCGGCGATCAGCAGCCCAGCGGCCAGCCCCCGGGGCACCCAGGCTCCACGATCAACCGTCAATGAGTAGTCACGTCAGTGGGCCACGACGGCCAGGCGCTGGATGCCCCCGAAGGTGCCCGCACCACGGATCTTGAGGTCGTCGACCGACTCAACGCGGATCCACGACGGTAGATCGGCTACCTCGCAGCTTGCCAGGATCTCGCCCGGTGATGCCACCGCGCAGAGTTTGGCTGCCAGATTCACCGGCTTACCGATGTAGTCGTCGCCTTCGAACAACAGGGCCTCGCCGGTGGCCAGCCCGACCCGCAGGTTGATCTTGCGGGCGGTGGCGAAGTGGTCGATCAGGTGTCCAGCCCAGGCAATGGTCGGCGTGGGTTCGGTGCCGACCAGCATCACGCCGTCGCCCAACCACTTGGCCACCCGTACGCCCCGCCATGCAGCCACTCGACGGGACATCGCGCGGAACTCCTCGAGGATCTCGACCGATTCGTGGGGCCCCTTCTCCTCGGTCAGGCGGGTAAAGCCGCTGAGGTCGGCGAAGCAGAACGTCCGCTCGACTGACAGGTGCACGGAGGTCTCGTCATTGAGGAGGCCGAGTTCGTCCGGGTGTTCGGTACCGCTGCCAGGGCGGGAGTCGGCAGCGTCGCGTGCGGGGGTGGTTGCCGGGGACATCCCTCCATCGAACCACGCCGGAGGCCCCGGACCACGTCGGTTTGGAGGAAATCCCGGTCCGGGAACACAGTCGCCGTCCGCGAGCCTGCCCAGAGGCTCGGATCTCATCTGGTTGCTGCGGCGACCGCTGCCTCGGCGGCTTCGGTGCCCGACCGGATGCACGCCGGAATGCCCACCCCGTTGCGGACGGTTCCGGCCACCAATAGGCCGGGCGTCGCGTCGGCCAGCAGGCCGTCGAGGGCGGTGATCCGGTCGATGTGACCCACCGGGTATTGCACAAGCGAGTCGGGGAAACGTTCGAGGCGGACGGCGGTGGGTGGTGCCTCGACGCCCAGGGTGGTGGCCAGGTCGGCCAGCAGCGCGGCGACTAGTTCGTCATCGGTCAGCCCGGCGGGACGCTTGTCGTCGATCCGACCGCACGACACCCGCAGCACGATGCGTTCCGGGTGGTCGAGATGGGCCCACTTGGACCCGGCGAACGAGCAGGCGGTCATGAGTGGGCTCGATTCCTGGTTGGTGGCCCGACCAACGAGGAAGCCGCTCTGGTCGGCGGGAACCTCGAGGTCGGCCCGGTCGAAGGCGACGGTGGCCAACGCCACCGAGGCGTGGCGCCAGCCGGTCAGGACCTCACCGGCGTCGTCGCTATGGGGAGCCACAAGCGTGGCGGCCACATGGGCCGGGACGGCGAGGACCACAGAGTCGGCGCGATACGTCCCGGACGCAGTGGTGGCCACCCAGCCCGCGACCTGTCGATCAGAAGTGTCACCGTCAGGTGCACGGTCCAGCCGGGTGACTGGAGATCCGGTGCGGAGGCGATCCCCGAGGACGGCCACCAGGGCGTCGACGATTCGTTCCATCCCGGCCGCCGGTGAGTGAAAGACCGGAGCGGCAGGATCGGCCACGGCCGCGGTCCGGCGTAGACCGGCCAGCAGACCCTCGGTGGATCGGGCAGGAGCCAGCAGTTGGGGCGCCATGACGGCGCAACTCAGGTCGTCGGCCCGTCCGGCGTTGATTCCGCCGAGCAGCGGATCCACGAGACGTTCGAACACCCGGTCACCGACACACGCCCGGATGACCGCCCCGACGCTGAGATCGCCGCTCGTTCCAAGAGCTCTGTCAAGGGTCCCACCGATAGGAACGTCGGGCACGCCGTCGCCGGCCAGCCGTTCTAGGTCGGCTGGTGCCAGCAGCCCGGGGGCGACCGTTTCGGGGTCGAGTGGCACGCCCAGAACGTTGGGTGACGGGATGGGCCACAGGGCGTCGTCCAACCACAACGAGGCCTTTCGAGCCGACGGAGAGACCAGCTCGGTATCGATGCCGAGTTCCACGCACAGGTCCAGCGCCCACGGCACCCGAACCAGGAACGCATCGGCGCCGGCATCGATCGGCAGCCCGTCCAGCATCGGGTCGTCCAGAGGCCCGGTACGCAGGTAACCCCCGGGTCGGTTCGATGCCTCGAGCACCGTGACGTCGATCTCAGGATGGTCGACGGCCAGTCGGTACCCGGCGGTCAGACCGGTGATGCCGCCACCCACCACCAATACCTGACGTGCAGGTACCCGTTGCCCAGGTACCCGGCTGATCATTGGTCAGGCCCCGAGGGGAAAGGCGTGGACTTGAGCGACGATCCGTTCCAGGACGGCAGGGTCGATCTCGGGAAGCACCCCGTGGCCGAGGTTGAACACGTGCCCGGGGTGACCACCGTTGCGGGCCAGGACGTCGGCCACCTCGGCTTCGATCACCTCGAGGGGACCGAGACAGACCGCGGGGTCAAGGTTGCCCTGGAGGATGGCGTCCGGGCCGAGTCGACGACGGGCTTCGTCCAGCGGCACCCGCCAGTCCACACCGACCACGTCGGAGCCGGCGTCGGCCATCAGGGGAAGGATCTCACCGGTTCCCACGCCGAAGTGGATGCGGGGCACACCGGTGTCGACCACCCCTTCGAACACCCGCCGGCTGTATGGCAGGACACAACGTTCGTAGACCGACGGGCTGAGCGCTCCGGCCCAACTGTCAAACAGTTGGATGGCTGACACCCCGGCGTCGATCTGGGACCGCAGCGACGTAATGGCCATGTCGGCCAGACGTTCCATGAGGTCGTGCCATAGGCCCGGATCACCGAGCATCAGGGCCTTGGTCTTCCCATAGGTGCGGGACGGTGCGCCCTCGATCAGATAGGAGGCCACGGTGAACGGCGCCCCGGCGAAGCCGATCAGCGGCACGTCGGCCTCGGTGACCACCCGTCGGACCGTTTCAAGCACGTACGGGGTGTCGATCTCGGGTTCCAGCGGGCGGAGACGTTGGAGGTCGGAGGCCCGCTCGAAGGGCTGGTCTACTACTGGCCCAAGGCCGGGCTTCACGTCGACACCGAAGCCGACCGCGTGGGCCGGGACGACGATGTCGGAGTAGAGGATGGCCGCGTCAACGCCGTAGCGCCGGACCGGCTGCATGGTGATCTCGGCGGACAGTTCCGGATCGGCAATGGCGTCCAGAATGCTGCCCGTCCCCCTAACGGCCCGATACTCGGGGAGCGACCGGCCGGCTTGGCGCATGAACCAGACGGGAGTGTGGTCGTGTGGTTCGGCCCGACAGGCGGCCAAGAAGGGGCTGGTTCTGAGGGAGGAATCGGCCACGGATCGACGCTACCGGGGAGGTTCGGTGGCACTGGCCAGGAGTCGACGTGCCCGGGCGGCCTCAGGCAGGGCGAGGCGGGCCAGGGCGGAGACCCGGGCTGCCTCACAGATAGAGGACAGGACATGCTCATTCCGGTCCGGAGATCCGTCGGCCAGCACTTTGCGGGCGGCCAAGTCGCTGGCCGTGGGGTCCAGGACCAGAACAGCGGCGCCCCGGCGACGGATGGCCTGGACTTCGCGCCATAGGGTCCGGGCGTGCCAGGCGCGGGCCACGGTGCCCCGGTAGCCGGTGGGCCCGGCCGCCCCCCCAACCGTCCTGACCGATGAGATCACCACGACGTCGAGGCCGAGCGCGGCCACCAGGTCGGCATTGGTGGTCGAGTGCACACCGCCGTCGACCAGACGACGGCCGTCAACCTCAACTGGTTGAAACCAACCGGGAATGGCCGCAGATGCCTGCACCGCCGGCCCGATCGCCACGTCCACATCGTCACGTCCCAGTACGACCCGCTTACCCGTCCGGAGATCCACCGTGCAGATCCAGGTTGGCTGGTCGGGCCACGGATCAGGATGGATCTCGGTATTGCGGGCGCTGAGCGACGAACCATCGCGGGTGCCCGTCGGGAGTAGCCCGGCGAGGGCGACCACAGGGCGGGGTCGAGCGGTGGAGCACAGGTCCCGCAGGACCAGTAACGGATTGGCCGGCCGCCAGGACCGTGGGCCTCCGGACCTGGCGCCGGCCCGTTCTTCAGCGGCCGGTTCCCCGGTTGCCTGTCTATCGAGGGCGAGGGGCGTGGTAACCCGGTCGACGATGGCCCGGCCCTCGTCGGACAGCGGCGCCCCGGCGTAGTGAGCGTGGAGGTCGGCGGCTGACACGCCGGCTCGGAGACTGACCGCGGTGGTGGCACCGGCCGACGTACCCACCACGACATCCGCGGTTCGTGGATCCCAACCGGTCGCCTCGACCAGTGCAGCGAGCGCGCCAGCGTGTTGGGCCGCGCCGTGGAGACCACCGGAGCCGAGGACCAGGCCGACGGCTGTCATGTGTACACCAGATTCACGGCGCCCATCGTCGCACGTGGACCGGGCTTTTCCGCCATCTGTGAGCGTTCCGGTGTGTTGAGGTCGCCCCACGGACCACCGATAGGATCGATCTTCGGCCGAATTCGCCGAATCGGCCAGTTTTGATGAACGCACCAATCATTTTCGAGGAACGTACGGCGCCCCGGTGGGGCCGAGCATTATGAGCGACAACGTCCACGAGCACCCGGAACTGGAGGCCGAGCAGGCCCACATCGACCACGCCCATGCGTGCCTCGATGCAGCCCGTGAACGAGCCCTCGAGCTGACCCGCATGGTTGAGGTCGGTAAGGGCGGGACCAATCAGGCCCGCTTCGAACGCGAGGCCATCATCGAGTCGGTGGTGGCCCGTCTCGAGCACCTTGACCTGGGCGATGCCTCGTTGGTCTTCGGCCGTATAGACCAGGAGGCCGAGGCTGGGGGCGGCGTGTTCCACATCGGCCGGGTCGGCGTCTGGGACGAGGAACAGGACCCGGTGGTGGTGGACTGGCGGGCCCCGGTGGCTGAGGCCTTCTACCGGGCCACCGGTCTGGCGCCCATGGGCCTCCAGCGCCGTCGCTACATCGTGAGCCGCGGTCGCACCGTGCTGGGTCTCGAGGACGAGTTGTTCGGTGACCTTGAACGATTCCGGGAGGGTGACGGCGATGGCACTCGCCTCAAGGGCGAGGGTGCGCTAATCGCCGCGTTGGAGACGAGCCGAACCGGTCGCCTCGGCGACATCATCGGCACCATCCAGTCTGAGCAGGACGACATCATCCGTGCACCCCTGCCCGGGGTGCACGCCGTGCAGGGCGGCCCGGGGACAGGCAAGACAGTGGTGGCCCTCCACCGCGCGGCCTACCTGCTCTACACCCACCGCTTTCCGTTGGAGGGCCAGGGCATGCTGGTCGTCGGGCCCAACCGACTGTTCCTCGCCTACATCGAGCAGGTCCTCCCGTCGCTCGGCGAGGCCGGGGTCACGCTGGCCACCGTTGGCGACGTCGTCGGCGGCGTCCGGATCGACGACCGTCGTGAGGTGGCCAAGAAGGGCCGCCTCAAGGGTGACCTCCGCATGGTCAGGTTCGTCTCACGAGCCGTGAGGACCCGTCAGCGTCCGCTCCGCGCCGATCTGCGGCTTGGGTACGGCCTGCAGTGGCTGAGCCTGTCGGTCGAGGAGTCGAGCCACATCGTGTCCGAGGCGAGGCGTCGTTACCGGACCCATAACGCTGCCCGGAAGTTCGTGGAGGCTGAGTTCTACAAGGCGCTGGTTGCATCGGGTCGGGGTGATCTCGACCCCGAAGCGGTGCGCGAACGGATCCGGGGCGAGATGAGCGTGCGTGAGGCGTTGGAGTGGATGTGGCCGGTCCTCACACCGGCGCAACTGCTGAACGATCTGTTCGGGTCACGGGCGTTGATCCGTGCTGCCGACCGGAGCCTCACTGCCGATCAGGTCGACGCACTCTTCCGGCCTCGGGAGGAGGTGGTTGACGACGTGTACTGGACGGCGTCAGATGCGCCTCTGCTGGACGAGGCACGCGCTGTGCTGGGGGCCCGACCAGGTTGCAAGGCCCGTGATGCGGTCCGTACCTACGGGCACATCGTGGTTGACGAGGTCCAGGACCTCTCGCCGATGGACCTGCGGATGCTGGACCGCCGGTCGTTGAACGGGTCCATGACAGTGGTGGGCGACATCGCCCAGGCCACGGGTTCGTGGGCCCACAGTGACTGGGAGGGGATCCTCACCCACCTTCCTGACCGGAAGCCGACAGTCCGCCACGAGCTCACCGTGGGCTACCGGATCCCAGGGCCGATCATGGATCTGGCGGCCCGGGTGCTGGCCGTGGCCGCACCGGACCTCGCTCCACCCCGCTCGGTTCGCGGTGACGGCGAGGCACCCCGCTTCATCGGGTTGACCGGCGAGCAGGCCGAGAAGCTTGATGGCCTGGTCGAAGTGGTGCGTGCCGAGTTGGAGTCGGTGGGTGCCGGCAACCTCGCCGTGATCGCTGCCGATTCTCAGGCCAATGACGTCGAGCAGGCTTTGGAGCGGGCCGGCGTGGCCTTCGGTCGTCCGACCCGTCGAGGCCTTGACGCCCGGGTGACCGTGGTGCCCGTCGGGCTGGTCAAGGGCCTGGAGGTGGACGGGGCGGTCGTGGTCGAACCGGCCCGCATCCTGCGGGAGCAGTCCCAGGGCGTGCGGGCGTTGTACGTGGCGCTCACCCGGGCCACCAAGCGAGTGGCCGTGGTTCACACCGAGCCGCTCCCTGCCGCCCTGTCTGACTGATTGGGGCCGGCTGGCCGGGGCCGGGCGCGTCCACCGTTGTCACAACCCTTCTCCATACGGTTTCACAAGAGCCGGTCACCGGCTTCCTCATGACGGCGTTCGAATCTGGGGTCTGGCACAGGCCGCTATGGCCATCACCAGGCCGGGGTAGTGCCTATGCGTGGGAGATGGCGTCAAGCACGTTGAGTCTGGCGGCCCGGCGCGCCGGGAGGATGGCAGCCAACATGCCGAAGATTCCCGACACCACCAGGTAGCCCAGCAGGCTTTGGTAAGGGATCGACACGATGTCGACAAACTCCTCAGGGATCGCCGCTATGGCGGCTAGGCCGAACAGCACGCCCATAGCCACGCCGAGGAGGCCACCGAAGAGGGCGATGATGACCGCTTCCCAGCGGACCATGCGCCGGAGTTGGCGTCGGGTCATGCCGACCGCTCGAAGCAGGCCCAGTTCCCGGGTCCGTTCGTATACCGACAGGGCCAGGGTGTTGGTGATCCCTAGAACGGCAATGAGCAGTGAAAGGCCGAGGAATACCTGGATGATGGATAGCAACTGGTCCAGTTGATCTTCTTGGGATTTGCGGAATTCGGATTGGTCCTCAACGGCGACCTGAGGGTAGGAGTCGGTGTACGCCTCGACAGCAGCTCGGGAGGAAATGTCGTCAGCGCCGTCAGGGAACAGAACCGAGATCCAAGAGACAGGGGCGGTCGGGAGATAGGTGTCGAAGACCGATACATCGACCACCCAGTTCCCAAGAAGGGCTGAGTCCTCGAAGATCGCCGCCACGGTCAACTCGCTCGTTCGACCACCTGGGAATTCGATGGGGACTGGATCGCCGACTGCAAGTCCCAGGTCACCTGCCGGCTCGACGTGGACCAGCACTCCGTTGTTCCCGGCGCCGGACTCGGAGCCGTCGATCACCTGGATGTTCATATGTTCGGTCAAGATGTCCAACTCGGCGGCCACCAGGTCCTTGAAGTCACCTCCGATCTTCACGCCGCTCATGGTCCAACGCATCGTCATGGCTGACTCGATGAGGTCGGGTTGTTCGGCTGCGAGGTTCTGGAGGTCGGACCCCAACTCGGCTGAGAAGCCCGCCTGCGGGTTGAACGTTCCTGGATAGACGAAGAGATCGGCTTCGACGCTCTGGTCGAGGGTGCTTAGAAACGTCGCCTTGATGGAGTCGCTCACCACTGCGGCGAGGCTCACCAGGGCGAGTCCGATCGTCAGGGCTGCGGCGGTCGCGGCGGTGCGGCGTGGGGCTCTACGGGCGTTGTCGGTCGCCAGTCGTCCAGGTATCCGGTACACCTTGCGGATGGGCCACCCAAGCACCGTGGCAACCGGACGGGTCACTGCTGGACTGAGTAGGTAGACGCCCATAAATGCTGCAAGGGCCCCTCCGCCGATTGCAGTCAGAACGGCGCGGGTGGACATTTCGATAGTCATTCCCGCTGCGAGGGCCCCAATGCCGGCCAGGGCCACAGCGCTACCCGCGATGAGGCGTCGCCTCAGGCCGGTAGGAGTAAGTCGAACGTCATCTCGGAGGGCAGCAACCGGTGGAATCTTTCGAACTCGGCGCGAGGGTCCGATCGCAGAGAGGAGGGTGGCGCCCACCCCGACCATCGAGGCAACCACAATGGTCCGAGGCCGGACCGGAATCGAACCAGGCAACTCGCCGAAGCCGATGTTCACGAGGACCCAGACGAGCAACGTCGATAGCAGGTAGCCGGCGACGAGACCCAGGGCTGTGGCGACCACGCCAATCACTACTGCTTCCAACCTGACTGACCTGCTGATCTGGCGACCGGTGGCCCCCAGCGCCCGTAGTAGAGCCAGTTCGCGAACCCGTTGCCCGATCACGATCGAGAACGTGTTGTTGATGATGAACGCGCTGACCACCACGGCGATGATGGCGAAAGCCAGCAACACCGAAGAGATGATGTCTATGAACTGGTCGAAGTCACTTTGGTCTTCGGCGATCTTGGTGGCAGCTGTGACCACCTCCAACTCGGTTTGACCGAAAGCCGACAGTTGGATCTGCTGATCTTCCGGGAGGCCCGCTAGGACGGCCCTGAACTCGTCTGTCGCCAGGTCAAGGCGTTTCTGGATCTGACCCATTGTCGCGGCCTCGTCCGCTCCGTCTTTGAGGTAGATCGAGATCTCGTCGTAGAGCCCGACCTTGTTGGCAATCTCCTGGGTGGTTTCCTCGTCGAAAAGGCTGAGGTTGGCGCCAAGGTTCTTGTTCTCATCCGGGTCGCCGAAGTTGGCCGTTCCCACGAGGACGAACTGGCGGTTACCGCCAGGCGCACTGACGGTGTAGATCTCGCCAATTTCAAACCCGAAATCATCAGCGGTCTTGTTGTCGAGTGCGAACTCGCCCACGGTGGTGGGGTCCAACACCGACTCGGTGCGGCTTGGGAGGCGGCCCTCCGTGAGAAAGAGCTGGCTCCCTTCGCTCACACTCGTCGTGTCTCCGTAGTCGGATCCGTCCGGAGGCGTGACGTTGAAGCCGAACTGTGGTGCCCCACCGTTGGTATCGATCGCTTTGAGATCGCCGGTCTCGTCGATGTAGAGGGGAACCACGTTCCACGCCTGGACCGTCGGCCACACATTTCGGACACCGGGGACATCCGTCAGGAGGTCGAGAACCTCTTCCGGGAAGGGGAGACGGTTGATCCGGTCGCCCCCTTCGTCAATCGACGTTCTTACGACGAGGTCTATATCCCCACTGATGTCGGTAGCGAGTTCGTCGAAGCTGTCGCGGAGCCGGTCTGTCAGGAAGAACGACGTCGACAGAAATGCGACGCCCAGTACAACTGCCAGGGTCGTGAGGGCGAACCGCAGCTTGCGGCGTGTGATGTTCCGGAAGGTGAGTCGGAGCACCCGGTCAGCCGCCGATGGCCTTGATGCGATCGAGAATACGGTCGGCGTCCGGGTTTGACATCTCGTCGACGATCTGTCCGTCGGCAAGGAACAGTACGCGGTCGGCCATCGCGGCGGCACCGGCATCGTGGGTCACCACCACGAGTGTCTGCCCTAGATCGTCGACGGCACCCCTCAGGAAGTCGAGGACTTCGCCTCCAGTTATCGAGTCGAGGTTGCCGGTCGGCTCGTCAGCAAAGACGATTTCGGGCCTACTCACCAGTGCCCGTGCTACGGCGACCCGTTGCTGTTGACCTCCGGACAGTTCATCTGGCCGGTGTCGGAGGCGGTCCTGAAGTCCGACTGTCTCGATGATGTTGACCATCCAGGAGGCATCGGGCTTCCGTCCCGCCAGGTCCAGCGGCAGTGTGAGGTTCTCTTCAGCGGTCAGGGTTGGGATGAGGTTGAATGCCTGGAAGACGAACCCGACCTTGTCGCGTCGCAAGAGAGTGAGGTCTCGCTCGGAGAGGTCGCCGAGTTCAACGTCGCCGATGTGGACGGTGCCCGAGGTCAGGTCGTCGAGCCCCGCCGAGCAGTGCATGAGTGTCGACTTACCCGATCCCGATGGACCCATGATGGCGGTGAACCGGCCCCGTTCGAATTCGACGTCCACGCCATCGAGGGCACGAACTTCGGTGTCTCCGGTTCCGTAGACCTTTGAGCCGCCGACCATGCGGGCAGCAGCAGTTCCCATGGGCGTGGTGCTTTCGCCGGTTTTCGTGGAGGTCATGGAGTCGAATCGTAGGAGTCGAATAGTCAAAAGAAGCAGCCAAAGCGTTAGGGGCGCGTAAAGAACAAAAACCTTGGACCTGGTGTCATCCCGGTGTCGCCGGGTGGCACCTCATCGTGGATCCGTGGTGGGATTTACCCGTGCTGATCCGACCCGCTACCTCCGACGATCTGGGCCGCATGCTCGAGTTGAACAACGCCGCGGTTCCGGCGGTCAATGAACTGACCCTGGATGAGATGGCCTGGTTCTTCGCCGTGGCTCGGTGCTGCGTGGTGGCCGAGGTGCCCAGTTCCACGGTCTCGGGACCAGCGGCCCTGCTGGTAGGTCTCGATGGCCCCGGTGTCGGCTACGACAGCCTCAACTACAGGTGGTTCAGCGAGCGCTTCGACAGGTTCCTTTATGTGGACAGGGTGGTGGTCGATCCATCGGCTTACCGCGCCGGCGTAGGCCGTGCCTTTTACGAGGCGTTCATGGCTACCTCGGACGGGCATACCCACCTGTGTGCCGAGGTCAACACGGTGCCCCGCAACGAGCGGTCGTTGGCCTTCCACGACGCCATGGGGTTTTCGGACGTCGGGGAACAGTCCGATGAGGGAACCGGGAAGACCGTTCGGATGTACGCCCGGGAACTTTGACTGGGGCGTGCCCGGGGCGGGTCTACTCGCTGACGACGGTGGTGCCGGCTGGGCGTCGACCAGCCGATCCGCAGGCCCAGCACGGCTCGACGGGGTCTCCTCGCCAAGCCACTTCACATGACGGGCATACCAGACCAACCCAGTTGGCCGGTTCCGACGGAGTCCCCCTACGGAAGGCGGAGCGCCGATGGAGGGGTCCGTTTCGCAGCGGATGGTCCAACGAGGGGTCCAGGACACGGGGGTCTGGAGTCCTCGGTGTCGACCGGGGTGCCATGCGCGGCACCGTAGCGAAGGCCCGCGCGTCACAGGGTGATACCGCGGCGGGGCGGCGGGAAGGCCGCGTCGCCGTAGCCTGCACCCCGGCTCAGTGCCGATGAAGAGCAACCCGCAGGCTGAGGAGGCCCCATGTCCGACCTGATTCCCGAAGTCGACGGTTCCAACGAGCGCCGGACCACCTTTCCGGCTGCCCCGCCGATGGTCATCGACCCGGCAAAGACGTACACCGCCGAGATGGTCACCTCCATGGGCTCGATGACCATCCACCTGGATCCCATCGCCGCCCCCCAGACGGTCAACAACTTCGTGTACCTAGCCCGCTGGCACTACTTCGATGGGCTGATCTTCCACCGGGTCATCAATGGGTTCGTGATCCAAGGTGGTTGCCCCGAGGGTTCGGGTCGCGGCGGCCCTGGCTACCGCTTCGCCGATGAGTTACCCAAGCCCGGCCGCTACGAGGTCGGTTCGTTGGTCATGGCCAACGCCGGCCCGGACACCAACGGCAGCCAATTCTTCGTCGTTACCGGTCCGAGCGGTGTCGGTCTGCCGCCCGCCTATGCGCTGTTCGGCAAGGTGATCAAGGGCGTCGAGGTGGCGACAGCCATCCAGGAGGTAGCCACTGGGCCCGGCGATCGGCCTACGACCGACGTGGTGATCGAGTCCGTCACCGTGGCCGAGGCCGAGTGATGGGAATTCAGCGAGTCGCCGTGGTTGGCGGTGGCCAGATGGGCGGTGGTGTGGCCGAGCTCACGGCCAAGGCTGGACTCTCCACTGTGATCAAGGAGGTGTCCGCCGAGGCCGCCGAGCGCAGCGAGGCCGGCATCCGACGTTCCTTGGACCGAGCCCTGGAGCGGGGGAAGCTCGACGAGGCGGCCCACGCAGCGGCGCTGGCCAATCTCACCTTCACCACTGATTACGGCGACCTAGCCGACGCCGACCTGGTGGTTGAGGCGGTGGTTGAGTCGTTCGACCTAAAGGCGGAGATCTTCGCCGCATTGGACGAGGCGGTCACCTCGCCGGATGCCGTGCTGGCCAGCAACACGTCGTCCATTCCGATCATCGACATCGCCATGGCTACCGGACGGCCGGAACAGGTGATCGGCCTCCACTTCTTCAACCCGGCGCCGGTTATGAAGCTGGTCGAGGTCATCCCGTCGGTACGGACCAGCGAGGCGGTGACAGCGTCGATGACGGTGTTCGCTACCGACGTGCTGGACAAGGTCGTGGTGGCCGCCAAGGACCGGGCGGGCTTCGTGGTCAACATGCTGCTCGTGCCGTACCTGAACGCCGCGATGAGGATGTACGCCGACGGTCACGCCACGGCCGCCGACATCGACAATGGCATGAAGTTGGGTGCCGCCCATCCGATGGGTCCGCTGGAACTCAGCGACATGATTGGCCTGGACACCATGATGCTGGTGGCCGAGACGCTGTTCGCTGAGTATGGCGACGACTTCTATCTGCCGCCCCCGCTTCTACGGCGCATGGTCGCAGCGGGGCACCTGGGTCGCAAGACCGGTCGCGGCTTCTACGACTACAGCTGACGCGGGTCAGCTGGGGTCACTGCCCGTCGGCGTGTCCTGGATGCCCAGAGCCAGCCAGGCCGCCACGAGCCCCGCGCCGGCCGCCGCCAGGTGCAACAACAGGAACCGGGTGCCGCTCAGGGAGTCGGCCATCAGCGCGGTCAGCACGGTGATGCCGACCGCTGCGCCGATCTGCTGGAGCATGTTCATCGATCCACCGGCGATCCCGATATCGGCGTCTCCGGCGGCAGCGGTGACCGAGTTGGCCACCGTAGGCCGGATGTAACCGCTCCCAGCGCCGGCCAGCATCGCCCCACTGAGAAACATGGGCAGCCATCGCTGCTGGGCGCCCACTCCGGCGAGCACCATGGCAAACGCGAATACCAGCATTCCGGTGACAGCCACCCGTCGCGCCCCATGCTTCGGGTCGTGATGGCCCCCAAGTCGGGCGCACAAGGCAAACGACAGGGGTCGGGGCAGCATCACCAGTCCAATGATCGTGGGACGGAACCCCCAGCGCCGTTCGAGGAGGAACGGCGCCATGACCATGGCCCCCATGTAGCCCGATTGCAGGACCGCCTGGGAGGTCATGGGGCGGGTGAAGGCCCGCCGTCGCAACAGTGCCGGTGGCAGAAGCGGCGCATTGGACCGGTTCTCGACGGCCACGAACAACCCGAGGCTCATGGGGGCCAACGTCGCGGCGACTAGCACGATCGGGTTGGTCCAGCCCCAACTGATGCCCCGGTTGATGGCCAGCAGGAGTCCGCTGACCCCGATGCCCAGGGTGATGGCGCCGGGCACGTCGAAGCGGATGCCGGACCGCCGCGGGGTCTCCGGGGCGACGAGCAGAGCGGCCAACAGGGCCAGGCCCACGGTGAGGCCCTGCACCACGAACAGGATCCGCCAGCCCAACCACTCGACGAGCGGTCCGCCGGTGACGACGCCGACGGCCGGCGACAGGGCGACCACCGCCGCCCAGATGCCGAGCGCTCGGGTCCGGTCGCGTTGCGGGAAGACCGACAGGATCATCGCCATGGCTGACGGGCCTGATGCGGCCTTGGCGGCCTGAGCCAGTGTCCGCAGCACGATCAGCGAGGTGATGCCCCAGGCCAGCGAGGTGGCCAGGGCCAGAACCGTGCCCAGAGAGAAACTGACCAGGTAGGTGCGGCGGTGGCCGTAAAGGTCGCCGATCTTGCCGATGATCGGCGTGATCACGGCAAAGGCCAGCATCGGTGCGGCGATCACCCAGGTGATGATGTCGTCGGTGGTGCCCAGATCCCGGGCGATGTGGGGGAGTGAGGCCGACAGCACGGTGACCGGGTAACTACCAGCTGCGGTGCCGAACAGGGCGGTGATGAGGACGAGGCGTCGGTAGTCCGGTCGGCGGCGGATCCGCTCGCGTGTTCTGGAGAGCCACCGCCCGGGAGGCGGTGCGCCTCGGGCCTCGCCGGTATCGGCGGGATCAGCCTGGTCGTCCATCCGGATCGACCATAGGTGTGCTCCCTGACGGGGTCCCTAGCGGACCCGGGCATGGCCGAGTGGCTACGGTCACCTGCCGTGATGGACGCGAACACAGACTCAGCGACCGGCACCGACACCGCGACCGGCACCGACACCGCGATCGGCAGCGCCGGATCATCGCTCCCGCTTCCTCTGGCGGTCGGCCTGGTGGTGAACCCCCGGTCGGGCACCGACGTGCGGCGGGCGGTGGCTGCTGCTGGGGCGGTGACCATCGAGGACAAGGCCAACGTGGTCCGGCGCGTCGTGCTAGGGGCCCGGGAGGCGGGGGTCGATCGGTTTGTCGTGCACACCGACACCCATCGGATCGTGCAGCGGGCCACCGAGACCATGCGGGGCCTCGACCTTCACTGGCTGGATCACGAGATGACGTTCACCGAGGAGGACACGGTGGCCGCGGTGGCCGCCATGCGGGACCTCGGCTGCGGGGTGGTCGTAGTGCTGGGCGGTGATGGGACGAACCGGGCCGCGGCGCGCGCATGGCCCGATCTGGTGGTGGTTCCGCTATCGACGGGGACGAACAATGCCTTCCCGGTGCTGGCCGAAGCCACGATTGCCGGGGCGGCGGCCGGCCACGTGGCCACTGGTCGGGTGCCGGTCGATGAGGTGACCCGACGGGCGATGGTGGTGCGGGTCCGGCCCGACGGTGCGTCGGCCCCAGATGATCTTGCGTTGGTCGACGCGGTGGCGGTGGACGATCCGTATTTGGGTTCCTTCGAGTTGTTCGAGCCGGCCAACCTGCGGACCGCTGTTTTATCGCGGGCCGATCCGGCATCAGTCGGTTTCTCCGGAGTGGGTGGACTGATCGAACCGGTGGGGTGCGATGAGGATGCGGGCCTGCTGCTGCGATTCGGACCGGCTGAGGATTGTGACCGGGTGGTGCGGGGACCGACCGCTCCCGGGCACTACGCCGATCTGGGCCTCGCCGAGGTACGGCGCTTGGAGCCCGGCGAGGAGGTGGAGGTCAACGGACCGTTGCTACTGGCCTTTGACGGGGAGCGGAAGCGGCGGCTGGTGGCGGGCGAACGGGTCCACCTGTCGGTGGTGCGTGACGGCCCCCGGGTGGTGGACGTGGCCGATGTGATGGCCCGGGTGGCCGCCGACGGCGCGTACGTGTTTCCGGGGAAGGTCTGAGTTCCGGAAGTGGGCCTGAGGGTTCCGAGGAAGGCTTGAGCCGCTGGCCGTGAGTTGGAATCCGACACCGAGTCTGTTCTCTGAGTCGGGTGTTCGGGCCCGGTTTAGCCGGCCAAGAGTCCGGGCACGTCTCCGAGCCGATCCACGATGGGGAACTCCACGCCGGCCAGTTCGTCAGGGTCGGGTTCCTCGAACACCCAGGTGGTGGTGTGGGGCACGTGGATAGCCCATCCTCCGATGGCCAGGACGGGCAGCACATCCGACTTCACCGAGTTGCCGACCATGGTGAACTCGGCGGGGTCGACGCCGTGGCGGTCCAGCACGTCTCGGTACGTCTGTGGGTCCTTCTCGGGGACCACTTCGACCCGCCAGAACCGGTCGGCCAGGCCACTGCGTCGGACTTTGCCCAGTTGGTCGCCTAGGTCGCCCTTGGTTATGAGCAGCAGTCGGTGGGTGGAGCCCAGCGCGTCGAGGGCCTCGGGCACCCCGTCGAGTAGTTCGATTGGATGGGCCAGCATCTCGTGGCCCCAGCCGACGATGCCGGCCAGTGAACGGGCGTCGATCGCAGCGTCGGAGATTTCGACGGCGGTGAGCACCATCGACAGGACGAAACCTTTGATGCCATAGCCGTGGCGGGCAATGTTGGCCCGCTCGGTGGCCAGGAGGGCGGCATCGGCCGTCTCACTGTCGGCCCACGGGGTCATGAGGTCGCGGAAGCGTTGCTCCACCTCGTGGAAGCGTTCCTCATTTTCCCACAGGGTGTCGTCGGCATCGACGCCGAGTACGGGCAGCATCCGGTGAGCCTAGGGCTCGTGGGTGTCCCCTCCGGAGGGCTTGGCGGTCAGGTGGAGGGCCGGGGGTGTCCCCGTCGAGAAGCAGGTCCGGAAGTACCTTTGAGCCCCATGCGGGATCTGTGTATGCGTTCGGCCTGCCTGGGCCCGGCTGACGTCCTGGTGGTGATGGACGTTTCTGATCTGACCTTCACCATCCACGATCTCGCCGAGGTGGATGGACCGGGTGCCGTGGTGCTGTGTGCGACGCACATCGACCGTCTCCGGGCGCCAGTCGGGTGGGAACTGATCGATGCCCGTGGTGTCGGCACGGTGATTCCGCTGCCGGCGCGCCCCATGACCACCGACGAGGCGGCCGGCATGGAGGGCAACAGGTCCAGCGAGGTTCTTCGTCCGGTAGCCGACGTGGAGCCCATCCGCCCTGGTGTTCGATCGGAGGCGGCGGTTCATCCCCTCGAGAAGGCCCGACAGGCGGTTACCGATGCCGACGAGCCCGTCGCCGAGTTGATTCCCGACACAGAGGAGACCCCGCTCCTAGCCAGGGCTTTCCTCGGCGTCGACCGGCATCCTGCGACAGGTGGCGCGACGCCCGCCGGTTCCGGCGGTCAGTCGGGAGAAGAGCCGCTCAACCGTGAGGACCCCTTCGCCGGTCACCAGTGGGACCAGAGCGACGAGTGGGACACGGAGATGGCGGCGTCGACCGCTCCTGAGACCGGTTTGCCGGCGAGTCCGCAGATGACGGGCCAGCTCACGTTCGGTGGCGACCCGGTCACCTGATCCCGGCTGAGTCAGCCTGGCCGTCTGGGCATCTGAGTCAGCTAGGGAACGACTGCTTCGGCGCAAGCTGCGGGTTCCCCGGTTCGGGGCTGAGAGCTACCGCTGGATAGGTTCGCGCCCGGCTCCGGGACCGCCCGGATAACCATGTGAGCCGGGAGTGATCATGACTGAGGTGACCGAAGCAGAGGTCCGGGAGATGGCGCGGCAATTGGTGGCCGACGTGCCGCCGGACCAGGTTGATCAGTTCGAGTTCCGGGGCGCACAGTTCGATCGCGGCCTCGCCCTTGTGCAGTTCCCCGAGGGGCTGGGTGGTCTGGGTCTGTCCAGCCGGCGGCTCCAGACGGTGGTCGACGGTGAGTTGCGGGCTGCCGGGGTGACCTACCACGATCTCAACATCAACCCGATCGGCATCGGGATGGGCGCGCCGGTGGTGCTCACCTACGCGTCCGACGAACAGAAGCAGCGCCTTCTCCGTCCGATGTACACGGGTGAAGAGGTCTGGTGCCAGATGTTCAGTGAGCCCGGCGCTGGCTCGGATGTGGCGGGGCTGTCCAGTCGGGCGGTTCGTGACGGCGACGAGTGGATCGTCAACGGCCAGAAGGTGTGGACGACGCTGGCCCATGTATCTCGGTGGGGGATGTTGGTTGCCCGAACCGATCCGGATCAGCCGAAGCACAAGGGACTGACGTACTTCCTGTTGGACATGGAGTCCGAGGGCGTTGAAGTTCGGCCCCTGCACCAGATCACCGGTGAAGCCGAGTTCAACGAGATCTTCCTGACCGACGTGCGGATTCCCCACGACCGGGTGTTCGGCGAGGTCGGCAACGGCTGGGCCGCGGCGGTCACCACGTTGATGAACGAACGGGTGGCCCTCGGTGGTGGCGTGCCGAAGAAGGGTTCGGGCCCCATCGGCGACCTGGTGAATCTGTGGGGCGAGACGAGGGACTCGCTGGACCCGGTGACGCGGACTGTCATGCGCGACCGGGTCACCGACTTGTGGAGTCAGGCCGAGGCACTTCGCCTAACGAACTGGCGGGCCCGGGAGACCTCTAAGTCAGGCAACCCCGGCCCCGAGGGGTCGGTCACCAAGATGATGTCGGCTGAGATGAACCAGCGGATCTACGAGACCTGCATGGACCTCCTGGGTGCCGACGGAATGGTTTACGAGGCCGGATACGAACGCAAGCGGCCTACCGGCCTCCGGGGGCCGGGTATCCATCCCAGGTACGCATTTCTCCGGTCTCGGGCCAACACCATCGAGGGTGGAACGTCCGAGGTCATGCGAAACATCCTGGGCGAACGGATCTTGGGTCTGCCCGGCGACGTGCGGGTCGACAAGGAGATCGCCTGGGCCGACGTGCCCCGCAACTGACCAGCCGACCGGTCACTCCCGTTTCGGTGATCCGGCTGCCGGTCGCTGACTTCCCGCGGGTGCCCCGCCCCTTGGCCCCGCCCCCTCGGGGGAGGGGTGGCAGACTCTGACCGTGAAGAAGTCCGCGGTTGCGATGGCTGTGTTGCTGGTGGCTTCGGCCTGTGGTGGTGGTTCGGACACCACCTCGGCAGCAACGACGGTTGCCCCTGTAGCAACTCAGGTGCCGACCACAACTGCAGTGCCGACAACAACGGTCGCCGCGACGACTGCGGCACCGACAACAACGGTCGCCGCGACGACGACTGCGGCACCGACTGCGGCGCCGACTACTACGACGGTGCCTGCAACGACTGCGGTAGCGACCACAGCCGCGCCAACCACGACCATGGCACCGGCCACGACCATGGATTCAACCAACTTGTCCGAATCTGTTAACACGCAGGTAGTCGACGGCTACGACTATCGCCTTGACGATGCCAACGTCTTGAACCATCTGAGGCCTGACAACGAGGCGTGCATTTTCCATTCGTTGGGTGACGCCACCTTCGAGGCGCTGCGGACACGCCCCATGGGCCAAGCAGAGACCGATCAGGTCATGCACTGCTTCGG
>JAAZZG010000007.1:89611-92048 GCA_014237715.1 Acidimicrobiales bacterium
CTCTGGCGGATGTATTACTCCACCTTGGCAGTGCCAGGTACGGGACCGGGTGGCAAGCGGTCCGGCAGCGCTACCTCTACTGACCTCCTTGAATGGACTGTTGACCCTGGCTGGCGCCTGGGAGAGGGAGCGCCGTACCTCACTGACTCGGCTGAGCACCCGTTCCCGGTGATTGCGGCCGATGGTTCAGTCTCACTGTTCTATGGCAAGTTTCGGGCCTCGCAGGTAGGTGCACCCGACGGCCTCTGGCGCGCCACGTCGGTCGACGGTCTGACCTTTACTGACGAGGCGTATACAGGCCTCTACTTCGGGAACGACCCGGAAGTGCTCCTGCTGCCCAGCGGCGAAAGGATCATTTACTACGGGAACTTTGACCCGGCGGTCGGCGGCCAGTTGCTTTCGGCGGCTTGTACTGAGTGGTGAGCAAGAGTTCCACGTTGCTTATTGCAAGATTGCAAAGGACCGTTGACCGCGGCTTAGGCAGCACCCTCCAACGTGGTCCATAATCGAACGCCAAACCTGACGATGACCGAACCCCTGACCGGTTGAGAGGCGCCGGCCGCAACCAGCCGAGTATTTTGAAAGACCGTTCACCGATGCGTTTGTTGACAGCACCGCAGCTCCGTGGAGAAGGACCCCAACGCTGAGTACCACCAGCCGACAGGCTGAAACCGCCAGCCCCGCCGAGGGCCGCTTCGATCCCGACGTTATGCGGGACCGCTACCGCGTCGAACGGGACAAACGGCTGCGCGCTGACGGAAACGACCAGTACATAGAGGCCGTCGGAGAGTTCGCCCACTACACCGACGATCCGTACGTCGAATCTCCCATCGAGCGGCCGCCGCTCACCGACGAGGTCGACGTGATCGTCGTCGGAGGCGGCTTCGGCGGCCTCCAGATGGGAGCCCGCCTCCGCGAAGCCGGCGTGGAAGACCTACGGATCATCGAAAAAGGCGGCGATTTCGGCGGCACCTGGTACTGGAACCGGTACCCGGGAGCCCAGTGCGACATCGAGTCCTACATCTACCTGCCGCTCCTCGAAGAAGTCGGCTACATCCCCCAGGAGAAATACTCGTACGCCCGGGAGATCCTCGACTACAGCCGGCGTCTCGGTGAGCACTACCGGCTCTACGACGGGGTGATGTTCCAAACGGAAGTCACCGGCATGACCTGGGACGAAGACGACGCCCGGTGGATCGTCGCCACCAACCGGGGAGACGCTCTGCGAGCCCGGTTCGTGGCCATGGCCAACGGGCCCCTCAACCGGCCGAAACTCCCCGGCATCCCCGGCATCAGCGACTTCCAAGGCCACGCGTTCCACACCAGCCGATGGGACTACGACTACACCGGCGGCGGGCCCGACGGGGACCTTGACCGGCTGGGCGACAAGCGGGTCGCGGTGATCGGCACCGGTGCCAGCGCCATCCAATGCGTGCCGTTTCTCGGCGAGACAGCCCAGCACCTCTACGTGTTCCAACGCACCCCCTCGTCGGTGGATGTGCGAGGCAACGAACCCACCGACTCCCAATGGGTCGCCGGTCTTCAACCCGGATGGCAGAAACAGCGAATGGAGAACTTCAACGGCCTCGTCTCCGGCGTGCCCCAAACCGAAGACCTGGTCGACGACGGGTGGACCGATCTGATCGGCATGATGATCCGCCGCTTCCGCGACGCCCAAGCCGACGGCAGCGCCGACATTGCCGAGATCCTCGAGATGGCCAACTTCGACAAGATGAACGAAATCCGATCCCGGGTCGACGGCCTCGTCGACTCCCCGGAAATCGCCGAGAAACTCAAGCCCTACTACCGGATGTTCTGCAAACGCCCCACGTTCAACGACGAGTACCTGCCGGCGTTCAACCGACCCAACGTGGAACTCGTCGACACCGCCGGGAAAGGCGTCGACCGGATCACCGAACACGGCCTGGTGGTCGACGGAGTCGAATACGAAGTCGACTGCATCATCTTCGCCACCGGCTTCGAAGTGGGAACCTCCTACGCCCGCCGGGCCGGCTACGAAATCATCGGAAGCCGCGGCCAGACCCTGTCCGAAAAATGGGCCACCGGCATGTCGACACTGCACGGCATGCAGAGCCGCGGGTTCCCGAACTGCTTCTTCATGCAAATCAGCCAAGCCGCGTTCACCGCGAACTTCCCGCACCTCCTCGACGAACTCACCACCCACCTGGCCCACATCATCGGCCACGCCCTCCACCAGGGAGCGGCCACCGTCGAAGCTTCCGAACAAGGCGAAGAAGCATGGGTAGCCACCATCGTCGAAAAAGGCCTTGGCGCCATGGGAACGCTCGGCGGCGCGGACTGCACCCCCGGCTACTACAACAACGAAGGGCAAGCCCGCGAACCAAGCGCCATCCAGGCCGCGCCCTACGGGGGCGGATCCATCGAGTTCTTCCAACTCCTCGAAGGGTGGCGGGCC
>JAAZZG010000008.1:0-38862 GCA_014237715.1 Acidimicrobiales bacterium
CAGGATCGTCTCGGGGGGCAGTTGGCATTGATGGCCCGGGCGGGTGAACGCCAGCGCGAGGTGTCCGGGCTCGTGGACTGGCTAGTCGACGAGGTGGCCCTGGTCGGCGTCGACATTCGTCTGTCCACGCCCGTGGATGTAAGCGACGTACTGGCCGAGGGGCCTGACGTGGTCATCGTGGCCACGGGCGGGACACCTGAGGTCTCGTATATGGAGATGGGCGCAGACTTGGTGTCCACGGCGTGGGACGTCTTGGGCGGGTCGGTCCGACCGGAAGGCCGGGTGCTCGTGTACGACGACCATGGCGCCGAGCGGGGCTTGGCCGTCGTCGAGTTCCTGGCCGGCAAAGCCGACCTCCTGGGGGTGTCGGGCATCGAGGTGGTCACCCCTGACCGTCATGTCGGCCTCGACCTGGCCACACCGTTGGGGCCTACGTACCTACGGATGCTCTACGAGGGCGGCGTGACGATGACACCCGATCACCGGCTAGTTGCAGTGGAACCGACCGATGGCGGGTTTCTACGGGCAGTGATGCGTAACGAGTACACCCGGGAGGAGGTAGATCGGATGGTGGACGCCGTGGTCGTCGAGCACGGCGTGGTGCCCGACGAGGACCTATATGTGACCCTACGAGAGGGTTCCGCCAACGGCGGCGTGGTGGACCTGGAGGCGCTGGCTGGAGGTCGGGCCCAACCTGCGTTCACCGGAACAGACGGCGGTTACCTGCTCTATCGAGTGGGCGACTGTGTGGCCAGTCGTGACGTGGCCTCAGCCCTGTTGGACGCCCGGCGGCTTTTGCAGCACCTCTGATCGTGGTCCATGATTCGCACCCCCAGGTTAGATCATTTGGTCCCAAATGAGTAGGGTCGACGACATGCAGCCGTCGCCAATAGTCGCCAACCGAGGAGTCCCAAAGATGTCAGTGGCGGTCCCATTTCCCCAGGTCCGACCTGATGGGTACGAGTGGCTAGACGACGAGCCGGCCTTCGATCCGACGCTCCACCTGGATATCCGACCACCCACCGGCGTCACTATGTTGACCGACCTCGGTTATCGGCTTGATGAGATTGCCGCGACGGCCACCCCGGTGGCCTTTTCGACGCCGTTCCGCATTTTGTCCGACGACGGAGCGGCGGTCCTACTGGACACGGCCCGCCGACTACGTGCGTTCCAGACCAACGCCCGAGATCGCATCGAGAACATGGTCCGTGGTGGCTGCTACCGGTCGCGGTGGCTTCGGGACCTGTGCCTCTCATCAGAAGTCACCGAGATGATGGCGGAGGTGTACGGCACGGCCGTGGCACCCCACACCATGCCGCTTCACCTCGGGCACCTCAACTACGAACCCGCCAGCGTGGGAGACGCTGTCGACAAGTGGCACCACGACACCCTGGCTCTGGACTACGTGATGATGGTCAGCGACCCCACGACCCTCCCGGGGGGTCGCTTCGAGGTCTTTCTGGGAACGAAGGACGACGCCGCGACATTTGCCGCGGCCGGGAAGCGTCCCCCGACCGATCGGGTGGTGGTTCCCGACTTCCCGGGCCCCGGATGGGCCATCGCGCTACACGGCAACATGGTTGTACATCGTGGTGCACCCTTGGACTCGGCGGCCGAGCGCATCACAATGGTCAACGGGTATGTGTCTCTCGACCGCAGCGGTGACGATCAGTCCCGGTCACGCGATCTTGTTGGAGTGGATGATCCGGCGGTACTGGCTACCGAGTGGGCCCGGCACGCTGCCTGGCGAGGAGTCGGCAGACTCCAGAAGGTGGTTGACGACTTGCCATTCGGTATCGACAACGAGTGGGCAGCCGGTCAACTCGAGGAGGCAATCACCGACGTACAACAAGCGATCCGGGATCTCCGTACAGACCCGTCGCCAACGGAGCACTACGAACGCGGAATCGAATGACAGGATCTCAACCATGAGCGCTTCCGATCCGTTACCACTCACCGACGAGCAGGTGACAGCCTTCTGGTCCGACGGCTACGTGATGATGGACGGCGCTGTTTCGATCACCGACCTGGTCGACCTCCAAGCCTCGATCGCCTCTTGGGTGGAGGAGAGCCGGAACCATGACGGCCCGTTCGGCACGACGATGGACGGGCGGGCACGGTTCGACGTACAACCCGGCCACAGCGCGGAACAACCGGCGCTGCGCCGCGTGGCATCCCCGCAGGAGGTGTGCGACGTCCACCTGCGGATCATGAGGGACAGTCCGTTGGTCGACGCAGCGGCTCAGTTGGTTGGCCCCGACCTAGTGGTCAACAACGTAAAGACCAACTGCAAGCAACCGGGCAGCAATACGGTGGTCAAGTTCCACCAGGACTTCGCCTACGAGGCCCACAGCAACGATGACATGCTCGCTGCCCTGTTGTTCGTGGATGATGTGACACCTGACAACGGGCCCCTGGAGGTCATCCCGGGCACCCACCGTGGCCCAGTTTTCGAGCACTGGCAGGACGGGGTGTTCACTGGGACAGTCGTAGACGAGGACCTTGCCCACCTCGGCACACCGGTGGCCTGCTATGGGACGGCCGGTTCGGCGTGCCTGATGCACACCCGCCTCGTCCATGGCTCAGCGCCCAACCTGACCGAGGTGCCCCGGACGTTGGCCATTTTCAGCTACCGGTCCGAGGACAGTCGGATCCTGCACCCCAACCACATTCCCAGCGTTAACGAAGGGGAGGTGGTGCGCGGCGTAGTAACCGGTCGAATTCGTGCCACGCCGTACGAGATGGCCCTCGGAGAGTTGCCCTCAACCGCGTCGTTCTTCGACCAGCAGGCCCAGGTGACTTCGGGATGACCGTGGAACTGAAGGAGCTCCCGTTCGATACCGATGCCGGATTCGGCAGTCGGGCCCGGATCGGCTTGGTGGTACTGGAGAACGACCAGACCGTGGAGGCGGAGTTGGCCTCGCTATGGCCCAAGGGGGTGGCTGCATTCGCTACTCGCATCCCGATGGAGGATCGGGTGACCGCCGAGTCCCTGCTGGCCATGGAGACCCGGATTCCCGAGGCGGCCGGCCTGCTTCCGGAGGTCATGGGTTTTGACGTCATCGGCTACGGCTGTACCTCAGCGGCCACCCTGATCGGGGAGGAGCGGGTATCTTCCGCCCTGCATCGGGCCCATCCTGAAGTACCTAACACCAACCCGATTAGCGCCGTGCTGGCTGCTATGGAGGCACTCGGGGCGCGTCGGATTGCGGTGGTCACGCCCTACAACGCCGAGGTGACAACTGGAATTGTGAGTCTTCTAGAGGACCGTGGGCTTGACGTGGCCGCCGCCGGATCGTTCCTTGAGGAGAGCGACGCCAACGTTGCTCGTATCACCGAAGCTTCAGTGGCCGCCGCCGTCCGGGAGATGGTCGCCAACTGCACAGGCGACTCGGACCCAGAAGCATTGGACGCCGTGTTCGTGTCGTGCACCAGCCTTCGGGCCTACGGCGTGGCCGCCGATCTGGAAGCCGAACTAGGGGTGGCGGTCATTTCCAGCAACCTGGCTTTTGGGTGGCACCTACTGCGCCTGGCGGGAATCGACGACGACCTGTCGGGTCTAGGGAGACTGTTCTCCCTGGGGCTGGAAAGGTGACGGAGATAGCGGTTCCTGAGCGGGGATTTCCCGAATCGGAGTTCGTGGCTAGGGCCGCCAGCGCACAGGCGATGATGGCCGAGCGGGGCCTGGACGCCCTACTGGTGTGCACCGAGCCGGAAGTCCGGTACCTGACGGGGTTTCACACGCCGTTCTGGCAGAGCCCAACCCGGCCGTGGTTCGTGATCCTGCCTGCCGAGGGTCGGCCAGTTGCTGTGATCCCGGGGATCGGCGCCTCAGCCATGGGCACCACGTGGGTAACCGACATTCGGACCTGGCCGGCCCCACGGCCGACCGACGACGGCCTGGCCCTTCTGGTCGACACCTTGGCCGAACTGACCGGGGGTGTTGACAGCACACCGACGAGGATCGGTTTGCCCATGGGTCACGAAACTCACGTCCGGATGCCCCTGGCCGACCTGGATCTGCTGCGGGACCGGATTGTCCCGGCGAACTTTGTCGACGCCACCGACGTGGTGCGTGGCCTCCGTATGGTCAAGTCCGATCGAGAGATCGCCAAGGTGGCCCACATCTGTGACGTGGTTTCAGGTGCCTTTGAGGGGATTGGCGACCTGTTGTCGGTTGGTATGACCGAGCGAGAAGCCTTCCGGGCGTTCCGCATCGATCTCTTGGAGCGCGGCGCCGATGACGTGCCGTATCTCGTGGGGGCCACCGGCCCGGGTTTCGACGACATCATCAAGCAGCCCTCGGATCGGGTGATTGAGTCAGGTGATCTGCTGATGTTCGACACCGGGTCGGTCTTTGACGGCTACTCCAGCGACTTTGACCGCTACGTGGCCTTCGGAGGGGCCGATGCTGACGCAAAACGGGCCTATCGGACAGTATGGGAGGCCACTGAGGCTGGATTGGCTACGGCCAAGCCGGGAGCCACCACCAGTGACCTGTGGCGGGCCATGGCTGAAGTTCTCGACGCCGGAGGGTCGCTCGGCAACTCGGTGGGCCGACTAGGCCACGGACTAGGCATGCAGGTCACGGAGTGGCCCTCGCACACCGCGGACGATGGCACAGTGCTGGAGGAGGGGATGGTTCTAACCCTCGAACCAGGTCTCACCTGGGCGCCCGGTCGGATGATGGTCCACGAAGAGAACCTGGTACTGCGGGCCGACGGACCCGAACTGTTGTCCCGTCGGGCACCGGCCGATTTGCCGATCATCTAATGAGGGGAGCTTCGGCCCCTGACGTACCGGTAGTCGACCTGGTTGACGGATCCGGCGTGGCAGACGCACTATCGACCGTCGGGTTTGTGGCTGTGCGAGAGCACGGGGTGCCAGAAGCCTGCCTGTTGGCGATGCGCGAACTCCTGGTCGATCTGTTCGCAGCGGACGAGGCCACCAAGGCTCAGCAGGCCATCACCCGGGAGAATTACCGGGGCTTCATCCCGCTGCGCTTCTTCACCCCGAACCGAGATTCGGATGCCGGAGACGACACTGCTCCAGCCGATGCCTTTGAGGGCTACAAGCTCCACTGGGAGTGCCCGCCGGGACACCCGGTCAGCGACGAGTGCGATCTTTACGGGCCGAACCGATGGCCCGACCACCCGGCGAGAATGCCGAAGGTGGTGGCGTCCTGGTGGGCGGCCATGGAAGGCCTCGTGGACCGACTCCTGGACGTGCTGGCTGACGAGATGAGACTGGATCGATCCGTGCTGGCCGAGGCCATGGAGACGCCACTGACCAACACGACCCTGCTTCACTACCCGCCCCGACGCCCCGACGACCTGGCGCCCGGGTTCCATCCCCACAAGGACATCACCGTGGTGACCGTGCTTGATCCCAATCCGGTAGGAGGCCTCGAGGTGAGGACCCGTGACGGTCGATGGGTTGAAGCCGGGTGCCCTGAGGGGGCACTGCTGGTCAACGTAGGGGACGTATTGGAGGTCTGGTCGGGAGGTCGCCTGATTTCCACGCCTCATCGGGTGGCCATCTCCGACGGGGCCGAGCGGTACAGCGCCCCGTTCTTCGCGGTGCCAAACCACCGGGTGGTGGCCGAGCCGATGATCGAGCCAGTAGATGGCTTTGACACCCGATCGATTCCAATGGGCTACGTACAGTCAGAGGTGTGGCGCACCAACTGGCCCGACGAGGAGGCTGCTGACACTCATAGCCACCTAGGCGGCGTCGACTAACCGGGCGGAACCCTAGGGGTTGGCCTGGAGGAAGTCCTTGACCCGGGCCACCAGGACGTCGGGGGCGTCCTCCTGGCAATAGTGGCCCACACCGGGTAACTCGACTACCGGAGCATCGGGCCACAACGCCCGGAAGTCGGCAATCGCGCGATCGGGTGGGATTGCCCCGTCCTCCATGCCTTCGAGCAGGATCGCCGGTTTGGACACCAGGTCTGGCACACCTCCGGCCCCTGCGATGACGTATTCGGCGATCCGGCCCAGATAGGCATCCAGGGGGAACTCCAGCCCGCCAATGGCAGACGCCCGGTCAGGGAATGGCTCCGAATAGGCCCGGATCCAGGTGTCGTCCACAGCAGCCGAGTTGGTGAACCCCGGGATCTTCATGACCGATAGCACTGTCGAACCTAGGTTCAACAGAACGTCGGAAGTACGGCCCGATTCCAAACCGCCACCGATCCAATTGAACCAACGCGACTGGGACATCGGGGTCGCGTCTTCATCGCCGAGCCGCCCGTATCCAGCCAGCGAATTGGCGTACACCATCCGCTTGACCCGCTCGGGGTGGCGCACCGTGAATGCGGTGGCTATTGGACCACCCCAGTCCTGGCCGAAGAACGTGATGCCTGTCAGGTCGAGGTACTCCACCAGCGCGACCAGGTTCTCGGTATGGGCCTGGAGCGTGTAGTCGCGGCCCTGTGGGGTCTCGGACTTTCCAAAGCCCATGTGGTCGGGGACGACTACCCGGTAGTGCTCCGATAGTGGACCGATCATGTGTCGATACAGGTAGCCCCAGGTCGGCTCACCGTGAAGCAGCACGATCGGCTCGGCGTCCCGCGGGCCCACGTCCACATAGTGCTGGACAAACCCGTGGCCGTCGAACGTGTGCGGATCGAACGGGAACGTCCCGTCGTAGGTCTCGTCGAGGGGAACCATTGGGCCTCCTGTGTCAGATCGAGAACGGTGCAGAACGGTAGAGAGGGGAAGACGGACCATGTTGGCAGGTGGTCCGCTCGGGTAGGACACTCAGCGACCCCGGCGAGATTCCGATCGGGTTGTCGAGGTTCGCCACCAGGTGGCATGAACCTGAAACAGCGTTCAGAAGCGACTATTTGAGCCCCTGTCATCGGAGTATCTGCGAGGCTGCGTAATGCCCAATACGGAGTTCACCCAGGTCGACGCCTTCACCGACGAACCATTCAGGGGAAACCCGGCTGCCGTGGTGGTCCTCGACAGCCCCGCCGACGAAGGTTGGATGCAGTCCGTGGCGCTCGAGATGAACCTCTCGGAGACAGCCTTCTGTCACCCGGTGGATGACCAGGGGGTGGTCAACTCGAGGGAGTGGTCACTGCGTTGGTTCACCCCGACCGCGGAAGTCGACCTGTGTGGCCACGCCACCCTGGCCACCGCTCACACGCTGCTGACCGAGCATGGGGCGACCGGTGAGATCGGCTTTCACACCCGGTCGGGGCGTCTGACCGCCGTAGCTACCGGCCCTGCTGGAACCGGCATCCGGCTCGACTTCCCGGTCGACCGGATAACGGACCTCGTGGTCGACGACCACATGTCCCATGCCATCGGTTGCCCGGTGGTAGCTGCCGCAATGGGTTCAACCGATCTGTTGTTGGAAGTTGCGTCGGCCGCTGACGTTAGAAACTGTGCCCCGGACCAGAGGCTCGTGGCGGCCCTCGCAGATCGTTCCGTGATCGTCACCGCTGCCTGCGACGACCGCGACGACATAGGGATCGTGTCTCGCGTATTTGGACCCAACGTGGGGATCGCCGAGGACCCGGTAACCGGGTCAGCCCACACCACCCTGGCCGCCTGGTGGGCGCCCCGACTCGGCAACATGTTCCGGGCTGAGCAGGCATCGGCCCGTGGTGGAGAACTGGACGTCGAACTACTCGGCGACCGTGTGCACCTGACCGGTCGTGCCGTCACCGTGGCCCGTGGAACACTCTTTTCCTGAAGGAAGCAGCATGAGCGAACGAACCACTCTCCAGCGGAAGCCCGAACGGGCGGTCGACGACCGCGGCGCCATCCACGCCGTACTGGACGAAGGGCTCATGGCCCACGTCGGCCTCGTTGCCGGGGAAGGAGGCGTCGCCCATCCGGTGGTCATCCCGATGCTGTACGCCCGCGACGGTGACGTTCTTTACCTACACGGTTCGCCAGCCAGCCGTCTGCTGCGCACGGCCAAGGCCGGCGTCGAGGTCTGCGTGACGGTCACCCTGCTCGATGCCCTCGTGTTGGCCCGCTCCGGTCTTCACCACTCCATGAACTACCGCTCAGTAGTCGTGATGGGGACGGCAACGGAGGTCACCGATCACGAGACCAAGGTGGCTGCCCTCGACCGACTCGTGGAGCACACCATCCCCGGTCGAAGCGCCCAGATCAGGCCGGCACACGACATCGAGGTGAAAGGCACCACGGTCCTCGTCCTGCCGCTGGACCAGTGCTCCATGAAGGCCCGGGCCGCCGGGCCGGTCGACGACCCTGACGACCTAGACGAGCCGTCGTGGGCGGGGCTCATCCCGGTCGGTGTGGCCGTCGGTGAACCGGAGCCCGACGAGGGGTCGACCGGCAACCCGGTGCCCGGGCACGTGGCCTTCTGGTCCCGTGGTCCTGGTCAGGTCAACGGCCGGGCCGGCTGATCGTGTCCCTCGGCGACGCCTCCGTCAGCGACGGTTCCCTCGTCGGGGCCGTCGACCAGGGAACCACCAGTACCCGCTTCATGATCTTCGACGAGACGGGTTCGGTCGTGGCGTCAACTCAGAGGCCCCACGCCCAGCACTTTCCCCAGCCCGGCTGGGTGGAGCACGACGCGGCCGAGATACTGACCAACACCTGGGCGGTGATCGACGAGACACTGTCCTCTGCCGGTCTGTCGGCAGGTGATCTGGCCGCCGTCGGCATAACCAACCAGCGCGAAACCCTCGTGGCTTGGGACCCGGCCACCGGCGAGCCGTTGAACCGCGCCATCGTCTGGCAGGACACCCGTACCAACGGCATCGTGTCCCGGCTGGCTGACGGCGACCCGGACCGATTCCGGGCTGTCACCGGCCTCCCACTGGCCACCTACTTCAGTGGCCCTAAGGCCACATGGCTGCTCGAGCACGTGGACGGATTACGGGCCCGTGGGGAGACCGGCCAGGCACTGTTCGGCACCATCGATTCGTGGCTGCTCTGGAACCTGACCGGTGGCCCCGACGGTGGCCGTCACGCCACCGACGTCACCAACGCATCGCGCACCCTCATGATGGACCTGAGAACGCTTGCCTGGGACCCAGACCTCGTGGCGGCCATGGACATCCCCCTAGCCATCCTCCCCGAGATTGTGCCGTCGATCGGTCGCCTGGGCACCGGCGTCGGCCCACTGGAAGGCGTCCCGATCTCGAGCATTCTCGGAGACCAGCAGGCCGCGCTGTTCGGGCAGGGATGCCATTCACCCGGCGAGGCCAAGAACACCTACGGCACCGGTTGCTTCCTCCTGATGCACACCGGTGGCGACGCCGTGCCGTCCACCCACGGCCTGCTGACCACCGTGGCCTCCCAGGTCGCCGGCGAACCCCCTACCTTCGCCCTAGAGGGATCGGTGGCCATGGCCGGCGCCACCATCCAGTGGTTGCGAGACGAGATGGGCGTCATCGACGATGCGTCCGAGGTAGAGGCCCTGGCCCGGACCGTCGACGACAACGGCGACGTCTACCTCGTACCCGCCTTCTCCGGCCTATTCGCACCCCACTGGCGATCCGACGCCCGGGGAGCAGTGGTGGGCCTGACCCGTTTCGCCAACCGTGGACACCTGGCCCGAGCCGCGATCGAGGCCACCGCCTTCCAGACCCAAGAGCTGCTGGCCGCCATGCGGGCCGACAGCGGCGTGGACCTGACCGAACTGCGGGTCGACGGCGGGATGGTCGTCAACGACTTACTGATGCAGTTCCAGGCTGACCTACTGAACGTCGACGTGCTGCGCCCTGTGGTGGTGGAGACCACGGCATTAGGTGCCGCCTATGCCGCCGGGCTGGCCGAGGGTGTGTGGGCCGACCTGGCCGACATTCGGACCAACTGGCAAGAGGGGGGCCGCTGGCAAGCGGCTATGGATGCCGGCGAACGTGCCCGCCTCACCAACCGTTGGAGCCAGGCTGTCCAACGGACCCTCGACTGGGTCTGACCATGGGACCCAATCGGACAACTCGGAATCTGCGATGGACGCCTTCGGCGCAGGTGAAGCCGTGTCCCCGCTGGAGTGTCGCCAATGCCTGACACCACGAGCACCGGTTATCAGGGCGTGGCCAACAGCGCCTACGAACCACGGGTTCCGATCGAAGTCCCGGCCGTCTTCGCCTGGCCGCCGCGACCGGTGGCCGCGCTGGCCTGGACGGCCCGCCTGATCCTCTACCCGTGGGTGCTCCTGTATCTCGTCCTGTCGGTGGTGATCTGGCGCTGGCTACTACCTAGCGAGGCCACCATGGCCACCCTCCAGACTGGGTGGATCGCCGGGATCTGGTTCCGCAACCTCGTGCTGGTCGGGGTGATCGTCGGCGGTCTCCACTGGCGGCTGTACGTCCGGCGCGCCCAGGGAGACGACTTCAAGTTCAACTCGCGGTGGCCGACCACCGGAGCGAAGTTCACCTTCGGCAGCCAGACGAGGGACAACGTCTTCTGGACTATGACCAGCGGGGTGGCCTTCCTCTCGGCCTACGAGGTGTTGACCCACTGGGCTTACGCCAGCGGTCTGGTCGGCCGTCCAGACTGGGCATCCAACCCGGTCGTGGTGCTTCTTATGGCCACCCTGGGTGTGGTGTTCGTGTCCACGACCCACTTCTGGGCCAATCATCGGCTCATCCACTGCGTGCCCCTGTATCGGAGGGTCCACGCGCTCCACCACCGCAATCCGAACCCCACGCCGTGGACGGGCATCTCCATGCATCCCCTCGAGCACCTCGTCTACTTCTCTGGGTTCCTGGTGTTCTGGGTGCTTCCCGTCCACCCGCTGGTCATCCTGATGTTCGTCATGTACGACGGCCCGGGCCCCGCGCCGAGCCATTCCGGCTTCGCCCGGGTACGCATCGGCCGCTGGGAGGTTCCGGCGGGCGACCTCTTCCACCAGCTCCACCACCGGTACTTCGAGGTCAACTACGGCAATACCCAGATGCCGATCGACCAGTGGACCGGCACCTGGCACGATGGCACGAAGGCCACCCACGAGCGCCTCAAGGGGCGGAGGCGCTCCGATCAGGAGGCGTGACCCGGTGACGGTTCCCCAGGAGAAATGGACCACGCTCGAGACATGAATGCGTCACCTTCCTCCCAGGCCGAACAGGTCATCGCCAGAAGCACCAGCGAGTCCACGCCGTGGTGGCCTGAGCCGGTCCTCCCAACGGCGGGTACGCCCAACGTGGTGGTGGTGCTCCTCGACGACACGGGATTCGCCCACCTCAGTTGCTACGGGGGTCTAGTCGATACCCCCAACTACGACCGACTGGCCGATCGGGGCCTGCGGTACACCAACTTCCACACCACGGCGCTGTGCTCACCCACCAGGGCCTGCCTGCTGACCGGACGAAACCATCATTCGGTGGGGATGCGTGGCCTGTCCAACTTCGACACCGGGTTCCCGAACATGAGGGGCCGCATCGCTCGATCCGCCGGAACGATGGCCGAGATGCTCCGCGAGGACGGCTTCGCTACGTGGGCCGTCGGCAAGTGGCATCTCACCCCGATGCGTGAGGCGTCAGCGGTCGGACCGTTTGGCGACTGGCCGCTCCAGCGGGGCTTCGACCGCTACTACGGCTTCATGCAGGGCGAGACCGACCAGTTCCACCCCGAGCTCTACGAGGACAACCGCCTCGTTGACCAACCCCGCACGCCCGAGGAGGGATACCACGTCACCGAGGATCTGGTGGACCACGCCGTCGACCTGATGAGGACCCAGCACTCGATGGTGCCCGAGCGCCCCTTTTTCCTCTACCTGGCTTTTGGGGCCACCCACGCCCCACATCAGGCACCCAACGACTACCTCGAAAAGTGGCGGGGCCGATTCGACGATGGCTGGGACGTCGCCCGCCAACATGTCTACGAACGCCAACTCGCCATGGGCGTCATCCCACCCGGTACCGACCTGGCCCCCCGCAACCCGGGTGTCGAGGCTTGGAACGACCTGTCGGCCGACGAGAAGGCCGTGGCCTGTCGGCTCCAGGAGGCGTTCGCCGCCATGCTCGACCACACCGACTCCCAATTGGGACGCCTACTCGACGAGCTGGATGCCCTGGGCATCAGCGACGACACCGTGGTGGTGGCCCTCAGCGACAACGGGGCATCCCAGGAGGGCCGCCAGTTCGGCGTGCTCGACTCCTTTCGCCACTTCAACGACTCTCCCCAACCGTTGGACGAGTCCATGGCCCGTCTCGACGACATCGGTACCCGGACCAGCAGCACCAACTATCCGTGGGGCTGGGCCCAGGTCGGCAATACCCCTGGCAAGCGCTATAAGCAGAACACCCACTCGGGCGGCATCCGTGACCCGCTCATCATCTCGTGGCCCAGAGGCATCGACCCATTGACCAACGGGCAGATTCGCACCCAGTTTCACCACGTCATCGACCTCGCGCCCACCCTGCTGGACCTGGTCGGCGTGACGGCCCCCGATGAGATCGCCGGTGTGGCCCAGCAGCCCATCGAGGGGACCAGCCTCGCCTACACATTCGAACCGACCGCCGATGATGCGCTGGTGGTGCCGACCCGCAAGGAGCGGCAGTACTTCGAGATGTTCGGCCACAGAGCCATCTGGGCTGACGGCTGGAAGGCCGTGGCGTTCCATCCGCCGGACACGTCACTCGACGACGACGTGTGGGAGCTGTACCACCTCGACGAAGATTTCTCCGAGTGCAACGATCTGGCCGCCGAACAACCTGAACGCCTATCTTCCATGGTCGACATCTTCTGGGAGGAGGCCGATCGATACCAGGTCTTACCCATTGCCGACCGGTCCAGCGCCCTCTTTGCCGGACATGCCACGGCCGGCACGCCCCGGGCCCGCGACACCTTTGTCTACCTGCCGCCCACCCAGCGGGTCCCCATGGATTCGGCCCCGGCCCTCGGGTCCCGGAACTGGACGATGCGCTTCGAGGTGGACCGGCCGACGGGCGATGAGGCTGGTGCGTTGCTGGGCTTCGGTACGGTCAACAACGGGCTGGTCGTCCATATCGACGGTGACGGACACTTCATCTATGACCACAACGCCTACAGCACGCACACGGTGGTGCGCTCTCCTGGGCCGCTTCCAGCCGGGGCCATCGTGCTGGAGGTCCACCAGGAACGCGTTAGACGCGGGCCGGCACGAGCCCGTCTGCTGATCAACGGAGAGCAGGTGGCCGAGGCGATCATCCCGCTGGTGCCCGTCATGGTCTCGTCCATAGGGATGGACATCGGGCGCAATCCCACCGGAGTGGGCGGCAGCTACGAGGCGCCCTTCGCTGGTCGCTTGTGCCGGGTCGAGGTGGCTACCACGCGGGCGTTCCGACACGACGAGGAGGCGGCCATGGAACTAGCCGCCGCAGCGGAGATGCAGTGACCCGCTGATGGCCGGCAACGGAGACCTCACCAACCAGACCATCGAGTTGCTCCAGGCCCTTATACGCAACCAGTGCGTCAACGACGGTACGGCAGAATCGGGCCACGAGGTCCGCAATGCCGATCTGCTGGCCACCTACCTGGAGGGCACGGGCCTCGACCTGCAGCGTTACGAGCCCACGCCGGGCCGCACCTCGCTGGTGGCTCGCATAGAGGGGTCCGACCCCGACGCCCCGTCGTTGTGCCTGATGGGCCACACCGACGTCGTGCCGGTGAGCCTCGACGGCTGGTCGCGCGACCCGTTCGCCGGGGAGCTGGTGGGCGGCGAGGTGTGGGGGAGGGGCGCCGTCGACATGCTCAACCTGGTGGCCTCCCAGGCGGTGGTGTTCCGCACGCTGGCCGATCGTGGATTCCGACCTCGGGGGGACCTGGTGTTCTTCGCGGTGGCCGACGAGGAATCGGGCAGCGCCCACGGGGCCCGCTGGATGGCCGACCACGAGTGGGACGCCATCGCAGCGGACTACGTCCTGACCGAGAACGGCGGACTCCACTCCGGTAGCGAGGATTCACCGGCCATCGGCGTGAACGTGGCCGAGAAGGGAGTGGCGTGGCGCCGCCTGACCGTACGTGGCACGCCGGGCCACGGATCGGCGCCGTACCGCTCCGACAACGCCCTCCTGAAGGCCGCAGCCGTGATACAACGCTTGGCCGACTACTCGCCTGATCCCCGATTCCATGAACTCTGGCGAGCCCAGGTCCAGGCCATGGACCTCGCCGACGAGGTGCGGGACCAGATGCTCGACGAGGACCGCATTGACGACTACCTGGCCGAACTTCCGCGGACCCCTTCGGTGGACGGCATGGCAGGGCATTTCCACGCCTGTACCCACACCACGTTCTCTCCCAACGTGGGTCACGGGCCAGGCAAGACCAACACCATCCCGGATCGGGTGACCCTCGACATTGACATCCGGACGATGCCTGGTGACACCACCGGCGAGGTGGCCGCCCATCTCCGGGAGGCACTTGGCGACCTGTCCGACGAGGTCGAGACCGAGATCGTCATGGACGACCCTGCGTCGGCCAGCCGCATCGACACCCCCCTGTGGGATTCGCTGGAACGGGCGATCACAAAGCCGTTCCCGACTGCTCGCCTCAACCCCCAGTTCATCGTGGGCTTCACCGACTCGCGGATCTACCGGGAAAAGGGATCAGTGTCCTACGGTGCCGGTCTCATGAGTCCGTCGGTCGATGCCGGCGAGTTCTCCCGGCGGTTCCACGGACACGATGAACGCATCGATATTGAGTCGCTGCGACTCACCACGGGCATGTACTTCGACATCTGTGAGGACTTCCTCGGATGAGCGGGGAGCGGAAAGAAGACATGGAGGACGCTTGGGACGGTGACTTTGACCGGGAGACGGCCGTCGAGTCGACCGGCGATGACCGGTTCGAGGCGCAGGTCAGTAGTAGTTGGAACATCGGTGACAATCCGAACGGCGGATACCTGACGGCTATTGCCCTGCAGGCCATCCGGCAACTCGGTGACCCTCGCGCAGGCCATGTCGATCCACTTTCTGTCACCACCCATTATCTGCGACCCGGCTCCGGAGGGATTACCGGCGAGGTGAAGACCGGGCTGATCCGGGCGGGACGGACAGTGACCACCGGTCGAGCCACGCTGATTCAGGGCGGCAAACCGCGCATCGAGGCCATGGCATCCATGGGCGACCTTTCGGGTGGATCGGGACACGACCACGAGATGACCATCGCGCCTCCCGCCGACATGCCGCCGCCCGACCAGTGTGTGGAACGCGATGGCCTGGAACAGGGCGTGAAGCTGTTTATCGCCCGTCGGATAGACCTGCGGGTCCATCCCGAGACGGCGGCCGCCGGAGCGTCGGAAAACGCTGAGACGCTCGGATGGATCCGGTTCGCCGATGGTCGTGAACCCGACACACTCGGCCTAACCCTGTTCGCCGACGCCTTCGCCCCGTCGATTTTCACCAGACTCGGCCGGGTGGGATGGGTGCCCACCATCGAGCTGACGACGCACGTTCGCCGCCGTCCAGCGCCCGGCTGGGTTCAGGGCCGGTTCGTCACTGAGGACCTGCATGACGGTCGGATGATCGAAGACGGCTGGCTCTGGGATTCCACCGGCGCGCTGGTGGCCCGGTCCCGTCAGTTGGCCATGTTGCTCCCCGACGCCGACACCGGTTCCTGAACCACGGGCCTGTTGCGTCCGTCAGGAACCGGTCCACTCCGGGGAACGCTTGTCGGCAAAGGCCCGTGGCCCCTCCTTGGCGTCGTTGGAACCCCATACCACCTTCATGTGGGGCTGCTGGATGGCCCGTAGCTCGTCCTCGGTCGCTCCCTGGGTGGCCCGCACGATGGCCTTGGAGGCCGCCACGGCTAGGGGAGCGTTACGTGCGATCCGTTCGGCCAGCTCGATGGCCGCGTCGAGAGCCCCGCCCTTAGCGGTGACCATTGAGACAAGCCCGGCTTCGGCTGCTTCTTCGGCAGTGATCGGATCACCGGTGATGGCCATCTCCATGGCCCGGCCATAGCCGACTCGACCGGGCAGGCGGAATAGGCCGGCTCCGGCGGCGAACAGGCCGACCTTCACCTCAGGGATACCCAACCTGGCACCTTCGGAGGCCACCAGAAGGTCGCAAGACAACGCGAGCTCGAGGCCACCGGCCATGGCGAAACCCTCGATGGCGCCGATGAGGGGCTTGGCCGCTCCGTTACTGACGAACTCGAGCATCGGACCAATGTCCTCGCCGCGGGAGAATGCCTTTAGGTCCATGCCAGAACAGAACCCCTTCCCGGCACCGGTGAGGACACCGGCCGTCAAGCCGGGGTCGGCGTCCAACTCTTGTACGGCATCTAAAAGGCCGTGGGACAGGTCGCCGTTGATGGCGTTCATGGCTTCGGGGCGGTTGAGGGTGATGATCATCACCCGGTCTCGTCGCTCGACCAGAACTGCCGGCTGGGCCGCTTCGTGGCTCATCGTTGTGATCCGTTCCTACTTGGGGGGCATCCGGATGCCCCCGTCTACCCGGATGACCTCGGCATTCATGTACGGGTTGGTGATGAGTTCGAGGACCATGAAGGCCAACTCCTCGCCTGATCCCAGACGCTTGGGGAACAGAACCGACTCGCCGAGGTGCGCCTTGAAGGCCTCGCTCTGTTCACCCTCGCCGTAGATCGGGGTGTCGATGAGACCCGGGGCAATTGTGTTGACCCGCACCCCGACGGCGGCCAGGTCGCGGGCGATCGGAAGCGTCATGCCGACGATGCCGCCCTTGGAGGCCGAGTAGGCAGCCTGACCGATCTGCCCATCGAAAGCGGCCACCGAGGCCATGTTGACAATGGCCCCACGCTGACCATCGGCGAGTGGATCCGTCTTGGCCATTGCGCCTGCGGCCCTGCTGAGGACGTTAAACGAGCCGATCAGGTTCACCCGGATCACGAATTCGAAGTGCTTCAGTTCCATGGGCTCGTTGTCGCGGTTGATGGTCCGACCCGGATGGCCAAGACCTGCCGAGTTGACTAGTGCCCGTAGTGGGCCCATCTCGGCAGCGGCGGAAACAGCGGTGTCGACATCCTCGACGCTGGTCACGTCGCACTTAACGAATAGGCCGCCGACCTCGGAGGCAACGAGCTGGCCACGTTCCTCGTTTAGGTCAGCAATGACGACTCGGCTGCCAGCGGCGGCCAGTTGACGGGTGCTGGCTTCGCCGATCCCGGACGCCCCGCCGGTTACCAGCGACGAACTACCGGTCAGATCGATTCTGGACATGGAGAACTCCTGCTTCTGGGAAGGAATGGGAAAGACGGGGACGAATGGGACGAGGGTGGAGGCCCGGGGCCGACTCAGCCGTTGGGTAGCAGCACGGTACGGGCCTCGGCGCCGGCCTTGAGCCCATCGAAGGCGGCTTGTAGACCATCGAGGCCAGCCGTGTGGGACACCAGCTCGTCGAGTTTGAAGCGGCCCTTGAGGTACAGGTCGGCGATCAGGCGGAAGTCGCGGCGAGGTTTGCCGCCACCGGCCCGGATCCCCATGAGGTTCTTGTTCTGGTGAAGGGCCTGGAACGGGTAGGTCACGGTGGCGGTCAGATCGGGTACGCCCACAGCGCAGACGTTCCCGCCGGCCTTGGCCATCGAGATGCAGTCCGTCAGCAAGTTGGTGTTACCCACCACCTCAAAGGCGTGGTCGACGCCGCCACCGCTGAGCTGCTGAACGGCGGCCACCGAATCGAAGTCGTCCCCATCCACGAGAACAAAGTCGGTGGCCCCGAAATCGAGTGCCATGCGTTCCTTGGAAGCCACGCGGTCCATGGCGATTATCTGGGAGGCGCCGCTGAGGTGCGCGGCCTGGATCACGTTGAGGCCCACTCCGCCAGCGCCAATGATCACACAGGTGTCGCCGGTACCAATCTTGGCCCGGTTGAACACGGCACCCGCACCTGTCATGACGCCGCAGCCGATGAGGGCAGCAGACGACATCGGTACCTCGGCCGGAATGGGCACGGCCTGGTTCTCGTGAACGATTGTCTCCTGGGCGAAGGCACCCAGGTTGGCGAATCCCCAGAGGGCCTGGTCGCCCTCGGTGTGGGTGTGGCGCAGGCCACCGAATCCGCAGTTCCCGGGGTCGCCGCCCTCACACGTCGGGCAGTGGCCGCAGTTCCCGAAGGTGGAGAGAACGACGTGGTCACCGACGGCGCAATAGGTGACAGCCGAGCCGATCTCGGCCACGACGCCGGCGGCCTCGTGGCCGGGTACCAGCGGGGTGGGCATGTAGTACTTGCCGTGGACACAGCTCAGGTCACTGCCGCACACGCCGGCCGCCATGATTTCGACACGCACCTGTCGGGATCCGAGGGCTGCTGCGTGCTCGAGGTCGTTGGAGAGACGGACGTGCTCTTCCCCGTCGCCCTCCTGGATTAGTCCCTGCATGATCTGTACTCCGTTCGGACCCGTGATCGGTCGTCGACATCATCCCGCCCAGTCGCCCCGAGGGCCAACGCGTGGTCTGTCGTGTAGTCAAAGCAGATGGGCAAGATGGTGGGCCAATTCTCGCAAACGTGCGACGACGTCGGCCTGTCGTGATTCAGGTCTCAGGTCCGTACCGGTTCAGGCCTCGAGTGATCCCCAGAATTCTACGAGTAGGTCTGCGGCGGAGACGGGCTGTTCGCACATCCACCAGTGGCCTGCCCCGTCCAACGGGGCATGTCGTGCCCCGAGCTGGTCGGCCATCTGGGCGGCCCGACCTACCGGCCCTACGTAGGGGTCCTCGGACGGATCGAGAGCCATCCCTGGAGGTAGGTCGATGGCGGCCAGTTCCCGGCCCAGATCGCCGACGGCGGGCTGAGCGCCCGAGCGGTACAGGGGCAGAATGCAGTCGGCCATAGTGTCAAGAGCATCGGCGACGTCAGCCGCCGCGTATTCGTTCATGCCGCTGGCCCTCATCATGGTGATCCGCTCGTCCCGGGAGGCGGCACGCATCCCCTTGACCACCTCCTCGCCGACCTCGGGTGTCTGCCAGAGCTGTGCCATGTCGTGCCAGACGTAGTCCGGATGGATGAGGCCCAGGCAGTCGCACGCCCACGACCGCACGAGGTCGGAGCGGACTGACAAGAGGCCGAACACGTGCCCGGCGCCCCAGTCGTGGCCCACGATGTCTACCGGTCCTTCGGCTGCCAGGACCTCAACCTCGGTAATCAGCCAGTTGCGGTATTCCTCGCGGGTGGCCCCCCAACCGTCGGGAAGCGGTGCGCCGAATCCCGGCGGCGAGAGCAGGACGAGGTCGCGTGCGTTTCCTCCGACAGGTGGGCGGTCGGCCAGTTCGCCGACCAGGTCGGACCAGATGGCGTCGGTCTCGGGATTGCCGTGCACGAAGACGGTGGTCATGGAGATGGGCTCACTTCTACTTATGGGGGCTGGGTCAGTCGCGGGAATAGCTCAGCCGCGTTCGGGAAGGTCGTATTCGGCCATGTAGTAGGGGGCGTCCTCGTCGAACACGGTCAGGGTTACCGGGTCTGCCACCAGGCCCACCGGACGCACATCAGAGCCAACTGTGTCGGAGGCGTCGTCACCCAACTCCAGCCGGGCGGTCTCTATGACGTCCAGTAGGCGAGTCACCACGTCAGGATGCTTGTCGACCACGTCAGCCCGTTCACCGACGTCGGCGTTCAGGTCGTACAGGCGGACCCGCTCGTCGTTCCATTTGCGGACGTGGAGCTTCCATCGACCGACGCGTACGGCCTCGATGTTGCCGCCCAGAATATAGAAGAATGGGCGTTCGCAGGGTCCGTCGCCGCCGTTCAGCAGCGGGCCAAGGTTCCGTCCGTCCAACGTCCGGTCGCTGGGCACGTCGACACCGCACCAGTTGGCGATGGTTGGGTAGAGGTCCATGGCGTTGGCAACGTCGTGCACCACCTGCCCGGCGGGAATCCGGCCAGGCCACCGCACGATGCAAGGCACCCGCTGGCCACCCTCCCACGTCGTGCCCTTGGATGCCCGGAGCGGGCCGTTGCTGCCGCCGCCATCACGGGTCAATGCCCCGTTGTCGCTGGTGAACACCACGACGGTGTTGTCGTCTAGACCCAGGTCGAGAAGCTCGCGCAGGAGTACGTCGGTGGACCAGTCAATGCATCGGACCGCCGCCCCGTAGCGGCCGTTGCGTGACTCGCGTACGAAGCGGGTCTGCACGTAGATGGGCAGGTGTACGTAGAGGTGGGCCAGATACAGGAAGAAGGGTCGATCCCTGTTGTTCCGGAGGAACTGGACGGCGTCGGTGAGGTACCGCTCGGTCAACGCCGCCTGGTCGGGCTGCTCGGCAACCACGTCCTCGTCGAGCATGAGCGGGAGCGGCGGGCGCGGCTGGAACATCGGGGCGTCGTCGGGTAACGGCGTACCGAGCGATTCCATGACCTTCCGGTAGGGCTGACCCTCCTGAGGGAAGGCCTGACGACCCATGTCGTTGCTGTACGGCAGGCCGAACCAGCCGTCAAAGCCGTGTCGCGTGGGCAGGAACTCGGGCTGGTCACCACAGTGCCACTTGCCAATGATCCGGGTGGCGTAACCGTCGTCCTGAAGGAGGCGGGCAATCGTGATCTCATCGGGGTGCAGTCCCTGGGCCTGACCCGGGAAGAGCACCGGGGCATTGTCGATGCTGCGACCACCGAAACCGACCCGTAGGGGGTAACTGCCGGTGAGCATGGCAGCCCGTGACGGCGAACAGACCGGCGACGCCATGTAGAAGTCGGTGAAACGGACACCCTCGTCAGCCATGCGGTCCAACGCCGGGGTGTCGTGCTGGGTTGACCCGTAGCACGACAGGTCGCCGTAGCCGAGGTCGTCGCAGTTGATGAGGATGACGTTTGGTCGTCGGGTCATGGGGCTGCCTCCACGACGATCATCGTGGTCCGAACGGCTGCCTGCCGAATCGGCGGCCCAGATGGCTAGTCCGAATCGAGATCCGAATCGAAGGCGGGAGGGGCGCCACCGCTACGGTCGAGCCATGAGCGAAACAGACAGTGCGAACCAGGGAACCAGCCAACGCGTGGAGATGGAGTGGGAGACCCCGTCACACGACGAGATCATCGAGATCTCCAAGGGGCACGTGGCCGGTCTCGAGATGACCGACGATGATGCCGTGTGGTGTGTGGCCGGCATGCACCACGTGCTGCTGCACACCATCGGGCGGAAGACGGGCAAGGACCACAAAGTGGCCCTGCCATTCTGGCGCGACACCGACGGGCACCGGATCGTGGTCGGGTCATTCGCCGGGGCCACGACGGACCCATCATGGGTGCTGAACCTCCGAGACCGTGATGCCAACCCCCGGGTGAAGGTCCGGGTCCAGAACGGGATGTTTTGGTCCGAGCACGAAGTTCTGGATGCGGGCGATGAGCGCGACGCCCTGTGGGCGTCCATGCTCGCCGACAGGGCGTGGTATGCCGACTACCAGGCCAAAACCGATCGAACGATTCCACTGGTGCGCCTCGCCGAGACGGAGGCCGTCACCGACTAATACCAATCGCTTTGTCAGGCCAGACGGCCGATGGACAGCCGAAGGGGCGACTCGTCGGGTTCAGGGCCTTCGGGATCGAAGAACGGTCGCGTGCCCTGCACGGTGACTCGATGGCCGGACCGTTCGTTGGGCCAGTAGTCCCAGATGGCGAAGTGCTGGACCCGCCGGTTATCCCACAGGAGCACGTCGTACGGCTGCCATCGGTGCCGGATCTGAAACTCGGGTCGAGTGCAGTGCTCGTGAAGCTCGGTCAGCAACTCGCCGCCCTCAGCGCTGTCCATGCCGTCGATGGCCACCGTGAACGACGGGTTGACAAAGAGGCTGCGGCGGCCCGTCTCGGGATGGGTCCGGACCACCGGATGGACTGCTGAGGGCGTAGCGAGGGCCTCTTCACCGTCGCTCCGGTCGGCGTAACGCCCCGGGTACACGTGAGCTGAGGCGTGGATGGCCGACAGGCCGCACAACCGTTCTCTGGTGGTGGCCGGCAAGGTGGCGTAGGCAGCTTCCATGTCGGCGAACAGGGTGTCGCCGCCCCCACAGTGGGGTAGTAGCTGGATTTGGAGCATGGTGGCCGATGGAGGCTCCTCGTCGCACGAGACGTCCGAGTGCCAGCCGTTGCCGTTGGAGATGGAGGAGTCCCGGTGGGTCCGGATAACGAACACCGCAGCGTTCGCGTGCTCGGCCGGGGCGGCTGGATGGGTATGGAGTGGTCCGATGCGTAGGGCGAACTCGACTTGGGCGTCGGCCGTCAGGGGCGACTGGTCGCGGAAGGCCACCACGCCGTGCTCCAGCCACGCCTGGTGCACCAGTCTGAAGGTCTCGTCGTCGATTCCGGATGCCAGGTCCACGCCGTGAATTTCGGCGCCGAATACCGGCGAAATGGGAACGATCTGAGGATCACCGGGGCCGCTAGTCATCGGATCAGGGGCGGCCGGCGGCCGGATGTTCGACGCGAATGGTCCAGATGGCGCCACCGCCCACACCGACGGTGTCTTCGGCCCGTGCTCCGGGAGCAGTCACGCAGTGCAAGGTGCGACCGTCGCCACCCCCCAGCATGCAGGCGTACGCCGTCTGGGGCCGTTCCAGGTCCGGCATGGCCACCCGGTCGGTCACTTCGCCACCCTCTACCACCCTGACCACTTCGCCTCGGCCGGCATCAGCGATCCAAATGCCGCCCGCAGCATCTAGGCAGCATCCGTCGGGCAGGATCCCCGGCGTCTCGGCCCACACCCGGCGCTCGCCGAGCAGGCCGCCATCGAGGATCTCGAAGGCTGTCATTCGCGAGGCGAATGTCTCGCCGACGATGAGTGTTGAGCCATCCGGGGTGATAACTGACCCGTTGGGAAAGTCGAGGCCGCTCGGGCCGGCGAAGACCGAACCATCGGGACGGACGATGGCCAGCGTGGCTGACATCGGGTTGGACCGGCCACCTTCAATGTCATAGCCGAAATTCCCGACGTAGGCCGTTCCGTCAGCAGCCACGACCATGTCGTTGCAGTGCCAGGTGGCGAGGTCCACAAGGTCGGCATGCACGCTTATCTGACCGTCGCGGACCCGCCAGACTTGGCGGGCCAGCATGGCCACGACCAGCAGATCGCCGTCCGGCAGCCACCCGAGCCCCGATGGTCGCTCGTCGCCCATGTCGACCATGGCCTCACGGGCCCCGTCGGCCGATATCGCGTAGATCCGATGCTGGTGGAAGTCGCTGTACCAGAGTCGCCCCTCGTGCCAACGCGGGCCTTCGCCGAAGTCGAGTCCATCGACCAACAGGGTGGGTTCGTGCATTGGAGCCTCCGTCCGAGGGGACGTCGAGAATCTAGGTTCACAGGCGATCCGGACTTGAGGCGGGCGGGCCAGCCGGGACCTGAATCAGAATCCGAGCCGCCGTCTATCGACGTCGGAGAGCCGACCGATCACTTCGCCGACATCGCCACGGGAGACAATGGTCTCGTCATGTTCGACGACTGAGCCGCTGTGGAGTCCGGCCTCCTGCCAGTCGCGCAACCGCTGCCCACGCCCCTCGGTGTTCCGGGAGAACACGCCGCGAACCGAAACGGTCAGCGGGCCGACGTCGACCACCACCGCCGGCCGTCTCTTGGCCTCTGATTCCCCATCTTGGGCCCCGGCATTTTGCCTGTATCGGACCACTGCCGTGACGACGACGCCCGGTTCGAGGTAGCGCTCCGCCGACACCTCGAACGGTTCGCCGTTCACCAATAGGGTCGGCGCGTCACCTGGCTGGTCGACCGAGCTGTTGCCAATGGCGACGATGATGGGTCCGCCGTGATGGTGGGCAACCCGGGCGGTGACCACAGTTCCCGACTTCCAGTCAGGATCGGCCAGCCCTGCAGGGACCTCGTGGTAGCCCTCGGCTCCATCGTGGTGGCGCCAGTGCCAGAGGCCCCGTGGGTCGGGCCCGGATACGACGATCTTGGTCGGCCTGGCTCCCATGTACTCAGTGTCCCACCCGGCAGCGACACCGTATGCCGGGCTAGGAACGGGTCTATCGGGAGGCAGCCCGTAGCCTGCCGGCGTTATGGGATTCCGGTCGCTTTCTCCGTACGTGTGGCCCATCTATGGCCCGTGGATGGCATCCAGCCTGGGAATGAGCATCCTGCTGGTCGCCCTGCCCATCGTTCTCGTGGGAGATGGTCACGGTTACACGGTGGCCGCCCTGGTGGCGGGGGCCGGGGGGGCGGGCGCCGCGCTTGCCGCCCTTCCCGTGGGCTGGTGCACCGACCGTTGGGGTCCGGCTCGGGTGGGCGCCGGCGCGCTTCTGGCCGTAATCGCCGCGTCGATTCTGATGGCCTCCATGGCCCGTCCCGTATTTCTCGGTCTAGGGCACCTTGTGTTCGGCGGCGGCTCGCTCGGCGTGATGTTGTCGCGTCAGGCTGACCTGACCCGGCGGATTCCAATCACTCTTCGGGGTCGGGCCATGTCGCTCATGGGTGGGACGATGCGCTTCTCGGTCCTGATGGGAACGGCGGTCGGCGGGTTTCTGGTCGACGTGGCCGGGGCCCGGTGGACGTTCCTCATCGCAGGCGTCGGGGCCGCCATCGGACTGCCGGCGGTGCTCCCGGGCGTCCGGAATCCCGACTGGGAGATAGCCCCGGTCGGGGTGAAGGGCCCCCGTATGACCTGGGTGATCCGGGCCAACAAAAGACACCTCTTGCACGCCGGGCTGTTCGGAATGTCATCGATGACCACTCGGGAGGGGCGAATGGTCCTCTTGCCTCTCGTAGGGGTGGCTCTGGACCTGCGACCGGCCACCATTGGCGTACTGGTGGCGTCGGGCTACGCCGCCGATCTCATCCTCTTTCCGGTCTCGGGGGCGCTCATGGATCGAGTCGGCCGGCTGGCCGCCATGGTGCCCGCCTACGGCCTCTTGGCCGTAGGCCTGCTGTGCCTGCTTGTTGCCGACACAGCCACCGGTGTGCTGTTGGCCGGACTGGTCATGGGCCTCGGTAACGGCCTGAGCGCCGGATCCCTCTTTACTCTCAGTAGTGACTTGGCTCCCGAGGAGGGGACGGCCTCGTTTCTCTCGGCTGTCTCCATGGTGACCGACGTTGGAAGGGTGATCGGACCACTGCTCGTCGGTTTGGTGGCCGGTCGATGGGGGTTAGATGCCGCAGCGGTGACCCTTGCCGTGGCCATGATGCTGGGCCTGGTCTGGTTGTCGGCCGTCGTCGGGGAGACCGGCGACCGGACGGGGGACCGCCCGTAACAGGACCAGTCCGATGGGCGCCACATCTGGGTCACGACCGAGGCCCTGGGGTACGAAGCGAACGCCTACAAAGAACTGGCAGGATTAGACCTACCCAAGTTGCAGGGTCTGGTCGACGACCCTTCCGCGTAGGCCTGCCAAACACCGCTGCGTTGACTCGACACAATTGACCGAACAATCCCAGGGAGGCACCACGTGCACTTCGTCATTCATGCCCTTGACCGAGCCGGTGCCGGTGACCTGCGGGCCCGGACCCGTTCCGAACACCTCAGTTACGTCACCCAGTTCGATCTGGCATTCGGTGGGCCGATGTTGGACGATGACGGAGAAATGTGTGGATCTCTCATCGTGGTGCAGGCCGAGGATCGGGCGGCCGCCGAGGCGTTCGCCGCTGGGGACCCCTACGCCAAGGCAGGGCTATTCGAGCAGGTAACCATTACCGCCATGAAGCCCCTCCTGGGGAACTGAGTCTTCCGACCACGTTCGCCGAATATCGGGCTGGTGAGGAGTGGGCCGGCCCATCGATGCGCTGAGTCAGTCCAGGCTGGCCAGGAACTCCAGTAGGGCCGGGTTCACGACCTCGGGTTTCTCGAGGTTGGCGCTATGTCCGGCGCCCGGGACGACTACAAACGTTGATGGACCACCTAGTCCCTCAGCGAGTTCCCGACCCTGAGCGATGTCGATGCCCATGTCGACGTCGCCGTGAAACGTGATGCTGGGACACGTGATCTCCCCGATGCGGTCGACGATCGAGTCACGTTCGAACAAGCACTCCTTGGCGGCAATCCACTGGCTGGGTGGCTTGGCCGTCCACTTCCCACGCCAGTAGCGGGCATCGGCGAAATCCGGACCGAAGAGGACCATCTGGAGGGCGTCGCCCATATCGCCGCTCAAGCCAAGAGTCAGTGCGGCATCGAAGAGGGCTTGGAAGCCTGCTCGGCCTTCTTCGGAGAAGACACCTGCCTCGGTGTCGACCAACACCAGGGCACGGACGCGCTCGGGGGCGGCAAGGGCGGCCCGCAGCGACAGGAAGCCACCCTGGGACATGCCGGCCAGCACGGCCTCAGAGATGCCCAGATGGTCCATGAGGCCCAACACGTCGGCGGCTAAATCCCAGTAGTCGAACGGTTCAGTGAACGTGGTTTGGCCCCAGCCCCGCTCGTCGTGGGCAATGACCCGCCAGCCGGCTTCAACCAAGGGGGTGACCTGGTGCTCCCACATTTCATGGCCCATGGTGAAGCCATGGCTCAAGACGATGGCCGGTGAGTTCGGTTCACCCGAATCCTGATAGTGGATGTTCTGGCCGTTGACCATTGCGAATGGCATGGATCCTCCCGCGTTGTCCGGATCGGTTCGCTGGCAGCGGACCGAATCATGTGTTCCATTTACGGTAGCCACCTGGCCGACAAGGGGGTTGAGGGACCCTAGATTCAGGGGATGGATTCCCTGCTGGCCCCCGCCATATTCGGTGAAATCGAACTGGCCAACCGGGTGGTCATGGCCCCCATGACCCGCTCGCGGGCCACCGTCGACGGCGATGCCACCGACCTGATGGCCGCCCACTACGGGGTCCGGGCCACAGCGGGGTTGATCGTCACCGAGGGGATCGCTCCAAGCGAGGTGGGCAAGGGCTACTGCCGGACCCCGGTGCTTGACGGACCGCACCGCCTCGACGGTTGGCGCCGGATCACCGACGCCGTCCACGCTGGGGGCGGCCGGATCGTGGCACAGGCCATGCACTGTGGCCGGGTGGCCCACGCGGCCAACAAGGCACTGGGCGTCGAAACGGTGGCGCCGTCGGCCATTCAGGCGGCCGGGACCATGTACACCGATGCCGAGGGGATGATGCCCTTCGATGAGCCACGTGCGCTGACCGCCGCCGAGGTGCGTTCCATTGTCGATGAGTACCGTCGGTTCGCTGCGCTATCAATGGAGGCTGGCTTCGACGGGGTGGAGGTGCACGCCACCAGTGGCTACCTCCCGGCCCAGTTTCTGTGCACGGGCACCAACCGCCGGACAGACGCCTACGGCGGGTCGCTCGAAGGGCGGATCCGGTTCCCGGTCGAGATTCTCGAGGCGGTGTCCGAAGAGATCGGTGCGGGACGGACCGGCCTACGAATCTGTCCTGGCAACCCGTTCAACGACCTGGTGGATGACCGTCCCGAGGATGTCGAGGAGACGTTCCGGGCGTTTCTCATGGCCATCCAGGCTCTCCGGCTCTCCTGGTTGCACGTGATCCGCCGACACGAGGGGCGCCTCGACAACCTGGCGTTGGCCCGGGAGCTACACGACGGGGCGGTCATCGCCAACGACTCCTACGACGGTCCGTCAGCCGATGCGGCGATCGCCTCGGGGAAGTGCGACGCCGTATCGTTCGGTCGCCACTATCTGGCCACCCCGGACCTAGTGACCCGCTTCGGCGCCGGTGACCAGCCAGACCCGTTCGATCACCGGACGCTGTATACGCCTGGGCCTGCCGGGTACACGGAACTTTCAGGATGATCGTACGTAAGGGCAAGTCAGGAGATCAATCTTGCTACCAAGGTAAATGCTTTCTAGGGTGCTCGTATGAACGCAGCGACCCTCGGGCTTCTCCTGACCCGGCTCGGACGTCTTAACGAACAGTTTCTGACTGACCACCACCGTCGCCACGGCACAACGCCCGCAGAGGCAGCGGTGCTACTGATGCTGGCCAACACGACCGATGAGGCGGTTAGCCCGACGGTCATCGCCGACTGGATCGTTCAGACCTCCGGTGGCCTCACGGCCACCCTCAAACGACTCGAGGATCGAGGCTGGATCGAGAGACATCCCGACCCCGACGATGGACGAGGACGTCTGGTGACCCTTTCCGAGAGCGGACGGGACGCCAACGACGCGATATTCACCGACCTAGTTGACCGCTACAGCTCGGTGTTCGTCGATACCGACACCGACAGCGGTTTGGACGCTGTTCGCGATCTCATGCGCGGCTTCGAACGCCTAACCGGCGCCACTTCCAGCGCCTGGTGGACCCACCCGACCGACGTATCCCTCACCACGACCACCGGGAGCCCTCGATGACCCACATCGTTACCGAAGTTCTGAACCTCCGGCCCGTGTCAGGCCGGATCGGCGTGGAGGTGGTCGACGCCGACTTGGACTTGCTGGTCAAGAACCAGACCGCCCGGGCTGACCTACGTCGGGCACTACTGGACCACCACGTGGTGGTCCTCCGAGGCCTCTACCCGACTCCAGAAGAGCACATCGCCATCGCCTCGGCGTTCGGTACCCCGATAGCCCCCGAGGCCCACCTGCCCACGCATCCCGACCACCCGTTGGTCTGCCGATTCGACAGCGCCGTGGGCTACAAGGCCGACAAGTGGCATACCGACGGCACATTTCGCGACGTCATTCCCAGCGTGGCCGTGCTCACCATGCGTACTTCGCCGGCGACAGGCGGAGACACCGTGTGGGCCAACTGCTGTGCGGCCTACGAGGACCTCTCCAACGGCATGAAGGTCCTTCTCGATGGGCGCAAGGCCCTACACGACCAGGGCCCGGACGCCAAGGCCGTCCATCCGGTAGTGGTGGCCCACCCAGATACCGGTCTGCCAATCCTGTTCGTCAACGACATATTCACGCGGGGAATCATGAATCTGCCTCCTGAGGAGAGCGATGCAATCCTGCCGTTTCTGATCCGTCACGTAAGTCGTCCGGAGTTCACTTACCGGCACAGCTGGTCGGAGGGTGACGTGGTCGTCTGGGACAACCGCAGCACCCAGCACTACGCACTGTTCGACTTCGCTGGTCAGCGGGTTGTCGAGCGGGTGCATGTATCCGGTGGCGTCATGGATGCACACCGACTTGAACCCGACGAACACGAGAGCCCGTCGGTGACCGAGGGACCCTGGTGAGCGTCGGCTACCGCAACCCGTACCTGGCGGATAGCGAGAACCCAATCGCCCACGGACGCTGTGACCAGCAGGATTGCACAGAGCTGTCCGCGGCGCTGCCTCCCGAAGGGCCTGACGGCGACCCTGATGGAGAGATCCTGACTGAATCCGACCGCCAGTTCACTTGGCTAGGGCCGGGCCACTTCGGGGGTCTGATCTCGGGCCTGTACCCCGACGGGAAGCGCACCATCTGGAGCAACGGACGCGAGTGCATTGCCAAACTCGACCACGACACCCTCGAGGTGTTAGATCGGTTCGACCTCTCCCATGAAAGACCCGAAGAGCCATCCAGCACGCAGGCCGACTGGGAGGCCGGGGTGACCGGCCTCGACGCTGACATTGACGGAGACGTCGATGCCCCGGTCGTCCATGCCGCTGACCTGGCCTCACGGTTCATGACCGGCCTAGACGGGATCTACGCCCTACTAGATAACGAACACACCCTCTTCCTGGGTCGCAAGACTGGTGCGGTTGCGTACGCCGAGACGGATCCAACCGATCGCAGTTCCCCGCTGGTCGAGAAGGACCGTTGGGACAAACCGCCGGAGGTCGAGGGGTTCTTCGTGGGAATAAATATGACCCCCGACGGTCGCCTTGTCCTGTCGACTGACCATGGGTGGCTGGTGAGCCTGGCTCGGGATTTCTCAGACCACGTGGCCGTTCAGATCCCCGGTGCCGCGGAGCACGCCGCCGAGCACTGCGCCCGTATGGAGATCGACCGGGGTAATACCGGCTATGGCTGGGTCCGTACGAGTCTGTGCTGTGACGACGCCGGCGGGGTCTACGTGAGCTCTGTCGACCACACCCACAAGGTGGTCTGGACCGGCGAACGGTTCTCGTTCGACGAGGCTGACGGGGCATGGAGCGCTGAATACCGAAACGGCACTGGTCGCGGTTCAGGGACTACGCCGTCGCTCATGGGCTTCGGTTCCGACGATGATCGGTTCCTAGTCATTGGCGACGGCGACGACGTAGTCAACATCACGCTGTTTTGGCGAGACGAGATCCCCGATGATTGGGAGCAGCTGCCCAACGCACCGTCGAGACGGATCGCCGGTTTGGGTGCCGCCCACATGGGTGATCCGTCTCGTGTCGAGATCCAGACAGAACAGTCCATCACCGTGTCCGGCTACGGCGCCATGACCGTCAACAACGAGCCCGGATCGCGCCCCGACTGGCTGCCGGCCCGGGGTGCCCGCCTGCTGTGTTTCTTCCTAGGCCATCACAAACGATTCACCCCGTTCGGAATGCACAAGTACCAGTGGGACCCAGAGGTCCAGACGTTGCGGGAGGCCTGGGTGACCACCGAGATCAGCTCGCCAAACTCGGTGCCCTACGTCAGCCAGGGTTCCGACACCGTCTACACGTGCGGTACCCGTAATGGAAAGTGGACCATCGAGGCCGTCGACTGGTCGACCGGCGAGTCACGTGGCTACTGGGTGACCGGTGATTCACGATTCAACACACTCGGCGGTGGAGTGCACGTCGACGGGGACGGCCGAATCATCTTCGGCACCATCTTCGGTAAGACCCGGATACTCGCCAGCCCTCGAGATTGATTGCACCTCTGGACCGAACATCGGGGCCTGAACGCCCTTGGGTTAGCGTGACTTCGTCGCCAGCCCCGGCCACGGAGGACCTCATGAGTATTCGATCCAGGCTCCTGCGGCCCACCATGCGGTGGTTCGTCCTAGGGTCCGACAACTCTCTGGAGAATCTTCGGACCGGACTCGAGCGGTTCGGACGATTAACCAGGCGCAACGTGGCCGACTGGGCGGAGGTCACCGTCGGGGGGATCCCCTCCATCCGGGTCACGCCCCGGTCTGAGCCGTCGAACATCCACATCCTCTACCTGCACGGGGGGGCCTACAACCTGGGTTCACCGTCTAGCCACCTGGGCCTGGTCTCCCAGATCGTCATGCGCCTCGGGGCGACGGCCACCGTGGTCGATTATCGACTGGCCCCCGAACACCCCTACCCGGCAGCGATTGAGGACTGCATCACGGCTTATAGGGCCCTTCTCGAAGAGGTCAGCCCATCCTCGTTGGTAGTGGCGGGCGACTCGGCCGGCGGTGGTGCCGCCCTGGCCACCGTGATTGCACTTCGAGATGCCGGCGACCCACTACCGGCTTGTCTCTACCTCATGTCACCGTGGACCGACCTCACGCGCTCAGGGGAGAGCTACCAGACAATGAGCACGGTTGATCCGCTCGTCCCGCCTGGAGGCATCAATTCGCATCTGGGGCTGATGGACGACCTGGTCGATGGTTACCGGGGTGCTGAGGACGCGAGCCATCCGGGAATCTCGCCGCTCTTCGCCGATCTGGGCGAACTGCCGCCGATCCTCGTGCAGGTGGGGGGCGACGAGCTGCTGTTATCAGACTCAACGGTGCTGGCCGAGCGGGCCGAGGCAGCCGGGGTGGAGGTTGAGTTGGACGTTGCCGATGGCATGTGGCATGTCTGGCAGTTTCTGTCCCCGTGGCTGCCGGAGGCGCGTGGGGCGCTCGACAAGGCTGCGACCTACATTCGGAAACGGGCCACCGTTGATGCCAGCCCGGTGTCACTTTGGTGACCCGGTCGCCGAACCATTAAGCAGCTACTTCGGCCGGTCTTCGGACAGATGCCCCGTCGGTGTCGATTGCCGGACGGAAGCGGTTACAACTAACCCGTGGAACAAGCACTAGATCGTCGCGCCGAGGCGCTCGACACCCTTGATGGCGGCACGTTCGACGTCATGGTCGTGGGCGGTGGGATCAACGGCGCCGTCTCAGCCCTCGCTCTGGCGGCCCACGGACTGAGCGTTGCCCTCGTGGAACGAAACGACTTCGGTTCAGGCACCAGCCAGGAGTCGTCGTGCATGGTGTGGGGCGGTTTCAAGTACCTGGAGAGCCGCGATCTGAAGTTGGTGGCCGGCCTGTGCGACTCCCGGAATCGACTTGCAAGCGCCTACCCGACGCGCCTCGTCGAGACCCGGTTCATGGCCGCCCTGGACCGTGGGGCACCCTTTCCACCCTGGTTCGCTGCACTTGGTGCGGTGGCGTATTGGGGTCTTGGACGCCTAGCCACCCAACCACCCCGCCACCGATCGGCGGCCACTATTGAACGGCTTGAGCCATCAGTGGATACCTCAATGGTTCGAGGCGGGATTGAGTACTCCGACTACCTCCTAGTGGACAATGACGCCCGGTTCGTGTCCGAACTGGCAATCGGGTCAACGCGACATGGGGCCACCATCGCCAACCGAGTCGAGGTGCTGGACGCTGAACCTGGAGTGGGTGGTTGGCAGATCGCCATGCGCGACCGGGTTGCGGGTCGTGACCTAGAGGCCACCGCCCGGGTGATGGTCAACGCTGGCGGACCAGATGTGCCAGTAGTCGGTGAGCTCCTGGGAGCAATCACCGAGCACCGTCTGGTCTTCTCCAAGGGCATCCACCTGGTGGTACCCCGGATCACCGACTCGGGTCGGATTCTGGCCTTCTTTGACGATGACGAGCGCCTCTTCTACGTGCTGCCCATGGGGGAGCGATCAGTGATCGGTACCACCGACACTCCCGTCGATGACCCGCAGGTAACCGTTACCGCCGAAGATCGGGCGTTCCTGCTGGAGCAGATCAATGCCCGTATCGATCGGGGGACGCCATTAGGGGAAGCCGACGTGATTGCCGAACGGTGTGGAGTTCGGGCTCTGGTGGTGCCGCCGGGCGGTTCTGCCGAGGGACGAGACTGGACCGAACTATCACGGGAACACGCCGTGGAAGTGGACGCGACCCTTGGCGTGGTTTCGGTACTGGGAGGGAAACTCTCAGATTGCCTCAATGTGGGCGAGGAGGTAGTGGAGGCCGCCGCGGCCTGTGGTTTATCGGGTCGCAGACCGGTACGGCGGTGGTATGGCGAGCCAGGTAGAACGGCGCGTCGCCGTTATGACGAACGGGCCGCTGACCTCCAGTTGGCCCCGGGCGTGATCGCCGACCTGTGGCGTCGGCAGGGGATGCGAGCGTTTGCTGCCCTCGACCTGATGACTACCGATCGATCCCTCGGTGAACCAATGGGCCCACTGGTACCACTGACCGAGGCTGAGGTCCGCGTCATGGCCGACCATGAATGGATCGTGGAAGCCGATGACTTCCTGCGGCGACGCACCATCCTTGCCCAGGTTGAGCGGGCGGAGGATCTCGCTGCGGATCCCGCCGTGGCCCGTGCTCTGGAGATCCTGAAGATCGCCTGACAGTGACCTGCGAATGATTGGCGGTATCGCCCGACCCTTGACCATCCCCACCGATCGTGGCACCGTGGATCGTCTGCCGGAACTACCTGCAGCAAGGACGGATGGGCGGGAATCACACCATGTATATCTACAACCGACAGTTAACGATCAAGCCGGATTCGCTCCGAGCGGGCAACGCAAGTGCAGCGGGCCTCATCAGTTATCTAAATCAGAATACGTCCTTGCATTTCAACCTCTGGCAGGGCCTCCTGGGCGGGCCGGTGGGCACGATTGGAGCGTCGAGTCGGCTCGACTCCTACAGTGACTTCACAGATGAGGTGGCCCGTGTCTATGCGGAGGACGAGACCTACGTGGACATGGTGGAGGCAGCGGGCGCTCATTTTGTCGGCAACGCCGAGGACTCCCTCTGGAACGTGGTACACGTGGCCGGCGAGCAGGGTGACGTGCCCAACGTCTGCTCGGTGGTGCGCTTCCAGACCGAGGGGAAGGACTTCCCGTCAGGTGTGGCGTTCGCTATCGAAATGGCCGACTTCTTCAATTCGATCCACGGCGCGTCGATCTCGGTGTCGACGAGCACCTGGGGCGTACCGTTCGGCATCAGCGTGATCGCCGCCTACGACTCGGTGGCCCACTTCGAGGCGTCCACCATGGCGATACAGGCTGACCCCGGCTTTCGCGAGCGAATCACGGGGGCCGTAGGCATTCCCGGCAGCAACATGCACGCGGTCATGCGTCGCGTCATCTGACAGTCCCCTTTTCGGAGGGGCGTTCCCGGTCGAGGTTGAGGTTGAGGGAGACTGCGAGTATGCAGTTGTTCCAACGCCGCCGTTGGATCTGCCCGGACAGGGTGGCCGAGGGGCTGGAGGCCTTCGTAGCCCAACTGGACTGGATCGACACCCATACGGGTCTATCGATGGCCGGTTGGCGGGCAGAGGGGCACCCTGGCGGTTTGGCTGCCGAACCGGGGGCCATCCTGGCCACCACCACCTACCACGATCATGGCTGGTTCCTCGAAGAGGTATCCCGCCTGCAGTCACTACGTAACTACGGACCGGTCAATGAGGCAACTGCGACTCTGACCGTGGGCGTCGACACTTTCGAGCGATGGGACGCCCCGATGCATCTTCCGTCGTGCTGGACACTCGGCGATCCCATGTTCCGGCAGGACACTGGCCCAGACGCTGAGATCCCTCATATCGCCACCTGGAGCAACGTAGAGGGTGGTGAGGGCCACGTGACGTGGTTCCCCGATGAGGATAAGACGCCCGCGGCTGTTCGTAGCGGGGTCCGGACGGAACGGTGGCGCCGGATCCACTGACAGGCCTCAACCGGACCCGTCTGTTGGCCATGTCCAATGGCTGGGATGGCGGTCGTCCACCTCACACTCGTGGTCATCGCGACGGCTATGCCACCCGGCCAGAGGGTGCATAACCCATTTGCCCACAGAGTGGGCGAGTTCCCCGGATCGAGCCAGGACCGGCTGAAAGCGAGTCTGGCGTTCCACCGGAATGGGTTGGCGTACTCGTGTCCGGTAGGCCAGATAGAGGGCTAGAAGGCCGAGGATGATGGCGAGCGTCCAGAAGTAAGCCGAGGGACCAAACGACTCCATCGTGAAACCAATGATCATCGGCGCCGCCATAGCCCCGAGACTCGATGCCAGTACGAGCGTCGAAGCCGCAGCGACACGCTTCTCCGGTGGTACCCAGTCATTGGCAAGAGCCACGAACTGGCCGTACAGCGGGAACACGAAGGCGCCGAAGACAAGGTTCAAACCGATAAGGGCGAGGTGGGAGGAAGGGGTGAGCGCCCCGGCCACAGCCAAACCGCAAGAGATGCTGCTGACCACGAGAATTACCGCCCGGCGCGGGTAGCGATCGGACAACGAGCCAAGGGGCACCTGTAGCAGCACCGCACCGACCACCGCCGCAGAGGTGAACAAGGTGATCCGGCCGGTCCCCATGCCGGATGCGGTACCGAACACAGCCGCCATCGATGAAGCGGCCGCGGCGCTGAACGAGCAGAAGACAATGCCCACCACAGCTGACGGAATCGTCCGATACAGCTCCCGCAGCGGCATCTTCTCGGTACTCGGCATAGGAGGAGCGGTCGATGCCGACAGCGTCACCGGGACCACTGCAAGTGAGATGAGTACTGACGAGAGTACGAACAACTCGAGACCATCGGCTGACCCCAGGTTCAGCAGCAACTGCCCCCCGGCCGTGCCACCCATCATGACCATCATGTAAACGCCGAGGATGCTGCCACGGGTTTCGTTGGTTGCCCGGTCGTTCAACCAACTCTCAAGAATCACGAACACACCGGCGTTACACAGGCCGCTCACGAAGTACACCAGTGACCAACTGGGCGTAGTCACGAGTACTGCGTTGACAAGGACTGCAGTGGACCCCGTAGAGGCCAAGGCGGCGAAGACGCGTATGTGTCCGACGGACGTCAGGGCGATCGGAATGACCTTGGCCCCCGCGAGGTACCCGGCGAAGTGCACGGCCATGACAACTCCCATGGCACCCGCACCAATACCCTCCGACTCTCCGCGAAGCGGTAGCAGGATGCGCTGCAGCCCGGTACCAACTTGTAGAAGGGCGAACCCCAGAAACAGTGCCCAGACGCCAAGCAGCGACGAGATAGCCGACGTCCGGATCTCCGTGGGGCCGCTCAACGAAGGGTCCTCACACCCTTCCCGACATGGTCGGGTGACGGCACTTCCGCATGGCCCGCAGCGGCGGCTAGGGCGGCCGAGGCCACCGGTTCGACCATCGGGGCCACCATGGGGCCACTTGGCCCCTGGACGACGTGTAGCAGCATGCACTCCTGGGTGGCCACCGGATCGGACTCGTCGTCGGCAAAGAGGTCATGGTGGACGTGAAGCCGCTTGGCGTCAGCGCCGAGGACCAGCGAGTCGGTATAGATCTCCGCTCCTTCCCTGACCTCCCGTAGGTACCGGATGCGGGTCTCCACGGTGTAAAAGGTGCCATTGGTCGTCAGGTAGTCGGATCCGAACCCCAGAGTCGACAGGATGGCATCGGTGGCATGACCGAATGCCACGCCATAGAAGCCCTCGGTCAGGTGGCCGTTGTAGTCGATCCATTCGGGGGGCACAACGGCGCGCCATACCTGAAGGGGTTCGGTTGCTGCCTCCATGGGGAGACCTCCGACGTTGAACTCCGCCCGGCGGCGGCGCGGACGCGCGCAATCTACGGCTCATTGGGGATCGGGAGCAATCACCTCTGGTGGTCATGGGGCACAAGAGGCTCCAGGGGATGCTGTTAGCCCAGAGGGCCCGGCGGAAGGGTCCTCGGATCAAGGGTGGCCAACGCCCCGATGTCAGGTGCTGGCGCCGTACCGAAGACCTCTTCGGCGGCACATAGAAGGGCTACTAGGGCGGCATCGTCATGACGTCGCCCAGCAAACTGGACCCCCACCGGAAGACCACCGTCGGTGAAGCCTGCCGGTAGGGACGCCGATGGTGCGCCAGTCACGGTGATCCTCGAACAGGACCGCATCCAGTGGGTGTAGTGGTCCAGGGGCACACCGTCGATCTCGTCAACCCATTCCAAGCCGACGGGAAAAGGCGGTACCTGGGTGGTCGGGGAAAGGAACGCATCGAACCGACCCTCGACGAAGAACCGATCCCAGTCGGATCGGATACGCCCCTCGGTGGCCACTGCCGCGGCTATCCGGTCTGCATTCAGAGAAAGTCCCAGTCGTATCTCGTAGCGGGCTGTGGCCTTCACCCGTTCGTCGTCGACGAGCGGCGCCATGTGGAAGGTCTGGAAGAGGGCCCGTAGGTCCTCGAAACAGCGATCGGCACCAGTGAGGTCGGGGCAGGCTTCTTCGACCTCCCATCCGGCATCCGCCAGTGCCTCGACGGCCCGAGCAGTGGCCGTCCGGATGTCGGGATCTACCGGAAGGTCCCCGAGGTCGGGAGAGAACGCCACCCGAGGAGCAGTAGTGACGGGCTCTATCGACACTTCGGAAGCGCTCATCACCCCTAGAAGGAGTGCTATGTCCGCCACCGTCCGGCCCATTGGGCCGGTGATCGGTTGGTCGGTTCGGGGGTCGGGATTCACGTCGTGGGGAATGGATCCCGTGGTCGGACGGAAACCAACCACCGCGTTGAAGGCCGCGGGATTCCGTAGCGAGCCACCCAGGTCAGAACCGTCGGCGATGGAGAGCGAGCCACAGGCAAGCCCCACGGCAGCACCACCACTGGATCCACCTGCGCTGCGTGTTGGGTCCCATGGGTTACGGGTCAGCCCCAGGACCGGATTGAAGGTATGGGAACCCTTCCCAAACTCGGGTGTGTTGGTCTTGCCCACGGGCACTACGCCACACCGGCGGAGATGGGCGATCAGGGGTGCGTCTTCGGACGGTACGCGGTCCTCGAAGACCAACGATCCCCGGGTGGTCCGGACGCCGGCGGTGTCAACGAGATCCTTGAAGGCGGTGACAAGGCCACGCAGAGGTTCACCCTCAAGCAGGGTCGGGTCGTTGTCGAGCCGACTGGCCAGGCGCTCTGCTGTATCCCAGTGGACAGTTGGTATGGCGTTGACCACCGGCTCGGTCATCTCGGCCCGGGTCCGGCAGTCGGCCAAGAGTTCCCGGCACGATGCCTTACCGGTATCCAGTAGCACCTTCTGCTCGGTGGCGGTCAACGCGGCGAGATCCATCGTCGGCGAACCCTAGGGGACGTCGCTGATGAACTTCCTGCCGGTCTCGGACCGGAAATCCGGTCAGTGGCCGTGCAGCTCCCAACCGCGGGGGACCGACAGCCCGAACTCGGTGCAGGCGTCGGCCACGGCGATAAACAAGAACTTCCCAAACGACCGCTCGCAGCTGATCAGAAACGATGTCTGGCCACCCTGGTCGTCGCGCACCCAGTCGCAGCCCACGGCGCCCAAAGAGCCGCTGAACACGGCGCCGTTGGGCGTGAGCTCGTCGGACAGGTCGAGGTTGCAGATCTTGGACAACGACGCTGTGGCATTCACCCCACTGATCCTCAACATCGCCCGACCGTGGGTGATGTCGATGACCGTGACGAAGCCTTCGGTCGGTACCGATGCCGTGATTGCACCGGCCCGGCCCGGGGCCCCGTAGATGGTCCACTCGTCGGGTCGGGTGCCGCAGACCAGGTCGCCGTCGGCGTTCCGGTTACTGCTCCCGTAGGACACGCCCAAGGTCGCCGCGGCAGCCGTGGTGGTGCCGGCTCGAACCTGAACCTTGGTGGTGGCGTAGGCGTCGGCCAGGGTCACACCCCCGTCAGGGGAGGTGAGCGGACCGACGTCCACTGGACTATGCATCATGGTCTCAGACACGCTGGCGTGCTCCTTCGTGATCGAAGTGGGCGTGGTGCTCCTGCACCAACGCCTTGATGCGCCGACCGTCGGCCAGCAGCACCGTGATTTCGGTCCCGGCGGCCGACAGCGACGGATCGACCTGCCCGAGGCAGATCGATCGACCCAGCGTCGGCGACATCCGACTCGAGGTGATCCGACCAAGGATCGTGTTCTCGTTGCCGTCCACGATCTGGGCAGCCTCCTCTGGAACGATCGAGCCGTCCACAGTCTGGATGCCCACCAGGATCGGGAGGTCGTCCCGCTCGTAGG
>JAAZZG010000008.1:38870-89733 GCA_014237715.1 Acidimicrobiales bacterium
TCGAGCCGTCCACAGTCTGGATGCCCACCAGGATCGGGAGGTCGTCCCGCTCGTAGGCGTGCTTCAACTCGGGCAGTCCCAGCGTGTCGGGCTTGTCGAGCTTCACCAGACCACCGAGGCCTGCCGTCGGGGCCTTGGATAGCCCGTCGGTATCCTGGCCCACGATGTAGTGGCCCTTTTCGAGGCGAAGAATCCGTTGGGCCTCGACGCCAAACGGCGCGCAACCCAGGTCGGCTCCGGTCTCCAGCAGGGTCTCCCACACGTGGAGGGCGTGCCCGGAGGGTACGTGAACCTCATACGACAGCTCCCCGGTGAAGCCGATTCGCCAAATGATGCAGTTCGACACGCCAGCTACCGTGCCCTGCCGCACACTGAAGTACGGGAAGGCATCGGCGCTCAGGTCGACGCCCTTAGTCAGGCGCTCCAGCAGTGTCCTGCTGTTCGGGCCAGCCACGTTGATGCTGGTCAGGCCGCCGGTGACAGCCGTGACGTGTACCTCCCACTCCGGATGGGCGGTCTGCAGCCAGTCCTCGAGCATCTCCCATACCGCTCCGGCCCCCGACGACGTCGTCGTCATGAGCCAGTGGTCCTCACCAAGGCGGCCGGTCACGCCGTCGTCGGATACGACACCGTCCTCGGCCACCATGGCGCCGTAGCGCACCCGACCCACGTCGAGCTTCTGCCACTTGTTGACGTACACCAGCTCGAGGAGCTTGGGTACGTCGGCGCCACGGAGGTCGAGCTTGCCCAATGGGGTTACATCAATGAGACCGACGTTGGCCCGCACGTTGGCTGCTTCGGCCATGGCATTGCCGTACTGGTCGGGACGAACCCATTGCCCAGCAAGGAGCGGCGTCGACCCGTGGGCCTCGTGCCAGTCCTGCAGGGCCGAGCGACGTACCGGCTCGAGGATCCGCCCGGCGAGGGCGCCCAATGAGATTGGCGAGTACGGCGGGCGCCACACGGTGGTCCCGATGTCGGCCATGTCGACACCGTTTGCCTCAGCCAGCACAGAAGCGGCGTTAACCGTCTCGAGTTTGCCCTGGGACGGACCCATGGTCACGGTGGTGTACCGCTTCATGAGCTCAATGGAGTCGAAACCCTCCTTGGAGGCCTGGACGAGGTCCTTGGACGAAACGTCCTCCGAGAAGTCGACCATGCCGTGGGTGCTGCTCTTGTAGCACTCCGGATGCGGGTTGCGGGCAAGAGGTGTGCGGCCGTCGGGCATCTCTTCTGGCTTAGCCCAAGTAGGAGTACCTGCGCGCGCCGTTTGGCAAATCCGGTCGTGACGGCGACGCAGGGAACGGTTGGCCGCCAGTATCCCGGTGGCCCGACCATGGGCCTCCAACTCGACGGTCGACCCGTCGCCGGCGATGCCCCCTGTCGCCAGAATGTTGCTGGGTAGGACGCCGGACGAGAAGTATCTCGCCGTGGTGGGGTCATACACCGGACGATCACCGCCCATGTTGAGCAAGGAAGTCGGTGCGGTCCAGCCGGTGGCCGTAATGACAGTGTCGGCACTCAACGTCCGACCGTCGCTCACCTTCACCTTGGAGACACGCCCCTTGCCCTCGACAGACACGATGGTCTCACCCTTTCGGGCGTCCAGCACGGCAGCGATCTCGACGCCAGCTCGCTCCAGGTCGGCAATGGCAGCGTCACCCTCCTCGTTGGCAGTCAACACGACGGCCCGATTACCCGGCTTCACGCCGAACAGGTTGATGAGGCGTCGGGCCGCACCGGCCAGGAGAACACCGGGGGTGTCGTTGCCGGCGAAAACGAAGGGACGCTCGATTAGGCCGGCGGCTACCACCATCACACCAGCGCGCGCCTTGAGGAGGCGCTCGGGGGCAATGGAGTGACTCCGCTGATTCACGGCGATCCAGTTGTGGTCGTATCGTCCGGTGACCGTCGAGTCGACAAGCACCTCGATGTTGGCGTGCGCCTCACAGGCGGCAGCTAGGTCGGCAGCCGTTGATCGCTGGGCGTCGTCCCCCCAGCGGAGGTGTCCGCCTAGTTCGGAGTAGTGCTCGACGAGCAGGACCGAGGCACCGGTATCGGCCGCAGCCAGCGCCGCACCCATGCCGGCCGGTCCGCCGCCGGCAACCAGAACGTCGGGGTGGACGTACCGTTTGTCGTAGGCGCCGTGTGTGCTGGTCCTCCAGTGGATCTCGCCACCTGGTGCGAACTTCCGCAGAATCTTCTGGTACAGCGGCCACAGGAACTGCGGCCGCATGAAGGTCTTGTAGTAAAAGCCCGATGACAGGAAGCGACCCACCAACTGGTTAGACGCCGCGAGGTCGAACTTCAGGCTCGGCCACACGTTTTGGGTTGAGACCTCCATCCCGGCCTCCAACTTGCGGCTGCCAGCCCGAACGTTGGGCTCGTCACCAACTTGCAGGAACAGGTTCGGGTCCCAATGGTCGGCCGTCATGATGCCGCGCCTGCGGTGGTATTTCATGGAGCGACCGAACACGTCGACACCGTTGGCGGCGATGGCCGAGGCAATGGTGTCGCCCTCGAAGCCAGTCATCTGCTTGCCGTTCCAGGTGAACGAAAGGCTGGTGGACCGGTCGATGACCTCTCCGGGCTGTGCGGTAAGTCGGTTCGTCATGACGCCTCCTGACCACGGATTTCATTGGTGGCCGTGTTGCGTTCGATTGTGAAATACCGGCGACAACCGCCCCGGCAGTACCAGGTCTCTGTGACCCAGCCGGCCGGATTGGGCCGCATGTACAGGTATTCACGCCACTCGCTCAACGAGCATGTGCCGGGATCGGGGCGGGAGATGACCTCTCCAGCCGGTCGAAGGTCACCGGAGTTCCGGGGACCACAGTTGGGGCAGGGAACAATGATCATCAGTGACCCACCGCCGCAGCGCCCTTTTCGCCAACGAGGTCGCCCTCGGTGAAGCGTTCGATGCCGAAGGCTGCGATCAGGTCCGCATTGCGACCGGTGGCGATCGTTTCAGCCAGAGTTTCGCCAGCCACCGGGCCGGCCTTGAATCCGTAGGTACCCCAGCCGACGTCAACCAGATAACCCTCGACGGGCGTGTTGCCCATCACGGGGGAGTAGTCCGGGGTCATGTCACACAACCCTGACCACTGGCGTAGTAGGCGCATCTTGGAGATGCCCGGCATGAGCTCCAGCACGTGTCCCGCCAGTTCCTCGGTGAATTCAAGGGTGCCATTGACCCGGTAGGTACCCACCGGGTCGACCGACGCACCGAACACGAGCTCGCCGCGGTCGGTCTGGCTGACGTAGACGTGTAGTGAGCCCGACACCACCACGGTTGGCAGGAACACCTTGCACGGCTCGGTGACCGCCGCCTGCAAGGGGTGGGTGGTGATGGGCAGTGGCACTCCGGCCATGTTGGAGATCAACGTCGCCCAACCGGCCGTGCAGTTCACGACAACGGGGGCACTGATATCACCACGGCTGGTCTTGACGCCAGTGACCTTTCCGCCGGCACCCTTCCCGCCGGGGCCTGAACCGCCCTCGACCATTATGTCGAGAACCTCGGTCTCTTGGAGGATGTGGACGTCGTGCACATCTGCTCCTCGGGCGTAGCCCCAAACCACAGCGTCGTGCCGGACGATGCCACCCGGGGGGTGATGCAGCGCGCCCAGGATCGGATACCGGGTGTCCGACGAGATGTCGAGGCTGGGGGCCTGCTTCTTGACTTCCTGCGGGTCAATGACGCTGGAGTCGATGCCCTGCAGCTTGTTGACCTCAGCCCGCCAGTGCATGGTCCGAAGCGCGGAGTCGGTGTGGGCCAGTGTGAGGTGGCCCCGTCTGGAGAACATGACGTTCAAGTTCAGGTCGGTAGCCATGGTGTTGTAAAGGGTGAGTGACCGGTCATAGAAGGCCACGCCCTCCGGCGTCAGGTAGTTGGAGCGCACGATGGCCGTATTGCGACCTGAGCCGCCACCACCGATATAGCCCTTGTCGACCACGGCGACGTTGGTGATGCCGTGGTTCTCGGCCAGGTAATAGGCAGTAGCCAAGCCGTGCAGGCCGCCACCGACGATGACCACGTCGTATGACGATCGCATCTCTGGTCGGCGCCACATTCTCGGCCAGTCGCCCCCGGTCAGGCCGTGCTTGACCAGCGAGGCCGCCGAGTACTTCGGGGCTCGTTTCCCCATGTGCTGTCTTCCCTTCTTCCTAGAGTTCGACCCTGTGCCACGGAAGCGGGTTGACCCCGGTTCCATAGAGCGGTTGATCGTCGGATTCGTCGCCGACGGGAATCCGAGTGGATCCCGTGAACCGATCAGCGAGCATGTTGTGGAACCGGTGGAGTGGCTCCTCGAAACGTGGGGAGAGGCGGCCCGGTGTGTAGCCGCCAGCGGTCAGGCCCTTCTGCCCACGTTGGACGATGTCGATGTCCTCACCGTTGACGTCCAGCCAGAAATCCCGGGTGGTGGCGAAGTCCTCGTCCGCGACGTGGGGGTTGGACGGCGGTAGTAACCAGGTGCAGACCTCACGGGTCACACCGGGTGCGATGGGTTCAAGGCGCATCACGAAGACGTGGTTGGGAAGGATGCTCAGCAGCACGTTCGGGAACAGAGCTATGAACCGTCCACTGGCCATATTGGAGTGGTCGAGTCCCTCAGCGGGGGGCATGGTCGACCAGTCGCCCCGTTCGTCGTTGGACAGCGGGGTGGTGGTCTGACCGCAGTACATGCCGGCGCCCTGGTAGCGGTAGTGATCTTCGACCCGGGAGACCTTGGCCAGCTCCGGATGAACCCAGCGAAGGTGGTAGTACTCCTGGAAGTTCTCGCTGATGAGCTTCCAGTTGGATTCGATCTCTATGTCCTGGGTCAAGTGGCTACGCCAGTCGGTCAGCCGGTAGCCGTCTAGCCGATTGCCGAGGTCGCCGAACCATTCGTGTACCGGCGGGGTTTGGTCGGACAGGCAGACCACTAGAAGGAACTGCCAGGTATCGACCCGCACCGGGTGAAGCCCGTAGTCGGAAGGATCGAACCCGTCCACGCCGGCCTCGGCGAACTGCGGGGTGGCCATGAGGGCACCGTCACGGTCGTAGCCCCAGCGGTGGTACGGGCATCGGATCGTGCTGCCCAATGTGCAGTCGTCCTCGAGCAACTGGGTGCCGCGGTGACGGCACGCGTTCATGAAGCCACGGAGATGACCGTTGGCGTTGCGCGTGAGGATCACCGAGCGACCGGCCACCGTTCGCACGATGGCGCTGCCCGGCGCATCGAGCTCGTCGTGGAGGCCGACGCAGACCCACGAGGTGGCGAAGACCTGCTCCTGCTCGTCGGCGAAGAAGGACTCGTCGACGTAACAGTCGGCCGGGAGGGCGTGGGCCTCGTGGACGGGACGTCGGGTCCCGACCCAGGCTTCGTCGGCGGTCCATCGGGACTTCGGGACGAAATGCAACTTTTCGGTGGAAGTAGTCATGCAGCAGAGGCAGTCGCATTCGTGATCATCAGGACGCGGCGACAACGCCGAGACGGTACGCCCGGTTTCACTCTGTGTAAAGTATGAGTAATCTCATGGGATCATGAATCAAATCGCTACCCATCGGCAGAGCGCGAGCGGCGCAACGTCAAGGACAGGTGACCTCCCGTCCATCCAGGGTTTGAACACGTTCGCCATCGTGGCCCGCCATGACAGCTTTTCCAGCGCGGCAGATGAACTGGAGATCGGCCAGTCGGCGATTAGTCACGCCATCCGCCAGTTGGAGCGGTGGTTCGGTTGCGCCCTGTTCGATCGGGATCACCGGGGGATACGCCTCACCGCTGAGGGCCGGATCCTGGCCGATGGTGTGGGTGCCGGTCTGGCCCGTGTCCACCAGGCGGTTCGAGACGTCCAACACCTCCACGACCACCTCACCGAGGTCGTGACCATCTCGGTATCCACGGCCACGGCCAGCAACTGGCTGATTCCCCGTCTGGCCCGGTTCAAGGCCGATCACCCCGAGATCGACGTGCGATGTGTCACCACGGACTCGGATCGCAATTTCGACACCAGCTCGGTCGACCTGTTCATTCCGGTTGGTCGGGCCCGCTGGCCGGGCTGCCAGAGATGGGCGCTGGCCGACGAGACCGTCTATCCGGTGTGCAGCCCGGAATACGCCGCATCGGTCGGGCCGATGCCGTGGACGTCCGATCAGTTGATGGGGGTAGACCTCCTGGCGCTCCAGGAACGGCACCGGTCGCGGATGCGATGGTCCGAGTGGTTCGCCGCCGTCGGATCCGGTGTGCTACGCGGGACGGGTCAGGGGATCACCAATGACTACTCGGTGCTGCTCCACGCCGCCATGGAGGGGCAGGGGGTTGCCCTCGGATGGCACCACCTGGTGTCCGACCTAGTGGCACAGGACCGCCTTGTGCGACCGATGGCCGAGGTGGTCACCACTGACGAGCCGCTCTGGCTGAACGCTCCGCCGGGCCGTTCGCTCGACTCCGCTACCGAGTTGCTGCGCGACTGGCTACTCGACCATGCCTGAGGGAATGCCTGCTGGAGGGCCGACCTAGGGTGCGGCCATGAATGAAACACCCATATCCGGCCTGCATGTCATCGACCATCCGCTGGTGGCCCACAAGCTCACCCAGATGCGACGGGTCGAGACGCCCAGTGGTCAGTTCCGGTCGCTCCTGACCGAGATCAGCTTGCTCCTGGCGTACGAGGTGACGCGCGATCTCGAGTTGCGGGACGTCCGGATCACCACGCCGATGACCGAGAGTGACCAGCCGGAACTAGTCGAGGATCCGGTGGTGGTGTCAATCCTCCGAGCCGGCAACGGGCTGCTGGACGGCGTGCTACAAGTAATCCCTTCGGCCCGGGTGGGCCACGTCGGCCTATACCGGGACCACGAAACCCTCGAGGCTGTCGAGTACTACTGCAAGTTCCCTCCGCTAAAGGGCCGAACGATCATCGTGGTGGACCCCATGCTGGCCACCGGCAACTCTGCCGCCGCTGCCCTCGACCGGGTAAAGCTCGACGGGCCGGCGTCGATTCGGTTTCTGTGCCTGCTGGCGGCTCCGGAGGGCATCGAGGCGCTTCAGACCGCCCATCCAGACGTGGCCATCTGGACGGCATCGGTCGACGAATGCCTGAACGAGGTTGGCTACATCGTTCCCGGGCTTGGAGACGCCGGTGACCGGATCTTCGGGACGACCTGATTCGGGGCTTGTTTCGGTGAGGCGGATTCACGGTGGCGGCCGGCGGGGCGCACCAGTCCTGACCCTGATGGTCCTTGGGCTGCTGGCCACCCTGACCATAGGACCGGCGCGGGCGGCCACGGCTGGTGTCGTAGATTTCGTCGGAGTGGAGGCCGCCGGGCTAGACGCCGGTGAGGCTGGTGGCCATCTAATCGGCCGAGACCCCGGCGTCGTCTACCTGACCTTCGACGATGGTCCCGATCAACTCTTCACCCCGATCCTGCTGGACCTGCTGGATCGACACGGCGCCCGCGCCACGTTCTTCTTCCTGGGTCGGAACCTGGCGGCCCGTTGGGGGAGTGATGAGGTACAGGACCTGCTGAACCGGGGCCATGCGGTCGGAAATCACTCCACCCACCACCGGAAGTTGACCGAACAGCCACCATTGAGCGTGGCCGCTGACCTCGAGGAAGCGTCGCTTCTGTTGGCCGACCGGACCGGATTCCGACCCTCGTGCTGGCGTGCGCCCTATGGCGACCTTGACGAAATGGTCCGCTCGGTGGCCGGTTCGCTGGACATGACCCATGTCGGGTGGACCGCCGATCCCCAAGAGTGGCTCAACCCTTGGGTGCCGGTAGTTATCGACTACCTGACTCGTAAGCGAGGCGACGGTGCAGTGGTGTTACTTCACGACCGGAAGTGGTTGTCGCTTCACATTGTGGACGACCTGCTTCCGGTATTCCACGACGACGGATGGAGATTCGACGCCTTACCGGCTTGCCGTGCTCCGGGAGAGCGTGAAGCCCGGATGGCGACCCGGGGGACCGATTCCACGCCGGTGGGTCGGGTGGACCGGGTAGCGACCGTCGGTGGCGGTCTAAAGGTCACGGGTTGGGCTTACGACGCCGACGCTCCAGACGGGGGTCTGGACATCCGGGTGAGCGTGGGCGACCCCGAACTGGAGCCACCGGTCTGGACGGCGTCCCAGACAGGATCAGACCACGGCTTCGTCGTGCACCTGGCCGAGGTCGCCCACGACCCGATCTGCGTGTGGGCGGTTGACGCTGGACGACGACAGGACGCTGTCCTTGGGTGCCATCGCCACGAGATCGCTCCCGAGGGGTGATAGCACCCGTACCCTCCGTCGGGTGACACGGCAGTTTCCCGACGGACCACCCGTCGACGAGGCAGGAACACTCCTAGCCGTCCAGCACCGGGTGGCCCGCGCCATGAGCCTGGTGACCCGCCTCGAGGTCGGGCCCCCACCCGAGATCACGCCTGGCCCGGTCATCCACGCGGCTAACCACAGGAGTCTGGCCGACCTCCTCCTAGCGGCGAATACATTCAGCCGTTGGGGATGGCCCATCCGCCCTCTGGTGGCTGGCTCCTACTTTCAACGACCGGGCATCGGTTGGCTGCTCGAGAGGCTGCGTTGTATTCCGGTCGATGGTACGGAGGCGCTGGACCTGGCCATCGAGGCACTGTCAGAGGGGTGGTCGGTGGCGATCATGCCGGAGGGCCGGATTGTGCCCGAAGCGGAATGGGCCCCCACCGGAGTGGGACGTGCCCGTACGGGAATCGGACGTCTGGCCATTGACACCGGTCTCCCGGTGGTGGCTATCGGCGCCAGCGGGACTGAACGCTTCTGGCCCCGCGGCCGGTCCATGCCGCAGATCAGGCCGGGCCGGCGATTTCCTCTGGCCGTGAGTTGCGAGGTGGTGGGCGTGATCGCCGACGAAGCGGCCCGGGATGCAACTGATCTGATCATGGATGCCATCGCCCGTCAGGTGGTCGAGTCGGACCGAAAGACCGGTCGCATTACCTGAGGGGTGGCGGATCAGCTGTGGCTGTGGTCGTCTCGCAGGAACAGGTTGTGGGCAAGGTGGTGGTGGGCGTGATCGTCGAGTCCTCGTTTACCATGGGCCTCGGGATTGAGCACCGGTTCCGGTGGGCCGTCGGTGATTAGGCGTTCGTCTAGTGCCAACTTTTGAATGTCACTCTGGGCTCCTATTATCAGTTCGTGACATCTCCAGCCGTGCCCCCAGCCGACGTAGAGGTGCTGGCTACTTACGACTCCTCAGTAGATCTCGAGGGGAAGCGGAAGTGGACGCCGGACAAGCGGATGCAACTCGGCCCTGTGGGCCACATCGCCGACGAACGCGAGAGCCTGCTTGATCGCTCCTGGGAGCACTTCGACGCCGACCTCCTGGCTCCGACGGTGGGCGCTGTGCTGCACGGCATTGACCTGTCCGGCCACCTGCCGACCGAGGTCATCGACGATGTCCAGATGGCATTGGACATCTACAAGGTCATCTTCTTCCGTGAACAACACCTGACCAAGAATGAGCACCTGGTGTTCGCTCGCCGGTTCGGCGAGTTGGAGGTCCACCCGTTCCTTCCATCCAACGACCTCCAACCGGAGCTGGTCCGTTTCGACAAGGGCCCAAGCGTCGGCGGCTATGAGAACAACTGGCACCACGACGTGACCTGGAGAGAAAATCCCTCGAGGTCGACTGTCCTCCGTTGCGTCCAGTCGCCATCGATTGGCGGCGACACGCTGTTCGCCGACATGTGCGCGGTGCATGACGGGCTCCCCGACGACCTGCGTACCGAGATTGATGGTCTATCGGCTATCCATTCTTTCGAGCGGTCCTTCGGCTCGCAGGTGCCCGATGAACGCAAGGGCGAGTTTCGTGCCCTATACCCGGAAGTCGAACACCCGGTGGTCTGCACTCATGGTCGCACCGGTCGTCGATTTCTCTACGTGAACCGTGTCTTCGTGGATCGGTTCGTCGAACGCAGCCATGAGGAAAGCATCGACCTGTTGGACCGTCTCTGTCGGCAGACCGACTACCCCGAATACCAGTGCCGTTTCCGCTGGGAACCCGGGTCGATCGCCTTCTGGGACAACCGTGCCGTCCAGCACTACGCCAGCAGCGACTACTGGCCCGACGTGCGGGTCATGGAGCGGGCCAGCATCATGGGAGACCGACCCGTCGCCTGAGCCCCGACATCAGGGGTCGGTTTACGGACCCCGATCACCAGAGACCGGAAGCCATGCCTCCGGCCAACGTGGCCCCCAGCTCGGTGGCTGCGTCCAGGTCGGCATCGGTGACGTCTCCCGTCACCACGAGTGGCGGTATGACTGCCCGCCAGTCCAGACCAGTGGCTAGCGGCACCACGGCGTCCACCGCAGAGGATCCACCTTCCCACGCTTTGACGACGAGCCCGTAGGGACGGGCTTTCGTGTGCTCCAGGCACGGGTAGTAGGTCCGGTCGAAGAAGTCCTTCAAGGCTCCGGACATGTACCCGAAGTTCTCAGGTGTGGCCAGCAGGTAGCCGTCAGCGGCCAGCACGTCGTCGACATCAGCATCGAGAGCCCCACGGACAACCACGTCGATGGTCGTACCTGTGGTTCCAGCGATCGCCGGGTGCTGAGCACCAGTAACCGCAGCCTCTACCAGCGCCCGGGTGCCGCCGGAAGCGGAATGCAGGACTACCAGTAGGCGGAGCGTGTTGCCGCTTATCACCGGAAAACGGTCTTCATCGGGGGTGGGCTCAGAAGTGGTGGGGGAAGTCGCTGAAGTCCTGAGGGCGCTTCTCCAAGAAGGCGTCTCTGCCTTCCTCGGCCTCGTCGGTGCCGTAGGCCAATCGGGTGGCCTCGCCGGCGAACACCTGCTGGCCGACCAGTCCGTCATCGATCAGATTGAAGGAGAACTTGAGCATCCGCTGAGCCATTGGGCTCTTCGCGTTGATGGCGGCTGCCCACTCGAGGGCCACCTCTTCGAGACATTCGTGGTCGACGACCTCGTTGACGGCACCCATGGCGTGCATCTGGTCAGCGTCGTACTCTCGCCCGAGAAAGAAGATCTCCCGGGCGAACTTCTGGCCCACCTGGCGGGCCAGGTAGGCAGACCCGAATCCGCCGTCAAAACTGGCGACGTCGGCGTCGGTCTGCTTGAACTTGGCGTACTGGCGGCTGGCAAGGGTCAGGTCAGCCACCACGTGAAGGCTGTGGCCGCCGCCGGCCGCCCAGCCGGGCACCACGGCGATGACAACCTTGGGCATGAACCGGATGAGTCGCTGCACCTCGAGGATGTGGAGGCGACCCGTGCGGGCCGGATCTACCGACTCGGCGGTGTCGCCGGCGGCGTAGCGGTAGCCGTCCTTCCCGCGGATCCGTTGGTCACCGCCCGAGCAGAAGGCCCAACCACCGTCCCTGCTCGACGGACCGTTACCGGTCAACAGGACGGTGCCCACGTCGGAGCTCATTCGGGCATGGTCCAGGACCCTGAACAACTCGTCGACTGTGTGGGGCCGGAAGGCGTTTCGCACCTCTGGCCGATCAAAGGCAACCCGCACCGTGCCCTGGTCCACGGCCCGGTGGTAGGTCAGGTCGGTCAGGTCGAAGCCCGGTACTACTTCCCATCGATTGGGGTCGAAGATCGCTGAAATCGTGGGGTCCGAATCATTCGTCGCCATGGGTCCGGAGCATAGGACCGGATCTTGATGAGGCTGGAACCCTTCCCTACGATCGCCCGTGAATCCTCGGAGTTTCTCCTAGGACAGCACCAGGTTGGGGAATCTAGAGAACCCTAGGAACGGGCAGGCATCCCTCAAGGGTCCGAGGTGTGCCCGGCGACAGGCCCAGGGTTTCGCTCTGGCCCATGGTCTGCAAGTCGTCATAGGTGACGGACATCATCTTCGACACCGCTGCACTGACCCAGAGGTCGTCATGCGGTGTCACCATCGAGGTTGATGGCCGATCATCGAAGCCGGTGATCACTGCCATGCCCGTCGGCTCCACGTCCAGCGTGGTGATGGTCAGGTCCGGCCGATGCTCCCGTAGGAGCACCAACGCCTTCCATACGTCACCGCTCCACACGGCGGTTGTCCGGTTACGGGTCGAAGTAGCGGCGTCGATTGGCAGGACGTCATGGACCAGCACCACCGTTCCCGGATGGGCATAAGGCTCGATGGCCAGCACGTCAGCCATCGCCACCTCAAAGTGATGCAGTCCGTCAACAAACGCCAGGTCTACCGGGCCGCCTAGGAGAGTTGAGACGTCGTGAGACTTGAAGAACCCTGCAGAGGTGTCGGCAACAACCGTCCAGTCGGGATGGTCGAGGGCCGTTATCCGAGGTTCGGGATCAACTCCCAGGATCCTTGTCTGGGGCCGAACGAGGCCAAGCGAATGTCCCTGGTGGACGCCGATCTCCAGGTAGCGGGCCGGTCGTAACCGCCTGTGGACGTCGGCCAGAAGGTGGAAGTACGTCAGGTACGGAACGTCTATGGATGAACCTTCGAGCGGTCCAGCGATCAGATCGTTGTTCATCGGGTTCGTTGCCACCAGATGCCCGTCCAGTCCACGGGGATCACCTCGTCGGAGATTTCGTATTTGATTCGGTAGTCCTCGACGGCTCGTCGGCACGGTTCGAAGGCTCCGTAGTCGTCCACTATCAAGATCCCACCCACCGAGAGCTTTGGATACAGGTTCTCAAGGGCCTCCCACGTGGACTGGTAGAGGTCGCCGTCTAGCCGCAGCAAGGCCAGTCGCCCGATGGGTGCCGTGGGCAGCGTGTCGGCGAACCAGCCCTCCAGGAAGCGGACTTGACTATCCAGGAGCCCGTAGCGGGCGAACGATGCCTCGACCTCGGCTCGCGAGACGGCCAGCGTCTCCACCCCGGAGAGGTCCACACCCTTGTCGGCCGGCCAAGCTTCAGCATCGGGTGGGGGCAGCCCTCGGAACGAGTCGGCCACCCACACGGAGCGGTCATCGTCTCCCCACGCGGCTAGGGCACCTCGCATAAGGACTGTGGCGCCACCACGCCACACGCCGGTCTCCATCAGGTCGCCTGGCACGTCGTTATCGAGCACCATGGTCAGGCAGTCCACAAGGTTGTCGAGTCGACGTCTCCCGATCATGGTTTCTGCCGAGGCTGGCCAGTCGCGGCCCTCGGCGCGGACTGCTGCGTCGACGTCGGGTTCCATCTCCGGGAACAAGTCCCGACACAGGCAGCCGGCCATCAAGTCCAGATAGCGATGACGAAGAGAGGACGACTCGTCGATCATGATCGACCATCGGCAGCCATGGCCAGCGACTCGCATCTGTCGGCATCGGTTGTCGGGTTGGCGGGGTCAGTCAAGGGCTTCAAGGGCTCCTGATTCGATCAGGGCGTCGACGAGCCCCGGATCCATTCCGAGGTCCCCGGTACAGAACCGGCGACTGTGTTCACCGATGAACGGCGCCTGGGAGATTGCGGGCGGTCCCATGCCCGACCCCGTGAAGCATGGGCCGGCTAGAACAATGGGTCCCAGCCCCTGCTGGTCGACGCTGGTTAAGAAGCCGCGTTCTGCGAGATGCGGGTCCTCGAGTTGGTCGATACAGAACATCACCCGGCCGGCCGGCACGCCCTCGGCTTGACAACGATTCTGGACCTCGGCCCGGTCTAGGCCAGCCGTCCATTCGGCTAGGAACTTCTCGACCCGTGCCCGATCGGCCATTCGTCCCTTGGTGGTGGCGAGCGAGGGGTTCCGAGCCCACTCCGGGTCACCCATGGCCCGACGAAGACCTGCCCAGTCCTCGTCATCGCGGACACACACCACGGCCCACTGCTGCTCCCCGGCACACGGGAAGGCTCCCCATGGTGCCCCGGCTGGAGAGGAGTTTCCCCGGGGCCGCACGCTGCCTGGATCGAGCGCCTCGGCCAGGAACTCGTCGGCCAAGGTGGCCATGAGCGCCTCGACCTGCGCAACCTCGACGTGCGAGCCGGTGGCGCCTCGATCGCGACCAATGACCGCCGCCAACGCGCCAAGTGCCCCGAGCCGACCGGCCAGATGATCTGGGTGGATGGCGTTGCTGCCTGGCGGTCCCGCTCCGTCGTCGAATGCCCACAACCAGCTCAGGCCGCCGGTCGTTTGGATGGTGGGCCCGTAGCCAGACCAGTCGGCCTGAGGCCCCCGCGACCCCATCAACTGACTGGACATCAGAACAGTGTCGGGATTCATCCGGTGGACGTCGTGCCAACCGATCCCCAGGTTCGCCATCGTGCCCGTCGAATTGTTCTCCACGAGGACATCGGCCCACGCCACCAGATGTTCGATGACCTGCCGGGAGTCCGGATGCTTCAGGTCGAGGCCCAGGCATCGTTTGGTCCGATTCGACGAGGCGAACGGGCTGCTCATCTCGCTGCCCATGATGATGCGAATGAAGTCGGGGTAGGCGTGGCTTTCGACCTTGACCACGTCGGCACCGTATTCGGCAAGCATCCGACCGCATTCCACCCCGACGCCGCCGTGTCCCAGGTCGGCCACTCGCAGGCCCCGAAGCGGCAGATCTGATGCTTGCCCAAGCGATGAGGACATGGAGAAGCGGGGGCCATCGAAGGTCGTCTCATGTTCGCCGATTTCGGGGGCCCGCTGTCGATGTCCGATCCGTACCCCGTCGATCTCCATGGGTCCGGCGAATACCGGCGCTTCCAACCCGGGGGCGATCTCGGCGGCGGTGAAGGTGCCCCGGGCGGCAAAGTGTTCGTCAGCCAGGAGGTCGGCCGGCGAGAGCAGGGGAGTGGCCACCACCCCTCGTCGTTGGGCTTCGCGGCATCCTTCGATCATTGGTAGGCCGGCCCAGTGTTCCGTGTACAACTCATTGATGACGTCGGCGTTCCTGAGACGGTTGACGTAGTCGGCCCAGTAATCATCGGCGAACGCTTCGGGCGAACCCATCCACTCCCACATGGCAGACCACTGGCGTCTCGTCATGATGACGCAGCGGACCTTGCCGTCGGCGGCGTCAAATGTGGGGTACATCGGGCTGTCACCAGACCGCACCGTGGGCGGGACCGACCCCCTGCGGAGACTGTCGCTGGTGTTGGCTAGACCCCAAGTGTTCATTTGGGCCACGGCCTCCAGGGCTGACACGTCGAGGTGCTGGCCACCGGCTCCTCGGGCCCGGTGGACGAGGGCGACGAGAACCGCGTAGGCACCCAGAATGCCAACAGTGTCACTGGCGATCGAACCGGGCAGGAGCAGCGGCGGCTTGTCGGGCACTCCACTCAGGGCCTGCCAACCCGACAGGGCGAAGACCACGTCGTCCGTGGAGGCGAGGTTCCGGTCGGGGCCGGTCTGGCCGAAGTCGGTCAGTGATGCCAGCACCAACTCGGGGTTGGCGGTCAGGAGGACGTCCGGACCGAGTTCGAGGTCGGCCAGCGTCCCCGGCGCCCACGACTCGAGAACCACGTCCACGTCCGCAATGAGCCTCAGGAAGATCTCCCGGTCGGCAAGAGCCTCCGGATTCCGCAGGTCTAGGACTGCGGATCGCTTGTCTGCATTACGGACAGCGAAGTGCAGTGAGGACCCGTCGGGCCCGAAGGGAGCCCTCCGGCGGGACTCCACCCCGATGGGCGGCTCGATTCTTAGGACGTCGGCACCGAGATCGGCCAGGAGTCGACCGCAGATGTCGCCCCGGCCATCCGTCAGGTCGAGTACCCGTAGGTCGGCGAGCGGGCGACTAGTGGGTGCCATGCGCGATGGTCTACCACCTGCCCCCGATCGCCATGGAACCCACGGGTACCCTCTCGGCCGAGACAATTACCAATTATCACCTTGCCGCTTCGACCCACCCCCACCCCTGTTCCGTTCCGTGGACGGTTGCCCGCCCGGCGGGCCCGTCGACTGCAGGCCGCCGTTTTGGCCGGCCTGATGGCTTCGTCGTTGATCGGAACGCTCTTGGTGGCCGTGCCGGCCGGAGCGGTCAAAGACACCGACTCCATCCGGGACGCACGAGACCGCAGGGAGTCCGCCAAGGGGCTGGCGGCTGAGGCGGCTGAGGCTCTCGGGTTGGTGGAGGCCGCTGACGATCAGGTTTCGGACGCACTCCACGCCCTCGATGATGCCGTGGCTCTCCAGGAAGCCAAGATCCTTGCTGCTCGGCAGGCCATCGAGGCCGCCGAGGCCGAGGCCACCCTCCGATGGGTCCAGTCCGACGAAATCTCCGCCGAGGTGGCCAATCTTCGACGCCGGATTCGGGAGTTAGCCGTCGATGTCTACATCGGTCGGATCCGGCCCGGGAGCCTCCTGGAGTCCGGAGACCTAACCGCCGGTGTCCGGCGTGCCGCCATCCTCGATGCGGTGACCGGCGATCGGGGGGATTTGGTCGATCGGATGCGGGCACTGGAATCCGACCTCGAAGACGTCGCACGGTCCGCCGATGAGGCCATCGCCGACGCCCAGGCCAGGCAGCGTGAACTGGAATCGTCAATCCTCGTCTTGGACCGCAGGATCGCCGCGAAGGAGGACGTGAAGGGCGAGCTCCAGGACCGCATTACGGACTACGAGGCCGAGATCAGGAGCTTTGAGCGGCAGGAATACCTGATGGCGATCCTGATTGACAACCTCATCGCCGAAGAGCTTCGTAGATCGGCCCCGGATCTCACCAAGGAATCCGGGCAGGGGTTCATCATGCCAATGGAGGGTCGCCTGACGTCCTGGTTCGGTCCCCGTAAGCACCCGATCTTCGGAACGATGCGTCAGCACAACGGGGTGGACATCGGTTGTGTTCGAGGTCAGCCGATCTGGGCCGCCAAGGCAGGCAAGGTGATCTTCGCGGGCATGAAGTCCGGATACGGCAACGTGGTTCTGATCGAGCACGAGGGTCCGGTCATCACGCTGTACGCGCATCAGGAGGTGCTCCATGTGTCGACGGGCTATCGGATCGACAAGGGCGAGGTACTAGGAAAGTGCGGATCGACCGGCTGGTCGACCGGGCCCCACCTTCACTTCGAGGTCCGCACCGGTGGCGAGCCCAAGGACCCGATGATCGTGCTTCCTGGCTGAGATCACTCCGCTGGTCCTGTTGTACGGCAGACAACTGCGAGTCGGTCAGGCGCCCGTGCGGCCCACCGACGAATCAGCCGACGAAGGCCGAGGCGAATACCAGCGAGACGATCGTCATCACCTTGATGAGGATGTTCATGGCCGGGCCCGAAGTGTCCTTGAAGGGGTCACCCACGGTGTCGCCGACCACGGCCGCCTTATGGTTGTCCGACCCCTTGCCGCCTAGGGCGCCGGCCTCGATGTACTTCTTGGCGTTGTCCCAGGCGCCACCGGCATTGGCCATGAAGATGGCAAGACAGAAGCCGGAGACGAGGGCACCGGCGAGGAAGCCTCCGAGCGTGTCCACGCTGATGAAGCCCAGCACGAGGGGAACCACTACAGCGAGTGCACCGGGGATGATCATCTCCTTAAGGGATGCGGCTGTCGAGATGGCCACACAACGCGCCGAATCCGGGTTGACGCCCGGTTGGCCCTCTCGAAGGCCCGGGATCTCCCGGAACTGTCGACGGACCTCTTCGATCATCTCCTGGGCGGCGCGGCCCACGGCGTCGATGGTGAGTGCGGCAAATAGGAACGGCAGCATGGCGCCGAGGAAGAGGCCGATGAACACCTCCACCTGACCAACGTCGAGGCTGAGCGAACCACCCGCCTGCGCCACGGCGAACTCAAAGCTCTTGAATAACGCGAGGGCAGTGAGGGCCGCCGAGCCGACAGCGAAGCCCTTAGCCACTGCTGCTGTCGTGTTCCCTAGGGAGTCCAGGGCATCGGTGACCTCTCGGACGCTTGGGTCTAGCTCAGCCATCTCGGCGATACCGCCGGCGTTGTCGGCGATCGGCCCGTAGGCGTCGACCGACACGACCACGCCGGTGGTGGCCAGCATGCCGATGGCCGCTACGGCGATGCCATAGATCCCGCCGTCGAGGTTGCCAATGGAGTCGAACGCCATCTCGCCACCCCAGTAGGCGACGCCCACACCGATGGCGAGGAGGCCGACCGATGCGGCCACCGAGATCATGCCGGCAGAGATGCCGCCGAGGATTGTGGTGGCCGGTCCGGTCGCCGTTTGGCCGGCGATCTTCTTCACGGGAGCGAAATGGTCCGAGGTGTAGTACTCGGCGGTCTTGCCGAGTGCCCATCCGACCAGCAGGCCGCCGATCACGGCGATGGCCAGACCGAGCGGGGACTCGAACTCGGGGTTGTCGCCGAACAGCCAGTAGGCGATGCCGAAGGTGGCGATCACGGTAAGTCCCATGGCCACGTTGGTGCCCATGTGGAGTGCCTTGGAGAGCGCCTTGGAATCAGTCGACGTGCCGCCCTTGACCAGGAAGGAGCCGATGATTGAGGCGATCATTCCGGCGAAGGCAATGGCCATCGGGAACGACAGCAGCGAGATGTTGGTGATCGCGCTGGCCTGCTCGGCACCCAGGCCGAGCGCGAACGCCACCAGCGAGATGGGAGCGATGATAGAGCCGGCGTAGCTCTCGAAGAGGTCGGCACCCATGCCGGCCACGTCACCCACGTTGTCGCCCACGTTGTCGGCAATGGTTGCCGGGTTCCGGGGGTCGTCCTCGGGAATCCCTGCTTCTACCTTGCCGACCAGGTCGGCGCCGACGTCGGCGGCCTTGGTGTAGATCCCACCGCCCACTCGAGAGAACAGGGCGATGGATGAGGCTCCCAAGCCGTAAGCGGTCACGACCTCGAAGGCATCGTCGACCTTGAGGGCCAGCACGAAGATCACGTAAACGGCCATTAGGCCCAGGAGTGCCAGACCGGCGACGGAGAAACCCATCACGGCGCCACCGCGAAAGGCGATGGGTAGTGCCTTGCCGGGGCCGGACTTGGCTGCTTCGGTCGTTCGGGCGTTGGCCATGGTGGCCACCGTCATGCCGATGTAGCCCGCCAGGGCCGAAAGGACGGCGCCGATCACGTAGGTGATGGCAGCGGCCGGGGCGATCAGGATGCCGATGATGAGTGCCATGACGACTACGAAGATCGACACCCAGCTGTATTCCTGCTTGAGGAAGGCCCGGGCGCCCTTCTGAATCTCGGTCATCAGGAAAACCATGCGTTCATCGCCGGGTGAGGCGGCCTTAACGTTTTTGAAGAAGAATCCGGCTAGCAGAAGGCCGAGAATGGCCGATGCGCCTGCCAGATATGGGATGGCGTCCAAGGAAGAGTCTCCTGGTGAGTGAAACGGTTCTCGACCCGCCCGTGTTCATCGGGGCGAGCGGGCATCCGGCGCACGCCAGGGAGGCGGGATCGTCACGGGGCCGAAGGCACTCTAGTGAGTGCGACCCGTTGGTCGACGATCTGAGTCGTGATTATCGGGAACAGATGCTGGCGGTCGGCGAGTGGGTCGGCCAGCATGAGCTGGTGGAGCACGGTGAAGATGACCGAGATTTGAACGAACTCAGGATCGAGATGTTGGCTCAGAGGCAGGCCCTGCCGCCGGATGTCGTCGCGCGCCATTCAGACACGGTGGTCCAGAGGCTCCGGTCGCTTTTCGAGATGGAGGCACCAGGGATAGTCGGTGCGTATCTCGGGGTGAGGGGAGAGGTCGACCCGGCGGCCCTGCTCGATGATCCGGACCTCCGGGTAGCCCTTCCGGTGACCACCCCCGGTCAGGCGTTGCAATTCGTGGTGCCTGGCGGCCCGCTCACCCAGGGTCCCTTCGGTATCCGCCAGCCCGACGAGGGTCTCGACGTCGATCCGATGTCCCTGGCTGTCGTGCTGGTTCCCCTAGTGGCCGCCGACCGGAAGGGCAACCGCATAGGCCACGGTGCCGGGTTTTATGACCGGACCTTTGCCGGGTTGATCGGCGACCGTTCCTCCGGTCCGCTCCTTATCGGTCTCTGCCACGACCTCCAGGTTGTTGGCTCGCTAGCTGCCCGGGCATGGGACGTTCCCCTCGACATATTGGTGACCGAGGTTGGCGTGATCCGGCCGAGCGCCTGATCCTGGCAATCCACGTTCCGGTCGTGGATTGCTGACCTGGACAGGTCGATTGGGCGGGCATGCCACCCCCCGGGTCTCCCGGTGGGCGATGATCGTGAGGTGAGAATCATCGTGGTGGGTGCCGGCGAGGTCGGTACCTACGTAGCCGACCGTCTCAGTTCCCAGGGACACGACGTGACGATCATCGAAGTCAGTGGTGAACGCGTCCGACGGATCCAGTCCGAACTCGACGTCGAGATCCTCCGTGGTAGCGGTACTGACCCCGAGGTGTTGACCGAGGCGCGTGTCGGGAAGGCCGAATTGCTGGTTGCAGTGACCAAACGCGACGAGGTCAACATCTTGTGTGCCCTCATGGCTCGCAAGGCCGGTGTGAGCAAGACCATTGTCCGGGTGGAGTCCCGCTCCCTGCGTCGGGCCCAGGCGGTGTCGCTGTTCGAAGGAGTCGACGACCACCTGGTTATAGACCCCGATGAGGAGGTGGCCCATGCTGTACGCCGCCTCATCCGATTCACCGGGGTGCTGGAATTCGACGAGATGGCTAGCGGCGAGGTCGTGGTACTTACCGCCCGCCTCCCCGGTGCTGCCCCGTTAGTGGGGAAATCGCTACGGGAACTGGGTCGGGAACTGGAGCCCGACTGGGGCTTCATCGTGGGTTCGATCACCCGCCGGGACAATGGCGAGGACTTGGAACGGACAGCCGTTCCCCGCGGGGACTGGACCCTTCGTGAGGGGGACCTCATCACCGTCGTCTGCAAGAAGGACAATCTTGAAGACGTGACGACTCGTATGGGAATGGAAAGCCAACGCTCGGACCGCGTGCTCCTCCTGGGCGGCGGCCGGACTGCCGAGTTGCTGGCCGAGTCATTGCTTGCCCAGGGCCGATCGGTTGGCATCATCGAAATGGACAAGGCCCGGGCCGATTATCTGGCGGAGAACCTGGACCGAGCTCTCGTGTACCACGGAGACATCACCGATGCCGTCCTGCTGGACGAGGCCGAGGTTGCCCGTCAAGACGTGGTGGTTGCCATGACCGGCGAGGATCACGCCAACGTGTTGGCCTGCCTGTACGCCAAATCGGCTAGCGATTCCACCGGCGGTCGGCGGGACCAGGGAACCGAGACCATTGCCGTGGTGCACCGACTGAAGTTGTTGGACCTTCTCGAGGCCCACCAAGTGGATGCGACCATCAGCCCACGGACCGCCACTGCCAACAGTGTTCTCCGGTTCGTGCGCGGTGAGGGCGACACGGTGGCTGCCGTCGCGACGTCCCTCCACGGTGACGCCGAGGTTCTGGAGTTCGCCGTGTCCCCGGGTTGCAGGTGCGACGGCAAGACGATTTCCGAGCTCGGGCTCCACGAAGACGTACTGATCGGCGCCATCGTGCGCGACGGGAAGGCTCAGATCGCGAGAGGACGGAGCACTCTGCGGCCACGTGACCACGTGATTGCTGTGGTCCGTCCGGGGCAGGCCGCCCACCTCTCCTCGCTGTTCGGCTAGGTCGGCGGTCCGGATGAATCGTCCGGTGAGGTCTGAACTCAGGCCTCGGAGCGGCGGAGGTGCACCCTGGCCTTCGTGGGCGGCCGCCACCGCGTGGTCTATAGCCGCTGCGTTGGGTGCCACTTTCCTGCTGGCCGTGACGGCCGGGCTGGTTGACCTGCTCGGCGACGGCGACGATACGACGGCCCTTCTCGTCGTCGGAGGGGCTGCCGGGCTAATGGCCGCGGTGATCGCCGTATGGGTCCGCCCGCCGGATCGGATCCGCGATGCCGACGTGTTGTGCGCCTTCGCCGCCAGCCTGGTGCTCTTCATCGGGACGGTGACCGGTCTCTTCCTGCTGGTCGATCCGGCGACCAGCTTGGTGGACGCACTGTTCCGGGCCGGCACGTCGGCCACCACCACGGCTCTGGAGGCCAATCCGGTCGACCCAGCGGATCATGCCGTGCGATTTCTGGTCGGCGGTGCCCAGTGGTTGGGAGGTATCGGCGCACTCCTGTTGGCGGTCGCTGTCTTGCCTTTCTTCGGAGCAGGGCGTGAGTTCGCCGACCGGTCGCGGCGAGGCGGCCGACGCCCCATGGCCCCCGATCCGGCTACGGCGGTGCGACATCTGTTCGTCGTCCATGGTCTGGCGTCTGCATTTACCCTGATCGGCTTCCTGCTGGTTGGGGTGGCGCCATTGGATGCCGTGCTTCTGGCCATGGCCACCGCTTCAACCGGCGGACTGGTGAGCAGCCCGGACCTCGAATCGGCGGGGGCCCAGTGGGTAGCCGTGATCGGTATGGCTATTGCCGGTACGAGTCTCGTGGTGCTGTGGCGACTCGGTGTTGGCCGGGCCCGTTCTCTTCTACGATCCGCAGAGCTTCAGGCCTACCTGTGTCTCCTGATAGTTGGCTCGATCCTGTTCCTGCTGTGGACCGACGGGTCGGGCGTTGATGGGATCCGGCGCGCTGCCTTCACTGTGACCGCCGCGGTCACCACAACCGGATTCCCGTCGACTCCGGGTGGCAACTGGGCGCCGGCGGCGCCGGTGTTGCTGCTCGGCCTCGTCTCGATCGGGCCGATGACCGGTTCGGTCGGCGGCGGCTTCCAGATCCTCCGACACCGGATTCTGGCTCGGGTGGCCACCCGGGAGCTGCTTCGACAGCTCCACCCACGGGCTGTCATTCCGGCCCGGATGGGCGGCCGGATCGCCGCGGAGGACACCCTGGCTCGTGTCGTGGTGACCCAGTTCCTGTTCGTTAGCGTGCTCTTCCTGACCGCAGCGGTGGTGGCCTCAGCGGGCCTGGAACTCGCTACAGCCCTGGGTGCTGCGGTCCATGCCATTTCGACGGCCGGGCCGGTTCGGACGTTAGATGGCACCCTGGTGGACGTCGGGTCCTGGCCCGGCGGCGTCCGACTGGCCCTCCTGCCCGCCATGGTGGTGGGGCGCCTGTCGGTGTATCCGGCAATCGTGGCTCTCGGCGCCGGTATGACTCTGATCCGTGATCGGGTCCGTTTCCGACGACGTCTGACTACCAGTCTGGGCCGTACGACTGGTGGGCGCCGGCCCTCCCCGGGGACGGCCCGGTGAGTCCATTCCGCCGACTCCCGTTCGGTGACCGTTGGGCGAGCACCACGGCCAGCGTGGTCGGCATGGCGCTGTTGTTCGTGGCAGTTGGCATGGCCATGGCGACGTTGGTTGCAGCGGTCGACGGACGTGATGTCGTCGCTCTGGGCACGGCCACGGCGGTCACCGGGCTGATCGGGCTGGTGCTGTTCCACGTGGCCAAACCTGATTCTCAGGATCAGGCGGCGGTATTCAGTGCCGTCGGAACGACCTGGTTGGTGGCTTCGCTGCTGGGGGCACTGCCGTACCTCCTTGCAGGGACGTTTGCCGTGGCAGGACGCCCGTGGGCCATCGTGCTGGCCGATTCCCTGTTCGAGTCGATCTCCGGTTTCTCCTGTACCGGGTCCACGGTCTTTGGTGGCCACAACCCGATCGAGTCCCAGGGGCCGGGCATCCTTATGTATCGCCAACTCACGCAGTGGGCGGGCGGTATGGGCATCGTTGTGCTGGTGGTAATGGTTCTTCCGTCGCTCCGGTCCAGCGGCCTTGGCCTCATCGACGCCGAGGCGCCGGGGATGGGGGTGGACCGCCTGGCACCGCGTATCTCCACTACGGCGATCTGGTTCTGGGGGATATATGCCGGGTTCACCATGTTGGTGGCCGTTGGTCTGTTTGGCGCGGGGATGGGGCCGTTCGATGCGGTCGCCCATGCCCTGAGTACAGCGTCGACAGGCGGGTTCTCCACCAAGGATGCGTCAATTGGCCATTGGGACAGCCTGTCCATCGAGGCGGTACTGATTGTGGCCATGCTCCTCGGCGGGGCGAACTTCACCCTGCACAGCAGGATGCTTCGAAGGCGCCGGATCGGCCATCACCATGACCCGGAGTTCCGGGGCTACCTGGCCATGATTGCCATGGGGACCCTGCTGGTGACACTGCTGCTGGTCGACGACGGCATGGGCCTCGGGCGATCACTCCGGTCGGCGATCTTCAACGTCGTGACCCTCGGAACAAGCAGCGGCTTCGGTAACGCCACGGGTGAGGGGAGTGCAGGGGACTTCACCTCATGGTCGTCGGGACCCCAGATGGTTCTGCTTCTATTCCTGGTGTTCGGAGGCTGCACGGGCTCGACGGCTGGTGGTGTGAAGGTGATGCGTCTTCGGGTCGGCCTTTCCCACGCCTACCGGACACTGCGGTCCTTCCGACGTCCCCGGGCAATCTTGCTCGTCAGGCAGGGCCGAAACACGGTTCCCGAACACCTGGTGGAGCGAATTGCCGGGTTCATGGTCGTATACGGCCTGTTGGTGGTCGTCGGGACCATGGTCGTTGCGGCGTTAGGTACCGATCTGATCACAGCGGCGGGAGGGGTCATCGGCTCGCTGGGGAATATGGGCCCGGCCTTGGGTGATGCCGGGCCGACGGCTTCGTTCGCCGACGCCTATTCAACCCCGGCACGAATGGCCCTGGCAGTCCTGATGCTGATCGGCCGCCTCGAGATCTTTCCGATGCTCCTGATGCTGGTGGCGCCCTACCGGGCGGTGGACGGTGCCACTCGGGGTATGCGAATCCGACTACGTCGCGGTCGACACCGCTGACCAGCGCGTACTGTCAACCGGCCAGGACTGCATCCAGTAGACGGCCGAGCAGCGCAGGATCCTCGCTTCCACAGAACTCCCGGGCGCTGTGCATGGCCAGTTGAGCCACCCCGAGGTCCACGGTCCGCAAACCGGTTTCGGCAGCGGTGGACGGGCCGATGGTCGAGCCGCACGGCATATCGGAACGGCTCACGAACGACTGCAGCGGTACCCCGGCCCGCTCAGCAAGATCCCGAACCTCGGCAGCCCCTGGCGCATCGGTGGCGTATCGCTCCTTCGCGTTGAACTTCAGGACCGGGCCGCCGTTGAGCAGCACGGGGTGATCGCCGTCGTGTCGATCTGGGTAGTTGGGATGGGTGCCGTGGGCACCGTCGACTGAGAGGACGAGCGCACCGTTAATCCGGCGGTCGTCAAGCCCCACGAATCGGCGCAGGGTGCGAACCAGAAGCGGACCACCTGCTCCGGTAGCCGAGATGCTGCCAACCTCCTCGTGGTCGAACAACGCCAGGACCGGTACGCCGGTGCCCTCACGCTCCAGAACAACGTCCGGCTTGCTGCCCGAGGAGCCGCCCGTTGAACCAGCGGCAGTAATGAGTGCCTCTGTGCCCGCATGGCATGACAGCAGATCGTCCAGTCGGGGCGCGCTCACGAATTCGGTAGCCGGTCCCGAAAGGATCGAGGGGGAGAGATCGTGGAACATGGCATCGAAAGCCAGCACGTCGGACGGGTCCACGTCGGCCAGGACGGCCAGCGATCCGACGAAGGCCCCGGGTTCCGCTAGTCCGGCACCCATGACCGGCGAGAGGTGGTTCTGGGCGTTCAGGACCAGGCCCTTATCGGTTACCCCGCGATCCAGATGGATGGCCAGTTGGGGAATACGAGCCACCGGGCGGTCATCGCGCACCAGTCGCACGGACCGGCCGGCACCCTCACGGAGTACGAGCCGACCCGACACGCCGAGGTCGCGGTCCAACCAGGAGTTCAGTAGAACGCCGCCGTAGACCTCGACGCCCACCTGTCGGAGGCCCAGACCCCCATGGTCGGGGAGTGGCTTGACCCGAAGATTCGGGCTATCGGTATGCGCCCCGATTATCCGCAGAGGGGCATCCGGCGATCGACCTTCGTCGACCCAGGCCACCAGGGCACCGCCTGAACGGTGATACCACCGGCCCGGATCCGGACGGGTGTCATCGGCGTCCAGTCCGCGGAATCCGGCCTCCTCGAGGCGGCGTACCGACTCGGCGACGGCGTGGAACGGGCTGGGGGAGGCATCGACGTATCGACAGAGGTCACTCGCCCGGTCTTTGTCTACGGTAGGCATCCCGCTATTCTGGTGGGTCCACAGGCCTCCTGAGGTGCCCGGCGACGGGAACTCGACGGAGGCCATCGCTCCGACCGACGTTGTTCCGGGCGATCTCCCAGGCGGCACCGCCGCCGCGTCAAGGAGACGACCTCGAATCTCATGCATGTCGACCAGAGCGATCCGACCCCACGTCTGGGTACGCCTGTGTTCCGCCGGGATCTTCCGGCAGCTCAGGGGCTCTACGACCCGCGCTTTGAGCACGATGCCTGCGGCGTCAACTTCGTCTGTCACCTGCGCGGTCATGCGAGCCACAGAATCGTCGAGTTGGGCATCGGCGCCCTCTGCCGCATGCAGCATCGTGGGGCCCTCGGTGCCGAAGTAAACACCGGTGATGGCGCCGGCCTCCTGATCCAAGTTCCCGACGGCTTCTACCGGTCAGCGGTCAACTTCGACCTTCCCGAGGCTGGGGCCTATGCCACCGGTATCGCCTTCCTCCCCAACGTGACAGCCCTGGCTGACGAGGCCATGGTCCTAGTGGAGGCCATCGCCGAATCCGAGGGCCTCGAGGTTCTCGGATGGCGCGAATTGCCTATCGACGACTCGATGATCGGCAAGGCCGCTCGGTCGACTGAGCCGATCTTTCGTCAACTCTTCCTGACCGCGCCGGCTACCGAGGAAGGTTCCCGGCCGTCGGGCATCGACCTGGACCGGCTGGTCTACGCGGTCCGGAAACGTACCGAGCACGAGATCTCCCTCCTGGACCACGCTGGCGTCGACGCTCACGGCGTCTACTTCCCCTCCCTGTCGTCCCGCACGATCGTCTACAAGGGGATGCTCACCACCACCCAGTTGGCCACCTTCTTTTTGGATCTGACTGACCAGCGGGTCGAGAGCGCGCTGGCCCTCGTGCACTCCAGGTTCTCTACAAATACCTTCCCCTCGTGGCCGCTGGCCCATCCGTACCGGTACATCGCCCACAACGGGGAGATCAACACCGTGCAGGGCAACCGCAACTGGATGCGGGCCCGTGAGGCCCTGCTCGCCACCGACACGATTCCGGGCGACCTCAAGCGGCTGTTTCCGATTTGCACGCCGGGGGCCAGTGACAGTGCCGGCTTCGACGAGGCCCTCGAGCTCCTCACCATGGGGGGCTACTCGCTTCCCGAGGCGGTTCTGATGATGATTCCGGAGCCGTGGGAAAACCACACCGAGATGTCCGACGAACGTCGGGCCTTCTACCAGTACCACGCGTCGCTGATGGAGCCATGGGACGGACCGGCGTCCATCGCCTTCACCGACGGAACCGTGATGGGTGCCGTCCTGGATCGAAACGGCCTGCGCCCCAGTCGCTACTGGGTGACAGCGGATGACCTGGTCGTCATGGCCAGTGAGGTCGGAGTGGTCGAGGTCCCGACCGCCGAGGTGGTCGAGAAGGGTCGTCTCGAGCCCGGCCGGATGTTCCTCATCGATACGGACGAGGGTCGCATCATCCGCGATGACGAGATCAAGTCGGGGATGGCCTCCGGACGTCCATACCGGACGTGGCTGGACCAGAACCTCGTCCATCTGGACGATCTACCGGATCACGAATACGCCAGCAACGACGATTGCACTCTCCATCAGCACCAACAGGCCTGCGGCTACACGCATGAGGCCCTCAAGGTGGTCCTCGCCCCCATGGTCCGCGACGGCAAGGGTGCGATCGGCTCCATGGGTACTGACACGCCGGTTGCTGTCCTCTCGGACCAGGCCCGACCGCTGTACGACTACTTCCAACAACTCTTCGCCCAGGTCACCAACCCGCCGCTGGACGCCATACGCGAGGAACTAATCACAGCGTTGTGCTCCACGGTGGGCCCAGAGGGAAACCTGCTCGACCCCACGTCGAAAAGCTGTCGACAAATCTACTTACCACATCCTGTCCTGACCGAAGCTCAGATGGCGTCGATCGTCGGACTCGGGAGTAGCTCTGATAACTCCGGCGGCTCGTCGGCGGGTTTCTTCACCCGGGTACTGGATGGTTGCTACGAGGTGGCTCGAGGTGCCGCCGGCCTCACCGAGGCGTTAGACCGTTTGCGAGCCGAAGCCTCAGCGGCGGTGTCCGATGGCGTGACTTTCCTCGTGTTGTCTGACCGCGGCCTGACGGCCGACCTGGCTCCCGTTCCCTCCCTGCTGGCTACCGGTGCCGTGCACCATCACCTGATCGACGAGAAGACCCGGACCCGGGTCGGTCTCTTGGTCGAGAGTGGCGACGCTCGCGAGGTTCACCACATCAGCCTGCTGTTGGGCTACGGCGCCTCAGCCGTCTGTCCGTATCTGGCCTTCGCCACCATCGACGCGCTGGTCGCCGAGGGGATGTACGGCCTCTCGCCTGAGCTGACGTCGGAACAGTCGCGCTCCAGGTTCATCAAGGCCTGCGACCAGGGGCTCCTCAAGATCATGTCCAAGATGGGCATATCCACCGTGGCCTCGTACAGCGGCGGGCAGATCTTCGAGGCAATCGGCTTGGGCGACGAGGTCATCGGGTCCTGCTTCATCGGCACCGTGAGCCGTCTGGGGGGAGTCGGCTTCGACGTGTTGGCAGCCGAGGTGGCTGAACGCCATGCCCTGGCCTTTCCAGCAAATCCGGAGGAACGGGCACACCGGACCCTGGAGGTGGGTGGCGAGTACCAGTGGCGCCGAGAGGGCGAGTACCACCTCTTCAACCCGGAAACGGTTTTCAAACTCCAGCACGCCACCCGCGAAGGTCGGTATGAGGTCTTCAAGGAGTACACGAACCTCATCGACGACCAGTCTGAACGTTTGGCAACCCTGCGAGGCCTGTTTCGGTTCCGTGACGACCTACGGCCCTGCATCCCCATCGACGAAGTGGAGCCGGTAAGTGAGATCGTCAAACGCTTCTCCACGGGCGCAATGTCCTACGGCTCAATCAGCGCCGAGGCCCATGAGACCTTGGCCATTGCCATGAATCGGTTGGGCGGCAAGTCCAACACCGGTGAAGGTGGCGAGGACCCGGACCGATTCACCCCGGAACCAAATGGCGACCTTCGTCGGTCGGCCATCAAACAGGTGGCGTCCGGCCGATTCGGGGTAACCAGCGAGTACCTCGTTAACGCCGATGACCTCCAGATCAAGATGGCCCAGGGCGCCAAGCCCGGCGAGGGCGGGCAGTTGCCGGGGCACAAGGTGTACCCGTGGATCGCCCACACCCGCCATTCAACGCCGGGTGTGGGTCTCATCTCGCCGCCTCCCCACCACGACATCTATTCCATCGAGGACCTCGCTCAACTCATCTACGACCTCAAGAACGCCAACCCGGTGAGCAGGGTGCACGTGAAGCTGGTAGCCGAGGTGGGCGTCGGAACCGTGGCTGCCGGGGTTTCTAAGGCTCATGCCGACGTGGTCCTCATCTCCGGGCATGACGGCGGGACTGGTGCCTCGCCGTTGACCTCGATCAAGCACGCCGGCGCTCCGTGGGAGCTCGGTCTGGCCGAGACCCAGCAGACACTGCTCCTCAATGACCTCCGGGACCGGATCGTGGTCCAGGTCGATGGTCAGCTCAAGACGGGTCGCGATGTTGTGATCGCCGCGCTGCTGGGTGGCGATGAGTTCGGATTCGCCACGGCACCTCTCGTGGTTTCTGGCTGCGTGATGATGCGGGTCTGCCACCTCGACACCTGTCCGGTAGGGGTCGCCACTCAGAACCCGGAGTTGCGAAAGAAGTTCAGCGGGCGTCCAGAGTTCGTCGTCAACTTCTTCGAGTACATCGCCGAGGAGGTTCGAGAGATCCTGGCAGAGATCGGATTTCGAACGCTGGCCGAGGCGATTGGGCAAGTCGAATGCCTCGACGTCCGTGAGGCGGTCGACCACTGGAAGGCTTCGGGCCTGAACCTGGCGCCCATCCTGTATGTACCCGAAGTGGGCAATGCCGACCGGCGAAATACCGGCGGACAGGACCACGGCCTCGACCACATCTTGGATCGCACCCTGATCACCGAATCCGAGCCCGCCTTGTCTGACGGTCAGCCGGTACGGATCGCAGCGCCGGTGACCAACGTGGACCGTTCAGTGGGAACCATGCTGGGCTACGAGTTGACGCGTCGACATGGTGGAGGCGGCCTCCCCGACGACACCATCTCAATCGACCTCCACGGTTCGGCTGGCAATAGTTTCAGCGCGTTCGTGCCCAGCGGTATCACGTTGCGCCTTACCGGCGACGCCAACGACTACGTAGGCAAGGGCCTCTCCGGCGGCCGGATCGCCATCCGCCCACCGGCCGACGCTTGCTTCGTAGCCGAGGAAGAAGTCATCGCCGGCAACGTTCTGCTCTACGGAGCGACATCGGGCGAGGCCTTCATCCGGGGTCGGGTCGGGGAGCGGTTCTGTGTTCGCAACTCGGGCGCCACCGCGGTGGTCGAGGGCATCGGTGACCACGGCTGTGAATACATGACCGGTGGCCGGGCCGTGGTCATCGGACCCACCGGTCGGAACTTCGCGGCCGGAATGTCCGGCGGCATGGCCTTCGTGTACGACCCGGACGGCGTGTTCCCGAATCGGGTCAACCGCGAGATGGTGCTCATCGAGGAGCCCAACGGTGAGGACCGGCCGTGGCTCCGAGACCTCCTGGTGCGCCATCAGGCCGAGACCGGTTCAGCGGTGGCTGAGCGCCTGGTCTCCAACTGGGAGTCCGAGGCCGGACATTTCGTGAAGGTCATGCCGACCGACTACAAGCGGGTCCTTGAGGCAGCTGCTGCTGCCCGGGCCTCGGGGCATGACGAGGTGGCAGCCATCATGGCCTCCACCGGGAACTGAGCGGCCGGAAGGGCGAGGAGAGCAGTCGACCATGGGCGATCCACGGGGCTTCATCAAACATGACCGTCTCCTACCGGACCGTCGGGCGGTACCAGTGCGCCTACGCGACTGGAAGGAGGTCTACGAGCCCTTTTCTGAGGAGCACCTCCAGACCCAGGCCAGCCGCTGTATGGACTGTGGAATCCCGTTCTGCAACGAGGGCTGCCCGCTTGGCAACCTCATTCCGGACTGGAACGACCTGATCTGGCATGGTCACTGGCGCGAGGCCATCGAGCGCCTGCATGCCACCAATAACTTTCCGGAGTTCACTGGTCGCCTTTGCCCGGCTCCGTGTGAGGAGGCTTGTGTTCTGGGTATCGACGAACCACCAGTGACCATCAAACAGGTCGAGGTCTCGATCGTGGACCGGGCGTGGGACGAAGGCTGGATCACACCGCTCATTCCCACTGAGAACACCGGGCGCCGCGTGGCCGTGGTTGGTTCCGGTCCCGCCGGTCTAGCTGCGGCACAACAGCTCACCCGGGCCGGACACAGTGTCGTCGTGTTCGAGCGTGCAGATCGTATTGGCGGTCTGCTCCGGTACGGCATCCCCGAGTTCAAGATGGAAAAGCGTCATCTGGACCGGCGTCTGGCCCAGATGGAGGCCGAAGGCACTGAGTTCCGGACCAATACGTCGGTGGGTGTCGACCTGGAAGTCGAGTCCCTGACCAGCGATTTCGATGCGGTCGTTCTGGCCTGTGGGTCCACCCAGTGGCGCGACCTGCCCATTCCCGGCCGGGAACTCACTGGAATCCACCAGGCCATGGAATACCTGCCTGGCTCCAACCGGGTCCAGGAGGGCGACCTAGACGCCAATCCGATCGATGCCGAGGGCCGTGACGTCATCGTGATAGGCGGTGGAGATACTGGGGCCGACTGCCTTGGGACCGCCTTGCGTCAGGGTGCCCGGTCGATCCACCAGTTCGAGATCATGCCCCGCCCGCCCGACGAACGTCCCGACGCCAACCCTTGGCCCACGTGGCCAATGGTCTATCGGGTGTCGTCGGCTCACGAGGAGGGCGGCGTTCGGGAGTTTGCCATCAACACGTCCGAGTTCGTGGGCGTCGATGGTGCGCTCACCGCCCTTCGCACCCACCGTGTGGCGCAGGTGTTTGCCGATAACCGGATGTCCTTCGAGCCGGTCGAAGGCACAGAACGAGATTTCCCGGCAGACCTCGTGTTCCTCGCCATGGGCTTCACCGGTCCGGAGCGAAGCGAACTCTTGCACGGTCTCGGCGTTGAGCTCGACGCGAGGGGCACTGTTCCCCGCGACGAGGACTTCCGCACCTCGGTAGACGACGTCTACGTGTGCGGCGACATGGGTCGGGGCCAGTCCCTGATCGTGTGGGCTATTGCCGAGGGTCGATCGTGTGCAGCCGCTGTGGATCGCGCGTTGTCGGGCTCGTCGCACCTCCCGGCATCCATCGCGCCCACCACCGTCCCCCTTCGCTGACATGGCCGCTGGTCAGGGCCTTCGGGCGGTGGAAGGCGTTCACCTCGTCCTGGTCCACCGGAATCGCGGTGCCACCTGTCGTGGGACCCTCGACCGGTTCCTCGATCCAGCAACCAGAGGTGGCACGGGTCTTGCCGTAACCGTCGTGGATAATGGCTCAGATCCCGGGGAACTTGCATTGCTGCGGAAGGATCTACCCGGCTGCGTGGAGGTGATCGAGACGGGAGCCAACCTGGGCTTTGGCCCTGGTGCCAATGTCGGCCTGCAGCGTTGGCTGGACTCGGACTCCGAGATCTGCCTGGTGGCTCCTCATGACGCCCGTCCGGCCGATGGGACAGTGGAGGCCCTCGTCGCCCGGTTACGGGCCCATCCTGAGGCCGGACTGGCGTGCGCCGATGTGGGCGACGGGCAGGTGCCCCGTGTTCAACCGTGGCTTGGTCCGATCGGCGAACCAGCTCCCGTGATTGATGATTCAATCGAGGTGGACGGGTATCGATGGGAGACTGCCGATTATCCCCACGGAACGCTCATGGCGCTAAGGCGAGGATGCATAGCCCAGATCGGTCTGTTCGATGAGCGCTACTTCGCCTATTGCGAGGAGGCCGACCTCGGCCTACGGGCCCGGGCAGCTGGTTGGACGGTTGGCCTCGTGAGGGGTGCCCTGGTCGAGAACCCGGAAAGCAACACCGATGCAGCGATCATTGACCACCTGATGGTTCGCAACACGCTGCTCCTGCTGCGGGTCCACTTTGGGGTGGTCAACATGGCGTTCCGTATAGCTGTGGTGGTGGCCGAACACGTGGTTGGCTGGTGGAGGCCCGCTGTCCGGGGGCCGTACCACTCGGGCCGGGCCCGGTTCCGGGCCGTCCTGGATGCCTCCACCAGTCGATTCGGACCACCACCCGGCATCGTCTGAACCGTGTTCTCTTCTAAAGGGGCTGGGCGTCCAGGAAACTGAGGGCGGCGTCAAGGAATCCGAAGTCCTTGGGGGTGGCGAAGTGGTCCACGCCCCGAAGGTTGCATCGTGTGCCATCCGGAAGTGCATCGACCAATGGATCTGCCGGGCCAGCGAAGTCCCGGTCACCCAGGACCACCAGGACGGGCACGGTCACCCCGGCAAGCAGTTTGGGGGTGAAGGTCCGATGGTCTGGGCGGCTCATGAAGGCAGCTAGTGCGGCACGGGCATCTGGATCGGCCCCGCCGACCTCGGGCAGGTCGGCGAAATAGCGCAATTCGGGATCGTGGGCGGTGCCGGTAAGCACGGCATTGGCAATGGCCTGGCCCCTGGCGGTGTCACGTTCGAACAGGTTGGCCCCGACCCCGGCCACCACGATCCGACGGAACCGTTCAGGGTGGTGGGCGGCCAGCCAGAGCACGGTCATGGCTCCCGCTGAGAAGGCCACAGCGTCCACTGGCACGTTGGGAAGGGTCGCCAACACGTGGTTCTCGAGATCCCGGTAGGCCTCCGGGTCTGTCGGCTTCGGGGCCGTACCGTGCCCTAGGAGATCCACGCCAATGACCTCACGACCTGCATCGGCCAAAAGGTCAACCCAGCCGTTATGGCGCCAGGTTGCAGCGAACGACGTCCCGAATCCGTGCACCAGAAGTACGTCGGGGGACACCTGAGGGTCAGACACTGCCCTGAAACTATCGCCGGAACGACAGACGGGCCGATGTGGTCCGAAGGAGGTATTCAGATCGCCGTGTTGGGACTCGGTACCCTGAGGAAGATGGCGCCCCAGCGACTCCTCGTGGCCGTTGGTCTCCCACTAGGGCTCCTGATCAGCCTGCTGTCGCCGGCGTGGACTGGCTACGATGAGTTCACACACTTCGCCCGTGTCGTTGACATGGCCCACGGCAACCTGGAGCCGGGATCCGAACCGGAAGGCACCGGGTCAGTCATCCCAGTAGCCCACCGGGATGCCACTGCCCAGATCATCCTGGATCACCAAGCCGGTCGTGCACCGTGGACGGTCACTTCGATTCGCGGGCTATTGGGCCATCGGCCGGACGGCCGGGTGGTGTTTATCGATACGAGGCCCACCTCCGCATCGACCCCGGTGGCCTATCTCCCGGCCGCTCTCGGCTCCCTGCTTCCCGTGGCGTTAGATGCGCCGGGCATCGTTGTGCTCTGGGCCGGGCGAGTGGCGTCTCTTCTGGCATATCTGGCGCTCGCCTGGTGGGCTATTCGGTCCGCAGCGGCCTTCCGCTGGAGCCTGACCGCGGCGGCTCTCGTACCGCTCAATCTGGCATTGGCCGCGTCGGTCTCTCCCGATGGGTTCACAGTGGCTGCCGTGTTGATGGCCGTCTCGTTGTGGACCCGCGTGGAAGCCGACGAGACGATCTCCGTCCCGTCCCTGGTGCTGCCCATGCTTCTACTGGCGCTGGCCAAGCCTCCCTACTTTCTGATCCTGGGACTGTTCCCACTGTCCGCTGGACTGGACTGGAGCCGGATGCGAGTGCGGGCGGCGCTGATCGCAGGTGGTGCGCTGGCTGTCGGCCTGGCCAACACGCTGGCTAGGTCGTCGGAGAACTATCAGGCAGCCACCACCACGATGATTCGCCAGATCGAATACCAGCCATCGGTACAGCGGGACCGCCTTCTGGGAGACCTGCCGGGTTTCGTATGGGCCACTGTCGACACGTGGATATCTGAGTACCGATTTTACGTACAGGGCTGGTTCCGGCAGTTGGGTTTTTGGGAGGCCGACCTTCCCAGCGTGGTCCCGTGGTTGCTAGCCGGCCTAGTCCTGGTGTCCCTACTGGCTCTAGACGGCGACGACCTTCGATCGTTCCGGGGTGCCCGCCGTGGTCTGATGGGCGGGGGAGTGGGCCTCCTTCTGATGGCCATTTATGCGGCGAGTTACGTGTACTTCACCGATCTGTCGGACTACGGACACGTCGGCCTCCAGATGGCCAGGTATTCGGCACCGCTGGCCATCCTTGCGTTTGTGTCCTGGACCCCCCGAATACTTGGCCCGGTTGCCGACTCCATCGTGGGTCGTGTGGGTCGTCGGTGGGCGGTGGCTGCGGTTGCAGGCGTGCCCATGGTGGCGGTAGGCGCCTCGGTGGTCACCTGGCTCTGGACGGGCGCAAACACGCCACTGGGATGAGGTGGCCGCTCTGGGGCTTGTCAGTTCTGGTGGTCCCGCCGCTCCAGGAGGGTCTCGGCGGCGGCGGCGGCTAGGAGGAGCAGAGCAACGACACCCAGCACGTGAATGTGATCGAAGAACAGAGGCCACACGAAGTCCCGGGGGTACCGGAAGCGGACCTGGTTGACGGCAATCCACATAGCCGCCGTGCTCATGGCGACCACCCCGGCTAGGGCATTGGTGCGCTGGGGAACCATGCCCCGGAGGCTGGCCCAGGAGGCCAAAGCGATACCGGGGGCGAACCAGAGCCACGCCGAGCTGCCTGGCAGGTTCACCACCGCGAATCCGCCTACGGCCGCTGCGGTCAACGTGGCGGTCACCGTCCCAAACGGCTTGGTCCGGGGACGGTGAGCCGGTAGTAACCGGGATGGCTCGAGCGAGCGGGGGCCAATGTCCCGCCGCCCGCGCCACGCCACCAGAAGGCACCCCACCGCAGCGATCAGCGAGAGACCGAGGCTGAGCCGGACTAGCCGTTGGGGCGTCCACCGGAGATGTAGCCCGATTGGTTCGCTGGCACCGTGGGCCTGCGTCACCAGCCATCCGTTAGCGAAGCCGTCGATGAGAACGGGTGGGACGTCGGAATCGGCACCGTCCACCGTGGCGCCGTCCAAGGTGAGGCGCCATCCGTTGCTGTAGCTCTGCCCCAGCACCAGCCAGAACGAACGGAGCTCGCTTCCGGTCCCACCGGTCACGATGTCCATCGACGTGCGGCTCTCGCCGGTGACCTGTAGCTCGGGACCTGCGTACAAGCCGGGCGCCGGTTCGTGGATTGATGGAGCAACGAGGACAAGGCGGTCTAGGTCGAAGCCCGACCCTGCGCCGGCGCGGATCCGGAGCCGATGCGATCCGGCGGCCAGAATCAGTGGACCATCACAGGCTTCTACGGTCAAAGGTCGACGCGCCCTGGCGTCATTGGTTGTTCCACTGATCCGGACCGGGACCGATCGACCGTCGAGGGTGACCAGGTCGCTCCGACAACCGGTGTCCAGTAGATCTGGTGCGCCGACCGCGGTCACGCCGTCGTCCACTTCCACGATGCCCACTGGAAGCACGTCAGGAAGGCCCGAGTACCAGTTCATGGTCCGTCGCTCGGTCACCTCGTCGATCCGGATGGTTAGAGTCCGACTTGTGAAGGTCGGGAGCTCCAGGGGCACCCGGATGACGCCTTCTGTCTTGTCTAGGAGGGTTCCGGGGAGATCCACGGTCCCCACCGGGCCGTCGTCGCCCAACACGGTCACCGTTCGGGGCGCCGAGTGGAGGCCGTCGGCCCGATAGGTCAGGGCCAGGTCAACAAACCTCTGCGGTTCGGTTAGGCCCAACGTCACCGCGTGACCCTCCTGGGAGCCAATGGGTGCCTGCCATGCCGTCAGGGGGTCATCGTCGAACGCAGCGCGGGCTCGCGACGTCAGATCGCCGGCCAGACTCCCCGTGGCGGTCGCCGTACCAGAGCCTGGGTTACCGAGGACCGTATGAAAGAGGCCGTCGGGAGCGTGTGCCGAGAGGCGTGCCTCGCCGTGCAGAAGGAACGGACGGTCCCACGGCAGCACGAAGGTGCGATCCATGGACCGCTCCGGCTCGGTGCGGATGGGGTCTCGCGGATCAGACCGCTGTCTGGTCAACAGCACGGCGATCTCAGCACCCGGATCGGTCAGGCCGATCTCATGCACAGCATCCGTGAGATCGGTGGGCAGTGCGATGGTTTCGTCGGCCGCCACGGAACTGGCCTCCGAGGAATCGCCTGACTCGCTTCCTGGCGCACTGACCCGTACCTCGGCGAATCCGACGCCGGTCACACCTGCGTAATGGTCGAGTTGGCCAACATCGGTGGCCCGGATCTCAAGGGTGATGCGTGACACCACGCCCCTATTCGGCAGGATGATCATCTGGCCTGGGGCGGTGTGCGAGGTCGCGTCCAGATCAACTAGCAGGGCAGATTGTTCGTCCAACCCAACAGCCAACTCCGTGATCCACCGATTTTGGCCGCGGAGCCGAGCTTGTTCCAGCACCAGATGGGCCACAGGGGTGGGGTCATCCAGTGTCAGAACCAGTTGTTCGCCTACAACGTGGTTGAAGGCTCCCACGGTCCAGGCCGTGTCGGAGTCGCCGTCCACCGCGTGGAACGGCCGATCGCCGGGTGTGAAGGTCACCGGGTTGCCGTACCCAGTGGCGTCGATTCGCAGGCCGTACTGGATGGCCACCGTCTGAACGCCGGGCCTGTCGTTGATGACGGTCAGGGCGTGGTCCGAAAGGTCGAGACCCATGGCACGCTCGTCAGTCCGCTCGGTGTAACCGGCCGTCTCACGAATGGTGCCCCAACGGTGGCCGTCCTTCCGATTGGAGTCGGTGAGGACGATACGGGTGCCCGGTCCCACCAGATCAAGTACCCGGCCAGGGTCGTCAGAGAATGAGCCGGTCAGGAAAAGAGGACGACCAACCGCCAGCAGCCCCTCGCCGGCGGCGGCCACGATTCCCTCGGCATCACCCGAGACCAGAATCGGCCGGGTCGGATCAGCGGTTCGCAGGATGGCCACAGGATCGGTCACTGGCATGACCACCACCGGTGCCGGATCCTCGGCGCCGGCCGATCGACTCAGGGTGTGCTGATCCAGGAGGGGACGCTGCGGTCCGGCCACGTTTGGGACCGGGTTGCCAAACTCGATCAGGCGATCGAATCCCGGTGCGTCACGGACTTGTGCCCATAGATCGACCGGTCGGGGCGTCCGGAACCGTTCGAACTGCAGGTCAGATCGGAGCACCACGTCGCCCACGCCCATCAGGCGTGCAAGGGGAGCCAGGGCGTCGGCGTCGAGGCGGCCCTCCTGGATCTCGGTGTCCAGCGCCACCAGCAAGGCGGCCGATGGCGGAGATCCCTGAGGGATGAGCTCGCGCGCCACGTGCGGACGGTCAATGAGGCCGGGTAGAACCGGGTCGCCCGAGTTGCCCCAGCGGTGGGCCGCAAAGTCGCTCCCAGGAATTTCCAGCACCCGTGTCCCAGTTCCCGGAACGGATGAGTTTCGGGTCTCGAGGTGCTCTGCCGCGTCATGCCAGTAGGCGGGGATGTCCTCGGGCCGTTGAACAAGTGAGCCGAGCATCTCGCCCTGCCACAGGGGAGACAGATTGGCTACCACCAGCAGACAGAGGACACCGGTCATGGCCGGTCCGACTCGGGGTCGCCAACGAGCCACGGCTCCCACCCCGGCTCCCAGGCAGATAGCTAGGCCGAGGACAGACAGGGGGAGGGCCCGTGGCGTGCTTCGCAGGGCTAGCCCGACATCGGTGAGTGTCCACTCACGGAAGATTCGGCCGAGAAATGACGGGTCGTCGTACGGGTGGGCCCCAATACCCACGAGGATCCCGACCACGATCAGGGCCAAGGCGTGGCCCCGGTGCCGGAACCGCACCACGGCGGCGGCGAGGAGTGCCAGGAGGGGCAGAGCGAAAGACAAGGGCAGTGCCCACCGGGTGTAGGAGGTGGACGGTTCGATCCACGCACCGAGTCGGCCCTGGCCGTAGAAGTACCAATAGCCCAGACCCCGAAACAACTCTGGGGCTGTTGCAGCGTCTGACACCACACGGTAGTTCTCCGTCAGGCGCAGGGTGGGTAGGCCGTGCCCGGCTTGGACCGCCAGACCGACCATCCACCAGAGACCGGTGGACACGAAGGCCACGCCGATGCGAACCGTGGCGCCCGCCACTCGTCGCCATGGCACCGAGCCCTCGAGGCCGGACCAGAGCAGCCACAGGGCGGGTCCTAGGCCAACCAGAAGTAGCGAACTGGCGTTTACCCCACCAACTGTCAGCGTCACCAGACCAAACATGGCCGCATGGCGCCAGCCGGGAGTTCGCAACGCCCGGTCCGTGAGGCCGAGCATCCAGGGTAGGCCGGCCCATGGCAAGAGGATCACCGAGTGCCGGTCCACATAGTTGAGGAGGTACGGGCTGAGCATGTAGGCCAGCGAGGCCACGAGGACGCCACCGTCCCGCCAACCCAGGGTTCGCAGCAGCCAGCGAACACCAAGGCCTGCGGCGGCCAGCACGGTTCCCATCCAGAGCCGTTGTGCCAGCCAGTCGGGTAATCCCGCTATGTCGGCGAGCCAGTAGAAGGGACCGATCGGCCACAGGTAGCCGATGTTCTGGTGGGTCACGGTTCCCATGGCGACCTCGGGTTGCCACATCGATGTGGCCCGCTCCATGAGACGACCGGGGTCCAGGTACAAGTACGCCTTAGTGTCGGCCGCCACCCGACCGGGGTCGTTCAGCAGCAGCGGAACGTAGGCCAGCACGAGGATCACCAACCGCTCCACGGCAGATCCGGACAGCCTCCGCAAGCCAACCGGGGATCGGATCACGGAGTGTGCACCGTGGAGGCCAGGATCCGAAACGCCTCTGCGGCAGTGCGATCCCAGTTGAACCGAGTGGCCCCCGTAAGTGCCCCCGCCGAAAGTTGGTCCCAGCGAGATCCCATGGCCTCCACCAATAGTCCAGCCAGTTCGTCGTCTGTGGTGGCCAGCAGGCCAGAGCGTCCATCGACGACTGCATCACGGTGGCCGGCAATATCGGTGGCCACCGACGGGGTGGCACACGCAGCGGCCTCGGTCAAGGTCATGCCCCAGCCCTCGCTGATCGACGCGCTGGCCACGAGTCGTGCCCGGCGATAGGCGGCAACGAGCTCGTCGTCGGAGATCCGTCCCCGGAAGATCACCGCGGCATTCACGCCGAGGTCGCCAGCCAGGGCCCGAAGGGCCGCCTCCTCGGGTCCGTCGCCAATGATCTCCAGACGGAGTCCAGCCATCTGTTCGCTGGCCTCGGCAAAGGCACGGATCAGAACGTCCACCCGCTTGGATGCCGTGAGGCGCCCTACCGAGACGACCAGTGGTTCGGGGTCACGCCGGCCGGCGGGAGAGAATCTGCGATGTACGCCGGGTTCGACCACGTGGACGCCGTCGGGCCGATGGCCCACCCCGGCGATCAGTCCCTCGCGCGATGACGCCGACAGCGTTACTACCGGTGTGGACCGGTACCACGGTGGAGCGAGGTGATGTTCCAGCAGCGATCCCAGCCTCGCTGGGCCCGGTGGCAGGACCAGGGGCCACATGTCGGCGTGGTCGTGGTGCTGGATGACCAGGCGGGGGCCACGGGCCCACAGTGGCGAGAGGAAGGGCACGCCGTTCCAGACCTCGACGAGGGCATCCCGCCGACCATGACGACCTAGCAGTTCGGCTAGGACGGCACGGGGGAAGACCTGGTGGCGGCCGGCCCGGCGCACCACCTCGACGCCGTCACGCATGATCGTGGTCGGTTGGCCAGGTACCTCCGAGGTCCGTATGCAGACCTCCAGGCCAGCGGCTGCCCACCGACTGGTTACTTCCTGAAGGTGGAGTTCGGACCCACCGGCTTCGGGGTCTTCGAGGTCGCGCCATGCCAGCACGTGGATGCGTCGGATCCCCGACCCGTCGATGCATTCCTCGAGGTCGTCCCTGGTCTGTTCAACGTACGTCCGGTCGTCTGGCGACGGGTCAGGGGTCATGCGCTCCGGATCGTACCGGTCGGTCCGTTGGCACCCGGGCCGGTGGGGTCCAGATGGCAGACTCGGTGCGCCCATGCTGTTCCCGACGATCACCTTCGCCGTGTTCTTGCTCTTGGTGCTAGCCGTCCACACGGTGCTCCTGGAACGGCCCCAGGCATGGAAGGCCTCCATGCTTGTGGCCAGCTATGTCTTCTACGGCTGGTGGGACTGGCGGTTCCTGTCGCTCATCTGGGTATCCACACTGGTCGACTTCGTGGCTGGTCGTGCGATGCACGCTTCGGACGATCCGAGCCGACGCCGGTTCTGGTTGTGGTGCAGTCTGGCCACCAACCTTGGGATGCTGGGCTTTTTCAAGTACGCGGGGTTCTTTGTCGATTCGTTCGTGGACCTGCTGGGCAGCCTGGGCGTCCAGGCCACGGCGGGGCCGCTGGGGATCATCCTCCCAGTGGGCATCAGCTTCTACACGTTCCAGACGATGTCGTACTCGATCGACATCTACCGTCGGGACCTCGAACCGACCGACCGGTTATTGGACTTCGCTCTGTTCGTGGGCTTCTTCCCCCAACTGGTCGCCGGACCAATCGTGCGGGCCAGGGACTTCCTGGCCCAGCTCGCCACCGACGACAGGTCACCCATCGACACCGGGCGGGCCACTCGTCTGATCCTGGGTGGCCTGTTCAAAAAGATGGTTCTGGCCGACGTCCTCGGTGCCCAACTGGTCGACGGGGTGTTCGCCGACCCTGGCGGGGCGACCGGCCCGGAGACGCTGCTAGGCATCTACGGCTACGCCCTGCAGATCTACGGCGACTTCAGTGGGTATTCCGACATTGCCATCGGCATCGCCCTGCTACTGGGTTTCCGGTTCCCGGTGAATTTCGACCAGCCTTACCGGGCTCTCAGCCTCCAGGATTTCTGGCGGCGCTGGCACATCAGCCTTTCGACATGGCTCCGGGATTATTTGTACATCGGCCTGGGGGGAAGTCGACGTGGTCGGTCCCGCACGGCTCGGAACCTGTTGGCCACCATGCTGTTGGGCGGCCTGTGGCATGGGGCCGGATGGACGTTCGTCTTGTGGGGTGCCATCCACGGCGTGGGTCTGGTCGCTGAACGGTCCATTCCTGGCCTACTGGGAGGGCCCGAGCCATCCCGACTGGGTCGGGTCGTCAGGACTTTGGTGACGTTTCACATCGTTTGCGTCGGTTGGGTGTTCTTCCGTTCCATGAACGTGGACCGGGCCATAGAGGTGTTCGGTGCCCTCGGGGGGTCCTGGACGACGACTCCCGAGATCGGGTTCGGCGTGGTGCTTTTGCTCCTGGTCGGTGCTGCCACTCAACTGCTTCCCGTTGGGGTCTCTGACCGCTGGTGGGATCGGGCGACACGCCTGCCCGTGATCTTGCAGGCCGTCGGGGTCACCTCTGCCATCCTCGCCTTCGACCTCTTGAGTCCTGAGGGCGTTAAACCCTTTCTGTATTTCGCCTTCTAGAGAGCCCTTCAAGACCGGGACCGATCGCCCCCTCCGCCATCCGGCGAAATGGCTGGAGTGGGCAGCCGGGGGTGCCAGACGATGGCCACTAGGACCAATCCCGCCGGCCAGATGGCGAACACGGTGAGCGCCTCCCGGTAGCTGCCAAATAGGTCAGCTCCTAGCGAGAACGTCAGCGCACCTAGGGCGGAGTTGACCACGCTGACCACGTGCAGTAATCCCGACACCGAACCAATGTTGCGGATTCCGAACAGCGCCGGCAGGAGGGCGCCGTTGATCGCCGCCCCGCCGCCTGTACAGATCCCCAGACCAATCGAATAGGCGAACACTGTGGCAGTAGTGGAGCCCATACCGCCTAACAGGCAACTCACCGCCAGAAACAGGGCAATGGCAGCGGGTAGGAGGAACCGGCCAGGACGATCTGACGCCCAACCGAAGACCAAGCCACCGGCAATTGCCCCGATGGCTTGGGGTAGGAACATCGCCGCCGCCCGGGCATCTGAGTAGCCCAGTTCACCCAGCACGTTGGTCTGATGGAACACCATCCCGGTGATCAGGAGGCTGTTGGCTGACGCCACTGCGGCCAGCACCCAAAATGAAGGTGACCGCAACACCTCGGCTCTTGACGGCGAAGGTCCGTCGCCGTCCTTTCCGCCACCGGAGTCGGTCATCCTCCCGTCGGGGACCTGTCCGAGGTCCGAGGGTCGATCCACCATTCCGAACCGGGCAATGGCCATGACAGTGATGAGCATCACGCAAGCGGCGGCCACCCAGGTCGAGCGCCATCCCCAGGCAGTTACGCCAAGGGACAGGCCAAGGGGTACCACCGCCATGCCAGCTGCCGTCAGAGTCATCGAGACGCCCAGGGCAAATCCCCGTCGCCGCTCGAACCAGTGCACGATCGAAACCCGCGCCGCCAGCGAGAGAGCGCCCTGTCCCATCATGCGGATCCCCAAGAACCCGACGGCTAACCAGGCCACATGGCGGATCACGGACATGTGTACCAAGACCGCAGCGAATGCCACGGCGATCACCGTCATGGATCGTCGGACGCCCACCTCGTCGATCCAGCGCCCGAGACGGGGAAGCGCCGTCGACGCCCCCAGGGTGCCCACCATGTAGGCGGTCGAAACTGCGGTGTCCGACGCGTCAAGGTCGAATGCCATGGCCTCTCGAAAAACCGACACGCCAATGGACTGACCAGGAGCGGTCAGCGCGCCCACGAGGCTGGCCAGGCCAACTATCCGCCATCCATAAAATCCAGCGGGGGAACGGGGGCCCGATGCCCCGACGGCGACCATCAGCGGACGCTAGCGGTCCAGATCGGGTGTTCTGGGTGACTCCCCTTATGCCTAAAGCACCAATGAACCGATTACCAGACCGCCGTACCGAGGGTGCCCCTGATGTCGGTCCTGGGTTGCTCGTCAGTCAGTTAGCGCCCATTGGCATGCCGTTTACGGCCTATCGGTTCATCCCATAGTTGTGCAGTGCAGAGGTTCGACCACTGCGGTGCACCGCTTGTCAAGCGGAGCGGCGTGCTCGCGGGGAAATTCGTCCTCGTCCCGGTACTTCTTCGCCATGGCATCTAGCAGGCCCAGGGCGCCGTCGCGCTCCCACCCGACTAGGCGACCACGAACCTCCAGGTAGCGCTCGTTGTCGGCGGGATCAGTGGCCGACAGTGCGATGCGGTCATCGGCGCAGAGGTTGCGCCATTTCTGACGGCCCTCAGCGTGGGGAAAGCGGACATGCGTGCCATCGAACGTGGCCCACACCGGCGAGACATGGGGTTCGCCGTCCGGGCCGATGGTCGCTATGTGCCAGACGGCCGGCAGGTCGAACAGGTCGACGTGGGAAGCGGGAATCTCAGCGGTTGTGGGGGAGGTGTCCATGGACGGACGCTAGCCCCACAGGATGATCTCATGGCCTTCTGGGGGTCCCTCTCTGGAACGCCCGGGGTCTAGAACGGGTCCGGTTCGCCGATCACACCATCGGCCAGCAACCCGTCTATTTCAGCGTCGGTCCGACCTATAGCGCGCAGAACTTCACGGTTGTCGGCCCCCTTGTGGGATGCCGACAGGCGCATCTCGACGATCGTTCCGGAAAACCGGGCCCCCGGACGAGCGCTCCGGATCGTGCCGGCGGTGGGGTGTTCCCACGTCGTGATGGCCCCGTTGTGCACCACCTGAGGATGGTCCAACACCTCTTCCTTTTCGAGGATCGGACCACTCGGAACGTCCGCCTCCAACAAGCCAGCCAGAGCATCGGCCATTGCCATGGTGGCGAACGCATCGGCGGTCATCGTCCCGAAGTCGACCAGATTCTGCTGGTCGCGGACAAAGCCCTCGAGGCTGTAGCGGGGATCGTCACACCACTCGGGATGCCCGACGGCCCGACTCACTCCGTGTACGTGCGCCGTCGACGCACAGAAGTAGATGATCTTCCCGTCGATGCAGTCGGTCAGGCGGTACACCTCGGCCAGCGTCTTCCCGGGCGACACGCCGTCGCCCTCCAGGGTGTGGGCCACCATGCCGTCGTTCCAGAAGAACGCGAGCGTGGCGTCCAGCATCGGGACGACCACGTGTTGGCCACCCGCACCTCGTTCCCTGGCCAGTAACGCTGCTGTGCTGGCCTGGGCCACGGTCAAAGCGGTGGCCTTGTCGGACACGATATTGCGAACCAGATCGGGGAACGGGATATCCGGGTTCACCTGATGGGAAACCATCCCGGTCAGGCCCTGAATAACCGGATCCAGGACCGGACGCCCCGAGTACGGCCCGTCGGGTCCGTAACCGCTGATTGACACGTAGATGATGTCGGGGTTCACGGCCCGTATGTCGTCGTAGCCGATACCAAGTCGCTCGCACGCTCCCGGTCGGAAGTTCTGAATGAACACGTCGACCTCGACAGCCAGGTCTAGGAGAATCCTTCGACCTTCGTCCTGGCTCAGATCCAGCGACACCGAGCGTTTGCCCCGATTGCCATTGATGAAGAAGGCCGAGAGGCCCCCGCGGGCGAAGTTCTGGCGGCGTGTGACGTCCTGGCCCACCACCGGTTCGACCTTGATCACGTCTGCTCCCTGATCGGAAAGGAGCATCGTCCCGAACGGTCCGCTGACGATCTGACTGAGGTCCAAGATCCGGAACCCGTCAAGGGGACCGGTCAACGGTCTGTTCCCTGTCCGCCGGCCGGCGATCGTCTAGTGGAACGCCACCTGACGAAAACGGTCACCGCCGGCAGTGTGGCCACCACGGCGGCACCGGCAGACAACACGGGGAAGGTCGACACCGCCAACACGAGGCCAGCAGCAATGCCGGCCGATGCCCCGCCAGCAGTCATGCACATATCGGCCAGGCCCTGGATCCCTACCCGATTCGGACCGTCGAAGGTTCGGACCAGCAGCGCCGAAGATGCCACCAGGCCACAACTCCATCCGATGCCGATGAGGAACATCCCGACAAATGCACCGACGGAATGGTGGGCCTCGTTGCGGGCCGCCACCACTGCCCCCACGGTCAGCAGCAGGCTGCCCACCACAATCATGCGTTGCGGCCCGAGGCGGTCGACGAGCTTCCCGACGATCGGGGAGAAGGCGTACATCCCGATGATGTGCAGGGAGATCATGTAGCCGATGACCTGGAGCTCGTGGCCACCGGCGCGCATGTGCAGGGGCAACATGGTCATGATTCCAACCATCACGATGTGTCCGACCATCATGGATCCCACTGCGAGACGACCGTCGGGTGACTCAACCAGTGGCCGAAGGTAGGAGCGCAGCGGGACCCGGGTCTCGGAGCGACCGAGACCACCGGCGACGAGCAGGGGATCAGGGCGCAGGAAAAAATGGACAGAGAGTGCCGCCACAACGAACAGCGTGGCCGACAGCAGGTAGGGCCCGGCTAGTTCGGCCAGACCAATCGAGGTGGACAGAGACCGGATCGGTCCGAACCCCAGAAGGGGCCCCAGCACCGAACCGAAGGTCGAGGCCCAAATCAGCATCCCGATGGCCGAGCCGGGCTCATCGGCTAGGTCCGCGGAGGCAAACCGGGCAGCCATGTTCGACGCGTATCCCAGGCCGATCCCCATCATGCCGAGTACCAGCAGGGGGTACCAGCCGATCTGGGCAGCGGCCAGGCAGACCACTGCGCCAACCCCGGCAATGGCGTACCCACCGGCGATTCCGGGCCTTCTTCCACGCTCAGCCATGACCCGGGCCAATGGGATAGCGGTAAAGGCGGCCCCCATAGTGAGGCCAGAAGCGGCGATCCCGCCCAGCAGTTCGTTACCGGTCAACTCCTCACCCAGGATGGCCGCCGAACTGTAGGCGCTACTCATGGCCGCGCCCCCGGGGATGATTCCGCCCATCAGGACCCGCAGGGTGCGCCGCTGGACAGTCGCCCGGTCGTGGTGGGGCGTCCCCTCCGGAATGATCACGGAGGTGCCGGTCATCTCACCGGGCGTACCGGCCGGGGTCGGCGTCGTGGGCTCTTGCATCGGGCGATCGTAGGACGCGGGGCTCCGGTTACGTCACACCCGGCGGCTACCGTCGCTTCCGTGTCCTACTCAGCCGACCCCTCGTTGACCGGGCCATCCCGAGACGAGCGGGTGTTCGCCTGTTTCGACGTGGAGACGACCCGTCTGGATCCCCGTTCTGGACACGTCATCGAAGTAGCCGTAGTGCGTATCCGGACCGACGGCACGCCCATGGGGGAGTGGACGACCCTGGTCGATGCCGGGACCACCGACGTCGGCCGCACAGACATCCATGGCATCAGCCCCGAATGGCTACCTGATGCACCCCGATTCGCGGAGATTGCCGGCGACCTTGCCGCCCAGTTGGACGGGTGCATCCCGGTGGCCCATAACGCCCCGTTCGATGTTGGCTTCATTGTCGAGGAATGGGGACGCTCTGGGTTAGGAACGTTGAATCTGGACGCGGTCGACACGCTCCCACTGGCTCGGTCGTTGGGGCTTCCCGGTCGGCTCGGTCTACTGGCAGCAGCCCTCGAGGTGCCGTTGGACGACGCCCATCAGGCGCTCGACGACACCAGGGCTCTGGCCGGCGTACTGGTGGCACTCCTGGAACAGGGTGCCCAGCCGCCCGTGTCGCCGATCTTCGGTCCGCCATTGCTTACCCCGGCGCCCACCGGGCGTGTCCTGCATCGCCCCGGCGTCGCCGTCTGAGTCCCCACTCCATGAACAGATGCGAACCGGCCACCTCTACCTAAGGTTCTCGTACTGATGGCGCATTGATCAGTCTCCCGTTGGGCACTGCAGTTGATACCGCCAGCCGAATTCTCCGGACAACGGCACAAATGAACCGTCTCAGTTCAGGCTGGCGTCGTCCGGGTAGTTGCCGAGCAGAGCAGCTACACCATCCTGTCGGCCCAGGACATGGCGCCACAGCCCGTCAGGGTCGGGCGACCGAACATCCTCCTCATGAGAATCCACGACCATCCAACCTCCGGCGGCCAACTCGGCCTCCAACTGGTCGGCACTCCATCCGGCGTAGCCGGCGAAAAGCCGAACCTCGTCGATCTCGGGTACCTCAGTGGGATCACGGTGTAGATCGACGACTCCGACCCGGCCCATCAGCGGGCTGAGCCCCTGAAGTGTGCCTACGGGCCCCCGACCCAAGCCGATGACCGAGTCGGTCGACACCGGTCCACCATTGTGCAGCCGGGCCGGATAGGCCAGTCGATCAGCCCAACGGGGGACCGCCTCGCCTCCCCCTACCAACCGGGGACGATTCAGGATGACGCCTAGGGCGCCATCGTCGTTGTGCTCAAGCATGAGGATCACCGTGCGGGCGAAGTTTGGATCCATCAGCCCGGGAACGGCCACCAGAAGCCGTCCCTTCGTGGATCCCGGCTGGGGAGGGGTGGGATTCATGGTGTGATCCTCACGATCCGTCGAGCGGGTCATGGGCCGCGAGTGCCTCAGCCAAAAGGGTGTTGGCGCCCGACTGCTCCAGGACCCCGACCAGCTGGCCGCCGGCAAGTTCGGTGTAGATGCCGGTCGTAGTGATGGTGGCGTGGCCCAGAAGGCTCTGGATCACGTTCATGGGTACTCCATCGGCCGCCAGCTGCACTCCGGCCGTATGGCGCAGTGAATGAAGCGAACGGTCGCGCAGGCCGGCCTCACGGTTCAAAAGTTTCAGCCAGTACCGCAGACGCTGGTAGGTGAACCGGTCACCACTATTGGTCGCAAATAGGGGAGCGGTCGCTCCCGATGGCCCGAAGCGTTCCGTCCGCTCCGCCTGCCACCGGTCATTCACGTCGACAAGTTCATCGGACAGGGGGAGTCGACGTATTCGTCGACCTTTGCCCACTACATGGAGCATCCAGGTTGCGCGGCCGTCAGCGTCCACCAGACGTTCTCTGGTGATCCAGCCGACGTCGGCCGACAGGATTTCGGCGGACCGGAGACCGAGAACCGCCAGGAACGAGCACATGGCCAAGTCCCGGGTGGGCCATCGCACACGGCTCCCCCGTGGGCTTCCATTATCTTGAGAAACGGGCCAACTTCGGGCTTCCTCGTAGAGCTCGCTGATCTCAGTTGGGCGGTAATACTCGGGGTCGACTTGGGGCACGGCAAGTTTGGCTACCTTTCGAATCCGGGCGATGTCAGGTACCACTGTCACCAGCCGGTCAGCCACGCAGTAGTCAAAGAATGACTTGAGGGCAGCGAGCGTCTGGTTGATGGTCGACTTGGAGACGTCTGGTTCGGCCCGCATGGCCCGCACAGTGTCAGTCAGCGTGGCCTGATCAAGGCTGTCAGCCCGAAACGCCGCCGGAGAGATCTCAGCGAACGAGACGACCCGCCGGACACCCTGACCGTAGGCGCGTACCGTGTGAGGCGGTTTGTCCTCATAGAGGGGTAGCCATGCCAACCATTCGTGGAATACGGCCGACATGTCCTCTGTTGGGGGTAGGTCCCGGTAGGACATATTGCTGAGTCTGCTCCCTGCGGTCGGTACTCAAGTCATTGATAATCTCCATTATCTTGACAGATTGGAGATTCGGCGAGGTGGACCCCCCGCCACCAGACCCACCCGTATGACATCAGGCATTAAAGCGTTAGCGACAGCCTGGTGGCTTCTGTACGCGGCGGAGCCCCGGGCCAGGCTCGTAAGCCGTTACCCGGGGCTCCGCTTCACACGATGGACAAGGCTCCTACGGAGTGCCGTCCATGATGTCGGTCAGGGGTTCAATGGCACCGGCGTCTGTGCCGTTATCAACAAACGTCGAGAGCCGGAAGGAATCAGATGCATCGAACTTGCTCAACCCCAGGGACGAGAAGGGACTCAATGGCAACTTGAACTCCGGCATCGAAGCCGCCGCCTCTCGGAAGGAGTCGTGGGTGAGATTCGCTCCCGCCTTGCCGGCAATCAGTTCGAACATTCGCAAATAGTTGCAGTAGGTCATGATCGATCGCCACCATTTCTCGATCCCGTCCTCGTGCGTGTCTGGCGACCCGATCTCGATTTCGGGATGACGTGCCTGGAACGGCTTGATGCATAGCTCCTGAACCTCGTCCTGTTCGAGTTGCTCCTGCTCGGTCAGGCCGGTGAGCGTCACGGCACCCTCCACCATCTCGGGGGTGACGTTGCTCAACGACGTTAGGGACTCGTTGTTGTACGGGAAATATTCGACGTCAACGTCGGCCCAGAACAGGCCCCGGAAGCCGGCACGGTCACCGCCGGCGAATACGACCGCCTCAGCTCCCGATGTGCGAACCCGCTCGGATACGACCTCCCACCACGCGTCCTCTGCCTCGGTGTCCCCCACCGTGACCTCGCTAATGGCCTCCAGTACTACCTCGACGCCAAGGGAGCCGAGGGTTGCCACACCAATGTCGTATGCGCCCTGACTCGCCGTGGCGCCGACGATTGCAACCTTCTTACCGTCTAGGTAGCCGTTCTGGTGTAGCAGCGTCAGGTACACCGCCATGCGGCGCTCCGTAGAAGTCCCGGACTCCAACCACGGGGCGGAGGCCTGGCCGAGACGCTCAGCGGTTATCCGGCCACCGATCAAGATGGTTTCCTGCTGTCCGGGAATGCAGATGTTGGAGATCTCAGCCGGGCCCACGAAGCCACCAAGCACAACGAAAGTCTCAAAGTCGCCAGCCACCTCTAGACACACGCTGTCCGCGCTGATGCCCAGACCAGGGATGGCGCTATATGGACGCACCGCGTCGAGCACCACCTGACGGCCGTTGATGCCGCCCCGGTCGTTCAGATCGGCCACCACGGACTCCCACACAAGGGTCATGTCACCCCAGCCATTGGGCGAGAAACCATTGTCGACCAACCATTGGAAGTCGATGGTGGTCGCAGCGATGTGGATCGAGTCCTCAGTGACGCCCCGCCACGAAGCCGTCAACGGCTCTTCGACGGGAAGCATCGGGCCGACCTGCATTGAGCCGCCGGGGGCGTACTCGTAGACGACGTTGGCGTTGGACGCAGAAACGTCACCAGAGTCGGCGTGACCGATCACGGTGATCTTCTGGGAACCACAGTCGCCAAAGGCGTCACAGGT
>JAAZZG010000009.1 GCA_014237715.1 Acidimicrobiales bacterium
GGTCGGTACCGCGGCAATCCAGCTCTGCCGGATGATGGGTGCCGAAGTGATCGTCACCGCGTCGGCGGGAAAGCTGGATCGGTGCATGGACCTCGGGGCCAGCCTTGCCGTGGACTACCGGTCCGAGGACTGGGTCGCCGCGGTGTCCGGGTACACCGGCGGCCGGGGCGTGGACGTGGTGCTCGACGTGGTGGGCGGCGACTACCTAGATCGCAACGTGAACTGTTTGGCCAACGCCGGCACCATTGTCCAGGTGGGGGTGATGGGCGGCGGGTCGGCCACCTTTGGTCTAGCCAAGCTCCTGTTCAAGCGGGCCACGGTGGTCGGCACCACGTTGCGTGCCCGATCGTTGGCCGAGAAGGTGGCCGTCAGCCGGGCTTTCGAGCAACGGGTCGTACCGGGTTTCGAGGATGGTCGCCTGACCGTGGTGGTGGACCGACGGTTCGCCCTGGACGAGATCGCCACGGCGCACGCCTACATGGAGACCAACGCCAGCGTGGGAAAGATCTTGCTCGGGGTGCGCCCTGCCTGAGCGAGGGGAACCATCGCCGGGAGAGCTGGCTTCAGCGCTCGTCGATGGTCGGGACGTCGCGGTCGGCTGGACCGGTGTAGCGCTGCCGGGGTCGGGCGATCCGGGAGTTCTGCGTGAGCATCTCGTCCCAGTGGGCAAGCCAGCCTGGGGTTCGTCCGATGGTGAACAGCACGGTGAACATCTCCACCGGGAAGCCCATCGACTGGTAGATCAGCCCCGAGTAGAAGTCGACGTTCGGGTACAGCTTCCGATCGATGAAGTAGGGATCAGCGAGGGCGACCTCCTCGAGCTTCAGCGCGATGTCTAGGAGCGGGTTGGTGCCCGTCACGTCGAACACCCGGTGGGCGGTGTCCTTCACGATCCTGGCCCGGGGGTCGTAGTTCTTGTAGACCCGGTGGCCGAAGCCCATGAGCTTCTGATCGCCGGCCTTGACGCCGTCCATGAAGGCATCCACGTTTCCGTACTCGCCGATCTCGGTCAGCATGCGAAGTACAGCCTCGTTGGCGCCACCGTGACGGGGGCCGTAGAGCGCTGAGGCAGCGGCGGACACCGTCACGTAGGGGTCGGCGTGGGCGCTGCCCACCACCCGGGCCGTCGTGGTCGAGCAGTTCTGCTCGTGGTCGGCGTGCAGCACGAACAACATGTCCATGGCGTCATGCAAGATCGGATCCACCACGTAGGGAGCTTCGCCGGTCTTGAACATCATGGCCAGGAAGTTCGACGTGTAGTCGAGGTCTGGATCGGGGAGGACGTAGGGCAGGCCCTCGCTCCGGCGGTAGGCGCTGGCCGCCACAGTGGGCATCTTGGCAATCAACCGGACGATCTCACAACGACGCTGGTCGGGATCCTCGATGTTCTTCGAGTCCGGCCAGAAGGTGGACATCGCGGCGATGCTCGACACCAGAACGCCCATGGCGTGGGCGTCGTCGCGAAAGCCCTCAAGGATTCGCTTGTGGAAGTTCTCGTGGATCGGTGCCGCCTCGGAGATTTCCGACTTCCAGGCCTTGAGCTGCGGGCCGTTGGGGAGCTCGCCGCGTACCAACAGGTGGGCGACCTCTAGGAACGAGGTGGACCCGGCCAGCTGCTCGATGGGGTAGCCGCGGTAGCGCAGGAGGCCCGCACCGCCGTCCAGAAAGGTGATGGCGCTGTCTGCCCCCGAGGTGGCGCTGAACGAAGGATCATCGAACCAGATGCCGGGAAGCAGGTCTCTCCAGGCCTTGGCGTCCACGGTGCCGTCGACAAGGGGGATCTCGATCGATTCACCGGTGCGGTTGTCAGTGATGGTGATGGTCTCAGCCACGGTCCGGTCCCTTCTGGGCGCTTCTGAACTACCCGCCCGAATCCTCGTACTGTTTCCAAGGTACCGGGAGGGGAGGGGTCTGGTCGTGGGCGATCAGCCCGAAGAAGCCGAGAAGTTCTGCCTAATGCGCGTACCTGTCACTGTTTCCGGACGCCCCAGCAACCACATCGCCGGTTAGAGGGGCGTGTTGTCGTGGCGGCGTCGGGGAAGCCGCTCCCGCTTGCCCGAGAGGACGTCGAGGGCGGCAGCCAGTTCGGCACGGGTGTCCGCCGGTTCGATGACACGGTCCACTGAGCCTCGTTCGGCCGCGATGTACGGGTTCAGAAGTCGATCCTCGTAGGCCGCTACCAGGTCGGACCGCTCGTCCTCGGTGGCCTTGCGGTGGAGGATCTCCACGGCGCCCTTGGCGCCCATGACGGCGATCTCGGCCGATGGCCAGGCCAGCATTAGGTCGTTACCCATGTAACGGGAGTCCATGACGATGTAGGCGCCGCCGTAGGACTTTCGGAGCGTCACGCACACCCGGGGCACGGTGGCCCGGGCGTAGGCGAACGCCATTTGGGCGCCGTAGCGGATCATGCCCCGCCACTCCAGGTCCTTGCCGGGGTAGAAGCCCGATGTGTCGACGAAGGTCACCAACGGCAGGTTGAACGCGTCGCAGAAGGCCACGAACCGGCCGCCTTTCTGGGACGCCGGAATATCCAGGGTGCCGGCCATCGACTGGGGCTGGTTGGCCACCAGCCCAACGGGACGGCCGCCAATGGTGGCGAACGCCGTCACCAGGTTGGTGGCCCAACCGGACCGCGGCTCGAGAATGTGGCCGTCGTCGACCACGGTGGCCAGCACGTCGCGGATGTCGTAACTACCGGTGGGCGTGTCCGGGATGAGTTCACCGGCTTCCGGCGTGGATCGATCGGTCGGGTCGGAGCAGGGCCAGCCGGAGGGGGCGACGTCGGCGTGGTCGGGCAGGTAGCCCAGCAACTCGGCGATCAGGTCGTCAGCCTCGGCTCGGTCGGTCACCGTGAAATGGGCCACGCCCGACGTGCCGGCGTGCATGGAGGAACCACCGAGGCCCTCGTTGGAGAGGTCCTCGCCGGTGAATTGTCGGACCATGGCCGGGCCGCTCACGAACGCGTAGGAGTCGTCGACCATGACGACAAGGTCGGCTAGGCCCAGCAGCAGGGCCGGACCGGACACCGTCGGCCCGGTCACGCAGAAGATTGTGGGCACAATCCCGGAGTTGGCCACGAATTCCCGGGCCGCTGTGCCCCAACCGTGGACCGCCCCCACGCCTTCCTCGATGGCCGCGCCGCTGGAGGCCACGAAGCAGACCAGCGGAATCCGCTTGTCTCGTGCCGTTCGAGCCGCGATGGCCAGGTTCTCGCCGTCGGCCGGTCGCAGGGCGCCCCGGTTCTCGCCGGCGATCTCCACGGCCAGCACCCGCCGACCGCCCAGATCCCGGACCCCGAACGCCACCGAACCGCCGGTGCGGCTCCGCAGCGCCAGGCCACCGGGCCCCGCGGGATGCGATGACTCTGAGTGTCCGCCGTCGGTTGACGTCGCAGCGGTGTTGCTCATGGCTCCAGCGTGACATGGATTCCGGGCTGGTGGGGGGCGATCTCGCGGATCACGTCACGCAGGACATCCCGGGTGGCTAGCACCGGCATAGACGGCGTGGTGCGTCGGTTGCGCACCAGCCCCACGGACCGACGGGCCAGTCCCTCGACGTGCACCAGTGACCAGTCGCCCTCCGGGTAGCCCGACACGGCGCTGGCTGGGAGGAGGGCTGGTGCATAGCCCTGGTAGGCCAGCGAGGCCAGCAGTCGGAGCCCGTCGACCTCGGCCGCCGCCTGGAGACACAGGCCCACGGCTTCGAGTTCCCGGTCGATGGCATCACGAAAGGTGGTGCCCTGTGGGGTGAGCATGACCCGGTGCTCGGCCAGCGTGGCCAGGTCGATGGTGCCCGCTCCGGCCAAGGGGTGGTCGCCGGGGGCCACAACGATTCGCTCCTCGTCAAACAACGGCTCGGTCTCCAGGCCGGCCTCCACGACCGGGGTGTTGACCACGGCCATGTCCAGATCGCCATTGAGTACACGAGGGGCAAGGGACGTGGTCGTGGCGTCCACCAGTACTGGTCGCAGCGCCGGGTGGCGGTCGGAGAGTTCGCCCAGCAGGGGAGTGGCCATCCATCGGCCGGTGGTGCCGATGCAACCGATGCGAACCTCGCCTGCAACCTCGTGGCGCATCGAAATGATGTCGTCCTGAATGGCCTGCAGTTCGGTTCTTATCCGTCGGGCCCGCTCGACGACCGCCAGGCCTTCGGCGGTGGGCTGCATGGAGTGCCGGTCGATCAGGACGGTGCCCAGTTCCTTCTCGAGTTTGGCCACGTGGGTCGAGACGTTGGACTGGACGGTGTGGAGGGCGCGAGCGGCCGCCGAGAAGCTCCGGTGCTCTACGACGGCCAGCAGGTGGCCGAGTTGGCGAAGGTCCATCGCTAACGAGGATGCCACGGTGGAGATGCATCCGCGCCACTGATGAGTGATTTGACTCATGAGGAAAGACCTAATGGGGAACGGGTCCAACTGATTCCGGTGGCCCCGGTGGCCCCGGTGGCCGTGCCGGGCGTCGTAGGGTCGGACCGGATCCCTAGCCCTTCGTCGTCGACCGGTTCCCCGACTCGTTTCCACTGATGCCGACCGTCCTCTCACTCCACCTCGGTGCCACGGCAGTGCACGCCGCGGTCTCTGTCGACGGCCGGATCGATGTACTGGCCCTCGCAGATGATCGGGCATCGGTCCAGGCTCCCGACCCCACCGACGGGCGGGGCCTGGTAGCGCTGCTGGTCGATGCCTACGCCCGGTGCGTTCGCATCGCCGATGCCGTGCCCGACGAACTGGTGCTGGTGCGGGCAGACGGCGCCGGTGCCGTTGATCCGGTCTTGACCGAGGCGGCTCGACGGGCCCGGGTTCCCGAGCCGACCGTGCTCGACGAGATGCGAGCCGTCGCGGCGTTGGCCGCCTATGGGCCACGGGGTGTGAGTAGCGACCTGGCGCCCGTGCTTGGTGGGGTCTTCTGGAAGCGCAGCGGTGATGCCCCGACCGGGCCCAAGCCGATCGTGACCCGCGCTGACCTCGGGGGCGATTCCAGGCCGGACCGGCCCCCCGCGGCGCCGTCGGTGGTGGCCGTCGGCCCGCGCACGGTTTTCGAGGAAGAAGGCGGATCGGCCGGGCGTCGTCGTGGGGTCTCGCTCCCGTTGGTCTCGGCCGTCGTTGTGGTGGCTCTTGGGGTGCTCGGAGTGTTTCTCGTTCTGCAGTCAGACGAGCAGCCCATCGCCCCGCCGCCCGCGACGGCGACCACCACGGTCCCTGCTTCGGCTACTCCACAGTCGACCGTCACGCCCACAACCGTGCCGTCGGAAACGGTTCCTCCGACCGTTACGTCCACCGTCGAACCGTTGGCGACGGTTCCCCCGACCACCCTCGGGGACGCCTCCGATGAAACCGATGGAGACACATCCGCCTCGGCGACGACCATGCCGGGTGAGACGGACGTGGATCCTGACTCCGACGGTCGCTCGGATACCGATCAGGGAGCCGAAGTCGAACCTGACGGCGAGACCGGCAGTTCCGAATCGCCGACGACGACCGAGGCCCCCCGTCTTGGCACGGTGACGTTGTCCGGCGTCGGACTGACGGTGGACGCCACGACCGATGACGAAGTGCTGGTCGGCTTCGGAGACGACGCCGGGACGGCGCTCACCCTGGTGTCGGGCGCACTGGGTGAAGCGATCGGGGACAGCGGCTGGGGTGCCGACGGAACTTGCGCCGCGGCCGAAGTCCGTCGGCTGGGTTGGGGCGGCCTCCAGATTGTCCTGGCTCGCGGTTCGGTCGACGACCCGGGGCGGTTAGTCCAGTGGTACCTCGACGGTCCCGACTCAACCCAGACGTCGTGGTGGACTCTGGAGCGCATCGGTATCGGTTCCACGGTGGCCGACCTGCGGGCCGCCCACGGAGCCGGCATGTCCCTCGAGCAACCATCTGAGCGTGATCCGGCTGGCTGGTTCGACACCGAACCCGACCTGGGCGACGGGGTTCTCGGTGCGGTGGGCAACACCACCGACTCGGGACGGGTGCTGCTGATGTGGGCGGGAGACGGCTGCCAGCGCCGGTTCTCCTGACTCAGCGGGCTGCCGTGACCTCGTCGAGGGCGGCGGTCAAAGCAGGGATGAACAGGTCGGGTCGTAACACGCAGGCCGCGTGGTCGGTGGCCATCTCGTAGACGAAGGGTGCCGGGAGAGCGTCGACCAACTCGCGCTGGCGAACCGTCGGCACGATGTCATCGTCGTTGCAGACCAGAACTGCGTGGGGCACGTCAACCTCGCAGAGCCAGTCGGTGGCGTCGAACCCGCCGAGATCGTGTCCGACGGCCAAAACCCGGGACAACACGCCGGACCGGGTCTCGCTCCATGCCCAGTCATCAAATGAGGCGTCGTCAGTCGCTGCGCGACCGGCATGACGGTCGCCGAACCAGCGGACGGCCCGCCACGCCAGTGCACTACAGCCCACGGACTCCAACAGGCGCGCCGGACCGATGCCCCGGTCCATCAGGGTGAAGTCCTTTCGCTGCCGGCCGCCGACGCCGAATCTCGCCGCGGTGGCGCCCAGCACCAGGCCGGCCACCAGGTCGGGGTGGCGTCGCCACGTGGCCTGGGCAACGGCTCCGCCCATCGAATAGCCGACGACTATCGCCCGCTCGATCCCCAACGCACCAGCGATGGCGGCCGTGTCGTCGGCCAGGTCGTCGATCAGTGCGGTGGTACCGGTGCGAAGTCCCCGGGCTCCGTGGGCCCGGTGGTCCCACGTCACGATCCGGATCTGCCCGTCCCGCCATCGGGCAAGAGGCTCGTAGGTGCGACACCAGTTGAGGTCGGTGCTGGTCGTCCAGCCGTGCAGCAACAGGATGGTTGGTCCGTCGGCAGAACCATTGCCGGAGCCGTGGAGGGGTCCCGAGTCACGTACCTCGATGGGGCCGAGTTCGGGAAGTTCGATACGACGCCACGGTGGAGCGGCGACCGCCGGATCACCAGCGAATGCGCTGGTCATCGCTCGATGGCGACGACCCTGACGGCCAACATGCCGCTTGGAGCCTCGAACGAGACGGTGTCGCCTACCGCTGAGCCCAGCAGGGAAGCACCCAGCGGAGACCTCGGTGAGACAACGAGCACGTCTTCGCGCTGCTCCTCGATCGATCCGACGAGCATTCGCTCGGGCTCGTCGTCACCCTCGTAGACGACGGCCACGATGGTGCCCGGGGCCACCACGTCGACGCTGCCAGTCGAAAGTTCGACGATCTCGGCCTTCTGGAGGATGCTCTCGAGATGGAGAATCCGGCCCTCCATCTTTCCCTGCTCTTCCTTGGCGGCGTGGTAGTCGCCGTTCTCGGAGAGGTCGCCGAGCTCGCGGGCCGTTTCGATCTTGCGGGCGATGTCGATCCGCCCGCGTGTGGTGAGGTCCTCGAACTCGGCGGCGAGCCGGTCGTGGGTCTCCTGGGAGAGCTGGTGCGCATCGGCCATCCCATGAGGGTAGCCACGGGGGCGCGAACACTAGTGGCGATCTCCATGGCGGCTTCCTCCGGCGATACCCGTTTGACCTGCCGCGACACCGGAGCGGTACACTTGCGAGCGTGAACGATCGACCCCGGGTAATCATCATTCGTTAGCGCACACCGCTCTGGTGTGCGCCCTGACCGTCCACCTCGGTGGGCGGTTTTTTAGTTCCCCACCCGCTTCCCGATACATCCCAAGAATTCCGTAGGAGTTGGAGACCATGGCGCACCGCATCGGCATCATCGGTGGCGACGGCATCGGCCCCGAGGTCATTGCCGAGGGCCTGAAGGTGATCGAGGCCGCCGGCGTGGCCCTCGACACCGTCGACTACGACCTCGGTGGTGCCCGCTACGGCCGTGACGGCACCGTGCTTCCCGACGAGATTCTCGACGAATGGCGTCAGCTCGACGCCCTGTACCTCGGAGCGGTGGGCACTCCCGAGGTGCCCCCGGGCGTCATCGAGCGGGGCCTTCTGCTCAAGATGCGGTTCTCCCTCGACCTGTACGTCAACCTCCGACCGTTCGTGCTCCCAGCCAAGGGGATCGACTGCTGCGTGGTGCGTGAGAACACCGAGGGGACCTACGCCGGCGAAGGGGGCTTCCTTCGTCAGGGCACGCCATACGAGATCGCCACCCAGGGCTCGGTCAACACCCGACACGGCGTCGAGCGGGCGGTCCGCTTCGCCTTCGACCTGGCCATGACCCGGCGCCGACACCTCACGCTGGTCCACAAGACCAACGTCCTCACGTTCTCCGGCGACCTGTGGGAGCGAACCTTCAACGAGGTGGCCGAGGACTACCCCGGTGTCGAGACGGCCTACAACCACGTCGACGCGGCCTGCATCTACTTCGTACAGTCGCCCCAGCAGTACGACGTGATCGTCACTGACAACCTGTTCGGCGACATTCTCACGGACCTCGGCGGTGCCGTCTCTGGCGGCATCGGGCTGGCCTCGTCGGCCAATCTGAATCCCGATCGCACTTCCCCGTCAATGTTCGAACCGGTCCACGGCTCGGCCCCTGACATCGCCGGAAAGGGCATTGCCAACCCGAAGGCGGCCATCCTGTCGGGCGCCATGATGCTGGATTTTCTCGGCGAGTCCGACGCGGCGGCCCGTGTCGAGGCGGCGTGCGCCGATCCGTCCACCGACGTCGAGGGCACTGTGGCCATCGGCGACGCCATCGCCGGACTGCTGGCTTGAACTAGCTGGCCTGACCGCCACCACCACTTACCGAACCGAGAAGGGGAACCGACATGCCGATCGAGAAGTCGTCCAAGATCTGGATGAACGGTGAGCTCGTCGACTGGGACGATGCCACGGTCCACGTGCTCACCCACACACTGCACTACGGCAACGGCGTGTTCGAGGGCATCCGGGCGTATGAGACCGACCGGGGTCCAGCGGTGTTCCGCCTCCGCGAGCACATCGAGCGTCTTTTCCGGTCCGCCAAGATCCTCTTCCTGGAGATCCCGTACACCGTCGACGAACTGGTCGAGGCCACGCTGGAGACCGTCCGGGTCAATGGCCATCAGTCGTGCTACATCCGACCGCTCGTGTACCTCGGGTATGGCGAGATGGGCCTCAATCCGCTGCCGTGCACCGTCGACGTCTCGATCGCCACCTGGCCATGGGGCACTTACCTGGGCGACGACGGTCTGGCCAACGGCGTGGACATGATGATCTCGTCGTGGCAGCGCCACGACCCGAACGCCATGCCGCCGGCAGCCAAGGGCGTTGGCCACTACATCAACTCCCAGATGGCCAAGATCCAGGCGGTCAAGGCCGGCTACGACGAGGCCATCCTGCTATCTCCGCAGGGCTACGTGTCCGAATGCACCGGTGAGAACCTATTCGTCGTCCGCGACGGGGAAATCGTGACGCCCCCGTCAAGCGCCGGGGCACTCGAGGGCATCACCCAGAGCGCGGTGCGTCGTATCGCCGAAGATCTAGGGATCCCGTACACCACGGGGAACATCCTGCGCAGCGACCTCTACACCGCGGATGAGGCGTTCCTGTCGGGTACGGCTGCCGAGGTGGTGCCGATCCGTTCGGTCGACGATCGGGTCATTGGAGCGCCGGGTCCGGTGACCAGTCGCATTCAGGAGATTTTCTTCCAGGCAGTCCGCGGGGAGCGTCCCGAATACTCGGAATGGAACGAGCATGTCGACGCCTGACGTACCCACGCTGCCGAAAGCAGTCGAGATATATGACACCACGCTGCGCGACGGCGCTCAGCTCGAGGGCATCTCGCTGACCGTCGACGACAAGCTTCGCATTGCCGAGCAGTTAGACCGGCTAGGCGTGCACTACATCGAGGGCGGCTGGCCGGGCGCCAACCCCAAGGACGTCGAGTTCTTCGAGCGCGCCCGCATCGAACTGGACCTGCAGCGTTCGACGCTGGTGGCCTTCGGTTCGACGCGCCGGGTCGGGGGCGAGGCCGACGGTGACACCACGTTGACCAACCTGCTCGAAGCCGGTACCGAGGTGGTGTGCATTGTCGGCAAGGCATCGGCGTACCACGTGACTGAGGCCCTGCGAACCGACCTGGACGAGGGCGTGGCCATGGTCGCTGACTCGGTCCGCCACCTGAAGTCCCACGGTCGGACGGTGTTCTTCGATGCCGAGCACTTCTTCGACGGCTACGCCGACGACCCGGAGTTCTCAATGCGGGTCCTGCTTGGAGCCGCCGAGGCCGGTGCCGACTGCCTCGTGCTATGTGACACCAACGGCGGGTCGTTGCCCGGACGGATCGAGTCCATGGTCCGCGACGTGGTGGCCGCCGTCGACTGCGCGGTCGGCGTGCACCTCCACAACGACACCGGGTGTGGCGTGGCCAACGCCCTGGCTGGTGTGGCGGGTGGCGCCACCCACGTCCAGGGCACCATCAACGGCTATGGCGAACGGGTCGGCAACTGCGACCTGGTTCCGATCATCGCCAACCTGACACTCAAGATGGGCGTCGAGACCGTCACCGCCGACCGACTCGCCGAACTCACCCCGGTGGCCCACCACGTGGCTGAACTGGTGAACTTCGCTGCCGACCCCCAGCAGCCCTACGTGGGCGCCACGGCGTTCGCCCACAAGGCGGGCCTCCACACCAGCGCCATTGCCCGGCGTCGCGACGCCTACGAGCATGTGGATCCCGAGCTGGTCGGCAACGGCACCCGGTTCCTCGTCTCGGAGATGTCTGGACGGTCGACCATTGAACTGAAGGCGACCCAGCTGGGTATCGAACTCGACGGTGACACCCTGGGCGAGATCGTCGAGACCCTCAAGGAGCTGGAGTACGCCGGCTACCACTTCGAGGCCGCCGATGCCTCCCTCGAATTGCTCATGCGAGCCGCAGCCGGTTGGTCTCACGACTTCTTCGAGTTGGAGTCGTTCTCGGTCGACGTCGGACACCGGTCGGGGAGTGGAAGCCGGGCATGGAACGAGGTGGCTGTCGAGGTCGAGACCGAGGCCACCGTCAAGGTCCATGTCGATGGCGAACGCATGGTGGCCACCGGAGAGGGCAACGGTCCGGTCAACGCCCTAGATGCCGCACTCCGATCGGCGCTAGCCGATCGCCATCCACAGTTGGACCGCCTGCACCTGACCGATTTCAAGGTCCGGGTACTGGAGACCCGTGAGGGCACCGCTGCAGTCACCCGTGTGCTCATCGACACCACCAACGGTGAACGCACCTGGACGACCATCGGGGTGTCGGAGAACATCATCGAGGCGTCCTGGCAGGCCCTTGTCGACTCGTTGGTCTACGGTCTGTTTCACACGTCAGCCTGAGACCGGACCGGGCTGAGGCTGACGTAGTGACATCGCGTTCGAGGGTCCTGCTTGCCGAATGCCTGGGAACCACGCTGCTTCTCATCGGGGTGGTCGGCTCAGGGATCATGGCCGCCCGCCTCAGCCCGGACGACGTGGGCCTCCAGTTGTTCCAGAACGCGGTGGCCACAGCAGCGGTGCTGGTGGCCATCATCGCCATCTTCGGCACCATCTCGGCTGACTTCAATCCTGCGGTAACCATCGGTGCCTGGCTGCTGGGCCACCGGGCGGGGCGGGACGTCGCCCCGCTGATCGTGGTGCAGGTCATCGGTGCGGTTGCCGGCACGGTGCTAGCCAACCTCATGTTCGACCTTGATGCCGCCACGTGGTCGACCACGTCACGTTCGGGTGGCCATCTATGGCTGTCCGAGGTGGTGGCCACCGTGGGCCTGTTACTGGTGGTGTTCGCCCTCGTCCGGGCGGGCCGCACCGCTCACCTGCCGTACGTGGTTGGTGCCTACATCGGCGGGGCCTACTTCTTCACCTCGTCGACCAGTTTCGCAAACCCGGCGGTCACCGTGGGACGCACCCTGAGCGATACGTTCGCCGGGATCGAACCGTCGTGTGCGCCGATGTTCGTGGTGATGCAGCTGGTCGGGGTGGGCGTAGCCGTCGTTCTCCTGCGGGCGCTCTTCCCGACCGACTGAGCGTCAGGTGCCTACTCTTTTCAGCTACGGGGCACTTCGATCCACGGAACGTCCTTGTCGACGCGGACGTCACCGGGGAGTCCGAGGACCCGCTCCCCCAGGATGTTTCGCATGACCTCGGTGGTGCCACCCTCGATGGAGTTGGCTCGCACCCGGAGGAAGTACTCGACCAGCGAGTCGTAGTCCAGCGCCGGACGGGTCTGGTCCTGTTCGTAGCCGGCGTCGAACAGGGTGCCGGCCATTCCGGAGAGGCCCAGGGCGAAGGCGAAGGCGTCCTTGTTGAACTCGGCGGACAAGACCTTGCCGATCGACCCCTCGGGGCCCGGCGTACCGGTCTCCCGGGACTGCTCGGCCCGCATGTTGTTGAGCCGCAGCGCCTCGCTTCGCACCCAGAGGCGCATCAGGTCGTCCCGGCGTGCAGGATCGTCGTGCCCATGGTCCCGCCAGGCCTCCATTACCCAGTCGATGGTGCCCTTATCCGACGAACGGGTCTCGCCGCCGATGGCCACCCGCTCGTTCATGAGCGTGGTCAGGGTGACCCGCCACCCGTCGCCCACGTCACCCAACCGGTCGGCCTCGGCCACCCGGGCGTCGGTCAGGTAGATCTCGTTGAACTCGGCCTGGCCCGTTAACTGGCGGAGCGGTCGAATCTCCACACCGGACTGGTTCAGGTCGATGGCGAAGTAGGTGAGTCCCCGATGTTTGGGCGCGTCGGGATCGGTGCGGGTGACCAGGAGGCCCCACCGAGCCAGATGGGCGTTACTGGTCCACACCTTCTGGCCGTTGACCACCCATTCGTCGCCGTCGGCCACCGCCCGGGTCGACAGGCCGGCCACGTCGGATCCGGCGCCTGGCTCAGAGAACAACTGGCACCAGATCTCCTCACCGGTGAACAACGGCCGCAGCCAGCGTCCGTGCTGCTCGGGAGTTCCACAGGTCACGATCGTCGGCGCGGCCATGCCATAACCGATGTCGTACCGGGGTTGCGGTCCATCAGCGGCCACCACGGACTCATGGACGAGTCCCTGCAGATTTCGATCGGCATCGAGGCCGCCACTGCCCACCGGGAAGTGAACCCAAGCTAGGCCTAGGTCGTACTGGGCACCCAGAAACCCCAGGCGGTCGCTGGGATCGGCCTCTAGCAACTGGTCGATGCGGGAGCGGATCTCGGTCTCGGTGGCGGGCATGGCAGGCATGGCGGGATCCTAGGAACCGTCTGGGCCGGAAGCGGAATCGGAACCGTCCGCAATACGGGCCGCCGGTAGCGTGCGGCGATGATCAGGCGGGAGCAGACCGACGGAGCGGCGGCGGCCGAGGGCGCCCAACTGGGGACCATCGACTGGCTCCTCCTGTTGACAGCGGCCGGTGTCTGGGGTTCGTCGTTCCTCTTCATGGATGTAGCCCTGCGGGTCGAGCATCCAGGCCTGGTGGCCTGGTTGCGGCCTGCGCTGGGCCTCTGCTTTCTGGCGGTCGTCCCCGGCGCGTGGCGGCCAGTGGATCGGAGCGACCTCCCGACGATCGGCCTCCTGGGGTTGCTGTGGATGGCCATCCCGCTCACGATGTTTCCGCTGGCTCAGACATGGATCGATTCCTCGATCGCCGGGATGATGAACAGCGGCATGCCGATCATGACATTGATGGCCGGCGCGGCGTTCTTCGGGGTCCGAACCCACCGACTCCAGGTGGCCGGGGTGATGGCCGGCATGGTCGGCATCCTCATGGTCGGACTCCCCACGGCGATCGGGGGCGGGAGTGGTGGTTCCGGTACCGGAGTACTGGGCGTGCTCCTCGTAGTGGTGGCCATCTCCTGCTACGGAATCGCCGCCAACATCGCTGGGCCCCTGCAGCGCCGATACGGATCGCCGGCCGTGCTGGTCAGGGTGTTGATGGTCGCCACCGTGGCCACCCTGCCGTGGGGCATTGTCGGGCTTGCCGACTCGGATTTCGCCTGGTCGGCCGCCGGATCCAACCTGGCCGTCGGGATCGGCGGGACCGGGGTGGCCTATGTGGCCGCGGCCACACTGATCGGCCGGGTGGGACCCGTCCGCATGTCGTCGGTGACCTATCTGGTACCCATCGTGGCCGCCGTCCTCGGGGTCGTGGTCCTCGATGAGGTCTTGGGCATCTGGGAGGTAGCCGGGCTGGCCACCCTCATGGTCGGGGCGTGGATGACGACGCGCACCGGCACACCCGCTGCCACGGACTGACCGCCCGCAGGCTGTTCAGATTCGGGTGTCGGCTCGACGGCGGCTGGTGCCGGGGCCGCTGTAGTAGAGGCCGTAGCCCGGCTCGTTGGGATAGTCCAGGTCGGGTGGATCAGCGGTCGCCGAGCGCCACCAGTCCAGAAGCCGATCCTCGCGGGCGTAGTCGAACGGATCCTCTAGGACGGCCTCCTGGGCACCGCCGGACTCCAACGGATTGTCGGCCAGCCAACGAGCGGAGATCCCGACGGCTTCCCGGGCCGAGACGAGGTCCCGGTAGCCCAACACATCACGGGTGGCCGACAGGTCCAGAATCCGGTGTCCCGGCTCGACCTGCATCATCAGGGGTCGGGCAGGCAGGGCGAGGTCGGTGGGCATCCCGACGACCTCCATGTCATGGCCCAGTTCGGCACAGATGAGGGCGATTCGTTGGGCGGTGGTGAGTGACTCCTCGTCACCCACGTTGAAGCACCGTCCGCCGGCCGCCGGCGTATCCACCGCGCACAGCACCACGTGTGCGGCGTTCTCGCTGTAGGCGCGGGTCTCGGCCATGAGCCCGGCGTCCGGGACGATGATGGCTGACCGTCCATCCAGGACCCGTCGCACGATGCACCAGTCCAGCGGAGCGATTTGGCGTGGGCCGTACACGAACGGGTAGCGGAGGTGGATGGCGTCCGGCTGGTGCTCGAACAGTCGGTCCTCGGTACGGGCCACCCGGTAACTCTTGCCGTCGTCGTCCTCGCCGGAGAGGGGTGCGTCCTCGCCGGTAGGTACGGGCAGGCCAATCGGATCGAAACGGGTGGGGTCGAAGTAGCCCCGGTAAGCCGGGGTGCCTCCCACCGAGACGAACCGGCCGCATTGACCGGCCAGGACCTCGGCGATGACTCGGAGGCGTCCGTAGCAGGCCACCACCACGTCAAATGTCCGGTTGCCCAGGGCGGCCACCACGCCGTCGGTGGAGAACGGGTCGCCGTGGATGTGTTCGACGTGGGACACCAAGTCGAGTTCGTGGCGTCCGGTGTGGAAGACGGTGACGTGGTGGTCACGGGCCTCGAGGCCCTGGACGATGGCCGGTCCCGTCGGTCCGGTGCCACCGATGACGAGCGCGGTGGATCGATCGGTCGACGTGGGCATGGGCGTGGATACTACGAGACGTTCCGGCGGCGGGAACTACGGTCGGTCTTGTGAGCGGAGAACATGGATTCCTGACGTCGCGTGGCCGGGTCCACCGGCATCGTGATGTCCAGGGTGGGGCGGCGAGGGCCGCGGTGTTCGGCGTGAGTGACGGCCTGGTGTCCAATGTGGCCCTGATCTTGGGTATCGCCGGAGCCAGCACCGATGCGGCGTTCGTACGGGTGGCCGGCGTGTCGGGCCTGCTGGCCGGAGCGGTCTCGATGGCAGCTGGCGAGTACGTATCGCTCAGGGCACAGGCCGAACTGGTGGAACGTGAGCTGGAGATCGAACGGATCTCCATTGCCGAGAATCCGGAGGCCGAGACGGCCGAGCTGGCCGCCATCTACATCGAGAGGGGGCTGAATCCCGAGCAGGCCCGGCTGGTGGCCACTGAACTCATGTCCGATCCGGAGGTGGCCCTCGACGTCCACGCTCGCGAGGAACTGGGCGTGGACCCGAACCAGTTGGGAAATCCTCTGACGGCCGCTGCGGCCAGTTTCTGGTCGTTCTCCATCGGAGCGTTCGTTCCGTTGGTGCCGTGGCTCGTCGGATCTGGCACCGGGGCGGTCTGGGCGTCGGCCGGTCTGGGCGTGGGTGCCTCCGCGGCGGTTGGCGGGTTGCTGGCCCGGCTGACCGAGCGGTCTGTCGTGCGAACGGTAGTTCGCCAACTGGTAGTGGCCTCCGGGGCCTGCCTGGCCACTTACCTCATCGGAGGGTTGCTCGGAGCGTCGGTGGCCTGAGCCTCGTCCGTCTCCCCCCCCAGCCCGATCGTCTCATTGTCGGGCAGGAAGGGAGGGGGGCCTCCGCGTTAGGGACGGTCCAGCAGGGGGCGAAGAGCCTCGACAAGGAAGAGGTGCCCGTTTCCGTTGGGATGGATGCCGTCGTCGTGCAGCGCGGGGTCCAGTTGGCCGTCTTGCCCGGCGAACCGTTCCGTGTGGTCGACGAACTCGACGTCACGTTCGACGGCTACCCGGGAAAGCGCGGCGTTCAGCGGAGCGACCAGCGGCTGGTAGCGGTCGGTCCTGGGGAGCACCGACTGGACGATGATCCGGGCGTTGGGAGCCGCTGCGGCCGTCCGGTCCAACAGGTGGGCCACGTTTCGGACTGTCTGGGCGTGGGGTACGCCGATGTACAGGTCGTTGGTTCCGATCATGAACACCACGGTGGCTGGTGGGCCGTCGAGGGACTCGTCAAGCCGTTCCAACAGGTCGTCAGTGGTGTCCCATCCGATGCCCCGGTTGCGGGCCCCGAGGTCGGAGAAGGCGACCTCCCAGTCCCCATCGAACGTGATGCTGTCGCCGAGGAACACCGTCTCGCCGGCCCGGATCGGGTTGGCACGATGGACTGATCGGACCCGACCGCGGAGGTTGGCGGCTCGGGCCCGGCTCACCCGGTGCGAGCCGAGGTGGGCGTCAAAGGCAAGCCACGCCGCGACGACGGCGCCAATGGTCAGGATCCGACGGGCCAGTCGACCGTCGTGAGATGGTGATGCCGGTTGTTCCGTCATCGGTTCCCAAACTGAGGTCGGCGGGACTGTTCGAACGCGGTGATCCCCTCGACCAGATCGGCGCTGTGGAAGCAGGCTTCGGTCAGGACGGCGGCATCGGGTCGACCGGCCAACGCGGCCCGGGCGGCCCGGAGGGTCATCGGAGCCAGTGCGGCAATGGTGGTACAGCGTTCGGCTACCACCTCGTCCAGCCGGTCGGCGGTCACCACCTCGTGGATCAGGCCGATCCGTCGGGCCTCGTAGGCATCCAGACGGCGGGCGGTAAGCAGGAGTTCGGCAGCTGACGATCGGCCCACCGTCGCCAGCAGGCGTTCGACTGAGTCCAGCGAGTATCCGATGCCCAGGAAGCCGGGCGGCACGGAGAACAGGGCGTCGTCGGCTGCGTAACGGAGGTCGGCTGCCAGAGCCAGTCCGACGCCGCCACCCATGCACGCCCCCCGAATGCATGCCACGACGGGGACCCGGCAGGCGGCCAGCGCGTCGGTGGCCCGGTGCTCGACCTCGTCGTACCCGAGGTGGGCGTCACCCAGCCGGTGATCCCGAAATTCGGCAATATTCGAGCCGGCGCAGAACGCCTCGCGGCCCTCGCCGCGTAGGAGCAGTACCCGGATGTCCGGGCTGCCATCTACCTCGGCCACCAGGTCGGGGATGGTGGCGTACATGGCCCGACCCATGGCGTTGCGTCTGGTCGGGTCGTCCAGTACCAGCGTGGCCACCTTCCCGCCGGAGTCCTCGTCTACCTCGAGGCGGACCGTTCCCGTCGAGGTCACGACGGGTTCCCGGATCCGGTGGGCTGGTCAGGGAGCGCAGCCTCCACGTAGATGGGATGGGCGGTCGGTACGGCGTCGCGCACCAGACGTTCCACATCGTCGACGGTCGCCGCCACCCCGGCGCTGTCCAACGTCGGATCGAAGCTCACCTGGGCACCGACCAGGATCTCGTCGGGCCCCAGATGCTGGGTGCGGAGGTGGATCAGGGCCACCACACCTGGCGCGGCCCCGATAGCGGCCGTGATGGCAGACCGGTCGTCGTCATCGGCCGATTCGCCGATGAGCAGGCTCTGCATCTCGCGGGCCAGCACCACGGCGATGACGGCCAGCAGCAGGCCGATGGCGATGGTGCCCACCCCGTCCCAGCGGGGTTCACCGGTGATGCTCGAGAGGCCGACGGCCGCCAGGGCGATGACCAGGCCGAGGAGGGCGCCGACGTCTTCGAGCAGCACGACGGGCAGCTCGGGGTTCCTAGACCGGACCACGAAGGCCCACCAGGTTCGGCCACGCCTCAGCGGGGAGGCCTCGACCACCGCGGTTCGCAGCGACCAGGTCTCGAGCACGATGCCGGCCATCAGGATGGCCACTGCCAATGCGGGGGCGTCCATTTCGTGGGGGTGGCGGACCTTATCGATCCCTTCGTGGATGGCGAAGGCCGCACCTACGGCGAACAGGACCAGGGCGACCACGAACGACCAGAAGTAGCGCTCGCGGCCGTGGCCGAACGGATGGGTCTCGGTGGGGGCCCGACGTGACCGGCGACCGCCGAGCAGCAACAGGGCCTGGTTGGACATGTCGGCCACCGAATGGATGGCCTCGGCCAACATGGCCGATGACCGGGTCAGGGCGAAGCCGATGAACTTGGCCACCGCGATTCCGGCGTTGGCCACCAGCGCGGCGAGCACGGCTCGGGTCCCTCCAGATGCCGACATCGGACCTCCTGTTCCTCGTCCTCTTAGCGCCGTTCCGTCGGCGGGCCCGGATCGGCCTACCGAAGGGACTGAGCGTAGTGTCGACCCCCATGACCACCGTCTTTGCCAGCCCCGATGACCTCGCCCCGGCAGTGGGGACCCATCTGGGTCACAGTGACTGGGTGGAGATCGACCAGTCCCGCATCGACCAGTTCGCCGAGTCGACGGGGGACAACCAGTGGATCCACGTCGACCCCGAACGGGCGGCCGCTGGGCCGTTCGGGGCCACCATCGCCCATGGGTACCTAACGCTGGCCATAACCAATCAGTTCCTGCCCGAGATCGTGCGGGTCGAGGGAATCTCCATGGGGATCAACTACGGCGTCGATCGGGTGCGCTTCCCGTCGCCGGTGGTGGTCGGCTCATGGGTTCGAGGAGGAGCCAAGCTGCTACAGGTCGAGGAGGTATCCGGCGGGGTACAGACCGTGATCCGGATCACCGTCGAGATCGAGGGATCGGACCGGCCGGCCTGCGTGGTCGACAGCGTGAGTCGCTTCCTTCGCTGACCGTTCCGAAACGGGCACGGCGAGCGCTGGGAGCGCCACCGGTAGCATTCGGCCCGTGGTCAAACGCAAGCGCCGTCAGGCACCCCTCGCACCGCGGTCCGAGCCGCCCGTCCGTCCCGGCCTGTTGAGCCCTATGCGGTCCGTCCCGGCTTCCATCGGTCGTCCGCCGTACGCCGAGACCGGAGATCCGGGACCGTCGTCATCGTCCAACGTTCGAACCCCGGACGAGGTCGAACGCATGCGGCGGGCCGGCAGTGCGGCGGCCGAGATTCTCTTGGAGGTCGGCCCCCATGTGGTTCCAGGGGTCACCACCGACCGGCTTGACGAGGTTGTCCATCAGGCCACCATCGACCGCGGCGGCTATCCCAGCCCGCTGAACTACCGGGGCTACCCCAAGTCGGTGTGCACCTCGGTCAACGAGGTGATCTGCCATGGCATCCCCGACAGCCGACCGCTGGCCGATGGCGACATCATCAACGTGGACGTCACGATCTTCCTAGACGGGGTGCACGGCGACACCTCCATCACGCTCGCCGTGGGCGAGGTGTCAGATGCTGACCGTCGCCTGATCGCTGAGACCCGGGTGGCCATGGATGAGGGGATCGCCGCAGCGGGGCCTGGCCAGCCGGTGCACGCCATCGGCCGGGCCATCGAACGTCACGCCCGCCGCCACGGTCTCGGAGTGGTCCGTGAGTTCATCGGACACGGAATCGGAACCGAGTTCCACAGTGGACTGCAGATTCCGCATTATCACGACGGTCGGGCCACGACGGTCCTCGTGCCAGGCATGACCTTCACCATCGAGCCGATGCTCACCCTGGGTGATCCGGCATGCGGTATGTGGGACGACGACTGGACGGCGGTGACCCTCGACGGACGGCGCACCGCGCAGTTCGAGCACACGTTGCTGGTGACCGACGACGGGATCGAGTTGCTGACGGTGACCGCCGAGGGCACGGTCCCCGCCGATGTCTTCGCCGTCGAGACGTCGATCGCGTCCGCCTGAACTAGGACGGAAGGGAGCTCAGTCCCGCCAGATCGCAGTGTCCTTCTTGGCCAATGCCACCCAGGTCCTGCCGGGAGCTAGGCGGATCACCTCGCCGTCGGCGGTGAAGGTGGCCGGCATCGACGCATCGGGCCGGTGCCACTGACCTCGAATCACGTGTCCGTCGGTGAAGATCCAGGCATCCCCTGTACCGATGGAGATGGCCTCCGGTGACCGGAGGTCGGCCAGGGACCGTCCGTAGCGGATGAACTGGACGACCACGTTGGCCGGTGCCACCCGGACGCCGTCTGCGTCGTTGTGGGCCCGGTCACCGTGGGTACGCGCCCAGCCGGATCCGTTCCATGCGTAGTCGACCTCGGTGAGGCCGAAGTCGACCGACACGCCGGCGGCCTTCTCAGCCGACCGGTGGAGCTCCTGGCCGGGATAGCGGTACACGAAGGGCGCCGGTGGGACATCGGTCCGGTCGGTGTGGTGGGCCCACAGACGGTCGGTGTCGGTGTACAGGTTGTGGGGTGCCCGGCGCTTCCGGTCACGCCAGTAGTCCTGGTCGTGGGCGTCGTAGCCGGCGTCGACCAGCGGCGAGGCCCGCAACTGGTCGCGAGTGCCGCGGTTGGCGCCCGAATAGGCGAACAGCGGCCGGTCGAAGCCTTCCAGCAGCGGCGGGTCCGACGTCCGTGCCGAACGAACCGGGCCGACGACGTTCGCCGAGGTGGACTGGAACACGGCTACCAGTCGGGTGACGCCACCCTCCACGATCTCCTCATAGACCACGTCGGCCTGGTTGAGGCCGGCCTGGGGATGGGCCCGGGTGACGTTGTCGATCTTGACGGCCAGTGCCGGACGGCCGGCGTCGGCTCCCTGGATGCCGGTCCACCGACGGGTCACGGCCATGCGCTCGAAGGCCAGGATCTCGGCCTCCAGCCCCGTGATGGTGGCTTCTGCCTCGGCGATGACCGTGCGGGTCACCGCAATCTCGGCCTGGATGGCCGGCTGCGAGCCGATCAGCTGGTCCCGGGCCTCCCGGGCACCGTCCTGGCGGTCTGCGGCCTCGGCGACCAGGGAACGGAGAGTGACTACCTCCCTGGCCGTCAACCGCATAGCGGCATCGACGAGGTCAATGCGTCGCTGGGCTTCGCGGATCACCGAGTCGTAGAGCATCCGGTGGCGGACACCCTCCAGCGCAGTGGACGTGAGCTGGGCCGACTGGGTGAGGACGTCATTCATCCGCTCGTCGTTAATGACGTAGGCGTCCACGGCCATGGTTCGGTGCAGCGAGGACGGAGCCTCTCGGGAGGCCAGGACCTTCACGAACCGATCGGCGGTCAGCTCGATGCGAATGGAGAGCAGGCGGAGTTCCCGGTCGTCGTCGCCGATGAGTCCGTCGGTATCGGCCACCTCTTCGTCGAGGGTGGACAGGCGGCTTTCCAGTTCGGCGATGTGGCTTCGACGACCGGCAATGGTGGATTGCTGATCATCGATGCCGTCGCGGAGCGCGGCGATCTCGACGTCGTAGGGACCGGCCACAGCCACCAGAGTGCCCGCAGCCCCGAGCACCACGATGGCACCGACCAGGATCGTCGCGAGAGCGGACCGGCGACGACGAATTCGGGGCACGGCGCAGATCGTAGGGCTCGCTGTCGTTTGGGTCGGGGCACCCCCGGAGGGTCGGTCTGTCCTTGAGGGGCCCTTCAATTCAGTGGGCTTGGCAAGCGGGACACCACGTGGCGGTGCGTTGGTCCAGCTCCCGCGAGGTCAACGGTGTGGCGCAGCGCCGACAGGGCTGGCCCGAGCGCCCGTAGCAGTCGAGGCGGAACTGGTTGCGGCCCGTGGAACGGTCGGGGGTGCGGTAGTCGCGCAAGGTGGTACCGCCATGGTCCAGAGCCTCGGCCAGCACGTCACGGATATGGCCTAGGAGGAGGTCGGCCCGGCCGGGGCCTACCCGCCGGACCGCGGGGTGGATCTCAGCCCGCCACAGGGCCTCGTCGGCGTAGATGTTGCCTACGCCGGCGATCGGGCGTTGAGATAACAGCTGGGTCTTGATCCGTTGGCGGCTGGCGGACAATGACTGGTGGAAGCGGATGCCGTCCAGCAACGGGTCGAACGGCTCGGGTCCGAGGTGGTGCAGGGTCGGCAACGACTGGTGGTCGCCGGCCCGGACGACGGCGATGCGGCCGAAGCGTCGGATGTCCCGGAACCACAGGGTCCGGCCGTCGGCTAGGTGCCACGAGGCGCGTTCGTAGGGGTCCTGGGGCGGGGCGTCGTCGACGTGGAGTGCGCCGGTCATGCCCAGGTGCACGATGAGCTCGCGGTCGGCGTGTACCTGTCTCGGGTTCGGGCCCGGGTCGGATTGTTCGGCTGCGGCGTCGGCCAGCCCGAACAGGAGGTACTTGCCGCGACGGTTGATCCCGGTGATGGCCGAGCCGATGGCCTCGGGGGCCGAGGCGAACTTGGGGGAGCGGTGGGCCCGGGCATCGGTCACCACGGCGCCACGGACCAACGGTTCGAGTTGGGCTCGAACCGTCTCGACCTCTGGGAGTTCGGGCATGACCCGAAGGTATCGCCGACCATCGCAGCGGTGGGCGGGTAGTGGGCAGCCCGGTGAAGCCTGAGACACCCCGGTCCAGAAGGTTGGGTGGATTAGGTTGCGTGCATGTTCACAGTGGCTGTGGTGAACCAGAAGGGTGGCGTGGGCAAGACCACGGTCGTCCTCGGGCTGGCCTCGGCGGCATCGGCTCGGGGGATCGACACGTTGGTCGTCGACCTCGACCCACAGGGCAACGCCACCACCGGTCTGGGCGTCTTCGAGCCCGGTCCGGGGGTCGACGCGGTGTTGGCCGACGAGCGGCCTGGCGGCCTCGCTGGCGTGATCGAGCCAGGAGGCTGGCCTGCCGAGGTGGGGCCGGTGCCTAGCCTCGCCGCATCCTCGCCTGAGCTCTCGGTTCGCGAGCCCCTGTTGGCTACGGACCCGCTGGGTGCCCAGGACCGGCTGGCCATGGCCCTTCGACCGGCTCTGCGGGCCGCCCCCGACGCGGGTTCGACGGTGGTGCCCGATGGTCGACTGGTGTTGATCGACTGCCCGCCGTCCTTGGGTCTGTTGACGGTCAATGCTCTGTTCGCCGCCGATGCGGTGCTGGTGGTGACCGAGCCCGGAGCGTGGGCCGTCGACGGTGTGGGGCGCATGCTCCAGACCATTGATCGCATCCGGATGCGTCGACCCGACGGACGACCCGCGATCGCCGGTATCGCCGTGAACCGGTTGGGACGGACCCGTGACGGGCGTTACTGGAACGAACAGCTTCAGGAGGCCTACCCGGAACAGTGCCTGCCGCCGGTGCACCTCCGTGCCGCGCTGTCCGAAGCCGCGGCGCAGTCGATGCCCATCCATGCATTGCGTCGCCCTGGCGCCACCGAGGCGGCCACCGAGTTCGACGAACTGCTGGCTCGGGTGGCACCGCTGTCCGACCTGGCGGAAATGGGGGCGGGCGACCCCGGAGCGGTCGACGCCTCGGAGGCGCCCCCGTTTATGGAGCGTTCCGCCTGATGGCGGGCTACGACCCGCAGGCCCGACGGTCGCGCCCGACGCCGCCGGTCGACAGCCCGGTGGACGGCCTGTTGGACATGCTGCCGGACGAAGCCGAGATAGAGGCATCGGTCGACGGAACGGGCGAGGCTCCCGTCGTGGATCTCCTCGTGGAGTCGAACTCCGGTGCAGTCGAGGAGCGTATGGCCGGGGAGACGGTCGATCGGGGGACCGACGAGGGACTACTCCCGTTCGAGACCCCTCCAGTCGAGATGACCGACGAGCGGGCCGACCTGTTGCACCGGATCTGGGTACTGGCAGCTGTGGCCGCTCTGGTTCTGGTGCTGGTGGCGGTACGCCGCCGCCGTCGGAACGCCTGACCGTCTAGAGACCTACTTTTAGGTAACGGTCTCTCAGAGACCCGCCATCTAGAGACCCAGCAACGTGCGGGCCGGGGCATCGGCGCGCATGCGGCCCCGGGATACCCGGACCTGAACCTCGGCGGTGCCTTCTTCGCAGTCGGCCACGTAGGCGCACCAGCCGCAGAGAGGTCCGACCCGCGCTTCGAACTGATCGGATGAGCAGGCCTTCCCGACACCGTCCCACGTTTCGACGAAGCGACCAACCGCTGCCTCGAGGCCGTCCTCGGTCACCGGAGTCTCCACGATGCTGTTGCCGAGGAAGTAGAGGCGTCCGCGGCTGGGACGTTCGCCCCGGTGGTCCTCCACGGCGGCGGCGTAGAGCAGGACCTGGTCAAGCTTCTCGGGGACGTCACCCGGGCGGGGGGCCTTGCCTGTCTTGTAGTCGGTCACCACTAGCCCGTCGGCCGCGTTGTCGAGGCGGTCGATGATCCCGAAGAACGGCACGCCGCCGACGGTGGCCGACACCTTGGCTTCAGTGGCCTCCACCTCGACCTGGGCCGGGTCCTCGAACTCCCAGAGATTCTCGATGGCCGTCCAACCCCTCCACCGGAACTGCCGTTGCGCGTCATCATCGAGGGCCAGAGCGATGAAATTCCCGTCGTCCCGAGTCTCGGGCCAGGCCGTGGCGGCCAACTCCCGTGCACGATCAGTGGTCCGACCTCCGGCCGGTTCGGCGCAGAGGAGCTCCAGTACCCGGTGGACGAAGGTGCCCAACAGGGCGGCCTCGCCCGGCGGGTCGGACCGCTTCTCGACGTAGCGGAACCGCCATCGTCGCTGGCACTGGTTGAAGAGGCCGGCCGACGAGACCGAAAAGGAGCGGGGAGGGGTGGGCATGGGTCGGGGGTTCCTAGACGTCGAGTGCGGCGGGATCCAGCAGGGCGCTGTTGGCAATGAGATAGTCACGGCGTTGTGTGACATCAGCGCCCATGAGAATCTCGAAAAGGTTCGCGGCGTCGGCCGCCGCCTTGCCGTCCTCCATGGTGAGTCGCTTGAGGACCCGGGTTTCCGGATCGAGCGCACACTCGGCTAGCTCTTCGACGTTCATCTCGCCCAGACCCTTGAAGCGGTTCCACCGGAGGTTCTCGACCTTGCGTCCACCCTGGGCCAGCGATGCCGTGATCTCATCGCGCTCCTCATCGGTGAACGCCCGGTGGACGGTGTCACCGACCCGGAGTGAGTACAGCGGTGGCTGGGCGGCGAAGACCCGACCTTCGGTGAGGAGAGGACACATGTACTTGTGGATGAGGGTGAGGAGTAGGCAGCGGATGTGGCTGCCGTCCACGTCGGCGTCGCAGAGGATGACGATGCGCCCGTAACGCGCCGCGTCGATATCAAAGTCGTTACCCGATCCCGCCCCGATGGCTGTGAAGAGGGCCTGGGCCTCAGCGTTGTCGAGGACTTGCTTGAGAGTGGCCTTCCCGGCGTTCACCACTTTTCCCCGCAGGGGAAGAATGGCCGTGTTCGCCGAGTTCCGACCTGCCTTGGCTGGCCCGGCGGCCGAGTCGCCCTCCACGATGATGAGTTCGGAGTCCGGACCGTGAGTCCGGCAGTCGGCCAACTTGTCGGGCATACCGGTCGAACCCATGCTGGCTGCCTTGCGGCGGGTCTCCAGCATCTGCTTGGACGTCACCCGGTTGATCACCGCGTTGGTCAACTTGTCGCGCACCGCGTTGATGTGGGTCTTGGGCCCGCCACCGCCAAACCAGTCGGTGAGGCCGCCCTTGACCACTTCGTAGACGATTTTCTCAACGGCCGGGGTGCCCAACTCCTGCTTGGTCTGGCCCCGGAACTGTGGCTCGGGGAACACCACTTTGAGCGCCGCAACCAGACCCTCCTGGACGTCGTCCTTGGTGGCCCGGTGCTTGTTCTCCCTAGCCAGCTTGGCCAGCTTTCGGGTGTCCTTGAGGAGGACATCGTTGACGGCGCGGGTGAGTGCCCGATCGAAGCCCGCCGAGTGCGTGCCACCGTGGCTGGTTGGGATGGTGTTCACGAACGACTCGACCCGGGGGTCGTAGCCCTTGACCCACCGGAGGGCGACCTCGACGGTGCATTCCCGATCGACGTCGCTCATCTTCCCGTTGACCGGCACCCGTTCGGTGAACTCCGAGATGCCCGACAGGGTGATGATCTCGCAGGCGTTGTCGCCGACCGACAGGTGGTCAACGAGATCTGCCAGGCCGCCCCGGGACACGAACTCGAACGGCTCGGCGCCGCCTGGTCGTTTGTCGACTAGGACGACCTTCACGCCCGGCACGAGGAAGCACGACTGCACGATCCGCTCACGGATCTCCTCGGCATCGACGTGGGCGCCCTCGTCGAAGATCTCCCGGTCGGGCCAGAAGCGGATGCGGGTACCGGTTTTGTTCTTGGAGAGCCGCTTGACCCGGACCAGATCGTGGCCGACCTTGAAGGCCGAGCCAGAGAAGTGGCCGGCCACCCGTTCCTTGAACGAGAGTTCGTGGGTGTGGCCGTCACGGTCGACCTGAGCCACCAGCTTGGTGGACAGGGCGTTGACCACCGAGGCGCCTACACCGTGGAGGCCACCCGATGCGCCGTAGGCGCCACCACCGAACTTGCCTCCGGCATGCAGCTCGGTCAGGACGACCTCCAGCGCTGAGATCTTCCGCTTCGCGTGGCGGTCAATAGGGATACCCCGGCCGTCGTCGGCCACCTCGACGGAGTGGTCGCGGTGCAGGGTGATCTCGATCTTGCGGGCGAATCCGGCGGCAGCCTCGTCGACCGCATTGTCGACCAGTTCCCAGACCAGGTGCATGAGCCCCGGTCCGCCGGTGCCGCCGATGTACATGCCGGGCCGTTTCCGCACGGCATCCAGCCCCTCGAGGGTCTGGATGGCATCGGCGTCGTAGCCCGATCCATTCGGCCTGCTCGTGGATTGTGCGGCGCCCACCGTCACCACCTCGCCGGCCCGATGGCCAGGATCTGTCGTTCCGACTCAGCGCTCACCAGATCGCGCTTCGTGGCCTCCAACATGAGCGGTACTGGTGCGGGGTCGGGCTTCTTCGCGTCGTCGTCGCTGGCCATGATGGCCAGCAGGCCGATGGCGGGCCCCACGTGGGCCACGCTGAGTGAGGCGCCGTCGGCCAGGCGGGAGACCCGGACACCGATACCGCCACGACCCTTGGCCTCCAGTTCGGACAGCGGCGTGGCCTTCACCGAGGAGTCGTCGGTGACAGTCACCAGAGCGTCGTCACCGAGGACGGCGGCCGCGGCGACCACGGTGGCCCCGTCGCGGAGCTTCATCCCGGCGACGCCGCTCGCACCCCGCCCCTGGACGCTGATGCCGTCGACTGCGGTTCGTAGCACCTGGCCGTCGGAAGCCACGAAGACCACGTCGACGCCGTCGGGAGCGGTGAACGCAGCGGCCACTCGGTCGCCGGCCTTGAGCTTCATGATCGTCCTACCGCCCCGGGTTTCACGGACCTCGGCCATGGTCAGGCGCTTGGCTGCGCCTTGGGCAGAGACCACCACGAGGTGTTCGTCACCGTCGGCTACCACGGTGTGGATGACCTCGCCTCGGTTTGTGCCGAAGGCCTGGGCGGCGCCGGCTCCCCGGGCCCGGCCCTCACCGTCGGCTAGTTCGGCGGGCAGGACCTGCAGGGCCCGACCCTCGGACGTGACCGCTGTGACCGTGGACGTGGTTCGGGTCAGCAGCTGGGCGACTAGCACGTCGTGGCGGCCCGGCGTGGCTCGCTTGGCCCCCTCCGCCGGCAGCCGTCCGATCTGCCCGGAGGTGGAGAGCGTGACCACGCAGGGCTCGTCGGCCACGTCGTCGGCCACCTCGATGGAATCGAATACCGGGAGGTCATCGGGGTTCACGATCTCAGTACTGCGATCCCGACCGAACTGCTTGACGGCCTCACCCAGCTCGTTGAGGACCAGCGTGCGCTGGCGAGTTTCGGACTCGAGGAGCTTGGTGTGCCCGGCAATGGCCGCCTCGAGCTCGGCCCGTTCGTCCTCGAGGCGACGGACCTCCAGGGCGGTGAGCCGTTTGAGCGGCATGTCCAGGATGTGATCGGTCTGGACGCGGCTGAGTGAGAAACGTTCCATGAGGGCGTCGCGGGCTGTCGCCGTGTCCTCCGAACCACGGATGATGGTCACCACCTCGTCGATGGCTTGGAGGGCCACCAGCAGGCCGGCCACGATGTGAAGCCGCTCCTCGGCACGGTCCCGACGGTAGGCCGTCCGGCGGACGACGACCTCGAGTCGGTGGTCGATGTAGTGGCGGCACAGGTCGTACAGGCCGACGGTGCGAGGTTCGCCGTCGACCAGCACCACGTTGTTGATGCCGAAGGACTCCTCCATGGGAGTCAGGCGGTACAGCTCGCCGAGCACCGCCTGGGGGTTGTGCCCCGGCTTGACCGTGACCTGGAGTCGGAGTCCGGTGTGGCGGTCCGAGAGGTTCTTGAAATCGGCGATCCCTGTCACCTTCCCGGCTTCGTTCAACTCCTTGAGCTTGCTGATCACCCGCTCGGGGCCCACCATGTAGGGCAACTCGGTGACCACGATGGCCTGGCGGCCCTTCCCGACGTCCTCGACGTGAGCCCGGGCGCGGATCCGGATCGAACCCCGGCCGGAGGCGTAGGCGTCGCGGATGCCGTCGTCGACCACGATGCCGCCACTGGGGAAGTCCGGACCGGGGAGGACGGCCAGCAACTCGTCGACCGTCGGCTTGGGCCGTCGCTGCTTCATGACGAGGGTCACCGCGGCATGGACCTCGGCCAGGTTGTGGGTGGGCATGTTGGTGGCCATTCCCACGGCGATGCCTGTAGTGCCGTTCAACAGCAGGTTGGGGAGCAGCGCGGGGAGGTGGGTGGGCTCGGTGGACTCGCCGTCGTAGGTCGGTCGGAAGCCCACCGTGTCCTCGTCGAGCTCGCGGACCATGGCCATGGCGGCCTCGCTGAGCCGGCACTCGGTGTAGCGGGGTGCGGCCGGTGGGTCGTCCAGCGAACCGAAGTTGCCCTGCGGGTCGATCAGGGTCATGCCCCGGGAGAATGACTGGCCCATGCGGACCAGGGCGTCGTAGATCGCCGAGTCGCCGTGTGGGTGGTATCGACCCATGGTGTCGCCAACTACCCGAGCGCTCTTGCGGTGCGGGGTATCGGGCCGGATGCCCATGCGGAGCATGGAGTAGAGGATCCGCCGCTGGACCGGCTTGAGCCCGTCACGGATGTCGGGGATAGCCCGCGACGTGATGACCGACAACGAGTAGGCGAGGAAGGACTCCTTCATCTCCTGCGCGACGGAGACATCGACGACCTCGCGGGCGTAGTCCATCTCGTCGGGGATGAGCTTCTGCTGCTTGCCCATGGGTGCGGTCGGTGGTCCTGGTCTGTTCGGTCGACGGGGAGTCTGTCGCAGGGGTGTGACAGCGGTCGGTGGCCCGCTGGCGACCGTACAGGCGCGGGCCCGGCGGGCCGCGGCAGAAGGAGGCTGAGGTCAGTTCAGCTGCGGAAGCGGCAGCGGGTGACGCCGGTGACGAGCTCGTCGAGGGCGTCCAAGAGGGCAGACCCGCCGACCGAGCGGAGCCGGGCGGCCTCACCGGCCGTCCACGGGTGGTCGATGTGATCTGGTGTCAGGCCGGCCTGACACCAGGTTTCGCCAACCATCCGGAGGGCATGGTCCACCCCGGGGTCGCCGCAGGCCACGAGCAGCGCGCCGGTTTCGTCGGCGTTGAGGCCGGGCGGTGAATCGACCCGGGCGGAGAACGTTCCCAGACGAAAGCGGAGGGCTTCCGTGGCGATGCGAGCGTGGTTCATCACCTCTGAAAATACCCGTTCCGGGAGGGCTGGTCGGGGATGTCTCCGGTCGAGGAGCGGGGCAGGGTCAGTGGGGGAGCGGCGGACAGCAGTCGGCTCGGCAGGTCCGGGCCGACGCCGGGTCGTGTCCCAGAAACAGGTCGACGACCATGTCCACGAAGCGCTGGTCGTCATCAATCGCGGCGGCCCGCTGGAAGGCCACGCCGGCCCGTTCAGCTCGGCCGGCGGCCTCCACCTCGAGGTCCCAGACGATCTCGAAGTTCTCCACTGGGAAACCGATGGGCGAGACCACAACGGCATCCACGCCGGCCGCTGCCAGGGCATCGATCCGGTCGCCCACGTCGGGTTCCAGCCACGAGGTCTGGGGCGGGCCGCTTCGGGACTGCCACACCAGTTCGCGGTTGTGGCGACCGGCTGGATCCACTCGCTGGGCGACCAGCCGGGCCACCTCTTGGAGTTGGGCTACATAGTCACAGTTGGCGGCCATGGTGCTCGGAATGCTGTGGGCTGAAAAGAGCAGGTGTGCCCGATCGCGACGGTCGGCAGGCAGTCGGTCGAGCGCCTCGACGAGTCGATCCGCTGCCGGCCCGATCAGACCCGGGTGGTCGTGGTGGCCACCGATGCGGTCGACAACCGGGGCGCCGGCCCCCACGGCGGTCCGGGCCCTTTCGATGTCCTCGGTGTACTGGCGGCACGTGCTGTAGGAGGCGTAGGGCGACGCCACCCAGGCCACCGCTCGGCGCACGCCGGCGTTGCGCATCTCGGCGATCGTGTCGACCAGCAGGGGATCGGCGTTGCGGTTCCCCCAGAAGACCGGCGTGTTGACGCCACGGTCGACCAGTTGCTCCGCCACCGTCGCCTGCAGGGTTCGCAACCTTGCGTTTAGCGGTGAACGGCCACCGACGGAGCGGTAGCGGTCGGCAACCTGGGCCAGTCGTTCCGGGGGAATGGGTCGTCCAGCTGTGACCCGGGCCAGGAACGGAGCCACGTCGTCGATCGACTCCGGCCCCCCGAAGGCCACGAGCAGCAGTGCGTCGTACCCGCCGGAATCGTCGATCATCGGGTCACCCCTTCGGTTCTGGTTCGAGGCCTCAACCCTCGACCACGAAGTGCGACAGGTCCTCGGCCAACCCGGAGCGGACGGCCTCCGCAATCGCACCGCGCGTGGTAGTGCGGGTTCGCTTCATCGCACCGCGGCCGACCCCGCCGGCGACCCGGGCGTGGGCCACAGCAGTGTCGACGAGATCCTCGGCATTGACTACCTCATCCAGGAAGCCCACGTCGATTGCTGTCTCGGGGTCGTACATCTGACCCAGAGTCGCCCTTGCCAGGTGGCGCTTGGACAGGCGGTCCCTCATCAACTCGGTGGCGAAGAAGGGCAGCGGCATGCCGATGGTCAATTCAGGCATGCCGATCTTGAACTCGCCGGCCGTACCGACCCGGAGGTCCGACGACATCAGGATGATGGCGCCCGCCGCGATGGCATGTCCGGTGCAGGCCACGACGACCGGTCGGGGGAACTGGTAGATCCGGAGGAACACATCGACGCCGGCGGCCAGCATCTCCTTAGGTCCGGTGCCGCCGGCCTTCATGACCGATAGGTCGAAGCCGGCCGAGAACCGGCCAGGGCGACCGACGATGACCACAGCGTCGGCACCGGAGGCATCCACCTCGTCCAGCGCATCCAGAAGGGCGCTCAGAAGGTCGTGGCCCAGTGCGTTGGCCTTGCCGTCGTCCATGGTGATGACCGCTATGCCTGCGTCGGTCGGGCCGTCCATGTACTGGATGGTCATCGGAGTCGGGGTCGTCTCGTCGCTCATGCCGGCGAACCTACCGGTGGAGGCTGACGGTCGTCCCAACCGGCCCGCCAGATGACAGCCCGCCAGAGAAGAGCCACCGGTATCCTTACCCCATGAGCGACATTCTCACCACGGAACGGGTCATGGAGGTCAGCGACGGTGCGCTGAGCAAGGTACTGGAGGTCCGCGACTCGCAGGACGACGGTGAGGACCCCACCACGCTGTCCCTCCTGATCGACGTGACCGGCGTGTCAGGCGTGGACTACGTCTATGACCTGGCCTTCGTACCAATCATCGAGTTGCCCGACGACTGCCACCGCTGGACGGTGAGTGCAGACGCTGATGGAAAGACCGGCGCGACCCTTGACATGGCGGTGGGTGATGAGAGTCGTTCCAAGTTGGCCGGCGCCACCCTCGACCTGCCTAGTAACCCGGTGCAGGGCGGGCTGGTGATCCGTAACCCCAACCGACCCAACCCTCTGGGGGACGTGGGTGAGCTGGAGTTGACCGGTGAGGTGCCCGAGCGCATCGAGCAACTCCTCGAGAAGACGGTCAATCCGATGCTGGCTTCCCACGGTGGTTTCGCCACCCTCATCGGGGTCGACACCCACACGGCGTACGTGACAATGGGGGGCGGCTGCCAGGGTTGTTCGATGAGCCAGGCCACCCTCACCGAGGGGATCCAGCGGGCCATCGTCGAGGCCGTGCCGGAGATCACCGAGGTGGTGGACGCCACCGATCACTCGGCGGGCGACAACCCCTTCTATTCCTGAATCACTGCACCGGACCGGCGTCTGAACGGCCGGTCCTGAGGGGTTCCGCCGGGCTCAGCCGAGGCGGAAACGGACGGAAGCGGCCACGCCGGGACCGTCGAGTCCGAACGACGCCAGCAGCGCGTCGGCCGGCCCGTGGGCGTGGTGGGCCACCGGTACGCCAAGTACCGAGACACGCGGCATCGGCGCTTCGGCCCGTGGCGGCCGCGCCGCCAGGGCGTCCAGCACCCCGGTGCCGAATCCACCCTCACGGAATCCGTCCTCGATGGTGACCACGAGCCGGTGTTCGGCGGCGTTGTCCAGCATTGTGTCGTCGAGTGGGCGGATACACCGCGGGTCCCACACGGTGGCTTCGATGCCGTCGGCTGCCAGCTCGTCGGCCGCGGCCAGGGCGGCGGCCAGCATCTTCCCGGCACCCAGCAGGCACACCTGACCGTCCCCGGCACGAACCCGGCGGGCGGCCAGACCCCGTCCCACCTCGTCCCAGCCCACGTGGGGGGCCGGCGTCTTGGACCAGCGGATGGCCACCGGGCCGTCGGTGCTGGCCATCGTGTCTTCGAACATTTGCTGCAGCTCTTGATAGGAGGACGGGGCCAGCACCGTCATCCCCGGCACTCGGGACAACAAGACCATGTCCAGCACCCCGTGGTGCGAGGGGCCGTCGTCGCCGGTGATGCCCGCCCGGTCCAGACAGAACACGACCGGGAGGCCGTGGAGGCCGACGTCCAGGTTGGTCTGATCGAAGGCCCGGCTCAGGAACGTGGCGTACAGGGCGATCACCGGGCGAAGGCCGCCCATGGCCATGCCGGCTGCCGCGGTCACCGCGTGCTGTTCTGCGATGCCCACGTCGAAGCAGCGGTCGGGGAAACGGTCTCGGAAAGGAAGGAGGCCCGTCGAATCGGGCATCGCCGCGGTGATGGCTACCACCTCCGGGTGGGACTCGGCGGCCTTGAGGAGCGATTCGGTGAACGCTTCGGTGTAGCTGCCGGGCTTCACGCCACCCGTGTCGTGCATGTGTTTGATCGGATCCTGTTCGGCTGGGGCGTGGCCCCGACCCTTCTGGGTCAGCACGTGGACCACGACCGGTCCGTCGAACTCGGCCGCGTTGGTCAGGGCGTCCTCGACCTCGGCGATGTCGTGGCCGTCGAACGGGCCCAGGTAGTGGACGCCGAGCGCCTCGAAGAACGCCGTCGGCTCGAACATGTCGCGCAGCGCGGCCTTGGTGGCGCTGATGCCCCGCTCGACCAGTTCGCCCACCCACGGCAGGCGTTCGGCCAGGTCCTCGAGGTGGCGCTGTCGGCGCATGTAGGTCGGGTTGGAACGGATTCGGATGAGGCTCTCCGACAGGCGACCGACCGTGGGGGCGTAGGACCGCCCGTTGTCGTTGAGCACAACGGTTACCGGCAGGCCGCTGTGGCCGAGGTTATTGAGACCTTCGAAGGCCATGCCGCCGGTCATCGAGCCATCACCGATCACCGCCACGACCCGTCGGCGGTCGCTGGTGGTGGCCCGTGCCGTGGCCAGGCCGTGGGCGTACGACAGCACAGTCGACGCGTGGGAGTTCTCGATCCAGTCGTGGGCCGATTCATCTCGGGACGCATAGCCCGACATCTGCCCGGCCTGACGTAATCCGTCGAACTCGGCGACCCGTCCGGTCAGGAGTTTGTGGACGTAGGTCTGGTGGCCGGTGTCGAAGAGGATGGCGTCCCTTGGGCTATCGAAAACCCGGTGGAGAGCCAGGGTGAGCTCCACGGCGCCCAGGTTGGAACCAAGGTGGCCGCCGGTGCGGTCCACGGTGTCGATGATGCGTTGGCGCAATTCCGTGGCCAGCGCGGCGAGTTCCTCGGGGCCGAGGTCGCGGAGGTCGGCGGGGGACCGAAGGGCATCGAGGCGCACGACGGAAAACGCTATCGCGGTCCAGCCGGACCGGTTCAGCCGGACCGGTTCAGTTGGCGTGCGACCGGCGGTGGAGTCGGACCCAGACCCGGACCAGCACGCCGGCCAGCAGCGAGCCGGCACCCAGGGCTACCAGCCCGCCCGCGGCGTCCAACCAGAAGTGGTTGCCGGTGACGATCACAGCGAACAGTGTGGCCACCGGGTAGGCGGCGGCCAGCACCTTGACCGCGCGGGTCCGGACCGTTGGCCAGATGACCAGTGCACACCACGTGGCCCAGGTGAAGTGGAGGCTGGGCATCGCCGCGTACTGGTTGCTGACGCGTTGCATGGTTCCCGAGTCGAACGACCAGAGCCCGCCGACGTCGGTCACCGTGTCGACGTAGGGATACATGCCGGCCAGACAGGCCCCAAACGCCCCACAGTCCGAAAGCAGCCGTGGCGGCATGAGCGGAAACAGGGCGAAACCGATCAGGGCCAGCCCCGTCGCACACAGGAAGGTCGAGCGGTGCCGCGCGTACAGGTGGGGGAAGCACCGGTACACCCAGACCAGGGCGGACACCGTCACCGCGAAGTGAAACGTCCCGTAGAAGAGGTTCCAGAACTGGATGAACCACCGGTGGTCGAGGAAGGCCTGTTGGATCCCCAGCTCTCGGTAGAGGCCCATCGATCGTTCCAGGTCGATAATCCGTTCGGCGTTGGCCAGCGCGTCGGCCACCGACACGGACTCGGATCCGAAGAGGTTCCGGATGGTGGAGTAGACGGCGTAGAAGCCGAGGACGAGGAGGATCTCAACCCACCAGTGGAGTCCGCTGCCCGGCCCGGCTGCACGCCGGGGAAACCGGACCGGACCCGCGCCGGGAACCGTTTCGTCAGGCTGTGGTGCGGGCTCGGCCCCCGCGGGAACGACCTGCACGGTTCAGGCGGGGTCTCCGTCGACCCTGTCGAGGAACCGGTGGGTCTCGACGACCACGCGGATGATGCTGGCTGTGGCCACCACGGCGTCGCCCACTTTGGCCGTCGCCCCGAAGGTGAGACGCCGACCTTCGACGCCCTCGAGGACCGCCTCGGCGGTGACGCCGACGCCAGGTGCGGTGGGGGCCGTATGGTCGACGTGGATGCGCATGCCCACGCTGGTCTCGCCATCGGCCAGCGAGCCGTCGAGTGCCTCGACCGAGGCCTCCTCCATGAGAGCCACCAGTCGTGGGGTGCCGAGGACCGGCACCTCGCCGGAACGGAGGGCGATCGCCGTGTCGGCATCGGTAACGGTGTGGGAGGCGCGACCGCGCAACCCTGGCATCGGGGGCACAGCGGTACCCTACGCATCCGCCCGGACCCGACCGGGACACCGGCCCGGACCGAGCGCACAGGATCAGGAGCATGATGATGGCTGACGGCAACGGTTCTTTCGGCATAGCGGATACCGGGAGTTTGGAAACGGGCCTTCTGGATGCGGGCCTGCTGGCCGACACGCTCTCGGTCGCCATGGCAACCGGTGGCGAGTTTGCCGAGGTGTTCGTGGAGGATCGGCGGTCCACCTCGGCGGTGCTCGACGACGGTCGGATCGAGGAGTTGTCCAGCGGGCGGGATCGCGGCGCTGGGATCCGTGTCGTGGTGGGGGAGACCACTGGGTTCGCCCATACGGCCGACCTGTCGCAGGCCGGCCTGCGAAACGCGGCGGAGGCAGCATCGGCTGCGGCCCGTTCGGGTGGCGGTGGTGTGCGCGAGGTGACCCTTGATGGCCCCTCGGGCCCCTCCTCGGCGGTGATCGGGGTGCTACCCGCCGATGTACCCAAGGCCCGCAAGGTGGCGCTCCTCGAACGAGCCGATGCTGCGGCCCGGTCGGCCGATGGTGCCATAAGCCAGGTCTCGGCCCGCTACGGGGACTCGCAGCGGCGAATCCAGGTGGCCAACAGTGAGGGACTGTTGACCGGTGACCGCCAGATCCGCACCTTCTTTTCTGTCTCGTGCGTGGCGTCAGGCGACACCGGCTTGCAGACCGGCCGCGAATCAGTCGGCCACACCGTGGGGTTTGAACTCTTCGATCGGGTGGACGTTGATGATCTGGCTCGTCGGGCCGCCGGCCGGGCGATCACCAAGCTCGGATCGGTGCCGGCACCCAGCGGCGAGATGCCGGTTGTGGTCGGCCCGGGCGGCGGCGGGGTGCTTTTCCATGAGGCGTGCGGCCACGGCCTGGAGGCCGACCTGGTGGCCAAATCGGCGTCGGTCTTCGCTGGTCGGCGCGGCGAGATGGTGGCTACGCCGACGGTCAGTCTGATCGACGACGGCACGATGGCCGGGGAGTGGGGCTGCTTTGCCATCGACGACGAGGGTCGCCCGGCGCAGCGCAACGTGCTGATCGAGGACGGGGTGCTCACCGACTACATGTGGGACCGCCTCCGGGCCCGCAAAGAGGGACGCGAGGGCTCGGGCAACGGTCGTCGCCAGAGCTACCGACACCTGCCCATGGTGCGGATGACCAACACCTATCTAGAGGGCGGTCTCGACGACCCCGAGGAGATCGTGGCCGGAACCGACCATGGCGTGTACGTGGCCCAGTTGGGTGGCGGACAGGTCAACACGGCCACTGGGGACTTCGTGTTCGGTATGACCGAGGCTTACCTGATCGAGGATGGTCGCCTCACCGCGCCGATCCGTGAGGGAAATCTGATCGGCAACGGCCCGGAGGCCTTGTTGGCCATCGACGCCATTGCCGGTGACTTCGCCATGGGGTCACCGGGGACGTGCGGAAAGGACGGTCAGGGTGTCCCGGTGGGTGACGGTACGCCGACGCTGCGGGTGTCTCGGCTCACCGTCGGCGGAACGGCGGCCTGACGTGACGGGCACACGAGACGACGAGGCGGGTCTGTTGGCCATTGCCGAACGGGTGGTAGCCATGGCCGCCCCTGGCGAGGCCATCGAGGCCGTCGTGGTCCATGAACGTGAAACTGAGGTTCGGGCCTACGAGGGGGAGATCGAGTCGCTGACCTCGGCCGAGTCCCGGGGCATCGGCGTACGGGTGGTGCGCGACGGACGCCAGGGCTTCGCCTACGCGGGCACGTTGGATGCCGATGCCCTGATCGAGGTGCTGGGCGAGGCCCGAGACAACGTGGAGTTCGCCACCCCAGACGAGCACTGTGCGGTGGCCGAGCCTGATGGTGTGCCGGTCGCCGACCTCGACCTGTACCGGTCGGCGTTGGTCGCCCACCCGACGGAGGCCAAGGTGGCCATGGCCCTCGAGCTGGAGCGTCTCACCCGGTCGGCTGATCCCCGCATCAGTGGTGTGGAGTCAGCTGAGTACGGTGACTCGACGTCGGCCAGTGCGGTGGCCACCACGACCGGCATCCGGGCCACCAGCCGGGAAACCGGCTGTTTCCTTTCGGCCTATGCGCTGGCCGAGCAAGATGGCGAGACCCAGACCGGCTTTGGCTTCTCGCTGGGACGCGAACCGGGCGACCTGGATGTCGCTACCGCAGCGGCCCAGGCCGCCGAACGTTCGACCCGCATGTTGGGGTCCGTCAAGCCTGCATCAGGGCGGATCGCCGTGGTGCTCGACCCGTGGGTGAGCGCCCAGTTTCTGGGGATCGTGGCCGGCACCCTCAACGGCGAGTCGGTCCAGAAGGGGCGGTCCCTGTTTGCCGACCGCTTGGGGGACGAGGTGGCCTCGCCGCTGCTGACCCTGGTCGACGATCCCACCGACCCGGCGGCCACCTCGGCTACGGCGACCGACGGAGAAGGCCTGGCCACGCGCCGAAACGTGCTGGTTTCCGGTGGTCGTCTCGAACGATTCGTGCACAACAGCGAGACGGCCCGTCGGGCCGGTACCGCGTCCACCGGTTCGGCGGTCCGGGGCTACTCGTCCACGCCGGGCGTCGGGGTCCGGGCCGTGTCCATTCGGGGCGGGGACCGGACGCCGGCCGAGTTGGTGGCCGGGATCGATGACGGCGTGTTAGTCCAGGGCGTCAGCGGGCTGCACTCGGGGGTCAACCCGGTCAGCGGCGACTTCTCGACGGGCGCCGAGGGCCTGCGGATCCGGGGTGGCGAACTGGCCGAACCGATCCGCGAGTTCACCATTGCCTCGACCATCCAGAAGATGCTTACCGACCTGGTGGCCATCGGTGACGACGTTCAGTGGCTGCCCATGCGGGCGGCCGGCGTCACGCTGGTTTTCGGCGAGCTGACAGTCTCAGGGGTGTAGGGCCCAGCCCGCAGACCATGCCGATCCTGCACGCCATCCTGTTGGGCCTCGTGCAGGGTCTGACCGAGTTCCTGCCCGTCTCGTCCAGCGGCCACCTGGAGCTCGTGCCATGGCTCTTTGGTTGGGAGCACTTCGGCGGCGATGGTCGTCTGGAGGATGCCTTCGAGGTTGCCCTCCACGTGGGCACCCTGGTCGGAGCAGTGTTTTACCTGCGGGCTGACGTGGTCCGGTACCTGCGGGCCGCTCTGGCCTGGATCCGGTCCGGTGCCGGCACCGTTCCCGTCGGGGATGCCCGGACGGCCTGCCTGCTGGCTGTGACCGCGGTGCCTACGGGGATCCTTGGTGTGCTGGTGGCGTTCATGATCGAAGACCTCGGGGACCGGATGTGGTTGGTGGCCACCTGCCTGATCGTGTTCGGACTCGTGTTGTGGGCCGCTGACCGCCGTGGGGCGACCGCCGGTGAAGCGACGAGCCGGGGCATGGCCGATCTCTCCTTCGGCAACGCCATCGTTCTGGGCGTGGCTCAGGGCCTAGCTTTCCAACCTGGAGTGTCGCGTTCGGGGGTGACCTTGAGCGTTGCCCGGTCGCTGCGGTTGGAACGCACCGAGGCCGCCCGACTGGTCTTCCTGATGAGCCTGCCGGTCATAGCCGGGGCGGGCCTACTGTCGGCCGTTGACGTGACGGTGCCCGCCGGTTGGTGGCCCCCGTTCCTCGCCGGGATGGCGGCCGCCGCGGTAAGTGGCTGGTTCGCCGTCCATGGCCTGCTGCGCTTACTGGCCCGGATCGGACTCGGAGGGTTCGCGGCCTATCGCGTGGTAGTGGGCCTCGGGGTCCTGGCCCTGTTGGCTACCGGCGTCCGCTAGCAGGCTGGCGACGGTTCGGAGACCAGCGCAGGCATCAACGCCGGTATCAGATCACCCCAGTGGAGGGTGCCGGCGACCTAGGGCATCCGGTCGGCGGGTGCGACAACGGTCAGGGTGTGCTCGTCGAGTTCCAGCAGCCGGCCGACTCGACCATTCGTCGTACCGTGGGCACACCCGGCGATCTTCCTGATGCTGCGCCGGGGGTTGGGTCGACGGCCCACAGGTCGACCAGGCCACGCGGTGGTGGGCGGGCCATGCTCGAGGTCGGGCGGTGGGACAGGACACGGTCCCCTCCCGGGGGGCTAGGTACGCCAGAGAGGGAAAGTGGAGGGAGGGGTCGGGCCCGAAAGGGCGTTCCTGGTCAGGTAGCGCCGGAGGTTTTGCTACCTGAGGAGCTGCTCGACGATGCCTTTTTCGCTGAGGGAGTCGAGGCGGCATCGCTGGTCGAACTGCCCGAGGAGGTGTCCTTCGTGCCGGACGAGTCGCCACCGGACGACGATGCGTCCGAGGAGGTTCCGTTCGAGGACCCCGAACCCTCCGATCCAGAATCTGACGAGCTGCTGGTCGACGAGGCCTTCTCCGAGGAACGTCCCTCGGCCGAGGACCCGTGGTCGTTCTTGTAGAAGCCGTCGCCCTTGAATGAGATGCCCACTCCGCTGAACACCTTGTTTACCGGACCGTGGCACTCGACATCGATGCAAGTGGTCAGAGCGTCGTCGGTGAACGACTGGCGTAGTTCGAACTCGCCCTCGCAGGTCTGGCAGCGGTACTGGTAGGTCGGCATGGCGGAGAGGCCTCGGCTCGTCGGGTCGTGGCAGTAGGAGGGGATGTCAGCAGGTGGTCGACTGGAGAACGGTGCAGCCTACCGGTGCCCGTCGGGCACACTGGCGGGGTGGACATTCCTGCTGGGCTCGGAGCCTGGGCCCTTGTGGTGGTGGCGTACCTGCTGGGCACGGTGCCGTCGGCCCAACTGGTGGCCGGTCGGCGTGGCGTGGACCCGACGACCGAGGGGTCCGGTAATCCCGGTGCCACCAACGTCTATCGCACGGCCGGTCGGCGGGCTGGGGTGGCCGTTTTCGTGGCTGATGCCGGCAAGGGCGCGATCGCCGCAGGGCTGGGCTTGGCCTTATGTGGGCGGCCGCTCAGCTTGGCCTGCTGGGCGGCGGCCACGCTTGGACATGTCCTCCCGGTGACCCGCCGATTCCGCGGTGGGAAGGGCGTGGCCACCGGTGGCGGGGGTGCCGTCGTGCTGTTCCCGGTTGTCGGTTTGGTGATCGTGGCGCTGTTCGCCCTGGTGGCCCGACTCTCGGGCAAGTCATCGCTGGGTTCGGTCACCATCTGCATCGCTCTACCCGTCGGCGTCGCCGCGACCGGCCAGGGTTGGCCAGACTTTCTGGTGGCGACCGGCATCTGTTTGGTGGTGCTAGTCCGACACCGGACCAATATCCGTCGCCTCATGTCAGGCGAGGAGCAGGGTTGGGGGCGATGATCTCCCTGGCCGAGGCCCGTGAACACGTCCTTGGTCGCTGCGAGGGGCCGGAGCCCGTCGAGGTGGCGTTGTCCGACGCTCGGGGCCTGGTACTGGCCGAGCCCGTCGACTCGCCCGAACATGTTCCCCCGTTCGCCAACACGGCCATGGACGGCTTCGCCGTGCGGGCGGCCGACACCGTGGGGGCGCCGGTGGTCCTCGATGTGGTGGGCACGGTGGCCGCGGGCGTGGATCCAGTGGTCGCAGGCATTGAGGTCGGATCGGGCACCGCAGCGCGGATCATGACCGGGGCGCCAATGCCGCCGGGCGCCGATGCCGTGGTGATGGTCGAACGCACCGAGATGGCGGCGGACGGGGCGACCGTCTCGGTGGCCATCGAAGTGCCGGTGGGTAATCACGTACGGTCTCCCGGCGAGGACCTGGTGGCCGGCGACCGGGTGTTTGAGGCCGGAGTGGTCCTGAGTCCTGGACACCTCGGGGTGCTGGCCAGCATCGGTGCCCTCGCGGTGGTTGTTCACCGTCAACTGCGGGTCGGGGTGTTGTCCACGGGAGACGAGTTGCGAGACGGGCCCGGGGCACTGGCTCCCGGCCAGATCCGGGACGCAAATCGACCGTCTCTCCTTGGTCTGCTCGATGAACTGGGCGCCGATGCGGTCGATCTGGGTCGGGTGGTCGATGACGAGACAGCCATCGAGGCGGCATTGCTCGACGGGGCTTCCCGGTGCGATGCCGTGCTGACCTCGGGCGGCGTGTCGATGGGCGACTTCGACTACGTCAAGGTCGTCCTGGACCGGATTGGTGACATGCGCTGGATGCAGGTCGCCATCAAGCCGGCCAAGCCCTTGGCCTTCGGTCGGATCGATGGAGTGCCGGTGTTCGGGCTTCCCGGCAATCCGGTGTCGTCCATGGTTTCCTTCGAGTTGTTCGCCCGTCCGGCTCTACGGGCCATGTCCGGCCATGCTGAGATCGACCGGACCTGCATTCGGGCGGACGTCGTCGGGGGCCTGCCTCGTCATGCCGACGGCAAGGTCCACTTCGCCCGGGTGGGCGTCGAGGTGGTCGACGGTCGGTTCCGGGTCCGGTCGGCGGGCGGTCAGGGTTCCCACCAACTGACGGCCATGGCGGCTGCAGGCGGCCTGGCCGTGTTGCCCGACGGTGACGGGATACCCGACGGCGGCGAGGTCGACGTCTTGTTGCTGGGTTGAGGGTTGTCGAACCGGTGTCCGACGGATGCATCGTGCGACGGCGAGCCGTACGCTGGCCCAGTGGTCCTTCCCCTGATCGATGGCTTCGGCCGGGTGCACCGAGACCTCCGAATCTCGGTGACCGACCGGTGCAACTTCCGGTGCAGCTACTGCATGCCCGCCGAAGGTCTCCAGTGGCTGCCCCGAGCTGAACTGCTTACCTTCGAGGAGATTGAGCGGGTGGCCCGGCTGCTGGTCGAACGCCATGGGATCGACAGCATCCGTCTCACCGGTGGAGAGCCGACGGTGCGGGCCGATCTGCGCCGCCTGGTGGGGATGCTGTCCGCCCTCGGGGTGGACTTGGCCCTGACCACCAACGGTGCCACCCTGAAGCAGGCTGCGTCCGGACTGGCCGATGCTGGACTGAAGCGAATCAACGTCTCGTTGGATTCGCTGCAGGCCGAACGGTTCGCCGAGTTGACCCTGCGCGACGAACTCGGTCGGGTGCTCGACGGGATCGACGCGGCGTTGGCCGCCGGTCTGGACCCGGTGAAAGTCAATGTGGTGGTGATGCGCGGCGTCAACGACGACGAGCTGGTTGACTTTGCCCGTTTCGGTCGGGACCGGGGTGTCATGGTCCGGTTCATCGAGTTCATGCCGTTGGACGCTGACGAGGCCTGGACCCACGAGTCGGTGGTGGGCATCGACGAGATCGTGGCCCGGGTGGGAGAGGTGTTTCCGCTGGAGCCGATAGACCGGACCTCGGCCCCGGCCAGCCGGTTCCGCTACCTCGACGGTGGCGGTGAGATCGGAGTGGTGGCCAGCGTCACCCGGAGTTTCTGCGATTCGTGCGACCGGATCCGCCTCACAGCGGATGGCCAGTTCCGCAATTGCCTGTTCGCCGTGGACGAGTTCGACGTCCGGTCGCTGCTGCGGTCGGAGGCCACCGACGACGAGGTGGGTGCCTTGCTGGAGCGTGCAGTGGCCGCCAAGTGGGCCGGTCACGGGATCGGGCGGGTGGAGTTCATCCGCCCGGCCCGTTCCATGTCCCAGATCGGCGGCTGATCCGGTGCCTGAACCGGCGGAGACAGACGGCTTCACCCATCTGGACGACGAGGGTCGGGCCCGCATGGTCGACGTGGGAGGCAAGGACGTGACCCGGCGACGAGCCGTGGCCCGGGCCAGGATCACCATGCAGGCCGAGACCGCCGAGGCCCTGAGGTTCGGCAGGGTGCCCAAGGGCGATGTGCTTGCCGTGGCCCGGGTGGCGGGGATTCAGGCCGCCAAGCGAACGTCGGAACTCATCCCACTGTGCCATCCGTTGATGTTGAGTTCGGTGGTCGTGGACCTGGCGGTCGGCCATGCTTGGGTGGACGTCGAAGCGACGACTGAGACCGTGGACCGGACCGGCGTCGAGATGGAGGCGTTGACCGCCTGTTCGGTGGCAGCCCTGACCATCTACGACATGTGTAAGGCCGTGGACCGCTCGATGAGCGTGGAATCGCTCGGCCTGCACGAGAAATCGGGTGGCCGCTCCGGCGACTGGCGACGGGCCGACCACCCTGCGTGACTCCGCCGGGGATCTTCTCGCGCCCTGCGCGCGAATATTCGCGCGCTGAGCGCGTAGACATCCACCATTTAGCAGGGAAGCCCTACTACGTTCCCTCGTTATCCACAGGGGTACGAGCGGACCGGAGGGTGGATCCAAATGAGGCATCGTCAATGCTGATCCTGCTGGGACTCGGGATCCTCTGGGCTGCGGTCCTGTTGCCACCCGTCATCCGCAATCGTGACGTCCTGACCCGCCCGCTGGCCGCCGTGGCCTCGGTCGGTCGATCAGCCAGCCGGGTAACTGTCGGATCAGCCGCCCGATCAGCGGGTCGGCCGAGGGTCGGCGCTTCGCTGTCCGGCGTCAGGTCGCGCCGTCTGCGGGCATTCCGTTCGGCCGCCACTTCGGTTCCCGATGACGTCGGTTCGGCCCGCCGTCGCCGCCGCGACCTACTCCTGACCCTTGGAGGCGTCGCCATCTTCACGTTCCTAGGTGGCGTGGCCGTAGGCGGAGCGGTCTGGATGGTCCACTTCCTCGTCGACCTGCTGTTCGTCGGCTACGCCATGCTGGTCACCCAACGCCACCAGTTGGAAGCCGAGCGACGCGAGACGGTCATCCCCTTCCGGATGGACGGCCCGCTCATGGGTGGGCTGACCGGTACGTCGGCCATGCGCGACGAGGCCGTGCTGAGCCGCCGGGCCAACTGATCCCGATACCATCGCCCCCGGTCGCGGGGGTGTAGCTCAGTTGGCTAGAGCGCTACGTTCGCAACGTAGAGGTCGTGAGTTCGATTCTCATCACCTCCACCGCACCAAGCTTGTTGGTTGGCCAATCGGTTGCCCGTTGAGTGGCCTGATCAGGAACCGGATTCCTCGGCGTGATCGGCTTCGACAGCTGCCACCAGGCGATCTGGCAGGTCGGGGAGTTCGGAACGGACTCTTGACCAACTGGGGATAAATGCCGTTTCCAACGGATCGTCCAGGAACTCCTGGCCGGCCCGAACGACGGACCGGGCGAACACCTCAATGGCTGATTCCTCAGCGTGGCGGTCGTAGGCCATGGCATTGAACGCCGCGTCGGCCTCGTACCGGTCAATGAGGTCTAGGGCAGTGCGGTCATAGGCCGCCTCTAGTGAGCGGAAACCCTCGGCGCTTAATACCACGCCACCAATGGCCAGCTTCCGGTAGATGGCCCGGGCGATGTCGACACTCATCCGGTGCAGTCCGTCGGTGGGGTCGTCGGCCGAGAGCTCCCGGTGCTTGTGGTCGTAGCCATCGGCCACGTCTACCTGGCAGACCCGGGTGGTGGGGAAGTGCCGGTACACCTCGGCCAGGACTCCGATCTCGAACCCCCAGTCTGAAGGCACCCTCAGGGTCTCGGCTACGTCGGTGGACATGGCGCACTCGCCGGCCAGCGGGTACCGGAAGCTGTCCAGGTAGTTGAGGTAGCCCCGGTCGCCGAACGTCACGGCCAGTGCCCGGACCAGCGGGGTCACGAAGAGGCGGGTGACCCGCCCGAAGAGTCGATCGGGCCCCACGTCGTCCCCCGAGGCCCGGTGGTAATAGCCCTTGGCGAACCCAAACCGGTTCGAAGGGTGAGCCACCGGATAGAGCAGGCGGGCCGGCAACGACCGGTCGTAGTCGCGGATGTCGGCGTCGTGGAGGGCCACGATGCCGCTCCGACCTGAAGCCAGGAAGTGGCCGAGGCAGAACCAGACGTTGCGCCCCTTGCCGGGCTGGCCGGTGGACAGGCCATGGGCCTCCAACTCATCCCGTAGGGCCGTGAGGCGAGGCCCGTCGTGCCAGAGGATGCGGTGGTGCTGGGGGAGCCGGGAGAAGATTTGACGAGCCCGGGCGAAGTCGTTCCGGTCAGCCCGGTCTAGGCCGACCACCACCTCGTCAAGGTAGGGAACGGCGGCCAACTGGTCGACGATGCATTGCAGCGCTGCACCGTCGAGGTCGGCCACTAGACAGGGGATGACCAGCGACATGGGCCGGTCGGCGCTCCACGACTTGAGTTCCTGCTCGAGATCCTCGGTCGGTCGACGCCCGAGATTATGAAGCGTGGCGATCACGCCGTTCTGGAAGAAGTCGGCCACCTCCCGAGGCTAGGGGCTCCCGGCAGCCAGTTTCCGTTCCGGCGTGGGCTCCCGTTCCGGCGGGGTGTCGACCATCATCAGATCATCACCGGTCCGATACCTGCGGATCACGGGTTAGTCGTTAGTTTTTCCCCTATGCACCCCTTCGTCCGGTGGCGTGACGCGCCCGTTCTGATGACCGCCGTCACCGCATCGGCCTTGCTGGCGGTCGCCTGTTCGGCCACCAGTGGAAGCACCTCGGATGGAGTTCGGACTGTCGTGGTTCTGACCGCCGACCAGGCCACCGAGATCGTCGTTCCCGCCGGATTCGCGTCGGCGACGACGAGCATTCCCAATCCCGACCCCTCAGAACCACCGGTCCCCGACGCCGAAACCTCTTCGGCGGACACCTTCCCATCGGACACGGGGTCCGCATCCTCCGATTCGTCGACATCGGAGACCTCGACGACGGCGGTTGACGAAGACGAGGCCGACGGGTATTCGGATGGGGAATCGGACCAGCAGGCGGCGAGTACCACGGTCGCGGAGGTGGCTGTCACGACCACAGTGGTCGAAGTGGTGAAGGAGACGGTTCCTCTGGCCGAAGAAGAGCGGGTGCATCCTGGGGTGCGGCTGATGAGCGCCCTGGACGAGTTCAACGCCTGCCTGGCCGAGGAAGGACACGAGTGGATCGGATTCCCCGATGCAGCGGCGGGTCCCGAGGCACCGGCGAATCAGCCCGCCTACCTTCAAGCGCTGCAGCTCTGCAACAGCCGGACTGGGATCTCTGACGCCTACCAGAGCTACGAGACCTCCCGCTCAGACCTCTCTCCTGAGGAGATCCGGCAGGAGAATCAGAACTTCATCGACCTAGTGGACTGCCTCCGAGGTCTGGGTTGGTTGGTCGGTGACCTCCGACCCGACGAGGACGGCCTCCTGAACCCGGGCGACGAGTTCGTGGGTCCCGACGGCGGGATCGTGAGCGATGACATTCGAGACTGCGCCAGCGAGATTGCGCTGGCTGCTGAAACCGAGGAGTGACCAGATGATTCGAGCAGCAGTAGTGGCAGTAGTGGCCTTGATCGCCGCCGGCTGTGGTGGAGGCGGCAGCGAGGCGGCACGCACGGTGACCCTGCTGGCCGAGGACGCACCGTCGGTGATCGTGGTCTCGACCACCGTGGCGCCCTCCACGACCGTGGCACCCACCACGGCGGCACCCACGACCGTAGAGATCATCGAGGAGGCCACGTCCACATCCGCAGAGGCCACGGCGTCCGAGACCAGCCTCGAGGTCGAGCCCGAACCGGAGGCGACCACGACGACGACTGAGGTGGTCAAGGAGACCATCCCGTTGGCCGAGCAGGATGTTCCCGCCGGGATCAAGATGATGGACTCCCTCGAGGAGTTCAACAGTTGCCTAGAGGAAGAGGGGACGACATTCATCGGTCGCCCCGATGCCGATCTGGGTCCCGAGGACCCGGTCAACCAGCCGGAGTACATCGAAGCGCTGACCCTGTGTGCAGCGAGGTCAGGCATCGTGACCGCCATGCAGGAGTTCCAGACGTCGAGGATCGGACGGTCCCCGGATCAGATCCGTGCGGCCAACGAGCAGTTCATCTACCTGGTGGGCTGCCTGCGAGGAAAGGGCTGGACGGTTAGCGACCCGATGCCCGATGCTGAGGGTTCGCTTGGTCCCAGTGAGGACTTCCAAGGTCCCGACGGCGATCTCGACCTCGGCGACATCCGCGGCTGTATCAGTGAGCAAAATCTGGCAGACGGAGGAGATGACCAGTGAGGAAGCGCTTGAAGAGCCTGTTTTCCCTGGCCGTAGCGACGGCCTGTGTGGTGGCCATCGTGATGTGGCAGCCGTGGGCTGACGATGCGACGGTGGTGGATCTTGGGGTCGATCGGGCCATCGCCGAGTCGGTGTCGGTCCGGACGTTGACTGACGAGATCACTATCCGGGGCGAGCTGCGTCGCGACGAACTCCAGGTGGTGACCGCCGCGGTGGACGGCAAGGTTGGACACGTGTCCGTGGAAGACGGGGACACCGTCAAGGCCGGTGATGCCCTGCTGACCATCGACGGCCGCGAGGTCGTCGCCGTGCTGGGCGATTTCGCGTTCTACCGCCAGTTGGACGTGGGATCCGAAGGTCCAGACGTCCGACAGTTGGAGGACGTCCTGTCGTCTGCCGGCTACCAGGTGGGAGACGTGGACTCCCTCTATACCGAAGAGACCCGATCCGGTCTTGCCGCGTGGCAGGCCGATCACGGTTACATCGGTGCGGCCCCCGAGGCCGACGAGGTCGTGACCGTCTCCCTGCAGGGCAATCCTGCGGGATATGTGGTCGGTCCGGTCAACGCCGTTTCAGTTCGCATCGGACCGGCGGTCGCCACCGCCGGTGAACTGCGCGAGAGCCAGTCGGCAGCAGTGATGAGCACCGTGGCAGCCGTTGTAGATGCGGCGGCCGTGGCCGACACGCCGGTTCCCACTTTGAGCCTGACCTCCGCGGCCGTGGTCGTCCAAGAGGGGCGACCCGTGGTGGTGACCATCTCCGCCGACGTGGCGCCGGTGGCCGACCTGGAGATACCGATCACCATCTCCGGCGACGTCATGGTCGGCGACGACTACGTGGATCCGGACGACACAATTGTGCTGCCGGCCGGCAGCTTGTCGGTGGTAGTCGAGATTGAGACGCTTCTGGATGACGACCGCGAGCCTTACGAGGACCTGAAGGTGGCGATCGGGGGCGCGTTCGATTCGCTGGTCAGCGTCGCCTCCCAGACGCTCGTCGTGTTCGACCTTCAGGCCCAGATCGGCGACACGGAGTCGCGAAGGTCGGAACTGGTGGACGAGATCGCCGAGGCGGTGGCCGATGGTTGGTCTCTCGGTGAGTACGACAACCGTGTCGAGATAGTTGACCTCGAGAAGCGGAGACTCGAACTGCTGGACGAGATCGCCGAAGCCGAGGCGGACGTGGCGACGGAACAGACCGAGGTAGACGCGCTCGAGACGCTCTCCAGACTGAAGACCGACGTCGAACAGGAGTTGATGGACAAGGGCATCATCACTATGGCCAAGGCCATCGAATCCGACTACACCCCGGCAGTTGCTGAGGAGTTGATGGCCCTTGACACTGCGCTTGAGAATGCTGACGACGACCTCGAGGCCGAAGACATCACTGTGTCGGCCTGGAGAAAGGCCTTCAACGCTTACTACGACGCGCTGGAGGCCGCTGGGGAGGAGTCGGCTGAGCTCGAGGCGGCACGTGACGTCCTCGAGGCCGAGACCGATGCCCTCACCCTCCTCCGGGAGGAGCAGGATCGGTTGGGCTACCGGATGGAGGATGCCGAGGGCCGGCTCGCCGACGTCCTCGCTGCCGAGGATGACTCGTTGGCCCTTCTTCGCGATGAGCAGCAGAGGTTGACCTACCTGCTCGAATCCCTTCACGAGGACCTCCGGGTGGCTCAGGCGGCCCGCTACGTGGTGGGCGATGCCGATGAGGTCACGGTCAGCATCGACGATCCCGACGTGCCCGACGTGCCGATCCTGGTCCTGCGGGCCGACGGTGAGACGATCGGCGAGGGCGGCTCGGCCACCTTCACCATCGAGACGAGTGTCGAGCTTGTGGAAGACCTCGACGTGTTCTACGTAGTGGAGGGTTCGGCCACCGCCGATGCCGATTTCAACGCACCGGACGGCGACATCACGATGAAGATGGGCCAAGAGCGGATCACGCTGTCCATCCCGGTCCGTAGCGATGACGACGTAGAGGGCGACGAGACCCTGACCGTGCGGCTGAGTGTCGACCCGTCGGCGAAGTACCGCCTAAGCGACCGTGACCGGGCCACCATCCTGATCGAGTCCTCCGACCTGCCCGAGCTGACGTTGGCCGGTGGTGGTGGCGTGGCTGAGGGCGACACAGCGGTAGTGACCATCGTGGCCGACCAGCCGCCGGACACCGACACGAGCGTCAACTACCAGGTCTCGGGTAGCGCCCAGGCGGGACAGGACTACGTAGTGGTCACCGGTACCGCCCTACTGAGGGCTGGAGAACGTTCGGTCACCGTGGAGATCCGAACCATTAACGACGACGTGGTGTTCATGCCCGGAGACATGGTGGTGGCTGACTGGCCGGTCCGGGTGGGCACGGTGTCTGTCGTGGAGGGTGACTACGTGCAGCGCGGCACCCCATTGTTCGACCTCACCGAGCCGGTGTTCACCATCACCCTGTTCGCCTCGCCGACCGACCGCGCCAAGCTGGCCGAGGGTCAGTCGGTGACGGTCAACCTCGACGCCGGCGACCAGGAGTCACCGGGAACCATTGTGGAACTGGACGACAACGCCACGGTGAGTGGAAGCAGTGAGACCTACGAGGGCGTTGTGGAGGCCGTCGAGGACCTCGTCGGCGTGGACGGCGCCGTGGTGACCATCGATGTGGTCGTCGAGGAGTCCCTGAATGCAGTGGTTGTTCCCATTGCCGCCGTGCTGTCGGACGGCGGCCAGCAGACAGTCCGGGTGGTGACTCCCGCTGGGGTCATCGAACGTCGGCCCATCGAGACCGGGATGTTGGATGGCGCCTACGTCGAGGTGGTGAGCGGCGTGGTGGCCGGAGAGTACGTCATCCTGGAGATCGACCGCTCGTGACGGTCGCGTCACCACAGCGGGAGATACCCGTCGGCGAGGTCGTGTTGGCCCTTGAAGGGGTCTCGCGCGTGTACGGCACCGAGGTGCAGGTGCGGGCGCTCGACGACGTGTCGCTGGACATCCGGGCCGGCGAGTTCCTGTCCATCATCGGGCCGTCGGGATCCGGCAAGTCGACGATGCTCGGTCTCCTAGGGGTGCTGGACCTGCCGACTGATGGGGCCATCCGAGTACGAGGAACTGACGTGACCCGTCTGGCCGACGCTGAGCGGTCCCGACTTCGGGGTGAGGCCATCGGCTTCGTGTTCCAGCAGTTCCATCTGATTCCACATCTGACGGCGCTGGGAAACGTCGAGACGGCGCTGCTCTACCGGGGATTGACCCCTCGTGAGCGGCGGTCGCGGGCTATGTCGGCCCTTGAACAGGTCGGCCTTGGTGAGCGCCACGACCACCGCCCAGTGCAGATGTCGGGCGGCGAGCAGCAGCGGGTGGCCATTGCCCGGGCCATCTCGACGGATCCCGGGGTTGTGCTGGCCGATGAGCCGACCGGGGCACTCGACAGTCGCAATGCCGAGAACGTGATGCAGATCTTTGCGGACCTGCAGTCGCCCGAACGAGCCATCTGCATTGTCACCCATGACATGGACGTGGCGGATGCGACTCGGCGCAGGATCTCCATGTTGGATGGGAAGATCGTGGCCGACGAGATGCTCGGTGGCCCATCTGGTGGCCTAGCTGAGACAGGGGCGGGGGCCGGATCTTGAGGCGCTTCCGGGAACTGGTCGGCGTGGCCACCGCCGGGTTGACGGCCCGCAAGATCCGGACGTTACTCATCATGCTCGGCCCGATCCTGGGCGTGTCGGCCATCGTTGCCGCCATCGGCATCAACGAGAGTTCCAAGGGTCACCTCAAGGCCAAGCTCCAGGAGCTGGGTACCGACCTGATCGTGGTGAATGCCGCGGCAGGGTTCGGATTCGGCCAGGATCCGGTCATCGAGGCTGCCGCCGTGGCCCGTGTCGGACGACTGCCCGACGTGGTGGCGGTGACCGGCACCCGTCAGCTGTCTGACATCGTGACCGTGCCGTTTTCTGGAGCGGAGGACTACTACCGGGCCTTCCCCGTCCCGGTGATAGCCACGGGCCCCGAGCTGCCCGACACTCTGGAGGTGCCGATGATCTCGGGACGGTTCCTGAACGCCTTCGACAAGGAGTCCAGCGCCCGGGTGGCCGTCATCGGGCGGGATCTGGCCGACGAGTACGGCTATCTGGCGGGGGAGTCGCGCACCATTGAGCTGAACGGCTTGGAGTACGGCGTGGTCGGGGTTCTGGACTGGGTCCTATTGGAACCGTCGATGGATTCGGCGGTGTTCGTGACGTTCGCGGCGGCGGTCGCCGACTGGGATCTGGACGATCCCGATCCGAGTCGTCTGTACGTCCGGGCTCCCACCAACACCGCGATGGTGGCCAAGGAGATCCCCATCGTGGTCAGCCTCGGCGGGCCGGACGGGGCCAATGCCTCGGTGCCCACGGATCTGCTGGACGCTCAGTCGCAGGTTGACGAGAGCCTCAACAACCTGACCAAGATGATGGGTGGGCTGGCCCTCATCGTGGGTGGTGTGGGCATCGCCAATGTGATGTCCATCTCGGTGATCCAGCGATCTTCGGAGATCGGGATCCGGCGGGCCCTGGGACACAGTCGGGGGACCATCGCCGTCCAGTTTTTGTTCGAGGCCCTCGTAGTGGGGGTGTTCGGGGGAATCCTCGGGGCGCTGGTAGGTGCCGGTGTGGTCTGGGGTGTGGCGGCCCAAAGGGGCTACACCATGGTGCTGAGCGTGGCCGGACTCGCCGGGTGGGCACTGGTCTCGGTCGGCGTTGCCGTGGTGGCGGGCCTCTATCCGTCGTCCAAGGCAGCCCGTCTGGAGCCGTTGGAGACCCTCCGTCTCGGCTGATGACGCCTGGTTGCGGGCCCTAGCATCGGTCCCGATGGATCCTGACCTTCTGCACGCCTTCGGCTGGACCGGGAAAGCGCGCCCCGACGACGGCCGTCTGGGTCGGATCGTGCGGGTCGATCGGGGCGAGTGCGACGTGGTGACTGACGAGGGTCGTCTCCGGGTGCTTTCTGATTCACAACGTTCCCAGGACCTGCTGGCGCCGGCCACCGGCGACTGGGTGGTGGTAGTCGACGATCCCGAGTTGGGTCCGCTGATCTCGCGTGTGCTGGAACGGTCCAACACGGTGTCGCGCCGTGACCCGTCCGAGGCGGTCATCGAGCAGGTCCTGGTGGCCAACGTGGACCTGGTACTCATCGTGCATGGACTGGACCGGCCCCTTCCGCCGGGTCGTCTCGAGCGTTTCCTCGTCGTGGGCTGGGATAGCGGAGCCGAGGTGGTCGTGGTCCTGACCAAGGCAGATCGGGAACCCGAGGCCGCCATCGAGGTCGCGGCCACCGTCCGGGCACTGGCTCCCGATGTCGAGGTTCTGGTCGTCGGCATGGGGCGTGACTGTCCAGGGCATGAACAGGTCGCCTCGCTGATGGCACCCGGGCGGACCGTGGCTCTGTTGGGGGAGTCGGGAGCCGGAAAGTCGACACTGGTCAACGCCCTGGTGGGCGACGAGGTGCTGGCTACTGCGGCGGTGCGAGCCGGCGACTCTAAGGGTCGCCACACCACAGTGAGCCGGGAGCTGGTTCTGCGTCCTGGCGGGGGCTTGATGGTCGATACGCCGGGAATCCGGGCCGTGGGGATCTGGGATGCCGAGGAGTCTCTCTCCCGGGTGTTCGGTGACCTCGAGGAGCGGTCCGCCGACTGTCGGTTCGCCGATTGTGCCCATGACACCGAGCCGGACTGCGCTGTCCGGGCCGAGGTCGAGGCCGGCCGGGTGGATCACCGACGGGTTGACCGTTTCCGGTCGTTGCGTGCCGAATTGGTCGAGCAGCGTGAACGTGAGGTGGATCGGGAACGGCGATCCGGTCGGGGGCGCCGCCGCTAGGAGTTCAGTCGCCCGTCTGGCTTCGCGCCTCATGGGCGGCCAGGGTTCGGCGGTCCAGCTTGTCGCCTGCGTTCAGTGGGAGCCGATCCACGATGCGGACGGCTCCGGGCAGCTTGTAGCCCGACAGGTCGTCGTGTCCGTGGGCTATCAGGTCATGCAGGGTCGGCGGATGGTCCGGATCGGCCGGAACTATGACGGCAACGCCGATCTCGCCCATGGTTGAGTCAGGCCGGGGCACCACGGCCACCTGGGCAACCGCCGGATGGGTGCCCAGCACCGCCTCGACCTCGAGCGGGTAGACGTTGTAGCCGCCACGGATGTACATCTCCTTGACCCGTCCGGCCAGCCGGAAGCAACCGGCGTCGTCCACGTGGGCCAGGTCGCCGGTGCGGAGCCAGCCGTCGACCAGAGCTTCGGTGCTCCCCCCTGGGTCGTTCCAGTAGCCGGACATGGCACTCGGCGTCTGTAGCCATAGTTCGCCTACCTCGCCGTCGGTGAGGGTCTGACTGTCGCCGTCGCGGACCTCGGCGGCAACCCCTGGGCGGGGTCGCCCCACCGTGTAGAGCGCCTCGTCGTCGTCGGCGTCCAACGCCGTACCCAGACCGGTGCCACCGGATTCGGTGGACGAGTAACGGATCGAATAGGCCGCGCCGAATCGTTCACGGGCCTCAATGACCAGCGCTGGCGGCGACGGTCCTGCACCAACCACGATGGACCGCACGCACGACAGGTCCCGATCGTCGAATCCCGGCTCCTGCATGAGGAGCGAGATCTGGGCGGCGACCCCGTTCACGGCCGGGAGTCGGTACCGCTCCACCAGGTCCAGGAGGCCGCTGGCTGTCCAGCGGTCCATGACGTGGATGGTGGCGCCCGAGGCCAGCTGCCACCCGAGTTTGGTCATCACACCGACGTGAGCGAACGCCGTGCCGCTGACCATGTGGCCGCCCGATCCCCATGCGCCACCGGTATCCAGAGCATGGATGGCTACCAGTTGCCGGTCGGTGAACCAGGCGCCGCGGGGATCGCCGGTGGTACCGGACGTGAAGCAAATGCAGGTCGGCCGGTCAGGGTCCGCTGGGACGGCCGGGACGACCCCCCCATGGCCCCGGAGGCCGGCCAGCAGCTGGGTTGGATCCGTACTGTTGTCGACCAGCTCGACGCGACAATCTTCGGGAATCCCATCGGAGAGGGCATCGTTGGCCAGGATCAGGTCAGGATCGACGGCCTCGACGATGAGAGCTCGTTCTCGAGCCCGGAGACGGGGATTGGCACCCGCGGTGGCCGCTCCGACCTTGGCGGCTGCTAGGTATCCCACCGCGTACTCGAGGCCGGAAGGCAGGGAGAGCAGGAGGACGCTGCCGGGCCCTAGTCCTCGGCCGGCCAGCCCGGCGGCCACCTCGTCGCTGGCCCGGTCGAGTTCCCGGTAGGACAATTCGGTGCCGTCGGCCAGCTGGAACGCTGCCCGATTGCCGAACCGGCGGGCAGCCTCGGCCACCGTTTCAGCTAGCAGGGGCCTGTTCATCTAGTTCCCGTCCTGCGAGCGCTCATCAGGTCACCGGTCGATCGGAGATCTCAGGCGTCGAGGAGTTCGAGGATGCGATCGGCCGGTCGGGCGACTACCGCCCGGTTGCCGAGGATTCCAATGGGTCGCTGCATGAGTTCGGGATGTGCGGAGATCAGGTCGACCACGACGGTCGGATCATCCAGCGACGTCGGGTCGACGTTCAACGCATCGAACCCGTCTCCCCGGCGGATCATCTCCGCGGGGCCCAGAGTGACCATGTCCAGGATTCGCACCAGCAGGTCGTGATCCAGCGGCTCGTCCATGTATTCGATGACGTCGAACTCGACGCCGCGCTCCTCGAGAATTCCGAGGGCGCCCCGGGACTTCCCTCAGACCGGGTTGTGGACGAGTAGGAGCCGACGGGGATCGATGGAAGCCATGCGCCGGACGGTACCGCGCGCTTCGCCCGCCCCTAGAATCGTCGCGTGGCCTACCCCTCATGTGGGCTGCACGCAACCCGGGCGGACCGAGCATCGGCCGCCCCTTCGATCCGGGAGTTCGACCCATGAGCCGACGCAGCGACGCCATTGAGCGCTTCACCGTCGAAGCCGAGGCCTCGGGGCTCGAGATCGAGGTACAGCAGTATCCCGGTGGAACCCGGACGGCGGCCGATGCGGCTGACGCCGTGGGTTGCCACGTGGATCAGATCGTGAAGTCGTTGGTGTTCATGGCCGACGTCCGGCCGGTACTCGTGTTGTGCTCGGGCGGCCGCCGGGTCGATGAGGAACGCCTGGCGTCCTATCTGGGTACCGAGATCAGGATCGCCGGGGCCAGCGAGGTCCGGGCGGCCACCGGGTTCGCCATTGGTGGGACGCCGCCGCTGGGGCACACCGTTCCGTTGCGGACCGTGGTCGACCCTCATCTCATGGACTTCGACGAGGTGTGGGCGGCGGCCGGCACCCCCGATTCGGTGTTTCCCGTGAAGCCCAAGGACCTGGTCAAGGCCACCTCGGGTGCGGTGGTCGGCGTCACCCGCTGACCGGCAGTCTCAGGCTTGGTCGTCCAGTGGGATGGCGGTGGTGGACTTGAGTTCCTCCATGACGAAGATCGAACGGAAGCCCGAGAAGCCGACACGCTGGGTCATCCGCTTGTAGAAATCGTCGTAGGCGGCGATGTCGCGGACGAGTACCCGAAGCATGTAGTCCACTTCACCACTGGTTCGCCAGGCGTTCACGATCTCGGGAAACTCGGCGATGCCCAGGGTGAACTGCTCCAGCCAATCGGCGGAGTGGTCGGTGGTGCGGATCTCCACGAGGGCGGTGAGGCCGCGTCCGACCGCCGCGGGATCGACGAGGGCCACCCGTCCACGAAGGATGCCCTGGTCCTGAAGGCGTTGGACCCGTCGCCAACACGATGTGGCCGAGAGGCCGACCCGTTCGCCGAGTTCGTTGGTGGAGAGGGATCCATCCTCTTGGAGGAGACGCAGTAGATCCCGGTCGATGGCATCCATGGTGCAAGCATATTGCAGTTTGTAGGTTATATACGGATAAGAGATGCACGATTATGCTGATATGGCGCAATAACGCACGGATTTCTCGGGGATTCTCCAATAAGTTCATGCCATGGTCGCCCACTACGACGTCAGCTCCCATGACGCCAGCCCCCGGCATCCATCCACGCTGTTCACGGCGCACCCGGCATCGGTCGGCGAGACGTGGTCGCAGCACGCTCGGTTCGCATTTTCGCTTGCCGGGAGATTGGTTGTTGCTGCCATGGCTGCAGCGGTGCACGCCCTGTTTCCCTTCCTCTGTCAGACGACGGCCAGTCGGACCATCGACTCACTCCACGCCCTGATCCACGACCCTCGGGGCGTCGAGCCGGTGGCAGCCACCATCACGGAGCCTCTGGCTGAGTAATCCTGTTCCCATGAGCCCGGCGTCGTACCTCCCTCCGCTGGTCGTCGAGGTCACTCGGGGTGATCGGCTTGAGAGTCGACACGAGGTCGACGTGGCCATCGTCGATGCAGACGGCCGACTGGTCCGTGCCTACGGCGATGCCCATCGTGACGTGATGCCCCGTTCAGCATGCAAGCCCGTCCAGGCGTTGCCGCTGGTGACCACCGGGGCCGCCGACGCCTTCAGTCTGGGCAGTGTCGAGTTGGCCCTGGCGTGCGCCAGTCACGACGGTGAGCCGGGCCATGTCTCCGCTGTCCGGGCCTGGCTCGGTCGACTCGGTCTGGACGCCGGTGCCCTGGCGTGTGGAAGCCACCTTCCGATGCACGCGGGCTCGGCCGCCGACATGGTGGCGGCCGGTGACATACCGGATCAGACGCACAATAACTGTTCTGGCAAGCACGTCGGCTTCCTGACCGTGCTCCGCCACCTCGATCTGCCACTGGACGGATATCTGGATCCCTCCCATCCGCTGCAGGCCGATCACGTGACTCCGGCTCTGGCTGAGGCTTGCGGGGTCGATCTGGCCAGCCAGGTTCCCGGCATCGACGGATGTGGGATCCCGGTCTGGTCCGTGCCCCTTGATGGCCTTGCCGGCGCCTGGGCCGGCCTCGGTTCGGCAGCGGCCGGCGCACCGGCCACCCGTCTGTTGGACGCCATGCGCGCCGAACCGTTCCATGTGGCTGGTAGCGACCGGACCTGTACTCGGATCATCCGGGCGGCGTCGGGTTCCGCCGTGGTCAAGACCGGCGCAGAGGGCGTGTTCTGCGCTGCCCTGCCCGCCAGTGGGCTGGGCCTGGGGTTGAAGGTTCGGGACGGGGCGAGGCGGGCCGCCGATGCGGCAGTCCTCCACCTGCTGACAGATCTGGGATGCCTCCCGGACGATGGCCCCGAACTGCTCCACAACCGGGCCGGCACGATCGTGGGCCAAGTTCGCGTGGCGTAGTTGCCCGTGCCGGATTACCCCTGGCTGGACCAGCGTATGGCTGGTCTGAAGGCTCTGTTCCCTAGGGTGGGTTCCCTAGGGTGGCGGACTGAAGACGACGGAGATCTGAAGGATCGCTTCGATGGAGAGCACTTCAATGGGCAGTTGTGACGGACGGGTGGTGATCGTGACCGGAGCCGGTCGTGGTCTCGGACGGGCCCATGCCCTGGCCTTTGCGGCCGAGGGTGCCCACGTGGTGGTCAACGACCTCGGGGTGGGACGCGAGGGACAGGACCCCGATGCGGCCGTGAGCCCGGCCCACGAAGTGGTGGCCGCCATCGAGGCCATGGGTGGCCAGGCCATCGTCGACGGAGCGGACGTGGCCGACTGGGATCAGGCCGAGTCCATGGTGGCCCGGGCCGTCGATACGTGGGGACGCCTCGACACGTTGGTCTGCAATGCCGGGTTCCTTCAGGATCGCATGCTGGCCAACATGGGTGAGGACGAGTGGGACTCGGTGACCCGGGTCCACCTGAAGGGGCACTTCGCCCCGGCCCGTCATGCCATAGCCCACTGGCGCGAGCGGTCCAAAGGCGGCGAGGAGGTGGCCGGTCGGGTGGTCATGACGTCGTCCGGCGCGGGCTTGATGGGCAGCATCGGGCAGGGCAACTATGCGGCGGCCAAGGCCGGGATCGCCTTGCTGGTCGTCCAGGCGGCGGCCGAGTGGGGCCGTTACGGGGTGTTGGTCAACGGGGTGGCCCCCGATGCGCGGACCCGCATGACCGAGGGCGTGTTCTACGGCGATGCACCCGACAATGCATGGGACGAGAAGGACCCGGCCAACGTGTCACCCCTGATGGTCTGGCTGGGGAGCGGGGCGTGTGACGTGACCGGCCGGGTCTTCGAGGCCACCGGTGGCCAGTTGAACGTGTGCGATGGATGGCAGCACGGCCCCGTGGTCTCAGTGGGGGAGCGTCGGTTCACCGTTGACGAGGTGGGCGAGGCTGTACGCCGGTCGATCGCCGAGGGCCCCGAGCCGGCGCCCGTCTTTGGAAGCTGATTGCCGGCACCTGAGGGTCCCAACGGTGGTTGACCGGGTGGGTCAGGACGCCTGTTCGGCGTCGGCTCCCCGGGTGAGGGCCTCGTCGAGGAGTTGGTGTGCGGAGTCGCGGTCGACGCCCAACTGGCGGACCTCGAAGGCGAAGCGGTCGGCGGCCGCGGCCAGGCGTTCGCGGCGCTGTTGGAGAGGCTCGGAGTGGGGCGGCTCGTCAACCACGAAGGTGCCTCGTCGCCCGCGACCCTCGAGTGCCCCGGAAGCCTCCAGTTCGCGGTAGGCCCGGGCCACCGTGCCTGGGGCCAGGGCGAGCGCATCGGCCATGTCGCGGACGGTGGGGAGGCGGGAGCCCGCCACGAGGTGGCCGACGGCCACCATCACCGAGAGCTGGGCCCTCAACTGTTCGTAGAGGGGGACGGAGACGTTGGCATCCAGGCGGATGACGAGGCGGCGGCGTCGACCGGTGGGGTCGATCGAGTCGGCGATGGTCGGGCCTGTCTGCATATACGTTTACTGTATCAGTACAAATAAACAGAACTAGTTAATATTTCATCAAATACTTGCATCTGAGAGTGGTACAGATGATAGTTCGTATCAATAAAGCTCGCTCCAAAGAGGCGAGCAAGAGCCTCGGAGAACGGGAGCACACCATGAAGCTGGTCACGGCGGTCATCAAGCCCTTCAAACTCGACGACGTAAAGGATGGCCTCGCCACACTCGGCGTTCAGGGGATGACGGTCAGCGAGGTCCAGGGCTTCGGACGACAGGGCGGGCACAGTGAGACCTATCGGGGCACCGAGTACAAGGTGCTCTTCACCCCCAAGACTCGGGTCGAGGTCGTGGTCGACGACGACGTGGCCGATCAGGTGGTGGACGCCATCGTGGCCGCCGCCCGCACCGAGAAGATCGGCGACGGCAAGGTCTGGGTGACGGACGTAGGCAACCTGGTCCGCATCCGGACCGGCGAGCGTGGCGCAGACGCCGTCTAGTTCCTGCAGGCAGGCACCTCCCGGTCATCTCGTCCGGGAGGGGTGACGACTACCGTCGACGGTGATGAGCGACGACCCGACCCCCCAGCAGTCTGATATTGAGCAGCCTGACGTCGAGGAACAGGTCCGGTTCGAGATTCGGAACCAGGTGGCGTGGATCACCATCGACAACCCGACCAAGGGCAACGCCATCTCGCCGGACATGCGGGACCGCATGGCTTCGCTGGTCAACGGTTGCAACGGCCGGTTCGAGGCCCGTGCCATCGTGATCACTGCTGTAGGCCGGAAACTCTTCTGCCCGGGGGCCGACATCAGCGTCGGTCGTGAGTTCGCTCCGCGACCCGACGATGCTCCACCGCTCGCCGTCGGCGAGTCCCGACGCATGATGCTCGAGGGCCAGCTCAAGTTGATGCCGGCCATACTGGACAGTGAACTCCCGGTGATCGCCGCGGTGAACGGCACGGCGGCCGGCGTGGGGGCCCACCTGGCGTTGTGCTGTGACCTGGTGATCATGGCCGACAACGCCAAGCTCATCGAGGTATTCGCTCGTCGAGGCCTGGTGCCCGACGGGCTCGGTGCCTGGATCCTGCCCCGCCTGGTGGGACTACAGAAGGCTAAGGAACTCATGTTCTTCGCCGAGGACATCAGCGCCGAAGAGGCTCTCCGCATCGGGCTCTGCAACCGAGTGGTTCCCGGCGACGATCTCATCGAGGCCGCCACCGAATGGGCGGAACGGCTGGCCAGCGGCCCGACCCGAAGCTTCATGCTCACTAAGTGGCTGGTGAACCGTTCGTTGGACGTCGACCGGCGCACGCTGGAGGACAACGAGGCGTGGGCTGTGGAACTCAACAACGGCACCTTGGACTCCGGCGAGGGCCTGGCCAGCTTTCGCGAGCGCCGCGACCCGGTGTGGCGGGGTTTCTAGGACCCGTGCGTCCAGGGCCGGTGCTTCTAATGTCAGCCGTGATCACGGCGTACAGACGAGGGCTGGACTGATGATCATCCGGGTTGATGCAGCGGGTGAGATCCGGGTCGACGAGTACGACGTGTTCACCGACTTCCACGTCGAGGACAGCGCCGGGTTTTCCACCGGTGACCTGGCAGCCACCATGGGCGAGGGCACCCGGGCCGACGGCGAACACCTCTGGATCGCCGAGACGGCCGTCCGTCACTGGCTGTCTGGCCGCATCGACGAAACCTGGGACGAGGGCTTCTCGGGGATGTTCGACTTCGCCCGTTCCAAGGGCTGGACCAACGACGCAGGCACCCATCTACGGACCCACGTCGAGCACCCCGACTGATTCGCTTCCGATCGACTCGTTCCAGACTGAGAACCCGGCCCATCGAGTTTCGGGCCCCGAACATGACAGGAGTTTTCGTGGCAGACCTCACCGTCCTGCACAACCCCCATTGACACGCATCCAAGAACGCCTTGGCGGTCGCCGAGGAGTTGGGAGTCGACGCCCACGTCGTGCTCTACATGAAGGAACCACCGGACGAGGCGTTGCTGCGACGCATCGCCGCCGGGCTGGCCGACCCCGTGGAGGACCTGGTCCGTAAGGACTCGCAGTTCAAGAAGCTGGAGTTGGTCGAGGAAGATTACGTGGGCGACGTCGACGCGGTGGTTGAACTACTGGCCCGCCGCAAAGCTCTCCTGCAGCGACCCATACTGGTGCGGGGCGATCTGGCAGGCGATGGACCGCTGGTGGCCACCGTGGGACGGCCCAAGGACCGGCTCTACGAGTTCATCGGTGGCGGAAGCTGAGCCTGAATTGAAATCCACCGCCGACCTTTGCGACGACCACGGCGATGCGGTTCAGGTGCTGACCGGCGGCTTCGGGTCCTACGGAGGCGTGGACGCCTTTCGTGGACCGGTGTCGACCCTGGCCGTGTTCGAGGACAACACGTTGGTCCGTGACGCGTTGACCGAGCGGGGTGACGGTCGCGTCCTGGTGGTGGCCGGTGGCGGCTCGGAGCAGTGCGCGCTGGTCGGCGGCAACCTCGGTGTTCTGGCTGTCGAAAACGGTTGGTCGGGCATCGTGGTGGACGGCTGCGTCCGCGACGTCGCCGAACTCCGAGCATCGGCCGTTGGTATCCGGGCCAGGGGCACATGCCCCCGCCGGAGCGTCAAGAGTGGTGCGGGCGATCGTGACGTACCGGTCACCGTGGCAGGGGTGGACCTAGTGCCCGGCATGTGGTTGTGGGCCGACGACGACGGCATCGTCGTGGCCAAGACCGATCTGGGGCGGACCTAGCGTAAGTAGGGACGACGCTTTCCAGCCAGCGCCCCGGCGCGTCCTCCACGTAGTTTGCCGAGCCATGTGCTCGTCGAAGCGGCACATCTTGAGGTCCACGTCCGAAGGGGCCGAAAGGAGCGACCCTCCGGACGGAGCGGGAACACCCGATTGCGTGTCCGGCGGGCTTCTCGCCGGGACGATCCGACCGGTACCGTCGGCTACATGGGCACCACCCGTTGCCCAGAACGGAGAATCCCCGATGCTCGCAGCGATCCTGACCGAGACGCCCACCGAGGAGTTGGTCATCGCCGACGACGTGACCCTCCGGGACATCGCCCCCGGCGACGTCCAGGTGAAGATTGCCCACAGCGGCGTCTGCCACTCAGACCTGTCGGCCATGAACGGCACCATCCCGCTTGCCCCACCGGCCGTGCTGGGCCACGAAGGTGCCGGCGTGGTGACCGCAGTGGGTGACGGCGTCGACCACGTGGCGCCCGGCGACCACGTGATCATCGCCTTCTCGCCGCCGTGCGGGACCTGCCCGTACTGCACCGGTCGCGGGCAGCCCAACCTCTGCCTGAACGGCATGACCTCGATGTTCCTAAACCAGCAGTTCCGCCGGGGCGACGAGGTCGTCGGTTCGATGACGGGCTGCGGGACGTTCGCCGAGGAGACCATCGTCCCGGGCATTGCGGCCGTCAAGATCGACAACGATATTCCGTTGGACGTGGCTGCCCTGGTGGGCTGCGGCGTCACCACCGGTGTGGGTGCGGCACTCAACACTGCCAAGGTCACACCGGGTTCGTCGGTGCTGGTCATCGGCGCCGGCGGGGTCGGGGTGGCCGCCATCCAGGGGGCTCGCATCGCCGGGGCTGCGGTGATCGTGGCCGTCGACCTGCATGAGGGCAAGCTCGACCGCGCCAAGGCGTTCGGAGCCACCCATGGAGTCACCCCTGACGACCTGCCGGCCGCTCTGGCCGAGGTCACCGGTGGCGAGGGCTTCGACTTCACGCTGGAGTGCATCGGCATGCCGACCACCATGCGTCAGGCCTTCGACATGACCCGTCGGGGAGGCACGGCTTGCATCGTCGGCGTAGGCCGGGCCGAGGAGACGTTCGCCCTTTCGGCCTTCGAGATGTTCTTCAGCGAGAAGACCTTGGTGGGGTCGATGTACGGCGGTGCCGACGTGCGGACCGACTTCAACCGGTTCCTGCGGCTCTACAAGGCGGGTCGACTCGACCTCGAGGGGATGATTACCCGTCGCATCCGGATCGACGAGGTGAACGACGCCATGTCCTGCATGGGAGATGCCGACGTGATCCGACAGGTCATCGACTTCTGATCAGGCTCGTTCCCAGAGTGGTGGCTGACACGCCGGACATGACGTGGTGAAGGTCGGATCGGTGGACCCCACACCCCTACGGGCCGACCTGGTCATTGAATACCCGTTCACACGGACCACCGGACCGGTGGTGGGCGCCTTCATGACCGGCCTGCGTGACGGTCGGATCGTGGGCTCACGGCGCGCCGACGGACGGGTCTTCGTGCCGCCCGCCGAGGTCGATCCTGAGACTGGTGACGCCATCGTCGACATGGTCGAGGTGTCATCGGCCGGTGTGGTCGAGACGTGGACGTGGGTGGATCCGCCCCGGCCCGGCTCGCCGTGGGAGGCGCCTCACGGGCTGGCCCTCATCCGAATGGACGGGGCCGATACGCCGATGCTCCACGGGGTGCTCGTGGACTCGGTGGCTGACATGGCCACCGGCATGCGGGTCGAGGCCGTCTGGCGCGACGAACGGGTCGGTCACATCACCGACCTTGTGGGGTTCGCGCCCGAGGGAACCGACGCCATTGTCGAGTTGGCTGCCGGGGAAGCCGCGTCGGCGGTGAGTACCGAAGTGGCCGGGGAACCCGTCCGATCCATAAGGACGCCCATCCGTCTCGAATACGACTTCATCCCCAGCGCGGCGGCTCAGGAGTACCTCCGCGCCTATGCCGACAAGCGAATCTTGGGCAACCGCTCGCCGGTCGATGGGGCGGTATTCGTCCCGCCCCGGGGCGTAGACCCCCGTCACGGTGTGGAGGCCACCGAGATGGTCGATCTGGCCGACACCGGTCACGTAGGCAACTTCTGCGTCACCCATCTGCCCATTCCGGGCCGCAGCGACCTCCCGACGCCGTACGTGAGTGCCTGGATCCATCTGGACGGCGCCGACATCGGGTTCCTGGGTCTGGTGTCGGGCTGCGACCTTGATGATGTACGAATCGGCATGCGGGTCCGGGCCGTCTGGAAGCCCGACGACGAGTTGGGGGCCACGGCCGAGAACGTCCGATACTGGGAACCCACTGGTGAACCCGACGTGCCCGTCGAACAGGCCGGCAACCAGGCGTGGTCAGCGAAGGAGTCTCCCGATGCGTGAGGTGGCCATCGTTTCCTCGGCCATCCACCAGGTCAAGGCGTTGACCCTCACCACCGATGTCCAGTTGATGGTGCCCCTCATCAACGAGGCCCGTGACGCCGTCGGGCTCACCCAGGCCGACATCGGCTTTACCTGTTCGGGGAGCAGCGACTTCCTGGCCGGGCAAGGTTTCTCCTTCGTTCAGACGTTGGATGCCGTGGGCGCCTTTCCACCCATTGCCGAGAGCCACGTGGAGATGGACGGCGCCTTCGCCCTCTACGAGGCATGGGTGAAGCTCCAGATCGGCGAGGTCGACATCGCGCTCGTCTACTCATACGGAAAGTCATCACCCGGCTCGCGCCGTGACGTGCTGGCCGTGCAGCTCGATCCGTACGCGGTGGCACCACTGTGGCCTGACGCCTATTCGGTGGCCGCCCTCCAGGCCCGGCTGCTGCTCGAGTCCGGTGCCGTGACCGTCGAGGAACTGGCCGCCATTGCCGTACGCAGCCAACGCAACGCGGTGGGCAATCCGAACGCCCTTCGTGCCTCGCCCGACGTCACGGTGGATGATGTGCTGGCCGGTGCCGTGGTGGCCGACCCGCTGCGCGCCAGTGACCTGGCGGCCGAGGCCGATGGGGGTTGTGTCGTGGTTCTAGCCGCCGGTGACCGGGCCCGCGACCTGTGTGAACGACCGGTGTGGATCCGCGGCATTGATCACCGCATCGATGCCCACGGCCTCGGGGTGCGTGACCTGACCCTCGCCCCGTCGGCCGCGCTGGCTGCCGGGAAGGCCGCCGAACGGGCGGGCTTTGCCGCCGATGCCGTCGACGTGGCCGAGCTGCATGCGGCGAGCACCGCCCAGGCCCACGTGCTGGCCACCGCGATGGGTCTCGGAGGGACGACTTCGGGCAACGGTGTTCGGATCGACCCGTCTGGGGGATCGCTGGCCGCCGACACGCTGATGGCCGCCGGCCTAGTTCGAATCGCCGAGGCGGCCCGCTGGGTCTCGAGTGGCGATGCCGACCGGGCCCTGGCCCATGCCTCGTCGGGTCCCTGCCTGCAGCAAAACATGGTCTGCCTGTTGGAGGGGGAGTAACGGTGGGAACCCTCGGGGAACGCACCGCCGTGCTGGGCGTCGGTCAGACGAAGTACCAGTCGACCCGCGGTGATGTCTCCATTGCCGGTCTGGTTCGCGAGGCCGGCCTGCGGGCCCTAGAGGACGCCGCCTGCACATGGGCCGACATCGACGCCGTGGTCATCGGCAAGGCGCCCGACTTCTTCGAGGGCCTGATGATGCCTGAGTTGTTCCTGGCTGATGCCCTGGGTTGTGTGGGAAAGCCCATCCTGAGGGTCCACACCGCCGGGTCGGTGGGCGGTTCGACGGCGCTGGTGGCTGCCTCGCTGATCCAGGGCCGGATCCACCGTCGGGTGCTCACGATCGGCTTTGAGAAGCAGTCCGAGTCCAACGCGACGTGGGCCCTGTCGTTGCCCCAGCCGTTCTCGGTGTCCATCAACGCTGGGGCCGGGGGCTACTTTTCGCCGATCATCCGCCGCTACATGGCTCGCTCGGGCGCCCCCGAGTTGATTGGCTGCATGGTGGCCTTCAAGGATCGCCAGCAGGCCCTTCGCAACCCCTACGCGCATCTTCACCAAGCTGACCTGACCTTCGACCAGGTGGTTGAGGCCCCGATGCTCTGGGATCCCATCCGGTTCTCGGAGACCTGTCCGTCCTCGGACGGGGCGTGCGCGATGGTGCTGGGCGACGAGGCGGCAGGCGACGCTGCCGAGGGCCCGGTGGCCTGGGTGCACGGCACAGCCATGCGTTCGGAGGCCAACAACTTTCCGGGTCGGGACGAGGTCAGCCCACAGGCCAGCCGGGACTGCGCCGCCGAGGTGTTCGACAAGGCGGGCATCACCGACCCTCGCTCGGAGATCGACGTGGTCGAGATGTACGTGCCCTTCTCGTGGTATGAGCCGATGTGGCTCGAGAGTCTCGGGTTCGCCGAGAGGGACCACGGCTGGCGCATGGTGGAGGACGGTTCGACGAACCTCGACGGCGGTGATCTTCCGGTTAACTGCTCGGGAGGCGTGTTGTCGTCCAACCCCATAGGTGCCTCGGGGATGATCCGATTTGCTGAGGCGGCCCTCCAGGTCCGGGGGATGGCTGGCAACCACCAGGTCGAGGGCGCCCGTCGGGCCTTCGGGCATGCCTACGGCGGCGGGGCCCAGTACTTCGCCATGTGGGTAGTTGGAGCGGACAAGCCCTGAAGGGCCCTCGGCGCCTATGTTCTGGTCCCGGCCGACTTCCGGTCCGGACACCGATTTGGATAACCGAGACCAGGAGAGCCGCCATGCGAGTAGTTGTCGACTACGACCTGTGCGAGAGCAACGCGATCTGCATGCAGATCGCCCCCGATGTGTTCGAGGTACGCGACGACGACTTCCTGTACGTCCTCGACGAGAACCCGGGTGATGATCGGCGGGCTGCTCTCGAGGAGTCCGTCCAACGTTGCCCCAAGCAGGCCATTTCGTTGGAGGACTGACTGGTGCCTGTCGGGCGGGACAGGATCACCATCGTCGGGGCATCCCTGGCTGGCTACTGGGCCGCCGAAACCCTGCGACGTGATGGGTTCGAGGGGGCCATCAGCCTGATCGGCGACGAGGGGCATGAGCCTTACGACCGACCACCCCTTTCCAAGAAGTACCTGGCCGGCGAGGTCGGGCGCGACCGGGTCAATCTCGGCAACGCCGAGAAGTTGGCCGCCCTGGACCTCGACCTGCGACTGGGTCGACGGGCCACCGGGTTGGACGTGGCCGCACGCACCCTCGAGGTCGAAGGTGTGTCCGAACCGTTCGACGGCCTGGTCATCGCCACCGGGGCCCGATGCCGGACCCTCCCTGGAACCGACGGTGTGGCCGGGGTGCACACCCTTCGCACCATCGATGACGCCGATGCGGTGCGAGCCGCCATGGACGTCGGAGTCGAACGGATGGTCGTGGTGGGTGCCGGTTTCATCGGTGCCGAGGTGGCGTCGACCGCCGTGGGTCGCGGGTTGGCTGTGACCATGGTGGAGGCGCTTGAAGCCCCGTTCGGACGAGTTCTCGGCATGGAGATGGGCGCTGTGCTGGCCGACGTGCACCGCGGTCACGGCGTGGACCTGCGTGCCGGTGTCGGTGTGGACGAGGTGTTGACCGAGCCTGATGGGGGCACAGAAGCAGGCCTCCGGGTGGTCGGCATCCGGCTGGTGGACGGTTCCGAGGTGGCATGCGATCTCCTGGTGGCTGGTATCGGGGTCATCCCCAATGTGGATTGGCTGGAGGGTTCGGGCTTGGAGGTGGCCGACGGGGTGGTGTGCGATGAGACCTGTCTTGCCGCGCCGGACGTGGTGGCGGCCGGCGACGTGGCCCGATGGACCAACGCGCGCTACGGCGAGTCGATGCGGGTGGAACACTGGGACAACGCCGTTCAGCAAGGGGTCCACGCGGCCCGCCGTCTGTTGCAGTCCGATGAGGAGGCCGAGCCGTTCACCCCCGTGCCGTGGTTTTGGAGCGACCAGTACGACCGCAAGGTGCAGCTGGCCGGCCGCACCCACCCCGACGCCGAGGTCCGAGTGGTGGCCGGATCGGTTGCCGAGCATCGCTTCGTGGCGTACTACGGGCTCGGCGGGCGATTTCTGGGCGTGCTTGGCGTGAACCGGCCACGGCAAGTGATGCAGTCCAAGGGGTTGCTCGAGCAGGACGCCTCGTGGGACGAGGCCCTGGTATTCGCCGCCGACTGGGACTGACCGCGCTCCTGAGCCTGCTGGGAGTCGTGGCATCGGCCTGCGGCGCCGACGGCTCGACGCCCCTCAACCTTGAAGCTGTCGAGCGTCAGGTCCCGGGGGTGTTGCTCCCCGCTCATCCCAGCTTGATCACCGACGTGGACTGCGGCGAACCTGCGTCGACCGGGTTGGGTCCGATGTCATGCACCGCAGTGGTGGCCGGCGTGGAGATCCCGGTCATTGTCCACCGGCCGGCGGTCGACGGTCGGATCCGTGTCGAGTCCCCGGCTGACCTGGTGGCCGCCGTGGATCTGGCTGGACTAGCCGCTGAGCGCCTGACCACCGACACCGGAGTGGCGGCACAGGTGTCGTGTGCCCCGGCCGTGCGGGTGGCCTTCGCCGGCCAAACCTTCGACTGTGTGGCCACTGATCCCGATGGTCGTGCCCTCGATCTTGTGATCACACTGGTCGATGCCGGCGGCGGCTTTCGACTCGACGCTGCTCCAGGTTCCGGCTGATGGACGGGTACCGCCGGTCAGGTGTCGAGCAGTCGGTTCCGTAGCCGCTGGTTGACCAGACGTCGCTCCCGATGCTGAGCCACCACGAGGGCTCCCTGAGGCACCGGGTGAGCATCCAGGAAGGCATCCACATCGGGGTCTACGTCACCTACGAGGGCCCGGACGCCCTCGAGCATCCGGGAGATGCTGTTGGAAGGAAGGCGTTCGGCCAGGTCGGTCCACCGGTCAGTGATCGACTGCCAGACGGCGGCTCGCTCCGTCGGGTGGGTCAACGCCGACCGCAACAGGAAGGGCGCGTCCTGGGTTCGGATCATGCCGCCGTGGACCTCCTCCAAGAGGAGCCCGACCTCGGTGGAGGCCGGGAAGAGGGCCAACGCCCGTAGGTGTCGCTGTTCGCCCTGGGCCGTGGTGGCGGTCTCGGACCGGTGGCGACACTCGGACCGGTCGGCAGCGTCGCCGCCGGAGGCCACGATCGACACCACGGCGGCGGCCACCGCCGGATCACTGTCGATGGTGGGATCAGCCCAACGGCGGCGGGCCTCAGCCAGCACCGCACCATCGTCGGCCAAGGTTCCCGCTGCAGTTAGTACCGAACCCCGGAGCTGACGGGTCCGGTCGTCCTCGTCGGTTCGGGGTATCCAGCCGAGGTGATCGACGATGCTGGCCAGTAGGTCACCAGCCTGGCCAGCCCAGCGGGCGTGCCGTTCGGGTGCTACGAGGTTGATGGTTCCCAGTCCCCGCAGTACGGCCTGCCAGACGGCCAGGTCAACTTCGCCTCCGGGTCGTCCCGTCACCGAGGCGACAAGGTCCAGAAAGCCGGCGGGGTGGCCCAGGTCGGCCAGGGTGGCCGCCCAGCAGTCATCGACTACTGCGGCCCGTTCGGTGGCCGTCAGCGCCGACGGGTCCACACCTGTGAGGCCCATGCTCCGGTGGAAGCCGGTGGCGCCCGCGTTCAGGGTGAGGAGCGGACCATCCAACGTGATCTCCGCCGGTTCGGCGCCCAATAGAACCCGATGTTCGCCACTCGTGGTTCGAAGTCGAATCGGGACCTGCCAGGTGGGGAAGGTCTGCTCCTGTGCCTGCTCTTGTTCGGGTAGCAGATACTGGAATGGTCGCTGGAAGAGGGTGCAGGTCGAGCCATCCACCGCCATGACGGCCTCGACAACGGGATGTCCACCCTGAAAGATCCAACTATCCATTAGGTCGCCCACCGGTTTGTCCGAGGCCTCCCCGAGGGCTGCCCACAGATCACCGTTATCGGTGTTCTGGTACAGATGGGCGGCCAGGTATCGGCGCACCCCGTCACGGAACACGTCCTCGCCGAGGAACTGCTCGAGCATGCGAACGACCGCCGCGCCCTTCTCGTAGGTGAGGAGATCGAACATCGATTCGGCATCGGCCGGGGTGACCACCGGGTACTCGATGGGTCGGGTGGTGGCCAGGGCATCGACGTCCATGGCCGCCGAGCGGGCGGCCGTGAATCCGGCCCATACCTGCCAGTCGGGTCGGAACGTCTCGACGGCCTTCATCTCCATGAAGGTGGCGAAGGCCTCGTTAAGCCAGATGCCGTTCCACCAGCGCATGGTCACCAGATCACCGAACCATAGGTGGGCCAATTCGTGACTAAGCACGGCAGCCACGCTCTCCAGTTCACGCTGATCGGCAGTGGCCGGATCGACGAGCAGGAGGACCTCCCGAAAGGTGATGCAGCCCAGGTTCTCCATGGCCCCGAAGGCGAAGTCGGGCAGCGCCACCAGGTCGACCTTGCCGCCCGGGACGGCAATGTCGTACCAGTCGGCCAGCCAACGCAGTGAGTGGGCGGCCACTTCAAGGGCGAACGCCGTCTGATCGCCCTTTCCCGGTGGGTGGATGACCCGTACCGGAACGCCGTCCACGTCGACAGGTTGAGTTGCCTCCAGAGGCCCGACTACGAACGCCACCAGGTAGGTGGACAGCGCGATGGTGTCGATGAACACCACCCGGTCGGTGCCGTTGCCCAGCGGTGTCCGGGACTTCTCGGCGGCGTTGGACACGGCCAACAGGTCTGACGCCACCACCAGGGTGACGGCGAACGTGGCCTTGAGGTCCGGCTCGTCAAAGCAGGGGAAGGCCCGGCGAGCGTCGGTGGACTGGAACTGGGTGGTGGCAATGGTCCGTTCCTCCCCGTCCAGCACCAGTGTGCTGCGGTAGAAGCCCCGCAGGCGGTCGTTCAGTACCCCGGTGAAGGCCAACTCGAGGCGGGCCGGACCGGCACCAAGGGTGGGCCCATGCAGCGACAGCTGTTCGGTCGCCTCGTCGAGCGTGGCCGTCAGGTCGTGGCGGACGCCGTCGATGACGGCCACAGCTGAGGCCACCTCCAGGTCGGCAGCGTGCAGGACCACCTCGTTGCAGGCTGCCATCACGTCCACGTCGATGGCCACGGTGCCGCTGAACGTGCCTGTATCCAGGTTGGGGAACAGTTCCAGGGCGTAGTGACGGGGGAGGACGTGGCGGGGGAGTCGTCCGGGGCCGGGTGCATCATGGGAGGCGACGCCGTCCGGGGGGCCTGTGGTCAGGGGGCTGTTGTTCTGAGAGCTCGTCACCGGCGGAACGGTACCGGTCACGGGGAGACTGGGATCCAGCGGGCATGATGTCGCCCGGACGCTCGTCGAGCCTGCCGAGACCCCCCGAGACCGCATCCGAAAAGGAATCCGCCCGTGGCCACCAACGAGACACCCCCCAAGCAGGATCTCACCACGTTGGATGTCGTCGGCATCGGCAACGCCATAGTGGACGTTCTGGCCGAGGTGGGCGACGACTTCATCGACGAGCACGCCCTGGCCAAGGGCGCCATGACGCTCATCGATGCCGACCGGGCAGTGCAGCTCTACGCGGCCATGCCGCCCGGGCTCGAGGAGTCCGGGGGATCGGCGGCCAACACCATGGTGGGCGTAGCGTCCTTCGGGGGCCGGGCTGCCTACATCGGCCTGGTGGCTGACGACTTCCTGGGCGAGGTGTTCCGACGCGATATGCGCCACGTAGGTGTCGACTTCGACGTGCCCGGGGTGGCCGGCGACGAACCAACCGCTCGCTGCCTCATTCAGGTCACCCCCGACGCGCAACGCACCTTGAACACCCACCTCGGCATTTCGTCACACCTCTCGACCGCCGAGATCGACGGCGACCTGGTGGCCTCCGCGTCGCACCTCTACTGCGAGGGCTACCTGTGGGACACCGAGGAGGCCAAGGGGGCCATCCGCTACGCCATGGATCTGGCCCATGACGCAGGACGGACGGTCTCACTCACCCTGTCCGACGGGTTCTGCGTGGATCGCCATCGTGAAGAGTGGCTTGAGCTGCTCACCGACCGGGTCGACGTGATCTTCGGCAACGCGTCGGAGCTTTGTTCGCTATTCGAGGTCGATGATGTGAAACAGGCCACCGATGCGGTGGCCGCCGAGGTGGATCTCGCATTCGTGACGCTCGGCAAGCAGGGGTCGATGGTGGTGGCCGGGTCAGATCGCATCCGGATCGAGGCCGACGAACTCGAGGCGGTGGTCGACACCACAGGCGCCGGCGACCTCTACGCGTCGGGGGTCCTGTTCGGCCTCAGCAGGGGCGCCGACCTGCCCCACGCCGCCCGTCTGGGAAGTATCGCGGCGGCTGAGGTGATCAGCCACCTGGGGGCGCGCCCGGACATCGCGTTGTCGGCCGTGGCAAGGTCGATCCTGGGCTGAGCTACTGACCGTCCTCAGGAAGCGTGCCGGATGGCCGGGGGATCGGAACCGGGGTCTACCGTCGGGACCATGAGCGACGGATACACCTGTTTCGAGACAACGTTGGACGGTGGCGTGGCCACCGTGACCCTCAGCCGGGGTGATCAGCTGAACACCATGGTCCCGGCCTTCTGGGACGAGCTCCCGACGCTGGTCCGGGAGTTGGACGCCACCGGTGAGGCCCGGGTGGTGGTGCTGGCCTCCACAGGCCGTCACTTCTGTGCCGGAATGGACCTAGCGGTGTTCGGCGGCGGAGACCGGCCGAACCCGGGAGCCCCCCAGGGCCAGGTTCGGGCCAACATGCGAGCCAACGTGCTGCACCTCCAGGAGTCCTTCTCGGCTCTCGAGAAGGCCCGGATGCCCGTGCTGGCCGCCATCCAGGGTGGGTGCATCGGCGGCGCGGTGGACATGGTCACGGCGTGCGACATGCGCTACGCGTCGGAGGACGCTTTCTTCTGTATTCAGGAGATCAACATCGGGATGACGGCCGACGTGGGCACCCTGCAACGCCTCCCCAAGCTCATCCCCGAGGGTGTCTGTCGTGAGCTGGCCTACACGGGGCGCCGCATGTCGGCCACCGAGGCCAGGTCGGTGGGGCTGGTCAACGAGGTGTTTGCCGACCACGAGGCGCTGCTGGAGGGGGTCCAGGAGGTTGCCCGGATGATCGCCTCGAAGCCGCCGCTGGCCATCTACGGCTCCAAGGAGATGATCACCTACAGCCGTGACCACTCGACGGCCGATTCGCTGGACTACATCGCCACCTGGCAGGCCGGGATGTTCCAGCCCTCGGACATGGGTGAGGCGTTCGCCGCCAAGTCCGAGGGTCGCGACGGCGACTTCGCTGACCTGCTTCCCTTCCGGGGCGGGGTCGGACAGGGCATCTGATTTCCACACCGGTCTCCCTCGACACCTCCGCGGCGCGGCGCATTGCGCTGGCCGCCCAGGGTTTCTGCGACAAGGCGCCGGCCAGTCGGGTAGACACCCGACATTTCCGCCGGGTGGTGGGACGCCTCGGCCTGCTGCAGTTGGATTCCGTGCAGGCCGTCTGTCGGTCGCACTACCTGCCCGTGTACAGCCGTCTCGGGGTCTACGACCGCGACCGTCTCGACGACTGGTTGTGGCAGTCCGGTGAGATGTTCGAGACATGGTCGCACGAGGCGTCCATCGCTCCCGTGGAACTCGAACCGCTGCTGCGGTGGTTGAAGGCCCGGGCCCGAGCGGGCCGGACGTGGGCGGGGTTGGCGGCGCTGGCCGAGAACCGGGCCGAGTACGTGGAAGCGGTACTCGATGAGGTCCGTACCAACGGGCCGGTGACCGCCGGCAACCTGAGCGACCCACGCCCTCGCGAGGGTTCGTGGTGGGACGGGCGGTCCGACGGGAAGAGGGCGGTGGATTGGCTCTTCCGGATCGGTGAAGTGGGTAGCCGCCGCATCGGAAACTTCGAACGCACCTACGAGGCTTTCGACCGGCTAGTGCCCGCCGAGGTTCTGGCCCGGCCTACGCCGACTGAGGCCGACGCCCAACGCGACCTGTTGGAGGTCGCGGCGCGATGCCACGGCATCGGGACCGCGGTTGACCTGGCTGACTACTTCCGCATCAGCCCACGTGATGCTCGGCCGCTGGTGGCCGACCTCGCCGATGCGGGGCGGCTGGTGCCGGCTGCCGTGGAGGGTTGGCGAGATCCCGCCTTCCTCCACCCCGACGCAGTTCGCCCCCGGGAGGTGCGGGCCCGGGCCCTGCTGTCACCGTTCGATCCGGTGGTGTGGTTCCGGCCCCGGGCCGAGCGACTGTTCGACTTTCGGTACCGCATCGAGATCTACGTGCCAGAACCGGATCGGGAGTACGGCTACTACGTACTGCCGTTCCTCCTGGGCGACCGGTTGGTGGGTCGGGTCGATGTCAAGGCCGACCGCCGGGCAAGAGGAGGGACCAGCGGGGGAACTGGTCTTTTGTTGGCTCGAGGCGTGTTCGCCGAGGACGGGGTGGATCGGGACCATGTGGCCGTCGAGTTGTCGGCCGAGTTGGACCGGCTGGCCACGTTCCTGGGCCTGGACGGCGTCGAAGTGGGTAGTCGCGGCAACCTGGCCACCGCCCTCCGCTCAGCCCGCCGCTGACCCTATTTCTGATTGAGCCGCTGACCGGGTGGTGGTGATGGCGACGCTCCAGCCGGGGTGGGCTGGGCAGGTGCTCGGTAGTCGTGGCCTGGACCCTTCAAACTGTGAGGCTGATCCGCAAAGCGGTTGGTCGGGTCAGGCGCGGGCCCGGCGCCACGAGGCGTACCGGACCAGATGGCCGAGGGCTGCCACGGCCCGGTCGGCCGATGGGTAGCAAAGCCGGTCGGTGCCCCGCACGGCGGCCACCATCGGGTTGTCGGGTTGGGTCACGGCCAGTTCAGAGGCCACCAGTACCGGCTTGCCATGGGTTGTCGATGCATCGGCGGCTGCCTCGGCGTAGCGACGCTCCTGACGCTCGTGAAAGTCCACGATACGTTCCAGTCCGTGGTCGGGGTGGAACGGTCCGCTACGTGTTAACGCCGCGGTGTTGCCCTGGATACCCAACCCCAGCTGGACCACCGAGTCCACACCCGGGTGGCCGGCCACCATGTCGAGCAGCTCGGGGATGGTCTCCCGGGTCTCACCGCCGGCCAGGTCAACCGGGTTGTTACGGCTCCAACGGGGCGGAAGCATCGCGTCCACCGCGGTCAGCAGGTCGTCGGGAAGTGTGGTGAGCGTCAGATCTCGATGGGTGGTTATCGCGTCGGCGGTCACCACGCCCCAGCCGCCGGCCGTGGTCAGCACCACCACGCCGCTGCCGCCAGGTAGTGGCTGGGTGGCCAGGGTGGCGGCCGCCTCAAAGGCCGCCTCGATGGTCGTAGCCCGCACCATGCCGGCCTGACGGGCCATCCCGTCGAACACGCGATCGTCGGACGCCAGCGACCCGGTGTGGGATGCCGCGGCCCGTTGGCCACCGGTGGTCGCCCCACCCTTGACGACCACCACTGGCATCCGGGGAGTGATGGCCCGGACCCGCTCGAAGAAGTCGCGCCCATCGGTGAGACCCTCCACGTAGCAAAGACCGACGTCGGTCTCCGGATCGTCGGCGAACCACTCCAGGTAATCGGCGATGCTGGTGGCCGCAGCGTTTCCAGCGGATACAGAACGGCTGATACCGATGCCCGTCTGGGCCGCGTAGTTCTGGAACGCAGAGACGAAATTGCCCGACTGGGAGGCCACCCCGATCCTGCCTCGGGGAGGGAAGGGAGCCACGATCTGCGCGCACAGGCCCACCGGTGGGGAGGTGATGCCCTGTCCGTTGGGCCCGGCCAGGACGAGGTCCAGTTCATTGGCCAGGGCGACCAGTCGTGTCTCGGCCGCCGCGCCCTCTTCGCTGGCTTCTGAATACCCGCCGGCGGCCACGAACACGGCTCTTACGCCACGCTCGGCAGCCGTGCGAATTATCTGCTCGTTGGCCGACACGGGGGTACAGACCACGAGCAGCTCGGCTGCCCCCTCGGGCAGCGCATCAACGGAGGCCAGAACTGGGCAGTTCAAAATGATGGGGGCCCCTCCCTCGGGATCGGGTCGACCCACGGCAAAGACCTCGCCCTGATAGCCACACGACAAGAGGTTGTGGAGGGTCACGAAGCCGAACTTGCCCGGATGGCTGGACACGCCGGTCACCACCACACCGCGGGGCTCAAACAGCGGGGTCAGGTCGCGCGCCATCAGGTGCGCTCCACGAGAGCGTCGACGGCCATCGGTTGGCCCTCCACCACGATCAACGGGTTCAGGTCGATCGAGGCGATAGCCGGGTCGCCGGCCAAGTCACCCAGGGCGCACAGGGTGTCGGCCAGAGCGTCGCGGTCGACGGCCGGCTGGCCCCGGAATGGTCCGAGCAGCGTCTGGGATCCCAGGTCGTCGATCAGCTCGTGGGCATCGAGCCGTTCCAGAGGCGCCAGGCGGAAGGCCACGTCGGCAACTGCTTCGGCCAGGACGCCGCCCACGCCCAGCATCACGCACGGTCCGAACTGGGGGTCACGCACCAGTCCGGCGATGAGTTCCCGGTCGCCCCTCACCATGGTCGAAACCAGCAGTTCTACGTCGCCGTCGGACTCGGTGGCCGCACCCAACAGGTCGGTCGCCGCGACCCGCACATCGTCGGCCGAGGTCAAGGACAGGCGCACCAGCCCCCGTTCGGTTTTGTGGGCAATGGCATCACCGCACAGCTTGACCACCACCGGGAAGCCCATTTCCTCGGCCGCCACTGCAGCGTTGTCGGCAGTATCGGCCGTGGCCCACCTCGATACGATCACGCCGGCTTCGGCGACCAGGGTCCGGGAATCGGCTTCGGACAGCGTGGTCATCCAGTCTCCGCCATCAGCTCGGCGTACCCGGGCTTGACGACGTTCTCGATGATGGCCAGCCGCTCATCGAAGGGCAGGAAGGCGCTCTTCATGGAGTTGATGGTCAGCCAACGCAGGTCGGCCAGACCCCAGCCGAATGCCTCGTTCAGGGAGGCCATCTCGGAGGTCATCGAGACGTCGCTCATCAGGCGGTTGTCGGTATTGACGGTAACCCGGAAGCCGAGCCGCCGTAGGTCGCCAATGGGGTGCGACGCGATGTCGGCCGCCGCCCCGGTGTGCACGTTGGACGTCGGGCAGAGCTCAAGGGGGATGCGGCGGTCCCGGACGAAGGAGGCCAGCCGGCCCAGGTGAGCCTCGCTGTCGGCGTCGGTCGTGATGTCATCCACGATTCGCACGCCGTGGCCCAGACGTTCGGCACCGCAGTACTGCACGGCCTCCCAGATCGACGCAGGGCCGAACGCCTCGCCGGCGTGAATGGTGAAGTGGAAGTTCTCCCGTTGCAGGTACTGGAAGGCCGCCAGGTGCAGCGTTGGGGGATAGCCGGCTTCTCGGCCGGCAATGTCGAAACCCACCACGCCTCGGTCCCGGTACCGGACCGCCAGTTCAGCCACCTCGAGTGAATCGGTCGAGGTCCGCATGGCCGTGACCAGCGTGCGGACGGTTAGCGGGGTGCCTACCGAACCGTCTGCAAAACCGGCCAGGACGGCTTCGAGCACCTCGTCGAGCGCCATGCCCTGTTCGGTATGCAACGCCGGCGCGAAGCGGACCTCGGCGTACACGCAGCCGTCGTCGGCCAGGTCGCCGGCGCATTCGGCGGCTACCCGGTGGCAGGCCTCCGGGGTCTGCATGACGCCGACCGTGTGTTCGAAGGTCTCGAGGTAGAGACCGAGGTCGAGGCGATCGGCGCCCCGGTGGAACCAGGTAGCCAGAGAGGCCTCGTTGTCGGCGGGAAGGACGTGGCCGGTGGCGTCGGCCAGATCCAGCACTGTGGACGGGCGGAGGCCGCCGTCGAGGTGGTCGTGGAGGAGCACCTTGGGGGCTCGGCGGATCGTCTCTAACCGGAGTGGCTGGTTGAGGTTGGTATCAGTTCCCATGGGTAAGGCTACCCAGACCCGCGGATGGGTCAGAAAGACAGGGCTCAGAACCCACGAAGGGGGAGGTCGGGGCTCCGTTGCAGCCAGTTGTCGGCCGAGTAGTGGGCGGTGCCATCGATGAGGTGCAGCGTGTAGGCCAGCCGGGGCTGGTCCGAGGTGTTGGGGCCGCTCCAGTGTGGAAGGCAACCATGGAAGGCGATGCAGGTGCCTGCCTCCACCTCGAGGGGAACTAGGGCGTCCATGTCGTATGGGGTGGGGTCGAGTACGTCGGTGGTCGTGCCGGCGCCCTCACGGCGGAACCGGGTGCGGGCCCCGCCGGTCTGCCCGCCGGGGATGGCCCACATGCAGCCGTTGTTGATCGTGGCGTCGTCCAGGGCGAACCAGAAGCCCACTACGGTCTGCGGCTCGGTCCACAGGAACGAGTGATCGCAGTGGCAGATCACTTCGCCGCCGATTCGGGGCGGCTTGAAGATCACCATGGACTGGAGGAGCAGTGGGTCGACGAAGCCGAGGTCGGCGGCCAGGCCGGCCATGGAGGGGCTTCGCGAAAACCGGTCGAACACTGGGTCCAGGTCGTGCATGGCGTGGCCCAACTTGTTCAACGCTTGGTCCATGGGCACGACCTGATGGCTGACGCCGTCACCATCCGGGGCGAAGGCCCCGTCCTCGAAGAAGGGGCGGATCACGTCAGCCGAGGTGAGGAACCAGTCGTCCTGGGCATGGGTCTGTTCGGTGGTCGAGAACACGCTGGCTGCACCGTCGGGTAATCCACCGTTGGCGTATCCGACCACCATCTCGTCGATCCGGGTACGCAGGTCGTCGAGCAGGTCGTCGGGCACGAAGCCACCCAGAACCACGTAGCCGTGTTGCTCGAAGTGCTGTCGCTGCTCGTTGTCCAGTACGCCGGCCACTCCGTCGGTCACTCCTGGCCGCGTCGGTAACGGAGCCCGATGGATGCCGGCGGCCGGAGGCGGCTGGTTGCGAACACTAGGACTAGCAGTGTGGCGACGTGCGGGGTGATCGGTGGCAGCTCGCTGACCACCTCCTCGGTCACCGCGTACCACCACAACACGCCCGCCGAGGCGACGGAGAGCAGCACCGCTGGGCGGGTACGGCGTTGCACGAAGGCCCGGACGGCCAGGGCGGCCAGCGCCACGCCGACCAGCAGCAGCAGGGCGTGCACCGCGGTGCGGTCCCGGAGCTGCAGGGCATCGGCGAAGCCGAACAGGAGCGACCCCAGGAAGGCTCCCGCTGGCTGCCAGTTACCGAAGATGACGGTTGCCAAGCCAATGAAACCCCGGCCCTGGACCTGGTTCTCGCGGTAGATGCCGGTCTGCTCGATAGCGATAAACGCACCACCGAAGCCGGCAAGCCCGCCGCTCACCACCACAGCGGTGAACTTCATTCGGTACACGTTCACGCCGAGGCTGTCGGCGGCCACCGGGTGTTCACCCGATGCCCGGATGCGCAGCCCGACTGGTGTGCGCCACAGCAGAAACACCGAGATCGGCACGAGGGCCAGAGCCACCAACGTGGCCCACGAGACACTCTGGGTGATGCCTGAGAGCAGGGCGGCAGTGTCCGAGACCAGGAACCAGCCCTGGTCGTCGATCCATCCGAATAAGTCGGGGGTGGTCCAGCCGAACAGGTCTCCACCTGATACGAACGGGACGTCTACCGAACCTACCGACTCCACTCGGGGGGACTGGGTCAGGCCGCCGCCCGGGCGTCCGGCGAAGAACTCGCGTGAGAGGAATCGAGCTGCGGCTGGAGCGAGAATATTGATGGCCACGCCGGAGATGATGTGATCGACTCCGAATCCCACGGTGGCCACAGCGTGGAGTAGTCCGCCGCCCGCTCCGCCGGCCATGCCTATGGCCATGCCCCACCACGGTCCGAACTCGAGGGCTCCCCAAGCACCGAACCACGTGCCCAGCACCATCATCCCTTCGAGACCGATATTGACCACGCCAGCCCGCTCGGCCCAGATGCCGCCCAGGCCGGCCAGCAGGATGGGAACGGCCCGCCGGAGTGTGGACTCAGCGGTACCGGCCGAGAGGAGGTCGGTGGTCTCGGGTCGGGCCAGGCCCTGGACAATCGACAGGGCCACGACGAGGCCGAGGGCTGCCAGCATCCATCGGAGCACCATCGACGACCGCAGCAGGCCTCTCATGACGGGCTCCCATCGGGTGCCGTTACGGGGGCGAGGGTCGCCTCGGCTGCGTCGCGGGCCTCAGCGGCCCGGCGGATCCGGCTGACCACCTCGAAGGCAACCACGGCTGACAGCACCACCACGCCTTGGAGTATCGACACGATCTCCCGGGGGGTGTCGCCAACCACGTCGAGGATGGGTGCAGCGCTGTCCAACCAGCCGAACAGGAGCGCCGCGATGCCCACTCCGACAGCGTGGTTGCGGCCAATCAGGGCCACGGCGATACCAGCAAAGCCCAGGCCTTGAGTGAAGTTGAGGTCATACCTGTGGGCGTGGCCGAGGATCTCGGGGAGTCCGATCAGTCCAGCCACCGCGCCCGACAGCAGCATGGCTCGTAGCACGGTGGACGACGGGTGCACGCCGGAGGCCTCGGCCGCGAACGGGTTCAAACCGGTTACCCGCAGGTCGTAGCCGGCTCGGGTGCGACTCAGGAACAGGTGGAATAGGACACCGACGAGGATGGCCACCAGCAGGAAACCCCAGAGTTCACGGCCCCGGGTGATTTCCCGGCTGAGGCCCTCCACCACGCCATTTAGATTCGGGAACCGGCCTGACGGTGGGATTTCTGGGGTCATCATGTTGAGCGTGGTGTCGGCCCCGTCGAGTAGCCAGGAGCGAAGCAGAAACCCCGTGAGGCCGAGTGCTACGGCGTTGAGCATGATGGTGGAGATCACCTCGTGGACGCCGCGCGAGACCTTCAGGTAGCCGGCCACCCCGGCGAAACTTGAGCCCACGGCCATGGCCACCACCATGATGAGTGCCACATGCAGTATTGGCGGCAGGTTGACCGCCCCGCCGGCGGCAGCGGCCAGCATGGCGGCCAGCACGTACTGGCCCTCCACGCCGATGTTGAACAGGTTCATGCGGAACCCGATGGCCACCGCGATCCCGGCCAGGTACAGCTGTGTGGCCCGATTGCCGGTCGCAACCAGGGTCTCGAGGCGGGAGCCGTATGAGAGCATTTCCAGCCAGGCCTCAAGCGGGCTGGTGCCGACGGCCAGCAGTACGAGCGACGACAGGGCGATCGAGAAGGCGAACGCACAGACGGGCGCGGCCAGGGCCATGGCGATCCGTCGGAGGGTCACGGCGTCCGACCTTCATCGTCGGTCGCCTCTGCGGCCGCGCCGGTCATGTGGCTGCCCAGCAGGCGTGGCGTGGTGGTGGCCGGGTCGAGCTCGGCCACGATGCGACCCCGCAGCATGACCACCAGTCGGTCGGCCAGACCGATCAGTTCTTCCAGGTCGGCCGACACCAATAGCACGGCCAGGCCGTCGCGGCGAGCTGTTCGCAGGTTCTCCCAGACGGCAGCCTGGGCGCCCACGTCTATGCCCCGGGTGGGATGGGCGGCCACCAGCATGCGGGGACCGGCCAGCATTTCGCGGCCGATGACCAACTTCTGCTGGTTGCCGCCCGAGAGCGCCCTGGCGGACGTGTCGATACCCGGCGTACGGACGTCGAAGCCGGACACGATCCGGGTCGTGGCCTCCCGGGCGCCCGACCGGTTCAGCCATGGGCCCCGGGCGTAGGGAGGTTGTGTCTGGTGGCCCAACATGGCGTTCTCCCACAGCGGAGCATCGGGCAGCAGGCCACGACGGTTCCGGTCCTCAGGGATGTAACCCATGCCCGCTTCCCGGCGCCGTCGCACTGGCCAGCCGTTCATGGACTCGCCGTCCAAGAGGAGGTCGCCGTCGCTGGTAGGCCGCAGTCCCAGGACGGCCTCGATGAGCTCGCCTTGGCCGTTGCCCTCTACCCCGGCCACCCCGACTATCTCGCCTCGGTGGACGTCGAGGTTCACGGCGTCCACGGCTGGCCGGCCGTCGGAGCCGGCCACGCTCAGACCTTGCATCGAGAGCGTCACGTGCTCGTCGGATGCCCGGGGCTCGGTGGACGGGGCGGGCAGTTCGGAACCCACCATGAGCTCGGCCAACTCGTGGGCCGTCACCTCGCCGGAGTCGACAGTGGCCACCGTGCGGCCCTGGCGCAGCACGGTGATGGTGTCGGCGATGGCCAGTACCTCGGCGAGCTTGTGGTCGATGAAGATGATGGTGTGGCCTCGGGACTTGAGTTCTCGCAGGTTCCGAAACAGTTCTTCGACCTCCTGGGGAACCAGCACAGCCGTTGGCTCGTCCAGGATCAGGACCCTGGCTCCGCGGTAGAGCACTTTGATGATCTCGACCCGCTGGCGTTCACCGACTTCGAGGGTCTCCACCAGGTCGTCGGGATGGAGGTCGAGGCCGTAAGAGCGGCCCAGTTCTTCTAGATCACGGCGAGCTAATCGCCGATCGATGGTGCCACGCCGAGTGGGCTCGGCGCCCAACACCACGTTCTCCAGCACAGTCAGGTTGTCGGCCAGCATGAAGTGCTGGTGGACCATGCCGATGCCGGCATCGATGGCCTCGGCCGGCGACGAGAACCGAACCTCGGAGCCGTTGACCTGCATGCGACCCTCATCGGCGGACTGCATGCCGTAGAGGATCTTCATGAGCGTCGACTTGCCGGCCCCGTTCTCACCGACTACGGCGTGGATCTCACCCTCGACGACCCGCAGGTCGACCCGGTCGTTGGCCACCACGCCCGGGAACCGTTTGGTGATCCCGGCGAGCTCTACAGCTGGAGGCGGCGATGATCTGATCGCCACCGGTCCAGTCCCACGGTCAGTAGATGATGGCGACACGGTCAGTAGAGGATCTTGTCGAAGAAGGCCCGGGTGCGGTCGTGGCTTGGGTTGGAGAAGACCTCCTCGGGGGCGCCAACCTCCACGATCTCGCCCTCGTCAATGAACACCAGACGATCCGCGGCGGCTTTAGCGAAGCCCATCTCATGGGTGACCACCACCATGGTCATGCCCTCACCGGCCAACTCCAACATGACGTCCAGAACCTCCTTGACCATCTCGGGGTCGAGTGCTGAGGTGGGTTCGTCGAAGAGCATCACGCGGGGTTCCATGGCTAGCGCTCGGGCGATCGCCACCCGCTGCTGCTGGCCTCCGGAGAGCTGACGGGGGAAGGCGTCGGCTTTTTCGGGAATGCCCACCCTGGTGAGTTGGCGCATGCCCATTTCGTTGGCCTCGGACTTGGAGCGACCTCGGACCTTCCGCTGGGCCAGGGTGATGTTTTCGAGCACCGTCAGATGGGGGAACAGGTTGAACTGCTGGAAGACCATGCCCACTTCGGCTCGAACATGGTCGAGATCGGTGGCCACGTCGGTGAGGTTGGAGCCGTCGACGATGACGACGCCAGTGGTCGGTATCTCCAGGAGGTTGATGCATCGCAGCACCGTGGACTTGCCTGAACCGCTGGGCCCCACGATGACCACCACCTCTCCCTCCTCCACGTCAAGATCCACGTCGCGCACAGCGTGGATGGTGCGGTTGAATGTCTTGGAGACGCCCTGCAGGCTGATCATGGGCATGCTGGGCGCAGTCATCGTTCGCCCTTTCGGTCACGGGTCATGCGCCGCTCCAGTACACCCAGAAGCACTGAGAGGCTGAGGGTCAGGACTAGGTAGATGAAGGCCGACACGAAGTAACCCTCACGGAACTTGAACGTGCTGGCTGAGAACTGGCGGGCACGTTGGGTGATTTCCAGGGCCCCAAGTACCGAAAGCAGAGATGTGTCCTTGAGTATGGCGATGAAGTCATTGCCCATGGGCGGGATGATGGCCCGCATGGCCTGGGGCAGGACCACTGATCGCATGGTCTGGCGACGGTTCAGCCCCAGAGAACGGCCTGCTTCGGTCTGGCCCGGCGGGATCGATTGGATGCCGCCTCGGAAGATTTCGGCCATGTAGGCCCCATAGATGACGGCAAGGGTCACCGTGGCCCGCATCTCGAACGACAGCTTGAACTCCCAACCGAACCACGCATCCAGGCGGGTGTTGAGCAGGTCGGTGAACTCTGGGACGAGGATCAGGGCCACGGTGAAAATCAGGGGGAGCATGGGAATGCCCCGGACGAACTCGACGTAGGTGCGGGCCAGATTCCGGATTACCACGTTGCGCGACATCTGGCCGGTGCCGGCGATCAGCGCGATTCCCAGAGCAATGCCGAAGGCGTAGATGGTGGAGCGAAGAGTAAGCCCGAGGCCGGGGATGATCCGTTCCCAGGCGAGGCCGTAGTCGTCGTTGACGATGATCTGGCAGCCCATCCACACCAGCACAACGACAATGATCACCGACCACCACGGGAAGGTGTCCCACCACGGCCGTTCGTCGGTGATACGGCCATCGCGCGATGACCGAAATTCGCTCATCGGGCGGACCTCACCGCTGTGACCCGTATCGCTGCAAGGCGGCAGACCTTATCGGTTGGCTTCTAGTGGAGTCGCCCCGGCAGGGCTCGGAGAACGGGACAACTTTCCGACTGGAAAGCGGCCTGTGAAAGCGGCCGGTGAAAACGGTGGGAGGCCGGGCCCTTGCGGGCCCGGCCTCCGGTCACCGTGTCCCGTTGCCTGCCCCTCAGAGAGGGACCGGATCCGGGATCAAACGTTTAGGCCGTTCAGCCAGCAGCCTCAGCGATCCACGCATCAACGTGAGCCGCGTTCTCAGCCATCCAGCCAGACGCCAGATCAGCGACATGGGCCTGAGACCCATCACCATCGGTCTGGTCGACCTGCAGGAACGAAATGTCCAGGATCGACGGCTTGATCAACGGGAACAGCTTCCGCAAGAACCCACCAGAGCCATCGAGCATGTCGGTACGGGCCGACACCTGAATGTCAGCAGCCGACCAACCC